>DASXZY010000001.1:0-97002 GCA_036501625.1 Verrucomicrobiia bacterium
ATGTTTTGGACCGAAGCGGGAGCCACCGCCGTGCTCCATCTGCGCTGCGCGTTGCTCTCGGCGGGCGGTTGGAATCATCTGTGGAGTCAGCCGCTGCCCCGCGCTGCCTAAAGCTTATGTAACTTTTTTGCAACGCACCCGATTCCAACCGTTGCCCAAATGGAACGTCGCCTTTGGCAGCAGGGTTGCTATAATCGAACGGCGAACATGAAAACGCCTGCATTTTACGATACACACGCGCACCTGGGTTTTCCGGGCTTCGCGGCGGATTTGCCGCAAGCCGTCGAGCGGGCGCTCGAAGCCGGCATTGTCAAAATCATCACCATCGGCACCGATCTGGAAAGCAGCACCCGCGCGGTCCAGCTTGCCGAACAATTTCCTTGCGTCTATGCCGCAGTTGGGTGGCATCCCACGCACGTCATGGATGCGCCGATGGATGTCGGGCCTGGTTTGCGCGCGCTGGCGCGGCATCCGAAGGTCGTGGCCATCGGCGAAACGGGGCTGGATTATCATCGCCGGCCCGAATCGGCGGGGGCGAAGGAGGATTTTGAGCTCTACAAAATGCGGCAGGCGGAGATATTCCGGCAGCAATTGGACGTTGCGGTTGAACTGGGATTGAATTGCATCATACACCAGCGCGATTCATTCGAGGACACGCTGGCGCAATGGGCGCCCTATGCCGGGCGGACGCGCGGGGTGTTTCATTGTTTTTCCGAAAGCGTGGAATCCATGCGGCGGGTATTGGCGGCGGGATGCCTGGTCAGTTTCACGGGCATTGTCACGTTCAAAAACGGCGCCAACGTGCGCGAGGCCCTCGCGGCAGCGCTGGCGGGCCAATTCATGTTGGAAACCGACAGCCCATTCCTGGCGCCCGTGCCTCATCGAGGAAAACGCTGCGAGCCCGCCTACGTGAGAGAAATCGCGGAGGCGGCCGCCGGCGTGAGGAATTGTTCGCTGGAGGAATTGAGCGCCATGACCTGCGAAACGGCTCTTCGTTTCTTCCCAAAGCTGGCATAGTGAATTTTTTGGCATTGACGCTCGGCGGCTGGCGGGAATAAGCATGGGCGATGAACGAATCGCTCACATGACCGCGGCATCCCCCCTGCCTCCAGCCCAAGCCCGGTATAACCGAATGCTGCTGCTCGTGGCCGGTTTGGGCGGGCTGCTCTATGGCGTGGACGTCGGGATTATCATGGGCGCGCTGCCTTACTTGGCGGCGACTTCCGGCCTGAGCGCGGGTCAGCTTTCCTTCATCGCGGCGGCGGTCTTGCTGGGCGGCGCCATTTCGACTTTGTTCGCCGGCGTGCTGGCTGATTTGTTCGGGCGCAAGTGGATGATGACCCTGAGTGGTTTGCTGTTTGTCGTCAGCATCCCGACGATTTCGCTGGCGCATGGTTATTGGCCGCTGGTGTTCGGGCGATTATTGCAAGGCATTAGCGGCGGATTGATCGGCGTCATCATACCGCTTTATCTGGCGGAGTGCCTGGACGCCTCCAGTCGCGGCAAAGGCACGGCTATTTTCCAATGGCTTTTGACGCTGGGCATCATGGCGGCGGCGTTTGTGGGGCTTTATTTCAGCGGCCGGGTTGATGAAGTGGCGAAATTGGGCGATGCGGCCAAGCTCCTGACATTTGAAGACCGCGCGTGGCGAAGCATATTTTGGGTTTCGCTGCCGCCGGGGGTTCTTTTTGTGGCGGGAACTTTCTTCATGGCCGAATCGCCGCGCTGGCTTTTTCGCCGGAACCGGATCGAAGCGGCTCGAGTGGCATTGCTGCGCTCCCGAAGCATCGAGCAGGCGGAAACGGAATTGAAGGAAATGCGCGCCACGGCGGCGGCGGAAAAGGCAAAGTCGGCGGCGGGAAGCGAGGCCGGGCGGGAATCGCTGCTGCACCGGAAATATGTCATTCCATTTGTCCTGGCCTGCATCATCCTGGCCTGCAACCAGGCCACAGGCGTCAATTCAATTATCCCGTTCAGCACGACCATTTTTCTGCAAGGCGGGCTGTCGGATTTCCACGCGCATCTGGGGAGCGTCTTTCTGACCATTGTGAATTTTGGCGTCACGATGGCGGCCGTCGCGCTGGTGGACCGGCGCGGGCGCAAGTTCCTGCTGAGCCTGGGCAGCGCCGGGATCATCGTTTCGCTCCTATGCGCGGGCATTGTTTCCCGGCAAAGCGAAAGCCAGCGCGTCGATTGCCGGGCCGCGGCCCAAGCGATGGTCACGACGAACCAGGATTTCAAACTGGCTTACAATGCGGACACAGCCGCCCGCCTGCTGCCGGGCGGAAGCACAAACGGCGCTCCCAGCACGATGATTATCGTTTATTCTTACGGCGATTTTAGGGCCGTGACCGCCGCAGTCCGCTCAGACGATTCGGGAGCCAAACCGGTTGAAATCACGCGAGACGCGCTGCCTCACACCAAAGTGGAGGCGTTCTTTGCCAACCCTTTTGCCAATCTGGACGCCGCCAGAACCGCTCCGCTGCATATCGACAACGCCCTGATTACCCCGGTGCCGAGCAGCCAGCATGGATGGACTGTGGCGATTTGCGTCTATGTTTTCATGGCCTTTTTCGCCATCGGGCCGGGCGTGTGCGTCTGGCTGGCGCTGTCGGAATTGATGCCCACGCGCATTCGTTCCAACGGCATGAGCATCGCGCTGCTCATCAACCAGGCGGTGTCGGCTACGATCGCGGCGGCCTTTCTGCCGGTGGTGGGCAAATATGGCGTCTCGACCATGTTCTTCCTTTTTGCCGGCTGCACGGTCGTTTACTTTGTCACCGCCGCGTTTTTCCTGCCGGAGACAAAAGGGAAAACGCTGGAGGAAATCGAGGCTTTCTTCGATCGTCCCAAAGCTTGAATTTATGAAAACAGCTCCATTGTTTATTGTATTGACGCTAACCTGCCTTGCAGCCGCCGCGCGCGCGGCTGAACCGGCCATCATTCCCGCGCCCGAAAAAATGACCGTCCATGACGGCGTTTTCACCCTGACCGCCGATACTCCAATTTTGGTGGAATCGAAATCCAAGGCCACCGGCGCCTATCTGGCGGAGCGGTTGCGCGGCTCGACGGGTTTTCCGCTCCGTGTCAAGTCGAGCGGGAAAGCCGCGCCCGGAGCCATTCTGCTCTCCACCAAGGACAGCGACGCCAGCTTGGGCGCCGAAGGTTACGAGTTGACGGTCACGCCTGACTCGGTGGTCGTCCGCGCGCCGGCCGAGGCGGGTTTGTTTTACGGCGTCCAAACTTTCCTGCAATTGCTGCCGCCGGAAGCCTTTTCGCCCAAGCCGGTCTCCGGCGTCACGTGGGCGGCTTCGTGCGTCGAAATCCGGGACCAGCCGCGATTCGCCTGGCGCGGCATGTTGCTGGATGTCAGCCGCCATTTCTACACCAAGGCGGAAGTCGAGAAGATTCTTGACGCGCTGGCGCTGCACAAAATCAACACGCTGCATTGGCACCTGGTCGATGACGATGGCTGGCGCATCCAAATCAAAAAATACCCGCGCCTGACGGATGTTGGCGCGTGGCGCACCAACATCGGTTTTAATCTCAAGCACGACGACAGCGAGTGCTATGGGCCGGATGGCCGTTACGGCGGTTATTACACGCAGAAGGACATTCGCGAAGTCGTTCGCTACGCGTCCGAGCGCCATGTGACGATTGTGCCGGAAATCGAAATGCCGGGGCATTCTTCCGCCGCGCTGGCGGCTTATCCGCAATTTAGTTGTTTCGGCGGGCCTTACAGTACGGACCGCGTCAAGGGCGCCAGCCCCGGCGTGTATTGCGCGGGCAATGACGGCTCGTTTGTTTTCTTGGAAAATGTCTTGAAGGAAGTGTTCGCGCTTTTTCCCGCCAAATACATTCACGTGGGCGGAGACGAAGTGCCCACCTCGAACTGGGCCAAATGCCCGAAATGCCAGGCGCGCAAGGAAACAGAGCATTTGCAAAATGATCGCCAGCTTGAGAGCTACTTTATTCAGCGCATGGAAAAATTCATCAATTCCCGCGGGCGCTCGCTGATTGGCTGGAGCGAAATCCGCGAGGGCGGCCTGGCCCAAAATGCCACGCTCATGGATTGGATCGGCGGCGCGACTGAAGGCGCCACAGCCGGCCACGATGTCGTCATGACGCCGGAAGCGGATTGTTACCTCGATCATTATCAATCGCGCAATCATTCGACTGAGCCGCGCGCCATCGGCGGCTTTTTGCCCCTGGCTAAAATTTACGCGTTCGACCCAATTCCGGCGAAACTCGCGCCGGAATATCAGCATCATATTTTGGGCGCCCAAGGCAATCTTTGGACGGAGTTCATTCCGAATCTCCACCACGCTGAATACATGATCTTCCCGCGCGAATGCGCCTTGGCGGAAGTCACGTGGTCGCCAAAAGACGCGCGCAATTTCGATGATTTCCTCAAGCGTTTGGAAATCGACGAGCGCCGCCTGGACGCTCTGGGCATCAACTACCGCCGCAATCCACTGGAAATTCAATGAAGCATTTTTGTCTCGTTCTGATGGCGGTTTGCGCTTGGGCTTCAGCCGCGCGGGCGGAGGAGTCTTTGGATCAATTGATGCCGGTGCGCGGGTTTTGCATTTCCGCGCCGCGTCCGTCGGAGGTGGACCGGTTTGTCAAATTCATCGGCCAGGAATTGGCGCCGCGCGGCGTTAATACTCTCATCTTGCGCGTCGATTATGATTACCAGTTCAAGAGCCACCCGGAATTGAGCGAAGGCGGCGCGCTCTCGCTGGAGGACGTCAAGAAGATGGTGGCGGAATGCCGGAAGGACCATATTCATCTCATCCCGCAAATCAATTGCCTGGGTCACCAGTCGTTCGGAAAAACTCTGGGCAGTTTGCTCAAGCAATACCCGGAATTCGACGAGACGCCCTGGGTCAAGATGCCGGAGCACTACAAATGGCCCAACGCGGACCGCCTTTATTGCAAGAGTTATTGCCCGCTCCATCCCAAGGTGCATGAAGTCCTCTTCGGGGTGATTGATGAAATCTGCGACGCGTTCGAGACGGATGCCTTTCATGCCGGCATGGACGAAGTTTTCTACATCGGCGAATCTAAATGCCCGCGTTGCGGCGGCAAGGACAAGGCGGAACTTTTTGCCGGCGAAGTCACGACGCTGCGCGATCATTTGCAGTCCAAGGGGCGGCATCTGTGGATTTGGTGCGATCGTTTGCTTGACGCCAAAGCCAGCGGCTTGGGCGAATGGGAAGCCAGCGCCAACGGCACCGCCCGCGCCGTCGATTTGATCCCCAAGGACGTCATGCTGTGCGACTGGCATTACGAAAACGATGTTCCGACCGCGCCCTACTTGGCCATGAAGGGCTTCCACGTCGTCACCTGCCCCTGGAAATCGTCCAAGCTTGCGGTCTGGCAGGCAGACGACATGGCGAATTGGCGGCAGCGCTCGCCGCGGGAATTGAAGGATAAATTCGCGGGCGTCATGCAGACCGTGTGGACGGGCGCGGGCCGTTTTCTTGGCTCTGACTACACCAGCGAGCCGGGCGCGACCAATTCGTGGAATTGCTTCACCGCGATGTTCGATGAAATCCAAAAATTGCAATCAGCGGCGAAATGAAGCGGCGCGCCATCCTGGCCTTGTTGTGCGCGGCCCTCGCCTTCCGCTGCGCGGCAGAAGGCGGCCTGCCGGAACTGCAAGCGCGCGTGGCGGCGATTTTGGACGAGCCGCAATTCGCGCGGGCGCAGTGGGGCGTCAAAGTCGTTGCGATTGAGAGCGGCGTGACGCTCTTTGAACGCAATGCCGGGAAGCTGATGCATCCCGCCTCCAATGCCAAGCTTTATACCGCCGCTCTGGCCTTGGACCGGTTGGGGCCGGATTATCGCATCAAGTCCTCCTTTTATGCCGGGGCCAAGCCGGACGCGGAGGGCATCGTTCATGGCGATTTGCTCGTCTATGGCCGCGGCGATCCTTCGTTTTCGGCGCGATTCAACGGCGGGGATTACGAAAAGGCCATGCAACCGGCCCTTGATGCGCTGCTCTCGGCTGGAGTCAAGAAGATCGACGGCGCGCTGATTGGGGATGCCAGCTATTTTCGCGGCCCTCCGTTCGGCGGCCATTGGACCTGGGGCGACTTGCAGGAATATTACGGCGCTCCCGCCTCGGCCCTGACCTTCCAAGACAACGTGATCGACCTCGTTTTCAAACCGGGCCATGCCGAAGGCGATCCGTGCGTCATCGCGACCATGCCCGAAACAGGCGCCGTTTCCTTTGTCAACCGGACGCGCACCGCGGCGGCTGGCGCACGCGGGCATATTCGGATTTACCGGCCCCTCGGCCAAAGCGAGGCGTATGTGTGGGGAGATGTGCCGCTCGGTGCAAGCGTGAAGGGCGAATCGGTTTCCGTGCCCAAGCCGGCCCTGTGGTTCGTGGAAATGCTCAAGGAAGGATTGGCCCGGCGCGGGGTGGCCGCCACCGGGCAAACGCGCGAGGAGGATTGGTTGAGCCGCGAAGCCTCGTCCGTGAATTTGACCAACCTTGTGGAAATCGCATCCGTCGAATCCCGGCCCCTGGCCGAGATTGTCAAACAAACGCTAAAGCCGTCGGAGAACCTGTACGCGCAACTTCTGCTTCTGCAAGTGGGCGCGCAATTTCCATCCAGCGGCCGCGACACCGAGCACGCCGGGCTGGCGGAAATGCAAAAGTTTCTGGAATCCGCCGGCCTCGCGCGCGGCGAAGCGCAATTGGATGAAGGCTCCGGCCTCTCCCGCGCCTGCCTGGTCACGCCGGACGCCACGGTGCGATTGCTGGTTTTCATGAACCGGCATCGCACGCGAAATTCCTTCGTGGACGCGCTGCCCATCGCAGGAGTGGATGGCACGTTGCGCAACCGATTCAAAGGGACGGTGGCGGCGGGCAACCTCCGCGCCAAGACCGGTTCGCTGGAGGGAGTGGACTCGCTTTCCGGCTATGTCACGGCGGCAGGCGGCGAGAAACTGGCCTTTTCCCTCATGCTCAACAACGACCCCGGCGAAACGATTGGCCGCGCCGCGCTTGACAAGGTGGCGCTGCAATTGGCGGAATTCAGCGGTCAGAGCAGTTCGCGATAGGCGGCCCAAAGTTTTTTTACCAGAGGCGAGCGGCGCAGCTTGCGGCCATCCAGCGATTCGACTTCCACCACGCCCATCGACGTATTGGTGAGAAAAATGCCCTGGGCGTCGCGCAGAGCGGCGGGCCGCTCGTTCTTGGCGCGGCAGGAAATGTTCATCTTGACGCAAATTTCGTGGAGGGCGGCGCGGGTCACGCCGGGCAGCGCGCCGCTGGCCAGCGGAGTCGTGAACACGCCGCCGTCCCGCACCCAAAAAATATTGGAACTCGTGCCTTCCGCCATGAAACCGCGCGCGTTGAGCAGAATCGCCTCGTGCGCCCCTGCCGCGTCGGCATCCGCCCGCGCCATGACTTGCGGCAGTTTGTTGGCGGTTTTGAAATTCGTGAGCGGATCATCGGCCGGCAAGCGCGAGGACGAAACGACCAGGCGCCAGCGCGGCGGCGCGCGCAAACCATCGAGCGCGGGGGCTGCGTGGAGACTCAAAACGATGGCTGGGTTTCGGGCATTTTTCGGAGAATAGCCGCGAGCGGTGATGCCTCGGGAAATGTTCAGCCGCAACAGGCAATCGGGCATCCGGTTGCGTTCAATCAATTGCATTGAAAAACGGAATAGCTCGTCCAGCGTCCACGGGACGGAAAGTTTTAGAAAATCGATTCCGCGTCGCAGCCGCTCCATATGATCAGGCCAGCGGAAAATCTCCCCGCGCCGCACCAGCATGGCTTCAAACAATCCGTCGCCAAAAAGAAAACCGCGGTCGAAAACCGACACCACTGCCTTTTCTTCCGGCACAAATTTTCCGTTGAGAAAGACGATCATGCGAACGCGACCTTTGCCGGCTGCCTCTCCAGCGCGGCAAAAAAACCGCCGGCCTTGGCCATTGTTTCCTCGTATTCCGCCTCGGCCGCGGAATCCGCCACGATGCCCGCGCCGACGTGGAAATGAATTTCACCCTGGCGGCACACGGCGGTGCGGATGGCGACGTTAAGCTGGCTTTCGCGGTTGAAGCCGAGGTAGCCGATTGCGCCGGTATAAGGGCCGCGCGTGACCGGCTCCAATTCGTCGATGATTTCCATCGCGCGGATTTTCGGCGCGCCCGTGACGCTGCCGCCGGGAAAACACGACGCGAACGCGGAGAAGTGCGTCTGCTCGGGCCGCAGCCGCCCCGTCACGGTGGAGACCAAATGCTGCACGTGCGGGTAGCGTTCCAAGCGCACCAATTCAGGCACCTGCACTGAGCCAAATTCGCACACTTTGCCCAAATCGTTGCGCAGCAAATCGGTGATCATGACCAATTCCGCCATGTCTTTCGCGCTGGTTTGCAATTCGTAAGTTAATTGCGCATCGCGCGTGGGATCCTTGGCGCGCGGGCGCGTGCCTTTGATGGGGCGCGTTTGCGCGAGCGGGCCGTTGAGCCGCAGGAACAACTCCGGCGAGGACGAACAGACCTGGAACGGCCCGCAATCCAAATAAGCCGCGAACGGCGCCGGCGAAACGCCGAACAGTCTCTGGAAAAAATCCCACCCGGACGCTTCCGTCCGCGCCGTCAAACGCTGCGAAAGGTTCGCCTGGTAAATGTCGCCCGCGCGGATGTATTCGCGCGCGCGCTCCACCCTCGACGTGAATTGGCCGCGCGTCATGTTCGAGTGGAACGAGTGCGCCCTGGACCCGCATGGCGCGGTCGCGGCAGGCGCGGCGGCCATCTGGGCGGACCAAAAATCAAATTGCGCCCGCGCCTTGGCGGCATCGCGCGAACCGTCGGCCTGCAAGCCAGTCGAAACGATCCATGTTTTGTCAAGATGATGATCGAAGACGATCAGGCTGTCGTAAAAGCCGGCCTGGCAATCCGGCAATTCCAAATCGTTGACAGCCGCCCGCGGCAGGCGCGGTTCGACGAAATTTTTCAGTTCGTATCCCCAGTAGCCGAAACAGCCGCCGAGCGGAAAGGGCAGGTCGATTTCGTCCAGCAATTCGTAGCGCGCCATAAGTTCCTCCAGGACGTGCCACGGGTTGCCGAACCTCGCGCCGCCCGCGCCCTCCAATTCGCAGCGCGAACCGAACGAGCGGAAAATGAGCATCGGCCGCGCCGCCACAAACGAATACCGCGCCTGCGGCGAATCAAAATGGCCGCTCCGCAGCAAGACCACGCCGCGCTCGCCCGCCAGTTGTTCCACCAGCGATTCGGGCGTGTGCGCGCTTTGCGTGGATTGCAGGATGGGGCGCATGTCAACGGACCAGCAGCTTTTCCAAGTGGGCGGCGGATTTCATTGGGCTGATCAGCGCCAGGCTGTAGCGTTCCGGACGGAAAAAATCCCGCGCGGCCGCGCGCACTTGCCGCGCCGCCACGGCGCTGAGGCGTTTCTTGAATTCGTCGGGATGGTTGATTTTGCCGTAGTTGAGCCATTGCTCGCCGGCCCACATCATTTGGTTTTCGCTGTTCTCCAGGCTGAGATCGAGCTGGCCAATGAGGTAGTCGCGGGCGCGCCGCAGTTCCGCCGGCGAGGCCAGTTGCGACGCCAGCGTTTTCATTTCGCGCAGGACGAGCTTGAGCGCTTTTTCCGCGCTGCCGGTGTCCAGGCCGGCGGCGATGACGATGTCGCCCGCATCATCAAAAAAGCTGTTGGCACTGTAAATAGAATAGGCCAGCCCATGTTCTTCGCGCACGGTTTGAAAAAGGCGCGAACTCATGTTCTCGCCCAAAATGGCGTTGAGCAGACGCAGCGCGAATCGCCGCTCGTCATGGCGCGAACAGGCGCGAATGCCGAGGTTGATCTGCGTTTGCTCCGTTTTCTTGCTCAACAGGCGCACCGCCGGTTTGGTTTGCGACGAAACCGCCGGGGTGAAACGCGGCCTCGGCCCTTTGGCGAATTTCCGCGCGCATTTCGACACCGCCGCCACGGCCTGCCGGTGCGTAATCCGCCCCGCCGCCGCCACCAGCGTGGCGGGCGCGACGTAATTCTGCCGCTGGTATTCCACCAATTGCGGGCGCTCCAAAGCGTCAAGTGTTTTTTCCGTGCCCGTGATGGAGCGGCCCAAAGGCTGATTGGGCCACATCGTCTCGTTGAGCAATTCCTGGACGTATTGCTGCGGCTGGTCCATGTACATGGCCAGTTCCTCTTTAATCACTTCGCGTTCCTTGCCGATTTCCACCGGGTCATAGGTGGAATGGAGAAACATGTCCGTCAGCACGTCGAGAAGGCGCCCGAATTGATCGTGCCGCGCCTTGGCGTAGAAACAGGTGTGCTCCTCGCTGGTGAACGCGTTCAAGTAGCCGCCGACGCCCTCGACCGCCTGTGAAATGTCACGGGCCGAGCGGCGTTTGGTGCCCTTGAAAAGCAAGTGCTCGATGAAGTGCGAAACGCCGCTCAACGTCTCCGGTTCGTAACGCCCGCCCACGCCAACCCAAATGCCCAGGCTGACGCTGGGACTGTGCGGCATTTCGGCCGTGGCGACGGTCAATCCATTTTCCAATCGGGTTGTTCGATACATCGGAAGCTCCTTCAATCGGCGTCCGCTCACGCCAGCACGGAGGGCGTGACTTCCGGAGGGCCGACACGCCTCATATAGTCCAAAATCCTGTCCACCACTTCTTTCGGATCGTCAGTGATAAAAAATAAATCCAAGTCGCCAGGGCTGATATTCTCGTGCTTTTCGAGCACGGCCTTCATCCACTCAATGAGGCCCGTCCAATAATCGCGCCCGAAAAGGATCATTGGAAAGCGCGGAATGCGCCGCGTTTGCACGAGGGTGAGGACTTCAAAAAATTCGTCCAGCGTGCCAAATCCGCCCGGCATATAGACGAAGGCAATGCTATATTTGACAAAGCAAACCTTGCGCGAAAAGAAGTAATGGAAACGCAAGGGCACATTGGCGAACAGGTTCCCTTTTTGTTCAAAGGGCAATTCGATGTTCAAGCCGACCGATTTGCCCTTGGCCACGTTGGCGCCCCGATTGGCCGCCGCCATGATGCCCGGCCCGCCTCCGGTGATGACCGCGAGCTTGTTGCGCGCCAATTCGCGGGCAATGTGCATGGCCGCCTTGTAATACGGGTCCTTGGGCGGCGTTCGGGCCGAACCGAAGATGGTTACAGCCGGCCCAACCTGCGAGAGAATCTCGAAGGACTCGACAAATTCCGCCATGATGCGAAGGACGCGCCACGGGTCTTCTTTGGTAAATGGGACAGTCTGATTCAACATGCGATTGCACATATAAAACCGACCGCCGCGGGGCCGCAATCACCAAAAACCCGCTTGCAAAGCGGACGAGGCAATTTAAAGTTCGGCTCATGTCAGAATTCTCGACATCCCCGGCTGCCTCCGGCCACGCCCCAGCGATGGAACCGGAGGATGAATTCGCGCGCCGCCACATCGGCCCCAGCGCCGGTGAAACCGCGCAGATGCTGCATAAGCTCGGCTTCGCGGGCCTGGACGGATTAATCGACTCCGTCGTCCCGGCGGGCATCCGTTTGCGCAAACCGCTCGCGCTCCCAGACGGATTGAGCGAACACGCCGCGCTCGATGCCTTGCGCGCCATCGCCTGCAAAAACCAGGTTTGCCGCTCTTTCATCGGCATGGGTTATTCCGATTGCGTGACACCGCCGGTCATCCTGCGCAATTTGCTGGAGAATCCCGGCTGGTACACTCAATACACTCCCTACCAGGCCGAGATCGCACAAGGCCGGCTGGAGGCGCTCCTCAATTTCCAAACCATGACGAGCGACCTGACCGGCTTGCCCGTCGCCAACGCTTCCCTGCTAGACGAGGCAACCGCCGCGGCTGAGGCGATGCACTTGTGCCAGAATGTCCGCCCGGAACGGAATGTATTTTTCGTCTCGGAGACGTGCCATCCGCAGACCGTTGAAGTCGTGCAAACGCGCGCGCGGCCGTTGGGCATCGAGGTTGTTGTGGGCGATCATCGCGCGTTTGTTTGCAATGAAAAAGTGTTCGGCGCGCTGGTGCAATATCCGGCCACTGATGGCGTGATTTTTGATTACGAAGCGTTCGCGGGGCAGGTTCACGCGGCGGGCGCGTTGCTGGCGGTGGCGGCGGATTTGCTGGCGCTGGCGCTGCTTCGCCCGCCCGGAGAATTCGGCGCGGACATTGCCCTGGGCAGCGCGCAACGATTTGGCGTGCCACTGGGTTACGGCGGGCCGCACGCGGCGTTTTTCGCGACGGCCGAAAGTTGCAAGCGGCTGTTGCCGGGCCGTTTGGTTGGCGTGTCCAAAGACAGCTCCAGCCGGCCCGCGCTGCGCCTCGCTTTGCAAACGCGCGAGCAGCACATTCGCCGCGAGAAAGCCACCAGCAACATCTGCACAGCGCAGGCCCTGCTCGCGAATATCGCGTCCATGTACGCCGTTTATCACGGGCCGGGCGGATTGAAACGGATCGCCCGGCGGGTGCATACCCTGACAAATGCGCTCTCGCAGGAGCTGTGGCATTTGTTCGGGCGGCCGAACGAGTGGCCGTCCGTATTTTTCGACACCCTGAAATTTCATCCGGGCGCCAAAAGGGCGGAAATTCTCAAAGCGGCCGAGACGCGCCATTATAACTTCCGGCATTTTCCTGACGGCGCGATTGGCATTTCGCTGGACGAAACAAGCGATGAAAAAGAGGTCGCCGGACTGCTGGCGATGTTCAAATCCGTCCTCAGCTCTCATACTCCGGAACTTCGCCCGGTTTCGTTTTTCCAGCCGAAGGAATACCCGGCTCCTTTGGCGCGAACCAGCCCGTTCCTGAAGCATCCGGTCTTCAACACGCATCATTCGGAGACGGAGATGCTCCGTTACCTGCGGCGGCTGGAATCGCGGGATTTGTCGTTGACAACATCGATGATTCCCCTCGGCTCCTGCACGATGAAATTGAACGCGAGTTCCGAGATGCTGCCCATCACCTGGCCGGAATTCGCCCGGATTCATCCGTTCGCGCCTCTGTCGCAAACGCGCGGCTACCAGGAAATTTTCCGCCAATTGGAGGATTGGCTGGCGCGGATCACCGGTTTTGCCGGCTGCTCGCTCCAGCCCAACTCCGGCGCGCAGGGCGAATACGCCGGCCTGCTGGTCATTCAAAAATATCATCAGTCGCGCGGTGAAACGAAACGGCGCGTTTGTTTGATACCCACGTCCGCCCACGGCACCAATCCCGCCTCCGCCGCCATGATCGGGTGGGAGATCGTCACCGTCGCCTGCGACACCGGCGGCAATATTGACCTCGCGGACCTGCGCGCCAAAGCCGAAGCGCACAAGGATGATTTGGCCGCGCTCATGGTCACGTATCCTTCCACCCACGGCGTATTCGAGGAGGGCATTTGCGAGATTTGCCAGATTGTCCGTGAACATGGCGGGCAAGTCTATATGGACGGCGCGAACATGAACGCGCAGGTCGGCCTGTGCAGCCCCGGCGGCATCGGAGCCGATGTGTGCCATCTCAATTTGCACAAAACGTTTTGCATCCCGCACGGCGGCGGCGGGCCGGGCATGGGGCCAATTTGCGTGGCGGAACATCTGGCGCCGTTTCTGCCCGGCCATCCGGTGGTCAATCTCGGCGGCGAAAACCCAATTGGCGCCGTCGCGGCCGCGCCTTGGGGCAGTGCCAACATTTTAGTGATTCCGTGGGTCTATATCGCGATGATGGGCGGGGCCGGATTGACCGAAGCCACGCGCGTGGCCATTCTCAACGCCAACTACATCGCGCGGCGGCTGGACCCGTATTTTCCTGTCCTCTATAAAGGCGCAAACGGTTTCGTCGCGCACGAGTGCATCGCCGATTTTCGCCCGTTCAAAAGCGTGACCGTCGAAGACGTGGCCAAGCGGCTGATGGACTATGGCTTTCACGCCCCGACCGTTTCCTTTCCCGTTCCTGGCACGATGATGATCGAGCCAACCGAAAGCGAATCGAAGGAGGAACTGGATCGTTTTTGCGACGCGCTGATCGCCATCCATGCCGAGATACAGGAAATCGAATCCGGCCAGGCTGACCGTCAAAATAATTTGCTCAAAAACGCCCCGCACACGGCCTTGGCAGTGGTGAAGGAGCCGTGGGACCGCCCTTATTCGCGCGAGCGGGCCGCCTTCCCGGCTCCGTGGACGCGCGAGCAAAAATTCTGGCCCGCCGTCGGCAGAATCGACAACGTCTGGGGCGACCGCAATCTAGTCTGCACGTGCGGGTAACGCGGCCTCCGAGCCATCGGCCTCGCGCAGGGACCATCCGGCCTCGGAAATCTCCAGCGTGAGCGAGCCATTGTCGCGCCCGTAAAAGACCTTCGCGCTTCGCCGGGCGAGCCTTTCGCGCAGCTTGGCGGAGGCGCGCCGCGTGGCGGGAAATTGGGCGTCGGCCACAATAATCACGCGCGGCTGCAACTGGTCGAGCAACGGTTCGCACAGGGGTTCGTCGCGCGCGGGCAGGCCCGCGACGACAAACTCAGCGCGCAACTCCGGGCGCCTTCGCATGAGCGCATCCTGGCCGTCGCGCCCCAAGGCCGGCATGAGCAAAACGGAATGGCCATTGAACACGCGCCACAACACGACCGCGTTGTCATCGGCTTGCGCGAATTGATCCGCCGGGCCGGGATGCAGCACCGTCCAACCATCGGCCTCGACGCCATCTTTGACTGTCCGCCAGTTTCGGTTGCGGCTCAGTTCCTCCTCCAAACCGCGAAAGGCCGCCGAGCGGTCATGGGCCGCGCCCGCGAAAATTTCCCGGGCGGGGAAATTTGTCAAAATGAGCCTGGCTCCGCCGAAATAGGGCAGCCGCCCGACCGGCAGGCACAGGCCGCGCAGCCGGTTGACACCCTGGGCGCGAAGAAACGGCTTGAGAAACTGGCCGGCCGATTGTTCGCTGCCGCAGTCAATGAGAAATTTTCCCGCGGCCACGGCAGGCGCGCCTTCCAACGGCAGAATATCCAGCCGCGCCGTCCCCAGGCCGCGCATCCAATAAAATGTTCCGCCCAGGGCGAACGCCAGCAACGCGGCTGCGACCGGCCATTTGTGGCGCGAACGAAAAATCCAGCCCGTAACCACCAGCAGCAGGAGGGCATAATAGAACACGCACACGCTGACCGGCGGCGCGGCGACATTGAAGCTGCCGCCCGGCGCTTGGGCGGCCCAGCGGCTGAACCAGATGATGAATTTCATCAAAGCCCACGTCGCGTTATTGAAAAGGCCGGCCAAGGCAGGCAGCCACGCGCCTGTCAGCAGGCTGGCCATGCCGCTCATGAGCGCGAGCGCGGCCGCAGGCACGACCACGCAATTGGCCGGCACGCTGACGGGCGTGAAGAGGTTAAAATAATACGCCGCCAGCGCAATCGATCCGACCCACGCCGCCACTGACACAGCAAACGTGTCCAGGGCAAAGACCATCGAGCCGGAAATCCAAACTGGCCTCCGCGGGCGCAAACTGGCGGGCAAAAACGGATCGCTCGGAAATATCCAGCGGCGCATCATCTCCTGCACGCGCGGCACCATGATCGCGATGCACAGAACAACCACGAAGGAAAGCTGGAAGCCGGGCTGAAAAAGTTGGGAAGGGTCCCAGCACAGCACAACAATGGCGGCCGCGAAGAGAGAATTGATCGTGTCCCCCGGACGGCGGCAGACCCAGCCAAGAATGACGACGCTGGCCATGATCGCCGCGCGCACCGCCGAAGCCGGCCAGCCGGTCAGCGCGGCGTAGAACCAAAGCCCCGGCAAAACCAGCGCGCCGCAAATCGCGCGGGGAATTCGCAACAGCCGCAACAGGCCGATGCCAATCACCGTCCACAGCCCAATGCGCAGTCCATCGACGGCGAAGATGTGATACGTCCCCGCGCGCATAAACGGCTCCTCCACCGAACCCGTCAGCGGCGCTTTCCAATCCAGGAGGAGCGTCCATGTCAAACGAAGCGCTTCGTCCTCGCCGGGAGGCAAGCCGATCGCCAGCGTATTCGTGGCCCAGTGGCGGAATCGCTCTGAAATCGGCGGGCGGGCCGGTGACGCGTTCCAATCGCCTGGGCCGGACGTTTGCAGTTGGAAGAAAACGTTCTCCCGCCGGTAAAATTCGCGCGGATTGAACATGCCCCGGGCATACGGCCCGCGCGGCAGCTCGATCACGCCCGATACTTCCACCTGTTGCCCGGCGAAAATGTTCGAGGCCAGAACGCCTTGCGCGGCCGCCACGACTCGGCCCGCGACCGGCTGCCATATGCCATTTGTCAAAATAGCATCTGCCTCCAGCAGCGCCGAGGAATGCCAAAATTCGCGCTGGCCCTGCTCGAAAATGCGCTCGGAAGGCGGCGCTTGGATCGTTCCGCGCAACGTCACCAGGCGCGGCTCGGAACCGAGCAGAAGGCGCAGATCGTTGGGCGAGAGGATGGTGCTGTGCCAGCAGGCGCCGATCCAACCAGTCAAGAATAAGAGCAGGCATAACAGCCAGGGGCGCGCCGCGCTCCAGGCCAGCGCCGCGGCAGCAACCGCGAAGGACAATCCGAACATCAACGGCAGCGGAGGGCGCAGCCATTCCGCGCACAAAATGCCCGCGATCATCAGCAAACCGGCCGGGAGCAGCGGACGCCTCATGCTTTGATGGCGGAACCGCGCAGTTTGCCCGCGCTCCAAATCGCCAGCAGCGCGCAGGCGGAACCGGATGTGTCCAGCAGAACGTCCCGCACCGCCGCTTCGCGCGCCGGCACGAAGACCTGGTGAAACTCATCCGTCGAGGCGTAAAACATGCAGAACAGCAGAGCGAACCCAATGCGCCGGCGAGGGGAAAACGAGGCAAACAGCGGGTCCGTTTGAACCACCCGCCACACCAGAATTCCGAGCATGGCGTATTCCACAAAGTGCGCGGTCTTGCGCACGCAGTGGTGGATTAAATCGTATCTTTCCTCAGAAATATGCGGAAAGAAAAAGTGCATGATCGGGCGGAAAAAGTAGGAGGTGTTGTCGGGCGCTCCAAGGCGCGTGGAGGCTCCGAAAATGAACATCATCCAAAGGATCAGAGGAAGCCAGTATTTGCTGAAGCGGCCAGACACGGCGAAAAGAAACAATATCGAGACGCCAAAAGCAAATGAGAAAAAGACGCCGCGTTCTACATCAGCTTCAGCTTCGGCAAATCCTGCAAGTCGATCAGCCCCACTGGTTCGCGATGGGCGTTGACGACGATCAGGTCGTCGATGTTGCGCTGATTGAATATTTTCAGCGCCTCCACCGCCAGCGCCTCGTCCCGAATGCAAATCGGCTTCCGCGTCATGACGCTCGCCAGCGGGCGGGCCAAAACTTCGTTGTCCTCGGCTGTGTGGCGGCGCAAATCGCCATCGGTGAAAACGCCGGTCAATTTTCCGCGCGCGTTGACAATGCTCACGCTGCCCGATTTGGCCTGGCACATCAGCATGAGCGCCTCTTTGACCGTCACGCTTTCGGCCGCCACGGCGTTGCGAGAGCCGGCGCGCATGATGTCGCGCACCTTCATCAACAGCGCGCGCCCGATGGCGCCGGACGGGTGATGCCGCGCGTAATCCTTTTCCTTGAAGCCGCGGGCCTGGGAAACAGTCAGCGCCAGGGCGTCGCCCAGCGCGAGCATGGCCGTCGTGCTGGCGGTCGGGGCAAGATTGAAAGGGCAGGCTTCCTTGGGCACGCTGACCTTCAGCACCAAATCGCTGTAGCGCGCGAGCGACGACTTGGGGCCGCCCGTCATGGAAATTATTTTGACAGAAAATCGCTTCAACGCGCCGAGGAGATTGATCAATTCCTCCGATTCCCCGGAGTAGCTCAAAGCCAGCACCACATCGCCATCGCTGACCATGCCCAAATCGCCGTGCAGGGCATCGACGCTGTGCATGAAAACGCTGATGGAACCCATGCTGGTGAGAGTGGCGGCGATTTTCTGGCCGATATTGCCGGATTTGCCGATGCCCACGACGATGATTTTCCCGCGCAGCCGCAGGCTTTCGAGGACAATTTGCACGGCCTGCTCGAAGGCGCCATCCAATTGGCGGCGGACGGCTTTGAGGGCCGCGATTTCGATGTCGAAGACTTGCCGGGCTTTGGCCAGATGATCCATGAGCGGAGGTTGCCAGCATCCGGCGCGCTTTTCAACAGGGACTTCCGAAGCTGGAGCAAAACTCTGGAACCCATCCCCTATTTATGAGACGGGTTCTAAATTGAACTTCAGCGCGAACAGACTTAGATTTCAACGAAAGGGATATGATATGAGAACCATTTTGGCGTTATCATTGACAGTGCTTTTGGGAATGTCCGCCACGGGACGGGGACAGGATTTGCAACAGGCGGCCCGCGCCTACAATGAAATGGGATTTCACCTGCTGGCCCAATGCCGGCAGTCGCTGCCGAAGCCCAACTATTTTCTCAGCCCGGCCGGCTTGGCCTTCGCGCTGGCGATGGTGGAAAACGGCGCGCAAGGGGAAACATCGCGGCAAATCATGGCCGCGCTCCGGGCCGCCAACATGCCGCTGCCGCAATTTAACGAGGCCAACAAGGCGCTGCTGGCGCGCCTGGCCAATCTCGATCCGAAAATAAAATTGGAAATCGCCAATGCAATTTGGATCAGCCAAACAGCCTCCATCAAGCCCGCTTTCGTGACCGTCAATGAGCGCGATTTTGGCGCCAAGGCGGCCGTCGCTGATTTCCAGAAGCCGTCCACCGTCAAGACTATCAATGACTGGGTCAGCGCGCGCACGCACGGCAAAATCCCGTTCATCGTCGAGTCCCCGCTCGATCCGATGCTGCGAGTCCTGCTGCTGAACGCGATTTATTTCAAAGGCGATTGGCAGGCTCCATTTGACACCAACGCAACGCACGATTTGCCGTTCACGCTTCGCGGCGGCCAGGCCATTCAGCATCCTCGCATGTCTCACTCGGGCAAGTACGGCTATTTCGAGAATGACCGTTTTCAGGCGGTGGAGCTGCCCTATGCCGGGGCGGACATCAGCATGTTCGTTTTCCTGCCCAAGGGCGGCCTGGATGATTTTCTGAAGGACTTTACGATGGAGGATTTTCAGAAGACGCTGGCGCAAATGCCGCCGCGCAAGGGCGTGGTGCAATTGCCGCGGTTTAAATTGGAAAACGATTACAACCTGACGAGCATTCTGCCGAAGATGGGCATGCCGCTGGCCTTCACGCCGGCGGCGGACTTCGGCGCGATATCGGATGAGCCGCTGCAGATCAGCATGGTCAAACAAAAGACCTATATCGATGTCAACGAGAAGGGAACGGAGGCGGCGGCCGTGACGGTGGCGGGCATTCGCGCGCTGGCGATGCGCAGGGAAGAGCCGCCCTTTCAATTCGTGGTGGACCGCCCGTTTTTCATGGCCATCCGGGAAAGACAGACCGGCCTGATCCTCTTCCTCGGCGCGATTTACGATCCTCGGTAACGCGCGCGCGCTTCACGGCAAAGAGAACTTGCGCCGCGCAGGCGCGGAGCGCATAGTTAAGCGCATGGCCGAGCCAACCAAGCCGATTACAATAACACCGGGACAGTTGAAAGAACTGAACGATCACCTGTCCCATATGCGCCATGAAATCAACAACCAGTTGTCGCTGATCGTGGCCGCGGTGGAGCTGGTGCGGTTCAAGCCGGAACTGCGTGATCGGATGCTTGACACTTTGGCCCAGCAGCCGCCCAGGATCACGGGAGAGGTGGCAAAGTTCTCGGGCGAGTTCGAGCGGATATTCGGAATTACCCGGGAAAGCGCCGGTTCCGCCAAAGGTTTCATTTGATTTCCCCCTTGCAAATCGAGGAAAACGACTTACAGTCAAGCTGTCTGGCCCAATCAATACCGAATGTATAGCCGCGCGCATTGCGCGTGGGTTGTTTTCATTCGTGATTGGCGCGACAAAACTAGAAGGAAATACTATGTCAAGAACCGCTAGAACGATAGTAATCTCCGCGGCCATGGCCGGCCTGCTCGCCGGCACGCTGGCCAGCACCGGATGCAATACCTCCAAAGATGACAGTGGCAGCGCGGCCGTGGGCAGCGCGACAGACAAACATGATTGCAAGGGCTTGAATAGCTGCAAGGGCAAGGGCGGTTGCCAGACGGGCGACCAGGGTTGCAAGGGCAAGAACAGTTGCAAGGGCAAGGGCGGCTGCAAGGCTGCTTAATCTCTTGGTTGGAAGAGAGGCTTTCCGGCTTCTTTCTGATCTCAGTTTAGGAGTGCGAGACGGGGGCCCGCCCCTCTCGCATCTCCCTGTTGCCCCAGTCCTCATGCCTGCCAATCCCTTCAATGGCTTTACCGATTACGGAATCGGCATCGGCCTGCGGGTCCCTCATTACAACCACATCCTTTCTGAAAAACCGGCCGTTGATTGGTTCGAGATTATTTCCGAAAACTTCCTGTGCGACGGCGGGCGGCCGTTGAAGGTGCTGGACCAAATCCTGGAGCAGTACCGGGTCGTGCAGCACGGCGTGTCCGCATATTTTGGCTCGGCCGAGCCTCTCAACCGGGACCATCTCAAGCGGCTCAAGCGCCTTGTCAAACGCACCAATACGCCGTGGCTTTCCGACCACCTTTGCTGGGGCAGCGTCGATGGCCGGTACACGCACGATTTGCTGCCGATGCCCTACACCTTCGCGGCGGCCAAGGTCACCGCCGAAAAAATCCGGCAGGCGCGCGATTTTCTCGAAGTGCCGATCGCGGTGGAAAACGTCAGCAGTTACGCCGAGTTCCACGTCTCCGAAATGACTGAATGGGAATTTCTGTCCGAAGTGGTGGAGCGGGCCGATTGCGGCATCCTGCTCGACGTCAATAATATCTACGTCTCGTCTCGCAACCACAGTTTCAACCCATTCGAGTATATCGACAATATTCCCGCCGCGCGCGTGGCCCAATTTCACATCGCCGGGCACAGCCAGTATCGCAAATACATTCTTGACACCCATGACCATCCGGTCATCGATCCGGTTTGGAAACTTTACGAGCACGCCTTGCGCCGGGCCGGCCCGACGGCCACGCTCCTGGAATGGGACGCCCGGATTCCTTCCTTCCAGGAAGTCCACGACGAGGCGCTCAAAGCGAAGCGATTCATTGAAAACGTTGAAGCCAAAGAAGCGGCCGCTTAGGAAGGCGCCGGCGGCAAAGAGCCAGAGCCGCCGGGAGTACCTCGAATTGCAGCGTCTCATGGCCAGCGCGGTCATGCGCCCGCTTAGCCCGCGCGACGCCATGCAGTCCCGCTGGCACGACGGCCAGCCCATGAAAAAAGTGGCCGCTGGATTCATCAAGCCCAATGACCGGCTGTCGTCCTTCGAACGCCTGGAGATTTACAATCGCCAATACTGGTTTCGTTTGCGCGACTGCTTTTGCGATGACTATCCCGGGCTGCGCGCCGCTCTTGGGGACCGCCGTTTTGGGCGCCTTGCGGATGCGTATCTGGCGGCGCACCCTTCGGCATCATTCAGCTTGCGGAATCTCGGCCGGCGCCTGCTGGCTTTTCTGGAAGCGCACCCGCGATGGATTGAACCGCATCGGGCGCTGGCGTTTGACATGGCGCGATTGGAATGGGCGCAGATTGAAGCTTTCGACAACGAAGCCATGCCGCCGTTGGGAATGGATTCGCTCCTGGAAATCGACCCGGCGCGGACGCGCTTGCGATTGCAGCCGCATCTTTCCCTGCTCGAGTTGAGCTATCCGGTTGATGAATTTCTGATCCAGGTCAAACGCGCGGAACGGCTGCGCGACGAGGCCAGCAATGCCGTTGGGGCGCATCCGGCCCGTTTGCGCCGGCGGCTCAAGCGGCGGCTCAAGCCGCAGACTGTTTTCCTGGCCGTGCATCGGCACAACGATACCGTCTATTACAAGCGGCTTGAGTTGGGGGCTTTTCGCGTACTCTCAGCTTTCCTCAGCAAGGGAACGATTGAGGAAGCTTGCCTGCAACTGGCTTCGCTGGAAGGCGCGCCGGGCGATCTGGGCGGCAAGATCAAGAAGTGGTTTGAATCCTGGGCTTCGCTCGGCTGGCTGTGCCGTGTCAATCAGAAGTAAATGGCTGCTCTGCCTGGGCTGGGATATGGTCCTCGATTCTCGTGATGCGGAGAATCGCGCATTGAGCGAACCGTTCGGCAATATCTTCAGGGCCACGGCTGATGCCAATTAGAGCGGCATTGCGAGCCGCCCACATCATGTCATGGTTGGTGATGTCGCAAGTTTTTCCGTCGGACATGCAGATGCGAAACGGCACAAACGGATTCGCCGCCATGCGAGCCTTGAGGTCCTGAAGCAGTTGCCATAATCCAATTTTATCAGTTGTGGCCCGCGAGCGCCAACACCTTTTCCGGTTCCCATCGCACCGTGGAAGCGTCCATTCCCGGATGGGCTGACAGGAATGAGTCAAGAATCGAAAGGGCCAGCATCGCGTTGCCGCGGCGGTTTGGATGCAGGCAGTCTCCTTGCAGCAGCGCGCGGGTCTTGCCTTCGGCGATGGTGAGGCCGCGCACGGTCAAGGCCCTGTTCTCCGCCGCGATGCTCATGAACTCGGACGCCGGGACCACGGTGACCTGCTTGCGCGGCGCCGCCCATTCCATGAGGCGGCGATTGGCCGCCAGGCGCGCTTTTGCGCTGGGAAACTCGCTCGGTTTCAGGGCCCGGTTCCGCGCGGCCGATGCATCCGGAATATCGCCGACGATCAGCGGGCACTTCAACTCTTCGAGCAATTTGAGGCCCCTCTCAAAATGCGCCGCCCGCTCCTGGTCGGTCTCGCCGACGCCGTAGCAAAACCAAAATAAAAAATCGACGCCCACGACCAAAGTGGGATTATTCGTCAAAGCTTGGCGGATTTGCTCATGGCCCGCGTCATCGGGGATGATGAAGAACATCGCGCTCGCAAAATTCTTGACAGGCTCATGCGGCGCGATGATGGCCGCGTCGAAGAAACGGTCGAAGGCCAATTCTTTCGTCCGCGGCCCCCCCAACGGCTCGGCGAAGGTGAATCCGTGTGAAACGCTGGCGCCGATGATGACGACGCGCTCCCACGGCGCCGTTTCCCGCGCGCGGGCGGCGAAGGCCAGGAAGAAAACGCACAGCCACGCTCCCAGCTTTTTTCCTATTGACGAAGCGGCGTCCATCAGGGGGACTGGCGCACTTTCTCTTTCTTCTCCTCCAATTCCGCCTGGAGGGATTTGCGTTCGCTGGCCAGTTGCTTCTCCAATTGCGCGACCGCTTCGTAATCGCCCTTGGCGGCGGAGGCGGCCAGAGTGTCTTTAAGGAAGATTTCCCGCTCAGCGATTTTGGCGGCGTATTTGGAATCCAGTTCGGCCAGCTCTTTTTTCTTCTTGTCGCTCAACTTGACAGCAGGCGAGGTTTTGTTGAGCCGTTCCATGGCGAGTTCGTAGGCGGATTTCATAAAGCTATTTTTTCTTCCAGGGCATATCGGGGAATTTTTCGGGCAGCTTGGGCGGCGGCGGTTTGGGCTTGGCCATTTCCAATTCCGGCTCGGCCGGCGTGTTCGCGCCCGGCGGGGCCATGTTGCCGCGCCACGAAGCGATGCGCGCCTGCAACGCGTGATGCTCGGCCGTCTTTTTGTCGCCGGCTTTCATGTAAGCGCGGGAGAGATTGGTATGGACCAATTGGTCTTGCGGTTTCATCTTCTCCGCTTTGTGGCCTTCTGCGATGGCGGCGGCGAAATCGCCCTTGGCGCAATAGGCGCCGCCGAGGGAAAGTTGGGCGTCAAAATAATCCGGGTCCCGCGCCAGGATGGCCCGCAGCCGTTCGATGGCCGCATCGCAATGGCCGGTGCTGAATTCGAACATCGCTTCATCAAATTGTTCCTGCGGACTTGGCATATCGCGCTCTTGCGCCTAATTTGCTTCCGATCTCGAGCGGAATCCACTCCTGATTTTAAGAACATTGCGACAACAAGCCGATAAGGAAGCATGCCCATAAAGCTCATCTCGACAGATTTTGACGGCACATTGATGGCGGAATTTGAAAACCCGCCCGTGCCGCCGGCCTTGCAAAGCCTCATTGGCGAATTGCAGGCTCGCGGGGCTAAATGGGTCATCAACACCGGGCGCGACCTTTCCAGTTTGCTGGAGACGCTGGGCCGCGCGCGCCTGGCCATCAAGCCGGATTTCCTGGTCATCGTGGAGCGCGAAATCTACCGCCGCCACGAATCGGAATATGTCGAAGACCATGCCTGGAACGGGACCTGTGAAAAGGCCCACGCGGTTTTGTTCCAGCGCGTGCGCCAGGATGTGCCACGCCTGCGCGCGTGGGTGGAGTCCCGTTTCACGGCCACCATTTATGAGGATGCCTATTCGCCCTTTTGCTTGATTGCCGAACGGAACGAGGACGCCGATGTCATCCATGAGTATTTGACTGAATACTGCCGCGAAGTGCCCCGGCTCAATGTCATGCGCAACGACATTTATTCCCGGTTTTGCCACGAAGCCTACAACAAAGGAACGGCCCTGGCGGAAATCGCCGGCCAATTGGGCGTGACGGCCGCCGAGACTTTCGCCGCCGGCGATCATCTGAACGATTTGCCGATGCTCTCGCGGCAGTACGCGCACTTTCTGGCCGCGCCGTGCAATGCCATTGATATTGTCAAAGAAACGGTCCGCCGGCAAAACGGGCATGTCAGCAAATGGCATTGCGGCCACGGCGTGGCGGAAGGATTGCAAGCGTTTCTAAAGCGCGAGTGACGCCGGTTTTTTCCGCCACCATAGCATCAATTCCAGCCCGGTGCGATTAGGGTAGGAGCGCGGCGTCCAGTCGGACAGCAAGTCGAAATGCGGGCTGAACCGATCCACCAATTCCTGGCGCGTCACGCCAAAGGGCGGGCCGCCGGTGTCGGGTATCAAATAGTTGACAGCCAGGCAGGCGCCGCCGGGCTTGAGGCGGCGAAGGACGGCCTTCACGTAATCCTCCCGCCGCGCCGGGTTGATGGCGCAGAAGAGCGTATGCTCGAAAATCCAGTCATACGGGCCGGGCGCGGCTTCCTCCAAAAAGTCACCCAGGATGAATTCGGCTGACAACCGCGCGGCGGCTGTTTTTTCCCTGGCAAGGCGGACAGCGGTGGGCGCGATGTCGCAGCCCGCCGCCGTAAAACCGGCGGCAGCCCAGGCGCGGACATCGTGGCCGGTTCCGCAGCCGGGCGCGAGGACCGTTCCGCGCGGCAGCTCCGGGCGGGCCGCCAGGAAATCGACCAGCCCCGGCGAGGCTTCGCCTTTCTCCCACGGCATGTCGTGTGTTTGATAGCGCTCTTCCCAATTGGTTTCGCCGCTCATGTCAAATGGCAATTTGCCCGTCCGCCAATTCAACCACGCGGTGGGCGCGGGCGGCGATGTGCGCGTCGTGCGTCGCCATAATGAACGTGGCCTGCCGTTCCGCGCGCAGGCCCTCCAAAAGCTGGATGATTTCCCCGCCAGTGTGCGAATCGAGATTGCCGGTCGGTTCGTCGGCCAGGATCAAATCCGGTTCGTTCACCAGCGCCCGCGCGATGGCCACCCGCTGCTGCTCGCCGCCGGACAATTCATAGGGCCGATGCACCAGGCGCCTGCTCAAGCCAACCCGTTCCAGCAACGCCTCCGCGCGCCTTGCCGCCTCGGCCGGCGCGATCCTCGCCACCCGCGCCGGGAGGGCGACGTTTTCGAGCGCGCTCAATTCGGGCAGCAAGTGGTAAGCCTGGAAAATAAATCCGACCCGGCGGTTGCGCCATTGGGCCAGCGCGCCGGGGGAGAGTTCGCGCAAATCCGTTCCGTCAAACCTAACTTCACCGGCGTTGGGCAAATCGAGGCCGCCCAGCAGATGCAGGAGTGTGCTTTTGCCCGCGCCGGACGCGCCGCGCAAGGCCAGAAACTCCCCGCGCGCGACCTCCAGGCCGATGCCGCGCAAGACTTCGAGCGTGCTCTTGCCAACCGGATAGGTTTTGCACAAGCCGCGCGCGAAGACCAGGGGCGTGGAGGCGTCACTCATGGCGCAGGGCCTCCACAGGCTGCAGGCGGCTGGCTTTCCAGGCGGGGAACAGCCCCGCCAGCACGCAGGTGGCGAAGGCCATGCCGCAAATCAATGCGATGTCTTTCGGCTGAATGGACGCCGGCAAATCATAGACGTTGTAAATGGAGGCCGGCAGCAGCGGCGAGCCGGTGGCCCGGCGCATGAAGGCGAGGAATTCGTTACGGTAAGCCAGCGCGAGCAGGCCCATGCCGTAGCCCAATCCGACGCCCAGCACGCCCACCACCAAACTCTGGCTCAGGAAGAGCCACAGAATTTGCCGGCGGCTCGCGCCCAGCGCCTTGAGGATTCCGATTTCACGGGTCTTCTGGACCACAAACGTGATCTGGCAATTGACGATGCCAAACGCCGCCACGATCATGATGAAAAAGAGCACGAAGAACATCGTGTTTTTTTCCGCCGCCAGCGCCTCGAAGATGGCCGGGTTTTCGTTCTGCCAAGTGTAAATAGAAAGGTCATCCGGCAGCACTTTTTCCAACTCCCCTTTGACCTTGTCCGCGAGAAACGGGTCCCGCAATTCGATTTGCAGGGCCTGCGCGCTGCCGTCCGGCATCTTGAGCAATGTGCGCGCGTCCTCCAGCGAACAGACAATGATCTGGCTGTTGTATTCGGGGAAATCGACGTCGAAAATTCCGCGGACGGTGAAGTCTTCCGGCAGCACAACTTCGGCGTTGGCCTGGCCGAGGCCGGCTTTCATTTTCTGGACGCTCTTGGGCGAATAGAGCGCCACCCGGCTGCCAATGTCCAGCTCCAGGTCGCGGGCCAGTTCGCTCCCGATCAGCAATCCGTTGTCGGCCATGTCAAATGAACCCGCGATGATGCTCTTGGGCAGGACGTTTACGCTGCCGATGGTTTTCGGGTCCACGCCCGCCAGCCAGGGCACGTCGTCTCTGGGGTCTCCGTCGGCCGGCTCCGTCGTCATCAGGACCATGCTGCGTACAAAAGGAGAGACGCCGATCACATCCGTGTTGGACGAAATGACGCGCTCGAGGGACTCGTAATTGGTCAGCAGCGCGTTCCGTTGGTTCGAGTCATGGCGGTAAACTTTCAAATGCGCGTTGAAGCTTATGATTTTTTCGCGCCATTGCCGGTCAAACCCGCTCATCACGCCGATGACGATGATCATCACCATCACGCCCAGCAGCACGCCGACGATTGAAATGACCGTGATGACCGAGACGAAAGTCCGGCGCGGTCGCAAATAACGAAGCGCTAGGAACGCCTCAAACGGCAGTTTCGACATGCGCGGAGAGACTAGGGGCCATCGCGCCGCAAGTCAACGGATTGGCGAAGGGCCGGCGGCTCTGGGGGTGGCAATCGGCCGGACCGGCTCGCCCATCCGCCCGTAATCCAGTTCGTTGGTGGTGAACTGGTCCAAGTCCAAAACGCGGATGTAGTGGTAACGCAAATCAATCATTCCATCCGTGCCGATCGAGAGCGGCGTGCCATAGACAATGGCTAGATTGCCGGGCGCGGCGTATTTCATGGCGTCAGTTTGGGAAGCATCCTCCTTCTTGCGGCTGAGATTCCAGTTCATCCGAAACAGGCCCTCTCCCCGCGGCGAGATGGCCAGTTTCGCGTCCGGGCCGCGGCCCTTCTGCTCCCAGTCAAAATAATGATTGTCAAAAAGCGTGGCCATGTGGATTTTGCCGCTGGCCTCGTCTTCGGTGGCATTATTGGTGACAATGATGCCCGCCCAGGCCACATGCATGGCGGCATAAGCCGGCAGGTCTTTGCGCACGTCCTCCGGATAAACATTCAGGCGCGCGCGATCCAGTTCCACCTTCTCCGGCGGCGTGGCCGGGTGATAAGGACCGGTCATTTCGGTGGCGCAGGACACAAGCAACGCGGCCGGCAACACTGTCAATAATAAAATATTTCTCATAAACGCGTCATTCGATTTGCCTGGGGGGGAAATTACCTGCCAAATCCCTGTTCTTTGAGCCAGCGCCGGCACTCTCCCGTCCAGGGGTGCATGTGGCCGGGGTCCGAGTTTTTCGTTCCCAGGCCCATCCCGTGGCCCCCGTGCTGGTAAATGTGCAGCTCAAACGGCACGCCAGCCTGGCGCAGCGCGGCCGCGAATTCCATGCTGTTCTCCACCGGCACCGCGGCGTCTTCGTCCGTGTGAAACAGAAAACACGGCGGCGTTTCATGGGTCACGTGCAATTCGTTGGAAAGCTCCCTGACCAATTCCGGCGAAGGGTCTTTGCCCAGCAAATTATCCCGCGATCCACCGTGTGTTTTCCCGCCCATTGTAATCACCGGGTAACATAGCACACCCAGATCGGGCCGGGAACTGACGCGGTCGATGGGATCGGGCGCGGCGGAGTCGCCGGCATCGAAATGAGTCATCAGCGTGGACGCCAGATGCCCGCCGGCCGAGGAACCGATGATGCCGAGGCGCCTGGGGTCCAATTTCCATTCCGCCGCGTGGAAGCGCACGGTGCGCATGGCCCGCGCCGCGTCCTGCAACATGCGCGGATGCCGGTAGCCGGCGGAGCCGAGGCGGTATTTGAGGACAAAAGCCGCGATGCCTTGGTCATTGAGCCAATGCGCGTAACCTTCGCCTTCGTGCGCGGCCAGGCCGGCATAACCGCCGCCCGGGCAAACGATCATGCCCGCGCCGGTGGCGATCTCCGGCGCCGGGAAAAAAGCGGTCAGGGTCGGAATATCCTTGGGTTCGGTTCCCAGAGCGCCGGGCGCCCCATCCGGCCAGAGGGGCATTGGACTCTGCGGCGCGGGTTGAGCTTGAGCCAGCGGCATGGCAACGGCGGCGATGAGGGTGGCCCCCAGGAGAGGCAACAGTGATTTCACGCCGCGCAATATAACACAACCCTTTCTGATGGAAAGCATTTTGGCGGCGCGATGCGGAAGCGATTTTTCTCGATTTCGGGCCGCGCATCGGGCATTTAACATCAATTTCATATGACTGCGAACCGAACTTTTCCATCGCCTCTGGCCCGGCGATTTGCGGATGCGATCCTGATCAGACTGGCTTTTTTTTGCGCCGCCGCCCTGGCGGCCGATCCTCAACAACCGGCCGCAAACGTCACTTTCAGCGTGACGCCGGCAGGGAACGCGCCGTTCACCTACCAATGGCAGTTTCAGCCCGGCGCGAATGCTTCGGCCAATGACGCGGCGGCGGCCGTTCGCCAGGCGGATCAGTGGCGGGCCGATCATCGCATCATCGACATGCACGAGCACCTGGATTACACGCCCGCGCTGCTCGCGCGCGCCGTCCGCGTTTTGGATGCCTCCGGGGTGGGCTTGGGAATCGACTTGACACCGGGCACGGTCACGCGGGGACCCAATGGCGAGCCGGGCGAATTCGAGCGCAACAAGAAGATGGAGGACACGCTGTTCCCCGGCCGCTGGGTGCAATACATGAACCTCGACTACAAGAATTGGGACCAGCCGGATTTCGCCCGGCAGGCGGTCAAACAGGTCGAGGAAGGCCGGCGATTGGGAGCCGCGGGCTACAAAGAGTGGAAACGGTTCGGGCTTTACTTGCGCGACGGCAGCGGCGCTCTCATCAAAATTGACGACCCAAAGCTCGATCCGATGTGGGAGCGGTTGGGGCAATTGCACATGCCCGTGACCATTCACGTGGCCGACCCGAAGGCGTTCTTTGAGCCTTACACGCCGGCGAACGAGCGCTGGGCCGAATTGAAGGACCACAAAAGCTGGTGGTTCGGCGACACCAACAAATTTCCACCCTTCAAAAGCCTGCTGGAAGCCCTCAGCCGGGTGATCGGCCGGCATCCGGGCACCACGTTCGTCTGCGCGCATTTTGGCAACAACGCCGAGGAGTTGGAATGGGTCGGCGCGCAATTGGACGAGCATCCGAATATGGTGGTGGATTTGGCGGCGCGCATTCCCGAAATCGGGCGGCACGATCCGCAAATGGTTCACGACTTCTTCGTCAAGTATCAAGACCGCATCGTCTTCGCCACCGATTTCCAATCGCTGGAGCGGCTGATGATCCTGGGTTCCAGCGGCCCCGAAGAGCCGCCCTCGGAAGCGGACGCGGACGTTTTCTTTCTCAAGGAGTTCCGATGGCTGGAAACATGGGATAAAAATTGGCCGCACATGACGCCCATCCAGGGCAATTGGAATATAAGCTCCATCGGGCTGCCCGTTTCCGTGCTGCGTAAAATATATTTTGACAACGCCCGCCGGTTTCTCGCGCGCTCCTTGCCGGCGCCCGTTTTGCGGGCGCGCCGCACCACTCGCGATTTTGAGCCGGATGCCGATTTCTCCAAAACCATCTGGCAAACGGCGCGGCCTGTTTATATGGATGCCGAGTCGAGTGATGGCACGATCCGCGCCGATCTTTCGACGGAGGTGCGCTGCATGTGGTCGTCGAATTATCTTTACCTCGCCTATCGCTGCCCGTTCACGGAATTGACCGTCTTCGACCCGCCGCAACATGACCATAAGCGCGTCGGCCAGGCGGACGACGGCGGCAGCCTGTGGGACCGTGACGTGGTCGAGGCTTTCATCGGGAGCGATCATAGCGACATCAATCATTACACCGAATTCGAGGTGGCGCCGTCCAATGAGCGGCTGGATTTGAGCCTGCGTTTGCCGTCGCGGGATTTCGCCTGGGAGAGCCATTTCCAAACGGCTGTGAAAGTTGACTCCAATGCGAAAGTGTGGGACTGCGAAGTCCGCATTCCGATGGAGGCGTTGAGCGCCGTGCGGCCAGCGGCGGGAACGAAGTGGCGGATTAATTTATACCGAAGCGACCGCGCCAGCAAAGCCGGCCTGGCGTGGAACCCGTGCCTGACGCCGACCTTCCATACGCCGGAACGGTTCGGCGTGCTGGAATTCGCGGAGTAAACTATTTCGTCTTGGCTTCGTCCAACTTGGCGATCCAAGCCGGCAACCCGCCATCCAGGATGCCTTCTCGTCTCCAGACGACGGTGCCATCGGGTTTCATCACGATCAACGTCGGATAGCCTCTGATGTGAAATTTCTCGGCGAGGGCGTCGTTGGCATCCTGCACTCCTGGGGGCAATTTTTTGCCCTGTGGAAAATCGACTTGCACGAGCACGAGGTTCTTTTTGGCGTATTCGGCGAATCCCGGCGTGGAGAAAACATCCGCGTCGAGCTTCTTGCAAGAGGGGCACCAATCCGATCCGGTGAAATCGAGGAACAAAAGCTTGTTCTCCTTGGCGGCTTTGGTTTTGGCATCCGGCAGGCTCGTTTGCCAGGGCAATTCGGAGGCCAGCAAAGTTCCGGCCACGCAACAGAACAGCAGAGCGGTCAAAATTCGTTTCATAATCACCACTTACCGTGTCGCATGTTTCGCCGCCGCGCAACAGGTTTTTGGCGGCAAATTCAACGCCCGGCCTCCGAAAGAGGGCCGAAATATCGCTGGCTTGGGCCATAAACGGCGGGTTTTCATTCCCGAAATAACGCAATCCACCGTAATTGATCGTTATTGGGCGCATCTTACTCGATTACTCCCCATCTTTTTTTTGCCGAGGGAGAACAGCGCGCCGTGACGTTCTGTGCAAAATAAGCTCGCGGCGCGGCCGGATCCGCGTTTTTTGCCGGAAACTGGCTTGTGCGGCCTTGTTCCGGCTTGTTCCGCAATGATTTGGTTGCGGGTGGAGCGCCGTGTCGCCGTGAATAGATTTAGCCGGTTGCTTCCGAAATAAAATGGTCCTTGCGGCATCCGCCGGTCCTAATGTGTTTTTGCTCGAAAGTGGCTTGTGCTGGCTTGTTTTGCCGTGATTCGCCCGCGGGATGGCCGGGCGCAAGGAAGCCCCGAAATAAATGAGGTGCGCGGCGCCCGCCTCTCCCGAATCTAAACAATATTTTATCTTCACGCGCAAATTATTTCACAAAGCACAAAAGGCAAAAAACCTACCGTAGGTTTTTTAGCACGATTTTTTTGGACCGATGTCTCGCGCCGCAAGTTGTTCATAGCCAGCGCAATGCGCGTGGATTAATTGCGAAAAATCAGAAAAACGCCTGCGAAAGGTGAATTTATTTTGGCGGGAGCATCTGTTTTTCTGCAAAAACCGGCGATTTTTGAAACTGATGTTTTATAAGTGGCTGTGCTTGTGATGTTTAAAGAATGCGAAAAAGACAAAAACGCCGTCCTGGGGGTAGGTCATTGCCCCACTCGCTTTTCGTTGGAACAGGTGTATTTTTCTTATCATGCAAACCGATAGCACTCCGATGCCGAACAGTTTTTTTGTGCGGCACCTCGCGCTGAAAAAGTTCCTCGGCCCTGATGGGCATTGGGTCAAGAGCATGAGCACCGCTTCGCATTTTCCCAATGTGCTCAATGCCATCAACACCTGCCTCGGCCGCGATCTTAAAAATGTGGAACTGATTTTGCATTATCGCGGAAACAGGCGCGATCGGCGAATTCGGATGGATGACATTCGCTGATGCGGCAGGTTTTCTGATTTCGGTCGCAACTCTCTTTCCCGCGTTCTCCTGCCCCTCGCGCACGCCCTCAGGGGCTGGCGATTTCAAAGTAGTACTGCTGAGTTCCTCCACCGACAGGCCCGCTCCAGGCAGCAGAGTTGCTATTGGCGACGATGGTTCCACTTACATTGACCCAATCCGGCGGGGAAATTCCCGGGCTGGCGAGAACGCGATAAGACGCGCCGGGCACGCTGTTCCAATGAAGCGTGAATGTTCCGAGTTGCACGGTGATGCCCGCCGAAATCGACTGCGGCAGCGACACGGCTTGAGCAATCACGCCTTCGCTGGCGTTGGTGTAGCTTCCGCTGGGGTTCGTTTCCACTCTCACTCCGCGCACCATGTAATAGCAGGGGCCCGGCGGCTCGAAGTCCGTGTAGCTTGTGCCAGTCACCGGCGAAGCGTTGAGGCGCGTGAAAGGCCCCGCGGCGTCAAGAGAAACGTAAACGTTGTAGCCCATGACTGGGTCGGAGCCGGGCGTCCAGTATAAAACATTTCCGTTCGTTCCGCCGACGGCGGCCAGGCCGGATGGCGGGCTGATGGGGTCCTGGCGCAGAGTGGGGTCGCCCATGAGATTGATATAAACGGCGCGCATGAAGGCGTTGCTGGCGCTTTGGTAAAGTGTGTTATTATTGACACTCAGCCGGGTTCCATAGCCGATGGTTTCGCCCAGGGCCATGTGATGCACGAACCAGTGCGGTTCGCCGACCATCATGCAAGCCAATCCCATCGTGGGCGTGGCGAGCACCGAGCGCAACAAGTCATCCGTGCCGTCCCAATTGCCCATATAGCTTCCGAATAGCATGACAAAGACAGCGCGTGCGTCGCTGCCGACAATGTCCGTGCTCAAAACTTCATCGTAAATGCCATTGGTGCCGAGGTAGGTGCAGCCATTCAATTCACCACCGCCATCGCCGAAAGCCCAAAGGTAATTTGTGGCGTCCAGCATGGAAATCCATCGCTGCGGAACGGGGGCGTTATCCTGGATGTTGGCTTCAATGATATTGCTCGTGCCCAGCAACGGGTCGGCCGCTCCGACGAATGGAGTGAAATTCCGATAGCCGCTGGCCGCCATGCCCAGCGTGCCATCCCCGTCCCCGCGGCGGTCTCCCATGAGCGCGCGGCGAACCGTTGGGATTTGATGCGTGCGCCACAGATGGTCTTTGTGCAAATAATTACGCAATAATTGCTGCTCACTCGGCCAGGGCGCGGGCGCGCCTTGCCCGATCATATTGGCCATATCCACGCGGCCAACTTCCAGCGCGAGATCGGAGGGAATGTAGCTAGGACCGTTGGTCGGGTTTCCCGGCACGATCCAATCGTTATTCATTTCTCCGTAATAAGTGTCGGCGGGCATGGCGCGAGTGTAATGCCCGTCGTAATTCAAATAACCCGATTGCAGGATGGGCACATGGCCAAAAAGAAAAACGGCGGTCACATTTTGCGGATCGGCCTTGTAATCGTTCATGATTAGCGACCGGACATATTGGGGCGTGTCGTTGCTGGAAACATCCTCGGAAACAACGGCCCAGCCGTCGCCGATTAAATCACTCTGCAACTGCGCCAATTCGCTGGATAATCCGGCGGCGGAGTTGGTGGCCACGACCAGGACGACGGTGCCGCGATTCTCGATCAAGGGCGCCTCGATGCCCGCATAAATGTAACCAAAGCCGGCATAGCCGAGGGTGGCTTGCTTGACGATCTGATACTCATAGGCCGTGCCGGCGCGCACGTTGGCATCGGTGTAGTTCGTTTCGGCGCCGGACAGTTGCGCCAGGGCCGCGCCCCAACTGGCCGCCTCCTTGCTCTTTCGATAAATCGTGTAGCTTTTGGCGCCGTACATGTCCTGAATCCAGTTCAACGTGATGGAGGGCGGATTGGTTTGCAGGGCGGCGGTGATTTGAACGGCGTAAACCCAAGTCGAGTCCGCCCTGGCTTCCCGCGCGAACGCGGCCAGGAACAAGCCAGCCGCGCACAACAGCGAAGTTCTCAGCGAAGTTATGATTCTCATGTATATTCGAGATTCTCTAAAACACGGGCTGGCCCAAGGTAAAGCGTCCCGTGCAAAGGAGCGGGCCGGCGTTGCCCTGGGTCGGCAAAGCATCCCAGAAAAGCGTGCCGTCAATAAGAGCGTTGGTATTGCCATTGCTATCGCCCAAAAACCGTTTGCAGGTAAAAGCGCCGCCGAGAGATTCGCTGTTGGCGTAAGTGTAAGGCGTGTTGCTGAAGGTATAAACCTGGTCCACGCGCCGCTGCTCGGTTTGGGCGAGGTTGGTGACGGCATAGCGGCCAAGGGATGAATTTTGGCCGATATAAGCCGAGCCGAAGTAGAGGCCGAATTCCGTGGTGAGCGTCTGGCTGTTCGCGTTGGAAATGACATCGACCGTGTCGCCATAGGGCGGCCCGCCGTTGACATGATACACCAGCGAAATGGTGCTCAGGTTCGTGATGCCAAGGCGCTGGGCCTGGCTTTGCAGCAGCGTTTGATCGGTGATGGGAGTGGCCACGATGACGCCGGCCCCGTTTGTCTGATACGCGGTGCCGTTAAAAATGAACTTATATGCGACATACGCCTGCCCCATCGCGCTAAATCTGCTGAGCAGGCAAATGGCAAATATGATAACAACGGATTTGGTCATTTTCATAAAATCTATGGTTTCCAATGCTAGAACATGGGCTGGCCCAATTTAAAGGTTCCTTTAACCACAATTGGCCCGTTCGTTCCCTGCGGCGCAATGCCCCATGACATTTCGCCGGTAATGCTGGTGTTGGCAAAGCCATTGGTAGGAGTGACATTGACCTTGTGCGTAATGCACAGGCCGATGGAGTCATCGTTTTGAAAGGTATAGAGCGAGTTGTTCAAAGTGTAGATATAATCCGCCCGCCAAACCTCGCTTTGGGCGGCGTTGGTGACCGCGGTGCGGCCGTTGCCCGCGTTGGAGCCAAACCAGAGATTGAATTCGGTCGTCAAGGCATTGGGGCTGTTGGTGTAAATGATGTCCACCGTGTCTCCGGGTTCGACATCGTTGGTATCGCCGCCGATGTGATACACGATGGCCACGGTGCTGAGGTCGGATATGCCGCCAGGAATGGCTCTGCTGGCAAGCAACGTTTGGTCGGTGATCGGCGTGCCAACAATTTTGCCGGCGGCATTCGTTTGATAAGCGGTGCCGGTGAAAATAAACTTATACTCGGTATAGCTTTGGGCGGAAGCGGTGGCTCCGCCGCGAAACATCAGCGCGCATACGATGAGGAAAAAGGCCGTCTTCAACTTCATGGGGCGAACAGTACGAGCGCGACCCTCCAGCTTCCATAGGGTCTAGCGCCTAGAATCGGCTGGGAAAGACCTCGGGCGGGTTTCACCCACGTTGGAATTCACGAGGTTGGTGCTTAAATGACGATACTATGAACAAGAACATGGTCCTTCTCACGCGGCGCATCGCTGGCCCTTTGCTGTTTTTCCTTTTCGGCGGCGCAGTGATGGCCGCCACTCCGGGCATGGTCGTGACCTGGGGCGGAGGGCAGACGAATTTTCCGGGCGGATTAAACAGCGTGGTGTCTGTCTCCGCCTCGCCAGACCATACCCTGGCCCTGAATGCCAACGGGACGGTTTCCGCCTGGGGTTGCGACGACGACGGCCAATGCGACGTGCCGGGCGGCTTGAACGGCGTGATGGCCGTGGCCGCGGGAGATTATTTCAGCCTGGCTTTGATGTCCAACGGGACGGTGATTGCGTGGGGGACGGACGATCAAGGCCAGTGCGGCGGCGCGGCCAATTTGACGGGCGTCACGGCCATCTCGGCGGGACACGCGCACGGCCTCGCGGTGCTGTCAAGTGGAACAATTGCCGCGTGGGGTTCCGATGCGTTTGGCCAGGGCGAGGTTCCTGCGGGATTGCAAAGCCCCCGCGCCATTGTGGCGGCGGGCAATTACAGCATGGCATTGCGCGGCGATGGCACGGTCGCGGCCTGGGGCGTCGATGACGCCGGCCAGACCAATGTGCCCGGCAGTTTAGCCGGGGTGGCTAAGATCGCGGGGGCCAAAGGTTACGGCCTGGCCGTGGAGAGCAATGGCACGGTGGTCGCGTGGGGCGCGGCGCCTGCGTTGCCGTCCAATCTCAACAACGTCGCGGCGGTGGCGGCGGGCCTCTATCACAGCCTTGCTCTGACCTCGTCCGGCGGGGTCGTGGCGTGGGGCGCGAATCAATCAGGCGAAGGCGTTGTTCCAAGCGGCCTGGCCAATGTGCTGGCAATCGCCGCCGGATGGAGTTACAGTCTGGCCGTGGAACCTTCCGGATTTGTCTTGCTTGCGCCGTCGCTGATTAGCCCGGCGTGGAGCAGCAATCAATTCAGCGTTTCTCTCCCATCGCAAAATGGCGTTTCTTACACGCTGGAATATGAGAGCGCCCTCGCGCCCGCGCTGTGGAACCCCGTGCAGACGGCCGGTGGCACTGGCGGCGTTTTAATTCTGAACGATGCCTCCGCCAGCGGCCCGCAGCGATTTTATCGCGTGCAAGCCACCGCGCCATAGCCAAATGAACTCGCGGCCCAAACTTGTCGCGCTGGCTGGCGGAAGCGGCGCGGGCAAAACCTGGCTGGCGGCGCGGTTGCGAGAAATTTTGGGCTGTCCCGCGACGCATCTTTCGCTCGACGATTTTTACCACGACCAATCGCATTTGGCGCGGTCCGAGCGGGAGCGCGTCAATTACGATCATCCCCGGGCGATTGATTGGCGGCTGGCGCAAGCGGTTTTGCAAAGCTTCCGCGACGGAGAATCTGTTCTCATGCCGCAATACAGCTTCAAGACGCACACGCGCAAGCGGACGTTTAAAACCGTGCGGCCCCGGCCGGTCATTTTGGTGGACGGCCTTTGGCCCTGGTGGCGGCCGGGGTTGCGCCGTTTATTTGACGTTCGCGTTTTTGTTGACTGCCCGGAGCGGCTCCGGCTGGAACGGCGCCTGGAGCGGGACATGGCGGCGCGCGGCCGGGACGGCGGCTCGGTGCGGCGGCAATTTGAAGAAACGGTCGCCCCGATGCACGAAAGATTTGTGGCGCCCCAGGCGGAGTGGGCGGATGTCGTGCTGCGGCATCCGGTGGGCCGGGGCGAAGTCGAGCGCGTGGCCGCAATGATCGAAGGAAAGGCGCGGGCGTGAAGCTCCTCCGGCATTCCCCGGTCATCGTGGCAGTCTGGGCGGGTATTAAACTTTCAGTGTGGCAGCCTATTTCGCTCCGGCGCGGGCGCGTTCATATTGTTGGGGAAGTTTTAAGGTCACGATTTTGAGCGCGATATTAATAGTTGACGATGTGATGGATGACGCGCACCTCATCCGTCGCGCGGTTTTGGGGGCGCACCCGAAAGCAGCCGTAGCCATTGTGACCAGCGGCGCGGAAACCAAGGCCTATGTGGAGGGCGCGGGACAATTTGCCGATCGCGAGAAGTTTCCCTATCCGTCCTTGATCCTGCTTGATTTAAGAATGCCCGAAATGAACGGATTCGAAGTCATGCAATGGCTGCGAAGCCAGCCGGAACATGCGGCCATTCCCGTGATCGTCATCAGCTCCTTTGACCGCCAGCGGGACATCAGGAAATCCTATCAACTCGGCGCGCGCACCTTCTTAAGCAAGCCGGTCAATCCCGAAAGCATCCGCATGGCTGTGCGAGCGTTGAAGCTGCCCATTGAATTCTTCGACGACCCGGGGGCAGCCCAAGAAACAGGCTATTAAACCAGAGCCGTCTCCCCTTCTTCTTCGGCGATCTCCGAAGCCAGGAATTCATGCTCCCGCTCACGCACGACCAGCACCGGGCAGGGGGCGTGGCGCACGACCCGTTCCGCCGTGCTGCCCAAGAGAACCAGCGCCAATCCGCTGCGTCCTCCGGTTCCCGCGACGATCAGGTCCATATTTTTTTCCCGGGCCACTTCCACGATGCGCTGCCACGGGACGCCGTCGGCAGTCATCGTCTCAACCGAGCCGTCGGCCATCGCTTCGCGCTGCCATCGATGCAGGCGCTTTTTCGATTCCTCGTGCAGGGCCGCGTTCAACATGCTGCTTTGCAACATCGCGTCTTGCGCGATCGTGGGCACCGATTCCACCACGTGCAGGAGAAGAATCTCCGCCCCAAAAAGCCGGGCAAACGAGAGAGCGTAGGAAAGGGCTTTGTGCGAACATGCCGTGAAGTCTGTCGGCACGAGAATCTTCCGCAACTTAATTTCGGAGAAGGGAATGGTCGTGCCATCTGTATCGAATCTGACACCCGCGTGAGAGGGTGATTTTGCTTTCATAGTACCTCCATCATTACAGGAAAAACGTACGACCGGCTACGCCAAGGCGCAATTCAGGTTTTCCCCGCTTTCCCCCTAAAACGAAAGCCTGATGGGAAGAAAATCTCCATCAGGCCTTTGCCAACCCCGCTGACGCCATTAGGAATTAATGGCTGCTCGAAGGCGGCGGGGTTTTGTCTTCGTCGGAACGCGTCGAGGGCGTCGAGGGTGTCGAAGGCGTAATATTCGCTTTGGGTGTGGTTTCCCAGAACGGCTGGGCGCCCCACACTGGGTTGCTCACCGATGGCCAATTGTTGCGGTCGAAACCCTGAGCCTGGGCCACTTTGTTTTTGTCCGCGTTCAGGATGAGATGGCTGCCATCTTGGCTGGGCTTGAAAGCCGCCAAGGGAACGGCCAAGTACTTGGGCGTCGAGAACAGCGAGTGCTCCACGCTCATGACGCAGTAGGAAACCTTGCCGTTATTGAGGTCCACGACCACTTCCTCGACCTTGCCGAGCTTGTCGCCCTGATCGTTTTCCACCCTGCTGCCGATCAACTCGGAGCATTTGTTCAATTTCTGCGGCTGGCCGGGAGCGGACATCGTCGATTCCGTCCGTTGTTCGGACTGATTGATGCCTCCGATGGGCTGATCCTGCGCCTGAGCCTGGGCTTGGGCGGTCATCCAACCGGCGGCTGCCACGCACAGCGTGGAAACCACCAAACTGTTCATTTTTCTATCAATTTTGCTTGTTTTTTTCATACTTTCACCGATTAATGTATAGTCTTTTATGCTATTGAGTTCATTGCATCGGCCACTAGGGCCGCGCCCGGGAAAACGCCCGGACTTTTCCTCCTTTATCCCGCGTTACTATCGCCTCATCACCAGTGCCATCGCAATAGGGTTGCGCCCTGCTTTGCGCATGGCAAGTTTGCCCATCAGGCGAATTCCCATAGGGCTGGGTTTTGCCTGCTGCGCGGTCGTGGCTTCCGCGAACGCCGCGAGCCTGAACGACTTGCTCAACCAGAAAGATATCAAGCCTGAAGCCGTCGCTCGCGCGGTGTCGGATTTCGCGTTTGAATTGGCTCCCAAGGTTCAGGAGCCGGACGCCTTCCTGCAACGCAAACGGGGCGACTGCGCGGATTTCTCCAAACTGGCCGCGACCGTCCTTTCCCAGCACGGCTACACGACCAAGCTGGTGGTCGTGATGATGAGCCAGCAGACGCACGTCGTTTGCTACGTGAAGGAGGCGGGTGGGTTTTTGGATTACAATCACCGGGCCGACGCGCATCCGGTCATCCCATCGAATGGCTCGCTGGAAGACATCGCGGGCAAAGTGGCCGGAGATTTCCGCAGCCAATGGCGCTTGGCGTCGTTCTTCCGCTACCACGGCGCCGACACTGAATTTCTGGACACCGTCTTCGCAATCTCCCCCGCCGCGCAAACCCAGCCGGCGAAGCGCGCAAAGCGCCGGAGTGATTCATCTGGCGATGTCGCGATTCAAGCGGTGATCAGGTAAGAGCCGTCTGACAGACCCCGAGGGAAAGCCTGGCCGCCCGGCGTGGAGAAATTTACCGCGACTGATGAACGCGATGCTCAAGACGGCCGCGGGCAACCCTGAAAATCAAGACCGCGGCGCCATCATCAATGCCACTTCTGGTCGAATACTGGTGATAGCCGATGGAGCGGGCGGACGCAGCGGCGGCTGCGCAGCCGCGGAGATGGCCGTCGAAATCGCCCGGCAACACGCGCATCAATTGGAAGATGCGGCCGCCTGCGCGACTTTGTTGCGAACAATGGATCAACAGATTTTCCGCGACGCAATCGCGGCTCGGCTGATTGAACTCGTGCGATATCCGTCTGGCGCGCTGCGCGCTGCCGGACGATGTCACGGTCATTGTGGCCGCACTTTGAATTGCAATTTCGGGGACGGCCGCGCCTGAAAGATCGTTCACCGAATCAGCGGCAGGGCGATGGCTTCGACGGCTAGCGGCGACGGATGAGCTGGGGCGGTGCGGAGGGCGACCAGGTTGGGCACGGCTTGGCCGAGACCGCCTTGGGCGTCGTCGGTGAATTGGGCGCCGCAAATCACATTGTTCGTGCAGGTGGCGTCATTCACAAGGAAACCTTTCCCGCCGCAATTGGTCACCTGAATATTGTCAAATGTATTGCCGGCGCATTCGCTGCCGGGGCAGGGACGCGCTCCGGCGAAACTTTGCGCCATGAAAACGCCGTGATGATGGCTTTTCTTGATCGTCAGGCCGTCGAAGGTGTTGCCACATGATTGCCGCATGAAGACGCCCAGATCGTTGCCGGTCAGGATCGAGTCGTGAATGATGTTGTGGTTGAAATTCAGGTCCAGCGAAATGCCCGCCGAAAGATTGTCGTGCAGGTCCATGCGGCTGAAGTCGCTGTCCTCGGTGAAATAACAGGCCAAGCCGTCGAATTGGTTGTCGAACGCGGTGTAATCGCGCACGGTCAGGCGGCGTGTCGCGCCCGCTGTAACCATGCCGCCGGAACGGCAGCGGCAGCAAACCACTTGATCCACCACCGCGCCGTTGATGTTCCAGACATCCACGCCGTTGTTATAGAGACCGGCGCCGTTGCCCAGGATGCGCCAGACTTCTTTGTCCTGATGTTTTCGGTTGCCATCAATGAACAACCGGGACAGGCGGATGTCTTTGACCGGAGTTGTTGCTTGGGTAAAAGGCGAACCCAGCACGACGACCGGGCAGTCCGCGCCATCGGCCAGATAAAGAACGGTCGCTTCGCCGGAGCCGCGCAGCGCCTGGCGGTTTTTGCGCAGCATGATGGGCTGGTGAATGACATACTGGCCCGCGCTTAACAGCACTTCGCCGCCTGCGGCGGGAAGGGCGTCGAGGGCGGCTTGAATTCCGCCGCCGCCAGCGGAGGGCGGCACGGGCACAGCAGCGGCGAAACTTGAAACGGGCAAAACCAAGCAGGCAAGGGCTAAGGCGATTGAGTTTTTCAAAAGCATATTATGAGTGTCTGAGTCGTGCTGTTCGGGCTGACAGATACCTCCAAGTATCGCCGTATTGGACGGTAGGAAGTTACCCCATATTCAAGTGAGCGCCACCCAACTGGCGAATTTTTTTGAAAATATTTTGCGTTGCAAAAAGCAATTACCCCGCAACGGATTCTTTCAACACCGCGACCGACTCCGGCGGCAGCGTAATCTTCGGCGGCGCAAGAACGATGCCCGCTTCTGAAGATGCAACAATTTCGTGCGCACCTTCGCGCAGATTAATTTCAACGGGGGCTTCGCCAAGGTTGCAGGCGACCGTCCATATTCCCCTTATTAATATAAGCCATTTTTGGCGTTCGTCACAGCGAGCGCGCACGTCTTCCATCCGGCCGTCGCACAAAGACGGATTGGAGCGGCGCAGGCGAATAAGCTGCTTGTGCCAGTCCAAAAGTTCGGCGTGGCGCGGCTGCGAAATTTCGTCCCAGGCCAGCTTGGAGCGGGTGAAAGTTTCCGGCGCCTGCGGATCGGGAATTTTGGACGGCGCCTTGGACGGGAATTCCCGGCAACGGCCCTCGCGCACCATCGCCGCCATTACCGGATCGCGATGATCAGAAAAGTAAAGAAAGGGCGTGGAAGCCCCCCACTCCTCGCCTTGGAAAAGCATGGGCAAAAATGGCGAGGCCAGCACCAGCGCGGCCGCGATTTTCAACCGGCGGGAATTCATCAGGCTGGTGTTGCGCTCGCCGAAGGCGCGGTTGCCCACCTGATCGTGATTTTGCGAAAAGACCACAAAACGCGAGCCATCCAAACCCTCTGGAACCCTGCCTTGCCGTCGTTTGCGGAAGGGCGAAAACTGCCCGTCATAGATATAGGCCTTTTGCAGCGACTTGCACAAATCGGGCAGGCCATTGAAATCGACATAGTATTGGTCTTTTTCGCCCGTCAGCGCCGTGTGCAAAGCGTGATGAAAATCATCGTTCCAATGCGCGTGCAACGCGAAGCCGCCGCGCCCGTGCGACCAGAGCAGGCGCGGGTCGTTCCGGTCGCTTTCGGCAATCAGCGCCAAATGCCGGCCCAATTGCGCTTCCAATTTCTTCACTTCGCCCGCCAGTTGCGCCAGAAACGGCTCGGCGGAAATATCGACGATGGCGTGCAGGGCGTCCAGGCGCAGGCCGTCGAAATGATAATCGCGCAGCCACATCAGGGCATTGTCGCAAAAGAAACGGCGGACCTCATCGCTGTGCTCAGAGTCGAAATTGATGGCGGCGCCCCACGGCGTGGAAAAATTGTCCTTCGCGTAAGGGCCGAATTTCGCCCAATAATTTCCAACCGGGCCGAAATGATTATAGACGACATCGAGAATCACGGCCAGGCGCTTGAGGTGGCAGGCTTCCACCAGGCGCTTCAGGTCCTCGGGCGTCCCGCAGGCATGATGGGGCGCGAACAGATCGACGCCGTCGTAACCCCAGCCATGGCCGCCGGAAAATTCGTTGACAGGCATCAATTCAACATGCGTTATGCCCAAATCGACCAGGTGATCGAGTTTTTCCATGGCCGCCTTGAAAGTGCCGGCCGGCGTGAATGTGCCAATGTGCAATTCGTAAATGATGGCGGAGGAAATGGGCGGGGCCTGCCAGGCGGTGTCCGTCCAGACAAAATTCTTGTGGGTGACGGGCCGGGAGAGGCCGTCCACGCCGTTGGGCTGACAAGGCGAGCGCGGATCGGGGAACGGGCCTTCGCCGTCAAGAACAAAACCGTAATCGCCGCCCGCGTCCAGCGTCGTCAACTCGGCGGCCCACCAGCCGCCATCCTGCCGTTCCATGGGAATGCGTTTTTCCTGGACTGCGAGTTCGACTTTCTTCGGCGCGGGCGCCCAGACGCGGATGGACTGCATCAGGACTCCTCCTCGCGCGCGAGCAGGGCCACGGGAAAACGGGCGGTCAGCACTTTCATCATGCCGCTGACGGCGGCTGTGTCTGTCAAAACATTTTTCCAGCGGCCGGCCGGCAGCTCGACTTTGGTGTCCCCCCAATCCTCCAGGCCCGCCCCGATCAACCGGGGCGCGACGGTGATGGCGCCACCCCCGCGCATGAAGGCCAAAACATGCGAAGCGCCCGCGCCCGAGACCGGAAGGGGTTCGTAGGCGCCTTCGCTAAAAAGTGACGGATAATGTTCGCGCGCGGCCAGGCTCTTCCAAATCAGCCAGGCTTTGGGCAAGCCGGACTCGCGCCGCCGCCAGGCTTCCTCGGCAGAAAGGCCCCGGGCTTCGGCCAATATTTGCCGGCGCGGCGCGAAATCAATCGTGCGCCGGTTGTCCGGGTCGGTCAGGTTCAGGTCCCAAAGCTCGGCTCCCTGGTAAATGTCCGGCACGCCGGTGGCCGTTAATTTGACAATGGTTTGGGCGAGCGAATTGACCCAGCCCAAGTCAAGAAGAGGAGTGATGAATCGCTCGACGTCGGCCATGAACCGGCCATCCTCCATCGCCTCGCTCACAAATCGTTGCAAGGCCGCCTCGAAGTCCTGCGCGGGCTGTTCCCAGCAAGTGTGTTCCTTGCCCTCGCGGGCGGCTTTTTCCATATAGGCCAGGGCGCGTTCTTTGGACAGAGGCCATGCCCCGGCGAGCGCCTGGTAGAAAAGATATTCCGACCTTCGATCAGGCCACTGGCCCGTGCGCCTGGGTTCGAGCATTCTTGACCAGCGGCGAACGGCTTCGGCCCACTCGCGCGGGCGCTCGGATAACAAGGCCAGGCGCGCGCGCGCATCGCCCCCCCATTTGGTGTCGTGCGTGGAAGAGGCGGCCATGGAGTTGGGCCAGAGGCGCTGCTGGCGCTCGCACCATTGATGAAAGCCCGCCAGGCTCAGCCCAAAACGGTGCGGGTCCCCGCCCACTTCGTTCAAGGCTGCGAAACGCGCGTAGCAATAGAAGGCGGTATCCTCCACCGCTTTGGCCATGACCGGCCCTGTCAACTGCTGGAAACGCAGCGCGAAATCATCTTCCAGCTCCCCGCGCCGGCGGAGCAGGAGCAGGTCCTCCAAAAAATCAAACAGCGCCGGCGGCAGGCCGGGCCGTTGCTCGCGGGCGGCGGCGGCCACCGCGCGGATGAGGCGGGCGTCCCGCTTGCTCACTTCCGGGTCGTCGCTCGCGCCGGTGTAGGTTCGATAGACGGGCAGGCAGACGGCCAGCTCGGTCCAGGCGGCGTCCAATTCGGCGCGGGTGCAATCGCGGCATTCCCAATGGCGGGCGGCGATTTGAACGAGCAAATCAGTCAGGCGCGTGCTTTCGGCGGCCAGTTGTTCGCGGATGACCAATTGTTTCTTGACGCGAACGAGGGCGGGGTAATCGAGAGTTTCACCCGTGAATTCCGCATAGAAATCCGACAAAGGCTTTTCGCCCTCCGGGTCGATGAAGACTCCGTTCAAGACGTGCAGGAAATCGTAGCCGGTTGTGCCATCGACCGGCCAATGCGGATTGAGCGGCTCGCCGGGTTCGAGAATCTTTTCCAGGACGATCCAGGCGGCGGGCGCCATTTCGCGGAGGCGGCGCAGGAATTGTTCCGGGTGGCGCAATCCGTCCGCGTGGTCCACGCGCAAACCGTTGACCCAGCCTTTGGCCAGCCATTCTTTGACAAGGGAGAAGGCCTCGTTCAAAACCCATTCTTCCTCGATGCGAATGCCCGCCAGGCTGGAGATGGTGAAGAAGCGGCGGTAATTGAGCATGGAGGGGGCATTGCGCCAGAACATCAAGAGATAATGCTGCTTTTGAACGAAGTCATCCAGCGCCTTGGGGCTGCCGTTGATTTCCGCGATGGCCTTCTCCAAAGGCCCCTGTTTGCGCAGAGCGGCCATGCTTTCCGGAGAGACCGGCAGCGTTTGGCCGCCGGTTAAAAGAGTAACGACGCCGTCTTTTTCGGCCAGGCGCAGGTTTCCTTTCGTGATAGCCTCATGATAACGCTCGCCCAGCACCGGCATGGCCACTTTGCCTCGCAGCCGGGGATCCGCGGCCAGCCAATCGATATCGAAGCAACCGGCGTAACGGCTGGCCGCCCCCGACTTCAAAACGTCCCACCACCACTGATTATTTTGGCCGTCGATGCCCATGTGATTGGGGACGACGTCGAGGACCAGCCCCATCTTGTGGCGCGCCAATTCATCGTGGAGGGCGGCGAAATCGGCCGGTGTTCCGACTTCGGGATTCAATTGGTGAAAATCGCAAATATCGTAGCCGTGCATGCTGCCGGGAACGGCCTTGAGCAGCGGCGAGGCGTAAATATGGCTGACACCGAGTTCGTGCAGGTACGGGACCAGCGCCCGCGCCTGGGCCAGCGTGCATTCGTGATTGAATTGAATGCGGTAGGTGGCGCGGGGAACGGTGTCTGGGCCGGGGCGCATGGAAAATCCGATTAGCGAGCGCAGGCCAGCTCTCGCTCCGTTTGTTTGGGTTTCCTGGCGGGAGCGGGCTGCCCCTCTGGCTTGGCCGGCAGGGCAAATCCCAAAGCATCCCCCAGCTCGGTCAAGAGCGCATCCCACTGTTTGGCTGCTTCGGAGTCTTTTTGGGCGCGCAAAAGCTCCTCCCGCCGGGCCGGGCGCGAGATTTCAAAATAGACGTTTTGCGTTTTCCAAAGGTTGGCCTCAAAAGGAAGTTCCCGCGCCAACCGGGCCGCCTCGATCAAGCGCCGCAATACTTCCAAATCATCCGGCGTCTTAAGCATCCGCTCGCTCCATCGGTCGAAATAGCCTTTGCAGGCGTAGTCGAGGACCTCGCGGTCCAACGGAACATGCATGGCCTGGCATTCTGCCACCAGGCTCCGGACGCGTTCTGGATCGAGATGTTCGCTTTCAAACTGGCCGCGGATTTCACTATTGAGAACCTGCTCGACGGCCATGCCCAAACCGCGCAGCGGCGGCGCGTGCAAATCCGCCAGAAAACGCAGGAGCGGCCCATGACGGTCGGCGATCAATTTGTAGGCAGAGTCGATTTCCTCGCGGGTCGCGGCCAGGATTTGGCCGAGCAATTTGCGCTGTTCATCGCGAAAGAGAGTCTTCAGCGAGTATTGCATCTGGCCGAAATGAGCGTCCATCAGGCGGATAACCTGGGGGAAATCGGCGCGATCAAAGGCCTCGCGGACTCCCTTGGCCAATTGGTCAAAGCCCTCGGCATTGCCATTGAGATGCACCCAGCAATTGAGATTGTGGCTGCCCATGTAAAGGACGCCGTAAGAAAGATAGTCGGAGGTGCGCGTGACCTCGAAGGTGACCCGCGCGCGCCCCAAGGCGAGCCTCGCGGCGCCGGCGGTGACCATTTGGCGGTCTTCCTGGTGGAAGGAAAAGGCATAGAGCCGGGCGTCGGGCGGATAGGACTCAAAGACAGAACTAATCGCGTAATGGGCGCCGACGGTGTCGCGTGTGACAATGGCGGGCTTGACGAATTTCTCGTAAATGGCGCGCCCATCTCCGTGCGCGGGGATGTTGCTCTTGGCCGCGGCCAGCCGCTCCACGAATTTGCTTTCCAGATCCTCCTTCCATAAGTCATTGGCCAATTGCACAGCCCGGGCCGCGTATTGGATGACCTGCACCGTTTCGAGGCCGGACAACTCATCGAAGAACCATCCACAGCTTGTGTACATAAGCATGGCGTGGCGCTGGAGTTCGAGCATCTTCAAGGCAGTGTTCTGTTCCTGCTCGTTCAATGGGCGCGCGGCCTGGCGTTCGAAAAATTTGGCGAGATTCTCCGGGCAGCGGTCCAGAATCACGTTGATATATTCCTGGCGCGCCTCCCACGGGTCTTTGAGAAGTTCGCGGCCGTGCCGCTCGTAGCGCGGGGCCAATTCGTCGCGCAGCCAATCCAGGGCGTTGCGCAACGGCTCGCGCCAGCCTTGGTTCCAACCGGCATGGCCGCCGGAGTTGCAGCCGCAATCGCGGTGCCATCGGCCCACGCCGTGCGAGCAGCTCCAAGCACTGGGACTGTGCAATTCCGCTTCATGAGTGGGCGGATGTTTCTCCAGGAATTCCCCATAAACTGTCAAATGAACATCCGGGTTGGACTCGATGGATTTGAGCGCGTACGCCAGCGCCATGTCGCCATAGTGGAAATGGTGCCCGTACGATTCCCCATCGGTGGCGACGTGGACCAATTGATCCCAAGTCCGGCTGTCGTTGCAGGCATCCATGAGGCGCTTGACCAGGCGGCCGCCATCGGTCAGGAGCCGCTCAAAGGCAATCGACTGGGCTACGGGCGCGTCATAAAAAAAGACCGCAATGGAATGGCCCGACGGCAGAACAACCTTGTAGGCCATGGACGGGTCCACCTTGCCGCCATTGACATCCTGCCAATCGGTTGCGCCGATTTTGCGGATGCGGCTGGCTTGGAAGGGCGAAAGAATCGTGAATTGGATGCCGAACTGGGCCAGGGCCTCAAGCGATTCAATATCGACGGCGCATTCCGGCAGCCACATGCCTTCCGGGGCGCGCTTGAACCGGCATTCAAAATCGCGGATGCCCCAGGCGACCTGGGTCTGCTTGTCGCGGGCATTGGCCAGCGGCATGATCGGATGGTTGTAACATTGGGAGATGGCGGAGCCGTGGCCGGAAAAACGGCCCTGGCTTTCCTGGTCAGCCTCCTGGATCGCGGCCAGAAGGTCCGGCGATTTTTCCTGCATCCACGAAAGCAGAGTCGGGCCGAAATTGAAACTCATGCGGGCGTAATTGCTGATAATGCTCTCAATGCGGTTCTGTCCGTCCAATCGGCGCGAGTGGGCGTTGGGGGCGTAACATTCGGCGGTGATGCGTTCATTCCAATCATGGTATGGGTGGGCGGAATCCTGCATTTCGACCGCCTCCAGCCAGGGGTTCTCCCGCGGCGGCTGATAGAAATGACCATGAACACAAATATATTTTTTCATAAAAATTGCGCCGCCAATTGGGCTGGCGAAATCACTGTCAGTGATTCGCCCTGATCTTCCCATAGGGTGTATTGCCCGCGCGGCGAAATCAGGGCACCCCCGGTTTTCACCCCATGTGACCGCGCACGGCGGTGGGCTTAATTTGACACGGAAGATTGAGGCTTATTAAAAAGAAGTTGCGAATTCTAATGGTCGAAGACGAGCCGAATGACGCCCGGCTGGCCGAACAAGTGTTGCGAAAGAGCGGTTTTGAAATCGTTTTCAAACGCGTCGATTCCAAGGACGCTTTCATCGCGGAGTTAAAGAAATTTCGCCCCGGCGCAATTTTGTCCGATCACGGCTTGTGCTCGTTCGATGGCTTCGCGGCGCTGACGATCGCGCAAGGCAAATGCCCGGACGTGCCGTTCATCTTCGTGACCGGTTCGCTGGGCGAAGAGATGGCGACCAAGGCGCTCAAAAACGGAGCGTCGGACTTCGTGCTGAAACACCGCATGGAATCCCTGCCGCCGGCGCTGCACCGGGCGCTGCGCGAGGCCGAGTCGCGGATTCAAAGCAAAAAGGCCGAGGAGGAAATCCGGCGGCTGAACGAGGAATTGGAACACCGCGTGGCCCGCCGCACCTCCGAACTGGAAGCGGCCAACAAGGAATTGGAAGCGTTCAGTTATTCCGTTTCGCACGAATTGCGGGCGCCGCTGCGCCAGATCGAAGGCTTCATCGAAATTCTCAGCGAGTCCAAGGCTGCCGAGGCGGACGAGGAAACGAAGCAGTGCGTCACGGTCATCACCGCCGGGGCCAAGCGCCTGAGCCAATTGATCGACGACTTGCTGGCATTTTCACGCACCGCGCGGGCCGGATTGCGCATGACCACTGTCAATTTGAATACCGTGTGCGAAAGCGTGCTGCGCGATTTGGCAGGGGAGGTGGACGATCGCGAGGTCACGTGGGTGCATGGAGTGCTGCCCGAGGTCAAAGGAGACACGGCCCTGCTGCGCCAGGTGCTGGCCAATCTGCTGGGCAACGCGCTCAAATACACGCGCCGCAAGGAACACGCGCGCATCGAGATCGGCAGCCGCGTGACTGAAGATGAGATTATCATATTCGTGCGGGACAACGGCGTGGGCTTCGACATGCGTTACGCGGGCAAACTATTCGGCGTGTTTCAGCGGCTGCATCCGCAATCTGAATTTGAAGGCACGGGCATCGGGCTGGCCAACGTTCGGCGCATCATTCATCAGCATGGCGGGCGCACTTGGGGCGAAGGCGAGCCGAACAAGGGCGCCGCGTTTTATTTCTCACTGCCGCGGGCCGACAGCGACTGGCAGCCCGTTAAACTCCCAATCGAATGAAAAAACAAATCCATATCCTAATGGTGGAAGACGATCCAGCCGACGCCGAACTGGAACAACATACGTTGCGCGCGGGAGGAATTCAATTTTCCATCGCCCGCGTCCAAACGGAATCCGATTTCATCCGTGAATTGGACCGCAACCCGCCCGAAGTGATTTTGTCTGATTATTCCATGCCCGGTTTTGACGGCCACGCCGCGTTGAGCATTGCCAAAAAACGGCGCCCGGAAATACCATTTATTTTCGTGACCGGCACCATGGGCGAGGAAGTGGCAATTGAAACGTTGAAAAATGGCGCGACTGATTACGTTTTGAAAACGCGGCTGGCACGCCTGGTCCCGGCCGTCAACCGCGCCATGCGCGAAGCCCAGGAACGCCAGAACCGGCTGCTGGCGGAAGTGCAGCTTCGGGAATCGCACAAGCAACTGCGGTCGCTGTCGATTTATCTCCAGCACGTGCGCGAGGAGGAGCGGACGCGCATCGCGCGCGAAGTCCATGATGAACTTGGCCAGGCCCTGACTAGTTGCAAACTCGATGCCTCCTGGATGGCGCATCATCTGCCCCGCAGTCACAAAGAATTTGCGAACAAGGCCGAAAAGCTGTCCACCGACATCGACGCCACCATTCAAACCGTCCGCCGCATCGCGACCGAGCTGAGGCCCGGCATTCTCGATCATCTGGGACTGGCGGCGGCGCTGGAGTGGCAGGCGCAGGAATTTCAAACGCGCACGGGCATCCGCTGCCATGTTTCGGCCCATTTGCACGAGCCGCCTTTGGGCCCGGAGCTGACGACGACCTTTTTTCGCATCTTCCAGGAAACGCTGACCAACGTCATCCGCCACGCGGCCGCGAGCCACGTGGATGTGCAGTTGAAAGAGCAGGCGGCGCGGGTTATTCTGGAAGTTAAAGACGACGGCCGCGGCATCAGCAAAGAAGAAATTTCCGACCCAATGTCGATGGGCCTGCTGGGCATGCGCGAACGGGCCGCGTTGCTGGGCGGAGATTTCCGCATCCAGCCCTTGCGCGGCGGCAAAGGAACACGCGCCTGTGTGGCCATCCCGCGCCGATTGCGCCGTCTTAACGCGAAGTATGAAGATCCTTTTGGCAGACGACCACGCCGTCGTCCGGCATGGGCTAAAGCAGATTCTGACTGACGCATTTAAGCGCGCCACTTACGGCGAGGCGCGCAATGCCCAGGAAGCCCTCGATCTGGTCTGGAAACAGAACTGGGATGTCGTGGTGCTGGACATCACCATGCCCGGGCGCAGCGGGCTGGATGTGTTGCGCGAAATCAAACAATCCAAGCCGCGCCTGCCCGTCCTGGTGTTGAGCATGCACCCGGAAAACCAATTCGCCGTGCGCGTGCTAAAGAGCGGCGCGGCCGGCTACATGACCAAGGAAAGCGCGCCGGATGAATTGGTCGGAGCCGTCAAGAAGGTTTTGGCCGGCGGGCGGTATGTCAGCAACGCGTTGGCGGAAACGCTGGCCGCCTCCCTTTCCACGACCCAAAAGCCGCCGCAGGAGCAGCTTTCCGACCGCGAGTTTCAGGTGCTGCGCCTCATCGCCTCCGGCAAAATGGTGACCGACATCGCGCGTGAATTATCCTTGAGCGTCAAGACGATTAGCACGTATCGTTCCCGCGTCCTTGAAAAGATGGGCATGAAAAACAATGCGGAGCTGATGCACTATGCCATCCAGCACCGTTTGGTGGAGTAGGGTTGAACCCTATGGCGGGGCATGTTTGCTTTTAGGAACATGCCGGGCGGATAGTCCATGAACCATTCGAGAGCCGAGATTTTCGCACCATGAGCTGGGCGCTTTTTTGGCCGGCCATCATTGGCGCGGCGGTGATTGGCGCGCTGGCGGCCGCGTTCTGGCGGCGTTCATTTCCCGGCTCATCCGGAGGGCGGGAAAAGATGCTGGCCGGCTTCGCGGAAAATGCCCCGCTGGGAGTGATTCAAATGAACGGCCAGGGGGTCATTCAATGGGCCAATCGCGCGCAAGCGGACCTGCTGGGTTGCGCGGGCGAGGAATTGACGGGGAAAAACATGGCGGATTTCTACAGCCAGCCCTCTGAAGGCTCCAATTGGCCGGCGCGCCTGGCGGGCGGGGAAGCGTTTCGCGATTACGAAACAGCCGTCCGAACGCGCGATGGTTCGCCGCGCAAAGTCCTCATCCGCTCCAGCGCCGAGTTCGAGAATGGCCGTTTGCTCCGGGCCTGGCTTCTGACTGAAGAATTGACAGGGTTGCGCCCGGCGGAGAAGGAGATGCACCGGCTCAACCAGGAGCTGGAGCAAAAGGTGCAGCAGCGCACGGCGCAGTTGGAAGCGGCGAACAAGGAGTTGGAGTCGTTCAATTACTCCGTCTCGCACGATTTGCGCGCCCCATTGCGGGCTTTGCGCGGTTTTACCGAGGTCTTGCTGGAAGTCCATGCTTCCCAGCTTGACAGCCGGGGGCAGGACTTTTTGCGCCGGGCCTGCGCCGCCAGTTTCCAGATGGAGCGGCTCATCGAGGACCTGCTAAAGCTGGCCCAGGTCTCCCGCGGCAGCCTTCAATTGGAGACGGTAAATTTGAGTTTGCTGGCAGGGGACATCGCGGATGAGTTGTCCCACAGCGACGCCAATCGGGCCGTCCAATTTGTAATCGCTTCTGAATGCACGGCCAGAGGCGATTCCCATCTGGTGCGGGTGGTGCTGGAAAACCTGATGCGCAATTCCTGGAAATTCAGCGGCAAACGCGAGGAGGCCCGAATTGAATTTGGCAAGGTGGCGGGACAGGAGCCTGCTTTTTTTGTGCGCGACAATGGCGCGGGGTTCGACATGGCTTTTTCCCAGAAGCTGTTCAACGTTTTCCAAAGGCTGCACGCCGCCAGTGAATTCCCCGGCACGGGCGTGGGCCTGGCCACGGTCCAGCGCATCATCAACCGGCATGGCGGGCGCGCCTGGGCCGTCGGCTCGGTCAACGAAGGGGCCACATTCTATTTTACGCTGCCTGGCATCAATGGAACCCATGCCCCCGCTGCCGCCTCATGAATATGTTGAATCGCACGTTGCAAATCCTGGTGGTGGAGGACTCCGAAAACGACGCCCTCCTGCTCGAACTGGCCATCCAACGCTCGGGCTGCCGCTGCGTTTGCCGGCGAGTCGAAACGGCCGCGGAAATGAACGCCGCCCTCGATTCCCAGGATTGGGATGTCATCATCGCCGATTACGTCCTGCCCAATTTCGACGGATTATCGGCCCTGGCGACGGTCAAGGAACGCGGGCTGGATGTGCCCTTCATCATTGTCTCCGGGCATATTAGCGAGGATACGGCTGTCGCGGCGATGAAAGCGGGAGCGCACGACTATGTCATGAAGGACAAGCTCGCGCGCCTGGTGCCGGCCATCGCGCGCGAGATGCGCGATTCCGAAACCCGCCGGGCACAGCGCGCGGCCGAGAAAAAATTGTGGGAGGAGCAAGCCTTCCGCGCCACTATTGAAACCTCCATCCCCTCTGGCATCGCGGTGGTCGATTTGGACGGGCGGCAATCCTACGTCAACCCCGCCTTTTGCCGGATGACCGGATGGACGGAGGCGGAATTGCTGGATCGCAAACCGCCGTTTGATTACTGGCCGCCCGAGGAGCGCGAACATATTACCGCCGCGCTGGCCAAAGTGGTTGAAGGCCAGGCTCCGCCCGGAGGATTGGAATTGCGCCTGCGCCGCAAGGATGGCGAGCGATTCGACACGCTGTTGCTGATGACGGCGCTCAAGGATTCATTTGACAACATCACGGGCTGGTTAAGCTCCATCACGGACATCACCCAGCGCAAGCAGGCTGAGGATGAGTTGCGGCGTTCCCATGAGGAATTGGAGTTGCGGGTGCGCCAGCGCACGGCCGACCTGACCGCGGCCAACATTCAACTTCAAGCCGCCATGGACGAGCGCCGGCGCCTGGAGCATGAATTGCTGGAAATCACCGACAACGAGCGGCGCCATATCGGCCTTAATCTGCACGATGACCTGGGCCAAAAACTCACTGGCATCGCCATGATGGTGAAAGGGCTGCAAAATCAACTGGGCCGGCAGAATTCCGAGTCCGCCAAGGACGCCGCCCGCATCCATGCGCTCATTCAGGAAACGATGGTGCAAACGCGGGAATTATCGCATGACTTGATTACGCTGGACGTGGAAGACAAGGACTTGGCGACAGCCATGGAAGGAATGGTTTCGCACGTCAAACGCACCTTCAAGATTTCCTGCCGTTTCGACAGCGAAGCAGCCGTGCCCGCGCTTGAACCGGCTTCGGTCGTTCAGCTTTATAAGATCACACAGGAAGCTGTGACCAACGCCATCAAACACGCCAAGGCCAAAAATGTGGATATTCGGCTTTCCAACGGCGGGAATTTCCTTGTGCTCTCCATCAGCAACGACGGCATGCCCTTTCCCACGATCTTCAAGCCCAGCGATGGGCTGGGCTTGCGCATCATGAACTATCGCGCCCATCTCATTGGCGCCTCCCTGGAAATAAAACCCGGCGCCCATGAAGGCGCCGTGGTCACTTGCTCTCTGCCCGTTTCGTAACGGGCGGCATTTATTGCGGCGCCGCAACCAGCGGGGCCGCCAATTCGCGATTCACAACGCCTTTGGAAATGGCGTATCGCGTCAGGCCGGCCACATCATGGATGTTCAATTTGTTCATCACCTGCTGGCGATGCTTCTCCACCGTCTTGATGCTGATGCCCAATTCGCCGGCGATCTGCTTGTTCGGCAGCCCTTCGGCGATCAGTTGCAGCACTTCCGACTCGCGTGAAGTCAATTCGATGTTCCGTTTCAGCGGCTGGCCGTCCGCGAAGGCTTGGCGGCAGCGGTCGCGCAGGCGTTTGGCGATGGCCGGGCTGAAAAAGGCGTTGCCTTTTTGCACCTCGCGGATCGCCAGCAGCAAATCATCCCCGGCGGTCTGCTTGGTCAGATAGCCTGACGCGCCGACTTCGGTCAATTGCTGGACATAATCGTCGTCGCAATACGAACTGAGCACGAGCACCTTGGCGGCGGGCACATTTTTGATCATTTGGCGGGTTCCCTCCAACCCGTTCATCAGGGGCATCACGACGTCCATCAGAACAACATCGGGAGCGACCTTGGCTGCCATTTGCACGGCTTGGCGCCCGTTTTCCGCTTCGCCCACCACCTCAATATCCCCCTCCATGCTCAACAGCGCGCGCAAACCTTGACGTACGACCTTGTGGTCATCCACCAACAATACAGAAATCTTTTTCATAAGTTATTAACCGGAGCCATTTTTACCATTATCTGGCTGGGACGCAATCGGGCGGACTCCTTGACATTCATTAAGGGATTAACGTAGTGGGCAATCAGTGGAAAAACAGAGGGGGGCTTTCAGGATGGCAAAAAGTGTCAGCGGCCAGTCAAAACCAGGCAGTCGGGGCCGAATGAAAACGAATCAAGACTTTTTGCGGCACTGGAACCGAGGGCGTGGCGCAAAAAATCTTAATTCGTTTTGAAGTGATCGGTGACACAAAAAGAATGCGGCCGCCAGGATGCCGGCGGCCGCGCGCGTCAGAACTCAGCCATCAACGGTGCCAATAGCGCCCGCCATAGCAGCGGTTTCCCCACGCAAAACCGGCCCGGAAATAGGGGCGCGAATAAGGATAACGCGCGTGAAGCGCCACTCGCGGCGCATAGTAATACGGCGGCGCCACGGCCACGGGCGCCACCGCGACTGGCGGAGCGCAAACCGGAGCTGGAGCTGCATAATAAGCCGAAGGCGCTGGCACCGACATGCCAATGCCCACAGCCACTCCGCCCCTGACGCCCGCCGCGACCGGCCAGGCATTGGCTTTCGGTGTGCAAAAAGCAGTCACAGCCAGGGCCGCGGCTGCCACAACGGAAGTTTTCATAAATGTTTTCATATCAAGCCTTTCTAATTTCTTTTGGGCTTCCCGCTCTTTTAACGTTTCGTTGGCGGGTTCTTGCCACACCTCCAATACGGCAGGGAAAGGCTGATCTTGCATGGCATTTCCCCCAGAAAACCCCGGCAAGGCTCCATCCGAGCCACCCTTTTTTTGCGGCGCTAACTCTGTGCCGTTGCCGCTGAATGAGGTTCCTTGATCATGAATCCCAGGTAGGTGCCGGAACTGATGCCCATTAATGCCAGCAAGGTTGCATCAAAATCCGGCATGGACAATTGCTCGCACACCTGAACCACAAAAACGATCCCCAGGACAACCGTCCAAACGAACATCTGGAAACGGTGGAAACTAATGCCATCCGTGTCCGTAATCATATCATCAAAGAAACCGTCGGTGGTGGGAGGTTCCTTGTCGGTTTCGGTTTTCAGTTGCTTGTGGAGCGAGGCCAATTCGCGGGTTTCAGTGGGAACGACGGTTTGTTGCGCGATTTTCGCTTCCAAGGTTTTCATTTTATCGACGATGCCCTCCGCCGCGGTGGCTTTGCCGGCATCCTGGACTTCGGCGCCAAGGGCCGTGCCGGCCCCAATGCCCATCAGAGCCAGGACTGTATTGGTCAGCGTGTTGAATGTGCCGGTCAGCATCCACAAGAAGACCCACGAACAGACAATCAAGAAAAACCAGACAGCCATTTGCACACGGGCCAGGCTGTACGGACGAAGCGCGTCGGCTGCCTTTTTGGTGCTTTTCCAATAGGTTTTATAATGCCAGGCAGACCAGAAGATCGTGACGCCCAGGAATATCGCGGTCAGCACACTCACGAACGTGTCATTCCAGGAAGAATCGGCCCGGTCCACGGCAATCGCCGCCGCGACCAGCGGGACGGCCCAAACCAGGGCATTCGTGCGGCCCTTGTCTCGCTGGCAGGATGCGGTGGCCAGCAGCGCAGCTTCGGTGACACCGGCGGGGGCCTCCGCAACCAAGGCGGCCGCGGGGAGAGCGGCGACAGCTTGAGCAGGAGCAGGGGCGGCAACTTGAGCAGCAGCAGCTTGAGCAGCAGCAGCTTGAGCAGCAGCAGCTTGGGCGGCGGCAGCTTGGGCGGCGGCAGCTTGAGCAGCGGCAGCTTGAGCGGCGGCAGCTTGAGCGGCGGCAGCTTGGGCGGCGGCAGCTTGGGCGGCGGCAGGAGGAGCGCCCGCGACGGCCGCAGCGGCATTGGCGGCGCTGGCAGCAGCGGCCGCGGCGTTGGCGAGAGGGGGCGTCTCCGGCGGCGCGGGGTCGCGCACCATTTCGGTGCGGGTGACCAGGAAAATTGAAACGTAACCAAAAAGCAGCAAAAGGGCGCCCGCAAGGAACTCTTCAACCGGATCCATCGCCACCAGGGAAAAACCATTCCCGCAATTCAATTCCGCCTTATCCACTCCCACCGACACGGGTATATTTTCGTGGTTCCGCACGACCTGCGCCCATTGGAGGCGATTGGTGGAATTGAACGAAAGCAGAAACTGCATCCGGATCGTATTTGAGATAGGCGCGGAGTTGGTGCAAAGGCCGGGAAACGGGACGCCTCTCAGGTTTAGCACCACATTGCCGGCTTTGCTCAAAGCGGGAAGCTGATCGTCCGGCACGTTCGTTAGAACGACGTTGATGAGCGATCCGATTCGCGCGCGGGATTCCACCACGTATCCGTTAAAGGGAGCATCGGCCGCCCGCCCGTTTTGAGGAATTGCCGCCAGGAGCCAAAATATCACCAAACCAATATGCCGCATTTTTATTGCACTCATAATAATGAAGACCTTGGGACAACGGCGCGATCCTAAGGCAAGCCCGTCTGGCGTTCAACTGTAAATTGTATAGTGCGAAAAAGGATCGCAAACTGGCCGACCGCCGTTTGAAGGAAATCAAGCGGCAAATCGGCTGCTTGTCCCTTTGGGAGGACGCCAGATTGGGCTTTGAAGCAGTTGCCAATCGTTGGCTGGACAGCGTCAAACACACCCTCGCTCCCGAAACGATTGAGCAGCGAGAAATGCGCATCAAGAATCTCGCGACCTTTTTCAAGGGCACACCCCTTCGCAACGTCATGGCGTTGCAGTGCGAGCGTTGGGCCATTGATCGAGGCGCAAAACTGGCGACGCAAACCTTCGTTCATGAACGCGACACCATGCGAAGCGTGTTCAAGTGTGTCCAACGGCACGGATTTATTTTGTCGAATCCGGCCATCACCATAAAGCGACCCATATTCCATCGAGGAGGCCGCGCCCATGTTTGGTCTCCACTATTTCAGTGTTTACCGGCTGATTCAGCGCGGGAAATTAAAGCCGTGCCATGCGTTGCAAGACAAGCTGTTGGCGCGTTTTGCCGAGCACTGAGCTTTGAAGGGAAAAACGATGTTGTCAGCGGCATAATAATACCAGCCCATCGCCTGTTCTTCCTCGCCGCAAGCGTCAACGACCATTTCCTCGATGAACCGGTCTTCTCGATCTTTATTTTCCGGAGGCCGTTTCATGTCTTGCCCATCGGGCTTTCATCGCAGCGGCGATTCTGGCTTTGGCGGCGGCGCTCATTTTTCGGATGACTGGCCGACGGCCATGCGCTTGTTCCTTGGCTTTTGCCCACCGTGCTCGCGCTGCCGCTGCGATCCTTGCCCGGGCCGCTGAATTTATTCTTCGGCTGGCTTTTTTCGGCGGCTTTCCTTTCGGCTCTTGAATGGACACCGGAATAGGTATCTGGTTTTTTGCATCAACGGACTCGTGAGACTTCCCGGTCGATTGGACAGGTGTTGGCGTGTCGGCCAATTCGATGCCGAAGACGTCCGCAATTTCCGCTTCGCTCATCGCAGCCGCGCCTTCCGCACGGGCTGACTGGCGCACGGTTTCGGCGGCGGATGCCTGGCTGATGAGATCGGCGGGATCCACGCCGCGAAGTAGGAAAAGCAGTTCGGGGCTTTGATCCAGCCGCGCACCGACGCCATACAGCGAAGCGGCGACGTGCTTGCAGAGATCGGCCCAATCCGGGCAGGAGCAGTCCAGTTCGATTTCTTTGGGCGCCGGGAAAAGTCCTCGTTCGGGCCGGGTCACGATTTGCATGACCGAAGAGGAAAGTTTGCCTTGCAGCAATTCAATTAAGGAATCAATTTTCCCGGCGCATTCCGTTTGGATGGATTTCCAGAGGCTTGGCGCCAGCGGCTTGATTTTGATTTCGATTTTGTAAAGGCTCGATCTTGAAACACGGGCGGTCACTTTGCCCTGGCTGACTTCGAGATGGACCACCGAGCCGTTGCGAACATAGGTGCGGCCGCGCGGCAGGCGGTTGGCATAGTCGCTGTAAGCCTCCAAATTGTCGCACCACGCTTTGCCCCAAAAGGTGCTCGCGATTTTGCGGCTGTCCAACAGGACAGGCGACGACGCCTGGCCGTTCTTTTTGGCCAGTTTTGCCAATTCACGCGCGGCCCGGGCGCGGCGTTCCGCCACTGGCACGTAAGGCCGGAATCCATAGTAATTCCAACTCATATTTTTTTCCCCGAAATGGGTCACGGGCAACCGCCAAAACTTCTAATCTTCGGCGGCGGCTTTTATATCCAGCGCCACAAAACGAAGCAATTCGGAATTGTTCATTTCCGTCATCAATCGTTCCGCGCCTTCCCCTAGAATGTCGTCGGCCAGCGCGCTCTTGCCGGCGATGATGTCGTGGATTCGTTCCTCAAGGGTGCCGCGACAAGTGAATTTGTGGACCATCACGTTGCGCTTTTGGCCGATGCGGAAGGCGCGATCCGTGGCTTGGTTTTCGACTGCTGGATTCCACCAGCGGTCGAAATGAATGACGTGCGATGCGGCGGTGAGGTTGAGGCCGGTGCCGCCGGCTTTGAGCGAGAGGACAAAAAAGGGCGGACCGCCGTCACGTTGAAAGGCATCCACTAACTCCTTGCGCTTGGAAACGGGGGTTCCGCCGTGGAGAACCACGCCTGATTGGCCAAAGACGGATTCCGAATACCGCGCCAACGGCTCTGTGACCTCGCGGTATTGAGTAAACACCAAAACTTTCTCCTGTTTGGAGGCAATTTCCTCGCACAATTCGCGGAGGCGATGGAATTTGCCGCTGTCCTCCGGTGCATAGGCCCCATCGCCAAGCCATTGGGATGGATGATTGCAGATTTGTTTGAACCGGGTCAGGAACGCCAGGATGATGCCGCGGCGCTGGATGCCTTCGACCTCCGGCGCATCGAGCCGCTCGGCCAGTTCGTTGACCGATTGCTGATAGAGCGCGGCCTGGCGGCGGGTCAGCGGGCAAAACGCGGTCATCTCGGTTTTGTCGGGCAAATCGCTGATGATGCGCTTGTCCGTTTTGAGCCGGCGCAAAATGTAGGGCCGCACCAACCGGCGCAACGGGGCGAACTGATTTTGATCTTCCTGCGACCGGCTTTTGACAAACGCCGCAAAGTCCTTGGCGCCTCCCAGCAAGCCGGGACAGAGGAAGTCGAAAAGCGACCACAAATCGGAAAGACGGTTTTCGATGGGCGTGCCGCTAAGCGCGATGCGGTGCCGACAACGCAGTTCCTTGACCGCGCGGCTTTGGCGCGCTCCGGCATTTTTGATGGCCTGGGCCTCGTCAAGAATAACGATGTTCCATGGCGTTTCCTTGAGCCAGGCCAGTCGAACAGCCATCGAGTAGCTGGTGATTATGAGGTCATTGCCAGCAAGTGATTTTGCCGCGCCCGCGAGTACTCCACCGGGATTTTCTGACGGATGCGCATAGAAAACCGACAAGGACGGCGCAAACTTCTGGATTTCGGCTTTCCAATTGGCGATGAGTGAAGCGGGCACAATCAGCAAGCTCGGCCCAACCGCCTCGGCGGTCTTCGACGCACACCGCCCGCGCCTGAGCGCCAACAATAATGAGATAACTTGAATGGTTTTGCCCAAACCCATGTCGTCGGCCAGACACGCGCCAAGACCGAGTTTGTGCATGAACCAGAGCCAATGCGCGCCTTGACGTTGATACGGACGCAATTCCGCGCGCAACCCTTGTCCAGGGTCGGATTCAGCGGAAACCTCCGGTCGCTGCATTTCATCGAGCAATTTTTTCAATTGCTCGCCCGCCATCACGCTCGACCAGCCGGCGCGAGTCGCTTCCGCTTCCGCTTCGATTGCCGCACCGGGCTGAAAACCCGACAGCAGCCGCAGTCCCTCCAATAACGGCAAGCCGTCCGGCCCGGCGGCGGATTGAACCTTCTTCCAGTGGTCGAGCACTTGCTGAAGTTTGTCCTTGTCCACTTCGACCCATTTGCCCTTGAGCAGCGTCAGCCCGCTGGTGGATTGCAGAATCGCCTTCAATTCTGATTCCGTCAGCGGCTCTCCCTCCAGTGAAATGTCCACTTGGAAATCCAGCAGACTGTCTTTGCCAACGAGATTCCCCTTGGCTTCGCCGATTCGCACGCTCACTTGCGGACGAGGCGGACGGCCCGCCTTCCACCAATCGGGAATGCGAACGACCAAACCACTTTGCTCAAAGAGTGGAATCTCCTTCAAAAAAGCGAACGCCTGTTCCGGCCGCCAAACCTGCGGATGAAAAATGGCGCGGGAATCCAACAATTGACGGGCGACTTTGCTTTGCTCGGCCGCGCGCTGGACCGGCGAGAGCAACGCCGCCAGCGCCGCCCGGTTTTTGGCCCCGGCGTATTCCTCCAAAGCCCGCCCCAACGGCAAATGCTGCGCCTTCCCTTGCTCAGAAACCCGATTTGTATAGGTGGCGAGAAAGGCAAAGGGTTGAGCCGGATTGCGCTTATTTTCGGCCAGATGAAACGTCACACGCCCCACTGTGTTCCACGTCGGGTTGCAACTTTTAAGATAAGCCAGGGCTCCGCCTGGATTTCGGACAATGGCAGCGTGAGCGTGAGCGTCCAATTCATCCCACAGCCGGGCCAATACTGCGCCGCTCAAGTACTCCAGGCCCTTCATCGGCGGCGCGGTTTCCGCCAGCGCGATCCAATCGTTCTCGCCGGGCCTCGTAACACTCAGGTCAGCGGCGCTGTCCAGATTCGGATTATGGCAAAGAGCTGTGAAATAACGCCGGGCCAGCCCGCGCCAAAAGCCAAAGGTCGGCGGCAGCGGCGCATGCAGAAACTCGGACGCGAGAACCTCCAAACCGCGCGCCCCTGACGCGGTGAACGCTTCGGTCAGTCGCGTTGCGGCGCCCGGATTGAGCTTCGGCTCCGCCTGATCGTCCGGCTCGACCAACAAATGTCCTCCGGGAGATAATGCCAATGCGTGTGACACGCCTGCGAATATACCGCGTATTTTCGGCACGCCGAGTGAAAACTCCGTGTCAGCGCTTTCGCCGAATGTTTGAAACGAATCACACAGATACCGCCCACGCCAAGTTTCCATCCGGCGAAGAACGAACACGAAAGGAAGGGCGGTTCTCACGGCTCGCTTTCTCCAGCAAAAATTGATAATATTACAAACATGAACAAACGCGGCGAAGGCCCGGAAGATTAGCGGATGAATCCAATGCTTGACGAAAGATTCCGGGATGAATTGGATCGAGCCGGCTTCGCCATTGTGCCGGACATTTTGCCGGCGGAGGCGGTTGAGAAAATGGCCGCGGCTGTTGAATGCGCCATCAAGAAAGCCGGCCAATCCAAGCACGCCATGCGGCATTTGCTCCAGGCGGTTCCCGAAGTTCGCGAGGCCGCGGACGATGCGAGAGTGCGCCGCCTCGTCGAGCCATTGCTTGGCCTGAAGGCATTCGTCGCAAGGAGCATTTTCTTTGACAAGACACCCGATGCGAATTGGAAAGTCGCATGGCATCAGGATTTGACAATTGCCGTGAAGGAGAAAATTGAGGTGGAGGGTTGCACGGCGTGGTCGGTGAAGGATGGAATTGTTCACGTTCAGCCGCCCGTCTCTGCGCTCGAACGCATGGCCACTGTGCGGTTGCACCTCGATGATTGCGGATTGGACAACGGGCCGTTGCAAGTCATTCCCAGGTCTCACTAGGATGGCCGGTTGAGCGCCCAACAAATCTCGGCCTGGCGGGAGCGGGAGAAGGCGTTCATGTGCGCCGTGCCGCGCGGCGGAGGGTTGTTGATGCGGCCATTGCTGTTGCATGCATCTTCGCCCGCCATGGCGCCGGCGCACCGCCGCGGCGTGCATTTGGAATTCGCGGCCGAGCCGCTGCCGGGCGGGTTGCAATGGGAAGCGGGCGATTGAGCGCGTCATTCTATTGACACTTGATGCCACAATCGCCTTGGCTTGGCGGGGGAAAAGCTGGATGATGGGCGGGCCATGACCTTTCTCCCAGTTGTCGAACGGGAACTGCGCACGGCGGGACGGCGGCGCGCCACCTATGGGAGCCGCATGGTCGTCGCGCTGCTCGGATGGGCCGTCGCCATCTGGATTCTTCTGGGCGACAAGCGGGCGGGTTCGCCGAACGGCGCGGTGGCGTTCGAGGTCCTGGCGGTGTTGCTCTTCGCTTACGCCGCGCTGGGGGGCCTGCTGGCCACCAGCGATTGCGTGAGCGAAGAAAAAAGAGACGGCACCCTTGGCCTGCTCTTCTTGACAGATTTGAAGGGCTACGATGTTGTCTTCGGCAAGCTCGTTTCCACCTCGCTCAAGTCGATTCACGGCGTCCTGGCGGTGGCGCCGGCGCTGGCCATTTCCATCATCATGGGCGCGGTCACGCAAGGGGAGGTCGTGCGGGCCATGCTGGTGGCGTTGAACCTCTTGTTCTTTTTTCTCAGCGTGGGCCTGTTCGCCTCCGCCGTCTGCCGGCAGGACAACCGCTCGCTCGGCCTGGCCGTGCTGATGTCGGCGGCGGCGCTGTGTGTGATTCCCGCCGCGGCCCGGCTCCGCTTCCTTCATCTGGCCCATCCCAGCACGGCCTTCATATTCAGCCCGGCCTTCGGATGTTTCGCGGCCTTCGAAAGCCTGTATAATAAATTTCCGCACTGGTGGTTCTGGGTTAATTTGCTATTGACTCAAGTTTGCGCGTGGTCGCTGCTGGCTTGGGCCTGCCGCATCGTGCCGCGCTCATGGCAGGATGCCTCCTCGGGCCGGGCGGCGCGGCGCCGGCTGGTCAGGGTGAAGTCCCGGCGCGGGCAGGCGGAGCAAAAAGAAGCGCTGGCTGTCAATGTGTTTTTGTGGCGGGCCTCGGCCCCGGCCACGCAGCGGACGGTGGTGTGGCTGGCGCTGCTGGCGGTGGCCTTGCTGCGGGTGGCCGCGGAAGGCATTTTCACCTTGAAACCGTTTGATGTGTCCGCCGACCTGCTCGCGCTGGTCCTGGCGGGCGGGGTATTGAAAATCTGGCTGGCCTCGGAAGCCAGCGCCACGCTCTCGGCCGACCGGCGCAACGCGGCGCTGGAACTCCTCTTGACAACGCCGCTGCTCGAAGCGGACATCCTCAAGGGCCAGCGCATGGCCTTGTGGCGGCAATTCGCCGAGCCGGCGGCCGCCGTTTTCATGGCCAACATGGCCATGCTGATCGGGGAGATGCTGCAATTGCCGGAAGACGCGGGCCTGCGCGACCGGGGCAATTTGCTGGTCGGCGTGCATTTGATCGTGGCCGGATCGGTGCTGGTGGATTTGCTGGCGCTAAGCTGGGTGGCCATGTGGCAGGGGCTGCTGCGGCGCAAGCCCAATCGCGCCGCGTTTGTGGCCTTGCTGCAAATTCTGTTTGTCCCGTACGTCCTGTGCGCCATGCTTTCCGGAGGCACGGCCAATGGATTCAGCCTGCTCATCTTTACGAATATCATCGGATTGGCTTCGGAATTTCTTTTTGCCAAACACGCGAACACACGGCTGGCCGAGTGGTTTCGGCGCGTAGTGGCGGACGGCATGCCGCCCAAGCTGCGAATGGAGGAGGAAACAGCCGGCGTGCCGGCGCTGGAGGGAGCGGAATGACTTTTCTGCCGGTGGTGGAGCGGGAACTGCGCGTGGCGGCCCGCCGGCGGAGCGCTTATTGGGGCCGGTTCGCGGCGGGCCTGGCCGGCAGCGTGCTCTTCGCGCTCATTTGGAAGGCCGCGGATGAATCCGAGCAGGATCGCGGCGCGGACGCGCTGCAGGCCATCAGCGCGGTTATTTTTGTCTATGCGGGGCTGGCCGGGTTGCTGGTGACCTGCGATTGCCTGAGCGAGGAGAAACGGGAAGGGACGCTGGGGCTGCTGTTTCTGACGGATCTCAAGGGGCACGATGTGGTGCTGGGAAAACTGGCGGCCACATCCGTCAATATTCTTTATGGCATGCTGGCCGTCATGCCGATGCTGGCCATTCCCTTTTTGGTGGGCGGCGTGGCATGGCCGGAGATGCTGCGGATCGCGCTGGTGTCTCTCAATTTGTTGTTTTGTTTTTTGAGCATCGGCTTGTTTGTTTCCGCCTTGTGCCGCCGGGACAGCCTGGCTTTGACCTTGTCCATCCTCGTTGGCTTGACGGTGGCCATGGGCGGGCCGTCGCTCTCCCAAATCCAGCGATTTCCGTTTCGGGAGCTGGCGGCGCTGTCCAGCCCGGCCGCTGGTTGCATGCTGGCATTTAGAACCGCTTACGCCAAGGAACCCGCCGCTTTCTGGGCCAATACCGCGGCCACGCAACTCTATGGCTGGATTTTTTTGTCGCTTTCCTGCTGGTTGACACGGCGGGCATGGCAAGACGAGGCCTTGGGAATCCGGAGGCCCCGGCGGGAAGCGGCGCCTTCGTCCGCGCGCGCGCAACGCCGCCGGGAAAATCTGGACGCGAATCCTTTTTTGTGGCGCGCGGCCCGTTCCGGCCCCAGGCCGGCGATGGTCTGGATGGCGATGATAGGCGTGACCATCGTGTTGTTGGCGCTCATGCATTGGTCTGGCATTCCTTATTGGGCCCCCGGCTCGGACTTGATCCTGCTGGCGGCGGCGGGTTTCGTGTTGAAAGCGTGGCTGGCGGTGGAAGCGAGCCGGGCCCTTTCGGAAGACCGGCGCGACGGGGGGCTTGAGTTATTATTGACAACACCCTTGCATGAAAGGGACATCGTGCGCGGCCAGGCGGGAGCGCTGGCGCGGCAGTTTGGGCCGCCGGCGGCAGGCCTGGCGCTGGCGAACCTGGCGTTTTTGGCGGCGAATGAAAGGCGCTGGCCGCTTGAGGGGCGCATGGAGTTGGTCTGGATGCATCTTATCGCGGCCTTCTTTCTAGCGGCTGACATGCGCGCGCTATCCTGGACCGGGATGTGGCTCGGATTGGTCAATCGCAAAGCGAACCGCGCCGCGTTGCTGGCCTTGGCGCGCATCGTTTTTTTGCCAGTGGCCTTGTACGCCTTCGCCCTGTACGTTTTAAGTTTTCTTCTCAAAAAATATGCGGACATTGAAATGTATTTCTATGTTTTGTGGTGCCTGCCTGGCCTGGCGGCCGACATGTATTTTGGCTTCACGGCCAGGCGCAAGCTGCTGAGCCAATTCAGGAGCATTGTTTCCGAAGGAGCGGCGCGCAAAACACCAGCCAAACCATCCGCTGCCGCCGCAACATTGATGGCGGAGGCCGCATGACTTTCCTGCCAATTGTGGAAAGGGAATTGCGGGTATCCTCGCGGCGCAAGAGCAACCATTACGTGCGTGCCTGCGCGGCGTTGCTGGGAATGGTCATTGGTTTTTTCATGCTGCTGATGACGATGCTGCCCGGCCCCGCGGGCGGCGGCTTCGGCGCTTACATGCTGAACGTGCTCGCGTGGTACGCGCTGCTGATGGCGCTGCTGGCCGGGATTTTTCTGGCCTCCGACACCCTGAGCGAAGAGCGGCGGGAAGGGACGCTGGGATTGTTGTTCTTGACGGATTTGAAGGGCTACGACGTGGTGCTGGGCAAGTTCATGGCGGTGTCGCTCAACGCCTTTTACGGGCTGCTGGCGGTTTTTCCCGTGCTGGCCCTGTGCCTGTTGACGGGCGGGGTTTACTTCGCGGAGTTCTGGCGGACATGCCTGGCGCTGCTGAACCTTTTGTTCTATTCCGTGGCGGGCGGGATGCTCATCTCGTCTTTCTGCCGCTCCTCTTACCGGGCCATGACCGGCGCCATCGCGCTGCTGGTCGTATTGCTCTCGTTCACGTGCGTTGCGGCGGCAATGAACATTCACAGCCTGGCCGTGTTCAGCCCGTTTGTGGCGTTTCTGGTGGCGAAAGATGTGAATTACATCCGGCTTTTCCGCGAGTATTGGATGTCGCTGGCAGCTTCCAACTTGACGGCCTGGATTTTTTTGGGCGCGGCCGCCTGGCGCATGAGATCGTTTGTGGACGATGCCAAAACCGGCGGCGCCTGGGAGCGGGTCTTCAAGCGGGATCTGCTGGGCGGAAGCATCGTGCGGCGGCGTCCGTTGCTGGATGTCAACCCGGTGCTGTGGCTGCTGGACGATTCCCGGCGAATGCGCTGGGCGGCGTGGTTGCTGGCCCTCGGAGGAGTGCTGGCGATCATCGGCATGGGCGGCATTAGCGCGGGCTTTTTGGGAGGTTCCAGCTATGTATTGTGGCCGGTTTATTTCCTGCTGAAGATTCTTTTCGCCATTCAGGCGTGCCGATTTTTTCACGAGGCGCGCCGCACCGGGGCTTTGGAACTGCTCTTTTGCACACCGCTGACCATGCGGGAGATACTCCGGGGGCAATGGATGCTTTTGAGCCGGATGTTTTTGTGGCCGGTTGTCACGCTGCTGACCGCGCATCTTGTGGCGCTGTGCTTTCTGGTAGCGAAGACCGGCCAGCTCTTCGGAGCGGTCTCCGGCAGCCCGATCCCGTTTAACTTGTTTTATTTGATATACCAATTCAAAACGATTCCCAACAACGCGGCGGACTTCATCGCCCTGGCCTATTTCGGGATGTGGCTGGCGTTGAGCATGCCGCGGCCCAAGATGGCAGCGGGCTTGACGCTCCTCTGCGTGGTGATCATCCCGATGATCGCCGTCTGCGTGCCCACATTGCTGACGGACACGATCTTCATCATCATCGGCGCGGCCAAGCTGCCGGAAGATTTCCGGCTGCTCCAGGCGCAATGGGTCAACGTCAAACGCGCGGCCGAATAATCGCGTTTTCACGGAAATTGGCTTGTTCCACCTTGTTTTTCCTTGAATTGCCTTGGTCTCAGTTTGTTTTTGCTAAAATCACGGGAATAATCCTCCCTGAAAGCCCAAAAGAACACGCGCCGAAGCGCGACATGATTGAACAATACCATTATTTAATGGTAATGCAACATATAAAAATTCAACGCCAACGGATTGAGGCCAGAGCCATCCGAGCGCGGCGAACCCGGATTTATTTCACCAACTTCGGCAGAACTCGCATGGCCAGTTCCATCGCGCCGTTTTCCAGCGCGGTCTTGGCGGCGATGTGCTCAGCCACATCCACCGCGACCGAGGTCTGGCGGTCCACCGCGATGAGGTTTCCGGTGGCGCGGTCGCGCGCCTTGATTTCGATGCGGCTGCGGCAACTCTGGAGGTTCCCCTTCCTCATGCCATATTCGCTGATGGCCTCCCCGCTGATTTCGATATCCGCGCTGTTGGTGGACGTTTCGTCCTTCAACGGGAACCCGCACTCCTGAAGAATATGGCCGAATTCCGTTTGGGCGGCCGGATCGATCACATGCTGGCCAAAATGCTGCTCGGCAATGCGCACCGAGACGGCCGGTCGTTTTTTGACGCCCAATTCCTTTTTTAATTTTTCGATTCGATCTTCGCGCGATTCCACTTTCGCGACCAAGGTGGAGGCCTTTTGCGCCACATCGGCGGCGACCTTTTTCTCCAATTCCTCCGCCAGGCCCGTGAGCGAGCGATGAACAGGCCCTTTGACAATTTCCCCATAAACACGGCTGGTTTCCGTGCCGATGATTTTTGCGACAACAATGATTTCGTCCGAAGCGGTGAAAATACGGCCTGTCACCAGGACTTTCGCGCCGGTGAGCTGGCCGACCTTGGCCGCGTTTTCGGATGAAACCGCGCCCGACAGCCCCAACTCCTGCTCGCCGAGCACTTTCTCCAGTTCCGCGCGCTCCACCGTGATGATTTGCGGCTCGGCGGAAAGATTGGCGTTGAGGAGATCGGCGACTTTAGGCCCAAGGCCCCGCACGGCCTCGTCCCTGGACTCGAAATCAAAAACAGCCACCGTCAGCGGTTCATCGGCGGCCATCGCGTTGATTGCGGGAAACGCCATAAGCGCGGCGGCGGCGCAACTAAGGATGAGTTTCATAATTGTTTATTCATTTGTGAGCGAACAGGCCAATTCCGGGAGCGCAAACTTCTTGGGATGAAGGGCCAGCCGGCACAAGCTGGTTAGATTCAATTGCGATTGGGGATCGCCCTCCAAATCAGCCACCAAACCCGCCTGGGCCACCATGACCGTGGAATGCTTGACAGAAACAGGGTAAAATGACGGGCGCAGTTCATCGCTGTCTGCGGATGGCGGTTGAATCCAAACGACGGCAACTCCCCTGGCCGCCATCGTTTTAATCCGGCGCGGCAAATCCTCTGGCATTTGCCCGGCAGATTCAAATGGCCCGATGATGGCCAGGCGGCCGGAAAAGTCTTCGCATCCGATTTTGTCGAAATCTTCAAACTCGACATGCGCGCCAGCCAGGAGCGGCTTGAGATGGTTTCGCGGGTCCATAAGCCCGATGGGTGTGCCATCCGCCATCGGTTTCAGTTCAGCCAGCAGGCTGGAGGGATAAACCAAAACTTCCTCGCGGCCGATGACGCGCCCTGATGGCTCCAGCCATTGCACAATAAAGGTCGTTTCCGCTCTAACGGCTGGAAAATCGAGCGGAGTCGATTCCACGATCGTTTGCCCCGGCAGGACTTCCAGAGTTTTCCACGCGTTGTCATGGAGCAATGCCGCAGTAGAAGAAGAAGCCTGGTAGGTTCGCGTCCGGATTTCGGTCGAGACAGGATGGCTCTCCGGGTTGTGGAACGCGATGGAAATGCGCCTGCCTTCACCGAAGAACAACCGTTGCGGCGCCGCGATTGCGGGCGCGATTTCCAATTGCGCGCCAGCGCTCCCCGTCCAGGCGCAAGCATGAGCTGTCAAACATAAGAGCGCGAGCGTCCTCATTTATTGAATGAACAATTCATGGCGGGCCAGCCTTTGACGAAAGCGCGCGGTCATGGCGGCGTGGTTTGTTCCTTTTGAGCGGAAGCCAGGAGGGGCTGCAGTTCCGCGAACGGCACGGCCCAAATGCCCATGCGGTATTTGATGTGAGAGGCCAGCGTCGGCGCGAAATTCATGGGCAGCCTCTCCGTGCCAAGAAAGAGCCAATCGCCCGCCGCCAGCATCCAGCCGTCCGGGGCGTTTTCCGGGGGAGCCGCGAGCGGCGCGCTAAATCTGAGAGGGATGTTCACCGGTTCGGCCAGGCCCGGTTCGAAGCAGTGCAATATGGCATGATATCCGTCCCGCTCCTCGATCTCGGTTCCGGTGATGACATGGCGCGCCGAATCGACAATTTCCCTCCGCGTTGAATGATCTTCCAGGAGATAAAGATTCGATTGGAGCCAGGTCACGGGCGTTCTGCGAATAGCGAGGCCCCGGGGCGCCTCCCAAAGCGGCTTCGCAACCGGGCGCGGAGCCTGGCCTCCAAACGGCGGCCCTCGCCGGCCGGAAGGAAAGGACGCCGCCAAACATGTTTCCACCCGCGTGCTGTCCGCGGGAATTCGCAAGATGGATGCGCCGATGAAGAGCGCGCCATCCGGCAAAAACTGGGAATGGGCGCTGGGCATAAAACGCGCGCCAGACATGCCCGCCGGCCACGAACCGTCTTCACTCCAATCGCTGCCCGTCCAGGAAAATATTTTATCGGCGGTGTGAATTCGCAGTGATTGGCCGGGGCCTTCAAAAAGGGCGGGCGTGCCCCATTGCTGGCTGTCCAGAACCGACAGGGGCGGCTCGCGCCGGGCGCTGGCGAGCAGCCGCGTCGATTTGCCGCCGCGGAGAATTTCAAAAACGGCCGTATCGCTGGCGCCGTAAAGATGGCCGGCGACATTGAACAATTGGCAGTTGTTGCCGTCGGAGACATCGACCGCGGTCCAGGTTTTCGTGTCCAAATCGCAGCGCTGAATTTTCTGGCCATTGCAGGTGAAGAGCTGACCGTGCCAAAGAGTGGTATGGTCGTAATACGGGCTTTCCGTGATGAAGCCCGTCTCGGCGCAACTGGCCACCTCCCAGCGGCCGGATGCCGGGTCAAGAATAGCGGCTGCCGGATAACCCGCATTGCGCGTGCTGGTGACGTTCGTATTCTTGTCAAACGCACTGACAAACGCGGCGTATTTTAGATCGAGGACCAGCTTTCCTTCGGCCCAATGGTGGGCGGTGATGATGGAGCCGCCAAATTGGGTGTATTCTCCGGCATTCGTTTGCAAGCTCGCGAGCGGAATCTCCAAAAAGCGCGTGACGGTGAGAATATTGCTGCTGATCCGCATGGGAGCTGGCGCCGGCAGCTTGGCGGCTTGGGTTGGCGGCGCCGCGGACAGGGCTGGCGGCGGGGCGGCTTGCGCCGGCGGCGCCGGAACGCTGGCCATGGAGTTCACCTGCTGCTGGGTTAATTCCACGAAGCGAGCGTAAGACTGGATGCGGAATTTTTCCGGACCGAGCGCCTGTTCGGCTTCGGCTTTCATGCCGTCAATATAGGCGGCCATTAAGGAGCTTATTTCCCGCGCCTGGGCTTTTGAATAATTCCTGTCTCGAAAGGCGCGGGCGAATTCCTCAAGATTGAAAGGCTTCCTTGCTGTCAAATATGCTTTCTGCTGCTCGAAAATTGACGCGGACTTCAGCGCGGGCACAGTGTAATAATTGCGCTCTTGCTCCAGCGCTTGCAGTTGCGGCCAGCATTCCCTCGAAAAGAAATCGCTCAATGGCGGTGCGGGCGCCAGCGCGCCGATTCCCCATGCGTTGGCATAAACATCCGCGTTATTTGTCAATAAAACAGCCTTGCCGCCAGCCAGCGCGTGGAACAAATTGGCAAAGGCCCCGTCCTTTTGCGGGCCGGCGGAGTCCGCGACCTTGAATGCCTTGGCTTCCAATTGGTGGAGCAAGTCCGGGGAATCGGCCAATTCCCGGACAAAATCGCGCCACAACGCGGGAATCGCCTGGCGCTGTTCCGCGTTCCATCCCACGAGGCGGGGGGCTTTCACCGCGCGCATCCAAAGCATTTGATGCACGTGAGAAAACATCGGGCTGCCAGCCAGTTCGCGGTACATCGCGATGGCGTCCTCCGGGCGTTCCTGCCAGAAGCAGCCCCATTTAACTTCGCAAGCGTAGAAGTTGAGCGGGTCATCGGCGAATTGATGCGCCTCGTCTCCGGTAACAAGCCGGTCTCCGATAAAATACGAGGCGCGCACGGCGGGATTGGCCGCGATGCCCGCGGCGGCCCGGCGAAGTTCCGCGCGCAATTCGGCCAGCTTGTCCGCGACCGCCTGCTGAAGCGCAGGGTGATCATTGTATTGATACAGGACGCCGGAGGCCGAGTTGAGCGCCTCGACGCCGAACGAAAACCAATCGAGCTTTTGCCTGGCGCGGTTTGGATCGTATCGCGGATCGGCGATTGGCTGCGCGCCCAGGCCGGCGAGCAAGCCCTCGTTGTAGAGTTCCATCGCATGGATGGCCGTGTCGCAATTCGCGGGGTTGGGCGCGGCGTCCACATTGACAAAGTTATCGGGTTTCCCGAGCGTGTAGCGAGATTGGCCGGGCGGCAGCACCGCGGGAATATCGGCCAGATAAGTTTGGACGCGCAAAATGCCGCACTCGGTGTCTCTCTTGCCCAAAGCCCAGGCGGATTCCGCCGCGGCTTGCGCTTCGGGTGCAATCCCCCAGCGCAACGCCCATTTTAGCTCGTCAAAGTATTGGGCCGCTTCTGCCGCCGCGTTCCATGGCGGAGCCGCGTTTTTTACGTTCAAAGCCTTGTCCACGCTCACGGCCAATTGGTTGACAACCTCGGCCAAATTATCGCGCGGGCCGCTGACCTCCAGGGAAATTGGAGCGCCGCCCTTGGGTGGAGTGAGCTTGAAGCGCACCGTCATCGTGTCCTTGTTGTACCCGTTCGGATCAATGGCGCCGTCAAGAAGATAGCTTCCCGCCCAAAAGGCCGATTCGTCCAGATTGAGCGCCTTTTCTTCCGCCAGCAGTTGCATGCGCTGGCGTTCCAGAACGATCAGTTGACGTTCGCGCGCCAGGCGTTCGATGGCCAGCGCCTTGAGCTGCCGCTCTTCCGCCGCGGCACGGTCGGAGGAGGCCGCCGCGCGCAAATTTACCAGCGAGATTGGAATGGCGTCCGCGCGCTCGAGGGTCAGCTTCTCAATAAGCACGTTTAGGCTGTCCGCCCAGCGTTTCGTCCAATCAGGCAAATCATTCGCGGCGATGGAAACAGTTTCTGCCGAAAGCAGGATGCCTGTTTTTACCGCGATTAACCGGACCTTTAGCTCTTGCGGCGCGGGCGCCATCCCGAAAGGCGCGGCAGCAAGACCGGGCATGCGACGTTGCTGGGCATCGAGCAGCAGCAGGCCGTCGGCGCCCAGGACCTGTCCCACTTTGAGATAATTCCTGCCAGCCTGGGAAAGAGCCTGCTCCCGATAAACCTTTTCAATTTCATTTCGCTCCAGCACCGCGACTTTTGGATTGCTGGAAAGTTCCGCCGTCAAGAGGTCGGCCGCGGGCGCGGCATCCTGGGAAAGCGCAAGGACGGCCAGTTTGGCAGGCGGGCTGGGTTGTGCTCCGAGGGGCGTTGAAGCGGCTGCAAGCAGCAGGATGGCAAGGAAATTATTCATGTGTCACATGGATGTGGTGTCGAGGCTTTTGGCCACAATTGTCAAATGTTTTCCAGTCAAAAATGATTGCGCGCTCGACCACAGCAAATCTTTGCCTTCCAAAATGATGCCGCCGCGAGTGTCGGAAAGCACGGTCAAATTCCGCCCGGCCATCTGCACTTCCTGCCCGCTAAAGGTCACGAGCGAGGCGCATTCGTGGCCGTCGCAAATCCGCACGTAAAGCGGCGGCGAGGCCGGCACGTCTCTCTGGTCGGACAGCATGACGCGCATGCCCTTTTCATCCTCGACGATCGCGCGAAGGCGGCTGGGAAAGAGGGCCAGCATCTCATCGACCAACTTGGCGCTGGCCAAAAGATCGGACGGGCGTTCGTGGCTGGGCCATGGAATCACGACAATCGCCGCCACTACGGCGGCAAACGCGCCTGCGGCCCATGCCCATTTTAACCAGGACGATGTGGTGCGATGGCACGGCACGCGGGGCGCGGTGGAACGATTGGCGGCCAGGCGCGGAAGCGTTTCCCAAAAATCCGGGGCGGGTTCGGGCACGCGGACCTTTCGCAAAATGGCGTCGAGTTCGGAATTATTCACGACACGCCTTTCAGCCATCGTTTCAGCTTTTGGCGCGCCGCGAAAACGCGCCAGGAAATGGTGGCTTCATTGCAGTTCAAGGCCCGGGCCGCCTCCGCATGGCTTTGGTTTTCGTACGCCGTCAATATTAGGGCCGCGCGCTGGACGCCGGGAAGCCGTTGCAAGGCGGCTTGGACGCGGCGGGACAGTTCATCCGGCAATTCGCCGGCCGCGCCGCCATCCACAATGGCATCCTGCGCCCATCGGGCGTGGATTTCTCCGCGCCGGCCTTCGCGCGCGCGCCAATTCAAGCTAAGATTGACGGCAATGCGGCCCAGCCAAGTGGAAAACTTCGATTCGCCGCGAAAGCTCTCCAACTGCTGATGCGCGCGGAGGAACGTTTCCTGCGTCAAATCCTCTGCGTCGCTCACCGATCCGGTCATGCGATATATAATTGAAAAAACCATGCGTTGGTGCGCCTGCACCAGCAATTCAAAGGCCGCATGATCGCCATTCCGGCAGCGTGCAATCCGCTCGCTTTCTTCATGTTCATCGGCCATGTGGTTGAAATGCTAACTCAATAGACCAATGAGCAAATTCGTTTCTTTGAACAATTTTCAACCCAATCCCAGCGGCAAGACACGCCAATTTTTATCCCGTTTCGACTCCCAGCGGTTGACCTGGCGCGCCGGGCGGCGTAAATAACAAAAAGGCATGTCTCCGTTGACGCATCTTTTGGCGAGCTGGCTTGTGGCGGCGCGCACGACTGACAATCTCCGCGACCGGCGGCTGGTCACGCTGGCGGGTGTCGCGCCGGATGTCGATGGGCTGGGGCTGATTGTCGATATCGCGCAGGGGAAATCGAGGTATTATCCGCAGTATCATCATTGGATCGCGCATGGGCTGCCGGCGGCCCTGGTTTGTTCGGCCTTATTTGCCGTGTTCGCGCGGCGGCGGTGGCGGGTTTTCGGATTGTGTTTGCTCACGTTTCACCTGCATTTGCTGTGCGATCTGCTGGGATCGCGCGGGCCGGATGTGGGCGATAAATGGCCGATCTATTATTTTGGCCCGCTCAGCCAAAGCCCGGTCTGGTTCTGGAAATATCAATGGCGGCTGGATGGCTGGCAGAATCAGGTGATTACCATTGTCCTTTTGATTTGGGCCATCGCGTGGGGCCTGCGGAGGGGCGAAACGTTTGTGGCTGTCTTCAGCGCGCGCTTTGATCGAATTTTTGTCAGCGTGTTGCGAAAATGGACCGGGGAGCGGAGCGGCGCATGAATATTTACACCGGCACCAGCGGCTATTCATACAAGGAATGGAAAGGGGCTTTTTATCCGGCGGACCTGCCCGCGAAGCGGATGCTCCGATTTTATGGCGAACACTTCCGCGCGGTTGAAATCAACAATACGTTTTATCGCATGCCCAAGGCGGCGGTGGTGGAAGCATGGGCCGCGGAAGTTCCGCCCAATTTTCAATTCGCGCTTAAGGCGCCGCAACAGATCACGCACAGGCAGCGGCTCAAGGGGCCGGCTGATTCCGTCAAGGAATTGCTTGACACGGCGCGCGCGTTGAAAAAGCGGCTGGGACCGATGCTGTTTCAGTTGCCGCCTTTCTTTAAAAAGGACGCCTCAGCGCTGCGCGATTTTCTGGCATTGCTGCCTTCGGGATGCCGGGCCGCGTTCGAGTTCCGCCATCAGTCATGGCTGGAGCAGGAGGTGTTTGATTTGCTTCATGAACATCGCGCCGCGTTGTGCATCGCCGACGCGGAAAATGATTTGGAGATTCCCTTCATCGCGACGGCCGAGTGGGGCTATCTGCGGCTGCGCCGGACCGAGTACACCGGCCGCGAGTTGAAGGCATGGGCCGGGCGTGCGCGCGAACAGCCGTGGAAAGAGGCCTTCGTTTTCTTCAAGCACGATGATGTTGGCCGGGGTCCCGCGATGGCCGGGCAGTTTGCCGCATTGGCCGGCAGCTATGCGGGCTGATGACACGGCCGAAGCCTCAGGGATTCAGGCGGCAATTGGCTTCTCGGGCACCCATTGCGCCAGCACCGCCGCGAGCAACATAAATACGCCGCCGGCCATGACGGCATGAATCAGGTTTCCGCCGAGCGCGTGTTTGACGAGCGGGCCAAAGGTCAGCGCGGCGATGATTTCCGGCAGCACAATGAAGAAATTGAAAATGCCCATGTAAACGCCCATCCGCTCCTCCGGCAAGGCCCCGGCCAGCATCGCGTAAGGCATGGAAAGTATTGACGCCCAAGCCACGCCGCCCAGCGCCAGGGCCACAAGCAGCCAGCCTTTTTGGGCCTCGCCATGCACGCAGCCCACCGCCAGCAAACCGATGCCACCCAAGGCCAGGCATATCCCGTGAATCCGCCGGCGCGCCATCTTTCGCGATGCGGCCATCAGCGCGAACGCGGCCACGAAGGTCACGGCGTCCTTGACCGCGTAGCAAACTCCGGCCCATTCCGCGCCGCGCTTGAAGAGTTCCGAATTCTGGTCGGTCGTCCCGAAAACGGCCGGCACGGCGTTGGAGAAATGCAGCCACATGCAGAAAAGTCCCATCCACGTGAAAAACTGCATCAACGCCAGCCGCTTCATCGTCGCCGGCATTTCCCGCAGCGCCTGGAAAACATCTTGCGCCAGCCGGGCTGCTCCGCCGCCGCGCGATTTTTTGAAAGATTCCAAATCTTCCGGAGGATATTCGCCCGTGGAAAAAATCGTCCAGAGGACCGCGCCCAAAAACGCCGCCGCGCCCGCGTAAAACGAAATGGCCACATTGCGCGGAATTTTATTGGCCGCGCCGGTGGCATTGCTGACGTGAAACCAGTTTTGCAAAATGTAGGGCAGCATCTCCGCTACGACCGCGCCCACGCCGATGAAGAAACTTTGCATGGCGAAGCCCGCGCCGCGCTGGGCGTCCGGCAATTTGTCCGCCACGAACGCGCGGAACGGCTCCATGCTGACATTGATGGAGGCGTCCAAAATCCACAATAAGCCTGCGGCCATCCAAAGCGCGCCGCAATTCGGCATGGCCATCAGCGCCAGGGAACTGAGAATCGCGCCCACCAGAAAATACGGACGCCGCCGGCCCAGCGGCCCCCAGGTGCGGTCGCTCATCGCGCCGATAATTGGCTGCACGAGGAGGCCGGTCAGCGGCGCGGCCAGCCAGAGCAGGGGAATCTGTTCGTCGGATGCGCCGAGGTATTTGTAAATGGGGCTCATGTTGGCCATTTGCAAACCCCAGCCGAATTGGATGCCCAGGAACCCGAAACTCATGTTCCAAATCTGCCAGAAACTGAGCGCGGGTTTGGCCGAAAATAATTTAGCTTTGACGGCGGGTTGGCCTGGCGCTGTGGGCATGGGGTGGCCCTCAGTGCGCCGATCCCGCGGGGTCGCCGAGGGATGCCGCGGCGCTGGCGGCCCGCGAAGAATGGCTCCGATACACGCGCCATTCAAACGCGCGCAAATGCACTGACGGAAAATCACCCGCAGGCGCGGCTGCCATCCCGTCGATTCGCAACGGGGTGAAATCCTGCCCATCCTCAATATCGACTTGCCCGCTGACGGGCCGGTTGGAAAAATTGATCACCACGGCGAATTGGTTCTGGTCATCCGCGCGCTTGAAGCTCACCAGGTCCGCCTCGCGCGAATTTCGCAGCCACGTGACGCCATTGCCGCGAAAGGCCGCGTACTCCTTGCGCAACCGGATGAGGCTTCGATAAATCTTCCGCAGCGGAGGGCGGTCCTTGGGCGTCCAAAGAATCGGCACCTTGTCAAACAAAGCCGGGTCGCCGGACTCGGCAGCGTCCCCGACTTCCATGCCGTTGTAAAGCATTGGAACGCCGTCGAGCGTGAACATGAGCGCGGAAGCCGCCATCGCCCCGCGGACTCCGAAACGCGAGACAGCCCGCGCCTCATCGTGGTCGTCGCTCACGCGCATGTGAAGGGAACCGCGCGGGAATTGCCGGGCGCTGTTCTCCCAGGAAGCGCGCAGATCGGAAGCCGGCGCGCCTTTGGCGAGCACGTCATTCAGCCTGTTCATCAGCGGCCAGTCGTAATCAATGTCAAAGGCCTTAACCATTAAATCGGGTTGATTCGCCTCGGCCAGCAGGATGATGTCCGGCTTGATTTTCCCAAGGGCCGCGCGGGCTCCCACCCAGAAATCGACCGGCACGTTGGAAGCCGCATCGCAGCGAAACCCATCCACGTCGCACGATTGAACCCAATGTTCCATCATGGCAATCATGTAGGCGCGCAGTTGGGGATTGGCGTAGTTCAATCCCGCCACGTCGGTCCAGGCTGGGTCCGGCGGGATGATCTTGCCGCGCGCGTCGTGCTTGTAGAATTCGGGGTGGCTCATCAAGACGCTGTCCCAGGAAGTGTGGCCGGCGACCAGGTCCATGATGACCTTCAAGCCGCGTTGGTGAGCTTCTTGCACCAGCCGCTTGAAATCATCGGCGGTGCCGTAATCGGGGTTCACCGCGTAATAATCTTTGACCGAATAAGGGCTGCCAAAAGGGCCCTTGCGGCCTTTTTCACCGATGGGATGAATCGGCATGATCCACAGGACGGTCACGCCGAGGTCTTTCAATTCGGCCAGGCGGGCCGTGACGCCGTTAAGATTTCCAGCGGCAGAAAAAGCGCGCGGAAAAATTTCGTAAATTACGCCGTCGCGCAGCCAGGCTGGCGCCGTTCGGGCTTGAACATCTGAGAGGTTTCCGGCCCGCGCCGCGAGCTGGGTCCACAACGCCAACATCAGCAAGAGGCGGGTTATCATTCTTATCGAAGTCATCTATTTGCGTTGAAGAGACGATAGCGAATCGGCGTTAATTCCACCACCGCATAAACATGCGGGGCGGGCGGGGCATCGTTCAAATTGTATTCGACCGCGAGATGGCAAGCCAATGGCCTCTGCGGTCGGAGCCGGGCCGCATGAATTGCCAAAGGAGAAAGTCAGGCTTTCGGCGGGGCGGGATTGTCAGCCAGCCATTTTTCGACATCGGCCAGCGAGGTAAAATCCCACAGCGCTTCGGCTAGATTTTGGGAGTCATCGAAAGATAGAACCTTCAATTGCGCCACCATATTCGCGGGCAATTCCCCCCACCGATGCCGCACCAAACGCGCGACCACCTGCTGGCTTGCCTCCTGGCGGCCGCGCTCCAGGCCTTCATGACGTCCTCGCTCCAAGCCCTCGGCGATTCCTTCTTCTTTCCAGCTTGTGGTTAGCTCCATCATGGTAACTTTTTCTTTCGGCTCTAAAGTATCAGCCTCCCTGCGGAAAATCAACACCTCTTGCGCGGTCAATCTCAGATAACTGTCCACAAAGCCGGAGATCAATCGCATCTTGGCGACATCGAGTTTCAAGATAGCCAGCAAGCGCAGGCATTCCAGTTTGACGCGCGGGCGCTCTTCCGCCGTCATCCCCATTTTGGCCATCAACGCACTGGCGACCGGATTGGCCCGCCGCATGTAGTCCCGCCACTTCATCAATCCGAGTTGAATGACCCGGTATCGAAATTGCATCACCATCAAATCGGGAAACCCTAGTTCGTAATAATCCGGTTCGGGAACTCGCGATGCATGCGAAAATAAGACAATTGGATAAATCGGCAGGGCATGCCTTTCGCGCAGCCGGGCAAAATATGCAAACATGCGCTGTCCAAAATCACGCTGGGCCTGGGCTTGGTGTTCGAGGTGAATTAGAAAGAACGAGTCCCGCCCAAGGAATTGAGCCTTCACCACCAAATCGGCCTCATGCCGCTCGCCGCGGGTGACGTCTGTGAAAATCTCTTTGTCCAGGAATACGAATGAATCCTTGTCCACGCAACCGGACAAATTGGGAAGAAAAAGCTCCACGAAATCGGCGAAAAACGCAGTTAACAACTCCTTGAACAGCCGGTCATGATCGATCATTGCCCTATTGTGCGGGCCAGCCGCCGCGCGATGTCAAGCCGCCGCGTTTTCATGCGCCGCAAATAATTTCATTTTGTTCATGCATCTTCGAGTCCCGGCCAATTTCACTGCGAGGCCGCATGAAGATGCTGTTGCGGGCGAGGCTGGCGGGGGTATAGTTCGATAATGCCGCGCCGTGTTTCCTTGTTCGCTGTGTGCGCTATGATCCTCCTGGCCGTTCAAAGCGCCAGGGCGGAGGCGATGCTGGCTTTGTTCCGTTTAACCTGGAACCAGATCGCGCAAAAAATGCCGGAGATCGCGGAGGCCGGTTACGACAGCCTCTGGCTGCCGATTCCCGCCAAGGGCAACAGCGGCGCGTCCTCCGTCGGTTACGATTTGTTCGATCCGTTTGACCTGGGCAGCGCCAACCAGCAGGGCACCGTGGCCACGGCCTATGGCACGCAGGCTGACTTGGTTCAGATGGTGCAGATCGCCCATCGCTTTGGCATTCGGGTTTATTTTGACAACGTTATGAACCACCGGGCGTTCGTCGTGCCCGGTTATCCTGGCTCCGGCACGCCGACTAATTACTATCCGGGCCTGATTCCGCAGGATTTCCATTTCCAGACTGTTTCGGGCGGATTTGAAAATTGGCCGCAAGTCAGTGATTGGTGCGACGTCCAGAATGTGGAAAACCAGCCGCTGCTGGGCTTGTGCGACCTCGCGGAAGAGCCAGGGAACGTCAATTGGAATTTTGGCGCGAAATTGGGCGATACAGCTCCCAAGCCGGTCTTCGTCCGTTTTCCGAACCGGCCAGATTTATACATGGACACCAACGGGCCGTTCCTGGGCGCCGGATTGGGCGGCGCAGGGTGGCGGCCCTTCGATGGCCGCGGGCAGCCCGTTCCAGAAGACGTCACGGCTTACCTATGCCGCGCGGTGGCATGGACTCTTTACACGACCAAATGCGATGGATTCCGCCTCGATGCTGTCAAACATGTGCCGATCTCCTTTTTTGGCGCTGAAACGGGCCAGGCAGATGATCCCTCATTTTACGGTTACACCGGGGCCATCCAGGCGATGTTCGATTATGTCCATGGCTACGGCAGCAACGTAACCGGCAACGGTTACATGGAGACGGACGGAAACCGCAACAGCCTGTTCAACACCGAAGCGCCGCGCAACGACGCCATGATCTTCGGTGAATACGAACCGGCTTCCCTGGCCGCCGGAGAGGATTTCTACGATTATCTGCAATCGGGCCTGCGGCTGCTGAATTTTCCGCTTTACACGCAAATGAACAGCATCCTCGCGGGCGGCGCAACGATGTCCGGCCTGGATGGGCGCGATTACATCCCGCCTGGCCAAAATTGCGACGCCAACGGCAATTTCAGCCCCGCGCAGGCCGTCAATATGCCGCAAACCCAGGACGACGGCAGTTGCTGCCCCGCCAATGAGGGATTGGAGAATGCCTATTTCTTCATGCGCGAGGGGTTGCCAATGGCTTATTCGGATGGCTTCAACCACAACCCCAACGGCGGCACGCCGATCGTCTCCTACGCCAATTTCCTCGGCGAATTCGGCGATAATACAATGCCCGACACGATGTATCTGCATGATCAGCTTTCGCGAGGCGGAACCTGGCCGCGCTGGAGCGATCAAAATACCGCGCTCTTTGAACGCTATGACTACCGCGAAGGCAACGGCGCCCAGCCGCAAACCCAGGCCGTCGCGCTTTTCGGCATGAATGACAAGACGAATTTTCCCGGCGACATTTCGTTCGACGATGGCGTGACCCGCGCCAGCGACGGTTATTATTTGAATTCGTCCAACACGGCTTCAACGGCTGTGTCCAATCCGCGCGGAGTGGGAGTTGTGGTTGGTTTCGCTCCGGGCACGATTCTGGCGCAATTGTCCAGCGCCTCGCCGGCCGGCGGGCGGGCGTATCAAAGGCTGCTTGTGCATGGCGCGACTGGCAATTTGTCCGAGGCGCAGGCGAGCGCGAATTTGCCCGATCCAGCCCAGCGCCTGATTTACGTGGGCAGCCAGGCCCTCGCTTCGGGCGGCGGCGCCGTTGAACTGACGATTCCCAGCGGCTCATGGGTCATCTATGGCTGCCAATGGCCGCAGCCCAGCCAGGCCAATCCTTCCACCAATGCGATTATTCTCCGGCAGAACGGCGCCGAGGCGCCGCGCCTGATCGTCTATCGCCAGGACGGCCCCAATGGCGATGCCAAGTACAATCCGCTGTACCCGTTTAAAATGCGCGGCAGTTTGGATCCGCTCGGCAATGTCATTGGCGGAGCGAATGTTTCCAATTTCACTTATGCCATCGATGTGCCGATTATCACCAACGCCAGCTTCGACATCATCGTCCGCGGCGACGCTTCCTCCGCCAATATGCTGGTCAAGCTGGATGGGGGCATTGATTTGAACAGCCAGATGGGAATCGGCCCGGCCAGTTTCCGCGCCGGCATGGCCCCGACGAATTTTCTCGATTTGCGCGATAATCCGCCTGGTTACACGGATGACGTTTTTCTGGGTTATGAACAAACCGCCTTCGCCTTTCGGAACGGGCCGGAAAAATTCGCCGCCCGGAATACGCAGAGCAACAACATCGTTTCGCTCGGCGCGGAGACGTATTCTTATACCGTCGGCGGCGGGAGCAATATCACGGCGGGCACGGGTTGCGGCGCGGCGATCACCAACGAAACGGCTGCCTGGGTCTGGCACGATCCGGCGGGCGGCGTCACGTCGCTGAGCGCCAATCTCAATCCGGCCGCGCAACGCAATCCCTTAAGTCCAACTGCGGGGCAATCCTCGGATGTGTGGGTCAAGGTTGGCTACCAATTTCAAATCAACACCTGCTTTATCTATTACACGACTGACGGTTCGATTCCCGACGGCGCGTTCGGGATGCCCAAAGGCACGACCCAGGTTGCCGCAGGGAGTTGGGTCAACCATGACAGCGCGCAGAACAATATTGACTGGTGGAAGGGAACCATCCCGGCCCAACCGGCCGGCACGCGGGTGCTTTACAAGATCGCGCTGTTTAATGGCGGAAGCTTCGGCTATTCCGCCGGCGACACCAACCATTGGCCGAGCATTGGGCCGATTTCCGATGCTGAGCCTTCCCGGTCGAAACTCTTCGGCCTGGCGCAAAATGTCATCTCGAACTTCAATCCCGCGACGGCCGTGGTTTGGCTGCACAACGATCTTAATCCGTCCAACACGGTGGCCGGCTTGCAGCCGGGCTTCCACATTTTGCGGGCGCGCGTTTTTCTGCCACGCGCCGGCCAGGCCAGCGTGTACAATACTTTTTTGCAGACGTTTTATTACGACGGCGCGCTCCCGCAGGGAGCCATCGCGTATCCGCCCAACGGCGGCACGATCAGCAGCAGCAGTTACACACTCGTCGTGCGCGGGGACAGCACGGTGACGGGCGTGGGCGTCAATATTCAAGACGCCAACTCCAAAGGCTCCAACGTATTTCTGCCTGCGACCCCGATTGCCGTTCCGGATCCAGCCGTAAGCGCCGCTTATCCAAATTATCCGCGGGAATTCAGATTTGTTTACACGAACATTCCCTCCGCGGGAACGGCCACTATCAGCGTGCGCCTCAATGAATATGGCACCGGCGTTTACACCAACCATTACACGAAATTGAGCGAGACGGTCAGCACGCTCGCGCCCGCCGCTGGGCCGTCGGTGGAAATTTCCAGCCCCGGCGCCGATGGCGCGATTATCACGATGACCAGCAACACCACCTATCTGTTCCGCGCTTGTTTTACCTCCACGCTCGACACCAACGATCAAAGTCTCTTCACGCTAACCATCAATGGCGTGGAGCAGCCGCAGTCCTCCTTCCTCCTTCGTCCCGCCGGGTTTAATCCGACGGGCGCGCCACCGGCTTGTTCCGGCATGAGTTCGCTCTTCTATATGTGGACTTTGAACTCGCCCGGCACGACGGCAGGCTCCAACTTGCTCCAAGTCGTGTATAAAAACAATTCCACCGGCGTGACCCTGGCCAGCGCCCGCTCCGTGATCGCCGCGCCGCCGCTGTTGATTACGAATCTGGGCGGCCACAATCAATTGGTTGTGTGGGACAGCGCGCCGGGAGTGACCTATCAGGTGCTGGCCACGACCAATCTGGCCCAGCCATTCCAACCGATCAGCGGGAACGTTTCAAGCCAAGGCGCAAGCACGAGTTTTTATGACCCCAATCCGGCCCCGCAGAAGTTTTATGAAATTGAAGAAGTCCCCTGACCGCGAATCCATTTTCAAGCCATCGGATGCAGAGAGCAAGGACATGGAAGAAATGCGTGCCGCCGTTTGCCGGTGTTGACTCGGCTGGGAGCAAAGGGGAACCAACGGCCCATGACCTCGCGGTCATCGGCGAAATGATTCAACGATATCGCTCCGAAATGCCGAGCTTAATTATTGATAAGGCGTGCGTTGCGCCAGCCAGGATAGGTCGGTGGAGGGATTGCCGGTAATATCGACCTGCGCTCCATTTTGGAAGATGTAGTTGACCGGCGCGATGGTGCGCGAGTCCATCCATTTGTGGATTTCGGCGTGGCCATCGGCAAAACTGACGCCGCAGGCGTGGTTGTGATAGCTGGCCGGCAATTCCGTAAATTCTCCCAGGCCGTTGCCTTCGCCAGGGTTGACATATAGCTGGGCGTCATCAATCCAATCCGGATGCTCATCGGTAAAGACCCAGCTCATGGCAGGCCCTGGAATCGAAAATCCGGAGGTCTTGATGATCGAGTTGGTCAGCTTCCAGCCAAAGCTCCATTTCTCGCCCTGGCCGAGGTTGCCGTCCATCGCGACGCTCCGGCATCGGGTCTGCCATCCCGAAGCCCGTTGCGCGGAACTTAGAAACGTGTCGGCGGGGCAAGTGAACATCAGCACGTTTTTGCCGACGTAGGGGCCCAGCAGCGAGAAGGTCGGGCCGATAAGGCCTTGGATATTGGTGTTGCCGTTGAAGCTGCCGCCCGTCCAATCCATTTTGCCTTCGCACCAGCAGGGGGTTCCGGGCGGCAAGGGGGGCGAGTATTGGCCGTAATCGTCGTAGTCGTGGTTATCGGCCAGCATCTGCCGGCTGTCGTCGGTGTACATCGTCCAAGCCACTTGCAACTGCTTTTTGTTGCTCATGCACTTGGTCGAGACGGCTTCGGTCTTCGCGTGCTCAAGCGCTGGCAGCAACAGGGCCGCCAGGATGGCGATGATCGCGATCACCACCAGCAACTCAATTAGCGTGAAGCCCCTTTTGTTCGTCATATGATTTGCCACTCTCTCTTGCTATTGCGGGCCGGCCAGGCGGTAAAACAGGCTGCCGCTTCCGACGGTGTAATTCGTCGAGGCATAGCCCGCGGGCGGCATGTTTCCCGGCCCTTGCGTTACTTGCAAATTAGCGCCGTCAGTTGCCGGCAGAGACGTCCACACGACAGGCGGGTTCAGGCTCGGCGTGCTCTGCAAAAACACTCCGGTCCGTCCCAGCCATGAGAGCGCGACCTGATTGCTTGAAGTGTTGCTGATTGTCAGATTGCCGAACGACTGTTCGGCCGACGTGCTTGAGCCTTGGCTGGCGAAAACGTCCGTCGGCATCGAGTAGGTTGGGAAGCTGCGAATGTAGCGGCTATGGTTGTCGCCCGAGGACGCCTCGTCGTCAGCTCCGTTGATGCCGTACTTGTAGGTCAAATTTACGCCCTGGCCTTCATTGATCGGCAAGGTGATGGTGTAAAGCGGAGTGTTGCTGATTTCGGTCATCTCGTAGGGCGGCGGCGCGTCGAGGGCGCCCCAGGTCCAGTAGCTATTATTGACGCCGCCGTTCAGCCCGTTGAGATAGACATTGTCAAAACCAAGGATAAACGGCCCGCCATTGTTAAACGTGCCGTTGGTCGCCGGGGACATATCCACCGTGAATGTGACATCGCAGTTGCTGACGGTCACGAAATTGGCCGAATTAAGCGAGCCTGGCCCTTCATCGCTGAAATAGACCGGCCCATTGGTGGAATTTCCGCTTTCCAGCATCTGCCAGCGATTGCCGCCGATCGAATTGGAAGCCGAAACATTCTCCCATTGCGTGCCCGGCTGGATCACGTATTTGAAATAGGCCAGCGTGCCCGCGCCGCCGACGTAGGAGTAATCGAAGTAATAGTGGTTCTTGTTCGGGTCGGCGGGGCTGTTGGTCATGGTCGTGCCCGCGCCCCAGCCATTATAATCCCCGTGAATTTCGACAGAGCTTCCGGTAGCCGCGTCAAAATTGCCGACCGCCGTCTGCACCGACATGTCAATAATAAACGTAACATTGTTTGTGACGGTGTTGTTGAACAGGGCGTCGCTGTAGGACACCAACGGGAGAACCTGAGTCACGTTCAACAGGCCGCGATTTTCATTATTATCAGGATCGCCGGAGACCGGGGCCTCGTATTGGTCAGAGCCGTTATTAAAGACAAATTTGTACTCCGCCGCCGCGCCGGGAGAGGCCGACCATGCGGTGTAAGTGCCCTGGTAAGGAAGGGACGTGATATCCCCCTGGGCGTTGGTCACGTTGAGCGCCGGGTTATTGGTCAGGGGAAAGCTGTCGTTCCAGCCCTCAAAGGAACCCTGGCAATAAACTCCGTCGCTCGTGTCAAATTTGCCCAAATGCAATTGTTCAGCCATGTCCACCTGGAACGTGATGCTATTGGTCGTCGCGGCTCCGTCGTCGTCCCAAAATTGCACCGGCAAAACGAGAGAACCGCCAGGAAGCGTGACGCAATAGTTATCGTTGTCATCCTGGCCGCTGTAGGAGGCGACGCTTCCGCCCGAAATAATCCGGTATTGCCAGTCCATGCCTTTGCCGTTGCCGTCACTGGAATCGACGTAGGCGCCGGTATAAAGATTCGGATTGGCGCTGGCAGGATCGTTGGTCAGCACGGAGCCGAGGTTGGCCCAGCCGTCAAACGTGCCGCTCGCCGCGACGGTTTGGCCAGCCGTCAGGGGGTTGTTGCTCATATCGACCTGGAAGGTTACGGTCGTTTGCGCGAATGCCGCGGCGGCGCTTAAGAGAAGGGCGGCCAGGCCAAGGCCGGCAGTTTTAATGGATAGATTTGGGTTCATACTGTCATTTATATCTTAATTCTCAGGCTGTGGATAAGAATCTAACGATGGCCGCTCCTTGCCGCAACCGCATGTTTGTGCGGGCGATGAATCCGCCACTCCGTCATTGAACTTTCACTTCTTGTTTAGCCGCCTTTGCCGCCGCCAGATATTGGCGGGCGGCCTTGTTGGACGGGTCCAAACGAAGTGTTTCTTCAAACTGCTGCTCGGCGCCGTCCGGCTGCTTCAGCTTAAGCAATGCGACGCCTAAATTCAAATGGGCCATGGAAAATCCGGGATTCAGGCGGATGACTTCCTCGAATTCGCTCCGGGCCGGCGCGAATTGGCCTTCCAAACCCAACTCGCCTCCCAAAGCGTAATGCGCCTCCCAATAGTTCGGGTTCAGCCGCAGGGCCTCCCTGAAACTCGCCTCCGATTCCGGCGGCCGTTTCAGAAGCGAAAGCGCCTTGCCCTCGCACAGGCGCGTTTCCGGATCATTGGGTTGCAGCGCCTCGGCCCGCCGGTAATTGGCCAGCGCCGCGTCCAGCTTGTTTTCCAGCGCGTCGGCCTTGCCCAGTTCGCGCCAGGCCTCGGCATAACGCGGATGCAAGGCCAGCGCGTGGCGCAGCGACTGGCGCGCCGGTTCCGCCTGCCCCATTTTCTCCAAGAGCTGGCCCTCAGTCAGGAAGGCGAAGGGATTGCGCGGCATGAGTTCATGGGACAGCCGCCATTGCCGCGCGGCTTCGGGAACGTCTCCGGCCAGTTCGAGAAACTCGCCGAAGTTCTCGCGCAGATAATAATCACCCGGCGCGCGGCGGATGGCGTCTTCGTAGATCGCGCCCGCTGCTTTGGCCGCGTCCGCGGTCCTGCCTGCGACGGCGGTTTGAAATTGCATGTTCAAGCGCCGCACACGTTCGGCGTTGTTCGATTGGCTGCTGAGCGGCGGGCGCGACATGCGGTCCAGCACCGCGCGCAGCACGTCCGCTTTATTCCAATCCGTCACTCCGAGCCGCTTCTCGCAAACCTCCTCCGAAGCCCAACTGCCGCCTCCGCCGGCTTTGATGGCCGATGGCAGAAAGAACGCGGCTTGATCCGCCCAAAGCAGGCCCAGCCGGTAGGCGCCGTCAAAATTGAAATGCACGTGCTCATAAAACGTTTCATCCCCGCAAACGCCCGCCGGCTGGCCAGCGGCGAGCGCGTCCGCCGCGTCGCACAGCGCCAAGTTCGGCCCCGCCATGGCGCGCGCCTCCTCGCGAATCGCGCCGTTTATTTTGGAATCCGCCCGGAAGGGCAGTGCGTCGTCATCGCAGGCCAGGCGCAAATGTTCCCGCGCGGCGTTGGTGGCGCCCAGGCGCAATAAAGATTGCCCCAATTGAAACTGCGCGTCCGCCATGCCCGGTTCCAAGGCAACCGATTTTTTGAGCAAGTCCGCGGCGCCCGCCCAATCGCCGCGTTCTTCCGCGGCCGTTCCCCGCGCGTAATCGTCATTGAATTCCGCCGCCTCGGCCGCGTTGGAATGCGCCGGAAACGCCGCCGCGAAGGGCGCGCAATCTTTCAGGTTCACTGCAACCGTGTTGAGGACAATTTTCGCGCCGCCAGCCAAACCGGCGCGGAGAATATCGCGCAGATTGGCTTGAAAATTCGCATAGGCGCGCGCCTTGCGCGGATCACCGGGAGGCAATTGGTTGCCGAGGAACATTTGCATGCCGCCCCATTGCGCGGGCGAACCGCCTTTGCCGCGCAGCCGGCGGCTGGCCGCCGAAATCCATTGCCCGAGGCGGGTTTCCTGCATGGCGAGGTTGAGCCGCACGAACGGCAGGGGCGGAGCCTGGGCGCCAAAAACGGTCGCCGCGCCAAACGGCCCGACCATTTCGTTGTTTCCCATGTAGATGATCCAGATGTCGCCGTCATGCCGGGCGCATTCCCGCGCGATGGGCAGGATGACGTGGGAATCGATGGCCGTGATGCCGGCGTTGACGATGTCGAATTCCGCGTTCGGGTAGCGTTCGCGCAGGAGCGCCTCCATATAGCGGCCCGGCCCGAAGGCCGGCTCCGGGTCGCCCTGCGCGGCGCTTTCGCCCATGATGAAAATGCGGCAGGCGCCCGGCGGTTTGGCGGCCGCCATTTTGATGGGGCTGGGCCAGCGCATCAATTCCGGCGGGAAAAAGCGCAGGCTGAACTTTTCGTTGTTCATCCAATAATCCCGGCCATCCACGCGCTCCAATTCAAACAAGCTGGTGTCCCATCCGTAATGCGCCAGGCGCAATCCCGCTTCGAGCGCGGCCAATGCCAGCAACGGAACGCACACTGCCGCCGCCGCGCGAAACCACCAGCGCGCCGGGGAGTTTTTCGGGGCGGATTTTTGCGGGCGCGATTTCAACCTCGGAGATATTTGACGACCGCCTCCGTGCGCGAGTGAACATGGAGTTTTTCATAGACCGTGCGCACGTAGCTTCGCACTGTATCAATACTAATGTTCATCCGGTCCGCGATTTCCTTGTAGGCGTAGCCTTTGGCCAGTTGATCCAGAAATTCCTTTTCCCCGGGCGCCAGCCGGGCCACGGGCGAACTGTCCGCCGCCGGCTTGGAAAAAAATTGCACCACCCGCCGCGCCAATTGCGGCGTCATCGGCGAACCGCCGGCGTGAACGTCATGGATGGCTTCGATCAGCCGCGCCGAGGCCGTCCGTTTGAGCAGGTAACCACTGGCGCCGGCCTTCAACGAATTGAACAGCGAATCGCTGTCTTCATAGACCGTCAGCATGAGCACCTGCACGTTTGGCAGCAGGGCCTTCAATTGCCCGACGCACTCCACGCCTTTCATGCCGGGCAGGTTGATGTCCATCAGCACGACGTCGGCCGGGTGGGATGGAATTTCCTTGAGGGCCGTTTCGGCGTCGGCGTAGTCGCCCGTCAAGCGCAGCGCCGGAGCGCGGCGGATCAGCGACGCCAGGCTGGCGCGGATGCCCTCGTCGTCATCGACGATGGCCACTTTGATTTGGGTCTTTTCGGGCATTGCTACGCCGCTCCGTTCGCATGGGCGGGCGAAAAATGCAAGCTCAACCTGACGGTCGTGCCGCGGCCGGGAATGCTTCCGATGGCCAATTTTTCCCCCATGCCTTGCACGCGGCGGCGCATGTTTTCCAATCCGTTGCCGCGTTTTTGCCGCTGCACGTCGAAGCCTTTGCCGTCGTCCTGCACCACGATTTCCAGCGCCCCGTCCGCGGCCACGGCGCTGACACGGACTTCGCGCGCGGCGGCGTGTTTGAGAGCGTTGGTCAGGGCCTCTTTGACGACCAGGAAAATATTGTGGCGGACTTCCGGAGGCAGCGGCAGCGGCGGCAGATCGTGCGGCAAATCGAGGCGGCAATGAATCTCGCCGCCCTCGAAAAGTTCGTTGGCGAAGTGCGCGATGTATTCCACCAAGCTCTGGAGCGAATCGCTTCCGGGCCGCACGGCCCAGACAATTTCTTCCAGCGCGCGCACGGTCTGGTCGGCGGATTGCGAAATCTTGACGGCGTGGCTGGCGACCTGGCCCGGATTCTCGCGGTCGGCCTTGAGCAGGCCGCTCAGGAGCGAGATGCGAGCCAGCGAGGAGCCGAGGTCATCGTGCAAATCCCGCGCGATGCGCTCGCGTTCGTGCGCCAGCGCGCGTTCCTGCTCCAATTGTTCGAGGCGGCGTTGCAGCTTGCGTTTTTCCAGGACGCGCACGGTCACGGCCAGCGCGGCCAGCAAAGCGGCCGCGGCGGGCGCCCGGAACCACCACGTTTGCCAGAAATAAGGCTCGACCGTAATCTCGACGCTCGCGCCAGCCTGGTTCCAATTGCCCGCGCCGTTTCGCGCGGTCAGCTCGAACTGATATGTGCCGTAAGGCACGTAGGGAAACGAGGCGACCCGGCTCGAACCGGCATTGACCCAATCCGAATCCAACCCTGCCAGCCTGTAGCGAAAGCGAAGACGTTCGGGAGCGTCGAAATTGATGCCGGTGTAGCGGAATTCCAGCCAATGCTTTCCGGGCGCGAGGCGCAGGGATTGCGCCACGTTGGCCGCGCCGTCGACCAGCGTTTCCTCCAGCGCCACCGACGGCACGGGCACGTCTTCCGTTTGCCGTTGCGGAGCGGCCACGACGATGCCTTCCTGGGTCGGAAACCAGAGCAGGCCGGACTTCGTTTTGAGAGCGACGGGAAACGAGCCGCTGATGCATTCTTCGGAGAGCATTCCGTCGGCGCGCCCGAAGATTTGCGGTGAAACTTCCGTCGTTTCCTGGGCCGGCCATTGCTCCAATTGCGCCTTGCTCACGCGCGCGATGCCGCCATCGCCTCCGAGCCAAAGATAACCGGCGCTGTCTTCCAGGATTTGCGAAATGGTATTGTCAGGCAGGCCGTTGCGGGTCGTGAAGCCCGCGACTTTGCCATCCCTCAGCCGGCTCAATCCGCCGCCGCCCGCGCCGATCCAGAGATTATTATTGGCGTCAAGATAAAGAGTTCGCACCCAATCGCTCAACAGCCCGCTTTGCCTGCGCCAGCGCGCGTCCTCCCTGCCCTCCACGCGGAACAGCCCGTCGCCGGCCGTGCCCACCCACATGGAGCCGTCCCGCGCCGCCACCATGGCGGTGATCGCGTGGACGGGCGGTCCATTCGATTGCGGGCGCCACTGCCCGTTTTCCTGCCACCACAATCCGCCCTGGCGGGTACCGGCCCAAAGCCTGCCTTCGTCATCCTGGCCCAGCGCGCTGACGTCCAAATTGGCCATGGCCGGCGCGCCAGGCTGGTCTTCAACATGGAGCGGGTCCGTGAAATGCAGCAGGCCGCGCGCGGAGCCCATCCAACACGTGCCGTCCCGGGCCGCCAGCAACGGCCCCGCCCGGGCCTGGCCTGGCGAAAATCCGGGAATCGACAGCAGCCTGAAATAACGCCCATCCCACTGGTAAAGCCCCTCGCTGGATTTGCTGGCCCAAATGACCCCCGGCGCCACTTCGGCCAGGCTTTGCACCGGCCCGCTGCCCAATCCTTCGCGGTAACTGATGACGGAGACGCTTTTGGGCCGCAGGCGATTCAATCCGCCGTGGGTGCCGACCCAAAGTTTCCCGTCGCGATCCACCAGCAGGGCTTCCACCAAATTATCGGATAGGCCGCTGCTTGCATTGACGGCCACCAACTTTCCATGCTTGAATTGAAACAATCCCTCGCTGACCGACCCCGCCCAGACGGTCCCATCCGGGTCCTCCGCCAGCGTGCTGATGAAATGCCGGGCCAGATGGCGCGGAAACTGGTGCCGCCGCCATTGGCTTCCCTCGCGATATAGCACGGAATCATCGCCCGCCCCCGCCCACAAGCGCCCTTCGTGGTCCGCCAACAGGCAGTGCGGGTCTTCCAGCAAAGTGTCAAACACAGGATCGCGCACCCGTTCCAGCGCGCCGGCCCGCCAACTGAACAGCCCGGCTCCTTTGGCGCCAATCCACAGCGTCCCGTCCCGCGCGCAAAACAGCGACGTGATCGGTTTCCCCGCCAGCGCCTCCGCGCCTTGGAACGCCACCAAATGATTATTCTGCCATTTCGCCAGCCCGCTTTCGGTGCCGATCCAAACGGCGCCATCGCGCCCCTCGGAGAGCGCATTGATGGAATCGGACGGCAGCCCGCTTTGTTTGGTGATGGCCGTAAATCTCCCGTTCTGCCAGCGGCCCAGGCCGCGGCCGACGCTGCCAATCCAGAGTGCGCCTTGCCCATCGCCCAATAGCGTCTGCACAGGCCCGGCCTGGAATCCTTCCGGCAAGCCAAACGGCGAGACAAATTTCAGGCCGTCGAAACGGCTCACTCCGGCATCGCTGCCGACCCACACAAACCCATCCCTGGTTTGCGCCAGCGCGCGCACAAAATTCTGCGGCAACCCCTGCTCGCGCGTCCACACGCGGAAGGTGAATGGCAATTGCCCGCGCCCAATGGTCAATCCGGCAATGCCGGATTTGAGGCCGCTTTCGTCAAGCACAAAATCACCAAACGATGTCGCGATGGCCATTTCGCTGAACTCCCATCCGCCGCCGCCTCCGCCGTGCCGCAGGCGAATTTGGTTGAAGGAGGCGTCGGCCGCGAATTTCGTCGTCAAATTTTCGCGCTGGCCGGCTTCCGTCGCGCCCGGCCCCAAATCCGGGTCCAGCCAGACGGTAATTTGATCTCTGCCGCCGCGAGCGTATTGCACTTTGAAAATAATCGTCCGTTCGATGCCTTTGCGCGGCAATTCGTAAGCCTCTCCCGTAAAGGGCTTGGAGGAATTAAGATCAATCCCGTACTCGGCGGCCGCGTTCGTGACGATTTTGTGGGACTCGAAAATATTGAAATTGGTTTTGCTGACTTCGGCCACATTGAACGCGCCGTAAGCCCAGGCGTCGAGCGCGTTGCCCACGGCCAGCCGCGGCGAGTCGCCCTCATACAGCTCGAACGCGGCAAAATACGGCTCCGTGCCCGCGTCCGAAATGGGGTTGACGTGAAACTTGAAATAAAGCGTGTCCCCGGCGGTGGCGTCCCTTTTGACGGCGCCGCCCAGAATGTCCGCGCCGTTGCCCGTCTCGCGCGCGAGGGTCGTTCCCAAGTCGCTCCAGATGATGTCCCCCAGGCAGGGAACGGACGTCAACACTAGCAAACCCGCCAGCAAAGCCAGGCGCCCGACGCGCCGGACGGGAAATGCGGCAGGTGAACTCATGCCGCGCATCATACGCCAATCCGCCGCCCGCGACAAGCCGCGAAGCAGGCGCGCCGCGTGTCAAAACGAATTAGCTGGAAACCGTGTGCCTAAATGAGTTCCAAATCGGTCGCCTCAAGCTGCACAGCGGCCGCCTGCCCGATAAAATCCAGCCGCAGCAAAACGGTGTTCATGCCGTGGCGTTTCTCCACCCATCCATCCATGCCGCGCAACGAGCCAAATTTGATCTTCACGCGCGAGCCTTCGCCGATGGCCGGGGCCAGGCGGATTTCCAGGTTGGTCTCCAAGGCGCGCAGGATGTCTTCCAATTGCCGCCCGAGCGTTTCCTGGTCGAAGACTTCCAGCAGATTGGCCGCGTGATCGCTTCGCTTGACAATGCCCCGGTCTGACTCCCGGATGCGCAGAAAAACGTATCCCGGAAAAAGCGGCTTTTGGAAGACAACCGTTTTGCCGCGATATTTATGGGCCGCGCTGTAACAGGGAAGGGTGGCGGCCAGCCCCTTTTCGCCGCAGTATTTCGCCAGCTTTTTTTCGCAACGCGGCCGCGTATGAGCGACAAACCAAACCGCCTCATCCATGCCGTCCTGGTTTTTCGAAGCTCCCGAATGCGCCGCGGAATCCGCGCGGGAGATTTTTGAATTGATAACCACCTGTTGATTTTCAAAGGGCAAGTTGGTTGCGGGGGTAGGATTTGAACCTACGACCTTCAGGTTATGAGCCTGACGAGCTACCAGGCTGCTCCACCCCGCGATCCATTTAACGCCGCTCACATTACGGGCAGTCCCCCAGCCGCGCAAGTTTATATTATTTATTATTTCGCACGGGCGCGATGAGATGAGATGAGTGGAACGCCACGATGGCGTTCATTCGGGCGTGTAAAATTCTTTGGATCTGGTAATTTCCTGTTGTGCTAATAACGATCACGACGACTCACGAACCGGCGACCGACCTGGGATTCTTGCTGCGCAAGAACCCGGCGCGGGCGCAGTCGTTTTCGCTCGCATTCGGGCGTGCGCACGTCATTTATCCTGAAGCGACGGCGGAACGCTGTCCAACCCGCCATCAAATGCCGGGGGCGCGAATATCTTCGCATCATATACGGCCCTGAATACACGGCTCCGAAGAACCTCGAACGCCTCCGCGCGCGCGGTCTTTCCACAAAGCGCTCATTGGCCCTGCGCGAATCCGCCCTTGGCATGGAAGCGCTCGAACGATTCACGCGAAAAGAACCCTTGCGGCGAGTGCATGCAGCCGTTTTTGGCGTGCTCGCCTTGGAAAGCGAGCCGGTCGATCCGCGGCTTTAAATTGCCCGACGAATCCGCTTGCCTTGGCGCGGTTGTCGGGCATATTTACAGCCCCGAATGCGGGAGGGTTGGTAGCTCAGTTGGTAGAGCAGTGCCCTTTTAATTCAAAACCGCCGATTTTAGCTGGTTTTTGCCATCTTTGCCAACTGGTTGCATTCGTTGCAAGTGCCTTTAAACAAGCATATTACGCCATGATTAGACTTGAACTCACTTGGACCGATAAAGACTGATTTTTTCGAGTCGGGTTACAAGTCGGGTGCAAGTTTTCAGTAGGCGGACGACGCCGGAAACACTCTGTCAATAGGAATATTTAGTGGCTTTTCATGCCCCTGCCAGATTGGCAACTGTGCATTTGTGAATCGGCTCATGAAACCGTCGGCCACTCGGTTCACGTCCCGCCCCGGATAGTTTTCTGTCAAGTGTTCCTGAACCAGCGCCATCATCGGCGGGCGGTTTTCATTCGCAATTCAACAGTTTGAGCAGTTCGGAGCGAGGCACCAGCAGCTTGCCGCGCAAGGCACGGCATGGCTTCAACTTTCCCCGCTGAATCAGCCGGTAAACGCTGAAATAGTGGACGCCAAGCATGGCTGCGGCTTCCTCGACGGAATAAGCCAACCGTTCAGCCGTGGGGGATGGTTCTTCGAGTTTGCTGACGGTTTTCATAAATTCTGCTTTCAAGCAGCTTTGCCGCTGGCGGCGAACAAGGCCGCGTCAAACATCTTGTTCGATTTCGGCACAAAGCTGCGCTTCTCATTGTAAATAAGACGGCTCAGGGTCTCGTCAATCGGTTTGCTCATGTCCAGGGTTGGGACGAAAACGACCGCCGGGACACGAAATACGTCAGCGAAATAATGGAGTTGAAAATCGTGGACATAAACAAAGCCGCTCTCGATTTTTGAAACGCCACTGCGCGAGATCATCCAACCGGCTTTTTGCAGCCGGTCGGCCAACTCATCCTGGGTCCAATCGCGCTCGTTGCGAAACTTGTTGACCAGTCTGCCCGTTAAATTCAACTTTTTCACTCAAACCACCTTCTCGTCAGGCCGCTTTGTACTCGCGCTAACCATGCACAAGTGTTTTCATTGCCTCATCCTGGCACAACCACAGAACCGCGAGGTGTATCAGGAACACAAAATACGTTGTCACTGCTGGCCGACTTCACGGCATGAACAGCCATTCTCACGGTCGTCATGTTGCCAGAAGATGCGGCATCAAGTTGTTCGGCCTTCTGAACAATCTGCTTCGGCATCCCGACGTACGGCTCGAACCATGCGCACAGCTTTGCAGAGAATGGGGAATCACGTTGTAACGAAGGCATTACAACTTTCGCGAGCGGGTTGCGGTGGTCGATCCATCTCTCGGGTCATCCGTCCGACTGCGGCTTCCCTGTTCTTGGCAGTATTCCCGGCGCGAAATCCTAAGAGCAAAGTCCCCAGGCCAGGCGAGCACTGTCAAGGTGGAGGCAGCGGGAGACGGGGGCACGACCTTGACAGGCGCAGACGGGCCGTACAATGACGGAGCATTTCGCACCAAAACCAGTCCCCGTTTCGCTCTCGCGTGAAATACGGCGCATCTGCGCCTGCCGTAGTTACCCTCCCCTGGATTCGGCAATTATGAGATTCTTGGTCAAAGGAATTGGCTGGCGCGTCTGCGCCGTCTGATTCAAGGCCGGTCTGTTTGCAATTCGGAACGGAGCGCGGGGGAAAGAGGGCGCGCGCATGGAAAATTGAAAACAGTCCGGCCAGGGGCCGCGACACGAGAACGCTTTTTCGAGGGTGAAGGGGGGAAAAGCGTTTTGGTGTCGCGGCGGGGAAAATAAGCGGCTTTCGTTCCGCTCAAGCGGCGTCTGCCGTTGGTGCCGGGTTCCGGCG
>DASXZY010000002.1:0-45548 GCA_036501625.1 Verrucomicrobiia bacterium
ATTCCTGCGCTCCCATCGCGACGCGGGCGTGAAGGCGGCCGCGCGGCGAATTCTTGGGCCGCCGGCTGGCGCGAATCTTCAGCAGGTGATTGCCCGGTATCTGCCCGCGCTGGCGCTCAAGGGAACGGCGGCGCATGGCCGAGAGATTTATTTGCAACGCTGTTCACTGTGCCACCGGCTGGGCGGCGCGGGGCACGAGGTCGGCCCGGATTTGGTCACGGTGAAAAGCAGCGGCAAGGAAAAAATACTGATTAACATTCTCGATCCCAACCGCGAAGTCGCTCCGCAATACCAGGCTTATGAAGTGGATTTGAAAGACGGCGATTCCCTGGTCGGCCTCATCGTTAATGAAACGGCCAACAGCCTGACGGTGCGGCAGCCTTACGGGAAGGAGCAGGTGGCGCTGCTATCCAATGTGGCGCGCAAGAAATGCCAGAACCAATCGTTGATGCCGGAAGGGCTGGAGGCCGGGCTGGAGCCGCGGGATTTCGCCGATTTGCTGGAGTATATCAGCACCGCTGACAACAAATAATATTCGCTATTGCGAATTGTTGTTCTGCAGCCAGGTGTTGATGGCGGTGTTCCACTGGTCCCAATTGGTGCCGTTGTCCTGTTGAATCAACAATTCCAGCATCTGGCGGGCCTGGTCTTTGAGCGGATGATCGTCGTTCTGAGCGATATCCAGCAGCAGGGGCAGCTTGAGGGTGTTGTTCCGGTTGAGCAAATCGTTCATCAGCACGGTCGAGACTTCGGAGGCGGTCGCGGCGTTAGTCAACAATTGGGCAGCGCCGTCGTAATGGTCATCCTGCACCATGTTGACCAGGTGCTGGGCCAGTTCCACTTGGGCGTTGGTCGGCGCGGTTGGAATCAGGGCCAGGATGCGGTCGGCCTTGTTGTTGGCGTCGGTATCGGCGAGAAGAACGTCGTCCAGTTGCTGCTCCCATTGCATGTTTTCCGGCGGGGGCGGCGGGCGGACGGCCGGCTGTTGGCGCGCAGCCAGAGCGGGGCGGTCATCCACGATGGCGGTTGGGGTGGGCGAGTTTAGCGCAACGGGGGCGATGACAATGGCGGGCTGGTTGTCGCTGGGCGGCACGACGATGGGCCGGATGTCGCCATCGCGGCTCTTCATCCACCCAATAAAAACACCCACGGCTCCAGCCAGCGCCAGAACACTTAAAACCCTAAAGGCCTTTGCTAAATCAGTCTTTGCCAAATCTGTCATCACTCTCAATGTGAGCAATAAACCCCTCAAGGTCAATTTTGTTGCGCGAGGCCGAATTCATTCATCCTCGCAGGCCCTCGGGCGCCATCGGCATCGAGCGCAGGCGGATGCCCGAAGCGGCGAAAATGGCGTTCCCGACGGCCGGCGCGATGGCCATAATCGGCGTTTCACCGGCTCCGGCGGAGGGCGCGTCTTTGCGGTCCACCAGCACGACGTCGATCTTCGGCAGGTCGCTGAAGCGCGGCACGCGATAATCCGAAAGAAACGGATTGGTAATCATGCCGTTGGAAAATTCGATGGCTTCGAACAAGGCGCCGCCCAGCCCCATGACCAGCGCGCCTTCGATCTGGTTTTTCAGATGGTTCGGGTTGACGACCGCGCCGCAATCGAAAGCCGTGACCGCGCGCAATACTTTGACCGTGCCGCTTTCCTTGTCCGCCAGCACTTCGGCGCACGTGGCGAGGACGGAGCCTTTCTCCGCTCCCAAGGCCAGGCCGATGCCGCGGCCATTTCCACCAGCGCCCGCGCGCCAGCCGAATTTATCCGCCGCCGCCTGCAAGACATTGCGCATGCGGGTGTCCTTCAAATTTTTCAGGCGGAACTCCAGCGGGTCCATTTTGACGGCGCGGGCCAGGTCATCAATATGCGATTCGCGGGCGAAATGATTGGCGGTCGCGGCCAGGGCGCGGTAGGAGCCTTGGCGCAACGGGGAATTGGAGGTGTGCGCCTGGCATTTTTGGTTGGCGACGTCGTAAGGGCAGGCCAGGCCGGAGCCGCCGGAATTGTAATTGTGAAATTCCCAGGCGGTGATCGTTCCGTCGTCGCGCACGCCGGCGGTCACATCGATGACGCCGGCGGGGCGGAAATAGGCCCAGGTGAACTCTTCCTGGCGCGTCCAAACCAGCTTGACCGGCTTGCCGGCCGCTTTGGCCAGCCGCGCCGCCTCGACGGCTGCTTCGCCCGTGTGTTTGCCGCCGTATCCCGAGCCGGTGTCCGGCACGATTACATGGACATTTTCCTCGCCGATGCCGAAGGCGCCGGCCAATTCCGAGCGCACGCCGAACGGGCGTTGCGAGCCGGTCCAAACCATGAGCTTGCCGTTGTCCCATTGCGCGAGAGCCGCGCGCGGTTCCAGCGGCGTGTGGGCGATGTAAGCAATGGTGTAGGCGGCCTTCAATTGATGCGTGGCGGCCGCCAGTCCTTGCTCAATCGAACCGCTATTGGCGCCGCCGCGCCCGCCGCCTTCGCTCGAGTGTTTGCGCAGATAATCGAACAACTCGGCGCTGGAAGGCTGCGGCTTGGTGTCCCACTTCGCTCGCAGCGCGTTGACCGCATGCTCGGCGCTCAAGGGGTCCGCCGCGGTCACGCCGACAAACTCGCCATCGTGGACGACCGTCACGCCGGGCATTTGCTCGGCGGCGGTGGAATCAAGAGAAGCCAGGGTCGCGCCAAATGCGGACGGGCGCAATACGCGGCCATGCAACATTCCGGGCGCGGTCATGTCCGTCGTGTATTTGTGTTTGCCGGTGACGAAATCGCGGCCATCGACCTTGGGCACGGAGGTTCCCGCTATTTTCCATTCGCCGGCGGGCGTAACTTCGCCATTGCCCGTGACGGATTTGACGAGTTTTTGTCCCTTGGTCAGTTCGCCGAAAGTGACCGCCGTTCCGCTGCCGTTATTGGAAATTTTCCCGTCCGCGATCTTGAGCGAGGCGCGGTCCGCTTTGAAATGGTCCGCCGCCAAATCGAACAGCGTCTCGCGGGCGGCCGCGCCCATTCGGTGGAGGCGCGAGGCCATTTGCGGGGTCGTCTGGCTGCCGAAAGTGCCCGCGTCGTAGGGCGTCAAAAGCGTGTCGGCCATGACGAGCTTGATGGCCGGCGCCGCTGTGCGAAGCTCCTCGGCCACGGCTTGCGTGAGGGAGGTGCGGATGTTCTGGCCGACTTCGGCTTTGCCCGTGAAAACTGTAATGGCGCCGTCCTCGCTGATGTGCAGCCAGGCGTTGACATCGGAGGGAATCTGTCCGCCGCCGCCGCGACGGCCCCGTCCCGATTCTTGCGCGGAAGCCGGCTCGGCCACGCAGAGGATGATCAGGCCGAAGCCGAGAATTTTAAAAAAGTCGCGCCGGTCCACATCGAAATGATAACGGCGCGGTTCGAAGAGTTCGTAGCGTTCCAGCTCCAGCGGCATGCCGTCCAAGCGGTTCATGGCGTGATTTCAACGGGGGTTTTGGCCGCGTCTTTGATGGCCGCGATGATGCGTTGGTAGGCCCCGCAGCGGCAGACATTGCCGTCCATGAAACGAATGATTTCCGCCTCCGAAGGATCCTTGCGCTTCGACAGCAGCGCGACGCCGGACATAATCATGCCGCAAGTGCAATAGCCGCATTGGAAGGCGTCGTGCTTGAGGAAGGCTTCCTGCAACGGATGCAATTGGCCGTCGTGTTCCAATCCTTCGATGGTGACGATCTTGCGCTGGCCGACGCTTCCGACATTGACCTGGCAGGAGCGGATGGCCGAGCCGTTAAGCAGGACGGTGCAGGCTCCGCAACGGCCTTCGCCGCATCCGTATTTGGGGCCGCAAAAATTGAGGTCGTCGCGCAGAACGCTGAGAAGAGTGCGCTCGCCCTCGGCGTCAATTTTGGCGTCGCTGCCATTGACATGAAGCTGCGAAATTTTAGACATGTCGGATGCCCGTTTTCATCGGACGGGCCGCTGCAAAAAATATCTCATAAAGGGAAATGAAAATCCAGCCCCTTTCGAGCACGGGGAAAAGATGAGCCGCGGGACGAAAATTTTTCGTTGTCTTTGCGGCCCGCTTCCTAATCCTGAAGGCTTAACAAAAATATTATGTTTACTGACCTTCAAGCTGCCATTTTTGCCGGCGATACCGCTCGCGCCGCCGAAGTTCTCGAAAAATTTCCGGACTTGAAAGAGCGGCTTGATGAAGCGCTCCCCGACGGCCATTTCGGGGCCACGCCTTTGCTCGCGGCCGTCCATGCCAGGAACCGCGAGATGATCGACCTCTTGCTCCGCGCCGGCGCGGACATCAACCAGCGCAGCCATTGGTGGGCGGGCAGCTTCGGCGTGCTCGATAACGACTCCGGGCTGGCGGACTTTTTGATCGCGCGCGGCGCCCGTGTCGATGCCTATGCGGCCGCGCGGCACGGAATGCTGGACAAGCTGCGCGAACTCGTTGCGGCCGATCCCGGCGCCGTCGCTTCCCGCGGTGGAGACGGCCAGACGCCACTGCACGTGGCTTGCTCGGTTGAAGTGGCGCGCTTCCTCCTCGAACACGGCGCGGAGGTCGACGCTCTCGATGTCGATCACGAATCCACGCCCGCCCAATACATGATGGGCGACCGCCGCGACGTGGCCCGATACCTCGTTTCGCGCGGGTGCCGCACCGATCTCCTCATGGCCTCGGCCTTGGGCGAATTGGAGCTTGTCCGCCGCCTCCTCGACGAGGACCCGTCCCGCATTCACCTCAGCGTCTCGCTTGAGAATTTTCCCAAGAAAGACCCGCGAGCGGGCGGCTGCATCTACATTTGGACTCTGGGCTGGAACAAGACGCCGCACGTGTTGGCCAAGCAAGCGGGCCACCTGGATATTCTCAACTTTTTGATGGAGCGCAGCCCGGAATCCTTGAAACTTTCGCTCGCGCTTGAGCTTGGCGACAAGGAGCTTTTCGACCGCCTTCTGGCCTCGTCGCCGAACATGCCGAAATCACTTTCGCCCGCCGAACAACGCAAGCTCGTGGATGCGGCGGAGGATCGCAATATCGATGCCGTCCGCCTGATGCTGGAAGCCGGATGGCCGGTGGATGCGCGCGGCCAGCATGGCGCAACCGCGCTCCATTGGGCGGCTTGGCACGGCCAGGCAGAAATGGCGCGGCTCATCCTTCGATTCAATCCGCCGCTGCAAATAGAGGATGCCTCATTTGGCGGCCCGCCGCTGGGCTGGGCCATGCACGGCTCCAAGAACGGCTGGAAGCCTGAAAACGCCGATTACGCGGAAACCGTCAGAGTCCTGCTCAAAGCTGGGGTGAAGCCGCCGTCCGAGCCTATGGGATCTCCGGAAGTGCAGGCCGTCCTGCGCGAATTCGCGGCGGCCTCCGCTTGAGAGTGAAACGATTGGGCGCGGGCTGGTGTCTATTCTATTTATGCGACACTCTTCTCGAAAGGCAATTTGGCGCGCCGCCTCAACCGCCTTGGCCAGTTTGCTGGCCGCGGCATTCGTCATTGACCTGCCGGCGGGTCCTTTGACGTTGAGAAAATGTATTCATTTCTTTCCGGGTATCATTTAACAAACGAGCCGGGAACGAAATTTCAATACTCCAATCTTGGGATGAGTTTGCTCGGCCAGGCCATGACACTCAAAGCAGGAACAAACTTTGAATCTCTTGTTGTGAACCGCATTTGCCAGCCACTGCAATTGGATAGCACCCGCATCACTTTAACTCCCGAACTGAAAGCTCGGGCAGCGGCGGTCCACAATGAAAATGGCCGCCGCGCGGCTGATTATCAATTGCAAGCCCTGGCGCCGGCGGGCGCTTTGCATTCAACAGCCAATGATATGTTGAAATATCTTTCTGCCAATCTCGGGCTGGCGCAAACCAGCCTGGCGCTTTTGATGGAAGAAATGCAGGTGATTCGGCGCTTCGGACAGAACTGCCCAGTCTCGCTTGGAGAGCGGTAGTGGGTGGCTTCGCTGGTCTTGTTTTGAGTTTTGCAATCCGAGCCAAACGCGGCGGCGCGGGGAAATGTTAGTTGTAAAGGAACACTGCGGTTATATATTGACTCAACTGCCAGGACTGATGTGTTCGGGGCGGAAGCCGATGCCGACCATGCGGGCGGGGATTCGGCGGAAACGCGGGACTTCTTCCAGCAGGCGCATGAGGAAGGGCGGGGGAATTGCTTCGGGGGAATCGAATATGCGCTCCAAGAAATGTTTGTGCAGGTATATCTGCACCCGCTGCGTCATTCGGGCGGGGCGTTCGCGGCGGAGTTGGACGGCTTTTAAATCACCTGGCTCGACGCAACCCTCGTGAAGTTTTTTTCCAAGGATGTTCGCCGCGGCCACGGCGTCTTGGATGGCCAGGTTGATGCCGACTCCGCCGACGGGCGACATCGCATGGGCGGAATCGCCGATGCACAGCAGGCCGTCGCGATGCCATTCGCGCAAATGATCAACTTTGACGGTTAGCAGTTTGACATCGTCCCATTGCCTGACTTCGTTGACGCGGCCGGCGAGAAACGGGGCGCAACGGGCCAGATCGCCGCGAAAGGCCTCCAGGCCGCGCTGCTTTCGTTCTTCAAACGTGCCCTTGCGGATGATGTAGGCACATTGCCAATAATCGCCGCGATCAACGAGCACCATGAATTGGCGGGCATTGACGAAGCCGAAAGCCTGAGCCGGATCATCCGCCTGTTTGGAAAGGCGGAACCAAAGGACATCGATCGGCGCGCCGAAATCAAGAACCTCGAATCCCGCGCGCGCCCGGATGGTGGATGCGCGCCCATCGGCGCCAATGACCAAATCCGCGCGCGCCTCCAGCAGGCCGTTGGGCGCGCGAGCCTTGACGCCGGCCACGCGGCCGCCTTCGAGCAGCAGATCCGTGACTTCGGTTTCCATGCGCAACCGGAAATTCGGATAACGCCGGGCATGGCCGGATAGAAAATCCAGAAAATCCCATTGCGGCATGAAGACGATGAATTTGCAGTGTGTGGGCAGATGCGTGAAGTCCCCGATGTGAACGACTTTGCCGCCAATGTGCGCTTTGATTTCGCGCAATTCCTGATGCGGTCGCTTGAGAAAATCCTCCAGGATGCCAAGCTCGTGCATCAATTCCAAAGTAGAAGGATGAATCGTGTCGCCGCGGAAATCGCGGAAGAAATCCTTGTGTTTTTCCAAAACGAGCACATCCACACCCGCGCGCGCGAGCAGGAATCCGGCCATAATGCCGGCCGGCCCGCCCCCTGTGATGACGCAGCGCGCCCTAACGGTTTCGATGTTGGCGGGGGAGTCCTGGCCGAGTTCGGGCCGCGTTTCGCTCATGAACAGAATCTAGCCGGGGCGCCGGATTTTGCAAATGTGGCGCGGCTGCCTGGCGCGGCGTGATGCGGGCGTAAACATCCTCCCACGATGACCCCGCGTTCAGGTTTTGTTGCGAAGTTCGATCCGTTCACCAAGGAGCCGCTTGTCCTCGCCAGTCAGTTCCAGCGACTCTGGAGAATTACCTGCCGTGGCAATTCTGCTCATTCCATTCAGCATGCGCAGCCGCCAGAACATTCAAGCCGCCTCGAAAAATTCGTCAAAAATTCGCCAAAACCTGCGTGACGAAACGTTTTGAATGAGGTAGTGTCGTTTCAATGTTCCTTTTATGAGCGAGTTCAAGTTTTGTTGTCCCAATTGTCAGCAGAATATTTCGGCGACTTCCGAGTACTCCGGTCTTCAAATCAATTGCCCGTCTTGCCAGGCGGTGTTGGTCGTTCCGGCGGCGCCGGGCGCGTCCGCGGCGGCGCCTAAATTGAGCGTGGCCCAGCCAGCCGCCCACGAGGCGCCGTCTGCTCCCGCCGCGCCTCCGCCGAACGCCGGCAAACCTATGCGAAGGAAAAAGCCCAAGACCGGCCTGATCGCGGGACTGGCCGCGGGCGCGGCGGCCATCGCGGCGGCCATCTATTTTTGGCCGCAAATTACGAAGATGGTTTCGCATGGGAACCAAAAAATGGAGACGGCCGATTTGACTCCGACCAACACCCCGCCGCCTCCACCGCCGGAGTTGACGACCGAGGAAGTCCTGCAAAAGGTCGCCGACGCGTATAAGGGCATGGCCGATTATACGGCCAAGGGCAAGACCGTGACGGAGATTGACATGTCCGCGCTGGTGCCCGGCAAAACCGCCGTGCGCCTCTCCACCACAAGTTCATTGCAACTGGCCCGCACGAATAACTTCCGGCTGGAATGGGAGACGGCCGTTCCCGGAGGGCAGCCTGTCAAAGGCGTGGCGTGGAATTCGGGCAGGGGCAATTACGTCGGTTACGGCCCCTACCGTCCGAACAAAGTCAAAACGCGCGATGAAGCCATGGCGCCGGCCGCCAGTTCCGCCTTTTTGTTGAGCGGCGGAATCGCGGAGGTGTTTTTCAGCACAACCAACAGCGTGGCTGAAGCTGCCAGAAATTTCACCAAGACCAATCTGCCCAGCGCCAACGGCGAGGCTTCCTACGTGCTGACCGGCGAAGCCAACCACCAGAATATTCTGCTGTGGGTCGGCAAGGAAAATTTTCTTATTTACCAAATCGAGATCAATCTCGGCGGCAAAATGGACGAGGCGGAACTCAAGAAACTTCCGTCAACGCAGCGCAAGGCGATGGAGATGATGGGCAAACTCAAAGGCACCATCACGGAAACTTACGATAGCATCCAAACGAACAAGAACCTTCTCGCGTCGTCGTTCGAGACGAGCTTCCAACCCTCAAGCCCAGCCGGGGCGAATGCTGGCACGCGCTCCCGCAGACAAGGGCAAGGTTCCATGGCTGGAAGGCAGGGCCAGCCAGGCGCGAATGGACGCCAGGGGCGGCCGCAGTAAGCGAGAGTTGAATTTAACAGGGCGATGGCTCGGACGGAGCCTCGCCATGCCGTCGCGCCAGGATTTCCCGGAGCGCCTTGATGCAGCGCTCGTTCTCTTTCGGGACGCCGATGGAAACGCGAATCCACTCTGGCAATTGGTATCCGCCCATGGGCCGCGTGATGATGCCGCGGCGCTGCAATTGCTCGAAGACTTCCTGCCCCGCGCCGACTTTTACCAAGATGAAATTCGCGGCCGTCGGAACGAATTCCAGCTTCATGGCGGCGAAGGATTTTTCGAGGAATTTCCGCCCGTCGAAATTGTTCCAGCGCGTTTTCTCGAGGTGCGCGGTGTCATCCAGGGCGGCCAGCGCGGCGGTTTGGGCGAGGGAATTGACGTTGAACGGCTGCCGGATTTTTTCCAGCGCGGCGATGAATTCCGGGTGCCCGATGCCGTAGCCGAGGCGCAATCCGGCCAGCCCGTAAATCTTTGAAAACGTGCGCAGGAGAATCAGGTTCGGCTTGCGCCCAGCGCGGATGAGCGGGAGCAAATCCAGCGGCTTTTCCAGGTACTCAAAGTAGGCTTCGTCCATGGCCAGCGCCACGCTTTCGGGCAATTCTTTGACAAGCTGCCGCACGTGGGCGGCGGGCGCGAGGGTTCCGGTTGGATTGTTGGGATTGGCCACGAAAACGAGCTTGGTATTGACCGTGACGGCCCGGAGCATGGCCGGCAAATCGTGGCCGTGATTGCGCGCTGGCACGGTGATGACGCGCGCGCCCAGCAACTTGGCCACGATGGGGTAAATGGCGAAGCAATACTGCGAGACGACCATTTCGCCGCCCGGCCCCAGCAGGGCGTGGCCGAGAAATTCTATGATGTCATTGGAGCCGTTGCCCAAAACCAAATTCGCCGGCGTCACGCCCAATTTGGCGGCCAGCTTTTGCTTGAGGTAGAAGGCATTGCCATCGGGATAGAGGCTCAATCCCGCCAGGGCTTTCCTGAGCGCGGCCAGCGCGTCGGGCGAGGGACCGAGCGGATTTTCGTTGGATGCCAGCTTGATGATGCCGCGGGGGTCCAAACCCAGTTCGCGGGCGACCTCCGGGATGGGGCGGCCAGGCTGATAGACCGGCAGGTGTTCCAGGGCCGGATTTAAAGTGAAGGGAAGTTTCACAATTTCATTGCCCGTAAAATCTTATCGACATCCACGTGCGTGGCGATGAGGTCGCGGATGACGGAGATTTTTTCCGTGTCGGCCGCGTGCGTTTTGACGATGAGATTGTGGACGAGCGAGGCGACTTCGTAGCTGTCCTCCCGCGCCAGCAGGATCGGGAACGGCGCATGCTCGACGACGCGCAGGACGCCGTCAGTCGGCTTGATTTTCTCAGTCAGCACCATGCCGGCCAATTGGCGGCTGGGTTCGGCGGCGGCCTTGGCGGCGGCCAGGATAATGTCCTCGCGGTCGCCGGGTGTGATGACGAGCGTGTCGCGCGCGAAATGGTTCTCCGCGTTGGCCGCGCTCATGGCGCCGATGACGACGCTGGCGACCAAGTTGTGGGACGGCTTGGCATGATTCAACGGCGCGGCGCGCAATTCCTCTTGAATCGCGGCAATGGTCGGGCGGGCCAAAATGTGCTGGTGCGGCAGGACGCCCAGCAAATCCAGCCCTTTGCGCCGCAACCCGCGGCGGGCGAACTCGGTGACTTGATCGAGCTTTTCCGTAGTCACCTTGTTGAGGATGACGCCGATGATTTCGACGCCCTCGCGCTCAAAAACCGCCTGATTGAGATATAGCTCATCGATGGGCTTGCCGATGCCGCCCTGGCTGATGATGACAACCTTGGCGTCAAGTATTTTTGCGACTTGGGCGTTGGAGAGATCAAAGACCGAGCCGACGCCGGCATGGCCGGAGCCTTCGCACAGAACAAAATCCTTCTCCCACGCGACGCGGTCGAAAGCTTTGATGATTTTTTTGACCAGCGCTTCGTTGTTGGAAGATTGGAGATATTTGCGGGTGAAATCCGGCTCGACGGCGATCGGGCTCATATCGACCAACGGGCAATTGAGGCGGTAAACTGTGTCCATCAGGACGGTGTCCTCGTCGATTTTTTGCTCCTCGATTTCGATGAAGCGCTGGCCGACCGGTTTGATGTAGCCGATGCGCGGATAGAACTGCTGCAAGGCCGACAGCAGTCCGAGCGAGGTGGTCGTCTTGCCTTCGTTTTGGCGGGTGGCTGCGATGAAAATGCGCGGCGTGACAGTATTCAAAGTAAGCATGGCGCTCCAAGACTATTGCAGTGACAGGGAGATTTGGTCCACTTCCTGCGCCGGATAAAGCTCCTTGTAAGCGATAGATTGGAGGCCGACGATGGCGGCCACGCCAAGAATGTCATGGGCGCTGGCGCCGCGGGAAACGTCGGCGGAGGGGCGGTCCATGCCCAGCAGAATCTGGCCGTAAGCGTGCGCCTTGGCCACGTGCTGGATTAATTTGCTCGCGATATTGCCGGCGTTGAGATCAGGAAAGATCAGGACGTTGGCGCGGCCGGCCACTTTGCTCTCCGGCAGCTTGCGCGTGGCGATTTCGGGCACCAGCGCGGCGTCCACTTGCAACTCCCCGTCGAAATCCGCCTGGAATCCGGTGTCGCGGGCGATTTTTTGGGCCAGGGCGGTGGCGGCTTGCACTTTGCCGATGGAAGGGTGGGTGGCGCTCCCTTTGGTCGAATAGGAAAGCAGGGCCACGCGCGGGCGCACGCCCAGCAATTGATGGCTCAGGAGCGCGGTCGAGACGGCGATGTCCGCCAGTTGCGGGACGGTCGGTTCCGGGATGACGCCGCAATCCCCCATGAACAGCACGCCTTCCTGCCCGAAGCGCGTGTCCTCCACTTCCATGACCATGCAACTGGACGCGGTCGTGGCGGCGGGGGCGACTTTGACGATTTGAAACAACGGCCGCAAGACGCTGCCGGAACTTTGATTGGTGCCGGAGATGAAACCATCGACTTGGTGCATGGCCAGCATCATGGCGCCGTAGTAATTGGGATTGCGCATCGTTTCGCGGGCCTCTTTTTCCTCGATGCCTTTGAAGCGGCGCAACAATTCGTAACGCTTGGCGAAAGCCGGCAAATCCTCGCTCTCAGCGGGGTTGATGATGCGCACCCCTTCCAGGGAGACGTTCAATTCCGCCGCGGCCTGTTTGACCTGCGTCCGGTCGCCCAGCAAAATGGGGGCGCCCAGCCGCAACGAATAGAATTGGCGCGCCGCCTGGAGCACGCGCGGCTCGGTCCCTTCCGGGAACACGACCCGCTTGGGGTGCCGCTGCAGCTTTTCAATGATTCTGGCGATAAATCGCATGGCTATTCTTAGTATCCCGGCTGGCTCAAAGGTTAAAGGCTAAAGTTCTTGATGATGGCGCCGCGCAACCCCGAAGGCAATCACGGCGCGTCGATTTCAAAAACGCGCCCTTCATATCCCAGGGCGTATAATTCGCCGTCAAGGTCCTGCGCGAAGCTGGAGATGTTTTTCGGCTGGTCCAGGAGCGTGCCTTCGGCTGTGATTTTTCCGCCCGCGCAGCGGAAGCCCCAGATCGTGCCCAGCGCGTAATCCGCGTAAATATAAACGCCGCGGAGGGAGGGATGCTTCGCGCCGCGATAAACGTAGCCGCCCACCACGGCCGCCCCGATGCTGTGATCGGGAAAGAGGCATTGCGACATTAAGTTGGTGTTGTGCGGATATTCCATGACCGGATCAATGTAGCGCGCTCCCCGCGGGCCGGGCTTGAAATAATGCGCGCCTTCGCGCTCGCCCCATCCGTAATTGCCGCCCTTGACGATGAGATCGATTTCCTCCCATTTGTCCTGGCCCACATCGCCCGCCCAGATTTGGCCGGTCTGGCGGTCAAAACTAAATCGCCACGGGTTGCGCAATCCGTAGGCCCAGATTTCCTTGCGCACGCTGTTCTCCCAAAAATCCGGCTCGTGGATGAACGGGTTGTCCGGCGGCAACCCGTAGGGCAGCGTCTCGCGCGTGCCATGAGCGCCGATGGTCGAACGGGTGTTGACGTCAATGCGAAGAATTTTCCCGCGCAAGCTGGAACAGTTTTGGGCCGCGCCATATTCGTCGTTCTGCCCGCCGCCGTCGCCGACGCTGACATAGAGAAACCCGTCGGGGCCAAAAGCAAGCTGGCCTGCCTTGTGGACGTCGGAGGGCTGCGGAATTTCCAGCAGGATTCGTTCGGAATTGGTGTCCGTGAGATCGGGATCGGCGGCGGAGGCCTTCCATTCGCTCAGCACCGTGCGGCGCGGATTCTGACGGCAGTAAAAGGTGTAAAAAAGGCGGTTGGTTTTAAAGCCAGGATGAAAGGCCAGGCACAATAACCCCTGTTCCGTTGACACGTGCGGCTGCCGGTCTTCGATGCTGAGAAATTCCCTGGCATCGCTGCCGTCGGAGCCTTTGTGGACGATTTGGATGCAGCCGTCCTGTCCCGCGACGACGAACCGGCCGGAGCCGTCAGGCGCTTGCGCCATCCAAACAAGATTGCTGCACTGCAACTTTGGAAAAACCGGGCGAAGAGTGATCTTGGGCAATGGCTGGCCCTGGGTTTGTCCGGCCGCCATGAGCGCCGAACAACACAACACGACAACGAACTGCTTCCCGCACATGGCTTCAAAGTGGCGCAGGCGCGGGACCAATTCAACTGGGATGAACCAAGGCCGCTTATTTCGCGCCCTGGTCAATCCACGCGCGGATCAAGCCGACTTGTTCGGCTGTCAGCGGTTTGGCCGGGGGGCCGCGGCGTCCGGGCGGTCCGCCAGCAGGGGGAGGGGCTCCCGCTCCGCCGTCCGCGCCAGGAGGCGGGGTGCCCGGGCCAGGCCCGCCAGGTCCGCCGCCGGGCGGTCCGCGGCGCTTGGGAGGCATCGCAATGCTGTCTTGGATTTGCGCGGCCGCCGCGACGAGCAGGCTGTTTTTGCTGTCGCCGGGAACGACCATTTTGCCATCGCGGCCTCCTTTGAGAACATCATCCAAGCTGTCGAGTCGAAAGTCCTTGCGGGGCCGGCGTTCGCCGTGGCAGCCGGTGCAAGACGCCTTGAACAGAGGCTGGATGTCCTTTTCGTAGGTCACATCCTTCTGGTCCGAAGCGGGTGGAAGTTTGGTGACATCAACTTTGCTGATGTCCCATTTATGTTGAGGGGGAGGTCCGTCTTGCGCGGCGGCAGAAAATCCCGCCAGCAAGAATCCGAAAGCAGTCAAAGCAAGCGCTGGTTTAATGTTCATCGTGGCGGGACTATCTCATGGCGAAAAATTATGTCAAGCGCGGGATAATCGAGCCGCTAAACCGCGGGGCGGCTATCGTGCTTTGGCCGCCAAAGCCTCGCCATTAAGAATGGGTTTCAATCCTCCGGTGGAGACCAAGACGGCGTAAGCTGATGCGGCAAAGCGGCTCAGATTCTCCAGAAGTCGCTGATCTTCCGGGTCGAGTCCGCGGCCTGTCTTGGTGAAGCCTCGTTTGGAGGCAGAATGTGCTATGCCGTGGACTTCATGACAAAATGCCGCCGCGAGGAGATTCACTATTATGATGCCAGCAGCTTCCTTCTGTCTGGGATCATGGAAGTTGTGGAAACGGAATTCGGGAAGGCGTTGAAGCAAACCACATTTGGCGATTACCGGGAATTTGCCGGATTTCTAATGCCCACTCGAATTGGGTGGCAGTCTCCAGTCGGCAACGGGACGATCAAGTATCATTCGATTGAAGTGAACACTGTGGAAGAATCGGCTTTAAAGATGCCGGCCCAATCGGTCGCAAAACTGGACGGCTCAGGGCAGGCGATTTGGCGGTGACATGCCACAAAAAGCCGTCCAAACCGCGGTCTCGATGCCTCTGAGAATTCGTCCCGCGCCGATGGCTCGTTTAAACCTCTTCCTGCCGGTTAAAAAGCTTGCCTAACGCCGCGAAAGAGTCTTTGCTTCGCATGTGGATGACCGCGAAGCTTTTATAGCTCTGAACCTGATCGATGGAATCGGCCCGGTGCGGGCGCGCCTGTTGATCGAGCACTTTGGGGAAGCCGCCGCCATCCTTCGCGCGAATGCCTCCGAGTTGCGGCGCGTCAACGGCATCGGTCCAGAAACCGCCGCTGCCATCGCCGGTTGGGAAAAATCCATCGACCTCACGGGAGAATTGCAGCGGATCGAACAATTCGGATGCCGCGTTGTCATTGCATCGGACGAAGCTTACCCGCCGCTGCTCAAGCAAATTTACGATCCGCCCATCGTGCTTTACGTCAAAGGCGAACTAACATCCAAAGACCAGAACGCGGTGGCGATCGTCGGTTCGCGCATGACGACCCATTACGGAATAGAAACCGCCCGCAAGCTGGCCTACCAATTGGCGTATATCGGCGTGACTGTCGTGAGCGGCGGCGCGCGCGGCATCGACACGGCCGCGCATCAAGGCGCGCTGCAATCCAAGGGGCGCACCGTTTCGGTGCTGGGGACGGGCATCAATATCGTTTTTCCGGCGGAGAACCGGGAATTGTTCGAGCGCATCGCCGCCCAAGGGGCTGTCGTCACGCAATTTCCGTTCAACCACAAAGCGGACAAGCAGAGCTTTCCCATTCGCAATCGGCTGGTCGCGGGCATGACGCTCGGAACAGTCGTGGTGGAGGCGAACCTCAGCAGCGGCGCATTGATTACCGCAAGAATGGCGGCGGACAACGGACGCCAAGTGTTCGCCGTGCCAGGCCGCATCGATTCTCCGCGCAGCAAAGGCTGCCACGAATTAATCAAAAACGGGGCCAAGCTGTGCGAAGGCGCGGAGGACATCCTGTGCGAATTCGAGTATCTCTTCCCCGCCAATAATCGGCCCTCGATGATTAAGGACGCGCCCAGCCTGCCCGCTCTGTCGCTGTCGGACAACGAGACAGCCCTCTACGATCTCATTGACAACCAGGAAACGGGCATTGATGACATCATCCGCCGCAGCGGCCTGCCTGCCTCGGCGGTGTCGGTCGCGCTGCTGGGCCTGGAAATGAAGCGGCTGGTGCGGCAATTGCCTGGCAAGATGTTTGTCAAAAACAATTAGGGCGCCGCATATATTTGCACATTGCCGCTGCCGTCGGACGAGTCTCGGTTTGTTTGGTCAATCCATCTCCGGCTCGCGTTCGACGGCCAATACGATTTTGCCTCGCGTGTGACCGCACCGGATCATTTCCAACGCCTCGGAGGCGCGGGACAGTGGAAGAGTTCGATCCACCATGACTTTGATTTCGCCATTGGTGATCAAGTCGGCCATCAAGATCAAATCATCGGACCGGGTTTGCGTTGTCATCTTCCGCGCGTCAACTCCGCGCCGGAAGGCCTTCTCACGGGAGGGCGTTTCCACTGTGGAGACAAGATGGCCGCCAGTTTTGAGCACATTCCACGAACGCTCCTGCGTTTCACCGCCGACAAGGTCCAGAACGACATCCACGCGCCCGGCGGATTTTTCAAACCGGGCAGATGTGTGATCAATCACCTGATGCGCGCCAAGCTGGCGCAAAAAGGGAATGTTCGGCGTGGAAGCCGTGGCAATCACCCACGCGCCCTGGCGCAGCGCCAATTGCACCGCAAACATGCCGACTCCCCCAGCCGCGCCGTGAATCAAAACTCTTTGCGCGCTCTGAAGCCCGGCCGTCTCGAAGAGCGCCTGCCAGGCGGTCATAGCGGCCAGCGGCGTGGCGGCCGCCTCCAGGTCATCCAGGCCCGGAGGCTTGGCGGCAAGGCCGGAGGCAGGTGCGATCATCAATTCCGCGAATGCGCCGCCAAAACCGGAATGTCCGAAGACCGGCTGCCCCACAAAAAAATCAGTGACCCCAGGCCCCAAGGCTTCCACCACGCCGGAAAAATCGCAGCCCAGCGTGCGCGGCATCGGCAGCGGCCCGAGCAAGCCGTCGCGCACCTTCCAATCGAACGGGTTCACGCCCGCCGCGTGAACGCGAACCAGCGCCTCTCCCGGCGCCGGTTCGCTGGGCGGCGGCACGTCTTCCAAGCGCACGACGCGCGGGCCGCCGAAGGAATGAATTCGGACGGCTTTGATCGTGCCGTCTTCACGCACAATAGCGTTCATAAATTACCGGTTCGCTTGAGCATTGGCGGGGGGGGCGGAAGCGGCTTCGGCAGGGCCGATGCGGGTGGCCACATCGACGCCGTTGACTTCATCATAATTGATGGTCAGGCGCTGGCCCGGCTGCAAGTCCATCATGGGTGCGTCGATTCTGCCTTCCATCACAATCGAGCAGTCTTTGGCCAGCGTGAATTGCCGGGCGCCGTAAGCTCCCTGAGCTGTGACCGTGCGATTCCCCAAATCCACGGCCATGATCGCGCCGGTGAACCGGACGCTGGTCTGGGCAATTTGGCGCGCGAGGTCCTCATGTCCGGGCTTCTCATAAACGATCTCAACGTGATCGCCGGGCTCAATGCTGGCCATCGTGCCTTTTTTCTGGCCGTTCAGGACGATTCCGCAGTCGGCAGCCAGGGCGAATCGCTTGTCATGGCCCAACTTGCGCAGCACCAACAGGCGGCTTTGCGGGTCCATGAATTTGACGATGCCGGTGTAACGCATGGGCTGCTGTTTAACGCCATCAGCCGCCAGCACTCCGTGAACATTCACGTAACTAACAATCACGTTTTGGCCTGGATGCAAGTTTCCGACTTGCCCGGAAGAGTTGTCCCATAGAGTGACGGAACAGTCTTTGCCCAGTTCAAACGTTCGTCTCAAAACGAATAAACCCTTAAGCGAACCTCTGACCGTAATGGTATGTTCCGATTCGTTGACATATTTGATGATGCCCTTATAAGACTTGTCTTTGTCGGAGGGCGCCGCCGAGGCGGAGGTCGGAATGGCCATTAACATTGCGGCTGCCGCTGCCAGGCCGGCGGACCATCCGAGGATCGTATTTTGTTTCATAGATAATTCTCCTGTTTAATACTCTCAGCCTGAACGTAATGCGCCCGCCAGCACCCTGCCATAGGCAGTTAATCGTAGAAGGTCGTAGGAATTTGCCCCACTTCCCGGAGGAAAACGCGAGGGCTATTGGAGAGCGTCGAGAGGAATGCGCTGGTCAGGCCGGCTGCCGTCAAAGCGAAGGATTAACTCGACATTTTTGAGTTCCTTGCCAAGGCAGGTATTGATGGCATTCAGAAGATTGGGAAAGTTAAGCGCCGCCTCCGCCTCTTTAACCCAGCGCCCGGCCGGCCCCAAAAAGCGATTGAGGAAAACGTGCCTGACCAAAAGCTTGCTGGGCTGGAGATCGTCGATTTGCATTGCGAAACCCTACACCTTCCGCGGGGTTTATGACAATAGGGGAAAACACTTTCCATCACTCAGCGCACGTCTGAAAATCGGGATGCTGCCGGGGAGCCGCTGGGCGAAGTTTAAATTGCTCATTTGTCCGAAAACGCTACCATCGCCGCGTGACCCGCGAGTATCAATGCCAGCAAAGCTTCAGACGCATTCGCCTTCTAATTGCGCTCGCGGCGGCCGAGTTTTGAATTGGCATCCCGCCTGGAGGACGGCTTGTCCGCCCGGTTCACCGATGGGAAACGCGTCCGCTACCTGAACGTCAATGACCGGCTGGCCGACAAGGAGGGCAAACTTTATGACGGCATGATGAACAGCCGGGATAAGCTGCATCCGACCGTCAAAGGCTACCAGGTTTGGGCGGACGGTTTGAAACCGATCTTCACCGAACTGCTCGGCCCGCCCGCTAAAACCGACCACGCTCCGGCGCCGACGGGCGATCCCAGCGCCGGCATCCATCCAACAGCAACAACCCCAGCTCACTAGTGTCACCCCGCGCGTTGTTTCCAGTTTTTCTGAGCCTGCTGGCTTCCGGAGTCGTGGCGGCCCGGCCCGCGCCTAGGGAACGTGTTTCGATTGATGATGACTGGCGGTTCACCAGCGGCGATCCCGCGAACATGGACGTGAGTTTGCTTTACGACATCCGGCAAGAACGGGCCGTTCGCCGCGCGGCCGACGGGCGGTGGAGGCATGGGCCGCCTTCCAAGCTCCGCTGGGACGGCGTTGTGTACCAGCCGCCGCGCTCGCGGTTGGGTTGCCGGGCGGCAGAAACGATGGAAACGGCCGGAAGCCCCGCCCAACTTGAGTTAATTCCTGACCGTGCCCAGATTCTGTGGGACGGGCGCGATTTATCCTTCGTCACGGTCGTGGTTCGAGACAGGAAGGGGCGCACCGTCCCACGCGCGGATAATCTAATCCATTTCAGCGCTGAGGGGGAGGGCGAGATCGTGGCCACTGATAATGGCGATTCCGCGAGTTTCGAATCATTTCAATCGCACGACCGCAAAGCGTTCAATGGGCTGTGCCTTGTCATCGTTCGTGGAGACCCGAAGCATATCGGAACGATCAAGCTGGTTGCGGGCGCGGCCGGCCTGAAAGATGGCGCGGCGTCAATCAGACCTCTGCGGACGCGAGATTGAGCATGGCTGGCAAACAAAATTGTATGGCTATTTGCCAGGGGCCGCACTAATAAGGCTGCCATGGCGGACAAGCTGACCATCGGATTTTTGGGCGCGGGCAAAATGGCCTCGGCGCTGGCCAAGGGCGTGATCTCGGCCGGCCTGGTCAAGGCCTCGGACGTCCGCGCGAGCGACCCCATGCCGGCGGCCCTCTCTGCTTTCGCCAGCCAGACCGGAGCCAAAACATCGGCCTCCAATGCCGGGATCGCGCGATTCGCTCGCGTGCTCGTTCTGGCGGTTAAGCCGCATAACGTCGCGGATTTGCTCCAGGAAATCCGGCCTTCCATCACCCCCGGCCATTTGCTCATTTCGGTGGCGGCCGGCGTGCCGATCTCCCGATTGGAAGGCGCGCTGGGCGAGGGCGCGCGGGTCATTCGCGTGATGCCCAATACTCCCGCCCTGGTGGGCGCTTCCGCTTCGGTCTTCGCGTTGGGCAAGGCTGCGACGGATGCCGACGCGGCCCTCACGCAAAGGATTTTTTCCGCCGTCGGCCTGGCCTTTCCGCTGAAAGAAGCGATGCTTGATGCGGTGACGGGCCTCAGCGGCAGCGGGCCGGCTTATGCCTATTTGATGATCGAGGCGTTGAGCGATGGCGGCGTGGCTTCGGGCCTGCCGCGCGATGTGGCCACGCGGCTCGCGGCGCAGACGCTGCTGGGCAGCGCCAAAATGGTGCTCGAAACGGGGCTTCACCCCGGCGTGCTTAAGGACATGGTGACAAGTCCTGGCGGCACGACCATCGAGGGGCTGCACGAATTGGAAAAAGGCAAAGTGCGGGCCGCTTTGATGAGCGCCGTCCGCGCCGCGACGGATAAATCCCGCAAACTCGGCCAAGGCTGACCATGTTCCGGCCGTGCATCGATCTGCATGAGGGCAAGGTCAAACAAATCGTCGGCGGGAGCCTGACCGGCCAGCCTTCCGATTTGCGCGTCCATTTCGTTTCCGAGCGTCCGAGCCGGTGGTTCGCCGAACTTTACCGGCGCGACGGCCTTGCGGGCGGCCACGTCATCATGCTGGGGCCGGGCAATGAACAATCCGCGCGCGACGCCCTGGCCGCTTATCCGGGCGGATTGCACGTGGGCGGCGGCATTGGATTGGAAAACGCGGCCGGCTGGCTGGACGCGGGCGCTTCTCACGTAATCGTGACCTCATGGATTTTTTCCGGCGGCGAATTGGATTGGGCGCGGCTTAAAGCGCTCGCGGGCGCCATTGGCCGGAACCGGCTTGTTCTCGATTTAAGCTGCCGCAAAAGAGGAGCGGACTATTTCGTGGTGACAGATCGCTGGCAAAAATTTACCAGCCTCAAAATCGAACCTGAAACTTTGGCCCAACTCGGTGGATGGTGCGATGAATTCCTAATTCACGCGGCGGACGTCGAGGGCTTGTGCCGCGGAATTGATTTGGAACTGGTGCGGTTGTTGGGACTTTGGTCGCCGCGGCCCGCGACTTATGCCGGAGGGGCGAAGGCGCTGAGCGACTTGGAAGATGTCGCGGATGCCGGCGGCGGCAAAATTAACCTGACAATTGGGTCGGCCTTGGATATTTTTGGCGGGTCATTGGTTCGTTACGATGATGTCGTCGCATTGAATCGCAAGCTCGCAAAAGAAAGAGAATCAATATGAAATACCGATTTATGCTGGCCCTTTTGCTGGCCGGAACGATGCTGCCGCCGGCCATCCGCGCGCAGGAAGCTGGCCGTGCCAGCCGCCGCGGAGGAGGAGATCGCCGCGCCGCGCCGCCGGCCGCCACAGCGGACAAGAAACCCGACGAGTCGAAGAAGGAAGCTCCTGGCAAGGACAAGGAGTTGAAAGACGAACTATCGGAGACCACCAACACCGTCACCATCAACGGCGCCGAAGTAAAGTATAAAGCGACAGCAGGCACCATTATGGTCAAGGATGAAGAAGGCAAGGCGCTCGTTTCCTTTTTCTTCATTGCCTACACGAGCCTGGACCACACGAACCGCCACGAACGTCCGCTAACCTTCGCGTTCAATGGCGGCCCTGGCTCCGCCTCTTTGTGGCTGCATATGGGATTGCTGGGGCCGCGCCGGGTTTTCATGAAGGACGACGGCCAGTTGCCCGCCCCGCCATTTCGCCTGGTTAATAACGACGAGTCGTTGCTCGATCAAACGGACCTCGTCTTCCTGGACCCCGTCAGCACCGGTTTCACCCGCACGGTTCCCGGCGAAAGCCCGGCCAATTATCACGGCGTGGACCAGGACTTGCGCTCGGTCGGCGATTTCATCCGCCTCTACACGACGCGCTACGACCGGTGGCTGTCGCCGAAATTCCTCATCGGCGAAAGTTACGGAACCACGCGCGCGTCCGGGTTGGCCGGCTATTTGGAAGACCGTTACGGCCTGTATCTCAACGGCATCGCGCTGGTGTCGGCCGTGCTGGATTTTTCGACCATCAGTTTTAATTCGGGCAACGATTTGCCTTACATTCTCTACCTGCCCACGGAAACCGCGACCGCCTGGTATCACAAGAAATTGCCGCCCGATTTGCAGGCCGACCGCGCCAAGGCCCTGCAGGAATCCGAGAAATTCGCGCTCGGCTCCTACACGCTGGCCTTGATGCAAGGCGCCGTCCTGCCGCCCGAAGAGCGCGCCGCCACCGTCAAAGAACTGGCGCGCCTGACCGGGTTATCCGAAGAATACGTTGATCTCGCCAATTTGCGCATTCATGCCAGCCAATTTTTCAAGGAGTTGCTGCGCAAGGAGCGCCTGACCGTGGGCCGTTACGACAGCCGCGTCACGGGGCAGGACTCCGATTTGATCGGAGAAACGCCGGAGTATGATCCGAGTTACACGACGGCGCTCGGCCCATTCGCGGCCGCGTTTAATGATTACGTCCGGCAAGATTTGAAATTCGAGAGCGACCTGCCTTACGAAGTCCTGACCGGCAAAGTGCAGCCATGGGATTATAGTCAGGCGCGCAATCGTTATCTGGACATCGCGGAAAATTTGCGCGAGGCGATGACCCATAATCCGTACCTGAAAGTCTTTGTGGCCAATGGCCATTATGATTTGGCCACGCCGTATCTGGCCACGCGCTATACGTTCGATCACATGGGCCTCCCGCCGAACCTTCGCGGGAACGTGAGCATGGGCTATTACGAAGCCGGGCACATGATGTATCTGAACAAGCCGTCACGGGTGGCGTTGAAAGCGGACCTGGCCAAGTTCATCCATTCGGCGATGCCGGAGCCTTGACCGCGATTGCCCGTGCGTGTCTTGGACCGTTACTTACTGCGCGAGTTGCTCGTGCCGCTGGGATATTGTCTGGGCGGGTTCCTGATTTTTTACATCGCGTTTGACCTGATATTTCAGATCAACCGTTTTCTTGAGGCTCATCTCCTGTTCTGGGACATCGTGCAATATTATATTGTCACGCTGCCGGAGTTGCTGGTGGAACAGGTTATCCCGGTTTCGCTGTTGCTGGCGCTGCTTTACACGACGACCAACCACAGCCGTTACAATGAAATAACCGCCATGCGCGCGGCGGGCGTCAGCCTGTGGCGCCTGGCAGCGCCTTACTTCGCGGTGGGCGCGGTTTTTGGCGTGGGCGTTTTTCTGATCGGCGAATTCTGGCTCTCCTCGGCCGATTCCAAGGCCAAAGCCATCATGCAGCGCCGCCTGGGCGATTCGGCCCAGCGCGACGAATCGACCCGCCTGACCTTTGCCAACATGGAAACCCATCGCGATTGGAATATCGACCGTTTCAACCGCCGCACATACGAAGGCGCTCATTTGAAATTGGAAACGGCGCGGTCCGACGGCTCGGTCGAAACGGTTTATGCGTCGCGCGTGGCTTATCGCGATGGCCAGTGGGTCTTGAACGATGCGGTGACGTGGCTGCAAAAAACCAACGAACCGGCGCCGACCGTCATTCGCACCAATGCGGTCCTTTCCCTCAACCTGCCCGAAACGCCGGCCTGGATTCTGAGCGAAATCAAATTCAATACCCTCCGCGCGACCGATGCGGCCAAAGGCCCTCAATTTTCCATGCACGAAATTCGGGATTATTTGCGGCTGCATCCAGGAATTGACGCCGACAAAAAGGCGCGCCTATTGACGCAATTGCAAGAGGGGCTGGCCCGGCCGTTTACGTGCCTGGCGGTCGTGTTGATCGCGCTGCCGTTTGGCGCGAGAGCGGGGCGGCGCAATGTTTTCGCGGGTGTGGCCAGCAGCATATTTATATGTTTCGCATATTTCGTGCTGCAAAAAATCTCCATCGCGCTCGGCCTGGGGGGCGTTCTGCCGCCGGTGCTGGCGGCGTGGCTGCCGAATATTGTCTGCGGCGGCGCCGGCCTGGCGTTGCTGGCCAACGTGCGGTGAATAATTATCAAATCGCCTTCTTCAGCGCCTTCAGCTTTTGGGCTTCGGGCTTGGCGGCGTAATGTTTGTCCAGCGGGTAACAGCCGCTGATCATGCCGTTGCGCGGCGCGGTCGTGCAGTCGCTAAAGGTTCGGCAAATGGATTTCGCGGCGAGCGCGCCATTCCGCAGAGTGTCTGAAGGCAATTCCGGATAACTCAAAACCATTCGGCCCAGCCCGATCACATCGGCCCAGCCTTCGCGCACGACGGCTTGCGCGGCCAGCGGCAGAAATTCCTGCAAGTAACTGTAGGCCGATCCGACTGCAATCATTCCCGATCCCGCCGCCGCCTTGAGCTGGCGCGTCACTTCAATCTGCCGCGCCACGTCAATCAAAGGATCGTGCGGCGGCTGATAACCGTCGGAGGGAGGATAAGCGGCGGGACGCTGGATGTGCGGGCAGTAATAAGGCGAGCCGCAGGTGACGTTCAAAATCTTGACGCCAAGTTCCGAGCAAAGCCGGGCGAATTGCAGCGGCTCGGCCAGGTCATATTCCAGCGGATTTTGTTGATTAACGCCAAAACCATAACAGTACGGCACGGGGAAATCCTCCGGGATGCCCGGCCCCAGTTTGCCGGCCCGCGCGCGCGAAGGGCCGGGTTTAAACGGAACGGTGTCAAACGCGCTCAGGCGCACAGCGATGTCGATCTTGTTCCCGCTGGATCGGATGCCTTCCACAATTTCCCGCAAAATGCGCGTCCGATTGGCAAACGACCCGCCGTATTCGCCCGGCCGCGTGAATGCGCCCAAAAACTCGTGCAGCAAATATCCGTGGCAATGTTTGATATCGACAAAATCGGCGCCAGCGTCCCAGGCGATTTGGGCGGCCTTGACATAGTCGGCGATCAATTCCTTGATTTCGGTGTCAGTGAAGACGGCGGCGTCACCGGTGATTTGAAATTTTTTGTCCAGCATCGGATGGCGAAAAGCCACGCGCGATTCCAATAGATGACTGTGAGGGCGGCAAAAGCGGCCCGAATGAGTCAATTGAAAGCCAATCACCAAATCATCGACCGAACCAAAGTGCGCGCGGTGCGCTTCGACGAGGCTTTCTCGCAACCGGGCCAAATCCCCGGCGTTCTCGCTGGATATAATAAGCTGGCGCGGGTTGGCGCGGCCATCGGCGCGCACGGCCATTGCTTCGCCGCCGCAAATCAATTTGGCGCCGCTTTCCCCAAAGCGCCTCCAGCGCCGGAGCACGTCCTCTGTCGCGCCGCCTGCCGGGCTTCCGTCCCAGCCTTCCATCGGATGGATCGCGAAACGGTTGCCTGGGCGCTTGCCATTGATCAACACTCCCTCGACCGGGCGGCTGAGGGGAGAGTTGTCCCCAGTTTCTATGAGATCGTCGCAAGGGATGTTCACATCCAGCGAGGCAAGGTGATCGCGAAACTGGCCGGACGATTTCAGAGCCGCCACGCGGACGAATTCATTCTTTTGATCGGGCATAAATATGCGCTGGCTGCCCGGCAGGGCGAGGCTCCAGCCGAGCCGGGAGGCTGCCTCCGCGGAATGGCTCGGCTGGAGCCTCGCCCTGCCAAGCGAAGAGTCAGTTAATATTAGACCGGCGCGCCACCCGTGGCCAGCGCTTTTAAACTTTGCACGATGCGGGGCGAGGCGTACTTTGCGGGGCAAATGTTCAAGCCAAACGAATTATTTGATTTGTCGCAGACCGCTCACGCCGCTCTCTTCGAGGGCTGCGAATACGCGTGGGAGCCCCTGGCCAAAATCGGCGAATACCTGGCCGCGCGCGCGGGCGCCAAGCCGGAATTGCGCAATCGATGCCAAGGCACGGCTTATATCGGCGAGCAGGTTTCCATTGGCGAAGGCACCCTGCTGGAGGACGGCGTGATGATCGTCGGCCCGGCCATGATCGGGCGCAATTGCCAGATTCGCCACAACGCCTACATCCGCCAAAACGTCATCATCGGCGACGATTGCGTGGTCGGCAATGCGACGGAAGTCAAGAATTCGATCCTGTTCAACAAGGCGCAGGCGCCGCATTTCAATTACGTGGGCGATTCCATCCTTGGTTTCAAGGCGCACATCGGCGCAGGCGTGAAAATATCCAACTTCAAGGTTTTTCCGGGCAACATCATGGTAGAAATCGACGGCAAGCCGTTCGACACCGGGTTGCGCAAATTCGGCGCGCTGCTGGGCGACCTTTGCGAGATCGGCTGCAACGCGGTGCTCAGTCCGGGCAGCATCGTGGGGCGGGAATCGGTCGTGTATCCAAACGTCACTTGGCGCGGCATCCTGCCGGCCCGGATGATCGTCAAGAACAAGGCGGCGCAGGAAGTCGCGGCCCGGCGCGCGCGCGGCTCCTGATTCGGAGGCACGATGAGCAGCGCGGTCGAACCTCACACCAACGGCGGCACGGCCGGCCTGGCGGGGCAAGTCGAAGAGATTTTTTCGCCGACTGGGCTGCTCTCCCGTTCGCGCAACTTTGAATACCGGCGGCAACAGCAGGAAATGGCCGTGGCGGTGGCGCACGCGCTGGAAGCGGGCGAAAACCTGATCGTTGAGGCCGGCACCGGCGTGGGCAAAAGCCTGGCTTATTTGATTCCCGCGATTCTTTACGCGGCGGCCAGGCACAAAAAGGCAGTCATCTCGACGCACACGATCAACTTGCAGGAGCAATTGATTCAAAAAGACCTGCCGATGCTGGCGCAAATTTTGCCGGTCAAATTCCAATTTACCATGCTCAAAGGCCGGCACAATTATCTTTGCACGCGCCGCTTGAGCAGGGTCCGCCAACAGGGCGGCGAGCTTTTTACTTCGCCGGACGCGCAGGAATTGCACCGCATTGAAGAATGGTCGCGCAAAACCGAGGACGGCAGCCTTTCGGATTTCGAGGTCGAGCCGGCGCCAAATGTCTGGCAGTTGGTTTGTTCGGAGCGCGGCTTGTGCAGCGCGCGCCAATGCGGGCACGGCTCGGATTTCGCCAAGGCCGGCGGGCGGCCGTGTTTTTACCAGCGCGCGCGGAGCGACATGCTGGCGGCCGATGTGCTGGTCGTCAATCATACGCTTTTCTTCACACTCTTAGGCACGCTCGAAGAAGAAATCAAGGGCGGCGTGCTCTTGAAGAACGACTTCGTCGTGTTCGACGAAGCCCACACGGTTGAGCGCGTCGCGTCCGCCCACATCGGCCTGGCCGCGACGCACGCGCAGGTGCGTTACGGGTTGCAGCGGCTGTGGAACCCGCATACGTCGAAGGGCTTGCTGGCCGTTTTGCGGCGCGGTGATGTCGCTCTTGTCAACGACGCGTTGAAAAAAGCGGAGCGGTTTTTTGAAGCCGTGGACGACGCATGCGGGGAAATCGCGGTCGCGCGCGAGGCAGGCCGCGCGTCTCGGGAATGGACGACGATAAGAGTGCGCCACTGCGATCTCGTGCAGGACGAACTCACGCTGGCCATCCAACGGGTGCGCGAGGATGTCAGCGAGCAGATCAAATTGGTCGAAGACAAAGACACCGCGCAGGAGTTGGCTGAGTGCAACCGGCGCCTGGCGGAGTTGCGCGAAGAAGTCGCCACGTTCCTGCGCCACGACGCGCCCGAACACGTCTATTGGGTGGAGCGTTCTGGCAAAGCGCAGCGCAATATGACCCTGCACGCCGCCCCCATTAATGTGGCCAGTTTCCTGCGCGACCGCCTCTTTGGCGGAGAAACTTCCGTCGTCATGACCAGCGCGACATTGGCTGTGTCCGTCGCGCCAGAACGCCCCAGGGCGGCCGAGGCCAAAGCGCCGCCGCCGCTCCTTTATTTCGCCAAGCAGGTCGGCGGAGAAAAGGCCAATATGTTGCAGGCCGGTTCGCCATTCGATTATGAGCGGCAAATGAAAATCTTCGTCGCCGGCAAAATGCCCGATCCGCGTGACGACGGCTATCAAACCAATCTGATTCATTGGATTGAACACTTCACCCGCATGACGCATGGGAAGGCCTTCGTGCTCTTCACCAATTTCAAATTGATGCTGGAGGTGGGCCGGATCATGGAGCCGTTCTTCCAGGAGTTGGGCGTGGAATGTTTCGTGCAAGGCACCGGCACGCCGCGCTCGCTCATGCTGGAAAAATTCAAACTCGATGTTAATTCCGTGCTCTTCGGGGCCGACAGTTTTTGGCAGGGGGTCGATGTGCCCGGCGAATCCCTTTCCAACGTCATCATTACGCGGCTGCCGTTCGCCGTGCCGGATCACCCGTTGATCGAGGCGCGCATTGAGGCGATTGAAGCGCGGGGCGGGAATTCGTTCATGGAATTTTCCCTGCCCGAAGCCATTTTGAAATTCCGCCAGGGGCTGGGCCGGCTGATTCGCTCCAAAACGGACACGGGAATCGTGGCCGTGCTGGATAATCGCATCCTGACTAAAAAGTACGGGCAGGCTTTCCTGGCTTCAATTCCAACGTGCCCGGTGGAGGTTGTGTAGGTGACAGGGTGCGTTGCAAAAAAGTTCAAAGGAATGATTTTCTCTCGATTTTTTTTGACATTGTATATCTAGCTATATAGATATAGAGCATGAAACCTGAACAACGTCGCCAAGAAATTCTCCAGGAAATCAACACCATCACCCGCATGGAGCGGGGCAAGCTCTGCCAACAATCCCGTGGTCCCAGCCACCCGCCCTTCCATAAGCTCCAATGCTGGCATCAGGGCCGGAATCAGACCCGCTATGTGCCGGCCGAGGAGGTTGCTTCGGTGCGGGAGGCGCTGGCCGGGCATGAGCGTTTTCAGCAATTGGCCGCGGAGTTTGTCGATTTGACCATCGGCCAGACCCGTGCGTCCGACGCGGAGCGTAAAAAAAACTTCAAGAAGTCCAAACCGAGCGCTATCAGGAAACCGAAGCCTTCCTGAAACTGTTTGCGCAACGACTCCAGCGGCGGCGGCCGCTTTCTTGGCGGCGCAGTTCGGGTTTCATGCCTTGTATCCATATTACTAGATATACAATGTCAAAAAAAATCATCGGGAAATCATTTTTCCGAACTTTTTTGCAACGCACCCTGTCACCAGTACTGGTGACTTTCGCGATTGCGGGGATGAGGTATGATGTTCAACGTTGACAGGGCGAAAATGCGGTTTGTTCCGTGTGTGTCACAAAGCGTGGTCCGCAGCGCAGCCTTGGGTAAACTGAAACGATTTTAACGTTGTTCTCAATCAGAGAGGCCAGGCCAAAAACCTGGCCTTTCTGATTTTTAGGCCCGGCCCGCCAGTGCCAGCCTGCGCCAAATCAATACAAAGCCGCTGGCGAACTCCGCCGGCGCGCGCGCTATCCATTCGTTGATGCGGGCGGGAGTGAACCAATCGCCGCGCTCGATCTCCTCCGATTGCAGGACAAACGGCCCTTCGGATTCGAGCCGGTAAACCCACACAAACTCCTGGCCGGTCTCAGGGCAGGCGTCGATTTTGAACAGGCGCGCGGGCGAAACGGCGGCGGCCAACCCGATCTCCTCCTTCAATTCGCGGAGGGCGCAGGCATCGTAATCTTCGCCATGATCGAGATGACCGGACGCGGAGGAATCCCACGCGCCCGGGAAGCAATCTTTGGCCAGCGAGCGCTTTTGCAGGAAAAGCTGCCCGCGCGCGTTGAAGACCAGGACGTGGACGGCACGGTGTTTGCGCCCTTCCCGATGCACTTGGGAGCGCGGCATTTGCGCGATGACTTCGTCGCGGTCGTTGACAATATCAAAAATTTCTTCGCTCATATGGCTTCCAGCGTTTCTGTCAAACATGCGAATTGTTCCAGGCTGGCTTCTTCGGCTCGGGCTTGCTCAGCCAGGCCGGCTTGGGCGAAGGCGCGCCGCAGGGCATCCTCCGGCCAGTCTGCTTTCAAGAGCTTGAACATCATTTTGCGCCGCTGCGAAAAACCGCGCTTGACGACGCGCACAAATGTCTCATGCAGGGCCGCGCGCGGCAGCGGTTCGGCGCGGCGCGCCAGGACGATGCACGCCGAATCGACTTCCGGCGCTGGGAAAAAACAGGAGGCGGAAATCTTAAACCAGCCGCGCGATTCGTAGCGCGCGCCCAGCAGCAGGCTCAGCACGCCGTAATGCGGACTGCCCCGGGCGGCGGCGATGCGTTGCGCGACTTCCCATTGCAACGTGGCCGCAAGGCGTTCCGGGGGATGCTCGGCTCCGGCCAATTCGACCAGGATCGGCGACGCCACCGAATAGGGCAGGTTGGCAACGAGCTTCCAGCCGCGCCAATCGCGGTGGGCCTTCACATAATCAAGTGCGTCAGCATGGAGCAATGTGAGATTCGGCGCGCCGGAAAATTTTTGCGCGAGAAAATCAAACAGGCGCTTGTCCTTTTCGATGGCCAGCACTTCGCCGGCTTCGGCGGCCAGCAATTCTGTCAACGGCCCGAGGCCGGGACCGACTTCCAAAATTTTGTCCGGCGGCCCAATTTCCGCGGCGCGGACGATTCGCTGAAGCTGGTTCTGGTCGTGCAAAAAATTTTGACCGAGCGACTTTGTCAATCGCAGCCCATGCTCGGCCAGCGCGGATTTCATTTCGGAAAGCTTCACGCGAGCGATTTCTTCAAGGCGGAAACCGCCGCCGACAGTTCCGAGCGGGTGATGGTGAGCGGCGGGGTGAAACTGATGACATTGCCGCGCGCTCCTTCCGGCAGCAGGATGAATCCGCGCCGCAACATTTCCTTGATGGCCCGCATAGCCAGGCCGCTGTCATTAAAAATTTCCAGGCCCGCCATTAATCCGCGCCCGCGTATCTCAATGCGCGAACCGGGCAAGGAAATCTCCGCGCGCAATCGGTCCATCAAGAATTGCCCCAAGGCCGCCGCGCGTTCCGGCAGCTTTTTCGCGCGAATCTCCGCGATTTGAGCCAGCGCCATCGCACAGCCGACAGGATTGCCCTGGAACGTGCTCGTGTGAATGGCCTCGCCTTCGGAAGGCGGCCAGGCGGCGTCAATAATATCCGCGCGCCCGGCGCAGGCCGAAAGAGGAAATCCGCCCGCCAGCGCCTTGCCCAGGCAGATCAAGTCCGGCATTACGCCGCTCTCCTCGCAGGCGAACCATTTTCCCGTCCGGCCGAAACCGGTGTAGATTTCATCCAGGACAAGCAGCGCGCCGTGTTGATCGCAAAGCTGGCGCAACATCGGCAGAAAATCCGGTGGCGGGACGTTGATGCCGCCGCGGGCCTGGATTGGCTCGACGATGACCGCGCCGCATCGGCCGCCTTGGAGCAATTTTTTGAGGCGCGCGCGCAACGGTCGCAAATCCTCGGCGGATTTGGGAAACGGCGCGAAGCGGCCAAAGCGCCCCAACTGCGATTGAAACGGCGCGCGAAAGAGCGGTCGATGAGTGGCGTTTAAGGCCCCATAACCAAGCCCGTGATAGCCGCCCGCGAAAGCGGCGATGCCGCGGCGGTCCGTGGCCAGCCTGGCGGTTTTCAGCGCGGCCTCGACGGCCTCGAAGCCGGAATTGTTGAAGATGACTTTGCCGGAATGGCGGCCGCCGCTCCAATTTTCAAACGTGATGCGGCTTAACTCACGCGCCAATTCCGCCTTGAGCGCGTGCGGATGGACGTCTCCCATCGCGTGCGGCAGCCGGCCCAACTGCCGCCGGCCGGCCGCGACGACGCGCGGGTTGGCATGGCCGGCGGCGGCCACGCCAAACGCCGCTGTCAAATCGATATATTCCCGGCTCTCGTCGTCCCACACGCGCGTTCCTTTGGCGCGCTCCCAGACAATCGGCCACGAACCGTCCGGCTCAATAAAGAGCATGTTGGGAGACTCATACTTGCGCAGGAGATCAAGAACGCGTTTGGACAATCAGACTCCTTTCTGGTCAGGCGGCCAGATGAATTTGTGCATCTGCAATTGGAAACGCACCGGGAGCGCGTCGGCCACGATCTTTTCCACCAGTTCCCGGCGCGAAATGGGGTCCTGCCCCGGCGGCACTCGGCGCAGCGACTTGTCTTGCTGATGCGGCAGCAGCGGCGACACCCAGGAAAACAGGACCGGACAAATTGCGGCCAGATTGCGCGTCAAAACGATTTCTTTGGCCCAGTCGTAATCCTGGCGCGTGCCAATGACGAACTTGACCTCGTCTGAGCTTTTCAAATGGTGGAGGTTTTCCCAGCGATTGCGCTTGGATTCGCCGCTGCTGGGCGTTTTCAAATCCATGATGCGCTTGACCCGCGCATCGACCGGCGCGATGTCGAGCGCCCCGCTGGTTTCGAGCAGGACGGTGAAGCCGGCGTCGCATAGCGAACGCATCAGCGGCAGGGAATTTTTCTGCCACAACGGCTCGCCGCCAGTCAATTCCACCAGCGGCAGCCGGCCCGCGGCGGATTGGGCGGTGAACGGCCGGGCCAGTTCCTCCACGCGAGCAAGAATTTCTGCCAGGGCCATTTCGCGGCCTTCGGTGAAAGCGTAGGCGGTGTCGCAATAAGAACAGCGCAAATTGCAGGCGGTCAGGCGGACAAAAACACAGGGCAACCCGGCCCAAGTGCTCTCGCCCTGCGCGCTCACATAAATCTCATTGACGGTCAGCGTCTCCGACACGCCTTAAGTTTGCAGTTTACGATTGGCCATTTACGAGTCACAAATGTCGGTGAAATGAACGCAAATCAATTGTTCGGGCATACTCGCGACGCGGTCAAAGCACGCTACGCCTTGCGCACGCCATCCGGTTTTGTGCCAAGCTCCCTGCCCGGCTGGCGCGGCTGCGCGGTCATTATCCAGATTTCGCCCGCGATGGGCGCCCGTTTTTGCCAATACGAAATCAGCATGGCCAAAAACGGCGAAGGACGCGGCCGGACTGGCTCGAATGAAATGGTTGTCTATGCCGTCGAGGGCCAATGCTCGGCGAATTTTGGCGGAAAAAAGCACAGCCTGAATGCCGGCTGTTTTGCCTATTTGCCGCCGGGGACGGATTTTCATTTTGACAAACCCAGGAACGCGCGGCTGCTGATTTTCGAGAAAAAATACGAACCATTGGCGGAGGTTGCGGCGCCGGAAATCGTGACAGGCCGGGCGGATGAGGCCGAAGGCCAGCCATTTTTGGGCAACAAAGGCGCGCGGCTTCAAGCGCTCCTGCCGGGCGATCCTCGGTTTGACATGGCTGTCAACATTTTTACCTACCAGCCGGGAGCGACGCTGCCCTTCGTGGAAACCCACATCATGGAGCACGGATTGCTCATGCTGGCCGGGCAAGGCATTTACCGGCTGGACGCGGATTGGCATCCGGTGCAGGCGGGAGATGTCATATGGATGGCGCCATATTGCCCGCAATGGTTTGCAGCCATGGGCGAGACGCCAGCCAGTTATATTTATTACAAGGACATCAATCGCGCGCCTTAGAATTCGAACGCGATTCCATTCAGGCGCGCCGCAATTTCCCCCGCCACCCGTTGCTCGTCGTCAGCGTCCTTGGCGATGAATGTCACGCTGAACCGCAAGCAGGCTCCGGCATCGTCCCAAGGCACGGTCGAAATGAGTTTCTCCGCGATGAGCCATTGCGAAGCGTCTTCGGCGCTGTGGAATTGCCGGCGCGTTCCCTTTTCCGCGGCTGCCTTCGGCGCGGGGACGTAGAGAAAAAAGGAGCCTTTAGGTTTGACGGCGGCGAAACCGGCTTTGCGCAGCACCCGCACCAGGCCATCCATGCGGCGCGAGTATTTGGCCGCGATTTTCTCCGTGATCTCCGGATGATCCAGACAATAAGCCGCCGCGTGCTGGATGGCCAGGAACTGGCCGGAATCGGAATTGTCCTTGATGTCGCCATAGGCGCGCACGAGGCGCTCATGGCCGGCCACAAACCCGCAACGCCAGCCGGTCATGTTGAAACTCTTGCTGGTGGAATGGAGCTCGATTCCGACTTCCTTCGCGCCCGGCGTGGCCAGGAAACTCAGCGGCTTGCCCTCAAACACCAGCGCGGCGTAAGCGGCGTCGTGAATGACCGCCAGCCGGTTTTTCAGCGCGAATTCCACGACCCTGGCAAAGAACTCCGGCGTCGCGCTGCCGCCAGTTGGATTGTTGGGATAATTCAAGACCAGCGCCTTGCTCCTGCGCAACACGTCCGCCGGAATGGAATCCAAGTCGGGCAAGAACCCATTGCGCTCCAGCAACGGCAACTGATGAACCGTCCCTCCGTAATATTTGGCGTGCGTGCCGAAGACCGGGTAGCCCGGCGTCGTCATCAGGACGCAATCGCCCGGATTCACCAGCACGGCTGGCAAAAGAGTCAGGGCCGCTTTGCTGCCGATGGAATGAATCACTTCCGTGGCGGGGTCGATGCCGGGCACGCCGCAAACTTTGTCAAGATAACGCGCGGCAGCGGCTTTAAGAACATCATCGCCGTTGTCGGAGTAGCCGCGGTTTTCCGGTTTGGCCGCCTCTTCCGCGAGCTTGGCCACGACCTGCGGGAACGCCATTTCGTCCGGCTCGCCCACGCCCAGATCAATGATCTCCGCGCCCGGATGCGCGGCCAGCGCGGCGCGTTTGGCGCGTTTGATTTTTTCAAATTTGTAAATCGCGGTGGATTTTCCGTATTCCTTGCCCCCAATGCGCGCCGCGAACAAATCCTGCACGTGCGAATCAGTCATAGAAACAGATTAACGGCCCTAGGCTAAAACGAAACACATTTGTAATTCCAGCTGCAGCCAGTAGCCTCCTGCCCAGTGACCTTTCTCCCCATCGTCGAAAGAGAGCTGCGCGAAGGCTCGCGGCGGCGCGGCATTTTCGGCATCCAGATGAAAATTGCCAGCCTGGGGACGCTGGCGTTCGCGGTCTGTTTGCTGGCCAGCATCGCTGATCCGGCGATCTCCTTTGTCAAGACGCTTTTCTGGGGAATGTCCGGAGTGTGCATGCTTTATTGTTTGCTGGCGGGGCGGTTGACGACGGCTGATTGCCTGAGCCGGGAAAAGCGCGAGGGGACGCTGGGCCTGCTTTTTCTGACCGATCTGAAGGGATACGACGTGGTGCTGGGCAAGCTGGCCGCGACTTCGCTCAGCGGATTTTACGGCTTGATGGCGATATTCCCGATGCTGGCCATTCCGCTGCTGGCGGGCGGACTGGCCAACGCGGAGTTTTGGCGGATGACGCTGGTGCTGGTCAACACATTTCTCTTCTCCGCGGCCGCCGGGCTGTTTGTCTCGGCGATCAGCCGGCACGAACGGAAAGCGATGGGGGCGAACCTGGGCCTGCTTCTGCTTTTGGCGGGCCTGCCGCCGGCCCTTTTCCGCTGGTGGCTCTCTTGTCCTGCATATTCTTTTTGGCTGTGCGCCGATGTGAATTTCAGGCGCGCGCCCAAGGATTTTCGGGAATCGAACGAGATTATTTTCGGCATGACCATCGCGCTGTTGCTGCTGGCGTGCTGGAAGACGCCGCGTTCCTGGCAGGATACCCCAAAACCGGCGCGCGCGCCGCGTCCCAAGCCCGAACGCCCCCGCCGCAGATGGCGCGCGGGCAATGCCACGCGGGCCGCTCTTTTCCGCAAACACGCTCTGGACCGGAACGGCTATTTTTGGCTGGCGGCCCGGCCCTATTTCAAAGCGTCCTCTGTCTGGATGGGCATTGCAGTGCCTGCGGGCGTTTGGATCGCCTCTTATTTGACACTCCATTATGTCGATCAAGCCGCTCAAGTTGCGTGCGCGCTTATTCTGAGCGCGATGCTCAAATTATGGATGGCTTCGGAAGCTGGGCGGCAGATCGCGGATGACAAGAAGGCGGGCGCGTTCGAGTTGCTGTTATCGACTCCGCTGGCCGCGCCAGACATCGTGCGCGGGCAGCGGCTGGCCTTGCGCCGCCAATTCCTTCTGCCAGCAGCCGTGTCTGTCGCGGTTGGCACATATTTCATGCTCTCGATATGGTCAGCCGCCTCGCGGGACGCAGCCTTGATCTTCTGCGGTTGGGCGGCCGCAATTTTGATGTTTGTCGCCGATATGATCGCGCTGAGCTGGACGGGAATGTGGGCGGGGCTGACCTCTGGGAGCCACGGTCGCGCCACTCTCAAAACGGCCGGGAAAATTCTGATCGTGCCGTGGGCAATCTTCGGCCTGGTGGACCTGGGCGCTCGCGTGTTTATGTACCTGTTTTACCGGCCGTCCTGGGATTCGGATTGGCCGTTTGACGTGGGGTGCTGGTTCTGCGTGGGAATCTTGATGGATGTCATTTCGATCATCCGTGCGCGGCGCGGGCTGAACACCCGATTTGCCCAACTGGCCGCGGAACCCCTGACTCGGAAGAGGCGCCTGGCCTGGCTGCGGGATTGGCGCGCGGGAACGCCGGAGCGGAAAAGAGAGCTGCGTCTCAAGCTGGGCCGCGCGTTCGCGGTGATGGCTGCGGTGGCGGCGGCCGGAGCCGTGGCCGTTCTTTGGGACCTTCAACTGGCGCGCGCGAGCGTTCCGAAGCCGGTGATGGTTTGGATCACCCAGAGCAACAATCCCGTGCGAGTGACCGTGTCGGGCCAGGAGGACCAGGGCTTTCTATTTATATTGCCTGACGGGACATTGTGGAGTTGGGGGCGGCAAGGCGCCATTGCGCCGCCGCGGCAAATCGGAACCGAGCGAGACTGGCAGGAAGTGTCAATCAATCGCACCGCTGGCGGTGTGCGTTCCAACGGAACCCTGTGGACCTGGGCGCCTGACATTCGCAGTGCGAAGCAGTTCGGAACCGCTCTTGATTGGGCGAGCGTGCGCGTCCTCAATGATGGGTTGCTCGCCTTGAAACGCAACGGATCGCTGTGGAATGCCCGCGGGCCGATTCTTGCGAAGCAAAAATGGAAGACAGTGCGATCAAGCCCTGATTTCGGCCTTTTCCCCAGCGAATATTATGGCATCCGCGTGGACGGAACATTGTGGGAGTGGGGCAGCCTTTACTGTCGTTCAGCGGCCGGCTGGCTTGCGACTAACTACCCGGATCCTGTCCAGGTTTGCAAAGAAAGCAACTGGATCGGTTTCAATGACACACTGGGCGAAGGCGCGCGCAATGACGCGGACGAATCATGGAGTCTTTTGCCGCTGGGCGGTCTTCCCAACGCGGGCGCGTCGATCACGAATATCAGCACTTTGATGTCTTCCAACGGAGCTGCCGGCGCCCGCGGGTGGCTTTTCACCAGCAATTGGATGTACGCCCGATTCGAGTTGCGCTCCGACGGAACTTTGTGGGCATCTCCATGGAACGATCCTACGCCATGGACCGTGTGGAAGCCGGCCCCCGGGCCGCGATTCCGCGTGGGCGAGCGGTCCGACTGGGTGTCGATCTGGGGTTCGCGCCAAACCATGCTCGGATTGACAGCGGATGGGACGCTGTGGACGTGGGGGGCGGACAACGGACAGGAGTCGCACTGGGTCACGGTCTTTTTGGACCGGATCGATTCCATCAAAAGGGGCCTGGCCGGATGGGGCCTTTCGTTCTATGTGCCGGTTGATGATATTTCGGACGAAAGCCCGCTGCAAAAGGAGCCGAGGGCGTTGATGAGGCTGGCGTTTACCAACACGCCGGCCGGACCGTGAAAAGGCTTTAGCGATTGGCCGCCAGCATCTAGCCTTCCTTTTACATGACCTTCCTTCCCATCGTGGAGCGCGAGATGCGCGTGGCGGCGCGCGGGCACGGCGCTTATGCGAAACGATTGAGGATTGCCCTCCTGGCCACCGGGGTGTTCGCCTTCTTCTTTACAACGAGCGAGTTTTCGCCTTCGACTTCTTTTGGCAAGAACCTGTTCTGGGTTTTGGCCGGCCTTTGCATGATTTATTGCCTGCTGGCGGGCCGGTTAATGACGGCCGATTGCCTGAGCCGGGAAAAACGGGAGGGCACGCTCGGACTTCTCTTCTTGACGGATTTAAAAGGATACGACGTGGTGCTGGGCAAGCTGGCCGCGACTTCGATGGATGGGTTCTACGGCCTGCTGGCCGTGTTCCCTTTGCTGGCGGTGCCGATGCTCGATGGCGGGATGACTGACGGGGAGCTATGGCGGATGGCGCTGGCGCTGATGAACACGTTTCTCTTTTCCCTGGCGGTCGGCCTTTTTGCTTCCGCGGCCACCCGGGAAATGCAGGCGGCCATGGGGCTAAATCTCGGTCTGATGTTCGTGCTGGTGGGGCTGATGCCGATCGCGTTCGGCGTCATTTACCAGGGAATCCTCGCCCATCTTGGAGTGTTGCGCCCGATGACGGCGCCGTTGGCGCTTTTATTCGCCAGCCCCATTGCCACCTTCTTTGGATGCGCGGACGCCGCCTACAAAGCGGCGCCGGGCGCTTACTGGGGTTCCGCCGGAATCACGTTTTGTTGGACGCTGCTGTTCGTGTTGTGGGCGTGCCGGCTGGCGCCCCGCTCATGGCAGGAGAAACCGATAGTCCGCCGTGCGACGGCCGGGGCAAAGAAGCGCGAATGGCGGCGGCACTCCTGGCGCGAGGGCCGGCCGGCGGCAGCCCGGGCCTTCCGCCGCCAAACACTGGCAGTTAATGCCTACTGCTGGCTGGCTGGGCGGCCTTATTTGAAGGCCTCCTATGTTTGGGTGGCCGTGGGTTTCATGGGAGTCTGGTGGGTGGTCATCACGCGAGGGGTTGGAGGTGTTGCGGACTTCACCAACGCCTCGATTGCGATTCTGCTCAATGGCCTGCTCAAATTGTGGATCGCCACGGAGGCGGGGCGGCAATTGGCGGAAGACAAGAGATCCGGCGCGTTCGAGCTTTTGCTCTCCACGCCGCTCACGGCACACGACATCTTGCGCGGGCAATGGCTGGCTCTGCGCCGGCAATTCCTCCGGCCCGTGCTCGCAGCGGCAGCGCTCGAATTGGTTCTCATGGTTTCGGTCCGGCAAATGCGCGCGCAGGAGGAGCGCGAGGCCTGCTGCTTTTGGCTGGCGGGAATCCTGATGTTGCTTGCCGACACTCTCACCGCAGGCTGGGTCGGGATGTCGGCCGCGCTGACGGAAAAAAACCACGACCGCGCCACTGCCAAAACGGCGGCTTATGTCTTGTCGCTGCCGTGGATTCTTTTTGGCATCATGTCTGTGATCACGTCGATTTGGAGGATTCTGGTATTGCGCGTGGCGGCGGAACCGGACTGGCCGTATTACCTGGCGTGGTGGTTCGGGCTGGGAATTGCGCTGGACGCTCTTCTTTTGTCAACTGCAAAGCGTCGGCTGGAAAACAGCTTCCGCCAAATCGCCCTGGACAGCGCGGCGAAGAAACCTCGCATGATCCGGCTGTGGGCGTGGTTGAAGGGCATCTCGAAGCGGAAGCCCATGACGCGCGCGCAACGACGCCGCCTCGGGCTGGCGGCCGCAACGGTGGCAGCGGCGCTGGCGGCTGTTGTCATATCCATGTTTCGCGCGTGGCATGTTCCGCTGCCCAAGCCCGTGGCCATTTCCATCAGCCAGAGCAACAACCCGGTGCGGGTCGTGGCCATTATGCAACAGGGCTTTCTTATCATTTTGCCGGACGGCTCGCTATGGCGCTGGATTCACGCGCCGCGCGACCAGACGGCCCCCGCTTCTCCGCCCCAAAAGGTCGATGCCGGCCAGTGGGCGCAAGCGAGCGCGTTCAACACAAATTGGATCGCCGTCCGCTCCGATGGAACGTTATGGGGCCGGGCGGGTATCACTCAGGACTTCAAACAAATCGGGCTGGATCACGATTGGGCTGAAGTCCAGGCGGGCGTAAACTTTTGCGTGGCCCGGAAGAAAGTCGGAACGCTATGGGCGTGGGGCGACAATTCGCAGCGCCAACTCGGCAACGGCGCCGAGAGCGCGCCCATCACTGAGCCGGCGCAAGTCGGGCGCAATCGCGATTGGACGGCCATCAACGCCGGCATTTTCAGCCCTTACACGCTGGCCTTGCGCGCGGATGGAACCCTGTGGATTTGGGGAACGATTCCATACACGCCGTCCACTGGCGGAACGGAGGCCGTCAGCTATGGGTTCCCCAAACAAGTCTGCCAGGAAAACGATTGGATTGGCTTCAATGACAATGGCTCCGTGCGCAACCGCGCGGGGGAATCGTGGCACTTTTCGCAGATGCGGGGCCTGCCGTCGCCGGACGCCTCGGCCGCCGCCACCGGCCATCTCCTTTATGCCGCGGCGGTCCCGCCGGTGATTGGCCCGTGCTACACAACCCATTGGATCGAGGCCGCCTACGCGAAGCAACCCGACGGGACATTGTGGGCGGCGCCTCGGAACTTCGCGACTGTTGGCGCCCCGATGGGGCCGTTATTTCGCTGCGGTCATCGCTCAGACTGGGTTTCCGTGTGGGGCAACTATGAGACCATGATAGGTTTGACAGCGGATGGGACGCTGTGGACGTGGGGATTGGACAGCGGGCAGAACAGGCACGAGGACCTGCACGACCGATGGAGCTTTCTCAAAAGCAGGGTCGCGGAGGTTGCAAGCGGCAAGGGGCGGCGTCGCAACCTGGACGACGAATGGGGCCGATACCAGCCGCAAAAGGAGCCGAGGCCCTTGATGCGCATCGTTGTCACGAAGAAGTAAGAGCGGCGCTTTCAGCTTGACGAACATTTCGCGGAACGGGATGTTGTCGCCATTCATGAAAACGACTGTTCTCCTCGCGGGATTGGCCGCAATTTTGGCGGCCGGATGCAAAACCACGCCCCCATCGACGTCCACTCCAATGTCCGCGCCCCAGACCCAGTCGCAGGCGCCGTCGCCGCCGGATCATTTTGTGATTGACGCTCCGGACGGCTCCTGCGAAATCACCATCGACACTTCCAAGGCGCCCGACATGACGGATTGGGCCGATCATAAACTTGCGCCTGTGCTGGCGGATTGGTATCCGAAGATCAGCGCGATGCTGCCCACCCCCGGCTACACGCCTCCGAAGAAATTCAGCGTCACCATCGCCCCAGGCGACGGCGTCGCGGCCACCGGCGGCACGCGGGTGACGGCTAACGCCAAATGGTTCCGCGGCGAGCTTGACAAGCAGGGCGTCGGCGCGCTCGTGCATGAAGAGGTGCATGTCATTCAGCAATACGGCGGCGCCCGGCGCAACGCCCAGCGCGGAGACTTCTCTTGCGGCGATGTCACCAACCTCTTCTATCTTTCCCTCAAGCTCAAGGCCGGCGCGGACCCCGTTTCGTCGTTCGTGGACAGCCATTTGACTTCCGCCGAGCGCAAGTCCCTGGAGAGTTATCGCAACCCTGGAGCCAAGGCATTTGCCTGGCGCACCAATCTGGTGGCGGCGCTCAACCGGATTATCGCCGGCCCGTCCATTTACGACGCGGCCCTTTTCAAGGGAGTGGCCCTGCGCGAAACCACGACCAATCTCCTGGCCGACAAGCCCGAAGGCGCCGACCTGAAGCGCCTCAACCGCTCTTTGCTGGAGGACGCGTATCCCGATGAGCTTTCCCGCCGCGCGACAGGCGCCCGCAACCGCGGCAATACCGGCTGGCTGACGGAAGGCATTCCCGATTACATCCGCTGGTTTATCTACGAGCCAAAAAGCCGCGGCGCCAGCGTGGAATACATTCATGGCCGCGTGACGAGCGAGGCCAAAAGAGGGCGGGTGTTCGAGCCGAAGTACAGCGATTCCTATCGCATCAGCGCCAATTTCCTAAACTTCGTCACGCTCAAATACGACCGCCACATCGTCACCAAGCTGAACGACGCTTTGCGCGAGGGTAAATACTATGATGACATCTGGGCCGATAACACCGGCAAAACCGTCCAGCAATTAAGCGACGCCTGGCTCGCCCAACTCCACAAAGACCTCAACAAGCTCAAGCCCAAACCCGCCACCCCCGTCAAAACCGCCAAGTCAAATAAGGTCGGAGGATAGCCGAGCGGTTTTTGTCATTATAATAGGGATTTCGCCAAGCGATGCCAAGCAACATCCATTGCCGAGCGAGATGAGGCGGAAACCGAGGACGCGCTCAAGTCGCTCATCAACCGCTCGCTGGTTGTTCCGAGCGTTGCTCCACAGGCGGCGAGAATACCAAAGGCGACCCACCAACCAACGCGGACGTGCTGACGCTGCAACCGCCGGAACAATGCGACGACTGCCCAACTGCTCAGCGCGAGAAAAATGAGGACGAGCAGAATGCCCATAGGCGTAATTCTTATTATACAACGGCTGGTTCGTTTATTGAAATACAAAACTCCAGTTCCCCATGAACCGCCCCCAGTGTCACCGATCACTTCAAAACCAGCCAGCCGGGGTCGAATCAAAACCGGCCACTCCAGGGTGCTTAATTCATATCAGGTTGCTTGATGCGATTAAGGGGCGTTTCAATTATTTCGTTTCTGCTGGCTCAACCACCAACGGACACTTCCGCCGCTGCCGAGGGTCACCTCGGAAACTTCGCGTCGCGTTGTGACGCTTGCCAAGCGAAGCTCGCCAGCACGGCCGTGTTGAACTTCATATCATCTGGTTGTATTCGTTCGTACACGTCTGCGTTCGAGTGATGCGTGCGCGATTCGTATTCAATATCGTCCTGCGCGAAACTGAAGCTGGGCAGCCCCACGCTCCTGAACGAATTATCATCCCCTCCACCTATGTCCCAAGGGGAAACGGTTTTCATCCCGATTTCCTTGAAAGGTTCCATCCATGCGTCAAAAATTTGACTGGGGACGGTGTTTCCCGATTCGAAAAGTCCCCGGATCTTTCCGGTTCCGCCATCCAGGTTGAAATAAACAGAAAAGGTGTCGTATTCGGACGTTGTGGCGGATGATTTCCCCTTGGAGTCCCGATAGTGCTGTGCCACGTAGGCTGCGGAGCCGAGCGCCCCCTGTTCTTCCCCAGTCCATAGAGCAATGCGGATGGTGCGGCGCGGTTGGAGATCGAGCGCCTTGAGAATTCGCATGGCCTCCATCAGCATCGCGGAGCCAGCGGCATTATCGGTTGCGCCGGTTGCATAGCTCCACGAGTCAAAATGGGCTCCCATCATAACGACCTCGTCCTTGAGTTTTGGGTCCGTGCCGGGAATCTCCGCGATGATGTTAAATACGTTTGGGTTGTCGTTGAATGTGTTCTGCATGTCGAGTTCGAGCGTCACCGGAATGTTCCTCTCCAGCATTCGCAGAATCCGGCCGTATGACTCTACGCTGACCTTCACTATGGGCAATTGGTTGGGTTCATTTTTATTCACCCAGGCAGAGCCTCCGTTGCCCCAGATGAAAATTGTCCCGCCGTCACCAGAGCTATTAAAAAGCATGGCGGCGGCTCCTTCGTTCATCAGCCAGCGCCGTGCTGCGGGATCACCCATTATCTTGTCGGTATAGCGAAGTTCCACGACTTGGTTGGACGCCAGGCGTGGCGGCGGTTCAGGGGCAGCCAGAGCTGCGAGCCGGGCATCGCTCAGACGCGTGGCAAGCGGCTCAAAATGCGCGGGGGTTGGCCGCGCGGGATCGATGAGGAGGAATGCGCCGTGTAGTTTGCCAGCGTACCGCTGCATGTCGGCAAACGAGTGGACATCGAACCTGATGGCGGGGCCGGTGACGCGTCCTTCGGTGCCGACCGACCAAACGGCTGGGACGGCGTTGATCATGAACGGGCGCGGCGCCACCGCCCGAAAAGCGAACCGCTCGCTTGTCCACCCGCGCGGGTACGCGCCCCATGACTCAAGATGAACGTTGCTGAGCCCCCACGAGCGCATTGTTGCCGCGGCCCAGCCGGCGGCGGCTTGCGTATTCGGCGAGCCGGTGAGACGAGGACCGTAAACGTCGGAAAGCCAACTGGCGATGTCCATCACCTGTGAATGCTGCAGGACCTCTGTCTTGATTCGCTCCACCGCGGCAACATCAACTTTCTCCCGGGCAGCGGATGAAATGGACGTGGAGAGCGGGGTTGCGGGCGTCGTTCGATCGAAGATGTGATTGCCGGGCTTCGTTTGATCAAAAGTGAATGGAATCGCTTTTTCTCCAAACTCGACGCGCTTCAACTCGTTCGTGACAAAATGGATCGGCAGCTCCGAGTATTCGCTTACAAAAAACCGCGGCCTCGCGTAATAGGAAGCAACACAGCGGTTGGGCAGCCAGAGGCCCGCGTCTTTGTAGAAGATCCAGTCTTCGGATTGGATGCGGCCAGTCCGCTGTCCGGCGACATTCCACTCCTCGCGCTCGGCAATCCCGTACCCATGTTTTGGATCGAGGAGGAGCACTACGGCGCGTGTTGGCTTCAGGGCTTTCTGCCCAGTCAGGTCCTCGAGTTCGGCAGCATCCCTCTTGGAAGGAGCCTTGCCTTGGAGATCTTTCCGCAGGTTCTTGAGCGCTGTCTCCTGCGCGTTGGCCATCTCATCCCCGACCTGAAACGTGATCCGCAGCTTTCCACCAACCGCTTCAACTTTTGCCGGCTCGCCGTGTTCCAGATAATGCAGTGCCAGAGGCTCAAGTGAAGAAATCCGCCCAAGTTCGGCGATGTACTCTGGCGCGTAAATACCGGCAGCATCCAAATACGGCCACCGAACCAATCTGGGGGGCAACAAAGCAGGCGCGTCCGCAAGGGGGCACTCGCTAACTTCACTAGTATCGCGCCGCCAGATGGTTTTGCCGTCAAATGCAACTTCATTTTTATAGTGTTCATAACCGGGTGGCAGTTGTTCCTGCCGATAGAAGCGGCTCCCGGCGAAATAGCCGGTATAAACAGACGTTGCGCTGTAGTCCCAGTTGGCAAGGCTCCCTCGGCTCGTTTCAGTGAACTCAAGGTAAATAGCTCGCATTGCCGCCTTCTGCTTCACCAATTCCTGGCGCACATCTGGCGGTAACGCTATGACCGTTGTGCCGGTGTTCGCGTTCGAGATTTCCATTATGGCTTGTTGGGTGGCGCCGTTAGCAACTCCGCCCGCGAGCAACACGCATATTCCAACGACGCTGGCAGTTCTTAATTTTGTCCATTTCACAATTTCCAATACTCCTTTCCCGGTTATCAGTTCACATGGCATCACTTTTTCGGCGAATATGGCCGATTCGCGGCTAAATTCGAGCGTTTTCCATAATCAGTCAGCAGCAATGTAAAACGAGCCGGGGCCGAACTGCGAGCCTTGGCTCGCGGCCCCGGCGGTCAAAGGTTCGTTGGGCTTGGATTTGATCTTCTTGTTTTTGTCCTCTTTTCCGGCAACGGCGGCCGACGACACTGGCCTGCCCGATTAACCCCCTTGCTGGAGCAATCAAAAAGCGAAAAACCCCATAGGCGGTAGTGTCAAATGTTTACCCTTGCCACAGCCAAAATCTTCACGTTATCACCCTTCAAATCAAATTCGTATCGATCTAGGCTGCTCATGGCCGCCAGCAATTCAATCAAAGAGAACGCGCGTCGATTCAAGCGCATACCGAGTTAGACCGCTGGCCCGCGGATTCGTTCTCTTTTTCAGCTTTTTCCAACCCGCACAACATCAGCCACTTGCAAAAATGGCGTCCAGGAAATCGCCCGTTTTTGCAGAAAAACCGGCGTTTTGAAGAATAAAAATAACACTTTCGCAACGCCTTTTTCAATTTTTCATGGATTATCATCGCACAAGCCACTGCGCCCCAGCAATTTCCACCAAGGCCATCCCTTCCAAAAAAATCGTTGCAAAACACTACGGTAGGTTTTCGTGTTTTTGGGCTTCCTGACACAATTTCGCCGTGAACATCCATTTTGTTCATGCGACATGGGGCACGCGGCACCGGTTTTCCGAGGGGAAACCGCGCCGCGGCCGCCTCGTTCTACTCACCCACAACAACAATCCAAAGGAATTGTATTTATGACCCGCACAGGAAAAATCGCGCGGCTGCCCTTCGCGCTTCGCACCCAACTCAACGAGCGTCTGCAGGATGGCCGGCCCGGCCCCGAATTGCTCGAATGGCTCAACGCTCTGCCGGAAGTCCAGGCCATGCTGCAAAAGGATTTCAACGGCCTCCCCATTTCCCAGCAGAATCTCTCGCTCTGGAAAAATGGCGGCTATGTGGCTTGGGAGCAGCAGCAGATCGCGCTGGAACGGCT
>DASXZY010000003.1:0-34579 GCA_036501625.1 Verrucomicrobiia bacterium
CATGCGGGTGATGGCGTTGATTTCCTGGAGAATCTCTTGGCGGCGCTGTTCGGGTTTCATGCTCTATATCTATATCACTAGATATATAATGTCAAAAAAAACCAGAAAATCGTTCCTTTGAACTTTTTTGCAACGCACCCGGTCGTGAATGACCAGGCATTCGCCGCGCATGGGCTGGCGCGGGCTGGCCGGGTCGAAGTAATAATTGTTCCACGTCACGTCATCGGCGCTGAACCAGTCGCCCGGATGGACATTCGACCAATCGCGCGGGATGTGGGGGCCGCGCATTTTGGCTTCATGCGGGCCGCGATGGAGCGGGGCGCACATATTGACTTGGCCGGTGATGGCGTCGCGGACCGGGCGCGGAACGTAGGATTTGTGCTTGCGCGGGTCAAACTTGTAATGGTTGGCGAAGGCTTCGGACAGTTGGCCCGATTGGCGCAGTTTCCGGTGGGCCAGCGATTCGCTGCCGCCATGAAGGATTGCTTCATTGCGGATTTTTTCCAGATCGCTGGTGAAATCGTGCTTGCTGAAATTGCCGGAGGCAGCGGGCCGGCGGTCGGCGAGGGCGTCCGCGCCGCCTTCCTGCCATGCGGCATATTTCAAATTGAACGACCGTTTCAGGGCGCCGCGGTTGCGGGCGAGCGCGGGCGCGGCCTGGCCGAGATAAGTAATAAGCGTGCTTTTGAATTCCACTTGCGCGGCGCGGCCCTTCATGCCGGCGGCGCGGCCTTCCAGATGGCGGAAAGCGGCGGCGAAAAGGTATGCCCGCTCTTCGGCGCTGGGGCGGGCCGGATTGGCCAGGGCGCTGAGGACTTCCGCCAAACCAACCTTGTGCGCGGCCATCGCGGGGGCATCGGACGGGGCCGGGCGCGGGGCGGGGCTGGCTGAATCATCCAGGTAGAGTTCCAGGCGGGAAAAGTTTTCCGCGCCGCCATCACGCTTGACCGTGCGATCGTAGAGCGCGCGAAACCAGCGGCCTGAGATGGAATGGCCGAAATGCCTGGTGTAGGCCGCCACGCCGGCCGCCTCAAATTCCGCCTGGGAGCGGGTTTCCAGTTTTTCACCCGCCGCGAAAGGTTCAATGACCGCGCGCAACTTCGCTGCCTTTTCAATGTCCGCCGGGTCCGCCTCCGCGACCGCCACGCGCGGCGCCCACTGGCGGGGACGGGCGGCCAGCATTTCCTGGGCGGCGGCAATGCCCTGGCCGAAACCGCGCCGGGCCGCGAGGGCCGTCAATTCCGATTGCAGAGCCTCCGGCAGGGCCAAGAAATGCCAGGCTGCCGCCTGGCTGCCGTGCATCATCCGCGAGCCGGTGGCCGGCACGCGGGAAAGCGCGCGGGCGATGCCTTGGCGCTTGCGGTTAAGCGCGGCCGCCACCTGGGCGATGGTGTAAACGGGCGCGGACGGGTCAAAACGGGGGTTGCACGCCAGTTTAAATGCCATTGCATTCGCGCGGCAACCCATTGCATTCGCGCCGGAGAGGGCTGGACGGGGCGCAGAAGGCCCCAAAACGTTCCTGGGGCATCCCAGGCGGCGGCGAGGACGGGGCGGTCAAAAGTGCAACGGTTGCACTTTTGGAACGGGGCGAAACGGGCCGGCCCGTCTCCGGTCCGTCTCCAACTTGGTTTTGAGTCGTGGCGTAACTCATTTTTATTTGGGAAGCGCAGGCGGCGGGGCTGCCGCGCTCTGAATGGGCGGGGTGATCCCGTTCACGATTTGCCCTTCTGCCTGTAAAATGTAACGGCGCCATCGGCGCGCAGTTGCAATACGATTTCACCGATGATGCGGCGGCTTTTTTTGCGCGGGCGAGGCGTCAGATAACGGGCAAGATTTCGGAAGCTGAATCCCGGCGGGGGGGCTCCGTCGCGCGCCCGTTCGGGATGGCGAAAGCGAAGGCAAGCGTTCCGCGGGAATTTGAAACGGCTCTCCGGTCATCGGCAATTGTTTGGCCGCGCCATTGCGCGGAAGTTCTCGGATTGCCGGCGACGCCGAACTGCGCCCATTGGCCGCGAATCACGCGAAAAAAGGCGGCATTGTCATAATAGCGAGAGCGCGTCAGAGTGTAAAATCGGTCCGCGCCGTGCGGCGACCAGTCGCGATGGACCTCCACCAGAATGGTTTCCAGGCGAACATCGAAAACGTCCGGAGCGCGGAGGTCTGATAATGCCGGCGAATGCCGAAGTTGCTGGCACGAAGCCAATGCAAGCAAGGAAGCCACGGCAAGCGCCTTCAAAATAGGGTGCGGCTTGAATGCTTCCACGGCTTCAGCATGTCCCAAATGGCGAAGCAAAAGCAAATTTATCCGGGCTTGTGCGCGAGGTTGGCATCGTTTAGATGTTCAGCCTGAAAAAGATTGACGTGTTAAAACTGGATGGCCATTCCCTCTCGATCGCCGGCGTATGGGAGGCGGCTCATCTTCAGCGTGAGTGCGCGCTGGCCGATGAGGCCCGGCCGCTCATCCGGCGCAGCCGCCAGTTGGTGGAAACTCTTGCGGCCCAGCCCCGAGCCATTTACGGGATCAATACCGGCTTCGGCCCTTTAAGCGGGTTCCGCGTCGGCCCGGAGGATTTGGCCCAGCACCAGCTTCATCTGCTCCACCACTTGACGGTTGGCCAGGGCGCCCTTTTTTCCCCGGCGGAAACACGAGCCATCCTTGTGGCCCGGACCAACGCGCTCGCGCGAGGCTATTCAGGCGTGCGGGAGGAATTGATCGAAGCATTGGTGGCGGTGTTGAACCGGGGAATTTTGCCAGAAATCCCCAGCGAAGGCTCCGTTGGAGCCAGCGGGGATTTGGTGCCGCTGGCGCACGCCGCCGGATTGCTGGCGGGATTGGGATGGGCGCGGTTCAACGGACAGCGCATGCCTGCGGCCCAGGCGCTTGAACAGGCGGGTTTGAAGCCGCTGCAATTGCAATGCAAGGAAGGCCTGGCCTTGGTCAACGGCACCTCTGTCATGACGGCGCTGGCGGCCTTGTCCGTGCGCGAGGGAGAGCGGCAGTTGCGCTGGATGGAATTATTGACAGCCTGTTTGTACCAGGCGCTGGGCGGCCAGCCGGAAGCCCTGTGCGCGCAGGCTCACCAGGCCCGCGGTTTTCGGGGCCAATCCAAGGTTGCCGCGCGCATCAGCGACACGTTGCGAACGCACCCGGAATATGCCCGGCGCATCGACGATCACCAATGGGGTTCGGGGCCGAAGCCGGTGGCGGACGGGGCGGAAGTGCAAGACCCGTATTCACTTCGGTGCGCGCCGCAGATTTTGGGGGCCTATCAGGAAGCCCATTGGCACGTCGAGCAGGTGGTGCGGCGGGAACTGAATGCCAGCACGGACAACCCGCTGATTTTTCCCGACACGGGCATGGTCATCCACGGAGGCAATTTTTACGGGCAGCAAATTTCGATGGTCAGCGATTATCAGCGCCTGGGGCTTATCAAAATGGCGCTGCTGGCCGAGCGTCAATTAGAACAATTGGCGAACTGGCGCTACAGCCGGGGGCTGCCGCCGATGCTCGCGGGTGGAGCGCCGGGCTTGAATTCCGGCCTGGCCGGGGCCCAGCTTTTGGCGACGTCGCTGGCGGCCGAGGCGCGCCTGCTGGCGGTGGGTGCTTCGGTGCAAACCATCCCGACCAACGCCAACAACCAAGACGTGGTCAGCATGGGTTGCATCGCGGCCAAGATGACGCGGACGGCCCTGCCCTTGTTGTGGAAGCTGCTGGGCATCCAGGCCCTGGCTCTTGCGCAAGCGGCCGACGCGCGCGGAGGGGAAGTGATGGGCGGCGCCTATCAAAGGCTATACGATTTGGTGCGCTCGGCCAGCCCGAAGCTGGAATCCGACCGCCCGTTGAGCGAGGACATCCAGCGCGTGACCGCCCTGCTGCAAACCCCCGAAGCTCAAGCCAATTGCCTCGCCGCGGACGATCATGAAGATGCCGAGTAAAGTAGACGTGTTGATCATTGGCGCCGGCCCGGCGGGTTCAACTGCAGCCGCGCTGCTGCACCAGGAAGGCTTTCAAACACTGGTCGTGGAGAAGCAAACATTTCCGCGATTTGTCATTGGCGAGAGTTTGCTGCCTCACAGCATGGATTTGTTGCAGGAAGCCGGCCTGCTGGATGCTGTCAAAAAACAGAACTTCATGCGGAAATTCGGCGCGGTTTTTCTGCGCGGCCGCGAGCAGTGCGATTTCGATTTTGCGGACCAATTCACGGCGGGCTGGGATCACACCTACCAGGTGCCAAGGGCCGATTTTGACAAGACGCTGGCGGACGAGGCGGCCGCGCGCGGGGCGCCGATCCTTTACGAACACGGAGTCGCCGCGGTTGAATTTGACAGCGACCGCGCGCGGATAACGATTGAACACTCGGGCCAAACGTCGGAGGTTTGCGCCCGGTTTGTGCTGGATTGCAGCGGTTACGGGCGGGTGCTGCCGCGTTTGCTGGGGCTGGAAAGGCCCTCGCGATTTCCGGCCAGGGAAGCGCTCTTCGCGCACATCAGCGGAGACGAGCGGCCGGCGGGACGGCAAGAGGGCAAAATCTGGGTGTGCCTGCATTCGGGCGGCGCGTGGATTTGGGTCATCCCTTTTTCCAATGGCAACACCAGCGTGGGCGTGGTCGCGGAGCCGGAATTCTTCCAGCGTTATCCCGGCGCGCCGGAGGAGCAATTGCGCACGGTGTTGATGAGCGAGCCGAATGCGGCCGCGCGGCTGGCACGGATGCAATATGTGTTCGCGCCGAAGCGGATCACAGGCTTCGCGTGTTCGGTGACACAATTTTACGGGCCGCATTTCGCGCTGGTCGGCAACGCGACAGAATTTCTGGACCCGGTCTTCAGTTCGGGCGTGACGCTGGCCCTGGCCTCGGCCAATCGCGCGGCGCGGGTGCTGACGCGGCAATTGCGCGGAGAGCCGGCCGATTGGGAAGCCGAATACGCGCAATATATGCAGCAAGGGATCGAAGCGTTCCGGGCTTACGTGGCGGCCTGGTATGAGGGCCATTTGCCGCGCATTTTCTTCGCGGCCCAGCGCAACCCCGCTGTCATGAAGCAAATTTGTTCGGTCCTGGCCGGCTATGTTTGGGATCAAGCCAATCCCTACGTCACGCAGGCCGCGCGCGCTTTGCCGCTCCTGGCCCAGGTTGCCGGGCGGTGAGGCTGTCAAAGAATGGCCATCGCCTTGGGATCTTCGTCTTTGAGGCCGTGTTTGACTAGCGCTCGCAACAGCATCAGGCTGTAAGGCGAGGTCGAGGCCGCGCCCAGGAAAATCCGCCCCATGTGTTTGTTGATGTGCGGAAAGGCCAGGCGGATCAGCAGGTTCCCGCGCATTTTCTGCCCGACCCGAAACGAGGTAAACAGCCGTCCGTCATAATAATACCCGACGATCTCATTCCAGATTTCCAGGTGGCGCGTGACTTCCTGCCCGTATTTTTGAAAGGCTTCCGAAGAGCCGTCGGCAATGGCCTCGGCCAATGCGAACGCGCTGCGCATCCCGATAAACAGGCCGCTGGAAAAAACAGGGTCGATAAATCCCGCCGTGTCGCCGACCAGCGCCCAACCGGGACCGATCATCCGCGCGGAAACGAGCTGGTAATTGGCATGCTCCATGACCGGCGTCAACCTCTTCGCGCCGCCTGCCACCTGGGACAGATAGGAATCCCTGCGCAGCAAATTGTCGTAGCGCTCCTCTTTGGTCGCGCCCAGACCTGTCAAATGTTCGGTGCCGATGACCACCCCAAGCGACATCCGGCCGCGCAATGGAATCCGCCAGCTCCATCCGTGATCGAGCCGCGAGGAATGCACGTAGCCTTCGCCGTAGGCCCGCGCTTTGTCCAGATGCGCGAACATGGCCGTGTCTTTGCGCCCGCCTTCCTTGGCGGGAATTTCCAGCAATTTGGGCAGCAGCCGGGCGCGCCCGCTCGCGTCAGCAATGAAGTCCGGGTCTTGCGAAAAATAGCCGCCAGCTGCTTCGATCGTTTCGCGGCTCAGGCGCACCTGGCCAGCGCCGCCGGCCTTTTCGAGAGCGGCGGGGGCTTCGATGATCTTGACACCCGCGCGCCGCGCCGCGCTAAGGAGAGTTTCCTCAAACTGGATGCGCGGAACGTTATAGGCGTGCGGCGGAAACGACCCGCAAAAGTCCTTGAATACGAACGGGAACTCGCCGTCCCCGCCGAAATCAAAACAGGCGCCCGGTTTGAACTGCGCGTAAGCGGCCACTTCCTCTTCCACGCCAAGCTCGCGGAGCATCAGCACGATAGCGGGCACCAGCGACTCGCCCACAAGCAACGGCGCCTGGCGGGGGCGGCGCCAGATTGCCACCTGCCCGCCGGCCCTTGCCAGCAGCATGGCCAGCGTGCAGGCCGCCGGTCCGCCGCCGAGAATGGCCACTGTCTTGATCTTGCTGGAACGCGCCCCGCTTATGCTCTGCCTTCCAACACCATGCGAAAGACGGCATGATGGCGTTTGATTTGAAAATGATTCAATCCGGCGCGTTGAGCCAAAGCGCGCAATTCCTCCACCGTGAAAGCCGCACGGCAGGACCGCGCCGCATCGCCCCGGAAAACGGGACTCCGGCAAAGGGCCCACATCAGCACTTCAGTCGAACAAATGGCGAGCCAATTGCGGCGGAGATCATTGACCACATAGCCGCGAGCGGCCAGCCTCTGGACGTTTTGCAGGACTGCAACCGCGTCCGATGCGGCAAAATGGTGCAAGGCCAGCGAACATAACACCAAATCAAAACTGGCCGTTTCGTAAGGCAGCAAGCGCAAGTCGTATTGCGCGAGTTGGATTTCCGGCCAGTCCCGGCAGGATTCGCCGGCCAGCCGCAAAATCTCCGCGTTGCCGTCCACCGCGGTAATCGAAACGGGAAACCGGCGCCGCCGCGCCCAGGCCGCGATCGCGCGCGGGATGTCCGCCACGCCGGTGCCCAGGTCCAAAATGCTCAACGAAGCCGCCTTGCAAGAGTCAACTAAGCGCTCGACGTAACGCAGCACCAGGTCGTGCCCGTACAACCGCCGGTTGAACCGTTCCAGCGTTTGCATTTCTTCCCGCAGCAGGGCCGCGTCCATGCCCGGCCGGTCCACTTCTTCCGGTTCGTTCGGGTCGAAACGGCGGACGGGAACGAGCAGGCTGCCGCCGGATTCCCAGGAAAAATCCGGGCGCGCGTCCGGCAATTCGGATGGCGCCCATGAAGCGGCGGGATGGGCCGGGCGTTGATGCTTGAACAAACTCACTTCGTCCCTACAATAATGCGCCTCGCGGCTAAATGACAACCCCTCAAACGTCAGGCGCCTTCGACGAAAATGCGCGTTGCAGCGTTTTGATGTCGAGTTTCCGCATTTTAAGAACGGCCTCCATGACGCGCTGAGTTTTGGCGGGGTCTTTGCTGGCCAGCCATTGTTCGATCTTGGCAGGAACGATTTGCCAGGAGACTCCGTATTTGTCCTTGAGCCAGCCGCAGTCGTTGGGCTGGCCGCCGGCGCAAAGTCTGTTCCAATACCGATCCAGCTCCGCCTGATTCTTGCAGTTGACTACGAAGGACACGGCTTCGGTGAATTTGAAGTGCGGGCCGCCGTTGAGCGCCACGAATTGCTGCCCTTCAAGCTCAAATTCAATGGTCATGACCGAGCCTTCGGGCTGTCCGCTGGCGTTGGCCGCTGCCTCCGGGTAGCGGGTCGTCTTCAGGATTTTGAATCTCTTGAAGATCGACCCGTAAAACTTGACGGCTTGCTCAGCCTCGGTGTGGAACCACAGGAATGGCGTAATTTTTTGCATGGAATTCATCTATTCAATAATACGACGAACAGCGAGCCGAATTCAGGACATCGATTCCTACGAAGCCTCGGCCGAGAGCGGCCTGGCCAGGGCTTCCAACCCCTGCCCCTCGGCCTTCACTCCGCAAACCGTTTCGATGATGGCCGCGCCCAGCATCAACACGGCGCTGGCCAGGTAGCCATAAAACAGATTCGCGCGCGAGCCGGAGGCAATGAGGCTCCCGAACAGCCAAGGCGCCACGATGCCTCCAATGCCCGTCCCCGCCGCATAGAAAAACGCAATGGCCAGGCCGCGCGTCTCCAGAGGAAAAATCTCGCTGACTGTCAAATAAGCCGAACTGGCGGCCGGCGATGCGAAGAAAAAAATGACCGTCCAAAGGATGGTCTGGCCCTCCGCGGAAATGGCATTTCGAACGAAAAGGAACGCTGTGACTGCCAGCAGCAAAGCCGAAACGCCGTAAGTGGCCGAGATCATGATCCGGCGGCCGATAGTGTCAAAGAGATGGCCTAGCGCCATTGGCCCGAGAAAATTTCCCAGTGCGAACGGCAGCAGGTACAAACCCGTCCGACCGGGATCAATTCCGTAAAATTTTGTCAAGACGAGCGCGTAGGTGAAAAAGAGCGAGTTGTAGAAAAATGCCTGCGAAATCATCAGGGCCAGGCCCAAAATGGCCCGGCGGCGGTGTTCGCGGAACATCGCGACAGCGATCATGCCAAAGCCATAAACCTGCTGGGCGCGAATGCGCAAGGCCGGCCCCTCGGGATGCGGAAGCGGCTCGCCAGTGAATTCTTGCACGCGCGCCTCGATCTCCGAGGCGGCGCGCTCGGCTTCGTCGGCGTGGCCGTGCGTCAAAAGCCAGCGCGGGCTTTCCGGCACGAAGCGGCGCAAAAACAAAACAATCAGCCCAAGAACGCCGCCGGCGGCAAAGCCAAGCCGCCAGCCGACATTGATGGGAAGCAGGCGCGGATTCAGAATCACGATGGTTGACAGCGAGCCGGCCGCCGCGCCCAGCCAGTAGCTGCCATTGACCATCAAGTCCACCCGCCCGCGCAAACGCGCCGGAATCAATTCGTCGATGGCGGAATTGATGGCCGAGTATTCCCCGCCAATGCCCGCGCCCGTGAGAAATCGGAACAGGCAGAAGCTCCACAGGTTCCACGCCAGCGCGGACAGCAGCACCCCGCACAAGTAAATGATCAGCGTCACGAAGAAAAGTTTGCGCCGGCCGAAACGGTCCGTGGCCCAGCCAAAAACCAGCGCGCCCGCGACGGCCCCGGCCAAATACCACGACGCCAGCAAACCAATTTGCGCGGGAGACAAGCCGAGCGTGTGGGGATTGCCGAGAACGCCGCTGATCGCGCCGACAATGGTCACTTCCAAACCATCCAGCACCCACGTTATTCCCAGCGAAACAATGACCAGCCAGTGAAACCGCGCCCACGGAAGGCGGTCCATTCGCTGCGGAATTCTCGTTTCGAAGTGCGCTTTGATAAAGCTGAAACGTAGGCCGCGCGGCTCGCGCCCGCGAGTAGGGCGAGCGCCCCAGTCACCAGCCAAAGAATCGATACGGATCGTCCCACTCGACCGGGCGCGTCAGGTACAAGCCTTCAAGCCACCGGGCGTCGGACGCATTGGCGGCGTGGCCGAATCGCTCCAGCAGCGGCGTCGAACCGGACGCGCCGAGATTGCCCAGCAAGCGGCTGGCGGCAAAGGACGTCCGCTCGAATGTGCGGCGCAAATTGAAAGAAACACCGTTCGTTAGCGCGCCTGCCACATCGGCAACTTGGAACGGCGGGATTTGGCAGAAGACCACGTTCCCATCCACGCCCAAGACGCCATCGCCAAAAACATCCGCGCCGCCTGTCAACAATGGCATCTTGCGCGGGGCGCGATTGTGGATGTCCGCCGGAGCAACGCCAGCAAGAAGCGAATCGGCGCCGAACGGCGGAAAATACGCGGCGATGTGTTCGTTCGTCCGCATGGTTGCAGGCGCGGGGAGGAATGAGTTGGCCTCGGTTTCGTTTAATCCGAGAGCAAGGACGCGGCCGCCCGCCTCCACCCAATTCTTGATGGCCGCGCCTTCAGTCGCGGCGCCCGGCGCGGCCACCAGCACTTCGTTTGAGGCAGGCATCCCATTTTTCAACGGCACGACTGGAACTCCAGAGGCCGCCAGCCAGGCCAGCCCCTCCGGCCCGCCAGCGTAGGCCACGCCGCGCCGAGGAGCCGGATGCCATGACTCGGCGTATCGAAGAATATTGGCCGCCAGCGTTTCCGCCGCCGGGTCGTTTTCCGTGCGGGCGGTCACATCCATTTGACAGAAGAGGACCATCCCCGGCCCTTCGCGATATTCCAGCAACGGGCTGTATTGGAGGGCATAGCCGCCATCGAGAATAGGGAGAAAATCGCCGCGCGGCGGCTTCTCAATCAGCACCGAGGCGGCATCGCCCCAATTGCCGCGGCGCCACAGCCGGGTCACTTCCAATCCGCACCACGTCACGGCAGGCGCGCCGTCGTATCGCTGGCTCAATTTGCAGTCGAGCGCGGGGGCGAGCAGCGTCGAAGAGCCGCGCCAATCGCGCAAAGTTTCGGCGTCGAGGCCGGCCAGCAGCGGGCTGTCCGGCACGCGCGGGAAAACTTGCCGCAACCCATATTCCTCGACGTGGAAGCCGAGCCTTTTTTCCAGCGCGTCCGCCGTTTGTTCGAAGACGACCACCTTCAATCCGTCGCGCACCCGCTCGATCGCCGGAGCCGGGCCGCTCACAGTTAGCGCGCCTTTGCCAATAAGCAGAATGTCGAAGGCAGACAGGTCTGCGATGGCGTCTATTGATTGACAGTGGACGCCAAGCGCGGCCAGCCATTTGGACGTTTGGCCGGGCGGATCAAAAAGCGCGATTTTTGAGGACATTCGCGGCGGCGGCTGACGCGGGATAACACGCAAGCTGAAGGAATCTTCCTGGATTTCGCCGGTGCTGAATTGGAAACTCGCGCTAATCCGGTGATCGCCCGCTGGCAGCGAGAATTGCGCCGGAAGGCGCACTTGGCCGCCGGCCGGAATGGCGATTTCGCGCGAGCCGCCTCTCGCAACATCATTTGACCAGGAAACAGAGCAAGTTACGGCCGCGCGAGAATTATTAATGACAATAAGTTGCTTCTCGAATGCCTCGCTGGGATAAAAAACATGGTCCTTGGCGGTGAAATGTTCTGGTTTGCCGGCGATCCAGCCCAGCAGCGGCCGGTTATTGCGCAGCAGCGACTCGGCCGTCGGCGTGGCCACCCAGTCAGATCGCTCATAGGCCAGATCAAAACGGGCGCAGGTGCGGTCGATGAAATCCGGGCTGTAACCGGGCTTTTGGAGATTGTTCCAATCCACGGGCAGTTCCTGGCGATGAGGCTGGAAGCCGTCGCGCAATTTCCAAAATCGTTCGTGCTCCCAGGGAGAATTTCCCGAAAGGCCCCAGCCGCGAAAAGCCCGCCAGTTGTCGGTCGTATAAGCGGCTTGCACGGGTTGCAATTCGTCCAACCGCGCGTCGCCGACCGGATACGGATAATCCCAGCGATGCCAAAGGCGTCCTTGCCGGAACTGGTCCGCCTCCCAGCGCAAATTGGCTTTTTCGCGGCCGCTGATCTTGCAGGCCGTGTCACCAAGAAATTGGGCGTTCCATTCGGCGATGCAATACTCCCACGGCACGGGGGCGCTGCCGAATTCGCGTTTGCCGTTGTACCAGCCGCGATACATGGTCCAGTCCCAGGCGAAGGGCGCGCCATATTCGACCAGCACCAGCGGTTTGACGCCCGCGGCCGACCAATGTTCGAACCAATCGTCTAATTCCTGGATGGGAACAAAGTTCGGGTAAAAATTTAGGGTGTACATCGCGCTCAGGTTGCCGGAGGAGTGATGATAAACAATTCGCACAGGGTCCAATCGTTTGACAATCGCCTCGCAGCGCAGGGCCAGCTTGGCATTTTTGCCAGCCCATCCTTGGTCCCGGTCATCGCTCAGCCCGTCGATCATCGCGGGATTCATGTCCTCGTTATAGCCGGTCGCGTTATGGCTCATGGCGTAGGCCACGACGGAAGGATGGCTGCCCGCCACGCGCGTGTAAAAGGCCGCGTGCCGCGCGTAGCCGTTGGTTTGCTCCGCCTCCGGCGATTTCCAATCGTAGGCGCTGAAGTGCGGCTGCGACAGCGCGACCAGCATCCCCGTGTCATCCGCCGCGCGCAAAATTTCATCGAAGCTCAAATGCGCGCCCGGCTCGCAGCCGTAATTATGAGTGTAAACAAAATTGATTCCGAAACTTTGCAGGCGCAGAAAGCTCTCCTTGGCCGCGCTGTAAGTCGCCAGGGCCGCGCCCACTTCGGCGTTGTCCAACGGCACGAGGGATAAGTGAAGCGGCGTTCCATTCAGGTAGAAATCGCGGCCCTGAATCCAAAACTCGCGGAATCCAAAGCGCACTGGCGCAGCGACATCGGCAGCCCAGCCATCGGCGTTAAGGAGCGAGACCTCAGCGGTGTATTGATTTTGGGGCGTGTTGAGGTCCCACAATTTGGGCGGCATCCATGATGCGGAAAATGACGCGTGGCCATCCGATAAATCGCCGGAGGAAAATTCCGGCCCGGTAAATTCAGCGATCTGGCGTCCCTCATCGCTTATCCGGGCGCGCAATTTATATCGGGCGCCGGCAGCCAGTCCCTCCAATCCAGCCGTGAACGTAATGGCGCGTTGCTGGAGCGAAGTATCAACCTTGGCGTACGCAATCCGCGCCCCAGCCGGCTCGCTGGCTAGCCAAACGTCGCCGCACAATCCGCGCCGCTCAACCCTGCCTTTGCGCTTCCTGGCGGTGTTGGTGTCGCTGTAGGATTCGAGAACGGCTTTCAACGGCATCGCGGCCACCAGCAGGCTCAAAACATGCGTGGAACCGGGGCGCACCGCAGCGGTGAGGTCAGCCTGGCCGGCCGGGAAACGGATTTCCCCCGCGGGGCGCCCGTCAATATAAACCGCCGCATAGGAGTTTAGATACTCCGCGTCCAGGATGATTCGGCGGCCAGCCCAATTCCGCGGAATAGCAATGGCGCGTTGATACCAGGCGAATTGGACATCGCCGAGATTGGCCTTCGCCCAACTCGGATCGCTGAAGAGCGACTGATAATCGCTCTGCATGTAATCCTGAATGCCGGGCCAGCAGCCGGGCACTTTGAAATAGCCCCACGCCGATGAAGGAACCTCGGCCGCATCCTCCCTGGCCGGCTGCCACCGCCAAAGGCCATTGAGGCAAAGGCGCTCGCGGGTCGGAGTCGTCTCGCGCCAGGCTTTGGCCGGGTCCCACGCCGCTTTGACGCCGGGCGGCAAAGTCACATCCGCCCGCGCCCGCCACGCCAGCGCGCACGCAACCGCCAGCAGGGCGGCCAAGGGAACTCTATTGCGCGAGCCAAACATAGCCATGCGCCACAATGTTCTTAATTCTCCCAAGTATCAAAGCGATTTCAACCTCTTGCAATCGAGCCTCGACCGGCTATGCTGGAATTCGGCGGGTGGCGGCGTTTTTATGGTTCATTTTTTCCAACAGGCCGTTAGAGAGTTGGAGCGAAATCCTCGCTTTGCCCTCGGCCTAATTGCGCGCGTCAAAGGGTCCAGCCCTCAAAAACAAGGCGCCAAGGCGCTCTTCTTTCCCGATGACCGCATGCTGGGAACCTTGGGCGGCGGATGCCTCGAAGCGGAAATCCGGCGGCGCGCCCGGCGCGCTCTTGCTTCCGGGCAGCCGGAATCCTTCAACTTGACTCTCGACCATGATTTCGGCTGGGACGACGGGCTGATCTGCGGCGGCACCGTCTCCGGCCTTATCCTGCCCCGCGCGGCGGAGGCGGCTGAAATCTGGCGCGCGCTGGCCCGGCGCGACGCGACGCGCTTATGGGGCGTGCGCGAAGATTTTTCCATCGACTGGGCGGAAGATGACGCCGGCACGGGCTGGCTTTATCGCGAGACCGTTTCGCCTCCGCTCGCTTTGTGGATCGCGGGTTCCGGGCACATTGCCCAGGCGGTCGCGCCACTGGCGTTGGACCTGGACTTTGATGTCACTATTTTTGATGACCGGCCCGAACTGGCCAGCCGGGAATACTTCCCCGAAGGCGCCCATTTGCGCGTCGGAAATTGGGGCGATTTATTTGACGTCCCGTTGCCATCCCAGCCCGCGCTGGGCTTAATCGTGACTCGCGGCCATCAGCACGATGCCAATGTCCTGGCGGATTGGATTCGCAAGCCCTTTCTTTTCCTGGGCATGATCGGCAGCCGGCGCAAATCGCGCGTTATCCGCGAAGGATTGCTCAAAAAGCAAATGGCCACGGCGGAGGAAATCGCGCGTGTGGCCAGCCCGGTCGGTCTTGATATCGGCGCGGAGAGCGTTCAGGAGATCGCCATCAGCATCCTGGCTCAATACGTGCAACAGCGCGCCGCCCATGGCGCGCGAACCAGGACTGAGCGCGACAAAATTCTTCGTTAACTTTGCTGGCTTGGTGTAAAGAGTTCGCCCGTTTTTTTGATGAATTACTCGGAAGCCATCGAATACCTTTACAGCCTGCGCCTGTTCGGCATGAAGCTGGGATTGGACAGCACCTTCAGCCTGGCCGCCGCGCTGGACAATCCGCATCGCCGTTTGCGTTTCATCCACGTCGCCGGCACCAATGGCAAAGGCTCGACTTGCGCGATGCTGGAGAGCATCTGCCGCGCCGCCGGATTCCGCGTGGGGCTTTTCACTTCGCCGCACCTGGTTTCGTTCGCGGAGCGCATCCAGGTCAACCGCCAGCTTATAAGCCAGAACGATGTCGCGCGATTGGCCGCCCGCGTTCGCGACGCCATCGAGGGCCAAGGCGGAACGCCGCCCACTTTTTTCGAGGCCGTGACGGTCATGGCGCTGTTGTATTTTGAGGAGCAGAAATGCGATGTGGTGGTCTGGGAAACCGGTCTCGGCGGGCGCCTTGATGCGACGAATATCGTAACGCCGCTGGCCAGCGTGATCACTAATGTGCAATTGGATCACCAGCAGTGGCTGGGCGGCACCGTGGCGGAAATAGCGCGCGAAAAGGCCGGCATCATCAAGCCCGGCCTGCCTGTGCTCACCGCGGCTGATGATCCCGCGGCGTTGGCTGTCATCACCGAAACCGCGCGCGACCAAAATGCCCCGCTGACAGTCGTGACGGAGCCGCTCGCCAACTGGGAGATTGGTTTGGCCGGGGAGCACCAAAAGCTCAACGCCGCGCTGGCAGTGGCAGCCGTGCGCGCGCTCCAGCCGCAAATTCCCTTGGCGGAATCGGCCATGCGCGAAGGCCTTAAAAACACGCGCTGGGCCGGGCGCCTGCAAATCACAACGCGGCCGGGCGGGCAAATCATTGTGCTTGACGGAGCGCACAATCCCGCCGGCGCGCGCACCCTGGCCGCGGCGCTGCCCGCGCTTTTTCCCAGACGCCGCCCCGCGTTCATCCTTGGCACGATGGCCGACAAGGATTACGCGGGCATCTGCCGCTGGCTTGCGCCCGTCGCGGCGAAAATTTTCCTGGCTCCAGTCGGCAGCGATCGCGGCGCGGACCCGCGCCTTCTGGCCGAGTTCTGCCGCGAATCGGAGACGGCCATTTGTCGCGACCTTACCGATGCTCTGGCGCAAACGTCGCAGGAACCGCTGGTGGTCATCACCGGATCGCTTCATGTTGTGGGTGAAGCGATGGAGAAACTGGGATTGGCCGCATCCGAAGCGGAGCGCGGCTTAAATGAATACGGCATGATTCAGCCTCTGGCCGGAATCCGCGCCTTGACTTTCGATGTCGGCGGCACATTGATCGAACCTTGGCCGTCGGTCGGGGGTGTCTATGCCAAAATCGCGGCGCAGCACGGACTGGAAGCGGATGCCGAGGCTCTGGACCGCCAATTCGCCAAGGCCTGGGCCGCAAAAAAGGATTTCAACTACAGCATGGCGGACTGGGAGAATTTGGTGCGGCAAACATTCGCCGGCATGGCAAAGGCCGCCATCACCGATGCCATGTTCACCACCCTTTACGAACACTTCGCCACCGCCGCGCCCTGGCGGATTTTCGACGACGTCATGCCATGTTTGCGCGAACTCAAAAAGCGCGGCCTTAAATTGGGCATTATTTCCAATTGGGACACCCGCCTGCGGCCGCTGCTGCGCGCGCTGCAATTAGATAGTTATTTTGACAGCATCGTCGTTTCCGCCGAGGTCGGCGCGCGCAAGCCCGACCCGCGCATATTTCAAGCCGCCGCCGCGCAAATGGGCCTGCCGCCGGCGGCGATTCTCCACGTGGGCGACAGTTTGCGGGAGGATGTCGCCGGGGCGCGCGCGGCGGGTTTCCAGGCGCTGCCGCTCACCCGGGGGCGGCATCCCGCGCCACTCCCAACGATGGAATCTTTGCCCGCGCTAATTAAGTAACTTCGCCCGCCTTATACTGTCTTTAGTCAATTGACTTTGCCAGCCAGGTATCATTAGATTTACTGAAGTACGGGCCACATGCCCGGACAGAACATGACAAACTTATTGCGCAATCTGTTTTGTTCCTCGCTCGGAAAGAAGTTTCTGATGGCGGGCAGCGGCGCGGTCATGTTCTTGTTTGTCATCGGGCATCTGGCGGGCAACCTGCAAATTTTCCTCGGCCGCGAGGCGATTAACCGTTACGGCGATTTTCTCCAAGCCAATGTGGAACTTCTCTGGCCCGTGCGCATTTTCCTGCTGGCCACCATCGTGATCCACATCTGGTCGGCCTCGAAATTGACGCTGGAGAACCGCGCGGCCCGGCCCCAGGCTTACGTGCAATGGTCGCCCACTGCCGCGAATTATGCCTCGCGCACCATGATGATGAGCGGAATCATCGTGGCCATTTTTATTATTTACCATCTGCTGCACTTCACGGCCATGGTCAAGGCGGTCAATCTGCGGGGCGAAGATTTCCACGCCCTGTTTGACAGCGCCAAGCGGCACGACATCTACCAGATGATGATCGATGGCTTCTCGCAGCCGGTGGTCGCCATATTTTACGTTGTGGGCGTCGGGCTTCTTTGCCTGCACCTGAGCCACGGCCTGAGCGCGATGTTCCAGTCGATGGGCTGGAAAAAACGCTCTTACGGAACTTTCCTGGAACGCGGCGCCAAGGTCGTTTCCCTGCTGATTTTCCTCGGCTACAGTTCAATCCCAATCTCCATTTTGCTGGGGCGTGTCAAATGAAACTCGATGCCAAAATCCCGGACGGGCCGCTGGCGCAGAAATGGGACCGCCGCCGCTTCGAGATGAAGCTGGTCAATCCGGCCAATAAACGAAAATTCGACGTCATTGTCGTCGGCACGGGCCTGGCGGGCGCTTCGGCGGCCGCGTCGCTGGCCGAACTCGGTTACAAGGTGCGCGCCTTCTGCTGCCAGGACAGCCCGCGCCGCGCGCACAGCATCGCGGCCCAAGGCGGCATCAACGCGGCCAAAAATTACCAGAACGACGGCGACAGCGTTTACCGGCTTTTTTACGACACCATCAAGGGCGGCGATTTCCGTTCGCGCGAGGCCAACGTCCACCGGCTCGCCCAAGTCAGCGTCAATATCATTGACCAATGCGTGGCCCAAGGCGTGCCCTTCGCCCGCGAATACGGCGGGCTGCTGGCCAACCGCTCCTTCGGCGGCGCGCTGGTGTCGCGCACATTTTACGCGCGCGGGCAGACCGGCCAGCAATTGCTCCTGGGCGCCTATCAGGCCCTGAGCCGGCAAATCGCGCTCGGCACTGTCAAGATGCATCCGCGCACCGAGATGCTTGATCTGGTTCTGGTCAACGGCCACGCCAAGGGCATCGTCACCCGCTCGCTGGTCACGGGCGAAATCACGGCCCACGCGGCCGATGCCGTCATTCTGGCCTCCGGCGGTTACGGCAATGTTTTCTATCTTTCCACCAACGCCAAGGGCTGCAACGTCACGGCCTCCTGGCGCGCCTACAAAAAGGGCGCGGCTTTCGCCAACCCGTGTTACACGCAGATTCATCCGACCTGCATCCCGGTCAGCGGGGATCATCAATCCAAGTTGACCCTGATGTCGGAATCGTTGCGCAACGACGGGCGCGTCTGGGTGCCCAAGAAAACCGGCGACACCCGCCCGGCCCGGCAAATCCCCGAAGACGAGCGCGATTATTACCTCGAACGCAAATACCCCAGCTTTGGCAACCTGGCCCCGCGCGATATTTCCTCCCGCGCCGCCAAGGAAGTGTGCGACCAGGGGCGAGGCGTCGGCCCCGGCGGGCTGGGCGTTTACCTTGATTTCGCCGATGCCATCAAGCGGATCGGCGAGCCGGCTGTGCGGGAGCGTTATGGAAATTTGTTTGACATGTACGAAAAGATCACCGGCGAAAACGCGTATCACCTTCCGATGCGCATTTATCCCGCCGTGCATTACACGATGGGCGGGCTGTGGGTCGATTACGATTTGATGAGCACGGTGCCGGGATTGTTCGTGCTGGGCGAAGCGAATTTTTCTGACCACGGCGCCAACCGCCTCGGCGCCAGCGCGCTCATGCAGGGGCTGGCGGATGGCTATTTCGTCGCGCCTTACACGCTGGGAAACTATTTCGCCACGGCCAAGGAACCGAAGCCGCGCGCGGACCAGCCGGAATTCAAGAAGGCCGCGGCCGACATGCAGGACCTGACCAGAAAACTCCTGAGCATCAACGGCAATCGCACCGTCAATTCGTTTCACAAGGAACTGGGCGCAATGATGTGGGAAAAATGCGGCATGGCGCGCAATGAAAAAGGATTGAAGGAATTGCTGGCGCAGATTCCCGCCTTGCGCGAGGAATTTTGGAAAAATGTCAAGGTGGCCGGGAAAAACGAGGAACTGAACCAGAACCTCGAACACGCCGGGCGCGTGGCTGATTTTCTGGAGTTCGCCGAATTGCTGGCCCGCGACGCCCTCCAGCGCAACGAATCCTGCGGCGGCCATTTTCGCACGGAATACCAAACCGACGAAGGCGAAGCCAGGCGCGACGACGAACATTTCGCCTACGTGGCCGCGTGGGAATACGCCGGCCCCGGGCGCCCAGCCATTCTCAACCAGGAGCCGCTGGTCTATGACGAAGTCCACATGAGCACCAGGAGTTACAAATGAGCCAGGAGCGCATGAACCTTACGTTGAAGGTCTGGCGGCAGAAGGATGCCACGAGCGAGGGCCGGATGGTGGCGTATCAGGCCCCCGGTGTCCTGCCGGACATGTCGTTTTTGGAGATGCTGGATGTTGTCAACGAAAATTTAATCGCCAAGGGCGAGGACCCGATAGCTTTTGATTCAGATTGCCGCGAAGGCATTTGCGGAACCTGCTCAATGGTCATCAACGGCGCGGCCCACGGCGGACGGCCCGGCACGACGGTGTGCCAGTTGCATATGCGCCATTTCCGCGATGGCGACACCATTGTCATCGAGCCTTGGCGCGCGCGCGCGTTTCCGGTCATCAAAGACCTGGTCACGGACCGAAGCGCGTTTGACCGCATCATCCAGGCGGGCGGCTTCGTCTCTGTCAATACTGGCGGCGCGCCGGAGGCCAATTCCCTGCCCATCGCCAAGACGGCCGCGGACATGGCCATGGACGCCGCCGCCTGCATCGGCTGCGGAGCGTGCGTAGCCGCTTGCAAAAACGCTTCCGCCATGCTCTTTGTTTCCGCGAAGGTTTCCCATTTGGCCGCGCTGCCGCAAGGCCAGGCCGAGCGCGGGCAGCGCGTGCTGAAGATGGTCAAGACGATGGACCAGGAAGGCTTTGGCAACTGCACGGTGACGGGTTCGTGCGAGGCCGTTTGCCCCAAGGAGATCAGCCTGGATTTCATCGCGCGCATGAACCGCGAATATGGCAAAGCCATCCTCATCAACACCGCCCCGCGCGCCAGCAAAGGCGGGGATTAGCAGTTCCAAAATCGTAGCGGGAGGGCGAAGCTCCGCGACGCCCTAATATTAATGAGACTCGCGGCGCTCGTCCGTCCCGGAGGATGGCCCAGGGTCCAGCGCGCGCTGGATCAGCCCCTTTTCCTCCGCCCCCAGCGGCAGAGCCAGCGCCTTTTCCCGCGCGGCGGGGGTCATTTTGCGCCAGGTTTTTTGCACGGCGTTGATGATTTTGTCCCCGGACGTTTTGCGGGCGAGCGCCGCGAATTGAAATTCCAGGAACACAAGGCAAAGCGCGTCTTCCAACACCCGGCTTTCAGCGTCGGCTGGAAAGTTTTTCTTCAAATTCAAATCCGCCACCTTCTGGATCGTTTCCTCCACGCAACCTGCCTCGCGCAGAATTTCGGCTGATTTGCGCGCGTGAAATTGTTTGAGATCGTTGCGCCAATGCAAATAACCGGCGCGCGTCATGGGATAGGTTTCGCGCGGGATCATCCAGCGGGCGATGTGCTGGCAGCGCGCGGCCAAACGCAGGCTCTCCGAGGCGTCCGGCGCGAGCTTCAAAACCCAATCCGTCAGCCGCCGCGCGTAGAGCAGTTCGCGGGGATGCTCCGCGCCTCCGTCGCTTTCCAGGTTCGGATCGCGCGCGTTCTCGGCGTCGAACCGTTCGATGGCCTTTTCAAACGCATCCATCGGCCCACATTAGAGCCGCCGCCCCGCGGACTCAACTAAACTTCCCAGCCCTTGCGGTAGGAGCCTCTGATCATTTCTTCGGCTTCGGGCGCATTGGTCACGCGCATTTTCTTGTGGTCCCATATCAGTTTCTTGCGCAGCCGGATGGCCAGATTGCCCAGCAGGACCCATTCGGTGAACGGGCCGGAAATTTCAAAGTTAGAGCAGGCCTTGGGGCCGCCTTTGCAGGCGCGAATCCAATCCTGGTGCGAGCTGTCTCCCGGCACGCGGGGAATGGATTCAGCCGGCCGCTTGTAATCGGCCATGCTTGACTCCGGCAGCAGCGTGGGCTTCGCGCCATAGACACCGGCCGCCAGCTTGCCTTTGTCGCCGATGAACAACATGCCGCTGCTCTCCATTTTTTCCGCTTCCATTTCCGCCGGCTTGGGCGGTTTTTGCCCGGAATCGTACCACGTCAATGTGCAGGGCGGCATGTCGCCGCGCGCGGGGAATTCGTAGCACAAAATCGATTCCACCGGCGGCATTTCCGGCACGGGCGGCGTGGAGGAGGAAACCAATTCTATAGTGCTCGGCGGGCCGAGTTTGAGCGCCATTTGCGGGCAATCCATAATGTGACAGGCCATGTCGCCCAGGGCGCCGCAGCCGAAATCCCACCAGCCGCGCCAGTCAAATGGATGATAAACATTCTTGCCGAGGCGGGTCTGGAGGTCCGCGGGCCATTCGTGCAAGTAGGGCCGCATCGGGGCCGGGCCGATCCACTTTTCCCAATCCAGATATTCCGGCACTGGCTCGGAACCGGGCGGACGCTCGACGCCTTGCGCCCACCAGCCTTTGGCGCGGTCGGTCCAGCAATGGACCTCGCGCACCTGCCCGATGGCGCCGGCCCAGATCATTTCGCACATCTGCCGGATGCCTTTGCCGGAATGGCCCTGGTTGCCCATTTGCGTGGCCACGCCGGCTTTGCGGGCGGCGAGAGTCAATTGGCGAGCTTCCCAAACCGTGTGCGTCAGCGGCTTTTCAACATACACATGCCTGCCCGCGTGAATGGCGCGGATGGCTGCCGGCGCATGATGGTGATCAGGCACCGCGACGGTGACAGCGTCAATCGTCTTTTCTTTTTCGAGCATCTCGCGGTAGTCGCGGTAAGGACGTGCGCCAGGATACTTTTTGAGCGCGTTGCGGAGGCTGTTTTCATCCACATCGCACAACGCAACGATATTCTCGCTGGAAACTCCGTCCAAATCGGCGGCCGCCCGCCCCGCCGTGCCAACGCCGGCAATATCAAGTTTCTCATTGGGCGATTTAAAGTTGGGCCGGGCCAGCAGCGCCGGGGCGCCGGCAGCGAGGCCGCCAGCGGCCAGGGCCGAGGTGTAAATGAACCGCCGGCGGTTGATTTGCAATGTGGAACGTTCGGTGCGAACAACTTCGAAGGATGCTTTCTTATCTGACATATCTTCTTGTGTTACCGCAAACTTGCGCGGAAACAAGAGATTTTTTCGCGGACGAAAGAGGCTTGCCAGAACCGGTCCCGCGAGCCAACTTTTAATCGCATGGAACGTGAAATACTAAGCACCCATCAAAAAGCCCTGCAAATCAACTTGGACCCGTCCAAGTACGGCACCTTCGCCGAAATCGGCGCAGGGCAGGAAGTGGCCCGCTGGTTCTTCCGCGTCGGAGGCGCGGCCGGCACCATTGCCAAGTCGATTTCCGCCTACGACATGACGATCAGCGACGCCATTTACGGGCACGCGGACCGTTACGTCAGCCACCAGCGCCTGGAAACAATGCTTGACCACGAATACGGCCTGCTGCTGGAGCGCCTCAAGGAAAAGCGCGGCGCGACCACCCGCTTTTTTGTTTTTGCCAATACCGTTGTGGCCCGCAGCTATTCGCGGCAGGACGACGCCCACGGCTGGCTGGGGCTGCGATTCCAAACCGAGCCAGGCGCGGAGCCTTCGCAAATTATCGTGCATGTCCGCCTGTGGGACAAAGAGAATCTGGCCGAGCAGGAGGCGCTGGGCATCGTCGGCGTCAATCTCGTTCATGGCAGCATTTATTTGCATCAGGACCCGGCCACGCTGATCAGATCGCTGGCCGACAACATCGGCGTCGAGCGAATCGAAATCGACTTGATCCAATTCAGCGGAGCGGCCTTCACGAAGCTGGACAACCGGCTGATGGCGTTGCAATTGGTGCAGGGCGGTTTGACCAACGCGGCCCTCTTCACCGCCAACGGCCAGGTCATCCAGCCGGCCGATGCGTTTTACAAAAAGTGCATCCTGGTCGAGCGCGGCAGCTTCCGGCCCGCCACCAAAGTGACTCTGGACATGCTGCGGAGCGCACAGGCCATGTTTGTGCAGGAACCCAACGTCCAAGGCGAAGAGGTGTTGACGTTGATGGAAATGACGCTCAAAAACCTGACCGAAGGCGACAAAATCGATCACCAGGATTTCCTGGACCGCGTCGATATTCTGGCGGCCCTGGGCAAGACGGTGCTGATTTCCAACTTCGCCGAATATCACCGGCTTGCAGCCTATTTCTTCCGTTATACCAAGAAAATGATCGGCGTGGTCATGGGCGTGCCGACCTTGAAGGAGATTTTCGACGAGAAATACTACACCGATTTGAGCGGCGGCATCCTGGAATCCTTCGGGCGCATGTTCAAAAACGATTTGAAGCTCTACGTCTATCCGCTGTTGGAAGGCAAAACTAGTTCGCTCATCACGGCGGCGAATCTGCGGGTCGCTCCCAACCTGCGGCATCTGCATGCTTACCTGGTGGAGAATCGCTACATCGAGAGCCTGCGCGACTATGACGAAAAAGTGCTTTCGATTTTTTCGCGCGACGCCCTGCAAAAGCTCCGTGCCGGCCAGAGCGGCTGGGAAGAAATGGTGCCCGAAATCGTGGCCAAAATGATCCACGAGCGGAAGCTCTTTGGTTGCAAAGAGTAGTCGAGAATCCTTACATGTTGGACATTGCGGCTGCAACCGCCTCTCCGCCAAATGCTTTTGCAGATTTGAACGCGGCGGGACCACGATGGGCGTCGGAAATCTTTACACTTGGACTTGCATTTTGCACACAGCAAAGGCTCGCCAATTATAGCGCAAGCCGTTCTCTTCGTGAAGTTTGCGCTGTCATTCCTCATGGCCGCGCGATGGCGGCATCGTAATTGCTTTTGAAACGGAAGTTAATTTGAATATGAAAAAAAACCTCCTTAACAGCATCGTATTTGGCAGTTGCGTGATGGCCTTGGCGCCCAGCCTGGCTCATGCCCAATCCTCCGTTTCCTCCACCTTGAATCTTTCGTCGTATTCGATCGATCCGGACACCGGCACGGCCACCATCCTTTCGGGGGATTTAACCACCCTCTTCGCCACGGCTTCGGAATCGGAGGATAGCTTCACGGCAGAAACAACGGATGCTCAAGGTCCTAGCTCGACGTCCGCTTCCTCGACGACAAGCACCCTGCTATCAACCGGGAGCGCCCTCGCTTCCAGCGGCACAATATTGAATGTCACAGGCACGTCCAGTGTTCCGGCCGGCTTCGGCATTCCGGTGCTCGCGTTTTCATCGGAAGTAGCGGGAATTTTCGTGCCATTCGAGTTGAGCGAGCCAGCGACGGTCACTTTTTCGCTGCCCATCAGTTCGTCCATTACGGGAGTCACGGGGCCAAACGGCATCATTTTCGAGAGTGGGACGGAGCTTGAGGTGGTCATAGCAAATGAACGAACTCACGACAGTTTCTCTCCCGCTTCCCTTCAATTTTTGGACGTTCAAAACGCCGACCCAAACCAATCCATCTCGGATTCCCAATCACTGGTGCTGACCGGATCACTCACTTTGGACGCCAATACGCCGTATGAATTGGGCATTGAGGCCTCCGCCGGCCAAATCGCCATTACAGAGCCCCTTTCCGTGCCGGACGGAGGAAGCGCCGCGTGGCTGCTGCTTGGCGGGGCCGCTCTCTTGCTGATCGCGAGTCGCAACCGGCCCGCGTTGCGCCCGATTCCAACCCGATAATTTCGGGGGAGGCGAGCACCGCGAGTCCCACTTATTTTCAGAGCATCGCGGCACTCCGGCCCGCAACGATTTCAAAGAACGCTCACTTGCCAGAGCCGCTCGCGCTCTCCAACTGGCGCAGGGCCGTTTGCGCCTCCCGGCAGTTCGGATTGATGCGCAGCGCCTGGCGGTAATGTTCCACCGCTTCATCCCGCCGCCCCAACCGCGAGAAGGTCAGCGCCAGATTGAATTCCGTTTGCGCCTGTGCCGGGTCCAGTTTCAATGCTGTCAAATAGAATGGGATGGCGTCGGCCAGTTTGTTTTGCTCGCCCAGCGCGTTTCCCAGCCAGCAGCAGGCGTCGGCATTGCCGGGTTGCACACGGATGATCTCCCGGAAGGCCCGCTCCGCCTCCGGCATGCGGTTTTGCGAGGCGCACATGAACCCCAATTGCATCCACGAATCCACGCGACTGGAGTCCAGCCGCGCCGCCTGCTCGAATTCCGAGATGGCCTCGGCGGCCTGCCCCTGCGACTGCCATGTCAGGCCGAGATTGTGATGCGCGTCGCTGGCGGCGGGATTGAGTCGCAATGCCTGGCGGTAAGTGGCGACAGCCTCGGCAAATTGATTGGTGTCATGCCGCGCGCTGGCGGCGTCGGCCAGCGTGTTGGCCAGGTTGAAATAGTATAGATACTCAGGATGAAGCTGGACGCCGACCCGGTATTGGGCGATGGCTTCGTCGTAACGTTTTTGATCCAGCAAAATGCCGCCCAGATTGTTGTGGGCTTCGGCGTAGGCGGGTTCCTCCTCAATGGCGGCTGTCAAATTGGCGATGGCCTCGTTGGTGCGATGTTCCCTCGCGTAATAATTGCCCAGATTGTAATGCGCCATGTAATTGGCGGGCATCACGTCAATCATTCGTTTGAAAAGCGTTTCGCTGTTCCTCCAAAAAAGTTCCTGATGAACCGCCAACGCCGCGCAAATGGCCAGCGCCACCGATGCCGCCGCGGGCGCGAATTTTGCCAGGCCCCGCGCGCCGGCCAATTCCCAGCCGCCCCACGCCACGATGACGAATAATCCAACCAGCGGAACGTAAGTGTAACGGTCCGCCATCGATTGCATCCCCACCTGCACCAGGCCGGAGACGGGCACAAGCGTTCCCACGCACCAAAACCAGCCCACCGCCAAATAAGGCCGGTGACGGCGCTGCGCGAGAACCAGCACGGAAACCGCCAGCAGTCCCGCGGCCGCCAGCGCCACAACCCAGCCCGGCCACGGATCGGATCTGAGATACAACCCCGTCAAGTCGCGCGGCCAAAACATTTTCTCGATGTAGCGAACGTACGAAACGAGGGCGTTCCCAATCCGCGCGCTGAGCGGAAAATCCCGCAACCGCAGGACCGCGCCGCCCGCCTGTTGGATGCGATATGTCACCACGCAAACGGCGGCGCTCATCGCGAAGAAGGGAATTTTTTCCGCCGCCAGGCGGCCAAAGTCCGCGCCGGATTTCAAGCGCGCCAGCGGCCAGTAATCCAGCAGCAACAGCGTGAACGGCACCGTGACCAGCATCGGTTTGGACATCAGTCCCAGGGCAAAAAACAACAGGCTCAACGCATAGTAGAATTTGCGATTCAAAGTCCCCGCATGGCGCACGTAAGCCCATGTCGTCAGGAACCAAAACAGCGTGCTCAACACGTCCTTGCGTTCCGCCACCCAGGCGACCGATTCCACGTGCAACGGATGCCACGCGAAGAGCGCGGCCACGAGCGCGCTGCGCCAATCCGCCCCGGTCATGCGGCGCCACAGGAAAAAAAGCAGGACCGCGCTGGCCGCGTGCAAAAGCAGATTGACCAGATGCGGCCACCACGGCTGCAGTCCGAACAACTGGCAGTCAAACATGTGGCTCAACATGGTGACCGGATGCCAGTTGCGCGCCACTTCGCTGTGCCAAACCCATTTGAAGCCCGCTGGGGTCAAGCCCGCCTGAACGATCGGATTGGCCGTGACAAAATCGGTGTCGTCGTAGTTGACAAATTGAAAGCCGGTCACCGGCCAAAAAACGGCCAGCGTTCCCGCTGCCAGCGCCGCGGCGATCCGCCACGGACTGGGCCGGGCTGGCGGCGGTGACGGGCGGGCTTTCATTTCATGGCAAAGAATCGCAGATAATTGGCTTCAATCTGGGCCGCGAATTTTTCCAGCGGCATATTCCACAGATCGGCGGCGAATTGATAAACGGCGCCGAGGTTGGCCGGATGATTCAATGCCTGCCCTCCGCCGTCAAGCAAAGGAATGCGAATGCGCTCAGCGGGCGGCAATTGGTCTGGCGCGTCCGTCTCGACGAGCAGCCGGTGCAAGGGCACTTGCAGAAAGGTCTCGCGCTGGCAGGCTTTGCGCTCGCGCGCGAAAGCGCCGGGCAGCGAAAAATAGGCGCCCAATTTGACAAGGCCTGGAACGAGTTGCGGCGAACCGGCATACGAATGCAGCAGGAAACCGCCAGCCGGGAGCGGCCCGCCGCGTTGCAGAATTTCCACCAGCTTTCCCCAAGCCTGAAGGCAATGAATGCTGACCGGCAATTGCCGCTCGGCCGCGAGCCGAAGCTGCCACACGAACGCCTCCTCCTGCGCGGGCATGTCGCAACCCTTGATCCAGCGGTCCAAACCGATCTCGCCGACCGGCGAGGGAACGGCGTCCAAATGGCGCAGCAACTCCGCCTGCCAGCGCGGCGTGCGGTTCTTGACATGCCACGGATGGCAGCCGAAGGAAGGCAGCACTTGCGGATATTTCCGCGCCAATTCCAGGACGGCGGGCCAATCCTCCTCGGAGGTTCCGTTGACGGTCATGCGGGCAATCGGCTCGGATTGCAACGCGGACATGATGGCGGGCAGGTGCGGCTTGAGCCGCGGGTCTTGCAGATGATTATGTGCGTCGTAGAGTTTCATTTTTCAAGGCAGGCGCGCGCGAAGTTTTGCATTTTTTGCCAGATGTTGGCGAGGCTGTTGCGGCGATTCGGGGTCAGGTGTTGCGTGATGCCCAGTTCCTCCAGGAACGCCGGGCTGGCGCGGAGGATCTCCTCCGGCGGCTGGCCGCCGCACCAATCGCACATCAGCACAGCAATTCCTTTGACAATAGCGGAATCCGAATCGGCCCGGAACTGGCATAGGCCGTCCGCGAAATTCGGAACGAACCACACTTTGGCCAGGCACCCCTCCACGCGGAAGGCGTCGGTCTTGCAAGCCGGCTCCAAAGCCGGTGCGTTGCGCCCGCGGCTCACGAGCAGCCCAAACCTCTCTTGCGCGCTTTTCAAGGCTCCCAAATCGTTCATGAGCTGCCGCTGTTTCTCCGCGATGGTCACGGCCTTGCAACATATTTCGGCAGCGGCCCAAGCTCCAAGGAAATCTCCGCGCCCCGGTCCTTGGCTCTGGCGTGATGAGGCTCGCCCAATGTCCACGCCGCGATCTTCCGCCCGCCATGTCCGTTGGTGAACACCAAGGCAAAGTCCGTTTCCGGAAATCCTTCCAGCCGCCGTTCCAGCCGACAGCCGGCCAATTCGCGGGTCATGGCAGAAATCGCCGCGTAGGCGGGCTTCGGTGCGAGTTCCTCTGTCACCGTGCCAAAATTCTGCTCGCCGTCATCGGGATTATGGCCGTCATTTTTCCAATCGTACCAAATGGAGAGCGGGATGCCGTTGAGCAAATTGGAAAGCTGTTCGCGCACGGCGTACGCCGCCTGCGTGTCAAGCGAAACGCCTTTGGTGCTGGAGGGGTAACCCCACTCGCCGCTCAGGATCGGAATCCGGCCGCGCTTCGAAGGCGGCGCGTCACTGTCGATCATAGCGCGCAGGCGTTTGTATTCCGGCGCGGCCGTCTCCGGCGGCTTGCCGAACGGCCGGTAGGGATGGATGCTGACGCCATCGAGATATTCCAGCACGCCGGACTTCAAAAAATGCTCCATGTATTCCCAATTAAATCCCGCCAAAGCCGGCGCGATGATGGTGGCGTCCGGCTCGGCCTGGCGAATCGCTTTGGCCGTGGCCAGCGCCATCGTGGTGTATTCGGCGGCATCCGGTTTGGGCCGCCAAAAATCGCCGTTCGGTTCGTTGTAAATTTCCCACAAAATATGTTTGTCACGAAAATGCCGCGCCGCCGCCGCCGACCAGCGCGCGAAAGCCGCCACGCTTTCAGGATGGCGCGGCGAAGCCAGATGCTGCTCCGGCAGCGGATCGCCCACCGCGCGCTTGGCCTCCACCATCGGTTCGTACAAGGCATTGACGTAATCGAGAATGTAAATGGCGCGCAAGCCGTGCCGTTCAAGGTTGGCCGTCAGGGTGTCGTATTCTGACCAATCGTAAACGCCCGCCTTCCGCTCCGTCGCCTCCCAACTGAAATCCATCCGGATGAATTTGAATCCGGCGCGGGCGATCATGTCGAGGTCGCGCTGGTGGCCGGTGATGAAATGAATATTGACGCCGACGCTTTCGGGAATGCCCGCCGTTGGAATCTGCGCGTTCAGCGCGGCCGGCAGCAACCCCGCCGCCAGCAAAAGGACTGTCCGTCTCATGCGCTCAGGATGCAACGCCCCATGTACGGACTCAATAGTGGAGTCAGCAAATGCAACCGGAATTTCACCGGCTGAAATTTTTTGCGCGCGCAGAGCCGCCGGCGCCACGCAGAGATAACATAAACGCGGGCCTATCGGCCAAACTTTCGGGAACTTTTCTTCGAAAACACCGTGTTTGACCGTATTCAACCGTATTTAGCTGCAAGTCACCTTTGGCCGAGGCTCAACGAATACCCCAAAAAATATAAGAAAGAACAGAGCGCCGAGCGCCACATATGTCCAATGTGCCATAGTTTTTAATTCACGCAAGAACGAATATGCATAACAACGTGGGAACAATCCTTATCGCCACTCTTATTTTCCCTTGGCTTCACGAAAACCTTTTACAAAGAGCAAACGAGGTTGACGAAGAAATTTGTCATTCGCCCGGCATTCTTCGCGCAATTCTCGAGCAATTCTTCTTGCCAAAATCGGGGCGGCTTGCCAGCCTTGGGGCTGCGGCAATGACGTCCGATACTATCTCCAGCGGCGGGATGGCCCACGCGGGCCGGCCTGATCTCTCCCTCATCGAAGGAATCAACTTGCGGCTCGCCCTCACCGGCTGCCCGACTTTTGGCAACGGCTCGGCCAGTTCCCTGCCCGGCCTGGCGGCGCCCATGTTCTCACGCCAAAAGGAAACCATGCGCCTGCTGGCCGATTATCTCTGCCCGGCCGATTGGCGCATCGACCACTTCCTGCGCGAATATCTTTACGGAACGGGCGTGACCGTGCCGTGGCCCAAGCGCACGTTCGTCCTCGATACGCCGGGGCTGGCCCGCGAATTGTCGCTGCCGCCGGACCGGGACGAGTTTGCGTCGGACATCATTTGCTCGCACCGGCTGCGACAGGGGGTGTTGCATAATCCGGTCAATGACCGCCGCACGACCCAGGGTGTGTTTCACGTGGCCGAAGGCGGGCTGCCGATTCCCGACGACAAAAAGGCCGCGCCCAAGTCCGTGTTCGGAAGGTTGCTGGCGATGGCGTTGCTTCCACCGGACGCGTTGCTGCGGCTGCCGTTTACTTCGACACAGGAAGAGCAGGCCCGATGTTTTGTGTCGCTGCTGATCCGGCCGGTCGTGTGCCCGGCGGTGGAAGGATTCATCAAGGAGAAGTCAATGGAAATCCGCTTCTTCGCGCCGGGCAATCTGGTGAGCAACCTGGATTTTGTCGAATCGATTTTTGGCAACGCCGGCGATCCGTTTCTGCCGGAGAACGACGCGGGGCTGGATGTGGAGCATTGGACCGGCCATACGGGGTGCATCATCCTGGCGCCGCATCTGGCCAAGGTGAGCAAGAAATCGCTCGGCCTGCCGCATTGGGATGAAGCGACCCTGCGGCAAAAGCGTGACGGGATGTGCTGGAAGGACGAACGGGAGTTTTACAACGAGGGCGGCGCTTTCAAGATCACGGCGCGGGACGAACGCGGGGTCATTGTCACGGTCATCGCGGACAACTATTTCGGCTATTGCAAGAAGGAGGTCAAGACGCAGATCAGCTACGCGGCCAACCTGTTCGGGTTGTGCGAGGAGGAGCACGCGGGCGGCGCGCGCGTTTATGCCAGCTACGATTTGGGGGAAGAGTTCGACACTGACAAACATGTGCGCAGCCGCGGGCATTCGTTCGAGGAAGTGCTGCAATTGTGCGGCCCGGCCATGGAATTGCAGCCGGAGGGATATGCGATAGACAAGAAGTTTCCCGACATCATTTACGTGCCGCGCGACGTTCATTTCGATTTGCGCAAGCAAACGGTTTCCTGGCCCAAGGAGGGCGGGCGGCAGACAATCAAGCTGCTGGCGGGACGGGTTTACATCCGGCCCTCTGGCTACCGGGTGCAATTGGAAAAGCTGGCGGCCATGCGCACGTGGCGGCTGATCGGCACGGTGGCCGAACCGGCTTTGTGCCACAAGCCCTCCACCGTCTCCGGCGGCGGAAAATCGGAGATTTCCAAGCCCATTACCGACGCCATCATTCATGGGGCGGTGTTCACGGCGGACTTCAAGCGGGACTTCGACCTGCTGGCCGGATTGATCGACCGCGATTATTCCAAACGCTTTCGCGACCCGGCACGGCACGGTGCGGACCCGCGGCCCATTCTCAGCCACGAACGCTCGCTCGGCTCCGTCATCAAATTGTTCACGCCCTCGCCCGGTGATTACACGGAGGAGTTCAACCTGTGGCTGGGCCAGATTCCGCAATACCTTTTGGAACTGCTCTTTGTCGTCAAGCGCTTTTACAAATCCTCCTGGGGCGCGCGCTGGCGGGAGCATTTCAGCGTGGATATTATCAACGGCACGGCCGGCAATGAATTGAAATGCGACGGGCGCAACCTGGTCTCCGATTTCCTGCGCGTTGGCTACGAGGCGGACGGTTCATGGCGCGTCTTTGGCCTGCGCAAGGACTTTCATCCCGCCGCCAAACTGCAAGCGGAAGATGACATCACCGCATCGGTCGTCGTGCCGGCCAGCGCGCTCAAGCATCTGAACCCGGATTACTCCAACCCATCGGTCAAGTTCGTTCACAACGCCGAGAACCGGCTCTTCCAGCGGCCCGACGAAGCCATTCATCGCGGATACGACAAGCAAACGGAGCGGGACCTTTCCCAGCCGGGCAATTTTCTGTCCAACTTCCAGCCGCTGACCGCCCAGGAAGCGAAGGAACTGGTGGAAGATTCGATTGGGTTCGCCACCTTCACGGAGCCGATGCAGGAATTGATTTTGGCGGCGCTGAAGAATCGGGGGCCGCGCTATTTCGTGTCCTCGGCCCATCCGCGGCTGGTCGATGGCGAGCGTTCCAAGAACCCGCGCTACCTGCAAAAACGTCCGGACCTGGAGCACCCGCGAGACGTTCACGCGGCCGAAATGGCCACACGCCTGCAACGGCGCATCGGGCTGGAAACGCCGCTCTACACGCCCGTCAACGTGGTCGTGCCAGGGCGGCGGAATAACCCGCCCGACGAGAAGGCGGGCATCCGTTCGCTGGCGGTGTTCAACCCGGTGCATTACATGGAATTGCCGGAGTTGTTCATGGAATTCACGTCGAGCATGACCGGCAAATCGCCCTCGACGACCGGGGCGGGTTCCGAGGGCGCGCTGACCAAAGGGCCATTTAACGCGCTGCCGCCAATTCTTGACCTAAACGCGGCCCTGGTGTCATTCGCGCTGACCGGCTATGACGGATTTATTTCCGCGGCGGGACACGTCGGCCCCAAAGTGCGGGTCGATCATGACATCAGCCTGCTGATCCCGGAAGTGTGGTGCCGCATGACGCCGGCGGAGCGGCTGCCGGGCTTTTTGATTGAGAGTGGCTACTTTGAAAAATGCGAGGACCGGGAGTTCAACGGCGTCCCGGTGCTGGCCAGCCGCCTGGGCTATCGGATGACGGCCAATTTTGTGCGCACGTTTTTTGGGCGCGTGTTCCATTATCCGTTCGCCGTTTTCACCGAGGAGATGCTGCGGCCGGAATTGCAGGACATGGCGGTTTTCGCCGACGGGGTGAACAATATTATTACCACGCACAAGAGGGCGGCGGAACGGTATTTTGCCGATGGGAGCATCGAGATGGCGTGCCCGCCGCTAAAGGCGCTGCTGCATATCATGGCGCACGGGAATTTTGAAGGGTGCGATCTCAACCACCCGGAGTTTCGCGCGCTCTTCCGCCGGGAAAGCGTGATGCAAAGCTCCTGGTACGCCCGGCGTTTGGAAGCAAAGCAGAAACACGGCATCAAGCTGTGGCGGCGCCATGCGGCCTACCTGGAAAATTTCCTCAAGAAGAAAAACTACGCGGAGGAAGCGGAACGTTTGGGCATCGCGGCCAAATTGGAGTCGGCGTGGGACATGTACCATCGCGTCAAGAGCGCGGAATATCTGGCCAGCCTGCAAGGAACGATCGGAACACAGCCGCTGGACTGATCGGCGCTCAGGCGTGGCGTTCCCATGTCATGGCGATGGGGCAGAAACCAATTCTGGCCAGTGGCGTCAATAAGATGATAAGCAGGCACACTGAAAAAATCCCCGGCTCGTTATGGAACCACGCGAGGGCCGGGATCACCAGCGCCGCGGCCATCAAGACCCACACGGCCAGATAGCCGGACGCGGCCGAAATGGCCAGCAGGCCGCGTTTGATCGACGTTCGAAAGGCGAAAAACGCCAGCACGAATTTTATCCCGGCAAGGCAGATCAGCACGGCTGGCAAAGACCGCGAAATAATCTCCCAGGCCGGCTGATAGCCGCGCAATGCGACACACAAGAGCGTGCCCGCGTAGCTCCCCATGAACAACAAGGCGGGCATGCCCCTCAATCGCCGGCTCCCAGACCAGACGAAACAGAGGTTGACCGCGATGATGCGCCACGTCAGCAGGGCCAGCGGGAGAATGAGAATCGGCCACCGGACATCGGACATCTTCCAAGCCTTTGCAGCCTCTTTAAAATCGCCGAGCAAGGGCATCGCGGCCAGAGCCAATGAAACCAGCGCCCACGAGATGAGGGTGCTGATCGCGGCGGCTTTCAATCTGGCCATCATGATCTGGCCGTTGGCGGCGGGGCGGTTCAGCATAAATGGCATGTCGTTTTGCTGCGGCGAAAATCCGCAAAGCAAATGCAGAATCAAAGGAAGCGCCACCAGGCAGAAAACAAAGATGAAAAGGGTATCATTTTGCAACGGCCCCCACCCCATCCCGTAGCGCAACGCCACATGAACGGCCACCGGAACCAGAGCCAGCGCCCCCACCGCAAAACAGGCGACTCGCGCGAACCTGTGCCATTCGAACCACAATTGAGCCTGCGCAGGGGAGGCGAATTTCTTTGGCCCGCGCAACTCTCTGGACGGAACAAGAGTCCGGAACAGTTTTTCCCAGTTGATCCCCTGCCATTGGCCGTGCCGCATTTTGCGCAGGCCGGCATATCCCAGCGCGATGCCTGTCATATAAAGCGGCACAAGCACCCAAAGCGACCTCGCAATCGCGGGCTGGGCGGGAGTTAACAAAAAGCCGTAAAGAATCCCGCACAGCAAAAGCGCGCGGGTGGCCGGCCACGCGGCCAGCGTCCAAGTGACGCCTTGTGCCAGCGCCACCACAGTCATCCATGCAAGGCAGCTTTGGCAGGGTTGGAATATATCCAGGCGCGGCTGCGGGACCAAATAAACCCAGCACCAGTAAGCCAGCGCGATCACGGCCTGCCCCGCCAGGAAAAACCACCAGAATAGAAACGGCGTTGTCATCGGAAGCTGGAAGAGGCGGGCGTTAAAAGCCGCCGATTTTTTGGTTTTTGGGTTAAGCTCCGCCAGAGTGAACAGCCAGCTCAGGAAAAGAAGAGACAAACACATCGCGCCGGCCGGACCGCAGATCAGGAATATGCCGCACAACGCCACGACAATGCGATCCACGGAAGGGCGCCCAGCGATGGACGTGGTTTTTTGCGTCCACGCATCCATGAGATTCATGCTAGTATCTACTTGCATAGGTTGGCGTACTTGCTTTCCGGGGTTTTGGGGAAAACTTTCACTTTGGTCCATTCAAACGGTGCGGCGGTCTGATTGTAGGCCGCAATGAAGTCATCGATTCTGGCCCGCAACTCCGCCACGCTGTGCAGGCTCGCTCCGCGCAAGGCTTGCCGCGTGAGGATGCTGAACCACACCTCCACT
>DASXZY010000004.1:0-17874 GCA_036501625.1 Verrucomicrobiia bacterium
GCCGGCGGGCAACTATTATATGATTGGGGTGGCCAACTACCAGTATCTCAACGCCCCCGCTGCTTTCATACCGGAGAGCAACACGAACAACGACACGCTGGCCGTGCCAATCACCCTGGCCGTTCCCGACCTGGCGGTCAACAGCGTGACTTCGACGGGACAAACTGTTTCGAGCGGACAATTGGCCGTATCAATGCTAGTAGCCAACGTCGGTTCCGGCTTTGCCAACGGCAGTTGGTACGATGGATTCGTGCTTTCAACCAACATGACGACGGCGGGTGTGGTTTCAGGCGGCACTTTCAATTATTATAGTAGTCATACGTTGCTGCCCAACGCCACATACACGGTCAGCCAGACTATTACACTGCCCACAGTGTCCGATGGCCAATATTACTTGATTGGCGTGGCGAACTACTCCACTAATCAGTTGTACGAGGGCAGCTATACAAATAATGCACTCGCCGTGGCAATTGGTGTTGGCGACCCTGATTTGATCGCGACTAATATTATTTTGGGGAACCTGCCGGTGGCGGGACAGAGTTTATCGGTGTTATTTGGAGTAACAAACGTTGGCGCAGTTCGTTATTCCGGATCGTGGTACGACGAATTGACCTTGTCCAGCAATGCTACTCTGGCAGGCAGCATTGCAAATTGGGAAATCTACGGAAGTCACAATCTCGCGACGAAGGCTGGTTACACTGTAAATCAGACGGTAACATTACCTGGCATCCCGCAGGGCAATTACTTCTTGATCGCCCAAGCAGACGACAGAAGCCTTATTCCGGAGACCAACAAGGCCAACAACATTATCGCGCTGCAAATTTTCGTCACCAATTATCCCATTGTCGTCTCGACTGCCACTTCACCTTCTGTTCTAGCTACGGTCACTGGCGCGGGGACATACACCGATGGCCAGGTCGGGATGTTTTCCACGCCGACGATCATCACCAATGGCCCGACTCGCTATACTTTCCAAAACTTCACGCTTAACGGCGGGTATTTCACGAACGCCGCCAGCTTCTCAAGGACCTTTTCCGCCTTTGACCCGACCAACATTGTCATTGCGGCGGTCTATGCAAGCCAAAGCATCATGCCGATTGTGCTAACCGCCTCAGCAAACTACGTTAATCCCGTTCTCCCTACGACTAATTTCCTCGTTACGATGCGGTTTGACCGCACGATGAATACCAACATTATGCCAGAAGTGATTCTAACTAACACCCAACCTGGCGCTCTTCAGCCAACGGTCCCAGGAACCGGCAGTTACTGGAGTTCGACCACGTTTGCCAACGACACTTATACAACTCCGCCGATCACCTTGGCTCAAGGCATGGTCGGAACGAACTTGCTTTTCATTTCTCAAGCTCAGGATTTGCTGGCTGACGTTCTGGCGCCAACCAATGTTTTCAATGTGGTGCTCGCCGATTGCGCCAATGCCCAGGCCAGCCAGACGATCTACCCGGCCGGAACAACGGTGCCTTTGGAAGTCCGAACCTTCATTTGCGGCTCAAGCATTCCTTCTCCTAATACCGCGGCGATCGTCTGGATTTACGAGTCCGGCTCCAGTCGCGCCTTCCCGGTGGTTACCGACGGCTCCGGCAACGGCACTCTGAATTTCGTGCCATTGCCCGGGGAAGCGGGCTTGTGCCAGTTCGCCGCCGCGTTGCCGGACCAGAACGCTCCTGCGGCCCAAGGTTCCTTCACGCTGGTGGGGATGAGCTTGAGTCTGCAAAGTATCGCGCCCCAGCTTATCGTTGGCCTCCCGCAGACCAACATAGTGACCTTGAGCAATTTGACCGGCGTGGGATTGTCCGGCTTGGCCGGGGTGGCGGTGGAACAGCCGGCGAATGTGAGCGTGCAGGTGACGGTTCCCTCCACCTTGGCCGGAAACGCCTCCGCGCAAGCCAGTGTCGTGCTCCGAGCCACCGGCGACTCGCCGAGCCAGGCGCAATTCACCATTCAGTTCACCACCGCGCAGGGCGCGACCAATAATTTGACCGTGAATGCGAGCGTGGCAGGGCAGGCGTCTCAACTGGCGGCGACACCCGCTTCCTTGAATACAACGATGGTCACGGGAGGCCAAACACTGGTTTCCTTTAGCGTGGCTAATGTGGGCGGCGCAGCCAGCGGGCCGGTGCAGGTTTTGCTTCCATCGGCGCCGTGGCTTTCGCTCGTGACGCCCGCGTCGATGCTCTCGCTGGCTCCCGGCGCAAGCAACCAAGTGACCTTGGCGCTCACACCAGCCACCAATCTGACCTTAGGCTCTTATCCCGGCGCGTTGATAATTGCCAGTTCCAACACGCAGTTGCAGATTCCTTTCAATTTCGATTGCGTTTCCTCGCAGGAAGGCGCGCTGCAAGTGACGGTTCAGGACGAGTTGAGCATTTACGGCGCGGGCAACCCCAATGTGTCGAACGCGACGGTGATTGTGTCCGATTTTCTCACCGGGAGCAACGTAGCCAGCGCCGTGACTGACGGCTCCGGCGTCGTTTTGTTCACCAACTTGGTGTCCGCGTATTACAAAGTCGCGGTCAGCGCGCCTGACCACGGCAGTTTCGACACCGCCCTGCTGGTGACACCCAACCGCACCAACAACTTAGTGGCGTTTCTGGCTCTTCAATTAGTCGATTACACCTGGATCGTCACTCCCACCGAAATACAGGACAGCTATCTTTTCACCCTCACCGCCACCTTTCAGACCCAGGTGCCCTGGCCTGTCGTGACTATTACTCCTGGCGCGATCAACCTTTGCTTATTGAATGGCGAGAGCAATCAGGTTGACCTGATCATCACCAATAACGGCCTGATCGCCGCCGAAAACCTTCAGCTTGTCGTGGGCACCAACGAGGATTGGCTGCTCAAACCATTGGCCTCCACTTTGGGGGTACTGCCCGGCGAAACGGGGTTGGTCGTGCCGCTGATGATTGCCCGCCTGAGTTCGAGCACAAACGCGTCTTCCAGCATCGCCGCGCAACTCAACTGGCAGGTCAATTCGCTGGCTCAAACCAATTACTATAGCACGCCGATTTTCGTTTATAATGCCAATCCCGCCAATTGCACGATCAGCAGCACGCCTGTGCTGCCCGTGCTCAGCAGCGAAACCGGAGGCGGAGGTGGGGGCGGTGGAGGTGGTGGGGTAGGTGGTGGTGGTGGTGGTGGTGGTGGTGGTGGTGATGGGCCTGTTTTTGGCTTTTCGCCCTCCTTTCCGATTGTCAGCGCGCCGAATTATGATTTCATGCCGCCGGTCAGCGGGGCGATTGTTGACGTGACGCTGCAGATTGATCAAACCGCCGTCATCAGCCGGGACGCTTTCCATGCCACGCTGCAACTGAACAACAACTCCGATTCGTCCATAACTGACCTTAAAGTCACGATCAACCCACAAGATGCGCTCGGCAACCCAGCCACGAATTTCTTTGCCATCCAACCCCCGGTGCTGACCGGACTGAACGCAGTGGATGGCACCGGCGTCATGGGCCTAGACGCTGCCGGCACCGCTTCCTGGACCATCATCCCGGCCACCAATGCGGCCCCCGCCGGACCAACGCCCTACGCCATCGGCGGCACGCTCTCCTACATGCTGAATGGCCAGCAGGTGACCATTCCCTTGTTCCCGGTTCCCATCACCGTTTTGCCCTGCCCAATTTTGAGTGTCGATTATTTCCTGCAGCACGATGTCTATGGTGATGATCCGTTCACTCCGCAAACCGAGGCTTCAATACCGTTCGCCTTGGGACTTTTGGTGAGGAACAGCGGTCAAGGCGTCGCCAACGACTTCACGATTACTTCAGCCCAGCCAGAGATTGTCTCCAATGCAGATGATCTGATCATCAACTTCCAGATCATCGGCTCTCAGGCGGGAACCAACCAATCCATTTCGCCGTCCTTGACGCTGGACTTGGGCAACATCGGGCCGCAAGGCAGCGCGGATGGGCTATGGTTCATGACCTCGACGTTGGAAGGGGAATTCATCAGCTTTTCGGCTGCTTATCAGCACCTTGATGCTTTCGGGAGCACCAATACCTCGCTCATCAGCAGCCTGCGGACGCACGAAATGAACCACGTCGTCCGCATCACCGCGCCAAGCGACGATGGGTTGCCGGATTTCCTTGTCAATGACACGACCAACGTGGACGCTTTGCCGGGCGTGGTCTATTCCAGTGACGGTTCCACCAGCCCAGTGACATCCATCACCAGCGGCGTGACTGCCGGCTCGCCCTCCGGCGCCAATTCCAATGTGACCGTGACTGCGGGGGCGCCCTCCGGCTATGTCTATCTGGAAGTGGTGGATCCCGGCGCGGGCACTTATCCCATCGCCAGCGTCCAGCGTTCCGATGGAGTCAATTTACTGATAGGGCCAAACGTCTGGCAGACGCCGGAGCGCATTCACATGATCCCGGCCAAACTCAACAATTTGATTCACATTTTTGACTATAACTCCACTGGCTCTTACACGATTACCTATGGCCTGCCCATTCTGGCCCCGACGGCAACCACTTTGGAGGCCTCGGACATCACTCCGACCGATGCGTTTTTGAACGCCAGTGTCAACCCGCAAGGCGGCAGCACGGAGGTTTATTTCCAATGGGGTCCGACCATCAACTACGGCAATTTCACTTCGACCAACGCCATCACGACCGAATTGTCCACCCCGCAAGCAGTGGAACTGGCCATCGGCGGTTTGTCTCCCGGCACGACGAATCATTTCCAAGTCGTGGCAGTGAACAGCGCCGGAACAAGCCGCGGCGGCGACCTGATGGTCGTCACGCCTGCTTTGCCGCCGCCGATGATCACGCCAGTGAGCAATCAATCCCTGATCGTCGGACAAATGATTGTCTTCACGAATACCGCAACCGCTGCCACGCCGCCGGTCTTTTACAGCCTGGACAGCACTGCGCCGGCGGGCGCGCAGATCACCACGGACGGCATATTTAGCTGGACGCCCGCCTGCCCGGAAGGCAGCACGACCAATCTGATTACGATTTGGGCCGTTGACAGCGGCCATCCGCCCATGAGCAATTCCATGACGTTCGTCGTCGTGGTGGGCGAGTGTGTCCAGGTAGGCATCGGTTCCACGGTCATGCAGGTTGGGCAAAGCAGCAGCGTTCCTTTCAGTTTGTTGTCCACCGTTGGCATTACCAACCTGATCTTCTCAGTCGCGGCCCCGGGCCATCGCTTCACCAATTGGACCATAATCCCCGGCAATAGCTCCATTGCTTCCGCCAGCGTGCAGACAATGGGTTCGTCTCCGCCCTTGTTCACCTTAATCACGCAGGCCGGGCAAACGTTGCAAAGTCCGTCGTTGCTCGGAACCATCGGGTTCACCGCGCTGCCCGGCGACTCGGCCTTTGTGCCGGTGGCGGCGACCAATATCGTCGGCATTCAATCCGACGGCAGCGGGGTGGGAAATGTCACCAGTTTGCCCGGGCAGATCGTCGTCATTGGTTTGCATCCGCTTTTGGACGCATCACTCGCCCCGGAGCAGCCGCGCCTCCTGACTCTCTACGGGAATCCCGGTTCAATTTATCAGTTAGCCTTCAGCACGAACCTTGGCTCGACCAACTGGCAGTCCGCCGGAACCGTTTTGATGACCAACCTGCAACAGAATTTCAACGTCAATCAAACGGCCCCGCAAATCTATTATCGCGCCCAGTAGCAATTCTTTCTTCGTTTCAAATTGCCTGCGCGTGGTCGAATCCCCTCGCAGCCTGAGAGCGGCGGCTTTCGCTTCGGCTTCGCTCCCCGCTTCCCCCAGTCTCCGCTCCGCAAAACCGCCGCATTCAGGCCGCGCCCGATTCCAGCTTGTCACTCAGGGGAAAGCCCCGCCGTTCCACTTCTTCGCTCGGTCGCCCCGGTCACGATAGTTGGTCCTGCTTCTCTCGTTCTGTGCGTCTGGACCTCCACAACCTGGCCAACGCTCCACGGCGAGTCTTTCCCCTGAGAGACAAGATTACGCGACCCCGCATGGCCTTGTAAATCCCCATTGCCTACCCCGTCGCGCAAGACTGTGAGCTTTCGATTCCCCTTGAAAGACTACGCCTCGAAACTCACAGACTTGCGCTCCCCCGTGGGCGCTCCCTTGGAAATTTCCAAAGCCGCCGCTCCACTCCGCTTTTTGGTCTGTCCGCTAATCCACGACCCATTTATCCACGCGGCCGGCCAGACCAAACGCTCCATTCCGCTCACGGCTTCGGAAATTTCCAAGCAAGCCGGGTGACGCGCGTCTGTCATGCTTCATGCCCGCCCGTAAACCCTGCATGAATCCAGCCAGCCGCGCCGCTTCGCGATAAGGTGAGGTAATCAACCCCATCGCCCCAGAATTGGATTTGTTCTCAAGTCCAGTTTGCTGTGCATTCTCAGCCTCTCGCCCTCCACGAGCCTGCTTTCACAGGGGGCCGGGCGTGGCGACCTTCCGAGGAATCCTTCCACTGGCCGCCCTGTTTCGCAGGCTTTTTTCGTGAAGGGCGAGAGGCCGAGAACGCACAGCAGCAAAAAAAAGACTATGAAAACATATACAAATTCAGTTTCAGATTCAGAGTTCCAGAACCGGACCGCACAGCGCATTGAGAACAAACTGCGAAGAATTGATTTCAGCCGAAGGCATCGAAACCGGGCCTTGCGGACGGAATCATTGTTGCACCTTATTCGCCGGGAGGCACCGGAGTTTTGGGAATTAGCGGAAGTGGTTGGACGGTGGGTTTGGATTCAGTTTGACGGCAAGCAGCCGAACCAAATCACGGCGGCATTGTCCGAGTTTGGTTTCCATTGGAACAACCGCCGCCAAGTCTGGCAGCATCCATGCGGTACTATTGCCGCTTCCAGCAACCAAGACCCGCGCCGGAAATACCGCAGCTATTTTCCAGCCGACATAACCCCTGCTTGAAAGCCGAACCGACGATGAAACGCAACAGGCGCCCCTTGCAGATTCCGCAGCACGAGTTTCCATTTGTCCAGGAACTTTTGCTCTCTTTGCTGAGAGTGGGCTTGACGGAGAACGTCTGGCCCGCGAACGCGACGAGGCAGACCGCGCCCGCAGTCTTGCGGAAAAAGCGCAAACGGCTCTGTTCACTCCACCACCACGCAAACACTGATACCATGAATACGAACGAAAACGAATCATCGCCCTTTGGGGCAATTGTTTACACCGACACTCGCGCCCATGCCGTCGCCAACGGTTTCCAGATCGAAGCGACAAAGACGGCACAGGAAGCTGGAATCGGCTTTCCGGTCTTCTTGACCCGCGTCGTTTATGACGCTTACGTGACCGCGCCGCCTGACGTGGCTGGACAGGACGAAGCCGGACGGCTTTGGGGCCTGATTTGGATGTTGAGATTCGCCATCCTTAAATCGCCGCCGGGCAAAACCCTTTTTCCGTTTGCGCTTTACGTGCGCAACGACAACCGTCGCCCTCGACTGGTGAAATTGATCGCCACTTGTGGCGCGCTCGACTTCGACGACCCGAAGCCAGCCATTACGGTGACGATGCCGGAACGCTCACGCGGCTGGACTGGCTACGGTTCAGCCGCCTTTTTGCCGTTGGGGACTTGCGTCGTCCCCAAACCCTGGCGCTGGGCCTCACGCCAGCCCAGGCCCGCGCCAAAGGGCAAGCCCTCTGGACTCCCTTTCCGCTGCGCTCGCCTTCGCGCTCCGCGCCGCCTTTCCAATGCTGGAAAGGATTCATGTTCAGTCTTTCCAATGTCCCGCCGTATCGCATCCTGGCAACTCGCTTTGACACAGCGCCTTCCGTTTGAGAGGAGGTTTGAAGTATTTGAACACTCGCGGTCGCTTCCGCTCGTGTTCCCATCGCTCCGGGTCCCAGGCCCTTTCCATCCGCGACCTGCGTTTCGACCTCCCGCGTCGCCGATCCATAAGCTGTTTGGCCAATGAAAACGCCTTCATCCGCGATGCGTACACTTCCGCTTTGGGTAAGTTCAAGTCCGGCCAGGGCCACGCCGAACCGTCACTCGTGCTCACTAAATCCCAACCGTCCGAACGAGCCAGCTTCATGGTTTCATAATATGGCAATATCAGAAGCTCAATCGCTGGCCTCAAATGGTAGGCCCATTTCGGCCCGAATTTCTGGGCAAAATCATCGGTCGATTCAAAGTGCAGCATATCCGCCAAAATGCTAAGTTTGGTTCGCCATAGACTCCCGGCCCCATCGACCCACGAAAACCGCTCGCTGCAAACCCCAATAACACGTTTGCTGCAACCGACCAAGCGTACCCCCTTGTCTTCCGGCCTACGGTTTTCAAAGCCCTTGCCGATGTATTTGGAGACATACATGGCCATCGCCTGCGGAGTGCTGACAATCGGCAGCAAATGGCAAGCGTCAAACTTGTAATATCGCTTGCCTTTAGATTTGCGCCGCCCTTTGAACTCTCGCAAGCCACACAATCGGCGAAACTCCTTCCAGATGGCCCGAAGATTCGGCGAGGCCAGTCGCTTGATTCCGGCGTAATAAACGCTCTTGGTAATCTTCCGTTCCTTATTGTCCTTGAGCAATTGATTTAGCGCAGCAACGTCGCAGCCAGTGCGAATGTCGTCTTTTGTGGCCACGACAACGTGAGCGTGCCAGGCTCCGCGCTGTTGGCGTTCATAGACCCGAATCCAATCTTGGTAGATTTTGGGGAACACATTGGTCGAAAGTGACTTGAACCGCTTGTTGAACTCCCTAGGATCGGTGACATTCTCACGGATAGTCAAAGTCTGCAACCCGACATGCTCAACGCCATATTTCTCGACCATCCATTCGATGCGGCTGCGGAGAGCGAACATTTTCTTACGCAGTCGGCTGGGTAGCTCCAAGATCATTGTGGTGACCGCCCCACGGCAATCATCTGGCGGCTCTTCCTCGTTTCCAGACGTTTCGATGCCACTGTTACTTTCTTGATGAATAAGGGCCGGGGCAGGCGGCGCTGACGCGCCGCTGCGCCCCGGCCCAGGACTCATCCCAACGGAGTTATCCGCCTTTTGAAATGGGTGGAGTTGATAAACGCGCGCCACTGGTTGCGCGGATGACGTCGATTCCGGTTTTTGATTGCTTGTTTCCATGTTGAATTGAGAATCTGCGCGAAATAAGTTTGGTGCCTTCGGCAGTTGCCTGACGAAGACACCAAACCTTGCGCCGTGGATTTTTTGCTTTATTTCGCCGCCAGGCCCACGATCTTCCCTCGTGCCCGCAGCTTGTTGCCAAAGGCCATCAATTCCCGAATGCCCAAGTCGATAACCTTGTCTTGCAGCTTGCCGGCGTGGACTGGTTTTTCCTCGTCGCTCATGGCGTATTCAATCGGCTGTCCCAATCGTTCACCCGCCACGCTCTGGTCCATCACAGTGATGACTTGCTGCTTCACCACGCCTTTTTTGCCCGTGTACTCGTCCGAGCGGTCGGACATTACTAATGCTCTTATTGTCATATGTTTCTTTCATCTATTGCTGATTGTTTTTCGCACGTGAACCTCCAGCCTGTATTCACATGAGCCGTGCTTATTCGTCCCGTCGTTACGCGGAATGGCGGCGGGAAATTACGAACGGGGTCTCCAGGGCGGTTTCATGGTGTCCAATCCGAGTCGGGGGTTGTCGCCTTGAGGAAGCGTTCAATTTCTTTAATGGCGTACAGAGGCCGTCGTGTAGCACGACAGGGTCGGAGGAGACCACGCTTGGTCAGGCGGTCCACTGTGGCGGGGCTTTGGCTGATAGCCTGGGCCGTTTCGATCCGGTTCAGGGCCAGCTTGGGCACCTGCTCCACACTGCTCTTAAAATGTTCGTCCATATAACTGGACGAACTATGGATCAGAGCCGAGGATTTGTATTTACCCCTAGACCGATGTGGGATTTGTCTGAGTTTTGCTTCCTGGCGGACGACCAGGACCTTTGAATTTTAATTTGATTCGCTGGCACAATTTTTCAATGCGCTTATATTTGACAACCAGACCTTTGGGTTTTAAGGCTTCCTCCAATAAACGGTGCAGTTGCCCTATGCTTTGCAACTGATCAATTTCGCGCCACATCACGAACATAGCCCAACAAATTTTATCCCCTACACCCATCGTGCGTTCCGTGAGAAAGTCATCAGGTTTGATCACAATGGCTTTGCCGAACGCCTCAAAGAATGCAGATGCTTCGAGGTAAGGGCGTTGACACGCAGACGCCAAAGTTTCTTGCATGAATTTTATCAATATTGGTTTCCAAGCTTTTGACTCTTGTTCATATTTCTTATGAAATTTATCAATGTCCAAATCCGGGCGTTTGTGTTTCACCCATTTTTCCGCCCACGTCGAAAACCTCTCTCCTTCCCGGACGACTTGTAGGCTCAGCGGCACCCGACCTTGCACTAAACATTCACCTGCATAATGCCTACCCAGGAACCGCCCAAGGTCTTTGGCTTTCCAATTCTTTTGATTTTTAATCTTTACGCCGGGATACGTAATGTCGATGAACGTCACGAATAAATTTGAAACCCACTCTGGCCACTGCGGATCACCACCGTAAGGCTCAGGCTGAGATTCTTGCAAGTCCCCAAATTTGCCGAGAACTTCTTGAACCCATTGTTGCTGGCCTTTGAATTTTGCGCTCATCTTCCACTCGCTTCTTTTTCCGGCAAAGCAATCCCATTCAGTGCGCTCGCCCGTCCGAAGGTCACCCGTTGCGCCATGCTCACTGAGTGCTGGTCTCGCAAGTGGCCGTAAACTTTCATCGCCAGTGCGCCGCCATCCTTATGACCGAGCCAGCGCGACACGGTTGGAATGTCCACGCCCGACTCAATGCAGCGCGTTGCAAACAGATGGCGCAGGTCGTGATGGGTGAACCGGGCGATACCCAACTTCGTGCATGCCGAGTTAATCGCGCCCTGACACTCTTGAACACGCATGACGGGGCTTTGTGGGGTTTCTGTCGTCCGCTCGGCTCGCAGTCGCTCCAAAAGCTGCCGCATTTCAGGAATCATCGGAACTCGGCGGATGCTCCAATTTTTTGTGCCCGTTTCGGGATCGCCGCGAACTACGATTTCACTTTTCTCGAAGTCACAATCCGACCAGGTAATCGTTTCGGCTTCACCCTTGCGAAATCCTCCAAAGGCGAGGAAGCGCACCAGATTTGCACAATCTCGACTACACCACGCCCCTGCCTTATCGATTTCAGCAACCAAGGCCAGGAATTGATCTTCGCTCGGCAATTGAAGTTTCTTTGGCAGCACACGCAATCTTTTGATGAACCGGGCGGGATTGTCGTAAAGCGCGCCAGCCTCAACCGCTATGTCCAGCACCAGCCGCAATGTGCCGACGGTGTTGTTGAAATTTGATGGCGCTGCTTGTCGCCCGTAATCAGCGGCCCACCCGAGACACTCGCTCTTGGATATTTTGCGGGTATCGGTTTTAGCCAAGCGCGGCCATGATTTGAGAAGCGCCGCGATTCGTTCTTCCCGGTAATCCTTGCTGCGTGGCTTTAATGAGCCATCCCCGGCCAGCCGCTGCTGGTAGATCGCCAGCGCATCGGCAAACGCCATCACGCCATCGGACATCGCCGTTTGATGCTCGGCCCGCTGGCGTTCCTGTTTCTCCAAATCGCCCAGACGCAATTTGGCGACCGAAATCTGGCTGGTTTTAAGGCTGCGCCGAATCAGCTTGCCCTTCACTCGAAAGCGTGCGAAATAAATGCCTGATGATTTGTAACGGACCAGGTTTGCGTATGGAGTTTTCTGCCACTCTGAATCTTTTTCTGTTTCGCTCGTATTCATGCGAACAGTATCAGATAGCAGTATCAGAAAGTCAATATGCAAATTTTAAAATGCTTGCAAGTCGTTTATGCTAAATAAGTTGCCTCGGTAGCTCAGTTGGTTAGAGCAGCTGACTCTTAATCAGTTGGTCGTGGGTTCGAATCCCCCCCGGGGCACCAATTCTTCTCGCTGAATCCCCGCCGGAATCAGAGAGGAACGCCGTTTGGCGTATTGAGGCGCGGTTTCGCTCCGGCAAGATTTTGGAATGTTATTGGCTCAAATGGTTCGGAAAACTCTGTCAAATGCTCGCCGCTGGCGGATGCTCCCGGTTCTTGGCCTGGCTGTGCTGCCGGCGCGGCGCCGGTCGAGGTCGGCGCCCCGGCGCGTTCCGGAGTGGCGTCACAAATTCCTTTAATTTGACACGATTGAACACCTCCAAAAGCATCGTTGCCTCGGCGGCGGGCGGTGATTTCAGCCTCATTCTCGATGGCCACGGCAACTTTTGGGCGTCCGGCACAAATGCATCCGGCCAACTGGGCATTGGAAGCTCGGCTGGATTCACCAATGCGCCCTCGCTCGTTGCCGCCGGGCATCACCACCATTTCGCTGCTGGCAAACCATTCTGTCAAAATAATTTGCGGCAGCAACGATCTGACGATCTCCGGCCGCACCTAGCGGCGACCAATTTGCTGACGGCTTTGAGCAATTGGGTGACGCTGGCCAATCTCCCGGTTGGCCATCGGCAGCCGGCGCAGTTCATGGACATCATGGCGACTAATTATCCTGTCCGGTTTTATCGGGCGGCCCGGCCGCAATCTCTTTCCGATTAAGATTAGAATTAGGAGCGGGATTAAGATTAAGATCGGCGGCGTGGGACTGATTGTTTTTGAAGACGAGCATTTGCTGGCGGTTGACAAGCCGGCGGGCTGGAATACGCATTCGCCGGCGCCATTCGCGGGCGAAGGTTTGTACGAGTGGCTCAAGAACCGGGAGCGGCGCTGGAGCGGGCTTTCCATTATTCATCGTCTTGACAAAGAGACTTCCGGGTTGATGGTCTTTGGCAAAACCTCCGCCGCCAACCAATCTCTCACGCGGCAATTCAGCGAGCGCCAGGTGCAAAAAAAGTACGTCTTTTTGACGGATCGCAAGCCGCCCGCCGGCGAATGGCGCGTCCGCTCCGCCCTCGCGCGCGCCGGGGCCAAGTACGTGAGCGTCCCGGCACGCGAAGACGCCTTGCCGGCGGAAACGGTGTTCCGCGCCGCCGATGGCGAGATCGAAGCCGTTCCTTTGACAGGAAGGACGCACCAAATTCGGGTTCACGCGGCCGAGCGCGGGATTCCGATTCTCGGCGACGCGCTCTACGGCGGCGCGCCCGCCGCGCGGCTCTGCCTGCACTCGGCGGAGTTGCGGTTCGAGCATCCCGCCAGCGGCCAGCAGCTCTCCTTTTCCGTCCCGCCGAGGTTCGCCGAGGACGCCCGGCTGGCTTTGCGCGCGGCCATCATCGATCCGTCGCAGACCGATGCCTTCCGGTTGATTCACGGCGCGGCGGATGGCTGGCCGGGCTTTCATCTTGACCGATTGGGCGAAGATTTGATGGCCCAATCGGACGCCGCCCTGTCCGCCGCGCAATGCCAGTTGCTCGAGCGGCTGCCCTCGCGCGCGGCCTATCACCAGCTTGCCCGGCGCCAGGGCCGCCTTCCGCCGCAATGGCTGCGGGGGGCGGCCGCGGCGAACGAAATCGTGGCGCGCGAGAACGGATTGCGCTTCGAACTGCGGCTGGACGAAGGCGGGTCCATCGGCCTTTTCCTGGATCAACGGGACAACCGCCGGCGCCTGCGCGAAGGCCATGTGGCCGCGGGCTTCGAACTTCCGGCCGCGCCGGAGGCCCTGAACGCCTTCGCCTACACGTGCGGGTTCTCGGTGGCGGCGGCGGCCGGCGGCGGGCGCGCCACGAGCCTTGATCTGTCAAAGAAATATCTGGAGTGGGGGCGGCGCAATTTCGCCCTCAACGGGCTGGACCCGGCCCGGCACGACTTCATTTTTGGGGACGCCTTCGCGTGGTTTCGGCGCCTGGCCAAAACAGGCCGTTTATTTGACATTATCGTGCTCGACCCGCCGACGTTTTCGCGCTCGCGGGAGAGCGGCATTTTTAGAGTTGACAAAGACTATGGCGCGCTCGTGGACGCGGCCCTGCCCCTGCTCAAGCGCGGCGGGGTCCTGCTGGCCTCGGCCAACGCGGCAGGGTTCGCGCCGGAGGATTTCCTGGCGGCTGTCACAGAATCGATCGGGCGGGCGCGCAGGCAGGCGGTGAAGCGGCATTACGCGCCGCAGCCGCCGGATTTTCCCATCGAGCGGGCCGAGCCTGGCTATTTAAAGACGGCATGGTTCCGGGTGGATTGACAGCGTTCACCCGTTTTTCCCGCAGCAATGTTTGTATTTCTTGCCGCTGCCGCACGGGCATGGATCGTTCCGGCCGACTTTCGGGCCGCTGCGAACGGGCTTGGCCTTGGACATCGCGTCGCTGGCTTCCTTGACCAGGTCGCTGGCTTTCTTGCTGTCTTGTTTGACATCGGGCGCGGCGCCGCCGCCAAAAGCCTCGGGTGCCTGGAGAGTTGTCGTGGGAGGCAGCCTGCGCATGAATTGATCGAAGGCCATCAGGCTTGAGGCGCTGCGGAAAATGTTGTGGCAGATTTCTGTGTTGATGCTGGTCCACAGTTCATCAAAGACCTTGAACGCTTCCGCCTGGTACTCGATGAGCGGATCGCGCTGGCCGTAGGCGCGCAAGCCGATGCTGTCCCGCAGCGAATCCATGCCGTAAAGATGCTCCTGCCAAAGCGTATCGACCGCCTTGAGGATGATGTAACGCTCCACCGTTTTGAGGGCTTCGGGCTGCTCGAAGCTGATCTTCAATTCGTAGGCTTCCCGCACCGACTTGCTGACAAACTGGCAGACGGCGAATTGCGCCGGGCTTAACCCTTCAAAAGCCGAGCCGGGCACGGGCGCTTCCTGGCCGCCCAGGGCTGCCTTGATGATTTCCTCCTCGGGAATGCGGATGGGAAAATTCAGCCCCACCCAATCGCAGATCGGCCGGGCATTCCAGGCAGAGGGTTCGGAGGCTTCGGGCGTCAGGGCGCGGACCTTATTAATTATAACCTCCTCCATGATGTCCATCAGCCGGTCGCGCACGTCGGTCGTATTGATGACCTCGTCGCGGAAGCCGTAGATGACGGCGCGCTGCTTGTTCATCACGTCGTCGTATTCCAGCGTGCGTTTGCGGCGCTGGAAGTATTGCTGCTCGACGCGCTTTTGGGCCTGCTCAATGGACTTGTTGAGCATGAAATGCTCCAGTTCCTGCCCCTCTTCCAGGCCGACTTTTTCCATCACTTTGACAATCCGATCCGAGCCGAACAGCCGCATCAAATCGTCTTCCAGTGAAATGAAAAAATGGGACGAACCGGGGTCGCCCTGCCGGGCGCAGCGTCCGCGCAACTGGCGGTCGATGCGGCGCGATTCGTGGCGCTCGGTGCCGATGACGTGCAGGCCGCCCAGGGCGGCGATGCCTTCGCCCAATTTGATGTCCGTGCCGCGGCCGGCCATGTTGGTGGCGATGGTGACGGCCCCGCGCTGGCCGGCCCGGGTCACGATCTCGGCTTCCTGCTGGTGGAATTTGGCGTTCAGGACGGAGTGGATAATGCCCTTGCTCTTGAGCAGGCGCGACACGTGCTCGCTCGTCTCCACCGAAACCGTGCCGACGAGAATCGGCCGGCCCTGGTTGTGGACGGTGGTGATTTCGTTGATGACGGCGTTGAATTTTTCGCGCTTGGTCTTATAAACCGAGTCATTGGCGTCCTTGCGCGCGACGGGCTTGTTGGTGGGGATGACCATCACGCCCAGCTTGTAAATATCCAGGAACTCCGAAGCCTCCGTCTCGGCCGTGCCGGTCATGCCGGCCAGTTTTTTGTAAAGACGAAAATAATTCTGAATGGTAATGGTGGCCAGTGTTTGCGTTTCCCGCTCGATTTCCACGCCTTCCTTGGCCTCGACGGCCTGATGCAGCCCATCGCTCCAGCGCCGGCCGTACATCGGGCGGCCGGTGTGCTCATCGACGATGATGACCTTGCCGTTTTCGATGACGTAATGGACATCCAATTGATAAAGGCTGTAAGCCTTGAGCAATTGGGAAATGGTATGGATTTGCAGGGCCTTGGTTTCGAACTCAGCTTGCGCGGCCGCCTTCATTTCCACGCGTTTGCGGGCGTCCAGTTCAGGGCCGTCGTCGATCTCGTGAAACCGCACGGTCAGGTCGGGAAGCAAAAACGCGTCCGGATCATCGGGACGCATGAAACCGCGGCCCTTCTCCGTCAAATCGGCTTCGTGCGTTTTTTCGTCCATGGCGAAGAACAATTCCTCTTTCTCCGCGTAGAGGGCCTTTTTGCTTTGGTCGGCGTGAAGTTCCAATTCCGCCTTGTTCATGAAGCGGATGTTCTCCGGCTCTTCCAGCATCTTCATCAGGCCCGCTGAGCGCGGGTTGCCCATCTTGACCCGATAGAGGAGAAGGCCGATTTCATTCTCCAGCACGGAGGAATTGGCCGCGTTGGAGCCGTCGGAGGGATGGAGCTTTTTGATCAGTTCCTCCGCCTCGGAAATATAGCGGGCGCACAGTTTTTCCTGCGTTCGCTCCAAATTTTCGACCTGGGGTTTGAAGCGGTCGTATTGATTGTCCACCGTCACCAGCGACGGGCCGCTGATGATCAAAGGGGTGCGGGCCTCATCGATGAGAATGGAATCAACTTCATCGACAATGGCAAAGTAATGGCCGCGCTGCACCTGCTCCTCCTTGCGCGTGGCCATGCCGTTGTCGCGCAGGTAATCGAAGCCGAATTCGGCATTGGTGCCGTAGGTGATGTCGCAGGCGTATTGGGCGCGGCGTTCCGAAGGCGCCTGGTCGCGCAGAATGCAGCCGACCGTCAAGCCAAGGAAGCGATAGACGGCGCCCATCCATTCGCCGTCGCGCGCAGCCAGGTAGTCGTTGACGGTGACGACGTGGACGCCGCGGCCGCTGATGGCGTTGAGAAAAACCGGCATGGTGGCAACGAGCGTTTTGCCCTCGCCAGTGGCCATTTCCGCGATCTTGCCGCGGTGCAGGCCGGTGCCGCCGATGAGTTGGACATCGAAGGGGACCATTTCCCACTTCAGCATGTGGCCGCGCACCTGGATTTCCTGGCCGCACAGGCGGCGGCAGGTGTTTTTGACCACGGCGTAGGCCTCCGGCAAAACTTCATTGAGCCGCCGGGCCAGTTCCTCGTCGTCCTTGATTTGGGACAACTCGGCCTTCCAAGCCGCCGTTTTTTGGCGCAAGTCGTCGTCAGTCAAAGATGTCAGAGCGGCCTCGATTTCATTTATCTTTGAAACTAGAGGCCGCATTTTCTTGACCTGCCGTTCGTTTTGCGAACCGACAATTTTCTTAATAACCCAATTGATCATAAAGGTCGGACGGTGGAAGCTACGGGAAGCCGGGGGCGCCGTCAAAAAGATAAGTGCGCCAAAAATGGCACGGAAAGCCGCGTCCCAACGGAGGAGGTCGTTCCTTCGCTTTATCCACAATGTATAATCCTCATGGCGGTATTGGCTTGTGATGCCTTGTTTTGGATTGTTTTGCCTCGGCGGGTTAGTCAACGCCGAGGATGCGATTGATGCGTTCCTGGCGTTCTTCTTCGGTCATGTTGTCTTGGGCCTCTTGCTTGCGGCGCTTGCGTCCGTTTTCGTATTCGTCGTAAAGGCCGAGGCGGTATTGCTGTTCGTCCAGGCGGGATTTGGCGCCTTCCCGGTCGGCGCGCCGCAGCAGGCAGAGATTTTTGATCATGGCGGCGTGAATGGCCGCTTTCTCCGGGCCGGACGGCACCTCATCCATGCGGGTAAGTTCGAGGGCCATTTGCAGAACCAGAAATGAGGATAGGCGGCTGGCCAGGCTTGGGCTGCCGTCCGCTTTGGCGGCTTCTTCCGTTTCCGCGACTTCGTCCAGCCGTTCCAGCGCGATCTGCTGCTGCTCCCAAGCCACATAGCCGCCATTTTTCCAGAGCGAGAGATTCTGCTGGGAAATGGGGAGGCCGTTGAAATCCTTTTGCAGCATGGCCTGGACTTCCGGCAGAGCGTTGAGCCAT
>DASXZY010000005.1:0-40129 GCA_036501625.1 Verrucomicrobiia bacterium
GCGGCCAGCATTCGCCTGGACCGCTCATTCAGGTGCGGCCAGAGATGCTGCAACTTCCGGCGCATATCTCGAAGAGATACCACGCCGTGATGGATAACATCACCCCAGTGAGTTGTAAATGTTATTTATTGACGCCGCCTAATTTGCGGCGGTTTGCCTTCGCAAAGGCTGGTAACTCCCATCATTGCGATAGCCGCCCTCCGACCACGCCGACACCCCGTAGCGCTTTAGCCCCCCATCGTCGCGGGCAAAAATTCGCTCATAAGTTTCGCGCGCGATGTCGCGCTGCCAAACCGTATCCGCCAAATTCTGAAAAGCCATCAAATGAGCGTTGGCAATCTGTGTGTCATCGCGCCGCAGTTCGTTCCGCCAATCGTCCAGCGCGTCTTGCGGCTGGGCGGCGCGGTTGACCCACCAGCAATCGACCCCGATGAGGACGGCCTGCGGAGCATAATCCGGCGGCAAAGAATTCACAAAATCGCGCAGCGAGGCCACGTCGCGGATAGTCTGGCAGGCGTTGTAAAAATCGGCGCCGGGAGCAAACATTTCCTCGCGGAATCTTTCCACGCGCGAGGAGCCAAGCGCCAGCACTTTGGGGCGCAGCCGGAAAATGCGCTCCAGGTGCAGGCGGCGCGATTGCGAGCCAAAAAACATGGGCGAATAAATGCCCGGCGGCCCTCCCGGCAAATGACGCAGGGCCACATCGTGAATGGGCGTCGTCTCGCCTGACATCGCCAGAAAGGCTTCCGAGAACGCGATAAAAAGCAGAACCGGCGACATGACGGCAGCGGCTTTCAGCAGGAACAGATAGGGCGCCCGGCGCATCAAAATTGATAGTAAATGAACGGCGTATAAGCAAAGGATCCCCAGAACAGGATCACAAACGCCATCGCATTGTAAGCGAACCAGCGCACCGGGCGCGCAAAATCTCTGATTTCAAACGGATGAGCCTTTCGGCGCTGCAGCCATTCCGCCAGCGCCAAACAAGCAATCAGCGCCTTTAGCTTTAACTCGCCGGACAAGAACGCCACGGGATGGAAATCCACGGCCATCGTTTTGAAAATGGCCAGGGCGCGCCCGATGCTCTCCGCCCGAAAGAATATCCATCCGATCAAGATCAAATGAAACACCAGGAACATCCAAGGCCAATCGCGCAGCCGCGGAGCATCTTTGGCGCCCGCCTCCTTGCGGCCAAAATAATGGCGGCGGAATAAAATCGGGACGAAGTACAATCCGTTCAACACGCCCCAGATGACAAACGTCCAACTCGCCCCGTGCCACAAGCCGCTGATCGCGAAGGTCAGCAAAATGTTGAAGACAACGCGGGGGAAGGAAACCCGGCTGCCTCCGAGAGGAATGTACACATAATCCCGGAACCAAGTGGACAGCGAAATGTGCCACCGCTGCCAGAACTCGGCCGTGTTCCGCGAAAAATAGGGGCAATTGAAATTCCGCACCAAGGTAAAACCAAAGAGCCGCGCGATGCCGAAGGCGATATTAGAGTAACCGGCGAAATCGCAATAAATCTGAAACGCAAAGAAATAACCGGCCAGCAGCAATTCTTCTCCATGCGCGCCGCTGCCCGCGGCAAACTTCGTATTGACGTATGCACTCAAGCCGTCCGCGACGACCACTTTCTGGAAAAATCCCCACAGCATTTGCCGCGCGCCGTCCTTGGCCAGTTCCAGATCGAAACTCCGGGAATGAACGAATTGCGGCAGCAGAGTTGCGGCTCTCATGATCGGCCCGGCCACCAATTCCGGGAAGAAAGCGATAAAGGCCAGGAACTCCAGCAGGTTGCGATGGGCCGGGCATTCGCCCCGGTACACGTCAATGCTATAACTCAGCGTCTTGAATGTATAAAAACTGATGCCCACCGGCAGAAGGATGTGCAAGGTCGTCCACGTTGCCTGGAACCCCAGCCCGTGCAGAAGCCTGGCCAGATTTTCCGCGAAGAAATTGAAGTACTTGAAGAATCCAAGCAGGCCGAGATTGGAAATGAGCGTGATCGCAAGATAGCATTTGCGATGAAACCGATTTTCGGTCCCGGCAATTCGCAAGCCAATCCAGAAATCGAGCAGGCTGGAAAGGATGATCATTATCAAAAACCGCCAGTCCCACCAACCATAGAACACATAGCTGGCCACCAAGAGCAGCAGATTCTGGACGCGCCGTTCGCACAGCCAGTAGAGGCTGAAAACAATCAGCAGAAACACCAGGAATGCCAGCGAATTGAAGGTCATTTTGCGGCGGGACGGCGTTCGGATATTTGGGCCGAGGCCCGCGCGCGTTCGACCCAACCAAGCCGGCCGAGAACTTCGCGGAAACGAGTTCTTGCGCGGAATCTCATCGTTGAAGCAGGTCTCGCATTTGCTTTTTCAATTTGGCCGCGCCGCCGCTGGGCGAAACGCGCGGCAGGAGGAAACGATTGGCATCGGGCCGCGCGAAATCCTGGCGGGTGGTGAAAGCCATTTCGTAACCGGCGTCTTCCACCTCGCGCGCCGAGTCTTCGCAGGTGTCGCCGTTGGGAAAAGCGAAGGCGCGGCAAGGTTTGCCCAGGCGCCGCTCAATTTCGTGCTTGGACTCCACCAGTTCAACCCGCCGCATCCGCGCATCCTGGGCGGCCTGATGGATTTCATGCTCCACGCCGTGGCTGCCGACTTCCACGCCGGCTTCCGCCAAACGGGCCAGGTCGTTCCATGTTAACATTTGGAAGGCTGGAAATTTATCCAGCAACCGTCGCGATTCTCCTCCGGGAAATTGGGCGCGAATTTCATTCATGGTTTCTCGCCGCTCCCTGGCCGGCATAGCCTTCATGCGATATCGGATGGTTTGGAACGCCGGCTCCCGTTCTTCGCGGTTTCCGAGCGGCCACGCCTTTTGCAACGCTTCCAAACGAGCGCATTCGCCATGGAGCAGCAGCAGCGAAAGCTCCACCGTCCAAATCATGCCCCCGGTTCCGATGGCGCCGGTGGAAACAAAAACTGTCCAAGGCAGGCCGAGGTCCGACAGAATTTCCGCCGCCAGCAAATTATTCGCGTAGCCATCATCGAAGGTAATCACGGCGGCCTGGCGCGAAAACGCGCGGCTGTGCGCGGCCTCGCGCAACGAAAGGACGGGCTGGCGTTTAACCCACCGCATCTGCTCGCGGAAATCGGAGAGCAAATGAAAATTGCGCTCCAGCCGGGCATCGCCGCGCTCCCGCACCAAGCCATGATAGCAGAGAAAGCAAATTCCGATTTCGGCGGATTGAATCGTCAGCATCGGACCCCGTCCGCCCGGCGGCAGGCAAACATTAACATGTGCGCCGCGCGGAACCTTATCCAGCCGGGGGCGTTCGCGCACCAGCGGATGAAACGATATTGCAGCGGCCACACGAAAAGCGGGCTTTTGGAAAGCCGCTGCCAAAACCGCGAATCCCGCGTCAGCCCGGTATGCAGGCCGTAAGGATAACATTCCACCACAGTCAATCCGGCCTCTTCGATGTGCCGTTGAAATTCCGCGAGAGAGAAATAATATTGGTAAAACGCCAGCCCATCAGCGGCGCTTCCGTTGGCAGAAAGCCCGCGCTCAAGGAGCCTGGACCGACGCCGGTTCAAATAGGGCACGGAAATCAAGGCGACGCCTTCAGAGTGGAGCACCCGGCGCGTTTCCAACAGAGCCGCCCGCGGCCCGGCTGGATTGTGCTCGAACAGCCCGATGGAAATGTAACCGCCGTATGTTTCATCGGGCGCGTCCAGTTTGTATATGTCACCGGTTCGCACCTTCAATTCGGGAGCATGTTCCCGGATGCGCTGGATCGCGCGCTCGGCATAATCCAAACCTTCGACTCGATACCCGCGCGCGGAAAGCGCCATGACCCATTGGCCCATTCCGCAACCGGCTTCCAGCACTGGAAGTTCTTTGGGCAGGTGGCGCGTAAACATGCCCTCAAATTCATCCAATCGCCCCGACCGATAGGAGTCCAGGATATGGCCGACATTATTCTTCGACCAGCGGCCTTCCCAATGTTCCTTGTCGGCCGAGCTTCGCTGGAACATGGCCAGGCGCCCGTTGAATTTATAGAATGCATGGTCCACGGCTGGCCGTTTTATCGCGTTGGAGAGGCCGACCACTGGTGGGGCACGGCAAAGAGCATCCGCGAATGAACCGGCGGGCGCCCCGATGCAAAAACATCCCGGCCGCCCACGACAATGATGCCGGCGTTGGCATTGCGCCAAAGCCATTGCGCATTCGACAGCGCCAAGCCCAGGCCGATGAAATAATCGCCCGCCGCCAGCGGAAGGCGCGGAACGACGCAATCAACAAAATGGCTGCCGGCCTTGAGCGGCAGCGCCAGGCCAGAATCCATGACGGCCAGCCGGGTATCGCGATAATCGCGAATTTCGAGGATGGCGGAGCCGGCTTTCAAATCTTCCGGCGCGGTATAATGGATGCGAAAGCGGACATCGTCCCACGTTTGCAGGCCGCGCTTGGGCCTGCCGTCCAGATCGAGCACCTCCAATTTATCGACGGAGTATTTTCCGTTGCTGGGCGGCCCAGCCCAGATTACGTGCGATTGGCCGTTCTCCGCCGGACCGAGGCTGGCATGTTGATAACGATGCACCGCTTCCGGGGCGTCGCCAATAAAGCTGACGCCGCCATCGTTGAGAATGACGCCCCGCCCGCACAAGGTCAGCACGGCTTCCATATTGTGGCTGACAAAAAGAACCGTCCTGCCCTGCGAGGCCGCGTTTTCCATTTTGCCCAGGCACTTCTTTTGGAATTCCGCGTCGCCCACGGCCAGCACTTCGTCAACAATCAGAATTTCCGGCTCCAAATGGGCCGCGACTGAAAAAGCCAGCCGCACGCGCATCCCGCTGGAATAGCGCTTGACCGGCGTATCCATGAATTTTTCGACCCCCGAAAAATCGACGATTTGGTCGAACTTCGCGTCCACCTCGCTCTTTTTCATGCCGAGGATCGTGCCGTTCAGATAGACGTTTTCGCGCCCGGTCAGGTCCGGGTGAAAGCCCGTGCCAACTTCCAGCAGGCTGGCCACGCGCCCGTGAATCTCCGCCCGTCCCCGCGTCGGTTCGGTGATGCGCGAAAGGATTTTCAGCAGCGTGCTTTTGCCCGCGCCATTGCGCCCGATGATGCCGACCGCCTCTCCATGCTTGACTTCAAACGACACATCTTTCAGCGCCCAGATAATGTCGCTGGCATCTTCCGCGCCATCGAAATTGCCGAGGCCGCGCACCTCGCGAAAATTTTTGAATGGCGAGCGCAAGAACGCCGCGCAGGCGCCCACGAAGGTTTCGTGCCGCTGCTCTTCCATTCCGATGCGATAGGCTTTGCCCAGCCCTTCAACGCTGATGGCAATTTTGCCGCTCATGCCACGTCCGCGAAAAGCCGCTCCGTACGACGGAAATAAAGGCCGCCCAAAAGGAACGATCCCGCCGCCGTCACGAAACCGGCGGCAATCAAATCCCACGGCATCGGGCCGGTGTTAAGCAGCGCGGCGCGAAAGCCCTCGATGACTCCGGCCATCGGGTAAAAGCCATACCACAGCCGCGCCGCGACCGGCACTTTGGTGACCGGCCAAACGACAGGCGCCGCGTACATGAGCGCCTGAATGACGAAATTCATGGCATGGCGAATATCCCGATATTGGATGGCCAGCGCCGAGAGAAACATTCCGAAGCCCGCCGAAGTCAGCATCATCATTGCCAGCAGCAATGGCAGAAAAATGGCGTTCCAGGAAGGCGCGATGTGATACCACAGCATGAGGACCGCCAGAATGAGAAACGAAATCGCGAAATCGACCAGCTTGGAAAAAACCGGCACCAGCGGAATAAACACTCGCGGAAAATAGACCTTCGTAAACAGATTGGTTCCCTGGATTAAACTATTGGTCGCCCCGGTCAGCGATTGGGCGAAATAATTCCAAGGCAGCATCCCAGCAGCGGTGAAGACGGCGTAAGGCACGCCTTCGCTGGGCACGTGCAACATCCCGCCGAAAATGACCGAGAACACGACCACGCTGAAAAGCGGACTCAACAAGGCCCACGCGATGCCAAGAATGGTTTGCTTGTAAAGGACGGTCACGTCCCGCAGCACCATGAAATAAAGCAAGTCCCGATATTCCACGCATTCCTTCCAGCCAAAGAATTTCAAGCCGCCTTTCGGCTCGATGATCAGCACTGCTCCGGCGGATGTTTCAGCTTCGATCACGACGGATGATGGATGGCAATTGCCGCGCGAGCGATTGCTCGGCCTGGCTCAATGTTTCGTAACCGGACAGCACCATTTCGAGGCTTTGCTGGCCCAAATGACGGCGGCCCACGACTGCGGCGCGCACCCGGTCTGCCAGCGAGGAACCCCACATGCCAGCCTGGTGTTCTGTGCCGTCTTCCCACTGGCAAAAGAACACCTGAAGCGTCGCTCCGCTGGAGCGGTAAGTGTACTCGCGAAACGGAAGACTCAAGCCGCCCGCTTCAAAATAATTGACTCCACCGTCGGCCACCTGCCGCAAACCGGCCGCCGGCAGGCAAATATCCGGCCGATGCTGCCGGGCAGAAATGATCGAACTGACCGGCCCGGGATTCCAGCGGAAGAAAAACGCGGTCCACTTCGCACCCTGGTCTTCCTGCCAGGTGGCGGCTTCACCGGCATCCTGGCGCAAATTTCGGCGCACCTTGTCGCTCAATTCGAGGCGCGCGAAGGTGGGATTGTTGGTCGGAAAGCTGGCCGACCAGCGATAAGCCCCGCTCTCCTTGATCTCGTGCGCGCGATACCACCATTCGTTCAACGCAAGAATGCAGACGGCCCAGCATCCCACGCCCCACAGAAAAACAGACGGCACGCGCCCGCCAATCGGAAGGCTGGCCGGCGCGGGATGGACGCTCCATTTGCTCCTCATCAGGCCAGCGATGCACCACAGGCCAAAAAAACAAAGGACAGTGATGCTCAGGCCCGCCGGATCGTGCCACTTGCTGACTTCGCCAATTCCATGGTCGTTGGCCTGCCAGCTCAATAGAAATGTCCGGGCGACATTCAGCACGAACGCCAGGCTCAGGCCGCAGCCCAACATGCCGAGCCTGGCCCAGATTCGCAGCCGGTAAAATTCTCCCATCACCAGAGCGGCCATCACGCCGGATTGAAAGGAGCGGATGCCGCTGCACGCCTCATCCACGCCGACGACGCCGGTGCCCAATTCAATCAGGTTTCCCTTACGCATCGCCGGAATGCCGAACCAATCCAGCGCCTCAACGGTCAGGGCCGCCACCACTTTCATCAATCCCTGGGTTAGCGCTTTTTCAATGCGCCAGGGCCACGCCACTGCCACCAAAATCAAAGCCACCGGGAACGCGAAATTCCTCACCCACGGCCAGCCTCCGGCCAAATAGAACGCATAGAGTGTGACCACCACCACCATCGCCGTATAAATCCAACTCAGCAGCGGCCAATCGGGATTGATTTCATAAATTACGCGCAACGGCAACAGCGCCAGGACCAGCGCCAAGACGATCCCGTTCACCGCAAAAGACGGACGCGGCTGGGACGCCGGCGGGCACCCGTTCCGTCTTCGCCACAGAAGCGCCAGCGCGAAGACGGGCACGAACCAGCCGTAGGCATATTGCTCCCGCGCCTCCCATTGGGAACTTAATTCCCGCACAAGGTCCGCCCATAACACGGCGAAGACCGCGATGGGCAGCCACAGCTTGGAAATTTTGTCAGTGCCAGTCACAACGGGCTTGGGTGGCGGAATGATGGGGCGGGACACTCCGTGCCGGTCGATTCGCGGAGGCGATTGCGTTTGGCCCACGATCTACGAGCGGCTGAATGTATTTTTCCCTGATTCCAGGATTGCGCGCTCAAACACCCGCGCTTCGGTTGGGTGGCGGCGCCAATATCTCAAAATCTGCCAAAAACCCCTTTCAATCCTGACGAGCGGTCTCAACGAAATTGGTCATGCGGTCTTCTGCGGACGGTAGTAATCCGAATGTTTGTAATAATAATAGGAACGGCCGGAGCTTTGCGCGCGGTTGAAGACCAAACCCAGCACCCGAATCTGCCGCTGCCCAAGCAACTCCAGCGCCTCTTTGACCGCGCCGGCCGGTGAATACCGGCTGCGCACCACGAAGAGCGTGCCGTCCGTTTTGGGAGCCAGCGACACGGCATCGTCGGCTGCGAATATCGGGCTGCTGTCAATCACGATGAAATCAAATTTCTTCCGCAGCCGGACCAGCAATTGCTCCACCTTGGGCGACAAGAAGAAATCGCCGGGATTGGTCACGCCACGGCCGCGGGAAAGGAAATAAAAATTCGGCATCGAATCCTGCTGGATGATGGAATCCATGTCGTCGGGGCAGTTCATCAAATCCGGCAGCCCAGGCTCCAGGCGCATCCCCAGCAAATCGTGCAGAAAGCCCCGGCGCAAATCGCCGTCGATCAGCAATACCCGCGCCCCGCCAGAGGCCAGCGTGCGGGCCAGGTTGGCAGAAATGGTCGATTTCCCCTCGTCCGGCAGCGCGCTGGTAATCAGCAAAACCTTGGGCGGCCCGCCTTCCATCGGCATAAAAAGAATGGCCGAGCGCAGGCTGCGATAGGACTCGGCGTACATGTAGCGCTCGTCCTCCAATTCCAGCAGCGGCATGCGGATTTTGCCGCGCATCCGGGGCATGTCCGGCACCTGGCCGACAATGACGTCGCCAAATTTATCGTTGACGTCGGCCAGCGTGGTGAACCGGTCGTCCCGCAGCCCGACCAGGGCCACCAGGCCAAATCCCAGGAGCAATCCGCCAAGGCTCGAACCGAGCAAGAGGCGAAGTTCGCTGGAGTAAGACCTCTTGGCGGGCGAAGCCGGGTCCAGTGTGGTCAGCGTTTCCTGGTCGATATTCCGGCTGATGCTCACGTTCTGCACAAGGGAATCCAGGCGGTCGCGCAAGCTTTGGGTGCGGCTGACCGCCGCCTTGAGGGCTTCCGCCTCGGCGATGCGCCGGTCCGCCTCGACAATGGTCGCTTCCCACTCCTTGATCGACGCAGTCAAATTGGCGATTTCCGTTTTGATGCTTTCGCGCCGGGCGGCCACTTGGTCGCTCGCTTCATGGCGGAGCATGGTGATGATCTGCTCATCGCGTTCTATCTGGGCGTCCAGCTTGACGATCTTGGGATGCTCCGGGCGCAGGTTGTGGCTGAGTTTCGCGCGCTCGTTCTTAAGCAATTCGATTTCCTGGACGGGCGCAAGGCTGGCTGGGCCGGATTGAGCGTCAGCCCCGGCGGCCGGCACGGAGACGTTCGTCGTTCCAATAGCCGCGGCGGCCGCGCGCGCGGACGCGTCCAGCAATTGCAGTTCCTGCCGGAGATCGGACAGCTTGGTTTGCTGCGTCGCCAGATAACCGCCGTCAATGCGGCCCTGTTCCTGCAAAATGGCCAGATTGTTCGTTTGCTCGAAGGCGGTCAGGGCCATCTGCTGGTCTTTGAGGTCCTGGTCCACCGGGTCCACTTGCCTGGAAATGCCCTCAAGCGTATCGCCTGAGACGGCTTTGCGGACGCCTTTCTTGTACTCGGTGTATTCCTGCAAAAGCGCGGTCAAATAGGCTTGCGAGAAAGCGGGTTCGGACGAATCCGTCTCGATCATCAAAACGGTGCTTTTGGGAGCTTGTTTGACCGTGACTTCCGCCTTGATGGGCCGTCCGTCCTTGCCCAAAGGGATGGCGTGGATATTCGCGCCCTGCATCCGCGCGATCACCCGCTGTTCCAGGCCGTTGCGCAGCAATTCCATCTGGGTGCCGAAGTAATCCTGAAAATTATCCGTAAAGGAAGCGCCGTCCGCCAAATGCAGTTTCTCCGTTTCCCACATGGAGGCAACCGAAACAAAATGGGGCGGCGCCCAATAATAGATGTAAGCCCCGGCGGCGCCCACGGCCAGCGCCAGCGTCAAGAGCGGCACCCACCAAAGTTTTTTTAGAAAAAAGCTGATCCGCCGGCCGCTCGCGGGCGAATTTTGCGCGGCGTAATCTTCCATCGGTCCCGGCGCCGGATATCCGGGGTCTGAGGACGGTATCAATGCGTTGCTCATGGGCAAAAAAGGTTTTAATGGCTTGGGCACATTCCACTCTCTCTGGTTAGAAGCGCACCAACCGCTCTGGTATATAAATCACGTCCAGGTCTTTCAGGGGCAGGTCGTTGTCCATCTTGCCCTTGTCCAATATCAGCGCCACATCCACTATAATGACCTGTTCCTTGGCGCCGGGTGATTCGGCCTTCCGCCGCACTTCGACCTTGTGCCGGTCGGCATAATCGGAGAACCCGCCCGCGCGCATGATGGCCTTGCTCAACGTCAGGACTTCGTCGCTCGGTATTTCCTGCGGCCCCGGCGAATGGACCGGGCCGACGATGTAAACCTTCCCCTGGCTCTTGGCCCAATCGGTCACGGCCAGAATCACAGTGGCATGGTAATAATATTTCTTTTCCAGTTCCGTCTTCAGCTTCGACGCGATCTGCTTGCAGGTCTGGCCGACCACCCGGTAGAGGCCCACATACGGAACCTCAATGTCGCCCGCAACCGTGACAGCCAGTTCTTTCGGATCATCTTCATCCTCGATGATTCGGAAACTCAGATGGTCGCCGATGGCCAGCTTGTGGCGGTCATCCAGGTCATCCATGTTGTTGATGGGGCCGATTTTTCCAGAGTTCCCGGCAAGGGCGTTGGAACCGGCCGGGTTCGGCGAATTGGTTGCAGGCGGATTGCCCGCCCGCGCGGCCGGAGGAAGCCATAAACAGGCGGACAGCGCCGCCAAAATGAACACCCGGCGGCCGCGCATGGCGGCAGCACGGACTTCAGAGATGCAAGAGTTAGTTTTCACGGCAATTGATAAGTCAGTCGCAAGCCAACCACGTTCTGAGTGTATTCCTGCGTGGAAATATCCGAAAGGCGGCGGGTGAAACGGCAGATCAAATTCAAAGTGAGCCTCTTCATCAAGGGATAGGCCGCCGTCAATCCTCCCCCAAACCAATCGTATTTCTCCACGATATTTCCCAGCACGTTCCCCTCGCCCTGGTTTCCGTGCTCGTAGAAAAAGTTGAAGTTCAGGCTCACGTTTTTAAACGCGGCCCAATTGATATTCGGGCGAAAGTAATAGTCCTCGATCGTATCGGCTTCGATGCCCAGCCGGACTTCGTGCCCGGCGCTGAAACCGTAGTTGATGGCCGGGCTGGCCTTATGGGTCAAGGTCAGGTCGGCATACCAAGCGTCTAGATTCTTCGTCTCCACAACGGTGCTCTGCGTATGCGTTCCAAACACATAAACGTTGTCGGAACGGCTGGTCTGGTCAAAATCGTAAATGGTGTAGCCGAATCTGGGTTGCACCCGAAAAAACGAGCCTTTATTCCAGTCCGCGAAAACGCCGGCGCTGTAACTGTCATTGTTGTTCAGCACCGCTTGATCGTAAGTCGTAAGCCCAGCCGAGCCTTCCAATCCGGCGGTCAGGGCCGGGCCTAAACGGGCGGCCGCCCTCAACACCGGCAGCTCCGAAGAGCGGTTCAGATAGTCGAATTCGCTGACCGTCGAGAGGTAATTCTGGTGATCGTAATTGAGCGTCAAAATCACATCCCCCAAGTCCCACATGGTAGTCACTCCCACGGTGTTCATAAAACCGCCGAACACGGCCGTGCCGGCCACGCCCGGCTCGGTGCTGGAATCCTCAGTCAATGAAAACCGGTCGTGGAAATTAAATTTAAAATCTTTGACAGCCACATCGAAGGCAAGCTGCGAATCTGAATTCAAGCGCACACCGCTGTAGGAGGTGTAATGCAAATATTCGTAATAGCCGGCGCCGAGCGTCAAACTCAACAAGTTGCGCTGCGTGAGCGGGTAAGTGCCCGTCAATTGCAGAAACGGCTCCAGGATAATATCGGATTGCTGATTCCGGTTGACCGCGTTGACGTTATCGTTCCAATCCACCTCCATGGAAGGCGTCGCCAGCAGCCGGAAATCGCCCGATTTGATGGTGTAGGGCTGGGAAGATAACTGTTGCATCTGTTGTTGTTGCAGGGACTGGTTTTGCGTGACAGTTTCGCCGGTCAGGAAATTGCGCAGGGCATCCTGCCCGGAGGCCATGCGGGCAGCCGCAAGGGCCAAAGCAGCCAGCGGCCAGCCGCGCGCAATCTCTCTTGGAGCCAATTCCCAGCCCCCTTTTTTTGGCGATCTGTATCTCATTTCACGTATTCACCGCGCCCGCTTTCAGAACCATGGTTTTTTTTCGGCACACCCGCGCGGATGCCTGAAAAGGATTTCCTGCCGCGATTCGCCCCATTCGTACGCGCGCCCCCGCGCTCGGCTGAATTTCCACATGCTCACATCCTTGCCATTTAACGAGGTCAAGGCAAGCCAATTTCACCCCCCTTTATTCGCCAATGATGAATGTCTCCTGCGAGGTGATGCTGCGGGTGCAGCCGGTCTTGAAGGCCTTGGCCCGGACGGTTGTGGAAGCTGCCAAATGGATCGGGCCCTGATAAACCGGGTCGGTGGCGCCGGGGATGCTGCCATCGATGGTATAGTGAATTTCCGCGCCCGGTTCGGGCTGGGCCAGCTTGATGTCGATCGCCGCTGGATAGTTCCCGGCGGGACGCGAAAAATCGGGCGGAGCGAGCGTGTGCCGTCCCGGCAGGCTATCAATCCATTGGCGCAAGACATCCATGCCGTTTTGGTCGATTGTTTGGCGCGCCAGGGGCGGCATTTTGAACGCTTCGGTCGTGTCGGCGCGCATGAAAAGGATCGAGCGCCAAGGGTCATTTGGCGAGATGATGCGGGCGTGGTCGATGCCTTCGTCGATCAGCACGGGGCCGTCAATCAAACCTTGCTTATCCAGGGGCGTGTCAAATCGGGCGTCGAAATAGGCGACGGTCCCGCCGGGGCGGTGGCAATTGGAGCAATTGACATCGAGGTAAGACCGCGCCCGGTCTTCCAGGCTGCGGCTGGTGTCGCTGGGGCCGGCCAAAAACTGGCAGTCTGCCAAAGCGGCATCCGTCAGCGGCGGATTAAAAAGGCCCTGGTGATTCCAGGAGCGAAGAAGAACGGGATTGAACTGGCGCGCTTTGACGCCCAGGACGCCCCCGGCGCGGTCGGTATGGCAAGTCCGGCAATCCTCGCGGCTCGGATAATACCAGGACTGGTTCCTCGTTCCATGCGGCGTCTGAATGACGATATTCTCCGATAGATTGGTGGAAAGCAAATCGGCATCGCTATTGTCCGCCCGCCATTTGTAAGTGGCGCCATAGACAGAGCCGCCGGCCGCGCGCACGAGCAGGCGGGTCTCCAGGCGCCGGCGCTGCTCCGGCTGAGATTCGTTGGTCGCCAATTCGAATTGTTTGACAAAGACCGTGCCGTCCGGGAACTTCCATTCTCCCCGCGCCGCGAAGCCGATGCCGCCCTCCGGCAGCGAGAGCCAGCGCCGCTTGCTTGCGCCGTCGGACCAAAAGGAAATATTCAGTTCGTAGGGAATCAGGCCCTCGGCCGGAATAAGCTGGCGGACGTCCTGAAACGCGCCGGTCTGGGATAGGAGCGGAGGAAACGAGCCGTCCGCACGGCTGGGCATCCGCAGATAGGCGGCGGGCGCGCGGCGCGGCGCGGGCTGGGCGGCTTCGAGATTGAGGCGCACTGCCGTTTCCAGGCCGCCGGAGAAACGGCGGATCGTTTTGCTGATGCCTGCCACCGGGACATAATCGTAATGGCCCGCCGGATAGCCGTGCAGCGCCACGTAGTCGTATGGATGCACGGCCGGCCGGCGCGGCAAATCAGTCAAAAATACCAGCCCCACAGCGATCGAATCCGGCTCCTTCCCTTCGACCAAAGCAGCCGGGCGCGTGGGGGCCACGTTGGCACGGGTCAGCCAGGAATGATTGAGCGGCGGCTGCAAAAGGCTGGGATAACCGCTATCAACCACGATGCCTTCTTTGACGATTTGCAAGACGCGCCCGCAAACGTAACGCCGGCCCTCAATGCACTCCGACCGGATTTTCTCCGCCTGAACAGCCTCATTGCCCCGCGCTGAAACACGCGCGGCGGCGATTAAGAGAAGGCAAAAGACGAAACGCTGAAGACTGAATTTAAGCACGACATCCAAACCTCATCCAATGTAAACGCGCCATAATGGATTTCAATCCATTCTTACGGCCCGCGCCGGACCAGCCGGTCGCGGGAGGGAGGCGCCGGAAGCTGCTCCGGCATCGGCTTGAACTGACTGGTTGGGGACAACTTGGCGCCATCGCTCCCCGCGAGCTGGCCGTCGCGGATGAAAACGTCCTCGACCTGGTAGAGCGCGCCATCGGCGTGTTTGTAGAATTTTTCCATCTCGTCGAGTTTGAAGGGCCGCGAACCGCGCCGGCCAAAGACGACCGTTTGGTTGCCCGTCTCATCGACAACGCGATCGCGGTCCAACCCGCGGCTGACGGCCACGGCCGGTTCGCGCGTGGGATAGGTGGCGATGAGTTTGGGATTTGGGACTGGGCTGAAGCCGGCGGCTTCGGCGACGTTTTCCGGCGAAATCATCTGGATGACCCGCAGGCCGTTTTTCCCATCAGCTACCAAGGCATACATGGAGGCGCTGATAGAGCCGATTTGCACGGCGCGCGCATCGTTCAAGGCGCCGTCCGCGTTATATATTCGCTCCAGCTTCGGCTTTTCCGGATTGGTAATGTCAATAAAAGCCAGGCCGTCCGCTCCGTCGGCCACGTAGGCATAGGTGCGGGCGAGATAGAAACGTTGCGCGCCTTTCAACGGAATGACCGCGCCCGGAACCATTTTGGGATGCGACGGATCGATAATATCGACCGTCTTGAAACCCTCGTCGTCAGTCACGAAGGCGTAGCGGAATTGCACACCGACGGCGCGGGGGTTTTTGAATTCGCCGCCGCTCAATTCGCCCAGCATCGTTGGAGCTGCAAGGGCCGTGTCGCTGAGGCCGAGCACGAACAGGCCTTTTTTCGCGACGACAAACAAATTGGTTCCCGCCATATAGGACTGCATGGCCCCGGCCAGTTTGCCGCCGGGGTTGTAGCGGATTATTTTTTCGTGTTTTCCGCCCAGAAAATTATTGTCCGGCTTGCCATCCACCAGCGTGCCGACGGTCGCCATGACCAGTCCTTCTTCGCGGTCGGTCACAAACACCCAGGCATAAATGAGGCTGATGGGCTGCTCTTCGTTATTGCCGTAAAGCTCGCCCAGTTCGGGATGCTTGGGGTCGATGAAATTGTTGGTCATGCGCGTGCGCAGCGGATCAATGCCCAGCGTGCTCGGCAGCGTGACCGAAGTGGCGTATTTGGTCTTGACGTAAGTGCGCTGGCCCAGCGGCGAGACGGGTGCGGTCACAATCCGCTCGGAAAAGCCTTTTTGGTCAATATTGGCGACATCGAAAACCCGGAAGCCCCCTGCCCCATTGGCCGTGTAGAGATATTCGCCGCGCAACGTCAAATCGAGGATTTCTTTGGCCTCATGATGATAGGCCTGTTTGAGAATGCCATGGTTGGTCTCGGCGTGATCCATGTAATCCGCGGGATAGGCAATCTTTTGCAAATGGCTGCCCAAGGCCGCTTGCGGTTCGTCCTGCTCGGTCCAGATGACGGCGTCAAGGCCGCCCTTGCCTTCGCCCACGTAAGCGTAGCGGCCAAAAAAATTGACCGTGCCGGTGCCAAAGCCGAGCAATTGCGCCATGATGGCATTGTTGTCGTTGGCCTTTGCGAGGTGGCAATCGGTGCAATTTTTGGTCGTGCCCACGCCGCTGGTGGTGTGCGGGAAATGCGGATTGAACGCCTGGCCGCTGTAGCCCTCAGCCGAGACGGTTTGCTGCTGCGAATAAACCCATTCGCGATTGGCATTTTGCGAGCCGACAATGATCGCGCTCGAGGAGCGAAGCACAGCCAGCCGGTTGCTTTGCACCGTTCCGTCCAGCCCCAGCATGAAAACGTCGTCACGCACGACCTGCGGATTGTAGGACGTGAAATTGCGCGTCGTGTCGCCCTCGTAGCTGGTGAGCGGCGTGCGCTGGTTGGCTTTCATCGGGAGATGGCAGCCGAAGCAACTGGTGGCCCAGGACGAATGGCAAACCTGGCAGGTGATTTTGGAATTGTCATGAGCCAGATTGCGCGGGCATTCCACCGCGTCCGGCACACCGCCCCAATTCTCGCCGTCGGTGCGCATCGTTTTGGCATAGGCCGATTTGGCGTTGTAATGAGGAGATTGCGGGTCGATGGTATCAATCGTCTGCGGAATCTCCCAGCGCGAGCCGGGGCTTAACGTGGAATACTGGTAGAGCTTTTGGCCTTCCCACACGAAGCGCGGCCCCCACGGCGCGGCGCTTTGGTTCAAATCGATCTTCCCGCCGTTGCCGGACGTGATGAGCGTCGGGCGCTTGTTGACGGTGCCGTGGCAGTCCACGCATTCGATGGTGGTGGCGGCGCGCGATTCCCCGTAAAGCTGGCCGTTGCCATGAACGTCCGTCTCGAAATGGCAATCCACGCATTGCATGCCGTTCGCCAGATGAACGTCGTTCAAATGGACGGCCTTGGCGAATTTGTGCGGGTCGTTCGGGTCGATGATTTTATCGCTCGCGTCAAGCAAATGACCCTGGCGGTCCTTTTTGAAAACGGCGCGGAAATTCCAGCCGTGGCCGTGATAATCGGCGAATTGTGTGTTGGTCAACTTGGGATTCATCTCCGCGACTTTTTCGAGAAAATCCAAATTGTCCCACAGCCCGCGCGCGCCCGCGCCTTCTGGATTGAAGCGCACCGATTTCACCAATTCCTGGTCGGTCGGATTGTGCTGAGTCTTGGGATACATGGACTCGCCGTCCGTTTCCTGGTCCCACCAGGTGTAGCCGAGGTAAGGATTCACGAAGAGGTCGCCCTGGTGCATGTGGCAGACCATGCACTGGCTGCTGGGGATGGCGCGCGTCAAGACATGCTGGATGGGATGGGCGCGCTCGTTTTTTGGAATCTGGGTGTCCGCCGAAAAGCTCAGGCCCTGGTTGCCATACTTGCTGTAATAAGCGGAGGAAGTCGGCGAACGGTCATTGGCGTAAACGATGTGGCAGGCCGAGCAGCCGCTGCTGCGATAATCGCCGGGATGATTGTTGGAACCGAGGAAACCGAGCAGCGGATTGTGCAGGCGCATCTTGACAAGGTTCAGATAAACCGGGTCCGTGCGAATATCCGTGCCCAAGCCACGCGCGGAAAGGCGCCGCGCCGGGCGGCCGGGGTCTTCCTCGGGATTCGGCAGGCCCAGCGACAACGGTTCTTCTCCGCCCTTTTCAAAAATCCGCAGAATGTTGCCGGGCTGGCTGATGGGAAAAGCTGGCAGCGGCTCAATGAACGGCAAGATGCCGTGCAAACGCGTGTCCTCCGGCGTGACCGGCTTCGGATTATACAGCGTCAGCGGCTCGCCGTTGGGTCCGCAGGCCTGGCCGAAACGATAATTCTTCAGCGGGAAGCCACCATTGTTATACAGGGCCGCGCCCCAAAGCTGCGCGCCGTGATTCATCATGCTATGGGTGACATGATCGATGGCTTCCTGATGGCACAATCCGCAGGCTTTGGCCGCGACGCGCAAATCCCCAGGGTTGACGAATTGAATGAACTCCGGCGACTCGTGGTTGAGAAGGACATCGGCGTCGCTCGGATTGGCGGAACTGAGCCAGTATTCGGGATGCCGCGCAGGGACGTGCGCCTTGCGCTCGGTCAGGCCGGGGGTGGGATTGCCTCCGTGGCAGTCAACGCAGCCGAGCACGACATATCTGCTCAGGTGCATGCTCGGATTCTCAATCTGGTTGTGGCATTGCAGGCAGCCCTCGCTTTTGCGCATCGCTTCCTGGGGCGTTTGGTCAATCCAATTGCGCGCCGGCATTTTGCGGGAAACGGCGGGCAAATCGCGCGGAACGGAAATAGACGGCCCGAAGCCGGCGTCTTCCGCCATGAGCGGAACTGTCACGGAAACGGCAATCACCAATGTCAACAACAAGCCAGGATGGAATCGCGGCGCGGCCATGTTTCAGTAAGTAAAAGTGACAGCCACAACCGCATTGTAAAGGAAGTTATCGACATGCGCGGCCGGGGCCGAACCGTAGCCGGGCACCTGCGTTGAAGAGGTCTGGTAAATGTCCTTGTAGCCGCGCATTGGCAGCAGCACGCCGAAGCCGGCCGAGATGATGATGTTATCCGTCAGCAAGGGGCGGTATTGAAAGCCGGTGCTCAAATCAAAACCAAAATCACGGGCGACCGTTTGCGTGAAGATCGCTTCCTTGATCGGCCCCGTATTCATAAAACGGATGTAATTGAGGTTGATAAAATTGCGCAGGCGCGGAGTCAGCTCGGCTTCCGTGCCCAGGCCCGGCATGAACAGGCCGGGATTGTCGAAATTGGCCTGCCCCTCGATTTTGCTGGAGCGCAAATCCGGCACAAGGCTGTCCGACTGCTTCAGGTTGACGGATGTTCCCGCCAGGCCGACGCCTTGATGAACCCACCAGCTAAACGGCCCGCCCGTGAAGTTCGGATTGTCAAAAATAGAATCAAATCCGGTGGCCGTGCTGCCATTCGGGTTCTTGTTGCCCGAAGCGTAAAAGATCGAGGCCTTGTAGCGAAGCCAGTCGCGGTCGTAGGAAAGTTCCAGCGCGGCCATTTGCGCGTTGATTTCCACCGGATGCCCCGCCAATCCATTGAAGGAATCGCGCCCGACGACTTCGTAAAACGCATGGGTGATATTCAACCGGCCGATGTGGCCATCCCCGGCCCAGCCGAAGTAAAGGGCGTTGACATCGTGCGGGACGACCGTTCCCAAAGGCTCCGGCCGCACCAGGTTCCCGTTGGAATCGTAATGAGTGCGGCCGTCGTCCTGGTCCAAGTGCAAGCTCCATTGCCCGGTGTAGCCGTGCCACAGGAAATCCTGTTTGTAAGCATTGGCGATGAAGACGTTCTGATCGCGGTCATCGAAGGAGTTCAGGCCGGAATTGGAATCCTTCTCGCGCATGTCGAAGAAGGCGGCGTTGTATTGCCAGCGGTTGTCGTCGATGCTGCCGAAGACGCGCACGCCGGAGTTGATGTCATTGAAGATGAACCCGCGAAAATCGCTGTTGAACGGCTGGATGCCGAATCGGCTGGAGATGAAATCGTAATTCTCCGAGAGGTCGCTCAAATGGATTTCCGCGAAGGCCTGCTGCAAGGCCATGAAGTCATCGGTCCGCGCCGCGCCCCTGCGCGTGTCGGGATTGATGATGCCGTTTTCCTGGGTGTCGGTGTAATTGACGTTATAAACCGGTTCCAGCACGACGGCCCATTGCACTGGCTGGAACGAGGTGTATCCCTTGAACAAATTCACTTTGAGCGAGAAATTATTCTGCACGAAGTACTGCTCGCTCCGCCCAAAAAATTCCGGGTCGTTGGCAAGCGCCGCGCTCACGCCGCTGGGCGTTGGCACGCTGCGAGCCTCGAAATCCGTCTCGGAGCTGGCCGTCAAGTCGAGGAAAATGCTCTGGCCGATGATGGGCACATCCCCTTTGAGGATGCTCTGCTGGTAAGGCGCCCACAGCATCGGCTCCGGCGTTTCGAAAGGAGTCTCGATGTCGCCCGAAGTGTAGCGCTGCCACGGCACGAAGCCGATCCGCCAGCGATTGGCGGCCGCCTCGGCAAAGGGCGGGATGCTGCTGCCCTTGCCGGATTCATCGCCGCCAGCGTGCCATTCATGCGGAATGCGCTCATTGGCCCGCGTGTGCTCGCGCGGCAAAACCAAACCGGGCGGCAGCGGAGCCTCCCCGTAATTATTCGTGACAGGCGGCGGGTGGACAATCCGCAACTGCTCGTCATACACGTTGGCGCGCGGCAAGGCGAGGCCGGGCGGCAATGGCTGCGTCCGCGCGGCCGGCGGCAGCGGAATTTCGTTGGTGAAAAATGGGGCCGGTTTGTTCGGCGCGCTTCGGAACATCGCCCCGGGATCGGGATTGAAGACCGACGGCGATTTCAAGGGTTTGCCCGGGCTGACAATGCGGTTGGTCTGGAGCGCTTTCGGCGGGAAGTAAATGTTGGTGCGAAATGGCGGATTGCCGGGATCGGGATTGAACTTTCCGGGCGCCAGCGGAGGCGTGTTCGAGGAGACTGCCTGATGCGGCAGCGGCGTGTTCACGTTGGTCACGGCCTGGCCGGAGGCTTTCTGACTTTGCGCGCACGACAATAGAACCGCGACCGCCCAGCGGCAGCAGTCTGAATTGAGTTTGGGCGTCCGGGATCGCACTTGCTCATTGTTAACGGTTCGCGGCGACGGCGTCCTTCCGCATGGAGTGGTAACTGTGGCAGGTCGAGCAGCTTTCCGAGACCCAGCCCTTGGAGCTGTGGCAGTCGGCGCAAATCTGCTTGGACGGGAGCAGGACATCGGAAGCAAGCCGGCTATGCTCCGCCTGATGGCACTCGGAGCAAAGGATTTTTCCGCCGACGCGATTGGCGCTGACCAAGTGTTTGCGATGATTGAATTCCCCGCGAATCATCCAGCGGTCGGGCATGACGGGCGCCGTCACGAGCGGCGCGCCGGCGGCGGACGATTTAACCTCGTGGCAGTACGCGCAACTCGGAAAAATGGCGGGGCCAAGGACATTGGTCCCGCCCGCCGCCGAAACCGGGGCCCAGCGGGCATCGCTGAAGAAAACGCGGCGCTCCAATTCCTCGCCCGACCCGACATCCGCGCGCAGAAGGGCAATTTGCTGGGCCGCAAAATCTTCCACGCCCGGCTGCTGGCCGGCTGCCTGCCTGGCCGCTGCGAAATCGGCGTACGGCCGCGTGCCCGGGGCATAGTCGGCATATTGCTGCGAGAGACTGCGGAGAAAAGCACGGACGTGCTCGGCGTTGCCATGCGGAATCAGCAAGCCAGGATTGCGGACATCGAACTGCAGCGAGTGGCATTGCCGGCAATTTTGTTCGTAGCTGATTTTCAGGAAATGCACGCCCGCCGCGTCAAGTTGATGGCAATCGCCGCAAACGAGCGGGCGGCCTTTGATGGCCGTGATATTGGGGGAACCGAGATGCAGCTCATGGTTGAAGCGCAACGTGTCGGGGTCTTTGAGTTTGTCGGCGATCACTTGAAATTCGGGATGATCGGTCGAGAAGCTATGGAACACGCGGGTGTAACCATCGGGCGGGCGCGGAGCGCGAAAGACCGCGCGGCCCAGGGCTGGGCGAAAATCAAACTCGGACGCCGGCAACTTGGACGCTTTCGCGATGGACGCTTTCATCACATCCGCGTCCCCGTGGCAGGAGAGGCAGGCGGAATCGGGGGGCGCGCGCATGGCCATTGGCCCTTGATGCTCAACGTGGCAAAAAGAACAGGAAGGCTCCTGGGCGACATTCGGCTCGTGAAACGAGTGGCCCTGATGGCATGTCAAGCATTGCCGGTCAATGGCCGTCATCCGGGAAGGTTCCTGCCGGGCCATCGCGCGGATTTGCAACGGCCCCGGCCTGGCGCCCGCGGCCGCGCGAATCCAGGCGCTAATGCCCCCGCGCGCGGCGGTATGGCAGACGTCGCAATTGTCGCTGTCGTGCTGGTGGGCCAGGCTGACAAATGTAGTCGTGGCGTGACCCTTGGACAGCGCGCCGGGACTGATAAAATCCGAGCGCGCCGGCCCGCCCAAAACCACCAGCAACACACCGGCGGAAACGATGGCCGCCGAACAGGTGAAAATGGCCCGCCTCGCGCGCAGGCTGCGCACGGGAACGCATTTGGACAAAGGACGGCAGCAGCTCCCATCGGGCAAAGGGCCGCCCGGGCACGGCCCGCCATATTCAGCGGGACGGGTGCAGCGAAAACGGCCTTTGGTGTCTCCGGGTTTAATTTCAAAGGCGGGCTTGCATTCGCTCGTGGCCTGGCAATGGCCGCTGGCATCAGGACCGAGTCGGCACGCCTCGCCGCCCGCGGCTTTTCCGCAAAGCCATCGGCGATTTGGGCGCTCGTACTGGAATGGATTGGAATCCAATGGCCGCTCGCTCATCGGACACCTCCCGAAAACGCAAAGACCAGTACGACGTGGACCAGCGTCACGAGCAGCAGGCAATAAGTCAGCGGGATATGGGTGAACAGCCAGAGCTTGAGCAGAAACTGATGTGCGTAGTGGTAATCCAGCCCGTCCTTTTGCCGGACCAGCGCGGCGATTTTATCCAGCGTGGCCCGTTCCTGGTCGTTGAGGTAGCGGTTGACATCGCTGATCTTGTTCAAAAGGCGGTTGACCGGGCCGTCATTCTCGCTCAAGTGGGACGGCCCATTGAGGGGCCGGCTGAAAAAGTCCTTCAACTCGCGCAAGTAAAAATCGGCGATCGTGCCCGACTTGGATTCGCCAATGGATTGCAGGGCCAGCTTCTCCGCCTGTTCCCGCAATTGGCGGCGCACGGCCGGAATGCGCTCAAATAAAACTTCGCCTCCGCGGATGGTCAGGCGTTTGGGAATGGCGCGGGAAATATACAGCCCGAAAAAACCGCTGATCATGACCAGAATGTAAAGCCACGCCAGGATGCCTTGAAACCAGCCGGTGGGAATCCGGCCGCTGATGTGAACCGCAAAGAGCACGCCCGTGAGCAAGCCGGCGTAAATATGAAATTGCAGCCATTGCTCGGAAGTCAGCAAGGGCAGGAAGGAGAGCTTTTTGCGCCCGTTGTAAAGCGTCAAGAGGAGGATCACGGCCAGCAGCGCCCAGCCGTTAAGATAGCTCAGGTGCGCGAGCCGTCCGGAGTACTGCCACTGCAGCCAGATAATCAGCGCGGAAAGCGCCAGGAAGATGAAAATCCCAAACCCGCGTTGTTGGGAGAATCGCATCAGCGTTTCAGCCACTCGGCAAAGGCGTCGAGATCGTGCATGTTGACACGCGCCAGCGCCCCGTGCGGGCAAGCTCGCTGGCAGGCCGGGCCGGTCACCTGTTCCACGCAAAGATCGCACTTGGTGGCCTTGAGGAACGGTTTGCATTCCTTGTCCACCAGGATTTCCCCCTGGCGGTCGCGGATTTCGACCATGCGGATGGCTTCGTAGGGGCAGTTGTTGAAGCACGCCTTGCAACCGATGCACGTTGAAGGGTTGATGACGACCTCCCCGCCAAAGGCGTCGCGATGGATCGCGCCGGTCGGGCAGCCGATCATGCAAACCGGGTCCACGCAATGCATGCAGGCATTGGCCACCATCAATTTGCCACTGACCGGGCCGTGGCGCAGGAAGCGCGGGTTGCCATCGTGCGCGGCCGCGCAGGCCCGGACGCAATCATCGCAGCGCGTGCAGCGGTCGAGGTTAATCAGCATCGAGGCGGTGCCGTTGAACAAGCGGTTCTCGGTCAGAAATTCCAGCATGTCGGCGCCCATCATTTCGGCGGCGTCCACGGCGACGGGCATCACGGACTCTTCTTCACGCGCTGGGGTGATCAATGGCGGCAAATCACCTGCGGGCACGTTCGGCAGGACCAGACACTCCATAACGTCGGTCGGCACCTTGATGACGTGCGTATAGCCCATCACGCGCAACGTGTATTGCATGGAAACGGGCGTTTGCGGATTGCGCCAGTTGTGGGCGATCTCCTGCAAACCATAAATGCGGCCCGCGCCCAGGTAATTAAGCGTGCGATGGCCGTTCCCAAATTTCTGGCTCACGCGTCCAAAACCGGCTTTGATCAATATGACGCCGTTCGGGTAATCGCCTTCCTCGGCGATGGCGGGTTCGGGCGCGCGGCGGCTGTCCGATTTCAAGAGGCGCTTGTAGTCGCCGGACCAGTCGTAATCGCCGTAGGTTTCGAATTCGGTCTTGGCCATGACCCCCTTCAACGCTTCTTCGGGGAGGCGTTTAAACATGGGGATTTCCCGCAAGGCCGAGGCCAGCGCGCGGTCGCGATAAATCTCGTCGATGTGCCGCCGCAGGGCGTCGTCGTGCTTCATCAGGTCACGCAGGCCCTGCCAGCGGATTTCCAGCAATTCCGCCTCATCGCTTTCGGCGAAAATGGAGGCGGTGCGGGGCATGCGGCTCAGCGCGGCGATCTCGCCAAGGAATTCGCCGCCTTCGATAATAGCCGTGCGATGTTTGTCAAGAACGCGCGGAAGGTCCTGGAGAAAAATGCGCGTTTCATCGCCTCGGGACGACGTGGACACATCCTGGTTAAGCTGGCGAAGGCTGAAACTTTCCGGTTCCCGGCGCGGGAAGCAGGCCTGGGCGATGATCTTGAAAATGTTCTTGCCCGTCGAATCGCGCCGGCCCAGCGCCGAGGCCGGCAGGCCCGGACTCAAGACCACCCGCACCAGCCCCGAAAGCACCAGAAATGCCGAGGTGCCGTAATCGCCTTCGCGCATGATGATTTCCCCGCGGCGATAAGTATGAATGCGGGTGTCGTGCTTGAGGATGCCGCGCAGCGAGAGGCGGGCAGGAAAATTGTCCGCCTTCATTTGCGAGAACGGGGCGATGGAAAGCAGGCGCTCCACATTGACGTCCGACATGTCGGGATCGAAGGCGGCATCCCAACGCTGAGGCCGGTTCAAAATCGGGGGTGGATTAGCCATGCGCGGGAATTCTCAGGCGTCCAGCACCAGGTCTGTTTTGGGTTTGCAAATGCAGGTCAGGCACGAGCCGGCATCGGCGCTGGCTCCGGCCTCCGAAACATAATCCACGCTCCCGGATTTGATCGCGACCAGGCAGCTTCCGCAACTGCCGGCCCGGCAATTGGAATCGATCTTGACACCGTTGGCTTCGGCAAATTCGAGCAAGGATGTGATGGCTGGATTCCAGCGCGCGGTCTTGCCGGCCTTGCTGAAGGTCACGCTCAGTTTGGAGAGCATGGTCGTCTCACTGGCAGTCGGCTGCGGAGCTGTTTTCTTGACGGTGGCCGGGCCGAAGGCCTCGAAGTGGACGTTTTTTTCCGGCACGCCCCACGCGGTCAGGCCCTCGGTCAAACTGTTCATGAAAGGGCCGGGGCCGCACAGGTAATACTCGTAGTTGTTGGACGGCAGGAGTTGCTTGAACAAATCCACTGTGACTCGCCCCTGATGCTGGTAATCACGCCCTTGGACATCGTTCGGGCCAGGGCGGCTGTAGCAAATGTTGAGGTGCAAATTCTCGTGCTGGGCGGCGGCTTGCTGAAGGTAATCCTTGAAGATATGGTCCGCCCCGCCCCGCGCGCCGAAGAAAAACCAAACCTCCGTTTTCGCGCCGCTGTCAATGATGGCGTTGAGCATGCTGATCATCGGCGTGATGCCGACTCCCCCGGAGATCAAGACGGCCGGGCGGGGATCGGCCATGTCCATGAAGAAATGGCCGTTAGGAGCTTTGACATCCAGGATGTCGCCCTCGCGCACGATGTCGTAGAAATAGGAGGAGGCCAGGCCGGGTTTGCCCTCGGCGGCTTCGGGCGGCGGAAGAGCCTTCTTGATGGTCACCCGATAATGGTCGTGCCGATGGCTGTCGGAGAGTGAATAGCAGCGAATGACCGGCTTGGACTGGCCGGCCAGTGAGAGTTGAAAGGTGATATACTGGCCCGGCTTGAACGGCGGCAGCGGGCGCTTGTCATGCGGCGCCAGATAAATGGACGCCACCTCATCGCACTCGATCACCTTCTTGACAACGCCAAATTTGCGGCAGCCGTTCCAGGTCAGCTTGAGCTGCTCGGCCTCCTGGCATCGCAGTTTGGCGGCTTTGATTTCCTGGCGGAGATGTTCGCGGGAAAGAGATTGCTGTCCCAGCTCGTAAAAGAGCCGGCGCACGCCCCCGGCAAAAAGCAACAGCCCGTACAAGGCCATGATTACCAGCAAAAGCCAGCCGGCCGTCAAGACCGGGTTCGCAGTCAAGACTGTTTGCAGGTCCGCCAACAATGCAGCGGGAGAACCACTAATGGATTGCATTTTCGGAAATGCAGTTTACAAAATGCGGTCGTGGAACGCAATGAAATAACTCCATCATTTCCCTGGCCCGTTGCTTTCCACAATTTCGGGCGGCTGTTCTCGACGTTATTCGTGGCATGGTTTTTCGCGGGCGCGGTCTTCGCAGGCGATGGTTCAACGTATGTTGGGTCCATCAATTGCTCCGACAGCAGTTGCCATGGCGGAGGAGGGACGACGCGCAGCGAGTTTACCCGCTGGTCGAAGTTCGATTTTCATCACGAACGCCCGTTCGCCACCCTGACGACCGCGCGGGCCGCCCGCATGGCCGAGAATTTGAAAATCAGCGACCCAACCGCTGACGCGCGCTGCACCTCCTGCCACGCGCCGCTGCAAACTGTGCCCACCGCGCTTCTGGGCCATGACAACAAAACATCCGAGGGCGTTTCCTGCGAAAACTGCCACGCGCCCGCGTCCAATTGGATTCGTTCCCACACGCGCCTGGACTGGACCACGGCCGACCGCGTGCAGGCCGGCATGAGGGATTTGAAGAACCTCTACGTGCGGGCCAACACCTGCGTGGCCTGCCACCAAAATGTGGACCCGGATACGCGCCGCGCGGGCCACCCGGAATTGATATTTGAATTAGACGGCCAACTGGCCAATCAGCCCCGGCATTGGGACAAAGCCGCAGACAAGCCCGGCCCGCAAATCTGGCTGGTGGGCCAGGCGACCGCCCTCCGGGAGATTAGCTGGCAATTGTTGACCGCAACGAACCTCAGCCAGGAACTCCGTGACCAGGACCTGCGCGATTGCGAGGGCCTGCTCCGCGTCCTCCAGCCGATCTGCAAATTGGACAGCCATCTGCCACCCTTCGACGCCGGTTTCCTGGACGCGAACCATTGGAGCGGCGTGCAACATTGGAGCGATGATCTGGCCAAAGCGGCCGCGAATCTGGCTTGGCCAGACAGCCTGTCCCGCCAATGCCTCAACGCATTGGCCGCCGCCGGCGCCCCGTTTGCTGACAAGACGATTTCCGCGCCGGTCCAGGCCCGTTACGCCCAGCGCCTGGTCCTGGGACTGGATCGGTTGGTGACGGGCCTGGCCCCGCTCTACGCGGACGCCAAGCTCAACCAGTCCGTCAATCATTTGTTTGGCGACGTGCAATCGCTGCCGGATTTTGCCGCCGGGACATTCGCGGCCGACTTGAATCAGTTCCAGCGGGATTTGGAAAAATCAGGAAACTGAACTAGAGCGATGGATTCCGTGGGAATTTCGCGTAGGGCAATCTCGTTCCGCGCAACATGATCTGGTCCGAGCGAATGGCAGCCGGCGCCAGAAAATTGACCGTGCCCGAAGCCGCGATCAAGTCATCCTGGTCCACGCCATCTCCGCTCACGCCAATGGCCCCGATCAATTTCCCGTTGCGATAGAGCGGGAAGCCTCCCGGAAAAATGGTGATTCCATTGGGCAGGCCGGGCGCAGGAGCCGAGAGGGCCTCGCCGGCGGTGAAGAGGACGCCGTTCAACGGATTCATGACACCGGCAGGCAACAGCGAGAACTTTTCCTGCAGACTAAAAAGCGGCCCTGGCTGCGTCGCGCCGATGCCGGGCGGATAATGGACTTGCGCCATGAACCCAATGGCGCGCACGGAATAGGCGTGTTCGTCCGACGAGTAGTAGAGAGCCGTTCTTGCCTTCTGCACCGCCACGTCCCAACTGAATATCGTCGCGTCATTCGTGAACCCCCGCCGGCCCACACGAAACGTTCCCAAAACCGCCGGCGTCACCGGGATCGCGTTGGTGTCGGTGTTGGGATTATTGACAACGGTGATGAAGACTTCCGCCGACTGGCCGATTGGAAGCCGGATGCCGGCCCGGGTTATATAGGCGCGTTGCGCGGACAAAGTCAGGATGCCGGCCACGTCGTTGCTCGTGAATTGCCCGAGCGGATCGGCGATGACCGGCTGGCGGATTTCGCCGGGCACGCCGCCCCAAGTCACTTGCGGATAATGAACCGCCGGCGGATTGGTGATCTCATACGGCAAAACTACCGCGCCGAATCCCAACGAAGCCAGCGGCACGGGTTTGGCCGTTCTTGTCGTGCTGTTGACATATGGGATGCGGATGCCATTTATCAAAACGCCGGCAGCTCGAATCGCGGCGCTGGGCGCGTAGCCGGTCTGGCCCGCCAGCGACACGTCTTCATTGGTGTCGTAGGTCTGGCCGGCCGTCCGCTGAATGTCCGCCAGCTCTGGAATGGGAAACCGGCCCCTGACCGTGACGCCCACCCCGCCGACCAGTTGCCCCGCTTTGTAAAGCGGCACGCCGCCGGGCGCGCCGTTGAGTCCCGAAAGCGCGACCGGGCCGCCGATGGGCGCTCCGTTGGTGCCGCCGCCTCCCCACGCGCCGGGGTCGAAAGTGTGCGGGTCTTTGAATCGGTTCACGTCGGAAATGGACATGCTCGAAAAGTTCACGCCCACGAGCGGGCCGTTCGCCGTATTGTTGATTGCCGGTGGGAAATGTTGCTGCACGATATATCCCGCCGTGCGCGAAGTGAAGGCATCCTGGTCGCTGCTTAAAAATGCGGCCGTGCCCGCTTTGGTGATGGCGTCCTCCAAGTCCAGCGCGCTGGGATTGGGCCGAAAGCTGCAGGCCCCCAGCACGAATCCCTCGCGATCCACGACGGCGACCACGCCGTTGGTGGCCCAATGGTTCGTGATAAAGCAGTTGCCGCGGACCAGCGCCTGCGAGAGGATGATCGCAACGTCATTGGAAGCAAGGAACTGCGGCGGGACTGGCGCCGCGGCCAGAACCGGCGCGGCCAGCAGCAGGCAGAATAGCTGATGAATCCGCATTTTCATCTGACTTTGAATCTTAATCCTGCTTTTGCTCCTAATCCCGCGAAGAGATTAAGATTAGGATCACGATTAAGATTAAGACCCCCAAGGCCCGGAAAACCAGCCCAAAATTACGTCAAACTAATTTTGTCTTCCTTGCGGAGGGTGACGATGGCCTTTTTCCAACTGGGGGCGCGGCCCTCGAAGGGCGTGCGGCTGCGGCGCAGTTTGCCGCGGACGTTCAGGGTGTTGACCCGGACAACCTTGACTTTGAAAAGCTCCTGCACGGCGTGGCGAATCTCAGTCTTGCTGGCCCGGCGGTCGGCCACGACGGTGTATTGGTTGTATTTCTCAGACTGGCGGGTGCCCTTTTCCGTCACGCGCATGGTCTTGATGATTTGAAATGAGTTCATGTTAATCCTTGGCCAGCCGTTTTTCCACCTGCTCGAACGCGCCTCGAGTAAATACTAATTTTCCGCTGCGCAGAACCTGATAGGTGTTGAGCGAATCCCCCGTGGCCAGTTCCACCCGCGAGACGTTGCGGGAAGCCAGGCGCAAATTCGTGTCCCCCGCGTGATCGACAATCAGGGCCGTTCCTTCCACTTGCAGGGCCGCCAGCACACTCAGAAAATCGCGCGTCTTGGGGGAAGCGAGTTTCAATTCGCTGACAATAAGAACGTCGCCGGATTTGATGCGCTCGCTCAGGGCTTTGAGCAGAGCCAGTTGCTTGGTCGCGCGGTTGACTTTGGTGGAAAAATCGCGGGGCTTCGGCCCGAACACGACACCGCCGCCGCGCCACAAGGGCGATTGAAAGGAGCCGGCGCGGGCGCGGCCGGTGCCTTTTTGGCGCCATGGTTTTTTGTTCGTGCCGGCGACATCGCCCGCGTTTTTGGTGCAGGCGGTGCCCATGCGCTGGGCGGCGTTGTAGGAGACGATAGTTTGATGGACAGCCTCGCTGCCGCGGCCGTTTTCGACCAGCGCGATTTTGACCTCCAACTCACCCTGGGCCTGCCCTTGAATATCTTTGACAGCGAGCTTCATAAATTATTTCTTCTTGGCTTCAGCCTTGGCGGGGGCGGCTGGAGCGCCGGGTTTTCCTTTGCCGGCGGGCGCGGCTTCAGCCGCGGCGCTGCGGACAGCCAGGCGGCGCTTGGCCCGCTCGGAGTCCTTGGGCAATTTCTTGGATTCGCGGATTACAACGTAGTCGTTGTTGGCTCCGGGAATGGCGCCCTTGATCAATAAAACGTTATCCGCCTCGCGCACCTGGATGATCTGCAAATTCTGGGCCGTCCGCTGCACCTGGCCCATGTGCCCCGGCATTTTCATGCCGCGCATGACCGTGCCCGGAAACAGGCGCTGCCCAATGGCTCCGGAGCGGCGGCGCCATCCTTTGGCTCCGTGCGAGGCGTCGCCTCCGCGGAAATTATGCCGTTTCATCACGCCCTCGAATCCGCGGCCTTTTGTAACGCCGATGGCATCCACAAAATCCCCTTGCGCGAAAATGGACGGGCCAACCACATCGCCGGCTTTGACCTTCAGCGTAAAATCGCGAAACTCGCGGATTCTTTTGACGGGCGTGGCCGAATGCTTTTTGAAGTGGCCCATCAGCGGCTTGGTGATGCGGTGCTCTTTTTGGTCGTCGAAGCCCAATTGCACGGCGTTGTAGCCGTCGGACTCAACTGTTTTGGTCTGGATGACCCGGTTGGGACCGGCCAAAACGACCGTGACCGGGACAAGCACGCCGCGAGCGTCATAGACGCTGGTCTGGCCCAATTTTTTTCCGAGGAGTCCGAGCATGGGATGAGGGAGTTAGATCTTAATGGTGATGTCCACGCCGGCCGGCAGGTTCAACTTTTTGAGTTCGTCCACCGTCTTGGCCGTCGGTTCGATGATGTCCAGCAGGCGCTTGTGCGTCCGCTGCTCGAAGGTTTCCTGTGATTTTTTGTCGGAGTGCGGCGAGCGCAAAACCGTGAAGCGTTCCACGCGCGTGGGCAGTGGAATGGGACCCGCCACGCGGGCGCCCGTGCGTTTGACTGTTTCCACAATGTCGTGGGCCGACTGGTCGATGACCCGGTGGTCAAAGGCCTTTAAGCGAATGCGTATGCGTTGTCCCGCCATAATAAAAAGAACAATTTAAATGTTTAAGTCCGCGCCGCGGGTTTCTTGCCCGCCTGCTCCAATATCACATTCAGGATACTGGATGGCACCTGTTCGAATGTCAAGGGTTCCATTGAATACGACGCGCGGCCCTTGGAAAGGGAGCGGATCGCGGTCGCATAACCGAACATGGCCGCCAGCGGCACATGCGCGTTAAGAATCGTTTGCCCGGCCTTGGCGTCAATGCCAATGATCGTGCCGCGGCGGCGGTTGAGGTCGCCCAGCAGATCGCCCTGATACTCATCGGGCGTCGTCACTTCAACCTTCATGATAGGCTCCAGCAAAATCGGGTTGGCTTTTTTGAAGGCGTCCTTCATCGCGAAAATGCCCGCCATTTTAAAGGCCATTTCATTGGAATCGACTTCATGGAACGTGCCATCGACAATCTCGACTTTGACATCGATGACCTGGTAGCCGGCATACACGCCGCTCTTGCACGCTTCTTCAATGCCGTCGATGACCGCCGGAATGTATTCCTTCGGGATGGCGCCGCCGACGATGCTGTTGACAATCTCCACGCCTTTGCCGCGCTCCTGGGAAGCGAGCGTGATGCAGGCATGGCCGTATTGGCCGCGGCCGCCGGATTGTTTGATGTATTTGCCTTCGCCCTCGGCCGAGCCGGTGACGGTTTCGCGGTAGGCGATTTGGGGCGCGCCCGTGCTGGCATCGACCTTGAACTCGCGCTTGAGCCGGTCAACGATAATTTCCAGGTGCAATTCACCCATGCCGGCAATGATAAGCTGGCCGGTTTCGTCATTGTGGAAGCAGCGGAAAGTCGGGTCTTCCTCGGCCAAACGCTGCAAGCCTTCGCCCAGTTTCTCGCGGTCGGCCTTCGTTTTCGGCTCCACGGCCATGCTGATGACCGGTTCCGGGAAGGTCGGCGGCTCGAGCATGACGTCGTATTCCTCGTCGCACAAAGTGTCGCCCGTAGTGATGTTGCGCAGGCCCACCAGCGCGGCGATGTCGCCGGCAAAAACCTGATCCACGTCCTTGCGTTCGCTGCCCTGAATGATCATCAGGCGCGCCACGCGTTCGCGGCGGCGGGTGCGCGGATTATAAATATTGTCGCCCTTCTTCAATTTGCCGGAATAAACCCGGAAAAAGACCAGTTTCCCGGCATAAACGTCCGTCCAGAGTTTGAACGCAAGCGAACAGAACTTGTTGTTGTCATCGGATTCGACGACGACGGGGTTTTCCGAGCCAGGCTCGATGCCTTGGGCCGGGGGAACATCCAGCGGATTGGGCAAATAGTCCACGATGGCATCCACCAAAGGCTGGACGCCCTTCTTTTTGAAGGCGGAACCGCACAGAACCGGGATCAACTCGATTTTGCAAGTCAGGCGGCGAATGGCGGCCTTGAGCGCCAAGGTCGGAACCGGCTGGTCATTGATGACCAGTTCGGCCACTTCGTCGTCCTTGTCCGCGACGGCGTGAACCAATTCGGAAAGGGCCGCTTTGGCTTGTTCCTGCATGGCGGCAGGAACATCGGTAATGGCATAGCTCAAGCCTTCCTTCGCCACTTCATCACTGCCCCAGGAGATGGCGCGCTGATTGACGACATCGATAATCCCCTCGAAATTGTCTTCCGAGCCGATGGGCAATTGGATCGGGTAGGCGTAAGCGCCGAGCTTCTTGCGCATGTCGGCAAGCGCGTTTTGAAAGTTCGCGCCGGTGCGGTCCATCTTGTTGACGAAAGCGATGCGCGGCACCTTGTACTTGGTCGCCTGGCGCCAGACGGTTTCCGATTGCGGCTGCACGCCCGCGACGCCGCAGAATACGGCGACGGCGCCGTCGAGCACGCGCATGGAGCGCTCGACTTCGGCCGTGAAATCAACGTGGCCGGGGGTGTCAATGATGTTGATGCGATGGCCGATCGAGGGAAAAAGTTTTTCGACGGTCTCTTCCTTCTTCTGGGTCCAATAGCATGTCACGGCGGCGGAAGTAATCGTAATGCCGCGTTCGCGCTCCTGTTCCATCCAATCGGTCACGGTGTTGCCGTCATCGACATCACCGATTTTGTGGATGAGGCCGGTGTAAAAGAGGATGCGCTCGGTCGTGGTGGTCTTGCCGGCATCAATGTGAGCGGCGATGCCGATGTTGCGCGTGCGCTCCATCGTGTACTGCCGGGCGGGCGAGTTGACCGATTTCTTTCCGGTATCTTTTACTTCTAATACTGCGTCTGGCATATAATAAAAACGCCCCGATGTTTCGTTTCCGCCGGGGCGACTGCTGTGATTCTCAGATTACCAACGAAAATGCGCGAATGCTTTATTGGCCTGGGCCATTTTATGAACTTCGTCACGTTTGCGGATGGCGTTGCCCTGCCCCTGATAGGCATCCATAATCTCCGCCGCCAAGGCTTCCCGCATAGCTGTGCCCTTGCGCGCGTCCGCCAAATCCACCAGCCACCGCATGGCCAGGGACAACTGGCGGTCCAAAGGAACTTCCACCGGCACCTGATAGGTCGCGCCGCCAACTCGGCGGGGCTTGACCTCTAGGCGCGGCTTGGCGTTATCGACCGCCCGCTGCAAAATTTCCAGCGGATTGCTGGCCGGGTTCTTGGTCGAAATTTGCTCAAAAGCGCCGTAAACGATGTTTTGGGCGGTGGTCTTCTTGCCACCGTGCATCACCGTATTGACCAGGCGCGAAACCAGCGTGCTGTGGTACTTGCTGTCTTCCAACAGCGGTCGTTTAATTGCTCTGCGGCGTCGTGACATAAAATCAAGATTGGGCTGCTTCAGCCGGTTTGGCGGCAGTTTTGGCCCCTTTGGGGCGTTTGACTCCGTATTTGGAGCGGCTGACACGCCGCTTCTCCACTCCCGCAGCATCAAGCGTGCCGCGGACGATGTGGTAGCGCACTCCGGGCAAGTCTTTGACACGCCCGCCGCGCACCAGCACGATGGAGTGTTCCTGGAGGTTATGGCCTTCATCCGGGATGTAGGCGATGACCTCAAAGCCGTTGGTCAGGCGCACTTTGGCCACTTTTCGCATGGCCGAGTTGGGCTTTTTGGGCGTGCGCGTCATCACCTGGATGCAGACGCCCCGCCGAAACGGCGAGTTCTGCAAGGCCGGTGCTTTGGACTTGCTGCGCAATTTATTCCGTCCTTGTCGGACGAGCTGATTAATTGTCGGCATTTGTAATACCTTTTATCCCCGCAATTCCCATTAGGGAAACGGAGCGCGGAATATACTTAACCTGCTCCAAAGTGGCAACAAGTTTTTTTTAAAACCCCGCCTTTTTTACAGAATAGGCCAAAACGGCCATTTTCCAAGGGGAAAATGAGGCCCCGCCGGGCGCGGACCTGATGCGGGGAAACTGAGCCGGCGAAGAAAAGAGAGGCCGGCCCGGCGAACAAACCGCGATGAGATAAGTGGTCGTCAATGCGATGTGTGAGTAAAGGACCAGCTGGAACTGGTAATTGTATAGAACGTGATGCCGAGCGCTGGAAAGTAATAATTGTCCAAAAAATCTCCGCCTGAAGTCGCGTTGACTGCGTCCCATGCGTTGTCGTCGTCGCTGCTGCCGGTGATGACGCTTCCGTCCGCGCTGATGGAGAGGTCTCCGGCGTCGTTGAGTGTCCCAAAGTCCACTCCATTGGGGAAGATTATCGAAACGCCGTCGCCCGCGATGCTTGCGCCCGGCGGAGACGGGAGCACTGCCGCCGACCCAAATTCAGCGTCGCAATGATCGCATTGAAAATAAGGACTGCTGGCCGAAACGGAGCCGACGGTAAGAATCTGGGTCCTATCGACAACAGGCCCCAGCGCCAACAACACCATCGTAATGTTGAAGGAAAGGCTCCCCTGTTCGGTTGAGTAGTTTGGAGCGGGACCCTGATAAGTGTATTGCGCGTTACATTGGCCGACCCACGTTCCCGCGTAGTCTGAGCCCTTGACCGACTTAAGGTTAAAAATTGCCGTCACGGACTTGTTTCCGTCCATCGTGACGGTAGTGGACAGAGCACTTCCGCCGGCATCACCGCCCCAGCCGGCAAATTCGGAATTCGCGCCCGGAACAGCCGTCAATTTGACCACTGTGCCATTGAGATACGCGGGGCCGCCGGGCGACACTCCCACCGAACCAGTTCCGGTGCCAGCGGTTCCGGCCTCCAGCGTAGAGTACTCCGCGGTATTTATCGCCTGTTGGGCGCAGTTGAAAAACGCCTGCGTGGTGTATCCGTCCGCCGAAGAGGGAACGATGCCGCCCGACCCGCAAGAGGACACGGCCTGGTTGAACGCTTGCAACATCTGCGCGGCAGTCAGCCTGGGATTGAGTGACCAAAGATAATCAATATCGCGCGAGATCTCCGGGGCGGCAAACGATGTTCCCGTGCAGCTACTTCCCCCGGTTTGGACGTTGACGCCGGTTGCGTAAACCATGCCGGAGCTGGCATAATTAAATGCTGTTTCTACCCTGCCTGAAGCGTCGGTTCCACCCGCGATGACAACATGTAGTTTGGCGAGACTGCGCCCTTCCCATTGACCGTCACCGCCAGGGGTGCCTTTACGACATAAGTGAAATTGACCTTCTTGACAACGGAGGCCACGCTCGCAGTGTTGACCGCGTAGGCCTCGATGACATTCGGTCCTGGCGCGGCCCTCGAACTGGCCATCCAATTTGACCAATGGTTGCTCGAAGTCACTGAGAGCGCCGCGCCATTGAGCCCGCAATAGACCCGCGCCAGCCCAACACTGTCATGGGCGGTTCCTTTGACCGTCACAGTCGCATTGGTCAGCGATTGGTTGGCTGCGGGCAAGGTGATGGTCAAGGTCGGTGCAGGCGGGCTGGCAAAAGATCCGCCTGCCGCTATAACAACCACGAGGGCGCATATAAAGCTTTTCATTTGAATTTTCCTATGAAGGCCTATAGCATTTTTCGCGGCTGACTATGGCGGGATTCTGCGTTTTTTGACAAGCCTTTTCTGGACTGATTGGTGTTAAAAGTTTTCCAGGCTAGCTAGCTGGTTGGCGCGGGACGCCTGTTGTGCTTTTACGCGCGGCTTGGATGGCGGGAGTTTTTGTGAAATATCCGTCGTGGAATATTTGGAAGACTCGGTTGGTTGCGATTTTGGGTGAAATGACATAGGCGGGGTTTTTTAGATTCTTGAGCGCGTCCAGGAGGGCCGGCGTGGCTTGAATATATGGGGCCAGAGTTCCTGACCTTTCAATGGCCCGGTTTTGAGGGAGGCCCGCGACGTTGCCCAGCAGCGCCACTCCCAGCAACGGCGCGAAATACCATTTCGGCGCCTCCCATCGCGCCTGAATCCGCCATAACAGCAGGAGCAGCGTCATGGCGAACATGGCATCCATCGGGATCGGATAATAGCCTCTGCGGACATCGGTCCAGACCAGGGCCTCGTGCCGCAGATACATGCCCATGAGCATGACCCATATCAATACCGTCTGGCTAAGGAAAAAACCGGAAGCCGCCAGAAAAAATCCCCGGCGTTCCCGATGCCGCGGACTCCGCGCCAGCGCCAGTCCAGCCAGAACGGCCATCGCCAGGGCCGCGCCCCACGCTGGAATATTTCCGCACAAGAACCGCACCGCATCCAGATATATGGAAAGCGCGCCGCCCATGTATTTCGCGGGCTGGCTTAGCAAATCAGTCCACGGCAAATGCTGGTATTTGAAATCCGGCCAATAGCCGTTGATCCACAACGTGAGCAAAGGAGCGATGAGGTGATTATACAGCACGCTCATGACCGCCGCTGCCACAAAGGGGCCCGCCAGTTCAAGGGCGGTTTTTTCGCGATAGCCCCAAAACCAAAAGCCGAGGAACGCGATAATGATTCCGACCATGAAAACTCCCTGCAAATCGAACAAGGTTGCCGCCCAGGCCCAGCCGAAACACACCAGCCACACGCGCCGCGAGAGAGGGACATTCAGTTCCTCCGGCGGCGCGCGCAGCACGCGAAAGATCAGCAAATAAAGAACCACCAGCGCGAGCGCGACGCCTATCTTGGCCGTCCGAAAATAGGAACCGTTGAGAAACACCCCCGGCGTTGTCCAAAACAAAAGCATCACGCCGAGGGCCATCCAGCGCGGCAGCTTCAGGTCGCCGGCCCCGAATTGCCACACGATCAGGCTAATCAAAAGCAGGAAGGCATAGTGCGTAATCGAGAGAAGATGCGGATGCCCCGCGCGGACGCACAACGCGATGAACTGGCAATCGAGATAGTCAAAGAAATTGCTCAGTTCCCGCGCCTGGAACATCCCGTAATCGAGGTAATCGCTGTCGTAGATTTTGCTGGCCAGGGAGCCGTGGGACAAATAGTAAGGCATCCGGCCCTCCACTTCGTAATGCTCGAAGCCCCCGTGCTGCCAGGCCGCCGAACAGAACGCGAGCGCAAGGGAAACCAGGCACGGCAGCAGAAAAAAGGCGGCGCGTTTTCGGCTCATGCTAGTGGAGTGAGCCATCGCTGCCGGGTTGGGAGCGCTTCATAGGCTCGGACTTTTTCTCGAAAATATCGCAATCCACCGTAATTCACCGCATTTTAGCCCATCTGGGCGCGGCCATACAAGCTATCGCCAATCATTTTGGGCAGCGGCCGAGCCGCATGACACGACTCGCAGAAATAATTGAGGTTCGCGGCGCTACGCCGGCCTCGCCGACGGCGAACGCGCCCCTGATTTTTGAATAATATTTTATGTTCACGCGGGAATGTGTCATAAACCTCGAATACCATAAAACCTACCGTAGGCTTTGGGCATGATTTTTTTGTAATGGGTTGTGTCAACGCATGTTATTGCGGGAAAATGCTTTACGCGGTGAAAATTCGTGAAAAATTGAAAAGCCGTTGCGAAAGCATTCATTTTGTTTGTTCGCAACCCCTGTTTTTCTGCAAAAACGCCTCGTTTTTTGGGATGCCATTTCCGCAAATACCTGAATTGTGATAGTTATGAAAACCACTTTTGCAAACAACTCCATGCGCCGAAATGAGGGCGGCGTTCGGCCTGTTTTGTCATGTTCAAGGCGGTTGAATTCGTCACCGCATCTCGCCAGTTGAACCGAGGAACTGGATAAGATAGCTTTGGCTTTTGATTTGAACATGGCACAGTTGGACGGGATTTATCCAATCAGCAATGATATATTTGGGGAGATTGGACAAAAATAATGAGCGACAATTCCAAAATTGAATGGACAGACGCAACGTGGAACCCGGTTCGCGGCTGCTCCAAAGTCAGCCCCGGTTGCGTGCATTGTTACGCGGAGACATTCGCAGAACGATTCCGCGGGGTGCCGGGACATCCTTTTGAATTTGGATTCGATCTGCGTTTGGTGCCAGAAAAATTGGGAGACCCCATTCGCTGGTCCAGGCCCAAAAAAATCTTCGTCAACTCTATGAGCGACCTTTTCCATGAGGGTGTGCCGGACGAATACATTGAGAACGTCTGCCGCGTGATGCTGGCCGCAAATTGGCATACCTACCAGATTCTGACAAAGCGGGCCGACCGGATGGCGGCGCTATTACAGGGCAAACTGCGCCAAGCTGCCAAGGCGGCGCACATTTGGTGGGGCGTAAGTGTGGAGAATCGCAATCATGGACTGCCGCGCATAGACAAATTGCGCGGTTCCGAGCCGCGGGTCGCGTTCTTGTCTATCGAACCCTTGCTGGAGAACCTCGGCAAATTCGACTTGAGCGGCATAAACTGGGTAATTGTCGGCGGCGAGAGCGGTCCAGGAGCGAGGCCGATGGAAGCCGCATGGGCGCGTGAAATCCGGGACCTATGCCATGAGGCGGGTGTGCCCTTTTTCTTCAAACAGTGGGGCGGCATTCGCAAGAGGGAGACTGGGCGCCGGCTGGACGGCAAAACGTATGACGAGTTTCCGAAGTTCGGGCTGGTTGCGGCGCCGTCGGCATCCCAATTGCTCGAACTTCGGGAGCAATTCGAAGTCGCCTGAGTCTCCATGCCATCTTCCGATTTTCACGATCAAAAATATGACGCAGCCACCCTGACAAAGCTGAGAATATTTGAACTTTATAGTCAAGAATGGATTCCAGTTTTCCTGTCACAGCCACAGCCTAAGTTTGGAGAGATCCACATTTTCGACTTTTTCGCGGGTCCAGGAACGGATGCAGCGGGCGCTCCCGGATCTCCCTTGCGGATTCTCGGTCAACTTCGTGGCTATCAACAGAGAGGGTTGGCAGGTTGGGACAAGGCGAGGATCGAAGCACACTTTTTTGACGAAAGCGCCGAAAAGATTGAGCAGCTCAGAGTCACTTTGCAGCGACCGGAATGGAGAATCCCCGGGGTTCATATTGATTGCAGACAAATTGCTTTCCAGGACTCTCTGGCGGAGCACCGCGCGTTGCTGTCAAATCCCCGCATGGCCAAATTGCTGATTATTGACCAATACGGCGTTGACGAAGTTTCGGATGCGGTTTTCAAAAAGTTGATCGATTTTCCGACTGCGGATTTTATCTTTTTTCTTTCTTCCTCGACCCTGCACCGGTTTCGCGACCATCCGGCGATCAAACAGAAGATCGAAATGGTCGAAGACTCTTACGATGTCCATCGCGCAGCCGTCGCATACTATCGGAAATTAATTCCTTGCGGCGATAAGGTGTTCCTGGGGCCATTTTCTATTAAGAAGCAGCACGGTAATATCTATGGCCTAATCTTCGGCAGCCGTCATCCATTGGGAATCCATAAGTTCCTTCAGGTGGCATGGGCAAGTGACGAAATCTCAGGCGAGGCCAATTTTGATATCGAACGGGAAAACATTCGTCCTAAGGAGGGGATTCTGGCCTTCGACATAATGCGCCCAACTAAGATCCGGGAATTTGAAGAAGACCTCGAAAGAGCGTTGAGGGCTGGAGAAATGAAAACCGAGGCCGACGTTGTCCGGTTGTGCATCGAAGCGGGCATGACCTGCCGGCATAGCGCTCTAGTTCTCAAGAGGCTGAAGGCTGGACGAATCATTGACCTGAATTTCCGAGTTCCTAATGTGGACAGAATGAAGGATCCCCGGCCTATTCGCCTTATCTAATGAGCGATCCCCATTGATTCAACGAATAGCCGCGGGACGGACGAACAGGGTGGTCTTGCGCATTCGCGTGGCGTCGATCAGGCCCTGGTCTGTCAGCTTCAATTCTGGGATGGGCGAGAGGCTTAGGAACGAAAGCGTCATGAAGGGCGCGGCTAGTATTACTATGTTAAGTAATAATGACGCTTACATCGTCAAACTTTCTGCCGCAGCAATGACAAAAGCCGATCAACTTCACCAGCCACGGACGCATCTGCTTCAACACCTGCTCCCACGTCACACCAGAAGTTTTTTTT
>DASXZY010000006.1:0-78188 GCA_036501625.1 Verrucomicrobiia bacterium
ACCGCGCCATTTTCCCGAATTTGGGGCCGCGATGACCTGTTTTTTGGAAGCGGTTCTTTACAAAGTGAACACTTTGCGGGATAAGCGTTCCAAGAAGATTAGAATCCCATCATGAAAAACAAATCTCCAATTCTCCATCAGCAGCCCAATCCGGGTGTCGTGGGCGCGTCGGGCGATTGGTTGAGCGCCTTGCATCCAGTGGGGAGTCAGCCGGCGACTTTTACCGGGGCGGTTTTCCGCGTGCCAGGAGATGAGCAGGCGGAGTCGCTTACGCTGGAGCCATTTTACAAAATTTACCGGCGCAGTTACGAAGTCTATTGGGACCAATATACGCCGGAACAATGGCAGGTGCGGGAAAAGGATTTCGCGGCCAAGACTGAAAAGCAACGCCTGGCCGATGCTCGCACGGTTGATTCCGTCCGCCCGGGCGAAGAGCAGAATGAGCGCGATCATAATCAACAGGGCGACAAAACCAGCTCCGGCGATTTTAGCGATCACTTCTACCGGGACGCGACCGCGGGCGGATGGTTTTCGTGGGATTTGAAGGTGCTGCCGAATGCGCCGCAGAATCTCGTCTTGACTTACTGGGGCGCGGACCGCGGCCGGCAATTTGACGTTCTGGTGGACGGCCAGATGCTGGCGGCCGAACGCCTGAACGCCACCCATCCGGGCGTTTTCTTCGACCAGGTTTATCCGCTGCCGCCGGGGTTGACGCGTGCCAAAGAGAAAATCACGCTTCGGCTGCAAGGCTCCGACACTTATGTGGGAGGGGTCTTTGGGGTGCGCGTGGTGAAGGCGGAGCCAAAACCGTAGAGGCGGCCGTGAGCCAATCCTTCGACGTCATTATCGTGGGCGCGGGCATAGTCGGGGCGGCCTGCGCGGCCGAATGCGCGGAGGCGGGCCTTAAGACGCTCATCGTCGATCGCGGGGTGATTGCCGGCGGCACGACGGCGGCGGGGATGGGGCACATCGTCGTCATGGATGATTCCGAGGCGCAGTTTGCGTTGACGGAATACTCGCGGCGGTTGTGGCTGCAAATGCGCCAGCGGCTTTCCGATGACGTGGAATACGAACTTTGCGGGACGCTCTGGGTAGCGGCCGATGACGAAGAAATGGCTGAGGCGCGCCGCAAGGAGACTTACTACGCGGCCAGAAACGCGCGCGTGGAAATTCTTGATGGCGAGCAAGTCCGCCGCGCCGAGCCGAATTTGCGCCCGGGCCTGGCTGGCGGGCTGCGGGTCCTGGATGACGGCGTGGTTTATCCGCCGTGCGCCGCCCGCTATTTGACTGATCTGGCGCGCCAGCATGGGGCCGAACTTCGCGCCGGAACGGCTGTGCGCGAATTGCTGCGGGACGGGGGCGTCTTGCTGGCGGATGGTTCGCGGGTTTCCGCCGGCCGGAGCGTCCTTGCCACCGGGCCGTGGTCGCCGGAATTGATGCCGGGCCTGCCGGTGCGCAAACGCAAAGGGCACCTGGTCATTACGGAGCGCTATCCCGGTTTTGTGCATCACCAGATTGTCGAATTGGGCTACCTGAAAAGCGCCCATTCCGTCAGCAAAGATTCCGTCGCATTTAATATACAGCCGCGCCAGACCGGGCAGATGCTTATCGGTTCATCGCGCCAATATGATGCTGACGGCACGGAGGTGGAGCACGAGATTCTTGGCCGAATGCTGGCACGGGCCATCGAATATCTGCCTTCGCTGGCCAAACTGACAGCCACGCGCGTTTGGACCGGCCACCGGGCGGCCACGCCGGACAAGTTGCCGTTGATCGGCCCGAGTCTTGACAACGACCGCATCTGGCTGGCCAGCGGGCATGAGGGTTTGGGCATCACGACTTCCCTCGGCACCGGGCGGTTGGTGGCGGATTTGCTGCTGGGGCGGGAGACGAAGATTCCGGCCCATCCCTACGCGCCGGCTCGCTTTGTCAACGCGGTCGCGGCCCATGCCTGACGGCAATTGGCGTTAATTCATACGGGGCATGTAATTTTCCGCCAAGAATGTTTTTGCCGGAAGGCGTAGATTCACGTCAGATGAGTTCCTCAAAAAACAGCCGGCTATTGTGCCATGCATTGAGGATTGGTGCGTATGCATCTTAGAGCGCAAATCATGTGACAATCACAAAAATGCCCCAAGTATGAAACCCTCACAAAAAAAGTCATTGCTATTATCGCCCGCCGTTTGCCTGCTCTCCTTTTTAGCGGGAACTGCCCCAGTGCAAGCCCAGTTGGTGACGAATACGTTTACCAACCCCGGCCTGGATTTCGTCAATACTGGCATTATCGGCTCCGGTTTTACCGGCGTTGACCTCAATGCGGGCGACATTCCCGGAGGCAGCGGCAGCGGCAATACTTTGGTGGCTGATACCGGCGCGAGCCTCGGCGTGCCCGGTTCGGGCTTTTTGTTTGTTGAGAACCCCGTGGGCGGTTTTGCCGGGGCAGAGGACGACGGTTTTTTCTGTTTCAACGTCGTGTGGGGCGATTTTGACGCCTATGTGGACGTGACCCAGCCCTACGCCAATACAGCATTTACTTTCAGCGGTTTGCTGGCACGCGGCATCAGCAGCGGAAACGGCGGGCCTTTCAATCCGACCGGCACTAACGCGAGCGAAAACTGGTTGAATATCACCCGCTTCGACGAGTTCGGCACCCCGATGCAGGTGCGTTATGCCACTAATGCGGCGGACAACCAAATCACGGTCACCAACCTGCTCGGCGCGACCAACATCACGACTGTCGATATTTTCCTGCGGCTGAACCGAACGGGAGACACGTTTAGCTTCTACGACAGCACCACCCCCGGCGGCCCGTGGACACTGGAACGAACCCTTACTCGCGCGGATTTGCACGGCGCGGCCATGCAGGTGGGCATTGAGGAAGGTTCCTTCGCGGGCGGCACCACCCCGACCGAAACCTTTACTGATTTCGGCATCAAAGGAACAAACGTTGTAACGCCTCCGGCTAACGATCCGGCTAATGTCGTTTTCACCAATCCCAATCAGAATGGCACGGTGGAAATCTCCTGGAACCCGGCGGCGGGCAGCGATGGCAGCATCGTGGTAATGACTCGAAATGCCATCATGACTCAGGAGCCTTACTACGGTTTCACCTACGCGGCCAATACTAACTTCGGCAGTGTTGCGAATATGGGCGGCCATGAACAAGTGATATATGCCGGTTCGGGAACCAATGTCACGGTCGGCGGTTTGTTGACTCCCCAAGACAACTACACGGTCGCTGTCTATTCTTATACCACCAATGGCGGGAATACGCCGATTACCTATGATTCCAACCCTGCCATCGGCAACGTTGCCGGCCCCGGCGTCGTAATTGGCATCTCGGCCAGCATCACGCCGGCCAACATCCCAGTCAACGGCGTGGCTACAGTGGATGTCGTGGCTAACTTCAGCAGCGGCGGCACGGAAGACGTTACCGCAGCCACTTCGATCAGTTCCAGCGATAATGCGATTAGTGCCGCTGCGGCCAGCGGCGCGCTTGTCCTGAGCGCGACCAATGTGACGGCGGGATCTGTGGGCGGCAACATCACGGTCAGCTACAGCGGATTCAGCACCAACATCAACGCTATCAGCCATGCGCCGGCTTTCACGGACAACTTCAACGTCCCGCACAGTTACCTGACCAACGGCGTCGTGGGCACGGGCTGGGATGGCGTCTATGAGATGAAGAGCGATATCGCTGGTGTTGTCGGCCCGAACCTGTCCATGAGCGCGTTCGACGCGGACATCACCACCAACAATTGCCTGACCATCAGTTCCGCCAATGGACAATGGAAAGGCGCGGATGACAATGGTCCTTACCTTTACAAAGTTGTGCCGGGAGACTTTGAAACGTCCGTTCATATCACGGGCTTTAACCATGTGGCTTATAACTTTGTCGGCATTATGGCCAGGGCCTTTGCCACCTCCAACAATGCTTCCGCCTTCGGCGCTGGCCAGTCGGAAGACAACGTGAACTGGCAGAGATTCGACCAGTTTGGCGATACCACCGTCTTGTTTAACACCATCAACGGCAACACAACCGAATTTGACGATAAAGACGGGGAATCAACCGACTTTTGGCTGCTGATGACTCGTGTCAATGCAACCAACTTTAATCTGTTCAAGTCGCCGACGTTTGGCGGGCCTTGGACGCTGGTGCATACCGTAGTCCAGCCCGCGCTGGTCGCTGGCACGATGGTGCAAGTCGGTTTGCAACAGGCCACCTACAACGGCACCATCGGCGTGGTGCAGTTCGATACCTTCATGCTGGATGGCAATAACATCGTGGGGACTGGCACCACTCCGGCCCCGGTTCCAACCGCTGCCACGGGTGTTACCGCAACGTTGACCGCCGGTGACAGTCAGGCCGTCATCACTTGGACGAACGGAGTCATTCCGCCGAGCGGGGTGCCGACGGCCTTCGTCGTGATGCGCGCAGGCTCCCCGGTTTCTTCCCAGCCTTATTTTGGTGATCTCACCACTGCCAACAGCGCTTTTGGAGCCGGCACGGATTTGGGCGCTGGCAACTTCGTGGTCTTCCGCGGAACCGGCAATACAGTGACAGTAACCGGCTTGATCCCTGGCATTCAGTATTACGTCGCGGTTTACGAGTACGAAGGGTCGAGCGCTACCAAAGCCTTCAACGAAGCTGGCGGAGACGCGACCGGAACGCCTCCGGTTGTGTTCACTGGCATTGCCGCTGTTGTGCAGAACGCCTTGATTCCGGCCAACGGCATCGGCGGTTCATATCAGGTTCTGGCCTCGGTTCAAGGCGTGACAAATTTGATCGATGTGTCAGCCTCCGCGACGATTGTCTCCAATGGCATCGTTGCCGGTGCGGACGGATTCTTCACTGGAATTACGCCGGGCACGGCTAACAATGTGGTGTTCAGCTTCACGCCTGGCAATTCCACCAATGCCCTGTTGAGCGCACCCTCTATCATCACGGTCCGGTCGCCAACTTATTCGGATAACTTCAGCGTTTCCAACAATTATTTGGCAACCGCTCAGGCAGCGAACGGCAACCCAGCCATCGCCGTGGCGGGCACCATCTGGGACGGCGTGTTCCTGGGCGGCGGAACTCTCGCGCCGGCAGGCTACGCCGTTCCGTTCGGGACAGATGGCATGGGCCAGACGACCGCGCTGGATGCCAACATAACCGCGTCCAATACACTGAGCTTGGTCCATCAGAACGACACTTGGGATGGCACCGGACCCGACGACGGATTCTTCCTTTTCAAGAATGTCGTGGGTGACTTCCAAGCTTCAGTCTTCATTTCTAGCATGGATCAATCCAACTACCAGATGTCTGGCATTATGGCGCGCTTGGCCAATCGCGATGGCTCGGCCGCCGCTGGGCCGGGTTCGGAGAACTTCATCAACCAGACTGAATTCGAAGAATTCGGTTTCCTTGACATCTTGCGCTATGACATCAACGGCGCGGACGTTAACTTTGGAACACCGCCTTCAGTCATTCCAGCCAACAACGGATTCCTAATGGTCAGGACGCACGGGACCAACTTCACCTTCTATCGCAGGAGCAGCCCGACTGGTCCCTTCACAGGTCCGATCGCTTCTTATACGGAGAACTTGGGCCTGTTCGCCAGCGGGACTAGCAACGTTGTGGAAGTCGGCCCATCTTCGGCGACCTATGCCCTTCCGAACAGCGGCCTGCTCCGCACGGCGTTCAGTTCGTTCATGCTGGATTTGAGGAGCGGCCCCGTGTTGAACGTTGCCGTGGCCGGAGGGAGCCTTACGATTAGCTGGGACGCCGACAGCGCCTTTCAGCATCTCTATTCCACGACCGACTTGGCTGCCCAGTTCACACTGATGTCAGGAGTGGGAATTACTACCGCCAACGGAACCAGTTCCGTGACCCTGCCAATTGGCAGCGGAAACCAGTACTTTAAGGTTGGGCCTTAAGGCGCTGAATCATAGTGAGTTGACTAAATGAAAATGTGCAATACAACGCTGGCGGGCCTCCCAAAGGAAGAAACAGGTGTGATGCGCCGCCTTCGGGCCGCCTTCACCTTGATTGAACTGCTGGTCGTGATCGCGATCATCGCGATCCTGGCCGCACTGCTCTTGCCGGTGCTGTCCAGCGCCAAGGAGCAGTCCAAGCGCATTTCATGTTTGAACAACTTGAAGCAAATCAATCTGGCGCTGCAAATGTATGCCAACGATAACAAGAACTTGTTACCTGTTGGGGACGGAGGTTATTGGGCGTGGGATATCCCGAAGGTGGCAGCGAATTCCATGATCGCCAACGGGGCTACTTGGAAGTTGTTCTATTGTCCGGACCTGTCGATCAGGTTCAGCGATTCGAATGAGTTGCAATTGTGGAATTACAACGCGGACTTTAACGTCAGCCAGTACGCCTTTACGCTGCCTGGCTCTTCCGGCTACACGGCCTCTGGCAATACTGACGGTTGCTTCACCAACGTGAATACCAACATGGCGGTCAATCCGCCATCATGGCGATTCAGTGTGTTTACGATTCCGTTTGGGCCGATTTCGGGCCGGGTCCTGGCGGCAGACCCGGTGGTAGCCATTACCACGTCAACGCCGACCAATTGGACGGACATTATCGGCAGTTTCTACGTGCATCATACCACCGCGCACATGGCGGGTCCAAAGCCCGCCGGCGGCAACCTTACCTTCATGGACGGCCACGCGGAATGGCGCAGCTTTAAACTCATGGTGCGGCGGACAAGTCTCGATACGGGCCAAGCGCAGAATACCCCCGAAGGCCCCGCGTTCTTCTGGTGAGCAGGAATATTCTTCGATTCCTCCTTGCGATAGGATTGACAGCAGCGGCGGCGGGGCGGGCCGATCCCAACGCCGGGAGTGATGGGGCCATTGCCCGGATTGACCCCCCGGAAGAAGAATTCTTCAGCAAAGCTGCCGAGTATGGCGGCATTCCAATCAAAGCTTCCAAGGAAGTTGCGGATGAAGCACTGATCGCGGCGCGCGGCCGGCTGGCCATGATGCTATCTAATTTGCCGGTTGTTTGTGAGAACCTCCGCGCGGCGCACGCTGAATTGCATATCATCGGCCGGAACCAGGTGACTTCCGATCTCCCGGAATGGCGCTTTGACAAAAACAGACCGTTGGCGGAATACAACGGCCTGACCATCGACCAGCGCACCCGGGGCATGGGCGGCAGAATTTCTTCATGCGGCGAGGAGAACCTTTTGAAATTGGAGAAAGATCATTACTTTGGGCGCGACATCTGCGTCCATGAATTCTCCCATTGCATTTACCATGTTGGAATGCCGCGCGAAGTTCGCGAGCGTTTCCAAAAGCAGTATAAAGCTTCGCTCGCCAAGGGCCTTTGGGACAAGGCTTACGCCGCGTCCAACGACGACGAATTCTTCGCGGAAATGGCCATGTGGTATTTTGGCACTCATGGCGACTTGCACATGACCGGCGAAAAGCCCGCTAATGGCCCGGCCGGCCTCAAAGCTTATGACCCTGAAACTTTCGCGCTGGTCGATGAATTCTTCAGCGGACGCATGAAAGTCTCGCGCGCGACCCGCGCCGACTCGGTTGAATTCGAGGACGATCCCGCCACGGCCTATCCGGCCACCGCGACCATTTCTGTCGATCTCAACAAACGCGGGCCGGCCATAAATCCGCGCATGTATGGCATTTTTTTGGAGGAAATCAACCACGGCGTCGATGGCGGCTTGTACGCGGAAATGATTCGCAATCGCGGATTCGAGGATGCCAAGCCACCGGAGGGATTCACTTTTCGGCCTGGCGTCAATGACCGTCCTGGCCGCTGGATGGCCAAAGGATACGACGCCGAGGCGTTTGGCCACTTCGATTATTTCAATCCCGACGGCACAATGAAGGACTTCCCGTTCTGGTCTCTGATTAAAGAGGGCGCGGCGCGCGGTTCAATGAATCTGGACACCAACAACCCGCTGAATTCCGCCGGGCCGCGTTCCTTGCGCCTTGATATTGATGACGCCAGTCCCGGCCGGCTCGGCATTGCCAACGAAGGCTTTTTCGGAGTCGGCGTCGCGTCGGGCCGCAAGTATAATTTGTCGTTCTGGGCGCGAGGTGAAGATTTTTCCGGCCCGCTGACCGCTTCGGTGGAAGACTCCGAAGGCAATCCTTGCGTCGAGCCGGCCGTCATCAACGGAGTGACTGGCCAATGGCAGGAGTTTCACGCCACGCTCGCCGCCACCAACACCAATCGCAAGGCCCGCTTCACGCTCATCGCCGGCGCCAAAGGCAAAGTTTGGTTTGACGTGGTTTCGCTCTTCCCGGCCGACACTTTCAAGAACCGGCCCAACGGCCTGCGTCCCGACCTGGCCCAATTCCTGGCCGATATGAAGCCGGGATTTGTCCGCTTTCCAGGCGGCTGCGTTGTCGAAGGCGGCACGGTCGAAACCGCATACAACTGGAAGGATTCCATCGGCCCTCTGCCCGGTCGCGGTGAGCAATTCGGCCCGTGGGGCTATCGTGAAACACACGGCATGGGCTTCTTTGAATACCTCCAATTCTGCGACGACATCGGCGCCGCGCCTCTTTACGTCGGGTTTGCCGGCGAGACATGCCATTTTCGCAACGTGAAAGACGTGCCCATGGACGACATGGGCTGGGTCGCCACTAATTTTGTTGACGCCATTCAATTCGCCAATGGCCCCTCCGATTCGCCTTGGGGAAAGCTGCGCGCCGAGGCGGGGCGCCCGGATTCCTTCGATCTCAAATTGGTGGAAGTCGGCAACGAGGGCCTGGCCCGGAGTTTTCCGCCGCGCTACAATATCGTTCATTCCGCACTCAAGGCGCGGTATCCCGATATTTCCTACATCAACGATTTTTCCTTTCTTCGCCGCAATCTGCTGGATGGAGCAACCTCCGACATCGAGGACAACCATTACTACGAGAACCCGAACTGGTTCATGACCCATGCCAATCTTTATGATGACCGCGATCGGAAGCTCCCGCCCGTCTACGATGGCGAAGTCGCCGTCACCTCTGGCGATGGCAGCGACACCCATGGCACGCTCCTGGACGCCCTGAGCGAAGGCGCTTTTCTCATGGGCTTGGAACGCGACGCGGATGCCGTGAGAATGGTTTCCTACGCCCCGCTGCTGGCCAATGTGCGCGGCCGCACTGGCTGGCACGGGATGATTTATTTTGATACGCTGCGCTCCTACGCCACGGTTTCCTATTATCTCTGGAAATGTTTCGGCATTAACCGCCCCAGTTGCACAGTGCAAACCGAAGTCAATTATACATCCGACGCGCCCTCGGCCCTGGCTGGCGGGATCGGCGTCGGCACCTGGAACACGTCGGCGGAGTTCAAGGACATCCATGTGGAAAAGGACGGCCAGACGCTGTATGCCTCGGATTTTTCCAAGGGCGCCGATTCATGGCAGACGGACGGCGGCGAATGGTCCGTGGCGGATGGCGCTTACCGGCAGAGCAGCCAAGCCGTCGGCTTGAGCTATTTCGGCGGCGAAAGCTGGACGGATTATACGCTCACGTTGAAGGCGCGGAAAATTCGCGGCCCGGAAGGATTCCTGATTGTTTTCGGGCACAAAGGCGGGGATAAATTTTGGTGGAACGTCGGCGGCTGGGGCAATCAGGAACATGCGATCGAATTCAACCAAACGGAGGTCGGCTCTCATGCCCGGGGCAGCGTTGAGGCGGGCCGCTGGTATGACGTGAAAATTCAAATCACCGGCCGGCGCATCCAATGTTTTCTCGATGGCCAGCGTGTTCACGATGTCGTAGCGCAAGGGGCCGACCGGTTCTTCGCTCTCGCCGGCCGCGATGACCGGAGCGGCGAAATGGTACTCAAGGCCATCAATGTTTCCAAGACCGCCGTCAGCAGCCGGGTCAACCTGAACAGCGGCGCCGCGATGACAGGCCCGGCCACGCTGACTACGCTTTGCTCCGGCCGCCTCTCGGACAATAATTCATTTGGCAACCCCGCCAAAGTCGTTCCTGTCACCAGCCGGCTGGACATCTCCGGCGATCATTTCAGCTATCAATTTCCGCCCGATTCCCTTACGATCATTCGAGTTCCTATCCGATGAAAACGATATTGATTTCCCTCCTCGCCGTGACTGCCAGCGCGTTCGCTGGAGGCCCGGCGCGCGATTACCCGGTCAAGCCCGTCCCATTTACGGCCGTGCAGGTCGATGATGTGTTTTGGGCGCCGCGCATTGAGACCAATCGCCTGGTGACTATCCCGTTCGCGTTCGAGCAATGCGAAAAATCCGGGCGCATGGATAATTTCATTCGCGCGGCGGAAGTCCTGCGCGGCGAAAAAATCGCCAATCGGAAGCCGCCGCCTTATCCCTTTGACGATACCGATCCCTACAAGGTTCTGGAAGGCGCCTCCTACGGGCTGGCCGTCGCGCCGGACCCGAAAATGAAATCCTACCTGGACGATTTGATCGCGAAGATTGGCGCGGCCCAGGAGCCGGACGGCTATCTTTACACGGCTCGGACGATCAATCCGGAGCATCCTCACGCCTGGTCCGGCCACGAGCGGTGGGTGCGTGACCCGGATGAAAGCCACGAATTATACGACGCGGGCCATTTGTTTGAAGCCGCCGCGGCAAATTACCAGGCCACCGGCGACCGCGCTTTGCTTGACATCGCTGTCAAAGAAGCGAATCTGCTGTGCAAGACCTTCGGCCCGGAAACCAACAAGCTCAATCACATCTGGCCCGGCCACGAGATCGTGGAAATGGGGCTGGCCAAGCTTTATCGCGTCACCGGCGCTGAGCGCTACCTGGACCTGGCCAAATTCTTTATTGACGTGCGCGGCCCGGGCGGAGACGACTACCACCAATCCAACATCAAGCCAGTCAATCAGCGCGAGGCGGAGGGCCATGCGGTGCGCGCGGGTTATCTTTACAGCGGCATGGCTGACGTCGCGGCGCTGACGGGCGACCAGGATTATGTTCGTGCGATTGATTCCATCTGGCAGGATGTCGTCGGCAAAAAACTTTACATCACCGGCGGCATTGGCGCGCTTGGCGGCGGCGAGGCGTTCGGTCCCGCCTATTACCTTCCCAACATGAGCGCTTACTGCGAAACATGCGCCGCTGTGGCCAACGATTATTGGAACGAGCGCCTTTTCCTTTTGCATGGGGACGCCAAGTATATCGATGTCATGGAGCGGACGCTTTACAATGGACTCCTCAGCGGCGTGTCGTTGAACGGCAAGCGTTTCTTCTACCCGAACCCGCTCGAATCCAACCGTCAGCATCAGCGCAGCCCGTGGTTTGGCGTGGCCTGCTGCCCTGGCAACATTTCGCGTTTTCTGCCGTCAGTGCCCGGTTATCTCTACGCGCAGCAGGGCGATGGGTTTTACGTAAACCTTTTCGCGGCGAACAAGGCCAAGATCAAATTAGACAACGGGCGCGTCGTGGACGTGACCGAAGAGACGCGTTATCCTTGGGACGGGCGCGTCAAACTGACGCTCCATCCCGATGCCAGCACCAGATTTACGGTCAACGTTCGCGTGCCCGGCTGGGCGCGGAACGAAGCGGCGCCGAGTGACCTGTACAAGTTCATCGACCATCCCGAGGAGCCTGTCACGTTAACGATCAACGGCAAGAACAGCCCGCTTAAGCTCAATAAAGGTTATGCGTCCCTCAGGAGAAAATGGAAAGACGGCGACACGATTGAGTTGAATCTGCCCATGGCCGTGCAGCGGATCAGGGCCAACAGCGAAGTCCGGGCCGACCGCGGGCGCGTGGCTTTGCAGCGCGGCCCGATTGTGTATTGCCTGGAGTCGCCAGACAATCCCGACACGCACGTGCGCAGCCTGATGCTGGCGGAGAACGCGCCGCTGGCGGCTTCGTTCGAGCCGGACCTTCTCAACGGCGTGGTCGCGATTCGCGGCGGCGCGTTCGTGGTGAGTCGCAATGCTGAGGGCGCCCTGGTCAAAACGCCGCACGATTTCACGGCCATTCCTTATTACGCGTGGGCCAATCGCGGCCGTTCCGAAATGATGGTCTGGGTGCCCGATTCCGAGCAATCCGCGCGCCTGCAGCCGTTGCCGACGATTGCTTCCACGAGCAAAATCACGATTTCAGACGGCGGCAAAAACGTGGCCGCGATCAACAACCAGGCTGAACCCGCCTCATCGAGTGACGCTGAAAATACGTTCTCCGATTGGTGGCCGCGCAAGGGTGAGGAGGCCTGGGTGGAATGTGAATTCACCAAGGAATCCGAAGTTTCGAGTTCTTCTGTTTATTGGTTTGACGACACTGGCCATGGAGAATGCCGCGTGCCGCAATCCTGGCGCCTCTTTTACAAGGATGGCGGCGATTGGAAGCCGGTCGAGACCGCCGATGCGTTCGGCGTGGCGCTCGACAAGTATAATAAAATCATGTTCAAGCCCGTGACCACCACCGCATTGCGCCTGGAATTGAAGATGCGCTCAGGCTGGTCGGCTGGGCTTCAGCAATGGATGGTGCCATGATGAAAACGAGACAAACTCTGCTGTCAATCGCCGCGATGGCGGCCGCCGCCTGGATGTCGGCGGGCGCGTTCGCGCAAACACTAGATGCTCCGCAACAGCGGCGTGGCCGGTTCGGAGAGCCGGAGCGCGGCATCTATAAGGCGCGCGTGACGCCGCATTGGTTCGCCGGGGATGCAAAATTCTGGTATCGCAACGAACTGCGCGGCGGGACCTCGGAATTTATGGTTGTCGATGCCGATCACGGCACGCGGCAGCGCGCCTTTGATCATGACAAGCTCGCGGCCGCTCTTTCCAAAGCATCTGGCCACGAATACAAGGCCGATCACCTTCCGTTTACTTCGATTGAATTCAGCGACGATGGCAAGTCCGTCAAATTTGACGCGGCGGACAAATCCTGGCGCTGCGATTTGGATTCGTATCAATGCACGGTCGAAGGAGCCGCGGCGAAAAGCGCCTTCGTGCCACTTGCACAGGCTCCGGCCATTGTCTCGACTGATCCCTCGCCATCGGACAGCGAATTGGACCCGAACCCGCAAGACCCCCAGGATGCGGCCCAAGGCGGCCGGCCCAATCGCGGCCGCCGCGGCGGAAGCAACCGCTCGCCGGATGAAAAATGGTCGGCGACCGTGCGGGATCACAATGTCTATTTGAAGGCATTGCCTGATGGCGCCGAAGAGCAAATCACTAAGGACGGCAAAGAAGGCGATTCTTACGCGCGCCTCCAATGGTCTCCTGATTCCAAAACGCTGAGCATGTGGCAAATCGTGCCGGGGGACGAAAAGCTCGTCTATCTTATCCAGTCCTCTCCGCCGGACGGCGGGCGGGCGGTGGAACGCTCGCGTCCCTATGGCCAGGCTGGAGACAAGTTCACAACCTATCAATTAAGCCTCTTTGACGCGGGCGGCCGCAGACTGCTCAAGCCGCAAGTGGAACCATTCGAGCACGAATATGAGACGCCGATGCTGCATTGGAGCCTGGACGGTTCGCACGTCACCTGGATGCAGGAAGATCGCGGCCACCAGCGCATGCGGCTAATCGAGGCGGATGTCCACACAGGCGCTCTGCGCAATCTGGTGGATGAGCGCACGAAAACATTCATCTGGACGGCTCACACCGAAGGCCCGGCCCGTTACGGATTCAAAATTTTCACCTATTTGGAAAAGTCCGACGAAGTCCTCTGGCAATCTGAAAAGGACGGCTGGCGGCATATTTATCTTATTGACCCGAAAACGGGCGACTGCAAACAGGTGACCAAAGGCCAGTGGATTATCCGGGGCATCAGCAGCGTCGATGAAGACAAACGCCAGATTTGGTTCGCCGCCAGCGGGATGTATCCCGGCCAGGACCCGTATTTTGTCAATTACGGCCGCGTCAACTTCGACGGCACAGGGCTGGTCATGCTGACGGAGGGCAACGGCAATCACATCATCGCATATTCTCCCGGCCGGAAATACATTATTGACACATATAGCCGCGTCGATATGCCGCCTGTCAACGAATTGCGCCGCGTTTCTAATGGCACGCTGGTCTGCAAATTGGAGGAGGCGGACATCAGCGAGCTTGTGGAGCAGGGCTTCAAGCCGCCGGAGATTTTCACCGCCAAGGGCCGCGACGGGCAGACCGACATCTGGGGGCTTATCACGCGCCCGGCCAATTTCGATCCCAACAAAAAATATCCGGTGCTGGAAAGCATTTACAATGGGCCGCAGGATTCCTACGTGCCGAAATCCTTCAGCGCGTTCCGGCGCGGAAACGTTTACGGGCAGTTGGGTTTCATCCTCGTCCAATGCGATGCCATGGGCACAGCCAACCGCTCCAAAGCCTTTCACGATGTCTGCTGGCACAACCTCGGCGACGGCGGGTTTCCCGACCGCATCGCTTGGATCAAGGCGGCCGGGGCGAAATATCCTGAGATGGATTTGACCCGAGTCGGAATTTTTGGAACGTCGGCCGGTGGACAGAACGCGGCGGCAGCGGTGATATTCCATCCGGATTTTTACAAGGCGGCGGTGGCCAATTCGGGCTGCCACGATAATCGTCTTGACAAAGCTTCGTGGAACGAGCAATGGATGGGTTACATGCCGCCGGACAAGATTTGGGAAAAGGACGGCGACAACTGGTATTCCAAATCTTCCAACATCGACAACGCGTCCAAACTCGGGGCCAAGCTCTTCCTGATTGTGGGCGAGATGGATGACAACGTGCCGCCGGAATCCACTCTGCGGTTGGTGAACGCGCTCATCAAAGCGGGCAAGGATTTTGACTTTTTGGAAGTTCCGGGCGCCAATCACGGCGCGGGCAGCCGCGTCACGCAGCGCCGCACCGAGGATTTCTTCGTGCAAAATCTTTTGGGCCGGATGCCGCCCAACCGGAATGCCGGCGAACACGATCCGGCGGCCCCTCCAGACTGAACCGTCTTCGTGTCAATTTATGAAACATAGCACCTCCAAGCCGGCCAGGTGGATGGCTGGCTTTTGCGTCATCTGTCTTTTATGCGCGTCCTCCCAGCACGCTCGCGCCCAGCGGCGCGTCGGCGGCGGGCCGCCGACGCTCGGCCTGACGAATGGCTTGATCGAACTCGACACGCCCGACTTCACGCTCAAATTGGTCAAGGACTCGCAGACCGTCGCGGCCCTGGAGCCGAAAGGCGTGGCGGGTTACGATTTCACGCCGGGCGGGCGGGGGCGCCGCGGTTCGCCGCGCTCCACCAATGTCGTGCATGAAGCGTTCGATTTTACTCCGGCCGATGAAATCACCAATCGCCAGGCGGACCGCTTTTATTACCTTGGCGATTTGACGTTTCGCCTCCGAGCCAATGGCTCTGAATCGTGGGACAATTATTCCACGGCTGCGGCGCGCCAGCCGGTTGCGGTGTTGCCCGTGTCGGCGCCGGTCCTGGCATCCGCCGACCTTGCCGCCACGCTGCCCGCCAATTGCCCGCTGCAAATCATCCGTGTGTGGACGGTGGAGAATGGGCGGCTCGTGCTGCGCTTTGATGTCAAGAATAAGTCGGCCTCGACTGTCGAGATCGGCGCGCTCGGCATCCCGCTTATTTTCAACAACAACGCCGGTTACGAGGGCGACAAGGGGCGGGTTCAGGCGCTGTCCGCGTTTTCCGATCCGGCTATTGGATTGGACGGGGGCTATGTGCAAGTCACGCGGCTCAACGGACACGGGCCATCGCTGGTCGTGGTGCCCGAAGGCAAGACACCGCTGGAGGCTTACGAACCTTTGCAGTATGACAAGATCGGCGACCGCACTCCCACCACCCAGACCTTCGAGGCGTTTTATGAATGGATGGTGCATAGCGCCGCTTACGCCGAGAACGAATGGAAAACCGAAGACACCCGCTGGGTGGCCAGCCACGGCATGAGCGCGGACTACGCCTCCACCGATTGGAAGACTCTCAAGCCCTGGAACACGCCCACTTCCGAAACGCTGGCTCCGGGCGCTTCCCGATCATTCGGCCTCAAGTTCCTGCTCTCGCCGGAAATTCGCGGCATCACCGAGACGCTGGCCGCCAATGACCGGCCCGTGGCCCTCGGCGTCCCTGGTTACATTCTGCCGATGGGAATGGATGGGAAGCTGTTCCTGAAATATTCGAGCAAAGTTAAATCCCTCGCCTCCGAGCCGGCTGGAGCGATTGAAGCAAAGAAGGGCGGGCGCGCCAAAGATGGCTGGGCCGCATATGCGCTGCGTGGCAAAACATGGGGGCGCTGCAACGTTCGAATTACTTACGACGACGGCCTTGTGCAAACGATCAGTTACGACGTCATCAAGCCCGAGGCGACAGCACTCGCAGACATGGGCCATTTTCTTTTTACCAAAGACTGGTTCACCGACACCAACGATCCCTTCCACCGCGCGCCGTCGGTGATGACCTACGATCGCGGCCACGACCGGATTGTTTTGCAGGACAGCCTGACTTGGAAGGCGGGGTTGCAGGATGAAGGCGGGTCGGGCGGATGGGTTTCCGCGTGCATGAAGGAATTTGGCGAGCCGGATAAGGCCGAGGTGGAGAAGGAAGAGCAATTTGTTGACGGCGTTCTGTGGGGCGGCATCCAATACAAGGATGGCCCGAAGAAATACACCGTTGTCAACAGCATGTTTTATTACGACCCGGAGAAAATCACCAACTATTACACCAATGGCCTTCGCTACGAAGGCTGGACGGCGTGGAACAAATCGCGCGCGCTGACCGGCGGCCGCGACCGCCCGCGCGCATACAACTATCCGCACGTCGTCGCGGCTTATTGGAGCCTTTACCGACTGGCGCGCAATCACCCGGGGCTTGTCACCAATCACCCGTGGGAATGGTATCTCGACCAGGCGTATCAAACCGTCCATTCACTCACGCACGGCCCGGTCGGTTACCTGGACGTCGGCCTGATGGAAGGGGACGTGTTTGTGTTTCTGCTTCAGGATTTGAAACGCGAAGGCTGGACGGAGAAGGCGGACGATTTGGAGCAATCCATGAAGGTGCGCGCGGATCGCTGGGACAAGGAACCGTTTCCATTCGGCAGCGAACAGGCGTGGGACTCGACCGGCCAGCCCGAGGTTTATGCGTGGACGGAATACTTTGGCTTCCATGACAAAGCGCAGGTTTGCCTCAACTCAATTCTCGGCTACATGCCGACTTTGCCGAGTTGGGCCTACAACGGCAACGCCCGCCGTTACTGGGATTTTTACTACGGGGCCGCGCCGCCCGGACAACAGGAGCGGCAGATTCATCATTACGGTTCCGGCATCAACGCCGTCCCGGTGCTGTCCGCCTTTCGCGCGCATCCGGATGATTTGTATCTTTTATACGTTGGATACGGCGGCTCGATGGGCGCGCTGGCGGCCATCGACCAGGATGGATTTCCCTCGGCCGCGTTTCACGCCAACCCGGCTATTCTCAAATGGGACACTTACACCGGCGATTGCGGCCCGAATTTTTTCAGCCTGGCTGTCAACACTGGAACATATCTCATCGACCATCCCGATTTCGGCTGGCAGGCCTTCGGCGGCGATGTGAAAACCAGCGGCGATTGGGTCACCGCCACGCCCATGGACGCCTTCCGCATGAGATTTTACGCGGCCCCGCTCGGCCTCTGGCTGACGCTGGACGCGGGAACTTTCGAAAGCGTATCTGTCAATAGCAAAACTCACGCCGTGCGGGTGGAACTATCACCGGCTGGCCCTTATACGCCGCAGGCATTGCTGCGTATCGAGCAACCGGCCAAAGTGGCTGGCGTGGCTGAGTTCCATCCGTCAAAGCCTGGGACCGCGCAAGAACGTGGCGCGTGGGTGGTTCCGCTTGCGAATCGGGCCGTGCGTTTTGATTTGACAGATTAGGCCATCAATCCCTGGCGATGGTGAAGGATGCCCGGCGGTCATCAACAGAGAGCGGAACAACTGCGTCCCGCCCATCTTGCAATTCCACCGTGGCAATGGCCGTGCCGCCGCGCCGGACGGAATACCGTCCTGAAGCGGAGGCGGAGAGGCGCAACGTGGCGGTGTGGGGCGCCGGATCATCGCTTTCCAGGGAGAAACTCGCGGAGGAAAGGTCGCCTTTCAAAGTGATCGGGCGGCCGGCGGTGAAATGGTCATTGTCCAGCGCGAGCATTAATGTACCGGTGTCAAACATTGCGTCAAACCGGCGGCGAACACCGTCATGGGGCGTCACTTCCAGCCGGCCGAACAACTTCTGCCGCATTTGGCCGCCGTAACAGAAGCGGCCGAAAATCGGGTCGTCGGCCACGACGGTGGCGGCGGTTCGAAGCGCGCCGCAATAGCCCAGGTCGATTTCGGAGGCATACATCCAGGAGCCGCGATGGTGAGCCTGGCCGAGCCACGTTTGGCCAAACGGAGCCGGTTCAAACCCGCCGCCCGCGCCGCCGTCCTTCTCCTTGCCGGGGAACCAATAGCCGTAATCGGATGCGGCCGTGCCGGTGTTCATCAAAGCCCATGAACTGAGAAAAGAAGAGTAGCCGAGGCGAAGATAATCCGCCCGGTTCGCGGCGAAATGGAGGCCATAGTCAAGCGCTGCCCAGCCGCCCATTTGCGACATGTAGGTCAGCGTGTAAGAGTTGCCGCCGCCGCCGCGAATGTCGCTGCCCAGCAGATAATACGCCGGCGTAAGCCAGCCTCGGCAAAATATATTGGCCTTCATCTGCTTGTCCATGAACGCGCGAGCCTTTTCCAGCGTGACGCCCTTCATCGGTTCCGGCACGCCTGGCTCGCTGCGGAGGACGGCGTATTTGGCGAGGGATTCGGTGGATTCAAAGCCCGTCGTGTCAAACGCATATTCGGACTGGAACAAGTTGGCTCGGCCGTTGACAAAATAGCGGACTTTTCGCTCCCAATAACCGCGCAGCTTGTCCGCCTCTGATTGCATGCCATTGTCCTCCAATTCCCGGATGATGTCCAAAAAAACCAGTTCGTTGTAAAAGCCAGTGCCTTCGTAGCCGCCGCCATCGACGGCCCTCGGCACGACCACCATTGCGTTTGCCGTCCCGCAGGCGCGCTCGAGGTATTCACGGGACGTCAACGCGGTCTTGATTTCCGGGTGATATTTGGCGACGCGATACATCGCTTCATACATGACCAGGACGTGGGGGTAATCGTATTCGCGCCAGATGTGAAGCTGGCCGCGCTCGCCGCTATTGGTGCTTTCGCGATTCTTTTTCCAGTCGGGAATCCCGTAGATGCCGTAGGGATAGGTCTCGTTGGTTGTCCGCTGAAGGCCGCCCCAGATGAAATGCTGGAGATAGTAATCCATCGCTTCGACTTCGCTTTGCGCGGGGTAATCGGCGTTCTTGGCGGCGAGAAACGCGGGTTTGCAGAGACCAGGATCGTCGCAGGACACCTCGTAAATGCGGAAACCGCGCAGAAGGTCGTAATTGTCCGGCCCCAGCAGCGCCATCGTGAGCATATTGCGGTCGGAAATGAGGCCGTTGTACCACTTGGAGGGATCGCGGTGCTGGCTGTGGGCGATAAAATTGGCGCGTTTGTCAATAAGTGTTTCCAGCGGCTCAGTCGAGAAGAATTCCAAGTGCGTCACCTGGTCCTCGCCGTAATGAATGTCCAGCCGGTTCTCGCCCAGTTTTGAAAACTTCACTTTGTAAAGATGGTATGGACCGCGGGCGTCCAGAGACTTGATAGCGGTGGCCTTCGGGAATTCCGCCTCGACGCTGGTGATCTTGTGCTTGGTGTTCAAGGCGAATTCGGCGAAGAGATCGTTGGGGACGGTCATGCCGGGAACGACATGGATATCGACCTTTCCATCGTCAATTAGATTTTTGCGGACGGCGTCATAGTCACTGGCCCATTGGAACTTGAATCCGTACGTTTTGGAGCCGCCCGGAGCAAGGGTGAGGCTGGTGTTGGGCTGGCGCCATTTGGTTCCGCCCTCTTTGGCAAGGCCGCCCGCCACGGCGGAGTGAATGAAAACCCGGCAGCCGCCGCCGGCTCCGCGCGGGCCGGCCTCCCAATATTCAAGCTTGGTATGATCGTCGGTTGTCAACATGAGGAAAGGGCCGATCAAATCCGAGCGCATCCAGAACATGTAGGAGCCGGAGCCGGAGACAAAACTGTGTTTGAGCACGACCGGGCCTCTGCTGGCGCCCTGCCTGGGGCCGGAGGCGCCCACAGTCATCGGGATGGCAAGATCGCCAATCTCCAATGGTGCGGCGGTTTCGTTTTGCAATTGGATGTTCCAAAGAATGTCTTGATCGCGAACGGCAAAATCAACCTCCAGCCGAAGCGCGGGCGCCGCGCCGTTGGTAATCCAATAGACGGCCTGCGACCGCGTGCCATCCGCATTGGTGGAAAACGTTCCCAATCCGTCTTCGGCCAGCGAAGCGGTTTGCGCCGATTGCCAGTCTCCATTGGTTAAGCGGTACTTGACGATGAGATCGCCCAGCCGCCGCGTGACGTAGCCGGTGGCGGCGGGATCGGGGTCGTGATCGCGTTTGAGGCTGGCGATTGCGCCGTCTTTGATTTTGACATCAAACTCGGAAGCGGCGCGGGCGCCCCGCGGCAGGAATGATGCGGCCAGCGCAATAGCAGTAAACATTCTTCTCACGGCGGCGGTCATTGGGCCGCATCCGCGCGGAGCGTGCGAATGCCATAGACGGCGCCGATTTCATTTCCTTCGGTGGCCGCGAAGCGGATCGTGACTTTCGTTTTGCCATTGATGAGGCCTGCGGGAATTTTATATTCGACATCATAAAACTTCGAGTCGCCGCGCGCCTCGATCGTTTGATCGGCCAGTTTTTGTCCGTCAACGAGAATGTCAAAGGTCCGCTTGCGCCACTCGTCGGCGTAATAGGTGCAAACCAAGGTCATGGGATGCGCGGGATCGACAGGGAGATCGAAGGAAAACCACTTGGCGCCCCGGCGTCCGTAACGGCCCATGGTCTGCTCGGCGGAACTGTCTTCGGGCGCCGACGATTGCATATTGTAATCGCGCTCAGCCTGCATCTGGCCGGGTTGGGCGAACCCGACAGTGGCCTGCTTGATCTTTTCCTCACGCGCTTGCTGGGCCGCGTAATCCGCGGATCTCTTGTCCCATTCAGCCGGCGTAAACGTATCCCAATAGATGGCGTAGGTTCGCTCCGGCAGCCGGTAGAACGGCACGAACGTCACGTCCTTGTCGCGGCCAACGCCATCGGATTTGAACTCACCGGGTTCGCCCGGCACGGGTTTGAGCCACTGGGCCACTGGAGATTCAGCGGCGACCAGCACGGGAACATCGGCCGAGCGTCCGCGCCCGCCGCGCCTGCGCTGTTCCGGCCCGAGGTCTCCGGCCAAAACCAACGGCCCCCACATCAAAGCGACTTGGCGCGGGTTGTCCGGCAGCGCCTCCTCATGGAGTTTTTTGGGAAGAACCAGTGCGATGGTGTCGCCGCTTTTCCAGGTGCGTTTGATTTCCACATAAGAGCCGGGCGGCGGCAGTTTGGACACGGCTTTGCCGTTGATCTTGACGCTGAAATTCTCACCCGCCCACGGCGGGCGGCGCAATGCTACGGTGAATTTTTTGCGCGATTGGAGCGTGAACGTGAGCGAGGCGGATTCGCCTTCCGGGAACGTCGTTTCCATATCGACTTTCGCGTCCGCTTCGTTCCACTCGGCGGTGGAAGGCGCGTAGAAATTGACCCAAAGCTTGCTGGGGGACTCGTAATACAATCCGTATCCAAGCAGCGCGTGGTTTTCCATGCCGGAGCCGACGCAGCAGGTAAAACTTTCAAACATATCCTGATACTCGTGCGTGACGCCGCGGCCGACCGGCACCATATAGCAGGTGCGGCCGTCCTTGGGATTAATGGAGGCCAGCACATGATTGAAAAGCGCCCGCTCCATGAAATCGGCGCAGCGAACATCTGGTTGCACCGAGAAAAGTTCGCGGGACATTTTGAGCATGTTGTAAACATTGCAGCTTTCGTCGTCCCGTCCATCGACGTCCTTGCTCAATTGGTCGGGTGGATCGAAGTATTCGTTGTGGCCGTGCCCGCCGGTGGCGTAACTGTGATGAAACACAACCTGCTCCCAGAAGAATTTGGCGGCATCGCCATCGGTCTTGTTGCCCGTGTAAATGTAGCGAGAAAGCTCGCCGATCATTTTTGGCACCAGCGTATTGCCGTGTTTGCCGCCGAGGATGTCCTTGTGCTCGGCCAGGGGTTCGACGATGGCCTTGTGCTCAAATTTGCCGGAAAGAGCCAGCCAGCGCTGGTCGCCGGTGTCGTGGTAAAGATCGGCCAGGACTTCGTTCATGCCACCGAATTCCGTGCTGAGCATGCGCTGATCCTGGGCGTCGGTCAGGCGCCCGACGATTGATTCGACCCACCCGGCGAATTTGGTTTCGACCTCAAGGGCTTCACGATTGCCCGTGTAATGATAAGCGTCGCGCAGGCCGGCAAAAATTTTATGCTCGACGTACCAGGGCGACCACATTCCATTAAGATCGAAGCCGCCGGATTGAATGACGCCGTTGGTCAATTCCTCGAAACGGCCTTTGCCATCCACCACGTCGCCCCGGTTTCGGCGAGTATTGCCGGTTGAATTGGTGGAGTTCGCCCGGCGCGGGGCGGTGGCCATGAGCGCCCCGATGTAACCGTCGCCCTGTTTGTCCTGCACCTCCTTCAATTCGCTGACGATGTAATCAGCGCGTTCCTTAAATCGCGGATCGCCCGTGGCCGCGTACATATAACTGACAGCGGAAAGGTAGTGGCCGGCGATATGGCCGGTCAATTGGCGGCCGCCGCCGTCCCAGCCGCCGTAACCTTCATCGGTTTTGTTCGGCAACCCGGCGCGCAGGCGCAAATAATAGAGCATCCGGTTCGGCTGGAGTTCGAGCAGGTATTTGGCGTCAAGCTCCTGCGCGTGCTGAAGCGGGCCGCCAGTCAAACGCACGGCGGAAAGCGGCAGCGGTTCCGCCGCCAGCGGGACGGGATGGATGTCCGAAGCAGGAGTTTGCGCGGCGGCGCTGAAGGCGAGGCTGCCCAGAATCAGCGCGGCGCGGAATATGTGAAAACGTGTTGATTGCATAGAATAATTTACGGGGCCGGGTGTTTGGTGGTGTGCAAAATCATTTCGGTGCTGCGAACGTAACGGGCATTGGCGTCGTAACGCCAGTCTTCGTGGCCAGTGTAGGCCATTGTTTCTTCCACCAGCGCGCACAAATCAGGATCGTAACTGCGCAAATCCGCGCGCGTGTTGACCGGGAACGGACGATCGTTGGGCGGATCGCCCGCGCCATCCGCATTGAAGTAAGCCAAAACGCCTTCCGCCCAATATTCCACGCGGTCGTGAACGGCGGACGTCCCCTTCCACATTCCCTTGCCTATGGCGTTCGTGTAAATCTCCTGAAGCCGGTGGTCGAATCGCACGTCAAGGCGTTTGACCCGCATTTCATATTGCTGGACGTCGCGGCCGCGGTCTTCCCAGTTCGGGTCTTCAGGACGCAAGGCGGTGACGTAATAAAGCGCCTTGGCCATTTCGCGAATCACCATGCTTTTGCCAAGGAACGGGTCGTCGTCCGTAGCGAGGGAGTTCTCCTCCGGCACGACCAAAGCTTTGCTGGCCGTCGTATAATCGTGCATGCGGACGGTATTGTCCCAATTTGTCTGGTCCGGCGCGTTTTTGTAATCCGGCAAGTTTGTGAGAGCTTCGCCGTGGCCGAGCACGACCATTTTGACGCCATCGCCGATAAGCGCTTTGAGGATATCATGGCGGTAAGCGAACATTTTGCGAATGGTGTCGTTGGCCTTCAGCAGGGCCGCGTCGCTGACTTTGCTGGAGCCAACCACCGTGAATTCGCGCGCCCAGGTGAATTTGGTGTAGTAGGGATCGATGTTAAACTTCGCGGGCGGAGCGATGATGGCGGGCTGAAGCTGATAGGGGACATAACGCCAATCGTTTTCCGGTGTGAAATTAAAGGTGGTCTTGACAAGCTCGTAGCCTTCAGGGTCATAAATTTTCAACTGCTCCCGGCTGGCGATGGCCGCATGATTCCAATTGTTGATTCGCGAGCAATCGAAATAAGCCTGGGAGATTTCGGCCCAGTACTCGGCTTGGTTGGAGCCAGCGTAAGCATTTTTCCAAAGTCCCTTGGCGGCGGCGTCGCGAAAAGTTTTGCGCAGCCGGCCGCGCCAGGTTGGATCAATCGAGCCGATCGCGGAGTCGATGGTATGGCAGAATTCATGGACGCTGATGCTTTCGTCATCATAGCGGTCAATAAGAAGATTGAGCAGGTTTTCTTCGCCAAAGCTGGTCACGCGAAATCCGCCTGTGCCGCGTACGCGCTCGTTCAAGTAAGCGGGGTTGGGCGAGCGCCGGTATTCGGGCATATCGCAGTAAAGCTGGTCTTTGCCGATGATGATCAGGCGGGTGCCATTAGTCGCCATCGCGTGCAAAACGTCCGGCCGGCCCGCCAGCATGTGGGTCACGATATAATAAGTGCGCCGCAGGGCGTCATCGGCGACATCACCCGAGGCGGCCACCGACATGCCATTGAGGTCGAGGTGTTTCTTGTAAAATTGGCGGGCTGCGTCGCGGTCGCTCTCGGAGAAGTGCTGGAAGAACGATTGGGGCGGGAGCGTGACAGGCGGCGTTGCGCTGGCGGCCTGGATGCCTGCTGCGGTCCGCGGATGGCTCACGCAACCGGACAAAAGCGAGGCGGCCAGCATCAGGCCGGCCAGTTTGAACGCGGGGGAATGATTCATGTTCATGTGTCAATTATAGGATATACTGAACGTCTCCGGTGAAACATTGGCGCCCGCCGCCACCGGCAGTTGCACGATCACATCCTGTCCGGCCGGCAGAGCGCCCGACGCCACTGTGATTGCGTTGGCCACAATCGCATAGGAGACGGCGGACGCGGCGGAAAGGTGCAGGGGCGCGATATGCGCGCCGGGGTTGTCGCTCTCAATCTGCATGGTGATCGCGGAAAGATCGGAATTGAGCATGACGGGCTGGTTCGAGGCAAATCGATCCGCGTCGAGCATGACGTGCCGCGTGCCGCCAGCCAGCAACGCGTGAAACCGCCGGCGGATGCCGTCCAACGGGATGATGTTCATGGCGCTGCCGTTTGTCGCAAGGGTTCCGCCGAAACAGAACCGGCCGAAAATGGGATCGTCCGCCACGATGGTGGCAGCGGAACGCACGGCGCCGCAAAAGCCGAGATTTTGCTCGGCGGAATAATACCAGGGGCCGCGATGGGTGGGCTGGCCCAGCCACGTGTTGAACGCGGCTTGCGGTTCGTAGCCGCCGCCGCAGGCGCCGTCGTTGTTCGTGCCGTGATACCAGAATCCGTAGTCGGAAGCCGCCGTGCCGGTGTTCATAATGCCCCAGCCCGCCAGATAGGAACCGTAACCCAGGCGGAGAAAATCCGGGAAGTTGGTCGCGTAATTCAAAGCGTAATCCAGCAATCCCCATCCGCCCATTTGCGTCATGTAAGACAGGCAAAAATTATCGCTCCCGCCGGCGCGGAAATCGCTGCCGTAATGATAATAGGGCGTTTCGAGAAAGCCGCGGTCAAACATATTGGCGGTCACTTCCGTGTACATGAAGTTGGACGACTCCTGGAGAAAGAGCGCCGGATTGGCCGAACCCATAATGGCGTCCGAGCCGGCATGGGTCAGGGCGTATTTGGCGAAGGCCTCGGTCGCTTCAAAACCGGTTGAGTCAAAACCATATTCGGAGCCGAACAGGTTCGGGTTGCCCGTCGCGTAGTAGGCGACCTTGGACTCCCAATACGGGCGCAATTGCGCCTCCTGGCTGGTCATGCCTTCGTTGTGCAGCGCGGTCAATACATCGGGATACACGACCTCGCTCATCAGCCCCGGCGTGGACGGCCCGGCGTTCGCCACGGTGTACATGGCGAGAGCCGTGCCCCAGGCGGCTTGCAGATAATTGGTGGCGGCCCAGGCCGTGGTGATTTGCGGATTATACTTGGCAACCTTATACATGCTGTACCACATATCGACCATGTGCGGGTAATCGTAGGTGCGGCCGAGGCTGAGCGAATTGGCCTGGCGCAACTCGTGCCAATCGTTAATGCCATACACGCCATAAGCGTCTGATTCGTTTGTTTTCCGCTGCATCCCGCCCGTCGGCCCTGGAGGCCAGACGAAATTAGTGATGTAAAGGTCCAGCGCGGAGACTTCGCTTTGCACCGGATAAACGGATTCCTTTTCTCCCATGTAAGCGGGGCGCGATTCACCGGCGTCGTCGCTGGCGACCTCGTAAACGACAAAGCCGGAAATGGTGTCGTAATTGATGGGGCTATTCCGCACCTGGTCATTTTCATTCCAATCCGCGAAAAGGCCGTTGAACCAATTAGTAATGCCGGCCCATTGCTGGTGGCTGACGAGGAAGGCTGCCCGCTTCTTAAACAGCGTTTCAGGCGGTTCTGTCATCATGAATTCCAAATACATGACCTGGTTCGCGCCGTAGTTGATTGTCAGCATATTTTCCCCCAATTGGGAGAATTGAACTTTGTATAGTTGATAAGAGCCGTTCGTGCCAAGATGTTCAAGCTGGGTGGCTTCCGGAAATTCGGGCGTGATGGAATTGATTTGCTGGATGGTGTTGAAGGCTATTTCGCCGAAGAGATTCGTGGGCAGCGTCATGCCCGGAACGACACGCACATCGACCTTGCCTTCGTTGACCAGGGCTTGGCGCACGCCGTTGTAGTCGCTGGCCCATTGGAACTTGACCGTGTAGTTGGTCGAAGCGCCGGGCGCGAGAGTCAGGGTGGTGTTGGGCAGGCGCCAGCGGGCGTTGCTGTTCGTGACGGTTGGAAATTCCGCTTCGGCCAATGGGCCGGAGACGGCGGAATGGATGTAGGCTTCGTAACCGTCGCCGCCGCTATTGCCCAAGGTGTCCCAATACTCGAAGCCCGTATTGGTTGCCGGGGTCATCAGCAAATAAGGCCCGACGCTGTTATTGCGCATCCAGAAAATGAAGGAGCCGTCGCCGGAGATAACGCTGTGTTTAAAAACGCTGCTGGTGTATTGCGGGGCGGCCGTGTTCATCGGGAACTGCAACGCGATATCGCCGATGATGACGGGTGTCGTGCCGAGATTAGTGAAACCCAGCGTCCAAGTGAAGAACGACTGCTGCATCGCGAAATCCGATTCCATGACCAGCGGCCCGTTTAACCCCGAAGTCATCTGGTAATGAGCCATTCGCACCGTCCCATCCGGGCTGTTGGAATAAGAAGCGGTCGCGCCGCTCAATGGAGACGTGTAAGCAGTGGACCAATTCGCGCCGTTGACTCCGTAATTGATCATGACCGCGCCCAGCGAGCCGGACAGATATTCGGTGCTGGTCGCGTCGTCGGTGCGTGTGAGGCTGGTGATGACGCCGTTGCCAGTCTGCGTCCCAAATTCCGGATCCATTTGTACGATGCGGTAAAAACGTTCAGTGACCCCGGCCCCGCCGCGATGCGCGAGCGTCATGAGCAGATTGGTGGCGATAGCCGGAAGCGGGCCGATGTTCTGCCAATTCGCGGGGCTGAGGCTGTCCGAGTATTGCAGCCAGTACCACTCGCCTGGATTGGACGTAAAAGTGACGAGAACGTCGCCGTTGCTCAACACCACTCCGCTCGAAACTCCGCGAAACGGAACGGCCAACCCGGCCATGGCGGGCGTGCGGCTATAACTGGTGTTGGTTCCGGTTCCCGCATACGAATACGCGGCGGCGTAGTAAGTTGCGCCCGGCACAATGTTGCTCACGGTGACGCTGGTGTTGGTCCCGACGCTCACCATCGAGTAACCGGCGCCCGGCAGCGCGCTGCCCAATCCGTAGCTGGCGTTGCCCGTGTAAGTGAAGCCATCGGCGGGAATTTCTTTGACAAGATTCGTGCCCGCCCACATCGCCACGGCGCTGCCCGCGCTGCCGGCCCCTGGCGTCCAGGAGAGCGAAAGCGACTCGTCCGCGTTGGCGGCTATTGTGAGATTCGACGCGGGCGAAGGCGCGGCGGCGAAGGTTGCGTTGGATTCGTTAATGCTGAAATTGCCGAACGACACTCCCAATTGCCCGGCAAACGTGGCGTGCATGATGCCCACCTGCAACGGCAGCCCGGCCAAGTCCGTGCGCGTCAAAGTTGTGCCGTTGACAGGTCCGGGAAACGTTTTCAATTCCCACGGAGACGCCGAATTAGTGCGCTGGTAAAAGAGGAAATTGGTGCCATGCACGCGGTCAATCCGCACCCAATAAGCGCCGTTGGGGTAATCGCCGGGATTGATGGGCGTCACGCCGCCATTGACATTGTTGCGGAGGTAATTGGCGTAATTATATTCGTCGAAGCGGGTCCAGGAGACGAAATTTTCCGAGCCGTTGTAGGCGTTGCCGTTTGGCTCGAACGCGCGCGCTTGCAACCCGGCCGTATTGAATCCGGCGGCGTTAAACGGCGTATTGATTTGAACGACCGCCGAGAAATCGCCGGGGACGACCTTGAACAGGAAGAAGCCGTCGTCGCCCGCGCCTTCCCAGGCGGTGCCCGTGGTCTGGAGCGTGAGCGCGCCGGAGGTCGAGATATTGGCATCGCATTGAATGGTGGAGGCGTCTCCTCCGGCCGTGTTGTTGAATTCGCCGCTGCCAAAATAGACGCCGTCCCAAATGGTGCCAACGAGGCCGTTTTGCAAATAGTTGACACTACTGTTGAAGTTATCAATCCATGTGACCGAATTTCCGCCGCCGCCGCCGGAGGCCGGAATGGAAAAGCTGCCCGTGGCGGCCGCATGGGAATATGTGAGCGAGTTGCCCAAGCCTGAATACGAGAACGCCGCCGCGTAATACGTGGTTCCCGCTGCCAGATTGGTCACCGTCACATTCGTGCCCGCGCCGGAATACACGACGTAATAATTAACGGCTGGCAAACTGCTTCCCAATCCGTAACTGGCATTGCCGGTGTAGCTGGTTCCGTTGGCCGGCTGCTCCTGGGTGGCCGAAGTTCCCAACCACAACACGACCACGCTCCCGGTTCCGCTGCCGGGCATCCACGAAAGAGCGGCCGTGCCATTCGTATTGGCCAGCGCCGTCAAAGCCGTGTCCGCCGATGGCGCCAACAACGCCTCCTGATTGGAAACCGTCAAACTAAAACTTGCAAACTGGGCCGGCAAACTCGCGTTGGCGAAATCAGCCTGTTCAATCCCGGCCTCCAGCGGCAGTCCTGCCAAGTCGGCACGAGTCAGCGACGCGACGTTCGTCCAGGCGGCCGTGGCCGGCCCGCGTTCGAAGAATTTGAAATTGTTGCCCGCGCGAGTGATGCGCAGCCAGTAATTGGTGTTGGGGTAAACGCCTTCGCCCGTATCCGTCTTGGCGCCGTTGACGTTGTTCTTGAGCATGTTGGCGATGTTGTAATTGCTGAAACGCGCCCACAAAAATGAGTTCTCCGCGTTGTTCGGCTCCGGCGCGCCGCCCGCTCCAAAGGCCCGCACCATCAGGCCGGGCAGGTTGTAGGCATTGCTGTTGAAGGGCGTCACCACGCGCACACTCATGTCGAAATCGCCCGTGATGACCTTGAACAGCAGGAAACCATCATCCGCGGCATTCTCCCAATCCGTGTTGATGCTCGTGACCGAGAGTGTGCCGGCGGCAGTGATATTCGCATTGGCCACGGAAACGGCGCCGGGCGAGCCATCCGTGCCCGTTGCGTCGGCGATGGAACTTGAGCCGAGGTAAACTCCATCCCACATCGTTCCGGCCACGCCAGCGGTCAAATAATTGGCCGAGACATCAAAGTTATCTGTGTATGTGACTTGGGCTGGCAAGCTCTGGATGGCCAGCAGAAACCAAATTACCCATCCCCTTGGAAACCGAATCGTTTTCATGGCTAACCTTATTTTCAAGGAGGCGGCAGAACTGTCTAGGTTCGGTCATACACCCCCTTTGTGCAAAGACGCCCAATCGCGGGTTATAGCTTCACTTCCAGCTTGCTGCCCGCGAAGGATGCGGTTTGGGGCGGAGCGCCGCTGCCGGCCAATTCCACGGTGTATTCCCTTGCGCCGCCCGGCCATTTTTTCATGCGCGCATCCGGTTCGATGGTCAATTCCTTCGCCTTGTCGTTCCAATGGAAATGAATCCAGACCGTGCTTGGGTCCGAGCCATCGCGATAGCCAAGGCTCTGGCCGTCGTCATCGTAAAGAGTAAAATCGCCATCGGCGCCGGAATAAATTCGCAGCGTGGCCGGCCCGGAGGCGGGCTGGGCCGTGTATTGGCGCACCGGGTCCAGCGGAATGATTGCGCCCGCGCGCGCGTAAATCGGCATGGTGGCCAGATCGACGGGCCGGTTCAGCCATTTTCCGCCTTCGACTTTTTCGCCCGTCCACCAATCGTGCCACGTCCCGGCCGGGAGATAAAGATGGCGGCTGGCTGCGCCTTTTTCCACGACCGGCGCCACAAGCAAATCGCGCCCCCAAAGGTATTCATCGCCGATTTTGGCGGCTTCGGAGTCTTTGGGATAATGCAGCCAGAGAGCGCGCATGGCGGGCAAGCCGAAGTCGGCGGATTGCCGCATTAGGGTGTAATTGTAAGGAAGCAGCCGGTAGCGCAATTCCAGGTATTGGCGGCAAATGGATTCAATTTTGTCATTGTGCAATTCGCTGTGGTCGATCACATCGCGGCTTTCAATCGGCCCCGTCTCGCCGGTATTCCAGCCCCACGGCAGCCGGAGATGCCACGTGCGGCCGTGCGAGCGAAAGAGCGGGTTGAAGGCCGCGAATTCAAACCATCGCGCGTAAAGCTCGCCCGTCAATTCGCGCGTCGGCACAAATCCGCCGATGTCCGATCCCCAAAACGGCGTCAGGCTCAACGAACTGTTCAGGCCCACCGGCACGTGCGCCGCCAGCGTGGCCCAGCGGGATTGCGTGTCTCCGGACCAAATCCAGCCGCCATAACGGGAGGCGCCGGCGCAGCCGTTGCGGTTGAGACTCCACGGGCGCGTGTTGGGACGGGCCTGCAACGGCCCCTCGTAATAGCACAAGTGCCGCGCCAAACGGGCTTCGACGGGCAATTCGTCGCCGTCGTCAGGCCACCAGCCATCCACGCCGAGGGCCATGTCCGGCAGGTGCCGCTTCCAATAATTGCCGATGTAAAAGGGGCTGTCGGATGTCTCCGCCATGGTCGAGCCGAAGAGATTGCTGGGGGCCGCGTTAATGTGCAAAACGACCTTGAAGTTCAAATCGTGCAGGGCTTTGATTTGTTCCGCGGGATGGGGAAAGGAATCGGGATTAAATTCCAACGAGCCGTGCCCCATATTCCAGCCCAGCGGGCAGTAGCCGGTGCCGAGATAAATCAAGGCGTCGCACGGCAGCTTTTTGTCACGGAATTCGCGCGCGATGTTAAGCGCGTCGTCCGGCCCGGCCAGAGTGCGATGCGACTGGATGTAGCCCATGACCCATTTGGGCGGCATGACCGGATAGCCTGTCAAACGAACGTATTCCGCGAGGGCATCGGCCGGCTCGTCAATTTCGGAAATGTAAATGGCGAGCGGCTCGCGGCCCAGGCCACGGCGGCGCGGAACGAAACGGCCTCGCTGCTCCCGCAAATCAAATTGCCCCCACGGACTGCGCGTGAACATCGACCATCCGTCCGCCCCAATCAGGAACGGCACCGGAATGGTCGCGCCGTGCGTGGCGAGCAGGCCGGGGCCGCCGTGCTGGCCGTTGATCATCTGGTAATTAGTGCCGCGCCGGTCAAATTGATGCTCGCCTTCGCCCAATCCATACACGGGGGCGTCCGTGTGAAAACTCATCACGCCATTGGAGTCGTCATCGAAAGCGAGTTCCTGCAACAGGGTGCCGTCCGCGCGATGGATGGATATGGCCAGCGGCCGCGTCTTGATGGTGAAGCGCATTTGGCCGGCCTGGACTTCCTGCGCGCCGTCGATGTCGCGCCCCCGAAATTTCTCGTTGACTGAAAAAGAGATGAATGCCGCGCTCGCCGGAATGGCCCTTGGCCGCCCCTGTTCATCCAGCGGGGCGATGACAAGTTGCGCCGTTCGCCCGCTAATTTCGCCCGCGGAAAGTTCGCAATTCGCGCCCGCCCAAACCACCGGAGCCGCTCCGCATATCCGCGCCACGCAAATCAGCCCGGCGCACGCCATGAAAAGCGCCCGAACAAAAGCCGTGGGATGCGTGCGATGATTCATTGATGGCAACAACGTAAAACCTCGCGCCGCGCCGGTCAAGATTGCTAAAGCTTCTTTTGAATCAGCCAGTGGTGCCCGCCCGGATCAATGACTGTTCCCTGACGGTAGCCATAATCGTAATCTTGCACTGCCTTGGCTTCCTGGGCGCCGGCCGCGACCGCCTGCTTCATCACGCTGGCGGGGTCATCCACGAAAAGGCCCATGAGGAAGGTCGTGCCTTTGAGTGTTGCCGGACTCGATTCGCCAGAGCCAGGCATTTCTTCGTGCAGATGAAACATCGCGCGGCCGATGGCCATCTCAGCGACATGCACGCTTCCATCCGGGTTGCTCCAGCGGCGCAATTCAATCGCGCCGAAGGCGGCCTTGTAAAATTCCATCCCGGCCAGGACATCGTTCAGGATCAACTGCGGCGCGAAAAAAGGCGCCTCGAACGGTTGGAAGTCGTTGTTCATGTTGCTTATTTACGCCGAACACGCGAAAAGGGCAATCCGCGCCTACACCTCCAAACGGTCGCCGGAGCGGGCCACCAGCAGGTAAAGGGCTGGCATCAAGAAAATGCTGATCAGCAGCCGCGAGAACAGGCCGCTTACGATGACCAGCGCGAAGGGGCGCTGGGAATCGGTGCCGACACCTGTGGCCAGGGCAGCCGGCAACAGGCCCAGCGCGGCTACCAGCGCTGTCATCATGATCGGGCGCAGCCGCAAAATGGCGCCTTCGCGCGCGGCCTGCCGGATGCTTGTGCCATCGCGCCGCAATTCGTTCACGTAAGAAATATACACGACAGCGGTCTGCACCGAGACGCCGAACAGCGCGAGAAATCCAATGCCCGATGAAACGGAAAAGGACGTTCCGGTCAGCCACAGCGCCAGGATGCCGCCGACGGGCGCCGAGAGCAGCACGCCCAGCACCGTGATGAACGGAAATTTCAAATTGCTGTAGAGCGCGAACAGGATCAGGAAAATCAGGAACAACGTCAGCGGCAGGACGACGTTTAGTTCGTGCCGCGATTCCGTGTATTCCGTGTATTCGCCGCCCCAATCCGCGCGATAGCCGGGCGGCAATTTCACCTTTGCCTCGACCTGTTTCATGGCGTCCTGAACCGCGCCCGCCAAGTCGCGCCCTTCCACAGAAAACTGCACGCCGATGTAGCGCGAGTTATTCTGCCGGTAAATAAACGAGGCGCCGTTGGTTTCCTGGATGTCCGCCAATTCGCCGAGCGGGATTTGCGAGCCGGTTGGCGTGGAGACCAGGATGCGCCGGATTTCCTCCGGGTTGTCGCGATACTGCTGTTCGAGGCGCACGACCAGGTCGAATTGCTTTTCGCCTTGCACGACCTGCGTCGCGACGTCCCCGCCGATGGCCGCCTGAATCAAGGCGTTGATGTCCGCGACGTTGATGCCGTAGCGCGCAATCTTGTCGCGATTGATGTTGATGGTCAGGCTGGGCTGGCCCAATTCCTGGACCAGCGTGACATCTTTGATGCCGCGAACCTGCTCCACGATTTTTTTGATGGCCCGGCCCTTTTGCTCCAGCGTCTGGAGGTCGGCGCCGAAGACTTTGACGGCCAGCGAGCTTTTCAATCCCGTTTCCGCCTCATCGACCGCGTCCTCGGCCGGCTGGGTGTAGTTAAAAATGATGCCGGGGAAAACCTCAAGTTTCTTGTTGATGGCCTCGATCAATTGCGGCTTGGTGCGATACGGCCCGGTCCATTGCGCGTAGGGCTTGAGGCCGACGTAAAATTCCACATTGAAAAAGCCCGTGGGGTCCGTGCCATCGTCGGGCCGGCCATGTTCGTCGGCGACGGTCGTGACTTGCGGAAAGGAGCGCAGAATCTCGCGTATGCGCGGCGGCAGCTTGCTCGATTCGTCAAACGAAATGGTGTAGGGCATGGTCGCGCGCACCCACAAGGCGCCTTCGTCGAGATGCGGCATGAATTCCGCGCCGATTCGCGGAACGAGCAGCAGCGAGCCGCCCACCAGAATGGCCGAAGCCAGCGTCGTGGCCCAGGGATGCGCCAGGCAAATATCCAGCCCCGCCGTGTAAATTGATTTGATGCCCTCGAACACCACGTTGCGCCGCTCCCGCACGCCTTTGCGCATGGCCCAGGAACAGAGCACCGGCAGCACCGTCAGCGTCAATACGAGCGAGCCGATCAGCGCGAAGATCATCGTGTCGGCCATCGGCTTGAACAATTTGCCCGAAGGCCCGGACAGCACGTAAATCGGCAGGAAGCCCGCCACGATCACCGCCACCGCGTAAAAGATCGGCCGGTCCACTTCCGCCGCCGCCATGATGATGACGTGCTGGATGCCGATCGATTCGCCCTTTCGCACATTGGCCCGGCGGAAAATATTCTCGACCATGACCACGGCGCCGTCCACCAGAATTCCGAAATCGACTGCGCCGATGGAAAGAAGATTGGCGGAAACATCCTGCGCGTGCAGGCAGATGAACGCGAACAGCAGCGCCAGCGGAATCGCCACCGCCACGATCAGCCCGGCGCGGATGTCATACAAAAAGAAAACCAGCACGACGACGACCAGCAGCATCCCCCGCAGCAAATTCGACTCGACAGTATCGGTGGTCAGGGCGATCAAATCGCTGCGGTCGTAAAACGGCAGCACTTTCACATCCTTGGGCAGGATTTGTTCGTTGAGTTCCTTGGCTTTGGCCTCCACGCCTTTGAGAACATTTTGGGTTTGCTCGCCAGTGCGCATCAAAATGACGCCTTCCACCGCGTCGTCCTGGTTCATGTAGCCGAATTGCCCCAGGCGCGGCGCGTGGCCGATCACGACCCGCCCCACATCCTTGACCAGGATGGGAGTTCCGTCATGGACGGCCAGGACGACCTTTTCAATGTCTTCGGGAGTGCGCAAGAGGCCGAGGCCGCGCACGTAATAAAATTGGCCGCCCTGCGAATAAAATCCGCCGCCGGCATTGCCGTTGTTTGCGGTCAGCGCGCTTTCCACCTGCGCCACCGACAGCCCGACGGAGGCGATTTTAATCGGGTCTAGCAAAACTTGATACTGCATGGTTTCCCCGCCCAACCCCGAATCATCCGCCACGCCGGGCACCGATTTGAACTGCCGCTCCACGATCCAGTCGTCAATGATTTTCAGTTCCATGGCCGTGCGGTCCGGGCTTTGCATCACGTAGCGATAAATCAGGCCCGACGGCGAGGACAGCGGCGAGACCGATGGCGTCACGCCACTGGGCAAACTCAGGTCCAGGATGCGATTATAGACCTGTTCGCGCGCGAAGTAATTGTCGATGCCATCGCGAAAAGTCATGATGACATCGGAAAGCCCGTATAACGAAATCGAGCGCAGCACCGACATTTTCGGGATGCCGTTCATTTCGACTTCGACCGGGACGGTGATCAGCCGCTCCACTTCTTCGGCGGCGTGTCCCGGCCATTGAGTGATGACCTCGACCATCGGCGGCGAGAGATCGGGATAGGCATCGACGGAAAGGCGGTCAAGAGACCACGCGCCGGCGCCCATCAGCACGACTGTCATTAGAATGACCAGGAAGCGCTGCCGCAGCGACGACGCCACAATGCGGTGGATCATTGAGGCTGTCCGCGGCGTGGTTTCGGGTGGCGGCAGTGTGTCGCTCATTGGTTTTGGAGGAATTGAACGAACAGCCCGCCCTCAACCACAATCCGATCCCCGGCTTTGAGGCCGGACGGAATGTCATACTGGTCCCCATCGCGATAGCCGAGCGTGACTTGCTGCCGCGCGAAACTGCCGTCGCTTTGCGCGACATACACAAAGGGCAGATTCTGGTCGTCGCGCAAAATTGAGGATACCGGAACCAGCATGCCGGGCGTTGCCTTTTTGGAATGGATGAGCACGCGCACGTACATTTGATTTTTCAACGCGCCATCCGGGTTGCTGGCGGCCACGCGCACGGCCACGGAGCGGGTGTCCGGGTCCATCACGGACGAAATATTCTCGACAGAGCCGGGGAATGTTCCCGCGGGCGTGCCTGTCAACACTTCAGCCGGATCGCCCATGCTGGCCAGGCCAAGCTCCGGCCCGAACAGGTTCGCGATGACCCAGACGCGGGAGAGATCGGCCACCGTGAAACACGGCGTGGTCCCGCCTTGCAAAAGTTCGCCCGGCGTAATGGGCCGGTCCACGACCGTGCCGGCGATGGGCGAGCGGATAATTCCCTGGATGTGCGCGGGAGCTTTCCCGTCCTTGATGTCCTTCAGAGTTTGCGCGTCCACTTTGAGCGAAACCAATTGTTGCAACGCGGCTTCGGAGTCGGCCTGGGCGTTGGTGGCGTCGATCTTCGCCTGCTCGGCCTCGCGAAGGCTGACGCCGTGATGCTGTAGCAAATCCGCGTCCTGATCGGCAAGCTGGCGCGTGATCTTGGCGGTCGCGAGCGCCTTTTGGCAAGTGCTGATGGCGGTGGCAAAGTCCGGCGAATCGACATTCGCCAAAGGCTGGCCCGCCTTGACCGGGTCGCCGAGCGAAACCAGCAGCCGCGACACTGGGCCGGACATTGGCGCAAGGATGGTCGTGGCCTGGTCGTTGTCAAAATTGACCGTGCCGGTGGTATCGACAGTCTTGTGAAATTCCGAGGCCGCGACGGTCGCCAGGTGAATATTCTGCAGTTGCGCCGGCGTCAGCGTCACGTTGCTGGCGGTGACGGAGGGCGCGGGGGTGAGGTTTTCCGCGTGCGGCGAGCAGCCGGCGGCCCACAGCGCCGCCAGGCCTGCGGCTAAAACGGACGCGAGCCTCCGATGCGGACGTTTCAAGTTCATCATTGTTTTTCCTTTAGTTCCGGCTGGTTCCACCATCCGCCGCCCAGAGCCTGGAACAAAGCGGCCGTGTCAGAGAAACGATTGGCCTGGGCTTGCACAAGATTGATCTGGGCCTGCTGGTAAGTCTGCTCGGCGTTCAACAGCGCGAGATAACCGCCGTAGCCGGACTTCCATTGCTCGCGGGAAAGGTCCAGCGTCACTTTGGCCGCCGCATCGGCCGCGGCCGCCGTTTGGAGAGCAGCCGCGTCTTGTTCGAGCGCGTTGAGGGTATCGGCCACATTTTGGCAGGCCGAAAGCACAGTGCTGCGATATTGCTGGGCCGCCTGGCGATAGGCGGCTTTCGCGGCCCGTTGCTGGTGAAGCAGCGTGCCTCCATCAAATATAGGTTGTGTGAGCGTGCCGCCGACCGCCCAGAAACCGGAGCCGGAGGCGAACAGCTTGTCCAGGCTCAAGGCCGTGCTGCCCGCGTTGGCGGTGAGCGTGATGTCCGGCAGGCGGTTGGCTGTGGCGATGCCGATTTGCGCGCTGGCGGCGTGCAGATTTTCCTCGGCTTGGAGAATATCGGGGCGCTGTTCCACCAGCCTGGCTGGAACACTTACGGGCAAGTCTTCCGGCAGCGCCAGCTTCGAGAGATCGAACGCAATGGCCTTCTGGCCGCCGGGAAAATCGCCGGCCAACACGGCCAGCAAATCGTGCTGCTGCGCCAATTGTTTGATCAGCGGCGGCAGCGTGGCGGTGATCTGCGCCAGTTGCGATTGCTGCGCGGCGACATCCAACCCGCTGGCGTAGCCCTTGGAATATTGGTATTGCACGATGTCAATCACATTGGAACTGATCCCGACAAGCTGGCGCGTGGTTTCAATCTGCGCTCGCAACGACGCCTCCTGGATGGCCGCCACAACCACGTTGGCGCTCAAGGTCAAGTACGTCGCGATCATTTGGCAGCGCGACGCTTGCTCCTGGGCTTTGGAGAGTTCGACCGTGCGCCGGTTCAATCCGAAAACATCGGGCGAGTACGACACGCTGACCTGGGGCGTGAAGAGATTGTATTCGAAGATATTGGCGTTTGGCGCGGGCGAGAGAAAATCGGATTGATGCTGCCGGCTGCCGCTGAACGAGCCGCTGAGGTTCGGATAATAAACACCGCGCTGCGCCCGCAGATTTTCCTGCGCCACAACCAGCGCCTCCTGCGCCGCTTTGAGGTCCGGGTTGTTCGTGAGCGAACGCTGGATCAACTCGTTGAGCGGCTCGGAGTGAAACAAGGCCCACCATTGGCCGGGAATATTCAGCCCTTCGACAAACCTCTGCGATTCCCCGCCCGCGACATTGGTGGCGCTGGGCGTGCTTTTGAGCGGGCTGTCCACATAATTCGTGGCGGCCGGAGCGGCGGGCCGTTTAAAATTCGGCCCCACCGCGCAACCGGACAGGCCCAAAATAATGGCCAGCCCTTGCGCTGCGCCTGTGGCGGTTAATTTACAAATCGGCTTGATCATAGCCGGCTTTCTTGTCTGTTTCGCCGAAGCTGCGGCTTCTGAGGCACAGCACGGCTCGGAAATCTTTCATATTTGCGCCCATTGAGGGCTTGATGAATCCACGGGCTTATGCCACGCGGAAAAGGCAATCGGAACGATACTTTGCGGCGGAAAAAACTACGGGCGCGGCGGGGCGCGGCCGGGAGGTGAATAAAAGTCCAGGTATGAAGCAACGGTCATTTCCCGAAAGAAACGGCCGAGAATGAAAAATGCGCACGCGATGACGGCGATGGAGGCGGCCGGCGGCCCAGTGACCTGGCCGTTGGCAAAAGCGCAAATAGGGCAGCAATGATCGGCGGTATTGGTTTCCGCATGAATGCGCTGGTGCAGGGAAGGGCTTACGGCCAGGATGCTGAGAGCCAGCATCACCACAGTGGCAGCGGCTGCCGTGGCGGCTTTCGCAGCCCGGCCAAAACCCGGAAAAATGCGGATTCGCCCCATAATCGTATCGAAGAAAAGCCCAGATGGCGAATAAATGCAAGCACGGAATTCGCGGTCCTCATCTTGAATTATGAGCATGCTCAACTTTTCCGTTGACGTGGCGGCGGGAATGTGGAAATATGAGCACACTCATTTATATGAAAAAAGATGCCGCCAAAAGAACCCCGAAAATGAAGGCCGGGGGGCGCGAGCGCAACAAGGAGCGCACGAAAGAGCGGATTTTGAAGGCGGCGCTCCAGCTTTTCCGCGAAAGAGGGCTGGAGCGGGCCACGACCCGGGAGATCTCCAAGCGCGCCTGCATTGCGGAAGGGACGCTGTTCAACTATTTCAAAACGAAGGAAGACCTGGCGCTCTATTTCTTCCAGAAGGAAACTGAAGGCCTCATTCGGTGGTTCCGCGCGGAAAAACGGCTGCAAAAGGCCCCGCTGGCGGAGCAGCTTTTCGCGATCATTCACCGGCAGCTTGAATATATCGAGCCATACGAAGATTTCATCGGCGCGGTTTTTGCCCGTTCGTTGCAGCCGGCTTCGAGCTTAAGCCCCCTCAGTTTTGACTCGCAGGAATTGCGGTTGAAGTATCTTCGTTTCATCCGGGAAATTCTGGCGGCGGCCGAGGAGCGTGGCGAAATCCCGCCCGTCGGGAACTTGGGCGCGTACGGAGTGGGATTGTTTTATTTGGGCATCGTCACTCATTGGCTGCACGATGGGTCGCGCGGCAAACAGCGGACGCTCGCCTTGCTGGACCGGGCGCTGAGTTTCGGCGCGCGCATGCTTCAGAAAGGAACGTGGGAATGGTGAAGCCGGGCGATTTTTCCAAGCGGCGCGCGGCGCGCCTCGCGCAACTGGGCGCGGGTCTGGCGGGCAGTTTCCTGGCCTATCAATTGCAACGGCCGTTTCTTGGCAAAGAACGGGCGGCCCGGCGGCGGCGGGAGATGCGCGTCCGCAATGCCAGGCGGGTGCGCGAGAACCTCGCTTCGCTGCGCGGCCCGGTCATGAAAATCGGCCAAGCTTTGAGCATGCAAACGCATTTCCTGGCCCCCGATATGATCGCGGAATTGTCCACGCTGCAAATGCACGCCCCGCCGATGCACACCTCCCTCATGCGCGCCCAGTTCAAGAGCGGCCTGGGAAAATATCCTGAAGAACTGTTTCGTTCGTTTGATCCCGAACCCTTCGCCGCCGCTTCATTGGGCCAGGTTCATTGGGCGGTGACGCGAAGCGGCGAAGATGTCGCGGTAAAAATCCAGTATCCGGCCATGCGCGAAGCCATCGAAAGCGATTTCGCGGCATTGCGGGCGGCGTTCGCGGCAGTGATGCTGACGGGGCATGTCAAAGAGACAGTCGTGCGCGAAGCCCAGCGCGGCATCCTCGAGGAAACTGACTACGTGAAGGAAGCGGGCCACATCGAACATTTCCGCAAGGCGCTGGCGCCGATCGAATTCGTCCGGCTTCCCAAAGTGCATCCCAAACTCAGTTCCGAAAGGGTGCTGACAATGTCGCGCGTGGACGGTTTGCGCCTTGCTGAGTTTCTCAAGGGCAACCCATCCCAAGCCGCGCGCGACAAGCTGGGCTCGGCCCTGACGCGGCTGTTTTATTTCCAGCTTTTTCAGGCCCAGGCTCTCCATGCCGACCCGCATCCGGGGAATTACCTGTTTGACAGCAGCGGCATCGGGCTCGTTGATTTTGGCTGCGTCAAATTCCTCAAGCCGGAGGTTGTAAAGTGTTACCGGCAATTTTGGTCGCGGCAGTGGGTGCGCGACCCGAAGCTCTTCGCCGAAATCATCCGCACTATTTTCGGGCCGAAGGTTTCGCCCGCCGAACCGCGCGTGCGGCGCTGCATGGATGAAATCAAGTCGTTTTACGACCACTTCCATCCGCTCGACAACCCTGCCCACGTGCTGGACCTTGGAGACCCAAAGTTCATGGACGACATGGCGAAGCTGGCGAAGGTGCTGGTGCAAAATAAATTTTTATCGCCGGAGTTTTTGTTCCTATCCCGCTCCGAATCAGGCATGTGCAGCCTGTTGCACATGCTCGGCGCGCGCGTGCCCACCACCCAAATCGCGCTCGAATGCATGGAAGGCCGGGTTTAAGAAGCCAGCCTTCTGAGTTTTGCTAAAATCTCACCCGTCAGAACCGCATTCTTAACACGGCCTGAATGTAAGGAGCGCTGTCGAAATGCAGCGTTTGATCGATGCGCTGGTAATCGATTTCCCGCGCGAAGGAATAACCGCCATCGACCGACGCCGAGAAGCCCCGGCAGATTCGATACTCCGCGCCCACGCCCGCGTGGAAATCCCGGTAAGTTCCCAGCCCGTTATTGTACTTCGACATTCCAATTCTGTCTCCCAAATCATTGGCGGCGCGGAAGACGGTGAAGTTTCCATCCAAGCCCGCGAAGAGACGCAGCTTGGAACTGGCGCGATACTCCAATCCCGACCTCGGATACATCAGGCTCAAAGCCAGGTCGGGCAGGATTTGCCAGCGCGCGCCAGCCAGAGGCAGGACGGGCACGTCCCGATCTGGATCGACAGCGAATCCCATGGCGACGGTCAAATTGGGTTTCCATTTATAAGTGGCCCGCACGGCGGCGCCGACGCCCACGTCTGTGCTATCGGCGGCATCGAGCCGAAAAAATCTCGGTCCCGCCCCTGCCGCCACGGTCCATTGGTCATTTATATGCCAGCCCGCTCCAAGGTTCAGCCCGATGGTGTCAATGGCGCTGGGAATGGGCGCGCCCGGCACGGTGCCGAGGAAAAAATTGCGCGACGTGATGCTGATGGGAACAAACCATGCGTCGTTCAGCCGAACTTCGGCCGTCAGGTTGGCATCGGCTGATTGCGCGCTGGAATTGCCGCTGACTCCGTTAAAATTCACTCTGCCGGCGGCCACGGCGGAGTAGTCGGAAGAGAAATTGACCCTCCATGGCGCGGCGTTCGATCCCGTCCAGTCAATATTGTTTTCGCCGCCGGACACAACGGGCGATTGCCCAGTCTGCGCCAGGACGGATTGGTTCAGGAGCGACAAAACCGCCAGGCCAGCGGCGCAAAGAATCTTTTTCATAAGCGTCAACTGCCTACATATACGGGGCTTGCCTGAAAATATTTCAAGGCAATTTACGATTTCGTCCTCGATTGCAGAAACGCCACGACGTCCTCAAGCTGCGCCGGAGTGATGTTGTTGCCGAACGCGGGCATGTTATTGCCGCCATTGACGATGCGCAGGATCATGTTGTCACGGGTCAGTTTGTGGCCGATCAACGTGAGGTCCGGGCCGCGCCGGCCGCCGTAACCGGAAATCAAATGGCAGTTCAGGCAGCCTTTGCTGTAAAATACCTTCGCGCCGTCGGCCACCGGGCCGGTTTCCGCTCCCACGGTTTTTGTCGGCAGCGGCGCGGCATCGAAGTTGGGCGACCATGGGGATGTAATGCCCGCGTACCACAGCGCGCCGATCATCGTGCAAACCATGACCGTGCCCGCGATCGCCCAAGGCCGGCGGCTGGGACTGCGTTCGCCTTTGTTGAAAAAGAAGGGCAGCAGCAGCATGATCGCGCCCGCCAGGGCCGGGCCGAGCAAAATAAAATAATTCTCCAGCGTGCGAGGAATCAACGCCAGCAGCGCGAAATACCATAACAAATACCAGTCCGGCCGCGGATCAGCGTGGACGATGCTCGGGTCTGGCGGCTTGTCCAATGCCGGCGGCCCAACAAAGATCGCCAGCAACACCAGGGCCGCCAGCATCAGGGTGCCAAAGATCATGTCCCTCCAAAGCGCGTCCGGCCAGAATGGGACGCCGTCTTTTTTGATCCGTTCTTCGTAATCGCGCCGGTAGGTTTTCGGATCGACCGGCTGGCCGGCCTTGGGCATTTCGGAAATGCCGTGCCGCATCACGAGCCACAAATGCGCGCCGATGAAGGCGAAGATCAAACCAGGCATGATGAAAACGTGAAACACAAAAAAGCGGCTCAACGTCGCCCCGCCAATGGTCGAACCGCCCATCGTGAACTGCGCCAGGCTGTCTCCAATCAGCGGCACACGACCCACCTGTTCCGCCGCGACAACGACGGACCAGACCGCGTTTTGATCCCAGCGCAAGAGTTGTCCCGTGAATCCCATCACCAGCGTGAACGCCAGCAGCAGGACGCCGGTCACCCAGTTCATTTCGCGCGGAAATTTGTAGGAGCCGCACAGAAAAACTTGCGCCATGTGCAGCCCGACCATCAGCACCATCGCCGACGCGCCATAATAATGCAGCCCGCGCATGAAGTTCCCGAAGGAGGCCTCATGCGTGATAAATTGCAGCGTGTCGTAAGCTTGGGAAGCCGATGGAATGTAGGCAAATGCCAGCACCACTCCGGTCACCACTTGCACCATGAACGCCAGCATTGTCGCGCTGCCAAAGACGTACCACCACTTCGCGTCGCGCGGGACCAGATGCTTGGCCAGCGGGCCGATGGCCGCCGAGGCGCCCATCCGGTCGTCAAACCAGATCCACATTCGTTTGAGGGAACGCCACAACATGCCGCTCTCAGGTTGTAATTGGCAGGGGGCGCGTGCGAATCTGCACAACCCCGTTTTGCACGCGCACGGGATACCGCATGAGCGGGCGCGGCGGAGGGCCGGCCGCCACGCTGCCGTCGTTGTAATAAACGCCGCCGTGGCATGGGCACATGAAAAGATTGGCGTCCGCCATCCAGCGAACCGGGCAGCCGAGGTGCGAACAATTGACAGCGAACGCGACGAATTCCTGGCCAGCCAAACGGCGCAGCCAGGCGGCCGTCCGCGCCGTCACGCCGGCCCAAGGCAGCGGCGATGAGTCAAGAAAATTTACCTGGACCGTCTGGCCGATTTTGAAATCGTCCAGTTTGCCGACGTCGCGCCAGAGAAAAGGCGTCTTGCTAAAAATCGGCGCCAGCACAAAGGCCAGGCCCGGCACCGCCAGCGCCGCCGTGCAAATCGCGCCCAGCACGATGCTCAGCAACTCAAGGAACCGGCGCCGGCTCTGCGATTCGTGCGGAGGCGCGAGCGCCTTGCTTTCGTCAGTGATCTCTTCGTTCATGGTTTATTTCTCCAATCCATCCGGCCAATGACCACACAAAAGCGATCAGCCCGACCGTCAAGACGATAAACGAGGTAATCAGCCCCCACGCGATGAACGTCACGCCGAAGGCCACTCCCGCCGGCCACCACGTCGGGCGGGCGGGCTTCTCTGGTTTGGGCGTGTTCCATTCCTGCATCAATGTTCCTCCGCGTTCGGGTGGGCCGGCAAAAATGGAGCGGGGCTGGCTTCAGGCTTTTCCACCGAGCCGTACCAGCGCGCGAGCAAGGCCAGGATGCCGGCCAGATAAATGCCGCAACCGGGCACCCACATGAGCAATCCGCCCGTTTGCTGGTCGCGGGCCGGCGTAAAACCCCAATCGTGGCGAATCAAATTCAGCAGCGCCGGCTGATTGGGCGGATTAAGATAAACCGGGCAGACCGCTCCGGCCGGTGAAAACGCGATGAAAATTCCCAGCACGCTGCACGCAATGCACGCGCTGAACAAATACGCCACTCCCCTCAACGGAGGCATTCGCCGCCGCTCCACCGGCCCCGCCAGCGGCCACCAAAAAAGCGCGCCCAGCGCCAGGAGCGAAATAATCTGTATGACACGAACCGTTTCCGTGCGCGTGGCCAAATCGCACAGCGTGCGCTCGTGCCAAATCCACATGGCGCTTACTCCCGCGAACCAATGCAGCCATGGCGGCGCCCGGAATCCGGCCCCCATCTCCGGCAAACCCAGCAACAGCAGCAGCGGCACAATCAGCAGCAGCAGCATGTGTTGCAGCATGTGCGCGCTGAAGAGAAACCCGTTTGCCAGCGCGTTCAGGGGCGAGGCGAGTGTCAGGAAGAAAATCGCAACCGCTCCAAGAAAATACCACGACCGCGCCCGCCATTTGAATCCCGCCAGCCCGGCATAGGCAACCAGCGCGATCGCGCACGCGCCAATCACGATCGGATTCCAGCTCCAGGCGGACATCAGATATTCCTTCGTGCTCATAAAAAGGCCCTCAAATAAACCACGGAAAACACAACCACCCACACGCCATCGACGAAATGCCAGTACAACCCCAGGGTTTCCAGCGCGGGCGAACGGAAATCCTCCTCGCCGCCCCGGCGCGACAGCCACAGCACGATCAGCAGCGCGATCAGGCCAATCGTCACGTGAAGGCCGTGGAAACCAGTCAACGTGAAGAACGCGGCGGCGAACAAATTGGTGTGAACCGTTACGCCGTTCTCGAACAGCCCCCAGTACTCACTGGCCTGCCCGGCCAGAAAAATGCCGCCCAGCGCGATGGTCACCGCCAGCCACGAAAGCATCGCCGCGCGGCTCCGGCGCCTGAAGCCGCGCTCGGCCAGCCACAACGTGAAACTGCTCGCGAAAAGGCAAACCGTAAACACCCCCGTCCGGCGCAGGTTCAAGCTGCTGGCGGCCGTCGGGCCGGTCCCGGCCGTGCGATTGTAATAGACGTAGGCAATCACCAGCATCAGGAAAAAGAATCCCTCCGATATGATAAACACGATCATGGAGGCTTTGTTTTTCGCGATGGCCGTTTCTCCCGCCGGTTGCGGCGTCGCGCCGGGAGAATCGGGCTGTTCGGGGTGGGCCAGGTCCCACAAGGGGCGGCGGCCGCGGATGAGCGGCACGCGCTCGAAATTATTCATCGGCGGCGGAGACGCGGTCGCCCATTCCAGCGTCCAGGCATTCCACGGGTTGTCGCCCGCGGGCGCCCCGCGCAGCAAACTCCAAAGAATATTCGCTCCCAGCAGCAACATGGAAAATCCCAGAATGAACGCGCCAATCGTCGAGAGCATGTTAATCATGCCCCAGCCCGGCAGATCGGGATACGTATAAACCTCGCGCGGCATGCCCATGAATCCCAGGAAATGTTGCACAAAAAACGTCAGGTTGAAGCCAATCACGGCCAGCCAGAATTGCCACCGGCCCACTTTCTCGGAGAGCATTCGCCCGCTGATTTTTGGAAACCAATAGTAAAGCCCGGCCAGCATTCCAAAAAGCGTCCCGCCAAAAAGCACGTAATGAAAATGCGCCACCACGTAATAGGTGTTGTGCATTTGCCAGTCCACCGGCGCGACCGCGAACGTGATCCCGCTCAATCCGCCCACGACAAATTGAATGATGAACGCCATCGCATAGAGCATCGAGGTCGTGCATCGGATTGCGCCGCCCCACATGGTGGCGATCCAGTTGAACACCTTGATGCCCGTCGGCACCGCGATGGCCATGCTCGCCGCGGCGAAGAAAAGATCGGCCGTGTGACCAAGCCCCACCGTGAACATGTGATGCGCCCAAACGCCGAAACTCAGCAGCCCGATGGCCACCGTCGAAGCGGCCACGAAGCTGTATCCGAAAATGGGTTTGCGCGAGAAAACGGGAATGACTTCGGAAATCATGCCGAAGGCCGGCAGCGCCATGATATAGACCTCCGGATGGCCGAAGGTCCAAAAGAAATGCTGCCACAACACCGGCGAGCCGCCTCCATTGGCGAGGAAAAAATGCGCCTCCAATTGGCGGTCAATGAACAGCATGACGATGTCCGCGTTGAGGGCCGGCATCGCGCCGATGATCAGAAAGGAATTGATCAACACCATCCAGACGAACAACGGCACCCGCCGCAGCGTCATGCCCGGCGCGCGCAAAGTGAGAATGGTCACAATCATGTTGATCGAACCCGCGACGGAGCCGATGCCCAGGATCAGCAGCGCCAGTATCCAATAATCCACCCCGTTGCTGGAGGAAAACGGCGATTCGCTCAACGGCGCGTAAGCGAACCATCCGGCCGCCGGCGCGCCGCCCGCCACGATGCTGAAATGCAGCAGCAACCCGCCCAAGACCAGCAGCCAATAGCTCATCGCGTTGAGGCGCGGAAAGGCCATGTCGCGCGCTCCAATCATTAGCGGCACCAGATAATTGGCGAAGCCGATCAGCGCCGGCATGACGACCAGAAAAACCATCGTCGTGCCGTGCATCGTGAAAAGCTGGTTGTAGGTTTCCGGCTTGATCAAATGATTGTTCGGCACCGCCAATTGCAGCCGGATTAGCAGCGCCTCCACGCCGCCAACTAGAAAAAATCCAAACGTCGTCACCAAATAAAGGATTCCGATGCGCTTGTGATCGACCGTGGCCACCCATGACAGCAGTCCCCGCTCCGCGGCCTCATCGGTTACGATGCCTGCGGGAGAAATTGCGGTGGAAGCTGGATTCATTTGAGCGTTTCGAGATACGACGCAAGATCTCCCACCTCGCCAATGGAGAGATGAAAATCAGGCATCAGGCAGGCGGGCTTGATTTGCTGCGGATCGGCCAGCCACAAGCGCAAATGGGTGGCGTCGTTCGTCACCACTCCCGTGCCGATGGATTGCCGGCTCGCGAAATGCGTCAAGTCCGGGCCGGCCTGCACTTCGGCATCAACGCCCCGGATGAAGTGGCATTTGACACACGTCCGAGCCAGGAAAACCTGCCGTCCCCGCGCGGCCTCCGGCGTTGCAGGAGTTTTGGCGGCCGGCGTTTGGCGCGCGCTCCATTCGGCGAACTCCTCCTGCGATTCCGCCACCACAAGCAGGCGCATCCACGCGTGTTGCGCCCCGCAAAAGACCGAACAGGCGCCCGTATATTCGCCAGGCTGGTCGGCGCGAATCCACAGACGGTTGGGATGGCCGGGGATGGCGTCCATTTTGCGCCCCAATTGCGGCACCCAGAAGGCATGGATCACATCCGCCGAATCCACTTTGACCAGCACATCCGTTTTGGCCGGGATGTGGATTTCATTGGCCGCCACCGCTCCGCCGGCATAGCGCGCTTCCCACCACCACTGATGGCCAATGACCGTGATGTCCGGCGTCCGTTCCGAGGGCGGGTCTGAAATCCGCATCGCCTGCACCGTCAATACAAACAAAAAAATCAGCGCCACGACCGAGGCCAGCGTCCAACTGATTTCCAACTTCTTGTTTCCGGCGACTTGCGGGGGTTCGCCCGGCTGGCCGCGATGGCGAAACTTCAGCGCGCACCAGGCTGTCAATCCGGCCACGATCGCGAAAATCACCGCGCAGACAATCAGCGTCACCACAAACAAATCCGCCAGCGCCTTGGCTTCCGGCGAGGCTGGAGACAGGACCAGATCGCTGGCGGCTTGGGTAATCATGATGGCCCGCCAGGAAACGCGAATCTTTCACGCCGATTTCTCATCGAGATTCTCTAGTAATGCCGAACGCCCCCGCGCGCCATCGGGCAAAACACGGAATGCCTCTCCTCCAAAAGCTGAGGAGGTTTTCAGGAACGGCGGCCCTACCTGGCCTCGACGCGCAAGGGCAGCTTCACCCGGATGTCGTCGGACGCCGCTCCCACCAAAAGCTCATAATCCCCCGGTTCCACCACGTAGTCTTTGCGGCCGGTGTCCCAATAACGAAGGTCCTTCATCCGCACCGGGATGTCCACGTGCGCCGTTTTTTTGGCCTCCACCGGCACCCGCTCGAATCCGCATAGCGCTTCCAACGGCTGCGGCACGGCCGATTTGACGTGCCGGAAATACACTTGCACGACCTCGTCCCCATCCCGCGTCCCAGTATTGGCGAGGTCCAGTTTCACGTGGATCGTGTCGGTTGGGGCGGCTTGCGGCTTGTCAAGTTGCGCCCCGTCATATTTAAACGTCGTATAACTCAATCCGTGCCCGAACGCGAAGAGCGCCTTCCCTTGGAAATAACGATACGTGCGCCCCGTCATCGAATAATCCACGAACGAAGGCAGGTCCTCGGTCGCGCGATAAAACGTCAGGGGAAGCCGCCCGGCCGGGTTCGCCTCGCCGAACAAAACCTCCGCCACCGCCCGGCCTCCCTCCTGGCCCGGATACCACGCCTGCAAAATCGCCGCGAGATGTTCCGCTTCCCACGGCATCGCCATGGCGCTGCCGCTGCAATTGACAAAGATAATGGGCTTGCCCGCTGTCTGCACCGCTTTCAAAAACTCCGTCTGCACCGGCGGCAATTCAATCCGCGTGCGGTCGCCGTGGTTGAATCCCTCGAACGGCACGTTCATGAACTCCCGCTCCAATTCCGCGCAAATCCCCCCCGCGTAAATGACGGCATCGACCGTCTTTGCCACTTCCACGGCCTTGGCCCGCGCCGCGGCGTAGGCCGGGATGTTGTCATCCTGCACCCGCACCGCCAGCGGACAGGCCGTCATGGGAATGATTTCGATGTTCGTTCCCGCCAGCGCCTGAATGCCCGCCACGATCGTGACCGGATGCGACGGCTCGCCTTCGTAATTGCCCACCAGCATGTTGGTGTAGGCGGCATTGAAACCGAAGACCGCGATCTTGTGAATTTTGGCGCGGTCCAGCGGCAGCACGCCGTCGTTTTTGAGCAGCACGATTGACTCACGGGCCATTCGCAGCGCCAATTGGTCATGGGCCGGCGTGTCGTAATCGTTCGTCGATATTTTCGAGTAAGGCACCATCTCCGGAGGATCGAACAAACCCAGCCGAAACCGCGCTTCGAGCAGCCGGCCAACGGCCCTGTCAAGATCACTTTCCTTAATCAGGCCGTCGTTGACCGCGTCGGCCAGTTGCTTGTACTCCGTCCCGCAACAAAGATCGCAGCCCGCCTTGACGGCCGAAGCCGCGGCCGACTCAATCGTCGGTGAAAACCCGTGGCCGTAAAAGAAATCGGAGATGGCGTCGCAATCCGAAACGACGTGCCCCTTGAAGCCCCATCGTTCGCGCAGCAGCGTTTGCAGCAGCAGCGGGCTGGCGTTGCAAGGGGTGCCGTAGAGGCGGTTGTAGGCGCCCATGACCGCGCCAACGTGGCCCTCGGTCACGGCGGCCTCGAATTGCGGCAGGTAGGTCTCGTAAAAATCCCGTTCCGGCGGCTGCGCGTCGAAACTGTGCCGCAAAATCTCCGGCCCGCTATGCACGGCGAAGTGCTTCGCGCAGGCCATGGCTTTGACGTATTTCGGATCGTCTCCCTGCAATCCCGTGATGTAACCCACCGCCAGCCGGGCCGTCAGAAATGGGTCTTCCCCGTAGGTCTCCTGTCCCCGCCCCCAGCGCGGATCGCGGAAGATGTTGATGTTCGGCGACCAAAACGACAGCCCCGTATAATTGACACTGTCGCCATTGTGGGCCTCCGTGTATTCGCGGTTTTTCGCGCGCGCTTCCGTGGCGATGGCATCGGCCACGGTGTGCAGCAAAGCCGGATCAAAGCTGGCCGCCATGCCGATGGCCTGCGGAAAAACTGTCGCGATGCCCGCGCGCCCGATGCCATGCAGGCATTCGTTCCAATAATTGTAAGCAGGCAGGCCCAGCCGTGGAATGCCGGGCGCGACATTACAAACCTCCAGCGCCTTTTCCTCCGGGGTCATGCGGCCGGCCAAGTCGCGCACGCGCAAATCCAGCGGCTGGGAAGGGTCGCGCCAAAGCGGCGTTTTCTGCGGGTCATCCGCCCAAGCCGCCCCCGCGCACAGCACGCACAGCAGAATGGCCAGGAACGGAATGAAAACAGCATGTCGCGGAATTGCGGCTATCCTGTTTGCGCCGCAACCGATTTGTCGATTGGATAAGCTCACAACGCCAAAGTGTGTTCGTTCGCCGCTTCCCCGTCAATGCGGAAGCCACGTCGCAGCGGACGTTGCTCCTCGCGCTCAGGGAAATTCGCGTTCCCGAAGCGCGTCAAAAACGGCCTGTCGAGAGGAGCATATTTCTCCGCCTTAAATAATATTTCAAAAAAACGCTTGCGCGTTTTGCAACCTTTGGTATCTTCACGCTCCATTCGCGATTTCGCGAAGTTGGCGGCTATGGCGCGACCGATAACTGATCGCCCCGCTGGGCGCAGGATTAATGGCCGACGCCGCTTGATGCCGTGACGCATTTTTTGTTTTTATGCCAGTTAAAACGTTCAGGCCGTTAACGCCTTCGACGCGCTACATTACTGTGGCGTCGTTCGATGAGATTACTAAGGATCATCCCGAGCGGAGCCTTATCAGCATCCGCAAAAAATCGGGTGGACGTAATCATTTCGGGCGCATGACGGCCCGCGGCATCGGCAAAGGGCACAAGCAGTTCTACCGCCACGTCGATTTCAAACGCCATAAACACGGCATTGAAGCTGAAGTGCTGGGCATTGAATACGATCCGATCCGGACAGCCCGCCTCGCTTTGTTGCAATACAAAGACGGCGAAAAGCAGTATATTTTAGCGCCAGTCGGTTTGCAGGTCGGGGCCAAGCTTCTGAGCGGCCCGGCGGCGCCACCTGAAGTGGGCAACAGCCTTCCCCTCAAAACCATCCCAGTGGGATTGGCCATTCATAATATCGAACTTACCCCCGGCAAAGGCGCGCAAATGGTCCGCTCGGCTGGCGGCGCGGCCACGCTGATGTCACGCGACGAGAGTTACGCGACCATCCGGCTGCCTTCGGGAGAAATCCGCCGGGTGCATGAGACCTGTTACGCGACCATCGGCCAGGTTGGCAACATTGAGCACGAGAACATCATTTTGGGCAAGGCCGGACGGTCGCGGCATCGCGGCATCCGCCCGATCAACCGCGGCGTTTCGCGGAACCCAGTCGATCACCCCAACGGCGGCGGGGCTGGCAAATCCAAGAGCGGCGGCGGCTGGCAGCAATTGACCTCCCCGTGGGGATTGCTGGCCAAGGGCTATCGCACGCGTCACAAACGCAAGTTTTCCAACCGGTTCATCCTCGTCCGCCGCGATGGCCGCCCGATGAAACGAAAATAACGAGATTAACGTATGGGTCGATCCATTAAAAAAGGTCCGTTTGTTGACCAACATTTGCAGGAAAAGATTGACGCGGCCAAGGCTGCCAAGTCCAAGTCGCCGATCAAGACCTGGTCGCGCCGCTCAATGATTACGCCGGATTTTGTCGGGTTGACATTCAACGTCCACAACGGCAAGGTTTTTAACCCGGTTTTCGTGACGGAGAACATGGTGGGCCACCGCCTCGGCGAATTTTCGCTCACGCGCACGTTTAAAAAGCACGGCGCGCACACGGCCAAAGCGGAAGCGAAATAAAGAATTATGGAAGTCCAAGCCATTACAAAAAATGTCCGAATGTCCGCGCAGAAGATGCGCGAGGTCGTCCGCCAGATTCAGGGGATGCCCGCCGCGCACGCCCAGGCGGTGCTGGCGGTCGTGCCGCGCAAAGGGGCGCGTGTGGTGGCCCGCACGCTCAAATCCGCCATGGCCAATGCCGACGACCTCAAACTCCACAAACCCGCTTTTCAAAACCTCCAGATCGAAAAACTCCGTGTCAAATCCGCCGTGGCGGGCACAGCCGGCAACAGCAAGCGCTTCATCCCCAAAGCGCGCGGCTCCGCCGGTCCCATCATCAAACGCAATTGCCACGTGAAAATCATTTTGTCTGACGATTAAATCTATGGGTCAAAAAACAAATCCTATCGGCCTGCGCCTGGCGGTCAATAAAGACTGGGGTTCCAAGTGGTTCGCCGAGAAAAAAGACTTCGGCAAGCTCCTGGCTGAAGACCGCAAAATCCGCGAATTGCTCAAGTCCAAGCTGGAAGGAGCCTCGGTCTCCAAAATCCAATTGGAGCGCGCCGCTTCCCGCTGCCGCATTACCATTTTCACCGCCCGTCCTGGGGTCGTCATTGGCCGCAAAGGCGCGGAAATCGACAAGCTCAAAGAGGAAATCAGCAAGATGACCGGCAAGGAAGTCTATGTTGATATCCAGGAAATCAAGCAGCCGGAGATGGACGCCCAACTGGTCGCCGAAAACGTGGCCGTTCAATTGGAGCGGCGGGTTTCCTTCCGGCGCGCAATGAAGAAGGCCGTCCAAGTGGCCATGGATTTCGGAGCCGAAGGCATCAAAGTGCGCGTCGGCGGCCGCCTCGGTGGCGCGGAAATCGCGCGCGTGGAAAAATACCATCAAGGCCGCGTCCCGCTGCATACGTTGCGGGCCAATATCGACTACGGGTTCGCCGAAGCCAACACTATGTATGGCAAATTGGGCATCAAATGCTGGATTTGCCGCGGCGACACCCCTGCGGAGAAGAAACCAACGAAGGTTGAAGCTCCGGGCGCGACCGTGGCCGCCTGAGGCAAGCATTAACGATTTTTTAGAGAAGCGAGATTTTATATGGCGATGAGTCCAGCAAGAGTGAAGTACCGCAAAATGCACCGCGGCAGCCGCAAGGGCTTGGCCCACAGCGGTTCGACGGTCGCCTTTGGCGAGTACGGACTGCAATCCATGGAACGCTGCTGGCTGCATAACAAACAGATTGAGGCCGCCCGCGTGGCCGTCACCCGGTATATGAAGCGCCGCGGCAAAGTTTGGATTCGCATTTTCCCCCACAAATCATTCACCAAAAAGCCTCTCGAAACGCGAATGGGCAAAGGCAAAGGGCCTTTGGAATCCTGGGTCGCCGTCATCCGCCCGGCCAATGTTCTCTTTGAAGTGGACGGCGTGCCGGAAGCGATTGCGCGCGAGTCGATGCGCCTGGCGGCCACCAAGTTGCCGATCAAGACCAAGTTTATTTCCCGTCACCAGATGGGCTGAAGAAGCATGAAAATGTCCGAGATTAAAGATTTGAACGAGCAGGAACTGGCCGCCAAGAGCCGGGACCTGCGGCAGGAGGTGTTTAACCTGCGTTTGCAGCAGGCCACCAGCCAATTGGAAAAGCCGGCCCGCCTGCGCCTGTTGCGCCGGGACATCGCCCGGTTGGAAACTCGCATCTCCCAACTCCGCCACGCCGCCTCTTAAGGGAATTATGCCAGAAGCCACATCAACTCAGCCACCAGCGCCAGCCGCTCCCGCTCCCGCCGCTCATCGCGGCCATCGCAAGGAGCGCCTGGGCAAAGTCATCGGGGCCAAGATGGCCAAGACCATCATCGTGCAAGTGCAGCGGCGCTTTCCGCATCCTCAATACAAAAAGGTCGTGACCGCTTTCTCCAAATACTACGCGCACGACGAAAAAAGCGAGGCCAAGGTGGGCGATCTCGTTTTGATCCACGAAACGCGCCCATTGTCCAAATTGAAACGCTGGCGCCTGACCCAGGTGGTGGAGCGCTCCGCTGAAGCCCCAGCCCACGCCGCCGCCTAGCCAGGATTTATGTTACAGGTTCGCTCCATTTTAGACGTGGCCGACAACACCGGCGCCAAGCGCGCCGCGACCATCGGTGTCATCGGCCGCAATCAGCGTTACGCCGGCATCGGCGACGTCATCAAAGCCCATATCAAGGAAGCCGCGCCGGACGGCACCGTCAAGAAGGGCGAAGTGGTGGACGCGGTCGTGGTGCGCACGCGCAAGCAAATCCGCCGGGCCGATGGCTCCTATTTGCGCTTCGACAGCAATGCGATTGTCATCATTGACAAGGAAAACAATCCGCGCGGCACGCGCATTTTCGGCCCTGTCGCGCGTGAATTGCGCGAAAAGCGGTTCATGAAAATCATTTCCCTGGCGCCGGAGGTTATCTAGTTATGCCCAAAGCTCATGTCAAAAAAGGGGACGAGGTCGTGGTCATCGCCGGGTCTGAAAAGGGCCGCCGCGGCAAGATTCTCGAAATCAAGACCAAGAAACAACGCGTCCTGGTTGAGGGTTTGGCCATGATCAAGCGCCACACCAAAAAGAATCAGAACCAGGCTGAGAGCAGCATCGTCGAGCGCGAAGGCACCATTCACATTTCCAACGTCATGCTCGCCTCCCGCTACGACCAGCGCGCGGCCGCGCGCACCCCGGCTGAAAGCGCCCCGGCGCCCGCTGAAACGGCGGAGGCCTCCAAAGAATGAAACCCAGACTTTACCAGAAATACATCGACGAAGTTCGTCCCGCCTTGCGCGAAAAGCGCAAATACGGAAACGTCCACCAGATTCCGTGCCTGGAAAAAATCGTCGTGAACATGGGCGTCAGCGCATCCCTGGAAAAAGGCGCCGTGGACGACGCCGTGCGCGATATGACCCTCATCACCGGCCGCAAGCCGGTCATCAACAAATCGCGCCACAGCATCGCCAATTTCAAATTGCGCGAGGGCCAGTCCATCGGCTGCCGCGTCACCCTGCGCCGCGAAGTAATGTACGAGTTTTTTGACCGCTTGGTTTCCGCCGCGCTGCCGCGCATCCGCGACTTCCGCGGGCTGTCCCCCCGATCCTTCGACGGCCGCGGCAACTACACCGTGGGCGTAAGCGACCAGACCATTTTCCCCGAGATCGAATTGGACAAAATCAAACGCACGCAAGGGATGGACATCGTCATTGTCACCAGCGCGCCCACCAACGAGGAAGCGCTGGAATTGCTCAAGATGATGGGCATGCCCTTCGCCGAGAGCAAGTAAAGAGAAAATTTTATGGCCAAAACAGCATGGATAGAACGCAACAAGAAAAAGGCCGCGACGGTCAAGAAGTTCGCCGCCCTGCGCGCCGAGCTTAAAGCCAGGCGCGATTACGCCGCCTTGAGCAAGCTGCCCCGCAACGCCAGCCCCAGCCGCCTGGTCAACCGCTGCTCAATGTCGGGCCGCCGCCACGGCTACCTGCGCAAGTTCGCCTGCTCCCGCCTGACCTTTCGCGAGGCGGCGTTGAACGGGCTGATTCCCGGTGTGACCAAGGCCAGTTGGTAAGGTACCTATGAGCGACCCAATTTCAAACATGCTGACGACCATCCGCAATGCCGGCCGGGCCGTGCTGCCGCACGCCGTTGTGCCGCACTCCCGGATGAAAGAGAGCATTGCCCGCCTTCTCCAGCGCGAAGGCTACGTGGCCGAGGTGAACGTCGAAGGCAAGCCTTTCAAGTCCATCAAGATCAAGCTCAAATACAATGGCCGCAAAAGCGTCATTGAGGGTTTGCGCCGGGTCAGCACGCCCGGCCTGCGCCGCTACATGGGATCGCAGGATATTCCCCGCGTTTTGGGCGGCTTGGGCGTCTCGATTTTCTCCACTTCGGAGGGGATCATGACCGGAACCCAGGCCCGCCAGAAGAACGTCGGCGGTGAATTGTTGTGTGAAGTGTGGTAATCTGGCGGACTTTTAGTATTTTTTATATATGTCGCGCATAGGAAAATTGCCGGTGACCGTGCCGCCGAATGTGAAAGTGCGGATCAATGGCCAGCAAGTCTTTGTGGAAGGCCCCAAAGGCAAGCTGGATTTTGAACTGCCCTCCCGCACCTCGGCCAAGCTGGACGGCGCCATTCTGCTCGTCAGCCGCAATGGCGACGACGCCGAGGCCAAGGCCCTGCACGGCCTGAGCCGCGCCATCGTCAACAACATGGTCAAGGGCGTGGCCGATGGCTTCGTCAAAAAACTGGAAATCCAGGGCGTCGGCTTCAAAGCCGCTGTCCAAGGAGACAAAGTCAACCTGGCCCTCGGCTACTCGCATCCGGTCAATTATCCAATCCCCGCCCAGATTAAAGTGACGGTCGAGGAAAACACCAAACTGACCATCGAAGGCCCCAGCAAACAAATGGTCGGCCAGGTCGCCGCGGAAATCCGCAGTTACTATCCGCCGGAGCCTTACAAAGGCAAAGGCGTTCGTTATGCCGGCGAAAAAGTCCGGCGCAAGGAAGGCAAGACGGTGCAATAAGCATGAGAACCGACAAAAAAGAAAGACTCTCCACGCTGCGCCACTGGCGCATTCGCAAGAAAATTTCCGGCACCAAGGAGCGCCCCCGGATGAGCGTCCGTTTTTCCAATCAGCATATCATGGTGCAGTTCATCGACGATGTGGCTCGGGTGACGCTGGCCAGCGCCTCCACCCACGGCAAGAAGGCCAAGGCCGAGCAAAAAGCGGCCGCCAACGTGGCTGGCGCCAAAAAAGTCGGCGCACTCGCGGCCGAGGCGGCCAAGAGCAAGGGTATCACCAGCGTCGTTTTTGATCGCAGCGGCGCCCGCTATCACGGCAAAGTCAAGGCCTTGGCAGATGCCGCGCGCGAAGGCGGTTTGACATTTTAACCTTTACGAAAGAATACTGTGCCTGATTCACCAAATAGAAACCCTTCCGGCAACTCACGTGGCGGCGGCGGGCGCGGTCCTGGCCGCGGCCCTCGGCGCGCGCGACCGGGTTCGCCCGAAGGCGGAGATCCGTCGGCCGAAGGGGGCGGCGGGTCCGAGCTGAGCGAGAAAGTCGTTTTCATCAACCGTTCCGCCAAAGTCGTCAAAGGCGGCCGGCGTTTTAGTTTCAGCGCCCTTGTTGTCGCCGGTGACAAGCGGGGCCGCATCGGCCTCGGCCTCGGCAAGGCCGTTGAAGTGTCCGAAGCCATTCGCAAAGGGGGCGAAATGGCCAAGCAGCGCATGATTACCGTCGCCGTCAAGGATGCCACCATCCCCCACGCTGTTTTCTGCCGTTACGGCGGCGCCAAAGTCATGCTGCGCCCGGCCTCTCCCGGCACCGGCATCATTGCCGGGCCGAAAGTTCGTGCTGTGCTGGAAGCAGCCGGCATCAAGGATATTTTAAGCAAATCCCTCGGCTCCAACAATCCTTCCAACGTGGTCAAAGCCACCATGGAAGGGCTTCAACGGCTCCGGATGCGCGAAGACATTTACAGGGGCCGCGGAATGGAAGCCAAACTCAAGAAGGTTGCTCCCGCCGCGCCTGCTGCCTCCGCTCCTGCTCCGGCCGCCCCGGCACCGGCTGCTCCGGCGCTGGCTGCTCCGGCGCTGGCTGCTCCCGCGGCCGCTCCGGCCCAAGGCAATCCGCCGCCTGCCGCCTCCTGATTTTTATGCGCTTACACGATCTTAAACCACGCCCCGGCGCCAAGCATCGCCGCAAACGCCTTGGCCAGGGTGAATCCAGCGGCCACGGCAAGACCAGCGGCCGCGGCGGCAAGGGCCAGACGGCCCGTTCCGGCAGCTCCATCCGCATCGGATTTGAAGGCGGCCAGATGCCGTTGATCCGCCGCATTCCCAAGCGCGGCTTCAATAATGCCCGCTTCGCCATCCGTTATATTCCTGTCAATTTGGACGCCCTCAACGCTTTTGAAGACGGCGCCACCGTCGATGAATCCGCTTTGCGCGGACGTGGATTGGCCAAAGGCCGCGAAAAACGCTTGAAAATCCTGGGCGATGGCGAGCTGACCCGCAAACTGACAGTCAAAGCTCATGCGTTCAGCGCCTCGGCCCGTGCCAAGATCGAAAAACTTGGCGGCGCCTGCCAATTGATCGAATCCAAAGCGCCGGCCCAGCCGGCGGGCGGCAAGCCGGCCGCCAAACCCGCCAAGTGAGCGCCTAGATGTTCAACTCCATCATCAACACCCTTAACAACTGCTTCAAAATCCCGGAGCTGAAGTCCCGGATGATCTTTACCTTGGTGGTGTTGGCCATCTGCCGCCTGACTTCTCTGGTGCCCGTGCCCGGATTGGATGGCAAGGCGCTGGCCGATTTCTTTGAATCAACCGCCGGCAAGAACAGCGGCGGCGGTTTTCTGGGCATGTACAGCATGTTCACCGGCGGCGGTTTTGAGCGTTGCGCCGTCGGTGCGCTGGGCATCATGCCTTACATCAGCGCCACGATTATTCTGCAACTGTTGCAGGCGGTCATTCCGTTTCTGAGCAAGCTTTCCCGCGAAGAAGGAGGGCGCACCAAGCTCATCCAATACGGCCGCGTGATGACGCTGTTCCTCTGTTTGGGCCAGGGTTTGGTTATGGCCATCGGCTGGGAGCACGCTGGCGATATTTTCAAGGGATTGGACCGCAACCTGGTTTTGATTTCTCCGATCTGGTGGTATCGCATCCAGACAACCATGATCCTGACAACCGGCACGATGCTGCTCATGTGGCTGGGCGAACAGATCACGGATCGCGGCATTGGCAACGGCATTTCCCTCATCATCACCATCGGCATTCTGGCTCGCCTGCCGCAGGCGGGACAAGGGCTGGTCGATATGTTTTTGCTCAAAGGGCCGATGGGCGAGCATCGTTTCAATGTTTTCCATCTCGTTGCCCTAGTGCTTTTGCTGGTCGCGGTCATCGCCGGTGTGGTCGCCGTCACGCAGGCCGAGCGCAAGATTCCGGTGCAATACGCCCAGCGTGTGGTGGGCCGCAAAATGTATTCGGGCGGCAGTTCGTTCATGCCTCTGCGCGTCAATTATTCCGGCGTCATGCCCGTTATTTTTGCCTCCGCCATTTTGATGGTTCCGACCATGGTGCTCAGCTTTCTGGGCCGCACCTACCATTGGAAAGTCTTCGATGAACTCTCCTCCATGATGTCGCGCGGTTCGCTGCTCTACCTTACCATCTACGGTTTGATGATTTTGTTCTTCTCCTATTTCTGGGTCGCCACCCAGTTCAACGAGCTGCAGATTTCCGACGACATGAAAAAATCCGGCGGTTACATCCCCGGCGTGCGCCCCGGCCAGGCCACCTCCAATTATCTTCACCGCACCATGAGCCGCATCACGCTGGCGGGCGCGATCTTTCTAACCGTTATCGCTGTCATCCCGATTATTCTGGGGCAGGCCATGACCATTCCCCAAACCGTGGCCCAGTTCTTTGGCGGCACAAGTTTGTTGATTATCGTCGGCGTCATGCTCGACACGATGCGGCAGATGGAGACCCATTTGCTCATGCGCCACTACGATGGCTTCCTGAAGAAAGGCCGGCTTAAGGGCCGATTCTAGCCCGGCGCCTTGGTGCCGGAGCATTTTCGTGTGGCTGGAAAAATGATCATTTTAAAGACGGAGCGTGACTTGGAGTCGATGCGTCCCGCTTGCGAGGTGGCCAGCACGATTTTGGATGAAGTCTGCGCCTTCGTCCGGCCCGGCCTCACGACGCGCGAGGTGGACGAATTCGCCGGCACGCGGATGCGCGAACACGGGGCCAAGAGCGCGTTCTTGGGCTATCGCAAATTTCCGCGCCAGATTTGCATCTCGGTCAACGAGGAAGTGGTCCACGGCTTGGGCGGACCGCGCCGGCTCGAATTTGGCGATATTGTCAGCCTGGACATTGGCGTTGCGTATCATGGTTACATCGGCGACACGGCCAGGACGCTCGCGGTCGGCGGATGCGACGTGCGGGCGCAGCGGTTAATGGATGTGACCGAACAATCTCTTTACGAAGGCATCGCGAAGGCGCTGCCGGGAAATCGGGTGGTGGACATTTCGCGCGCCGTCCAGACTTATGTGGAGTCCAGCGGGTTCAGCATCGTGCGCGAATTTGTCGGACACGGCGTGGGCCGGACGGTTCACGAGGAGCCGCAGGTGCCCAATTACGTTGAAAATGAGAAACAATCGCCTAAATTGAGGCCGGGCATGACCTTGGCCATTGAGCCGATGGTCAACGCCGGCGGGCCTCAAGTGGTTGTCCTAAACGATGGCTGGACAGTGGCAGCCAAAGATGGTCAATTGTCCGCTCATTTTGAACATACGGTGTTGATAACGGAAGCTGAACCGGAAATTTTAACATGGCCCGCAAAGACGCCATCGAAGCTGAAGGCCGGATAGTGGAAGTGCTGGCCTCCAATTTGTTTCGCGTCGAGCTGGCCAATGGCCACCGTCTGCTGGCCCACGTTTCGGGCAAGCGTCGCCTGGCTTTTCAGCGCATGGCTCTTGGCGACACGGTGAAGGTGGAATTGTCGCCTTACGATCTGTCCAAAGGCAGCATAATGGCCGCAGGTTGATGAATTTATGAAAGTCAGAGCATCAGTCAAAAAACTTTGCGAGAACTGCAAAGTGATTAAACGCAAGGGTGTGATTCGTGTCATTTGCACGAACCCGCGCCACAAACAGAAACAAGGCTAAACGTTTTTATGGCTCGAATTGTAGGTGTTGAAATCCCGGGCGAAAAGCGAATCGACATCGCTTTGCGCTACATTTTCGGCATTGGCCCGTCCAATGCCACGATCATCCTGGCCAAGGCTCAAATTGATCCCGCGCTCCGCGCCAAGGACCTCAACGAGCAGCAGCTTTCGCAGATCGTCCACGCGATTCAGGATGGCAAGTATGTGATTGAAGGCGACCTGCGCCGCGAGTTGGGCATGAATCTCAAGCGCCTTCAGGGCATCAAGTGCTATCGCGGCATCCGCCACCTGCGCGGGCTGCCCGTCCGCGGCCAGCGCACCTCCACCAACGCCCGCACACGCAAAGGCCCGCGCAAAACCGTCGGCGTCCAGCGCAATCCCAACGCCAAAACCGGCATCCACTAATTTCCCATTATGGCTGAAGATCAAAAAAGCAAAAAACCCGCGCCGAAGAAGGAAGGCAAGCCGGAAGCCTCCGGCGACGCCGCCAAGAAACCGGCCGCCGCCGAATCCGCTTCGGGCGCCGAGGCCAAAAAGGCCGCCCCTGACGCCAGCGCTCCCGCCGCGCCGGTCGCTGCCACCGCCGCTCCTACGGCCGCCGAATTGCTGGCCGATGATGCCAACGCCAAGAAGATCATCAAGGCCAAGGGCGCCAAGAACATCGCCGTCGGCATTGCCAACATTTTGGCCACTTTCAACAACACCAACGTCAGCATCACCGATATGCACGGCAACGTCCTGGGATGGTCCAGCGCCGGCCGGGTTGGTTTCAAAGGCTCCCGCAAGAGCACGGCCTTCGCCGCCCAGCAGGTGGCGCAGGACGCCGCCCGCCAGGCCATGTCCCACGGCATGCGGGAAGTCGAAGTTCGCGTCAAAGGTCCCGGTTCAGGCCGCGAGTCCGCCATTCGCGCGTTGCAGGCCATCGGCCTCGAAATCACGACCATCAAGGACGTCACCCCGATCCCGCACAACGGCTGCCGCCCGCGCAAAAAGCGCCGCGTCTAATTCAAAACCTATTTTACTATGGCTCGCTATACAGGTCCTCGCACACGCATCAGCCGCCGGTTTGGCATCCCGCTTTTCGGCCCTGATAAATATCTCGAACGCCGCAACTACGGCCCCGGCGTCCACGGCCCCAAGTCCCGCCGCAAGCACACCGATTACGGCTTGGGGCTGATCGAGAAGCAAAAGCTCCGTTACTTTTACGGCCTGATGGAAGGCCAGTTCCGCGGCGTTTACGAGAAGGCGCTCCGCCGCCGCGGCGTCACCGGCGAGCAGATGCTGCAAATCCTGGAAACGCGCCTGGACAACGTGGTTTATCATCTGGGCTTTGCCATCACTCGCGCCGCCGCCCGCCAAATGGTCAGCCACGGCCATGTCAAGGTCAACGGCCGCAAGGTCAATGTTCCGTCCTACTGCCTCAAAGTGAACGATGCCATCGAGGTGCGCGAGACCAACGTTTCGCGCCAATTGGCCACCAAGAACCTCGAGTTGTCCACCAGCAAAGTCGTGCCTGACTGGCTTTCCCTTAACAAGGAAGCCTTCAAGGGCGTGGTCATGCGCATTCCAACGCGCGAAGAAATCCACCCCATCGCCAACGAGCAGGCTGTCGTCGAATTTTATTCCCGCTAATGTCAAAAACCGCTCCGCTCCGGCGGGGCAAAACAATTACACGGGCTGCTTCGCCGGCGGGAACGGCGGAAATGCCAGATTAAAATTGTTGAAAGGAAAGTTATGCCAGTACGTCTAGGTCGTTTTGAAATGCCCAAGCGGTTGATCAAGGAAGACAATACCGCCACCGAAACCTACGCCAAGTTTATCGCCGAACCCTTTGAAACGGGCTACGGCCATACCGTCGGCAACTCGCTGCGCCGCGTGCTCCTCTCCTCGCTGGAAGGCGCCGCCATCAGCTCCATCAAGGTCGATGGCGCCGTCCATGAATTCGCCACGATCGATGGCGTAGTCGAGGACATGACCGACGTCGTCCTGAACCTCAAGAAAGTTCTTTTTCGCTCCCAGTCGCGCGAGCCGCAAACGCTCCTGCTTTCTGTCAACAAGGAAGGCGCCGTCACGGCCGGTGACATCGAACTGGCCCAGAACCTGGAGATCGTCAATCCCAAGCAGGTCATCTGCACTCTCGACAAGAAGAAAAAATTCGAGATGGAACTCGAGGTCAAAGTTGGGCGCGGCTTCTGCCCCGGCGACGAAAATAAAAAGCCCGACCAGGCCATCGGCGTCATCGCCATCGACTCCCTCTTTTCGCCCGTCACGCGCGTCCGTTACGCCGTCGAGAACGCCCGCGTCGGCCAGCGCACCGATTACGACCGCCTCCTCATGGAAATCTGGACCGACGGCCGCATCTCGCCCGACGACGCCCTGACCCAGGCTTCGGCCATTCTTCAGCATCATCTCGACGTGTTCGTCGGCTACGACAAGAACGCCGTGGAATTTGAGGAAACCGAGGCCAAGCAGGACGACGAGAAGGCCAAGATGAAGAAGCTGCTCAACATGAGCGTCAACGAAATTGAGTTGAGCGTGCGCGCGGCCAATTGCCTCAACAACGCCAATATCACCACCGTCGGCCAGCTCGCCATGAAGACCGAGGCCGAGATGCTCAAGTACCGCAACTTCGGCAAAAAGTCCCTCAACGAGATCAAGGAAAAACTGGCCAGCTTGGGCCTCTCGCTGGGCATGAATATCGACGCCGCCCTCTTGGAAGCACCCAAGGACGAACACAAAATCGAATAAGCAGACCGTTATGCGCCATCTTAAACGCACCGCCAAACTGGGCCGCACCGGCCAGCATCGCAACAGAATGCTGGCCAACCTGGTGTGCAGCCTCATCAAGCATCGCCGCGTCAAGACGACTTTGGCCAAAGCCAAGGCCGCCCGCTCGGTGGCCGAGAAAATGATCACCTTGGGCAAGGGCGGCACCCTGCACGACCGCCGCCTGGCCTCCGCCCGCCTGCACCAGGACGAGGACGCCATCAAGATTCTCTTCAACGACATCGCCCCCACCCAGAAAGAGCGCCGAGGCGGCTACACCCGCATTGTGCGCATGGGCCAGCGCCAGGGAGACTCCGCGCAGCAGGCCATCCTGGAGTTTGTCGATGTCCCCGTGCCCGAAGCGCCCGCGCCAACGACCAAGCCCGGGACGGCTGAAGCCGCCAAAGAACCGGCCAAGGCCGAAGAGAAAAAGCAGGAGCAGTCCGCGGCCGCCGCGCCCGCATAAACGTGCGGCCGGCTATTGTTGCTTTATTATTGACTGCGGCTTTTGGGGCGGCGGCCCAACCCGCCCCCTATCCTCCCAGCCCGGCGATCAAGGGCATCGAATGGCATTGGGACACCCGGCAAACGGCCGCCCCCGGCAGCGATTTGTGGCCGATGACCTGGGGCCCAGATGGGAATTTGTATCTTTCATGGGGCGACGGCGGCGGGTTCGGCGGCACGGATTCTGATGGCCGCGTCAGCATGGGCTTCGCTCGCCTTGAAGGCGGCCCGGAACATTTCCAGGGATTCAACGTCAACGGCGGAAAGAACCCGGAGCATCCGGCCTCGTTTCCCAAAAAGGGCAAAACCGGCGCGCTCCTTTTCGACCAGGGAATTCTCTACACCTGCGTCAATCTTCAGGACGGAAAATGGCCGGACGTCAACCACATCCTCGCTTGGTCCACCAACAAAGGCGCCTCCTGGGCCCGATGCGATTGGCTGTTTCCCAAAGGCGAAGGCCATTTTCAACCGGCGCGATTTCTCAACTTCGGCCAGGACGGAGCCGGCGCGCCGGATTATCTGGAGGGATACGCTTATTTGTATGGCGTCCAACAAGCGAGCCGGCGCGGCGAGAGCAAGGAAATATTCTTGTCACGAGTGCCGCATGGAAAAATCCTCGAACAGGGCGCCTGCGAATTCTTCAGCGGCCTCGACGAAAGCGGACAGCCGGTGTGGAACCGGGCCTTCACTTCCGCCCGACCGATCTTTACGGATACCAACGGCGTCGCGCCCGCCGGGATGGCATTCGATCCCGGCTTGGGATGTTTCCTGCTCTCCAGCTATCACACTGGCCCCGGCCAATTGGGCATCTTCGAGGCCCGGCGTCCCTGGGGCCCTTGGTTCACCGCCGCATATTATGACGCTTGGGGCGGCATGGGCCGCGAGGGCGAGGGCCTGACCTGCGAATTTCCGCGAAAATGGATGAGTGAAGATGGCCGAACGGTGTGGGCCATTTTTAGTGTTTACGGCGCTGGCGCCAAAGAAGGCATCCGCGCGCACGACCGTTTCAATCTCGTCAAAGTCACCCTTTCCCGCTGAGCGCGCTCATTCCGGCTCCGCGCTGCCTTCCAAAATCAATCCTCGTGTTGAAGGATACCGCTTGTAAAACAGCGCCAGCGCGTCGCGCAAATGCTGGGCGTAACGAAAGTGCGCTCCCAGGCCCGTGCGCAACTCCGCCTCGTAAATGAATTTGTCCGCCGTTGTCACATGCTCGAACGGATACTCCGTGCCGAGCAGCGTCCAGTAAACGCAGGCCGGATTGGCCTCGCGCAAAAGTTCGCTCGAGCGTTCGGTGGCGCGCCGTCCCGTCTCCGCCAGCTTCCGCAAAGCCTCGAGTTTTTCCGCCGCCGGCCCTGGCATTTGGTCGGCCGCGAAATAAAATCCCTGCGGAACCAGCGGACAGTATTTGCTCCCCGTCCGATGCCGGTTCAAATCCCGAATCTCCGCGAAGCCGATGGCCGACCACCCAAACCGCACGCTTGTCCGCTGCAAACTGGTTCCAATGGGCGCGTAACGGTTGTTGTGATGCGCCAGGCCGCGCGCCAATTGCTCCGCCGAAATTCCCTCCGGCGCCAAAACTTCCAGAAACGGGATGCCGCTTTGCGCTGGCGAGCCAGCCCGCGCCTGCTCCACGAGATTATTGAATTCGCCCGCGATCGCCTGCCGCACCGAATCCACCGCGCGCGCGTGTTTGATCATCCGCGGCGCGGGCAGCGCCAATTCGCGCTGGAGCAATTCTCCCAATTGCCGCGCTTCCGGCAGCGGATGCGAAAGCAGGAATTGGCACAGGTTAACCCAGCCGCGCGCGGACATGATAAGCATGACATTGGTCGAGGCCGCGGCCGGCAGAAAATAACGGGCGCGGTCAAAGGCATAATTGCGCCTCATGCGCGCGACCTTTTTGCGCGCGGACTCCGACGCGTCTTCGAGCAGCGACCTCGGAATGCCCATCAAGGCCGGCTGCGCGCTGGCGAGTTCCTCCCAAATCTCCACCGCCGCTTGATAAGATTGGAAACATTTTCCCATCAACTCGCGCCACCCGGCCGCATCTCCCAGGCCCAAGGTTTCCGGCGGAATCAGGCCGTCCATCGAAATTTTAATGTAGCGCGTCGAGGATTCCTGCCCGCCCGCCGTCGGGCAAAGCGTCCAAATATAATAGGCCAGCCACATCGAAACGCCGTCAATGAACATTGCCGCCGGGACCATGTCCGCGATGGATTGATGGCCGTAATCGACCATCCGAAAAATCGAGTCAACCGATTTTTCCAGGTTGAGCGGATCGATTTTGGAAAGGATGGCCGCAAGGCCTTCGTTGCTTCGCGAATAACGCGCGCCGCTGGCGGCGAGCAATTCCGGCGTCAAGGCCGGGCGGCCCGCCAGCTCCGAGGCTTGGCTGGGGCGGATGGCAACCTGGGTCACGTTCATGTTTTGGCGGGAGTCTTGTCGCGGTTCAGTTTGATCATTCCATTTTTCTGCGCGATGTCATCCAGCACGGCTGCAATCAAGCGCTGCAAATCGCGGCGGTTGCAGTGGACGTACCACACGAAGGCGGGCACGGTCAAAACCAAAAACCAAATCGGCCAAAAAATTTCCCATATGAACCCGATGACGACCAATTCAAAGCCGAGCATCGAGCAAAGAGCAACCTTGGCGAAAAGCGACCACGCCGCCCGCAGCCGGCAGCGCGCCATTTGCCTTCCGTTGGCGTGCGGTTCCACGACCGTCGCCAATTGCAGATAACACCAACGGCTGCCCATGATTTCCACGTCGAAATCGCTCCAGCCGGCGTCGGGTTTGGTTTCCCATCCCTCCTGGTCCAGCCGTTCCAACACGCGCCGCACGAACTCCAGCCGATCCATGGCCGTGTTGGACCAATACTCCACGTGCTCCACCGCTCCGCCGCCATCGCGCATGGAGAGCGATGCCAGGCTTTCGACGGCTTTCTTGGGAGTCGGCCCGAAGTTCAGCCGGCCTTGATACCGCGCCCAGCCGCGCACAATGGGCTGCAAGAAAAACAGCAGCGCCACAACTGGCCGCGACCAAAACCGCTGCTTGTCGCGCGGCAATTCCGCCTGCGCTCCCGCCACCGCGCACACTCCCAGCGAGAGAGCCGCGCTCGCGAGCGCCAGCGGCAGCAACGCGCGGAACGGCACCGACAGCGCCAGCAGCGGCAGGTTGACCAGGACATGATACTCCAGGCTGGTGCAAAGCATGAGGGCCACGGCCGGTTCCGTGCGATAGACGCTTTGAAAAAATCCGGTGCCGAACAACCCGTGGTAGATGATCGGCTTGCGGACAGTCAGCCCGAATTTGGACGCCGTATAAATCCGCCCCTGCCAGACGCTGCCGCCAATGGAGTTAAAGTATTCCGGATGCCGCCGCACCAGCATCGCTTCCGCTTCGCCATAGCCGCTTTGCTGGCGCAAATAGGCCGCCAGCGTTGAGCGCCGGTAATGCCACACGAAAGCCGGCGGGCTAAAGCCGATTCGATACCCCCGCTCCTGCAAACGCCAGCAAATATCCACGTCGTCGCCCGCGCGGTGAAAGATCGGATCGAAGCCGGCGATCTCCGCCAGCGCCCATTTGTAAAACGCCATGTTGCAGCCGGGGATGTGCTCTGCCTGCCGGTCTGTCAACATCACATGGGCCGGGCCGCCCGGCGAAACCATCACCGCCGCGGCCACCGCCGAATCATCCGGCGGCAGGAAATTATGCCCGCCCATTCCCACAAACGACCCCTTGAGCAAATCGCTCACCAAATAATACAACCAGTCCTCGTCCGCGCGGCAATCCGCGTCCGTAAACGCCACCACCTCGCCATCGCCCGCGAAAAGCCCGGTGTTGCGCGCGACGGAAAGCCCTTGGTGCGTTTGTTGGATCGAGCGGATGTTCTTGTAAAGCGAAGCCACTTGCCTGGTGATGTCCGTCGAACCGTCATCGACCACGATGATCTCGTAAGCGGGATAATCAAGGCGCACGAGGGAATCCAGGCAGGGCTGCAAGGTCCGCCCGCCATTGTAACAGGCGACCACGACCGAGACTTTGGGGTAGCGTTGCAGCGGAAAGCGCGGGGCCTGCTCAAATTTGCGCCGCACCATCTCGAAAGCCGGCCGCGGTTCGCGCGCGGCGGTTGTCAAACCGAAACTCCAATCCGGCACGTCGCGCCCGTCCTTGTGCCATTCATCGGTGAAGCTGAAGACAACGGCCCCCGCCAATCCGGCCCGGAAGGCGGATTCAATTTGCCAGCCCAGGATTTCCGCCTGCTGCTCTTCGCCTTCGCGGATGCTGTCAATTCCAATTTCCCCCAGCACCAGCGGCCTGGCTTCCGCCAGCATTTGCAGGCGGGCCAGATAATTCTCGAATGGCCGCTGCTGGTGCAGATAGACGTTAAAAGAGAGAAAGTCGAAATTGCGCGGGCTTAGAAATTCCGTCGGCGGATAATTGCCAAACGTGCACAGGCATTCGGGATCGACCCATTTGGCTTCATCGGCCAGTTGCTCCAGGAACTCCTCCACCGCCCGTGCCCCGCTCCAGCGGACGATGTCCGGCGGCAGCTCGTTGACCATGCTGTAGGCAAAAACGGCGGGGTGGCGCGCGCAGCTTTGAACCGCCTTCCGCACCGCGTCGCGGGCCTGCTGCTGGAACACGGCCGAGTCCAGGAAGCAAAGGTGTTTGCTCCACGGCACGTCAATCAACAATTTCAAGCCCTTCCGCTGCGCCAGGTCCAGCAGCCATCGCGGGGGGATATGATAGACGCGCAGCAAGTTGGCCCCCAGGCGGAGCAGGAGATCGAAGTCTCGTTCCGCCGTTGCCGGTTCCGGGAACGGCTCGCCGCCGGAGTTAGGCCGGAATGGCCCGTAAGTCACGCCTTTGGGATGGAACTTCGCCTCGCCCAGCCGGAAAAACTTCCCGCTCACCGCCAGGCGCGGCTCGGAGGCCGGGGTTTGTGGGGTCGTCATTGGATTATGAACTGAGCGCGATGGCGGCCTGAGCCGGTCGCGCGCAAGGGGCGAAACCAAAACCTGTCATAATCGTTTTGACGCGCCCGAGTGTGGCTGACTTCATTTCATTCGTCAAATTGCTAAACACGCTCGTAAATGGCAGCGCATGCGCCATTACTTAAAGCGTTGTGTTTTGTAAACCACCGCGCATTGCGCTTTGCCCGAAGTCGCTTAAATTTGCACTGGATATGGAGACTCAATTTTTCAACGGCCCTCCGACGCCGGAGGAGTTCCAGCGGCAATTGCAGGAGTTCATGCGCCAACATCTGGCCGGCGCCGCCCCGCCCAAGCCTGACCTCTCCAGCACTCCCTCCGAATCCGACGAGCCGGAATCCGGCCTCGACTTCTTCTTTGATAAGAAGCCCCGCGAAGTCAAAGCCTATCTCGATCGGTTCGTCATCAAACAGGACGAAGCCAAAAAAGTCCTCAGCGTCGCCTTGTGCGATCATTACCATTGCGTGCGCCTGGCCCGCGAAGGAAAAGGCCAGCCCGGTTACGCCAAGCAAAACGTCATCCTGCTCGGCCCGACCGGCGTCGGCAAAACCTATCTGATTCGCAACGCGGCCGATCTCATCGGCGTTCCCTTTGTCAAAGCCGACGCCACCAAATTCTCCGAAACCGGTTACGTCGGCGGCGATGTCGAGGACCTCGTGCGCGAATTGCTCCGCCGCGCCGACAATGACATTGAGCGCGCCCAATACGGCATCATTTACATCGACGAAATCGACAAGATCGCCGTCGCGTCCAATTCGTCTGGGCGTGACGTCAGCGGCCGCGGAGTGCAAACCAACCTGCTCAAGCTCATGGAGGAAACGGAAGTGCCGTCCCGCTCGCCCAATGACATCAGCGGCCAAATCCAAGCCATGATGGATATGTCCCAGCGCGGCAAAAAACCGCCTGCCAGCATCAATACGCGCCACATTTTGTTTATTGTCAGCGGCGCGTTTGATGGGCTTGAAAAAATTGTCAAGAAACGTTTGCGCGAGGCCTCCATCGGCTTCGCCGCGCCCGCCGCCCGCTCGGTGGAAGACGCCGCTGTGCTGGATCACAGCCGGACGCGCGATTTCATCGAGTTTGGCTTCGAGCCGGAGTTCATCGGGCGTTTGCCCGTGCGCGTCATCTGCCAGCCGCTGACCGTCGATGACCTTTTCACCATTCTCAAAACGTCCGAAGGCAGCATCATCCGCCAATACGAGCAAACCTTCTCCGCCTACGGCATCGAAGTGCTTTTCCGCGACGACGGCTTGCGGCGGATTGCCGAGCTGGCCGGGGAGGAATCGACTGGCGCGCGCGGATTGATGACGGTGTGCGAGCGCGTGTTCCGCGAGTTCAAATTCGAACTGCCTTCGACCCCGGTGCGGCATTTCGTTGTAACGCGCGAATTGGTGGACAATCCGGCCGCTGAATTGCAGAAGCTGCTCAGCGAGCATCACCAGGAAGAGCAGGTGGTCGCGCGGCAATTGGTGCAGGATTTCGCCGCGCGTTTCGGCGATAATTTCAAGCTCAACATCCGGTTCACCGAAGCCGCCGCGGACCGCCTGGTCGCGCTGGCCCTGGAACAATCCAAGCCCGTGCGCGATTTGTGCGGCGAGCGTTTCAAGGACTATCAGTTCGGCTTGAAGCTCATCGCGCAAAACACCGGCCAGCAAGATTTTGTGATTGACGCCGACGCCGTGGAGGCGCCCGACAAAGTACTAAGCGACTGGGTCGTAAAAAGCTACCGCCCCCAGCCAGCGAGCGGCGGGAATTCGTGAATTCCGACAGGATTCTCCACGTCCTCAATGCAAAATGGGCAGCGGGCTGCCTCGGCGGATGAGTTCTGCGTCCAAGTCCAGGTAAAAATCCAGACGGCGGTCCGTTTCGGCGCCGTCGATGCCGCGGGCCATCAGAATATACGTCGCGTAATGGTTGCCCTCCGATTCCACCAAGCTTCCGTAGAACGCCGCCAGTTCCGCGTCGATGCCAGCCAGTTCCCGCGACAGCGCCTGAAATTTCTCGCAACTGCGCCCCTCGATCAGCGCGCAGCAGATCAGATGGTCGATCGCCTGATGCCGCTGGCCGTTGCGCACCGAGCGCATCAACCCCGTAATCCACGGGCTGGGATAAGGCTGGCCGAATGGGATGCCGCGCGCCTTGAGCAATTTGAGCACCAGTTGAAAATGCTGCAATTCCTCAATGGCAATGGCGTTGAGTTCCTCCACCCGCCCATAAAGATCGCGGTACTTCTCCAGGTTCAACGCGGTCGTGGCCGCCTTGCGCTCCAGGTGCGCGTGATCGACCAGCACGGCGGGCAGGCTGGCCAGGACTTTGGGCAGCCAGTCCGCCGGAATTCGTTCGCGAAACAACAGCATAATTAGTTTGCCAGCATGGCCGTTTGAGTGAACTTTGAAAATCCAACAGGATCAATTTAAAACAGACGTTAGTTTGACATGAAGCCTGCCTCCCGCTTTCGCATTGTGTTCGTGACAGCGCCGAATTTGAAAACCGCGCGCCGCCTGGGCCGCGCCGCCTTGCGCGGCCGCCTGGCCGCGTGTGCCAATTTGATTCCGGGGCTGGAGTCCCATTATTGGTGGCGCGGGAAAATGGAAACGAGCCGCGAAGTCTTGGTCATGTTCAAAACGCGCGCCAGCCTGCTGCCAAAATTGGAACGCCTCATCCTGTCCGAACATCCTTACGACACGCCCGAGTTCGTTTCATTCCCGTTAAGCGCCGGCGCCGCGAAATACCTCGCGTGGCTGGCGGGCGAAACGACGCCCTGATTCGGCGAATTTTGTTCGACTTTGCCGGGAGCCTGTCTGAAAGTGGCGCGATGCGTTGGCCGGCGGATTATCACATGCACACCCCCCTTTGCCGGCATGCCTCGGGCGAGCCGGTGGAATATGCCGCGCGCGCGCTCGCGCTGGGATTGGAGGAAATCGGGTTCTCCGATCACTCGCCCATGCAACGCGATGATTTCGACAACTGGCGCATGCGCTGCGATCAGTTGGATGAATACGTCGAGAAAGTCCGGCGCGCCCGGCGCGAATTTCCCAGCCTCATCATACGCCTGGCCATGGAAGTGGATTATTTGCCCGGCCACGAGGATTGGATTCGCCTCCTGGCCGCGCGGCATCCGTGGGATTATTTCATCGGCTCAGTCCATTACGTTTCAGACGGCTGGGCGGTGGACAATCCCGAAGACATTCCCAAATGGAAAAACCGCGACCCCTTCGAGGTCTGGTCAGTTTATTTTGAGCGCCTCGGAGAAGCCGCGGAATCGGGGCTGTTCGACATTATTGGCCACGCCGATTTGCCCAAGAAATTCAAAATTTATCCCGCGCGCGATTGCACGCCGCTCTTCGAGCGGTTCCTGGACCGTGCCGTCAAGTCGAACGTGGCCATTGAATTGAACACGGCCGGCCTGCGCAAGGACTGCCGCGAAATTTATCCCAGCCCCGCCTTTGTGCGATTGGCGGCGCGCCGGGGCCTTCCGATCACCTTCGGCTCCGATGCCCATGCCGCCGCGGAAGTGGGCAGCGATTTCGCGGCCGCGATGGAGCTGGCCAAGTCGGCCGGTTATAAGCAATGGAGGCGTTTCGCCGCCCGAAAATATGTGGAGACGCCCCTTTGAAATCTCACCGAGCGCGTGTAAAGTGGTTTCATGGATAAGAGCCTGTTTCCACCGTTCAGTTTGACACGCCTGCTCAACACGGTCTTTGCTCCGAAACCGGGCGAGCGCGCCGCCATTTTTATTGACTTGCCCGATCCGCGCGGCGTGAAGGATTTCGCGTTTCTGAATGATCCCAGCCTGACCATCCAGCGCCACGCCTACGATGTTTTTTACAAGGGGCTTAAAGACGGCGGCCTGGCCGAGCTTGGCTGGACGGGCGGAGATTTGTTCGCCTATCAGGCCACCGGCGGCAGCAACCTGGATCTGCCCGACGCGGCTTTCGACCCTTCTGGCAACGCGCTGAGTTTGGAGAAGGATATTTATCCCCATTACAATATCATCCTGTGCGTCTCGACTTTCTCCGCGACCGCGCCGCTGACCGCCTTCGCTCGGAAATACGGCTTTCGCGGCGCGACGCTGCACGGATTGAACGACATCATTTTGCGCACGGGCCTTTCGGTCGATTATAACGAAGTCAGCCGCCAGGCCGAAAAACTCCGGCTCGGTTTGACTCGCGCGGACCGCTTCGAGATCGACTATGAAGTTCTGGGCCAGCGCCCGCGTCTTGTGATTGACTGCGGCGGGCAGGAAGCGCAGAAGAGCCACGGTCTCTGCCGCGGCGAAAAACCGGACGTGGCCAACCTCCCGGCCGGCGAGGTTTATTTTGTCCCGCGCGGGGCGGATGGCGTTTTCCCGCTGCGCTACGAAGACGGCACCATCGGGTTGATGGATGTTGCGGGCGGCCGCGTGCGGAAGGCCAATTTGCTGCGCGGCAGCGAGAGCGTCATCGAGGAGCACAATCGCAAGCTCAAATCTGATCCCGTGACGGGAGAAATTGGTGAATTGGGACTTGGCACGCAGGAACTGCCGCCATCCGGCCGTGACATCCAGGACGAAAAAATCCTGGGCACGCTGCACGTGGCCACCGGCCGCAGCGATCATTTGGGCGGCCACCTGACGCCGGACAAATTTGCCGAAGCCAAAAACGCGACCCACGATGACATTTTGTTTTCGCCCACCAAAACGCCGGAAATCGGCGTCACGCAGGCGCGGATGTATCGCGGCGGCCAGCAGGAAATCGTGATCGAGCGCTATCAGCCCTCGGCTTACCTCCGCCGGTTGCTGGCCTCATGAAAAAAAAGCCCGGCCTGGCGGCCGAAAATTATTACGACAGCGAGCGGGGCGCTTCGGAGTACCTGCTCTTTCACTACGGCGCGGCCGGTTTGCGCCTGCCATCGGGCTGCCCGGAAACGCCCTTCCCGGCGCGCTGTGTCAGCGAACTTCTGGACCCGTCCCTCGTGCCGCCAGCGGCGCGGGCCTTGGACCTCGGCTGCGCGACCGGGCGCAGTTCGTTTGAATTGGCGCGCGTGTGCCAGGAAGTGATCGGCATCGATTTTTCCAAACAGTTTATTGACATGGCAGGCGGCCTGCGCCGGCGAGGCTCGCTCCAATTCAAATCATTCGAGGAAGGCGAACTGACTCGGACACGCCGCGCTGTCGTGCCCCCAGGAATCGACCGGCGCCGGGTCGCATTTGAAACCGGCGATGCCATGCGGTTGCGCTCCGATTTGGGCCAATTCGACGTGGTATTCATGGCCAATTTGATTGACCGCCTCGCGGAGCCAATGCGCTGCCTGGAACGATTGCCCGGGTTGCTGCGGCCGGGCGGCCAGCTCCTCATCGCTTCCCCTTACACTTGGCTGGCTGGCTATACGCCGCTGGAAAATTGGCTGGGCGGGCGGCTTCGCGCGGGCAAACCCGTCAAAACATTTGACACCTTGCGCCGCGTTCTTTCCCCGCATTTTAAACTGGCCCGGCGGCTGGATGTGCCGTTCCTGCTCCGCGAACACGCGCGCAAATATCAGTTGGGAATCTCCGAAGCCAGCGCCTGGGTGCGCCGATAAGCCTTGAAGCCGCCCCGCGCCTTCCTCAATCATCGCGCGTGCTGCCAGCGATCTTAACAACCTTTCTCTTCGCCACTTCCGTCGTGTGCGCGACGCAATCGGCCCGGCGCTTGGGCGGTTCGGAGGCCAATTTCTGGCGGCTGGCTGTGGCCACGGCGTTGCTGGCCCTTTGGGCGCATATTTTCGGCCAGGGTCTGAGCGGGGATTCATTTCCACTTTTCCTCATCAGCGGCATCATCGGAGTTGGGGCGGACGTTTTTCTTTTTCAAGCGCTGCCGCGCATCGGCTCGCGTTTGTCGCTGCTCATCATTCAATGTTCCGCCGTGATGTTCGCCGCCGCGGTGGAATGGGCCTGGCTCGGCGCAAAACTTTCTGGATGGCAGGTGGCGGCCTGCGCGGTCATTTTGGCCGGCGTGGCCCTTGCCTTGGCGCCGGGCAAACATCTCAACGCGACTCCCGCCACGATTGCCGCGGGCATTTGCTTCGGCTTCCTGGCCGGCTTTGGCAATGGCTTCGGCGCCGTCCTCAGCCGCAAAGCCTACGAGGTGGCGAGCCTGGCTCATCAAAACATCGATGGCGCGACCGCCGCCTATCAGCGGCTGATCGGCGGATTATTTGTCGCCGGAGTTTGCCTGCTGGTGGTCAAACGGCGCGAAATCGCGGCCCAAGTCACACAGCCTTCTCCGCCGCGCCTGCCTCAGGCGGAAAAATGGCGGCACGCCTGGCCGTGGGTTCTCGCCAACGGTTTCGCCGGCCAAACGCTCGGCGTGACCTGCTACCAGTGGGCCCTCAAAACGACCCGCTCCGGCCTCGTGCTGGCCATTGTGGCGACCACTCCTTTGGTGGTGATTCCGCTGGCTCGCGTGGTGGAAGGCGAAAAAATCGAGCGCCGCTCAGTGGCTGGCGGAGTGATCGCGGTCGCGGGAGCGATTTTATTGGTGCTCGTGGCGTGAGCCGGCTTTACCTCTGCGCCGTCAATTGCTCCCCGAAAATCGGGCAGCCGAAAACGGGAGTTTGAGTCACATGGGACGGTTTGTGGGAAATTAGCGCTGTCAGCGCGGCGCGGCCCGGATTCTCGCCCAGATGCCCGCGGGACAAAGTCACCCCGCCCTGGAACCGGAGCCGCCCGTCTTCTCCGTAAAGAATAACTTCACCGGAAGTTTCCACTCCAAAGAGCCGCGCCTGGCGGCCATTTAGGTCCGAGGCAACGCTGACGCCCGGAATCTGGGACGCGCGCCGCCAAAGATCCGATTTCACCCAATTCGTGGGCTGGCCGCCCGACCTGAAGAAAAGAACGCGGGCGTTGACGCGGCCCTGGCAATCCTTCATGAGCGTGGCCAATTCGCTGAGGCTGGCCTGGCAGCAACCGCAGTAAGGATGGACGAACATGAGGAGCGCCGGTTTTTCCGCCGGCGACGCCAGGGAACTCTCCATGGGCCATTTGGCCGGCGGCGCGCCCGCCGAACCGGGCCGGCTTGAGAAAGACATCATTGCCACGGCGCCCCACAAGGCCAGGCCAAGCCAAAGCACCGGAATGACCGGGCTTAAGCTCCGTTCCTTCCGCGCCTGCGCTATCCCGCGATGAGGCAATGCCGCCATAACTCGTCCTGTGTATCGGCAGAACGCGAAGCGGGCTTAACGAAGGCGCCCGCGCTAACGCGGTCCACGAATAAAGGGCTATCCACACGCTCGAATTCGTTACTTTAAACCTGAAGCGCCGCAGGCCCTTTCACGCGTATCCCCATTCCCGGCAAAAAGGCTCCAGCGCGGGCAGGATTGGCGCGAGATGTTTTTCGTAGGCGCGCCAGCGGGCCACGGAACGTTGATAAACCGGGCGGGTCACATCCTGGTAGGTCGGCGAGTAGAGATGCTTGGAACGGCTCGCTTCGTAGAATCGCTCTTGTTCCGGCTGCCACTCCAAGCCCAGGAATTCCGTCACGCGCCGGCCTTCTTTGGGCAGGTCCGAAACCAGGTCCTCATAGCGCGTCTCAATCCACGCGAAGCCCGGCCATCCGCGCGTGGCCAGCCAGATGCCCATGAGGTCGGCATAATGTTTGGCCAGGCGTTCGAAGGAGAGGAAATTCACGTTGGCCGAATTGAGCGGGATGTTTTGGAAATAGCAACTGAGCGCCACATCGCGCGGGTCGCGCAGGGCGATCAGCACCCGCAATTCCGGGAAGACGCGAAGCCACACTGGCAGCCGCGACGTGGGCGAAGGATTCTTGTCCAGCAGCATCTTCCCCGGCGCGTCCCCGCGCAAATCGTCGCGCAACGCCTGGATGTAATGGCGGCGCAACACATTGACACGCGGGCTGGAAAGGTTGGGGGATTGATGAAATTCCGGCTGCAAAACCTCCAGGAAAGCATCCGGTTCGTCCAGCGCCGCCAGGCCCGGATGGGCGCCGAGGATTTGCTCCAGCAGCGTTGTGCCGCTCCGGGGATGCCCGCCCAAAAACGCCAGCGGCGGAATGGCCTCGCGTTTTCGCTCCGGAAATTGCTTCGCCCAGGTCTCTAGAATATTCTTTGGCTGGCTGGCGGTGAAACGGCGAATGCTTTCGGCGGATTGATCATAACTGCGCATGAGCAGCCCGGTGTCAGTCAAGTTGAGCACGATGGCTTTGGCCTCTTTCAATTGCCCGATGGCCTCGTCATAACGCTCCGTCCGGTCGAGCACCTGGGCCAATTCGTAGCGGGCAGCGTAGCGCACGTAGGCATGTTTGGGCTGGCTCGTTAAAAGGTCGCGCAACCCGCGCTCGGCCTCCTCCAGCCGGCCCTGGCGGCGATGGAGGACGGCCATGAAATAACGGGCCTGATCGTCCCGCGGATCGATGGCCAGGCATTCATCGACGGCCGCGCGCGCCTCATCGAGCCGGTGGCTTTTTTCCAGCAGCACGGCCAGGCTGATGCGGGGATTGACTCCATTCGGATCGGCGGAGGCGGCATGGACAAAGCATTCGCGGGCCTTTTCCGGCCGGCGCATTGCTTCAAATTGATGGCCCACCATGCTGGCCAATTCCGCGTTGCGCGGATCGGCGGCGATCGCCGTGCTCCAGGCGCGGCCGGCCGTGTCCAGCCGGCGGCACTTGAAGGCGGCGCTGCCATATTCGTACCAGATCATGGCCGCGCCGGGGCTTTGACGAACCAACCTTTCATACAGCGGCAAGGCCCGCGCGAAATCGCCGGAAAGAAGAAACTCCCTGGCACGGGTAAGTTCGTTAAGAGCCATCACGCTGAACATGCGGCGTCCCCGCCCCCGCGGACAAGCGAAAAGGCGAATTTCGTAACTGCCTTGTTACAAGAGACTTGCAAAAACACGCTTTCAAAAACCAGCCATTTTTGCAGAAAAACAGGAGTCCCGGCCAGAAAAAATGCAGCTTTCGCAACCGCTTGTGCACATTTTCTCACTTTTAAAATTCATAAGTCATTCCACCACAGCAACGTCCATTCTCTTCTCGTCAGCCCAAAAAATCGTGCCTAAATACCTACCGTAGGTTTTTTTGCTTTTGGCCTTTCTGTCACAATTTGCGCGTGAACATCCATTTTGTTCATCAAAATGCGGGAACGCGGCCGGCGGTTTTCCGAGGAGAACCGCAGCCCATTGACCCATTTTGCCAACCACAACAACCCACAGGAAAAATTATGACCCGCAACGGAAAAATCGCGCGGCTGCCGCTGGCCCTTCGCACCGAACTCAACCAACGCCTGCAAGACGGCCGTCCTGGCGTCGAACTCGTGGAATGGCTCAACACGCTGCCGGAGGTCCAGGCCATTCTGCAA
>DASXZY010000007.1:0-16451 GCA_036501625.1 Verrucomicrobiia bacterium
TGATCCGAAGGTGGTCGAGTTGCAGCATTACAACGCGCTGCCGCATCTCGTGGTGCCGGTGGTGACGGACCCGAAGAAGGTCATTCTGGCTTTGCGCTGGGTCGTGAACGAAATGCAAAAGCGCTATCAGATTTTCGCCAAAGTTGGCGTGCGCAACATCCGCTCCTTTAACGAACGCCCCAAGAACAAGCCAATTCCTCCCTCCGAGCCGGAACTGCCGCTGATGTCCAAGAAAGAAAAGGTCGAGGCCAGTTCGGACGGTTTTGCCGTGCAACTCGACGAGGAGATCGTGGTGCCGCGCGACGACGACATCGTCATCCCGGACCATTTGAGCTACATCGTTGTTATTATTGACGAATTGGCGGACTTGATGCTGGTCGCGCCCGCCGACGTGGAAATGGCCATCGCCCGCATCACGCAAATGGCGCGGGCGGCGGGCATTCATTGCATTGTCGCCACGCAGCGGCCCAGCGTCGATGTCATTACGGGCGTGATCAAGGCCAACATTCCCGCCCGCATCGCCTTCCAGGTCGCGGCCAAGGTCGATTCCCGGACTATTCTTGACGCGATGGGCGCGGACAAATTGCTGGGCAAGGGCGACATGCTCTATCTGCCGCCCGGCTCGGCCAAATTAATCCGCGTGCAAGGCGCGCTCATTACCGATGGGGAGTTGCAGAACATCGTCGATTTTATCGCCAAGCAGGGCAAGCCGAGCTACGAGGTGGAAATTCATAAGCAATTGCAAAAAGTGAGCAGCGGCATCGACGTGGAAAACGGCGCCAGCGGCGAGGACGAGGAGCTTGTCCAGCAGTGCATCGAGGTCATCCGCAGCGAGCAAAAGGCCAGCGTCTCGCTCATGCAGCGCCGCTTGCGACTCGGCTACACGCGGGCCGCGCGCATCATGGATGAATTGGAATTGCGCGGCATTGTCGGGCCAAGCAAGGGCGCGGAGCCGCGCGACATTCTGATTGACTTGGACGGCGGCGGAGCCGATGGCAATCCCATCACGGATGCGGCGGGATTGCCGGAATGAGGGCGGCGCCTATTTGCGATAGGCAATTAGAAACAAACGGCGGAAGGGAAAGAGAACGGTTCCGTTCGCGCGGCAGGGGTAAGCGCGGCGGATGCGCTCAAGATAGGCAGCGGTGAAAGCGGCCTTCGCTTCGTCATTCGGGAGGGCGTCGAGAAACGGCCTCAATCCGGCGCCCTTGTACCATTCGACGATGGCGGCGGCATCCGGCATGATGTGCAGGTATTCGGTTTCCCAAAAGTCCAGCGACGCGGCTCCGGGGGCGAGGATGTCGTAATAAGCCGCTAAATTCTCGACGTGCCATTCGCGAACGGCGCTTCGGAAATGGCCGCTCCAGGCCTGTGTCGCCGCCAATTCCCGCATGAGGCAATGAGCCGGGGCTTCGAAGTTGCCGGGCACCTGGATGGCCAGCGCGCCGCCAGGGACAGCGCGATTCAGGAGTTTCGGAAAAACGGCGGCATGGCCGGGCGCCCATTGCATGGCGGCATTGCTGAAGATGACATCGAACGGCGGCCTGTCTTCGCCGGCCCACGCAGCAATGTCGCCGACGCTCCAGTCAACACTGGGTGTTGTTGACCTGGCTGCGGCGATCATTTCCGAAGAGCTGTCCAATCCGGCCAATGCCGCCCGCGGCCAGCGTTCGGCCAAAACGGCGGCGCTGTTTCCGGGGCCGCAGCCCAAATCAATCACGCGGCCAGGATTGGCCGCCGCGATGCGCGCGACGAGATCGCGGCACGGGCGCGTCCGTTCGTCATTGAAGCGCAGATACTGCTTGGCATCCCATGCAGGCATGACGCGGGAAAAGTCACCGAAGACGGCGGCGGAGGCAAGAAAATTGGCTTGTTTTCACGAGAACTGGATTGCTTCCTGGACAGGATTTTCTACCCTGCCATCAAACTGCATGAATCCCTGCGCCATGAGCGTTCGCGGCCGACTCGCGGCTCTGGCCGGGTTGTTGTTTTTCACCGGCGCGGCTTGGGGCGCGGGAGAGACGTTCAATGTCCGCGACTTCGGCGCCCTCGGCGATGGCAAGACGATGGATTCGCCCGCCATCCAAAAAGCCATTGACGCATGCGCAAAGGCCGGCGGCGGAACGGTTCGCCTGCCTCCCGGCAACTACCTGAGCAAACCGCTCTTTTTGCGCGGTCGCGATTTGACATTTCAACTTGACCTTGGCGCCGTTCTGCAAGGCACGGAGGAATTCGCGGCCTACCGTGATGCCGGCCTGATTAACGCGGATGATCTTGCCAATGTTTGCCTGTGCGGCCAGGGCATTATAGACGGCGCGGGCGCGCCATGGTGGCCGGCCGCCAAGGAAGCCAAGCAGACTGGCGGCCTCGAACCGCGCCAGCGCCCCAGGATGGTCAATTTCCGCCGCTGCCAGGGCGTGACCGTGCGCGATGTGACCTTGCGAAATTCGCCCAGCTTCCATCTCGTGCCGGCGGATTGCGATGACGTTTTGATTGACCATGTCACCATCAAGGCCCCGGCCGATTCGCCTAACACCGATGCCATCGACCCGAGCGCCTGCCGCCGGGTTCGCATTGTCAATTGCATGCTTGATGTGGGCGACGACAACGTGGCCATAAAGGCCGGGCATGCCATCCCTGGACGCAAGTTTTGCTGCGAGGACATCGTCGTTTCCAACTGCGTGTGCCTGCACGGGCACGGCATTTCCATCGGCAGCGAGACTTCCGCGGGACTCAGCAATCTGGTGGTGGTTCATTGCATGTTCGACGGCACAGTCAGCGGCTTGCGCATCAAATCGGCGCGCGGCAAAGGGGGGGAGGTTGAACATCTTCTTTACAGCGACCTGGCCATGAAGAACGTGCGGCGGCCCATCGACATCTCCTGTTATTACCCTAAAATTCCCACGAATGACCCGGCGCGCCCGATGTCCGCCCTGACGCCGGCTTATTCGGACATTCGCATCGAGAATCTCACCGCCAGCAGCCCCGAAGGCGCCGGGTTGATCGCCGGGCTGCCTGAATCCCTGGTCAAGGGCGTCGTTTTATCGAATGTCCATCTCGAGGCCCAGACCGGATTGATTGTCAAAAACACGACCGGCGTGGACTTTCAAAATGTCACCATCACGGTGCGGCAAGGCGAGCCGGTGATCGTGGAAAAATGATAAGATAAGAACGTGACTCTACGAGGCTTCGGCGTCCGCGGCTTCCCTGGCGCCCGATTTGGCTCGCAGGCTGCCCAGCTTGGCGGTGTCGCCGAACCAGGAGACGGCCCCGCACCGCGCGCACATCCGGGCGGCGGTCGGAATGGAACTGTCTTTGAGCGTCCAGAATTTGGTCTTTTTTGGAATGAAGTAATTCAACCCGGTGCTCCTGACGGCGCCCTCGACCAAATCGTCGTGGTGGCAGACGGGGCAGATTTCGCGCGCCTTGTCCGCGTCCTTTTCGCTGTGAAAAACCTCCATGACCGAGTCCAAATCCTCCTGCCAAAAGCGCGTCGAGTCGCCCACTTTGCGAAAGGTGATCTTGCCCTCGCGCATCCAGCGGTAGAGGGTCGGCTCGCCGACGTCAAGGGCTTCGGCGGCTTCGCGGATGGAGAACCATTTCTTTTTGACAGCAGCTTCTTCCATAAAATATCAATGGCGTTTAATACGCATCAATATACCCCATTTGCTATCAAATTCCATTAAAGCTAAGGCACGAGCATAATCTGAAAGCCTTCCGTGTGGCCGCCGGGTTCGACGACAAATCCCGCGCCGCCTTGGGACGGGCTGATGAAGGCGCCTTTGAAAGACATGCTCGTCTTGTTGCTTTCGATCAAACCCGCCAGCACGCCCGTGGTTAGAAGGGAGATGCTCGTGATGGGGGCCTGGGCCGCAAAATGGCCCAATTTGTTGACAGGGAGCGGATAAACGGCGCCGCTGGCCAGCGCCATTTGATATTGCGAGTTCGCGGCCGGAGCGGCAAAGGCAGCGCCGCTGGAGGACAGATTGGCGGCGGCGCCGGCGCCTGGTTTGCACCAATACAATTGCCCGCCGCACGCGCCCAAAGGCGAGTTGGTCTGCCAGCCGATCAGGAGGCCTTTTCTCGCGTAGGCGGCCGGCACGATATAGACGGGCCAAACGCCATCTTTGGAAATGGAGGCTGCTTCAAAAATCGCGGCGTTGTCGGGCAGCGCGCCTGTAAAAGTCAGCGCGCCGCTTGTCAAAAGCGATTCCGCGCCGTAACCGGGCGCCACCGAGCCGATGGGCGCATCGGCGGGCTGTTCAAGCACCACGCAATGGCCGGCGGGGGGCGCGTTGCTGGCGGGAAGTTTGGTGACATTTCGATTAAGATTCACACGGCTGATCCAAATGTAATTTCCGAGGGGCGTTTGATCGCCGAGGAAGCCCTCAATCGCATCGGCGCCATTGGTCAAGTCGATGTTAAGGGACAATTGCAGGCGGTTTGAAGGATCATAGAAATCTGGCGGCGCAGGCAAGACGGCCTGGCCGGTATAAGGGAACGCGTATGAAACCGAGTAGGTGACGGAGGGAAACACGAGCGAACCGCTAAAGGAGCCAGTCGTGCTGACGGTGAGCCTGATCGAGCCGGCGTTGGTCGGCGAAACGGCCGCCGGATTAAAGAACAATCCCGAATACACGCCCGCCACCGCCGGGAACGGATTGTTGGTAAACGTGGCGGTCAAGACCAAATTTGGCGACATGACGAACGCGGTGAACGGGCTGAGAGGCGCCTCGACTGAGCCGGTCCAGAACGCGAAGATTTGCTTGGGTTTGGGCGTGCCGGTGATGCTGTAACTCTTGCCGACCTGGAGATATTTCCCGTTCATTCCGGGCGTGACCGTGCCCAAGCCTTGCACGTTGACTGTCAGCTTGGAGAGCAAATTGAAACTGCTGGCCACCAGCTTGGAATCGCCTTTGGCATCCGTGGCCAGGGCCACGATGGTGTAAGGCCCCGCCGTGAGGTTGGACACGGGAAAACTCCAACCGGCGCCGGTGGCATTAATCGTGACCGGTTGCGGCGACAGGTTGGTGGTGGCCGATTGGAGGAACAATTGGCAAGTCATCCGCGTAAACACCTGCGAATGCGGCACCGTTCCTTTGACGAGGAATGTCCCGTTGGTCAGCATGGCGTTCGCGGGCGGATAGGTGATGGCGATGCCGGTCAGCGCGGCGTCGCTGGGTACGAACGTCGCGGTCAAGGTCAGGTTCGACGAAATGCGGAACGTATCGGCGGGGTTCACGCTCGTATTGACTCCATCGCTCCAATTGTAAAACGCCCAGCCCTTGGCGGGCACGGCCTTGACTGTATAAAGGCCCGGCGTGAGGTACGGATGCGCATTGGTATTGACGATAGTCCCCTGGCCGTTGGTCGCGAGGGTGAGCATTTCGACATTCGTCAGGCTGAAATTGACAGAAGCGGATGCGATTGGGCCCAGCGCATTGGCCGCCACCGCGACCATCGTGTATTTTCCGTTGGACAGCTTGCTGGCCGCGAGCGACCAATTTGTGCCCGTGATGATGGCCGGCAAGGCCGCCGTCACCGCGTTTGAGTTGGAGAAAAACTGGCAGGTCAGTTGTGTCGCGTTGGGCGCCGCAAGAGTTCCGCTGGCATCCAGCACGGACTGAACGGCCAGCACTCCTTTGCCGGCGGCCGGGGTCGTGATGGTTACAGATGGGGAGGCATTCGTGGGCAGATAAGTCACCACCAGAGTGAAATTGTTCGACAGCGTGAATTTTTGCACGGGATTGATCGACAACACGCCGTTGACGGTCCAATTGTAAAATTGCTGCCCTGGCCCCGGCGCGGCCGTCACCGTTTCCTGGGTCCCGGGAACCAGATATTGCGGCCCGTTGGTGGACCGCACCCCGCCGTTGTTGGTGATGATGGTCAGTTGCGCCAGGTTGGTGAAAAAGGCCGAGACGGGCGGGCTGACGTTGCCCGCTCCATCCTCCGCGTAGGCGGCGACTTCGAAAATCCCCGGTATGCCGCTGCCGAAATCAAGGCTCCAGTTGGTCGTTCCCTGCGCGTGATTGGCGCCGCTTTCGCCGGCGGTGCTGCCTTCAAGGCTGGACAGAACGCAATAAACCTCCGCCAAGCCCACGCCGGAGGCCGTGCCAGTGACTGTCAAGTCACTGAGGTTGGTGAAGGCGGCGCCGTTCGCGGGAAATGTCATCGTGACCGACGGGATATTGGTGTAAACGGGCGCGTTCGACGGCGAGACAAGTTGGAAATTGCAATAGAGCAGATTGGCATTCACGGGCGCGCTGGCGCCGCTGTAATTGACAGGAAGCGCCGGCAGGTTGTCGTTGGTGTCGGCGTAGAGGCCATTGCTGAGGCTTAATCCGTTGAAGTATTGCAAAACGGCCGTGCCGGAAATGATCCTTCCGAACACGGCGTAACCGCGAGCGTCGAAATCGGGCGAATTGTTCGTCAAATTGATGACAAACGCGGCCGTCCCATAGCCCGGATTGGCGGAACTGAGCGAGGCCAGGGTGCCAAAAGAGTTTGGAATGAACGGCCCGAAGTTGAATTCGCTGTCGATCTGCGTCGGAAAACCGGCGCCGGGCGCGGTCTGGTGGATGCTAAAATGGTTGGCGGCCCGGTCCGTGCTGACGAAATCTCCGCCCAGCATGAGGCTGTTGGTGAAATCCGTGTCAAAGAACGTGTTCGAGAAAACGCCGGAAGTGATGAAATGAAGGAAATTCTCCACTGTGGCAGGCTTGTCCTGGTCGAACAATTCCACTTGGAAAACATCGCTGCCGCCCGCCAATGTCGCGGCCGTGCATTGGATGATCGTGCCCTGCACGACGGTCAGCACGGCCGGCGGCGCGCTGGTCAAGGTCTCGCCGTCCGCGGCGGTCAAGACGACCTGGTAGGCGGAGCCGGACTGATCGAGCGACAAATCGTTCAACCCCAGGAATGCGTTGGTCGCCCCGGCGATCGGCCCCACGCCAACTTGCAGCCATTGGTAGCTGACCACATTTGTGGCCTGCACATTGAAGTCGGCAGAAGAACCGGCATTGTCGGCCTGGTTTTGCGGCTGCGAATTGATGACCGGCGCCACGGTCAGCGCGGTGAAAGTTTGCTCCAACAATCCCACCTGGTTCGAGGCTCCTGCTGCCACAACTACGGCCGTGTAAGGCCCGCCCACCAGATTGCTTTCGGCCACCGACCAGTTTGTGCCGTTAATAACCGCCGGAAGCGCGGCAGTGGCAGCGTTGAATTGCGAAAATAGTTGGACGGTCAGTTGCGTCACGGTCGTAGAGGATGGAATGACGCCGCTCATGGCCAGATTGCCGTGCGGGGCTTGCACGACTGAACCGGGGGCGGGGCTGTTCATGGCCAGGCCCGGCGTTGCGCTGGTGGCGGCGTAGATCGCGGTCAGCGTTGCATTGGTTCCAGCGATGATCGTTTGCACCGGGTTCAGCGACGCTACGCCCGCATTTTGCCAATCGACGAACATCCCCCCGGGCAGCGCCGGCGCCGAGAACGAATACTGCTGGCCCGGCGTCAAGTATTGCGGTGCGGCCGCCGTCAATTTCCCGTCCACATTGGTAACAATGGTCAGGATGGCCAGGTTGGTGAAATACTCCGTCACCGGCGCGCTCAAGGCGCCGCCCGCGTCCTGCGCGCAGGCGGTGAGTTGGTAAACACCCGCCTGAATGGCGCCGAACGCAACCGACCAGTTCGTGCCGCCTTGGGCGATGTTGGTCTGGATTCCGCCGGTGAACGATCCGGCCACCGTGTTTAAGACGCAATAGACGTCAGCCAACTCAAACGAATCCTGCGCTGTTCCGCGAACGGTCACGTTGCCGCCGTTGGTCAGGGCCGCGTTTGGCGCGGGCGACGTGATTGCGACGGTTGGCGTAGCGGTTTCCGCCACCGGAGTGGACGGGGAAATGAACTGGATATCGCAGTAAAACAAATTGGCGTCCGCAGGCTTGTTTGTGCCGGAATAGTTGACTGGCAGTGAGTTCAGGCGGCTGGTGGCATTCGTATAAATGCCATTGCTGGGCGCGTTGAGGGTCGTAAAATACTGCAATACGTTTGAGCCGGAAAGAATGCGCCCGAAGACGGTGTAGCCGAGGGCGTCAAGATTGGTGGAATTGTCGGCCAAATTGAAAAAGAAGCTTCCGGTGCCGGCGTTGCGCTGAACGGACTCTTGAGCGGCCAGCGTGCCAAATGTGTTGGATACGACCGCTCCGAGATTGAATTCACTGGGGATTTGGGACGGGAAAAGGTTGGTCCCTTTGGCCAGGTTTTCCGGGTCGAAATGATTGGCGGCCCGGTCCGGGGCGGCAAAATTCCCGCCTTGCAGGATGCCATTGCTGACCGTGTCAAAGAACATATTGGAATACGCGCCGGAGACGGCGTAATGGATGAAGTTCGCCACCGTGGCCGGCTTGTCATGATCGAAAAGCTCCACCTGAATCGTGTTGCTTGTGCCATCGGCATATTTGGAAACTGTCAACTGAACGAACGTTCCCGTCTCGACCGTCAGCACGACCCAGTGGCTGGTCACGACCTGGGTGTCCCTGGAGGTGAGGACGACCTCGTAGGCGGACCCAGACTGGCTGGCGCTGACATCGTTCAAGACCAGGCTGGAATTGGTCGCCCCGTCGATGGGGGAGCCAGTCAACAGCCATTGATAGCTGATGGCGTTGCTGGCTGTGACGGCCAGGACGGCTGAGGAACCTGCGTTGACGGTCACAATTTGCGGCAGCGAAATAATGACAGGCGGCGCGATCAAAGCCGTGAAATTCTCCGACACAAAACCCTCCTGATACAGAGAATCCGTGGCGGACACCGTGACGAAATAAGGCCCGCCCGCCAGATTGCTTTCGGTGAGGGACCAGTTCGTGCCATTGATGACCGCGGATAGAGGGGCTGTCAGCGCGTTGGAATTCGCAAAAAGCTGGACGGTTACCGCCGTCACCGTGACCGAGGATGGAATCGTTCCAGTGATCGTCAAGGCAGAGTTGGCCGTTTGCGCGGAACTATTCGCGGACGGACTGGTGATGGCCAAACCCGGGGGGAAGTTGGTCGAATTATAGGCCACCTCAAGCGTAATGCTGGTTTCTAGGGTGAACGTTTGCGCGGGACTCAGCGAAGTCGTCCCCTGGACGTTCCAATTGACAAACACTTCTCCAGACCCCGGCGCCGCCACCGCCGAAATCTGCTGACCCGGCAGCAGATATTGCACATTGGTGCTCAGCGTCCCGGCGTCGTTCGTGATGATGGTCAGCGTGGCGAAATTCGTAAAATATTGCGTGACTGGCGCGCTCAAATTGCCGCCGCCATCCTGCGCGTAAGCCGTCAATTCATAAATTCCCGGAGGATTCGCGCCGAGGTCCAGCGACCAGTCAAGCGTTCCGGACGCGGCGTTGGTCTGCGCCTCGCCGGCATCGGCGCCGGTCAACGGAGTCAACACGCAATACACGTCGGCCAGGGCATAACCTTGGGCCGTGCCAGTGGCGGTCAAATCGCCGGCGTTGGTGTAGAGCGCGCCGGGCAGCGGGGCGGAAATCGAGACGGAAGGGATGTTGGTATCGACTGGCGGAACGGCCGGCGTTTGAAAGGCAAAGTCGCAATAGAAAAAATTGGCATCCGCGGGGTCATTGGCGCCGTTGTAATTGACAGGCAGGTTCGGCACGGAACTGAAGCCGGGAAAAATGCCATTGCTGGGAGGGCTTAAGGTGTCGAAGTATTGCAACACATTGGAGCCGGTCAGAATGCGCCCAAAAACGGTGAACTCCTGAGCGTCGAGGCTGGCCGAATTGTTCGTCAAGTTGAAAAAGAAGGCGCTGCTGGCGGAATTGGGGCTGTTCTGCTGGAGGGCCATGGCCAGGGTGCCAAATTCATTGTGGATGAGGGGGCCGGTATTGAATTCGCTGGCCAGTTGCGCCGGAAAAGCGCCGCCCGCCACGATGAAATTAACCCCCCGATTGGTGGTGGACCTGTCCACGCTCGCGTAATCGCCTCCTTGCAGCACAAAATTGGTTATATCACGGTCAAAAAACATGTTGGAGTACACGCCGGAGGTGATGTAGTGGATGAAATTCTCCACCGTCGCGGGTTTGTCGTGGTCAAAAAGCTGGACGAGAAAGCTGTTGCTGCCGCCGCCCGGGTAAGTGGAAATGGTCCACTGAATGACCGTGCTTTGCAGGACAGTCAGCACGGCCGGGGGCGTGCTGGTGACGGTCTCGCCGTCCGGAGCTGTCAAGACGACTTGATAAGCGGAGCCGGATTGGCTGAGGGTCAGATTGTCCAATTCCAGCAGGGCGTTGGTCGCTCCGGGAATTGGCCCGATACCCACTTGCTGCCATTGGTAGCTGACCGCATTGCTGGAGGTCACGCTGAAATCGGCCGCGGAGCCGGTATTGTTGGCCGCGCTTTGCGGACCGGATAAAATGACCGGCAGCCCGGTCAGGGCGGTGAATTGTTCCTCCAGCAATCCGGCCTGGCCAGCCGGTCCCGAGGCCACGACAACGACCGCATAAGGCCCGCCAACCAGATTGGTTTCCGCCAGCGACCAATTTGTGCCGTTAATGATGGCGGGGAGCGCGGCTGTCACCGAGGTGGATTGCGAAAAGAGCTGGACGGTAAGTTGCGTGACGGTGGCGGGCGAGGGAATTGCGCCGCTGATCACAAGGTTTCCATTGGGGGCTTGCACGACCGAGCCAGCGGGTGGGCTTGCAATGGCCAGGCCGGGCGCCGGGTTAGTGGCGGCGCAGATCACTTCCAGCGTCGTATTGGCTTCAGCCGTAAATGTTTGCACCGCTTCAAGCGACGGCACCCCCCCATTCTGCCATTCGACGAACATTTCGCCGGCGGGAATCTCCGGCGCGAATGAATACTGCTGTCCCGAGGTCAAGTAGATCGGCGCGTTGGTGCTCAACGCACCATCCACGTTGGTGATGATCGTCAGTATGGCTTGATTCGTGAGAAACACCGTCACCGGCGCGCTCAAGGCGCCGCCCGCGTCCTGCGCGTAAGCCGTCAATTGGAAAATTCCCGGCTCAAAGCTTCCGAATGAAAGCGACCAGTTGGTCGTGCCTTGGGCGATAATGGTTTGGGTTGCGGTGGGGAATTCTCCGGACACCTGGCTTAACACACAATAAACCTCAGCCAGCGCGAAGGCATCTTGCGCCGTGCCGCGCGCCGCAATCGGGAAGCCGTTGGTCAGCGCGGCGTTCGGCGCGGGCGACGTGATGAAGACGGTTGGGATGCCCGAGTCCACCGGCGCGTTGCTTGGCGAAACGAACTGGAAATCGCAGTAAAACAGATTGGCATCCGTGGGCTTGTTCGTGCTGGAATAATTGACAGGGAGCGCATTCAGGTGGCTGGAGGCATTCGTATTGATGCCATCGCCGGGCGCGCTGAGAGCCGCAAAATACTGCAACGCGGCCGAGTTGGACAGAATGCGCCCGAAGACGGTGTAGCCGGCAGGGTCGAGATTGGCGGAATTGTCCGTCAAGTTGAAGAAAAAGCTTCCGGCGCTGGCATCCCGATGCCCGGACTCCCGCGCCGCCAGCGTGCCAATGGCATTGGGCACCACCGCTCCCAAGCTGAATTCGCTAATAATCTGCGCCGGAAAAATGTTCGTTCCCACAGCCAGGCTTTGAATTTGCAGATGGCTGGCCAGCCGGTCGGGAGTGGCAAAATCGCCCGCTTGCAGGACATAATTGCTGTCCGTATCAAAGAAGATGTTGGAGTAGGCGCCGGAGGTGATGTAGTGGATGAAATTGGCCGTCGTGGCCGGTTTGTCATGATCAAAAAGCTGGACTAAAAAGCTGTTGCTGCTGCCATCGGCGAACTTGCCAACCGTCCACTGGATGATCGTCCCCTGCAAAATAGTGAGCACCGCCGGGGGGGTGTTGGAGACCGAAAAATTGTCGGAGGAAGTCACGACCACGGTGTAGCTGCCCGCGTCGTTGGCGCTGACATCATTCAGAGTCAAGCTGGGGTTGGTCGCGCCGGCCAGCAGGTTCGACCCTTGGAAAAACCATTGATAAGTGGCGGCGTTGGTGGCGATGACGGCGAAAACAGCGGAGGAGGCGCTATTAACGGAAATGCTCTTGGGAGGGGCTACAATGCCCGGGGGCATGGCCTCAGCGCTCAAGGCGCCCAGCAGGCAGGCCAGAAAAAGACACAGGTTTTTCATTATCGGCGAATATGGCGCATTCCGGCGCGCAAAGGAAGCAATAAGTGTGCTTGTCTCAAAACTGACGAAGGAAACGCAAGTCGTTCTCGTAGAACAGGCGTATATCGTTAATGCCGTAGCGAATCATGGCGATCCGCTCGATCCCAAAGCCAAAGGCCCAGCCGGTCCATTCCTCCGGGTCATACCCGACCCTTTCAAACACACCCGGATGCACCATGCCGCAACCGGCGATTTCCAGCCACTCCTTGCCCATCTTCTTCGTTAGCGCGCTTGAGAAATCGATCTCAAAACTCGGCTCGGTGTAGGAAAAATAGTGCGGCCGGAAGCGGATTTTCGTCTCCTCGCCCAGCAATTCCCGGAAAACGAATTCCACCGTCCCCTTCAAATCGCTGACCGTGACCTTGCGGTCCACGTAAAGGCCCTCAATCTGATTAAAAGTCGGATTATGCGTCGCGTCCGGGTTGTCCCGGCGGTAAACGCGCCCCGGCACGACGATCCGCACCGGCGGGCGCTGCTTCTCCATGACGCGGATTTGCACCGATGACGTATGGGTGCGCAGGAGCATCCGCCCGCCCGCCTGCAAATAGAAAGTATCCTGGGTGTCGCGCGCCGGATGGTCCGCGGGGGTGTTCAGGGCGTCGAAGCAATGGTATTCGTCCTCGACTTCCGGCCCGTCCGCGACCGCAAAACCAATTTTGCGAAAACTGCGCACGATATCTTCCGTGACCTGCGTCAGGGGATGGAGCTTGCCCAGCGGATGGCGCCGCCCAGGCAAAGTGAAATCAGCCGGCTCTTTGGGCAGGGCGGCTTTAAGTTCCAGTTCGGAACGGCGTTCGGAAAAGGCGGCGTCCAGCTCGTTTTTCGCCTGGTTAATAAGCTTGCCGGCGGCGGGACGCTCCTCTTTGGGCAGCGTGCCCAATTGTTTCATCAGCGCCGTAAATTGCCCATGCGGGCCGATCCATGCGCCTTTTGCATGGTCGAGAGCCGCCAAATTGGGCGCGGCTTTGAACTCGGTTAGCGCGGCTTGCTTGAGCGGTTCGATGTCCACGTCGTTTTGGGAACATCGCGGACGGAGGCATCCGCGGCGGTCAGGATTGCGGCGAAGCGGCGGCGGCTTTGCCCTTGGCGCCTAAAGCAGCCTGGGCCGCTTGCACCAGCGCGGAAAAAGCGGCGGCGTCCTGCGCGGCCAGTTCGGCCAGCGTCTTCCGGTTGAGGGTGCATTGGGCGGCTTTGAGGCCCTCCATGAACCGGCTGTAGGTCATGCCGGCGGCACGGGCGGCGGCATTGATGCGCACCTGCCAAAGCTGGCGGAAATTGCGCTTCTTGGTCTTGCGATCCCGGTAGGCGTATTGCATCCCATGATCCAGCGCGTCGGAAGCATAACGGTACAATTTGGAGCGTTTAAGGCGAAAACCCTTGGCGGCTTTGATGACGCGGATGCGCCGCTTGCGGGATGCGGGTGAATTGGTGACGCGCATAGGATTAAAAAGGCGGGTTGGCTAGTGGCTGAAGGGTAAATTCTGCAAAATACGATAGGTATCGGTCGGATCGACCTGCTTGGAAGCGCCGAGGCTGCGGCGCCTCTTGGAATTCTTGGTTTGCAATAGATGGCGTTTGCCCGCGCGCGAGCGCATGACTTTGCCTCGGGCGGTTATTTTAAACCGCTTGGCCACAGCTTTTTTGGTCTTGATGCCTTTGGGTCGTCGCATATTTATCCTTTCCTTTCGAAAGGACGCGCAATATAGATGCCCCAGCCAAAGCGCGCAAGAGATATTTTTCCCAATGCCTGACGCCGAAAACTTCTCCGACTCCGCCCTGGTGCTCATCGGCCACGGCTCGACCGTCAACGCGGACTCCGCCGCGCCCGCCTGGCAGCACGCCGATGCCTTGCGCCGGCGCGGACTTTTCGCCCAGGTGCGCGAGGCCTTTTGGAAGCAGGAACCTTATGTGTGGCAGGTCTTGCGCGGCATTTTTGCCCCGCGTGTCTTCATCGTTCCGCTCTTTATCAGCGAAGGCTATTTTACCGAAGAAGTCCTGCCGCGCGAACTCGGTTTTTGCCAGCCGGGCCAAACCGGGTTCGCCCGCGCGCGGCGGCAGGGCGGCCAAATTCTCCATTATTGCGGCCCCGTCGGCACGCATCCGAGCATGACGGAGGTCTTGCTGGCCCGCGCCCGGGACATCGTTGAGCAATTCCCTTTTCCCCGCGCCCCCAAGCCGCTCGACACCGCCCTGTTCATCGCCGGCCACGGCACGGGCAACAATGAAAATTCCCGCAAAGCCATCGAGCAACAGGCCGAATTGATCGCCAGCCGCCATCTTTACGCCGAAGTCCACGCCGTTTTCATGGAGGAAGACCCGCGCATTGCCGATTGCTGCCGCATGGCTTCCGTCAAGAATATCGTGATGGTGCCCTTTTTCATCAGCGACGGATTGCACTCCCGCGAGGATATTCCCGTGATGCTGGGCGCGCCGGAGCGCGTCGTGCGCGAGCGAATGAAACAGGGCCAGCCGACCTGGCGCAACCCGACCGAGCGCGCGGGCAAGCGAGTCTGGTACACCGCCAGCATCGGCAGCGAACCGCACCTGCCAGAAGTGATATTGGAACGAGTCCGCCAAGCCGCCCGCGCGGCTGAGAACGGGTAATTGCATTGCCGCGGCGAGTGCATAATTCGATGGCGCTCTTCCCAAGCATGACGCAAGGGTTCGATTCCCTTCACCCGCTCCAATTGACAGGTTGCGACTGGTTGCGCCAGACAGCGACTATCTCCTTGATTTGCAATGGGTTCCGCGTGGTTTGTCCCTTCATTCTGTGCGACAGGATGCGACCCGTTTTGACCGTCCGCGCCTGAATTCTGTGCGCGTATTTGTGTATAGCCTGGCACCGCGTCCAGCCTTGGCAGGTTCTTGATTGCGTCGTAAATCGGCAACTGTGTTTCATCCGTGTAAACTTTGGCTGTCAACTTAATGTCACTGTGGCGCATCAATTTCATGGCGAACCGTTGCGCCACGCCATTGCGTTGCAGGAATGTCGCCCAGGTGTAGCGCAGTGAGTGGAAATCCGCGTAGCGACCCGATTCATCCCGGCAGGGAATTCCGTTGCGCTCCAAGTCTTTCCTTAACCGCAAGGCACGGGGAATGCCTTTTGGAAAAACCAAATCATTCGCCTTCCATCCGATTGGCCGATGCTTGGTCAATACCTCAGCGATTTCCGGCACCAGTTGCACCGACTCCTCTTTCTTGTTTTTGGCAACGCAATCACGCACCACGACGAACGGGACATTGGCGTCCAGGTGCATATCACCCCAAGTCGCTTGCTTCAATTCCTCTTGCCGCAATCCTGTCCGCGCGGCAGTAAAATAAATAATGCCACGCTCTTCCGAGCTTGCCACCAGCTTGCGCAATTGCTCATCCGTCAAAGCGGCGCACACGCATTTGTTTGCCGCGCCCATCGGCTCTGGCGACGTTCTTCAAAGGGTTGCTCGAGATTCTGCCGACCTTTTCCATCCAGTTCAGCAATGAGACCATGCCTTGCAAGTAGTGGTTGAGTGTGCGCGGCGAGCACATTTGCCGGTTGCGCCAGACGATGAACGAATCGGCGGTGACATTGCACGGCACCTGCCAACCGCATTCTTTCAGCAAAACACTAATCCGGGAGGCGATCAATCGTGCTCCGCGACCGCCACGACCATTGCGGCCCCGTGCCGCCAGAACAGCCACGTAATCGTCAAGGTGGGCCGTTAGCGGCCTCTTGGCCGAGTCCCGGACGGCTTTCGGTTCAAGGATTGCCCGCCGTCTCGCGCTCGCGCTCCTGAATGAACTCATGCGCCTTTTTGTCGGCAACCTGTTTATCCGTAACGCCCAGCGATTTCCACTTGTCCACGGGCATATCGCCGATGCGATACCGCAGATAATACGACCTCGTTTCATCAAGTTTTCCATCCCGGCGGAACCGCCGCTTTTCAATTTTGAAGATCATGCTGCACCTTTCATCATAATTTGCTCAACGTCACTCAACCGAAACCGCACCGCGCCCCGGATTTTAACCGCCGTCAGTGTCCTGGAGGCGACCAGCCTTTCCACCATTCTTACTGAACAGGCCAGCAGACGCGCCACTTCTTTCTTTGTCACCAATTGAGGCGAAGCCCCGTTAGAGCGTGTTTGAAAAGTCATTATTTCTCAGGCGAGACGTTTGAGCATAAGGCGAATCATAGCCAGATAGACTATGGTTTCGCCGGTTTTGGCTTGTCGTTCGTAGTCGCGGTTGAGTCGGCGATAGCGTCCCAAC
>DASXZY010000008.1:0-325415 GCA_036501625.1 Verrucomicrobiia bacterium
TGGTAGGAGTGACCTCGCTTCAAAAGCGCCACCGCCCTGGTGCGCCGCACCTGCAATTGTCGGGCAGAACCTTCGGGTCTCACGAACCATACTATGGCACAATTCAGGAAACATATCCATTATTTATGCGAAGCTCAATAACGCGATTTCATTGAGAATGTTCGGCCGGCGCGGATTTTCCATTCGCGCCGGTCTTGCTTTTGGCGGGCGCTGAGCCACAATGGCCGGCGATGCGCCGCATTTTGGTTTCGCTGGCTTTGATGCTCTGGCTCGCGCCCACGCTCCACGCGGGCGAAGGGCGCGTGCTCAAAGTGCTGCCCCAGCTTTTGGATTTGCGCGGGCGCCATGCCCTTTCCCCCAGCCTTTACGAGCGGGACGCCTACCAATTCCACTTGCGCAAATACCCGAAGGCCCGCGGAGGCGCGCGCCTGGCCGTACAGTGGAAGGCGAAGAAAGCCGATTGGAGCAAGCTGACGCTGCGGGCCGAAATGCGCTGGCTGCAAGGCGACACCATCCGCACTGTCACGATGGAGGAACCCGCTGTCAAGACTGGGTACTTCAGCAACTGGTCTGAGTTCAGGGTCGAAGGCGCCGATTACGCGGGTCTCGGCGAGATCGTGGCCTGGCGCGTCACGCTTTTGGAAGACGGCCATCCGTTGGGCGAATTGGAATCCTTCCTTTGGTCCGGCGGGAAGTGAGCGGGTGTTGCTTCACTGAGTTCAAATCATTTTTGTGGCGCAAGGCAGGGCGAGGCTTCAGCCGAGCCGCTCCGCCAAAGAACCCCCAAGCGAAAGAACCTGTCGTGGGTGAAGCAAAGCAGGAATTTTTTGTAGTTAGCAAACCAGGAAATCCTCAGATGCCACAGGTTCAAAAATCCTTTTATTGACTGCCAACGGTTTACAACAATTTAGATGCGTCTGCCCTGTCACACGGATTGCCAGTCAGGACATTCCTTGAACATGGGATTCCCGAACGCTTCACAACCGCCGCTCCGCTCACCATCATCGCGCGATGAAGATGGTTTCCCCAGAACCTGAAAGGTTCGGAGCGGTTAGCCGGTGGTCGCGCGCAGCGACATCTCCGGAAGTCAAACGAAGAGAATGCCGCATCTTGGAAGGATGCCAGCCCTGACGCCATGCCTTCCACCTTAAAGCCTATACCAACCAGGATATGCCAGTGGGCCAGAGTGTCTTCTTTTGCTTGAGCAACGGTTGTTGCTCGAAAGTCATTGGTGTTGTTACTTTCGACCTATGGACTGGCACGAACGCCCTCATGCCAGGGACAAATTTGATCGCCGACCCATTTTACCAGGTGGACGAGACTGTTCATGGCTTCGAGGTCGGGGAGTCAAACCCTTACTACACGCCAATGAATACAGCCTACACTAATTACGGAGGCGTCAGTTGGTCTCCAGGCGAGCCGACTATCGGGCTCGCTGAAGGATTTATTCTTATTTCTGCAACGAACCATTCGTGGATCCAAAGATTTTCGCCGCTATGCTCAGGCGAGTAAAGGAGATTAGACCGTGAAGCAATATCAAACAATGGCACCCGCTTGCGGGACTCAAATTAGCAAGGCACAGAACGGAGGGCGATTCCTTCCGCTTCTTGCGTGGGCGTTGGTTTTGTTGATGGCGCCGATTGCGGCCAAGGCCCAGTTTACTTACACCACCAATGCCGATGGAGTCAGCCTTACCATCACCAAATATACCGGCCCAGGCGGCATGGTAACGATTCCAACGAATATCGATGGCCTAACCGTGACCGTGATCGGGACTAATGCGTTTACTGACAATACAAATATCACGGGCGTTACGATTCCCAACACCATCGGCAGCATCGGTTCGTACGCGTTCTTTTTCTGCCAGGGTTTGCCCTCTGTTACAATACCTGACAGCGTCACCAACATAGGCGCGTACGTATTTTATAATTGCATTGCTCTTCGCAATGTAACCATCGGAAGCGGTGTCAGGAGCTTTGCGCCCTTCGCATTCGCGCGAGATCCAATTACCAACCTCGTTATGTCCGCCAACACCACCAACATCGCAGTGGAAGCTTTCTATTACTGCGCCCTAAGCACCGCCACGGTGCCAGGCCACTTTGGTCCAAGCGACTTCATGGGAGCGTTTGTTGACAATATCGCGACGAATGTAATAGTAGCGGATGGAACTCTGAGCATTCAGGATGAACTGTTTGAGTTCGAAGGGCTGATTGCTAACATCGTCCTTCCGGAGAGCTTGACCAGCATTGGGCAGGAGGCGTTTTATTACTGCCAAGATTTAACCAACATCACGATTCCCGCCGCTGTGACGAATATCGGAACGGAGGCCTTCGGAGAATCCGGTCTCATCCACGGCGGAGCCTTCTTTAGCGGCAATGCGCCCAGCGTGGCTTCCACCTTGTTCGCTCCCGGTTTCAGCAACATTCTCACCGCCTATTACCTGCCGGGCGCGACGGGCTGGAGCAACGCTCTGGCGGACCTCAAAGCCGTGCTGTGGAATCCAGCCGCGCAATCTGGCAGCTTTGGCGTGAGCAACAACCAATTCGGGTTCAACATCACCGGCACGCCGGGCATTCCCGTGGTGGTGGACGCCTGCACCAATTTGTCCAACCCGCTCTGGATGCCCTTGCAGCAATTGACCGTGACCAATGGCCTGGCCTATTTCAGCGACCCGCAATGGACAAATTTCCCCGGGCGTTTTTACCGCATCCGCTCGCCGCATTAAACAAAAGTGTAGTCAATGATAACATTTGCGGGTGGTTGGCAGCGCGCGTCCATTACTTGACACTGAGCTTTTCCAAAACTTTTTGCAGCGCCTCGTCCGCCTTGATGGGTTCCATGGCTCCGCCGCGCGTTTTCAATTCCACTTCGCCCTTGGCCAGCGATTTCTCGCCGATGCCCACGCGGATCGGAAAGCCGATCAATTCGGAATCCTTAAACTTGACACCGGGGCGCTCGTCGCGGTCGTCCAAAATGACTTCCACTCCGCGGGCCGACAAATCGGCGTAGAGTTTCTCGGCCAGTTTCATGACCGCGCCTTCGGGCGCCACGCTCAGGGGCGTCAAACACACAGTGTAGGGGGCCACGCTGAGGGGCCAGATGATGCCGTCCTTGTCGTTGCATTGTTCGATGACGGCCTGGAGGGTGCGGGTCACGCCGATGCCGTAGCAACCCATGATGGCGGGCCGCTTCTGGCCGGATTCGTCGAGGAAAAGGGCGTGCAGAGCTTCGCTGAATTTGGTGCCGAGCTTGAAAACATGGCCAACTTCGATGGCGCGCCGGATGAGCAAAGGCTGGCCGCATTTGAGGCACGGTTCGCCTGCCTGGGCGAGCCGAAGGTCGCCCCAATGTTTGACAGCAATATCGCGCTCCAGATCGACCTGGCGGAGATGGCGGCCGTCCTCGTTCGCGCCGGTGGTCATATTGGCGGCGCCGCGCAAGGTTTCATCCGCGTACACTGGAAGTTCCTTCACTCCGACCGCGCCGAGGCTGCCCGGACGCGCGCCCAGGGCCGCAACGATCTCCTGCGCCTCAGCGGGACGGAAGGTGGCGGTGCCCAGCGCCACCGTCAGCTTGGCTTCGTTCAACTGGTGATCGCCGCGCAACAAAATCAGGACCGGCTTGCCCTCGGCGATATAAACCAGCGTCTTGATCTGGCGCGCGGCGGGCGTGTTGAAGGGCGGGCGTGTCAAATCATCAATGGTCGCCACGTTGGGCGTCGCGAATTTTTCGGGCTGGCCGCCGGAAATCGTTTCGCAGGGAGTGGCGCGGCTTCCCGCTTTCTCGACATTGGCGGCGTAATGACATTGTTCGCACCAGGCCACTTCGTTTTCGCCGGCCTCGGCCGGGACCATGAACTCGTGCGAGAATTTTCCGGCCATGATGCCGGTGTCGGCCTCGACGGCCATGGTCTTGAGGCCGCAGCGCTGGAAAATGCGCGCGTAGGCGTCATACATTTTTTTGTAGCTCGCGAGCGCGGCGTCGTCCGTGGTGTCAAAGCTGTAGGCGTCTTTCATGACGAATTCCTTGGCCCGCATGAGGCCGAAGCGGGGGCGGATTTCGTCGCGGAACTTGGTCTGAATTTGGTAAAAATTCTTGGGCAACTGGCGGTAGGAACTCAACTCGCCTGCCATCAGAGTCGTGATGACTTCCTCATGAGTCGGCCCCAGCACCCATTCTTTTTTGGCATGGTCGCGCGCTTTGAAAAGGACGCCCTGGGCAGATTCGTAGCGGCCGCTTTGCTGCCAGATTTCCGGGGGCTGGAGAGCGGGCATGAGGACTTCGAGCGCGCCGGCGCGGTTCATTTCCTCGCGCACGATTTGCTCGACCTTGCGCAAGGCGCGCACGCCCAACGGCAGGAACGTGTAGAGGCCGCCGGTCAGCTTGCGCGCCAGGCCGGCCCGCAAAAGCAATTTGTGGGAAATGATCTCAGCTTCGGCCGGTGTTTCTTTGAGAGTCGGGATGAAAGCCTGGCTCCAACGCATAATATAAGGGTATTTCGGCGGGCGGCCGCGCCCGGTTATTTGACAGTATTGACCAAGGGCGCCAGCCCCTGAATCCGCACTTCCAGGCGGTCGCCGGAAGCGATCGGACCCACGCCGCTGGGCGTGCCGGTGACGATGATATCGCCGGGCAGCAAGGTTAAATTGGTGGAAACGAAACTGACCAGGCGCGCGCAATCGAAAATAAGCTGGCTGGTATTGGAATTCTGGCGAAGCTGGCCATTCTGGAACAGTTGGATGGTCAGGTCATGCGGGTCCAGTTTGGTTTCCACGCACGGTCCGAGCGGCGTGAATGTATCAAAAGATTTGGCTCGCGCCCATTGGCTCTCCGAATTTTGGATCGTGCGGTCGCTGATGTCCTGCGCGGCCGTGTAACCGAAAATGTAGCGCGAGGCGGCGGCAGGCGTGACATTGCGCACGCGCCGTCCGATGACAATGGCCAATTCCGCTTCGAAATCCGTTCGATGATGAGGATGCGGAATTTCGATCTTGCCTCCATCGGGGATGAGCGAGGTCGGCGCTTTGAACCAGAAAAGCGGTTCCTTAGGCAGAGCCTTGTTTTGTTCGCGGGCGTGGTCGGCGTAATTCAGCCCGATGGCCACGATTTTGGAAGGCGCCACCGGCGTGAGAGTCTTGACGCCTTTGAAGGGCATGGGTTTTTTGTCGAAGGTCGGGGAGCCAAAAACATCTCCGCGCACACGGAAGTGCTCGCCATCCACCACCCGCGCGTAAAAAATCTCGTCGCCTTTTTGAAAACGGCCAATCGCTGCCATATCGTGACGTGATGGTAACAGAGCGGACCCTCCTCGCAAGGTGAAACTGGAGGGGGCGCAAGAGCGCGAACTAAAATCTGGCTTGAAAAGCCTTGTTCAACCTTGTTTTCCCTTAAATTGCTTTGACCTCAGTTTGTTTTTCTACATTTTTTAAAAATCCCCGGCAACCGGCCCAAAAGAACACGCGCCGAAGCGCGACAACAGCCTAACCATACCATCTTTTCGTGGTAATGCAAGCAAAAAGTTTTAGAGAATCTGGCCCAGCTTTCCAGACGCGCCTTCGCCGAGCGTGATCCATTCCAAATTCATTTGGCGGCGGAACCAGGTTAGCTGTCGTTTGGCGTATTGGCGGGTGCGGATTTTGACCAACTCGATGGTCTCGTGCAGATTCCGCTGGCCGCGCAAGTGCTCAACGACCTGGCGATAGCCGAGCGCTTGCATGGCGGTGGGATTGTCCGCGAGGCCTTGCGCGAGCAGCGATTCGGTCTCGGCCACCAAACCCCGGCGAAACATCTCGTCCACGCGCTGGTGGATGCGCTCGACCAACTCGCTGGCGGGGCGTGCAAGGCCGATCATGCCGGCACAGGCGGCGGGCGGGTTGGACCACGGGGCGCGTTGGGCGGACACAGGCTGGCCGGTCAAACGGATGATTTCCAGCGCACGGATGACGCGGCGCGGGTTCTGGCGGTCGATGGCCTGAAAAGCGGCGGGATCGCGCTGGGCCAATTCTTCGAGCAATCGCTCAAGGGGAGCCGATTCCAACTCGGCGCGAAGGGCGGCATCGCGAGCGGGAGTCGGGCCCAGGCCTTCCAGGCAAGCTTTGAAATAGAGGCCGGTGCCGCCGCAAAAAATGGCCCGCCGGCCGCGCGCCTCGATGTCCCGCGCGGCCAGGCCGGCACGCTGGATGAATTGGGCCGCGTCGAAACATTCCTTGAGCGTTATGATGTCAATCAAATGATGGCGGACGCGCCGGCGATCTTCGGCGGAGGGTTTGGCCGTGCCGATATCCATGCCTTGATAAACCTGCATGGAATCGACTGAAATAATTTCGCCGCCCAGGCGCTCCGCCAGTTCAAGAGCAACGGCGGATTTGCCGACAGCGGTCGGGCCGGCCAGAAAGATGGGTGGCATTCGACGCCTACGCTTTGCCGGGCAAGGCCGGGCTTCGCGGAACGCCCTTGAGGGGGCCTTTGCGCCATTGCCACCATAGCAGCAACCCTCCGGCCGTGATGATGCCGATGCTGACCATTTGCCCCGGAGTCAACCCGTTCCAATAGTGCTGGAGCGTGTAATCGCCGCGGTAATATTCGACAATCGAACGGAAGATCGCGTAGAAGACCAGATAGAGACCGAAAATTTGCCCGTCGAATTTCCTCCGCCGATAGAGCCACGCCAGGAAAAAATACAACGAGACGTTCAGCAGCGAATCGTAAATCTCGGTTGGATGGACGTAGTGGGGATAGCTGTCGTGGCCGGGGGGAAACTTAATGCCCCAGGGCATTGTGGTGATGCGGCCGTAGCAGCAGCCGTTCATCAGGCAGCCCCACCGGCCGAAAAAACTCCCCAGCGCGATGCTCGGCGCGAGCACATCGGCCAGCCGCCACAACGGCAGCTTTTTGGCCCATGCGAAAATGATGACCGCCGCCGACGCGCCGAGCAGCCCGCCGTAATAAACAATGCCGCCGTTCTGCACCATGAAGATTTGGTAAATCGGCACGCCCGCGAAATTCTCATCCCAATATTCCACCACAAACCAAGCCCGCGCCCCGGCGATGGCGCCGAGCAGCAGCCATGGGCCGAGGTCTATGATCGTGTCGGCTTTGATGTTGGCGCGGCGGGCGCGCTGGCTGGCCGTCCACAGCCCGGCCAGGAAACCGGACGCGACAAAAATGCCAAACCACGTCACCACCACCGGCCCAATGACAAAAGCAATCTTATGCACTCGGCCATAGGCTACGGGAAAATCCGCGAAATATCAAACCCGGAGGAATTTGGCGGTTAAACTTGTCCAGCGGAAATCACGTGCGCTAACATTCGGTTTGCCATGTTAAAAAAAGCGCATAAGAAAGCAGGCGGCGGACTCAAAATTCCAAAAGGCGGCGCCTTGGACTTCCTGGCTCTCGGAGCAGTGGTCCATCGCCTCGATCCCGGCATCATTCCCTTTCGCAAAGCGGCGCATTGCGACATCCATGTCAGCGGCGGCGAGTTCAATTGCGCGGCCAATTTGTCGGATTGCTTCCGGCTCAAAACGGGCATTGCAACGGCCATGGTTGATTATCCCGTGGGCGAGCTGATTGCCGAGCGCATCCGGGCGATGGGCGTCCAGCCCTTCTATAAACATTTCGAACACGACGGCGTGCATGGCCCGAACATGGCGGCGGTTTATTCCGACCGCGGCCAGGGCGTGCGCGCGCCAGTGGTGTTTTACAACCGCTGCAATGAAGCGGCCGCGCGGCTCAAGCCGGGCGATTTCAATTGGCGGGAGATTTTTGGCAAGGGCGCGCGATGGTTTCACAGCGGCGGCATCTTCGCGGCGCTCTCGCCGACAACAGCCGAGCTTATTGTGGAAGGCATGAAAGCGGCCAAGGCGTCGGGCGCGGTCACTTCGTTCGATCTCAATTACCGGGCCAAACTTTGGAACATCGCGGGCGGCCCGGAACACGCGAGGGGCGTGCTGGCACGCATTGTCAAACATGTGGATGTCCTGGTCGGCAATGAGGAGGATTTGCAGCTTGGCCTTGGCGTGCCCGGCCCGGAAGGCCACGCGGCCAGCAAATTGGACCCGACCGCGTTCTTCAGCATGATCGGCGAGGTCACCAAGAAACATCCGCAAATCCAAGTCGTGGCCACGACGTTGCGGGAGGTTCAATCGACCAATCGGCATCGGTGGGCCGCTGTGGCGTGGGTCAACGGAAAGCACTACGTTTCGCCCACTTGCGATTTGGACGTGCTGGACCGCGTGGGCGGCGGCGACGGTTACGCCTCCGGGTTCATTTACGGTTTGCTGAATGCGGAATCGCCGCAGGAAGCGGTGAACCTCGGCTGGGCGCATGGCGCCTTGTTGACGACTTTCCCCGGCGACACGACCATGGCCACCGTCGAACAAGTCCGCGCTTTTGCCAAAGGCGGTTCGGCCCGAATTCAGCGATAGAATTTATTTGGACGGGTTGGCGCCCTTGAAGTTCAGCCGGATGGAATACAGGCATTTGCTGGCCGTGATGAACAGCGTTTTGTGATCGCGGCCGCCGAAGGTGACATTGGCCGTCCACGGCTCCGCCACCGCGATGTGATCGATCTGCTTCCCCGTCTTGTCAAACACGGTGACGCCATGCCCGGTGATAAAAATGTTGCCCTGGCCGTCGATGGTCATGCCGTCGGAACCCATTTCGCAAAAGAGCGTTTTCCCGGCCAGGGAGCCATCGGGCTGAATATCGTAACGCCAGGTGCGGCCCGCGCCGATGTCCGAGACAAACAGCGTTTTGCCGTCTGGTGTGCCGGTGATGCCGTTGGGCTTTTGCAAATCACTGGTGACGCGCGTGAGCGTTTTGCCGTCCGCTGAAAGAAGAAACACTTGCTCGCTGTCGAGGGCCATCGTCTGGTGATCCCACCAACCGCGCTTGTAAAACGGGTCGGTGATGAACATCTGGCCGCTGGGAGCGACCCAGACATCGTTGGGGCCGTTGAGATATTTCCCCTGGTAATTTTTAATCAGCACGGTGACCGATTTGTCAGGCGCGATGGACCAAAGCTCATTCTTCTCATCGGCGCAGGCGATCAGATTGCCTTTGGCGTCCATATACATGCCGTTGGCGCGGCCGGACGGCTGCATGAAAGTGGAAAGCGCTCCATCGACGCTCCATTCCATGATGCGGTTATTGTTTTGGTCGGTGAAAAAGACATTGCCGGCGGCGTCGCAGGTCGGGCCTTCGGTGAAGGAGAATTCGCTGGAGAGCTTTTCGAGCTTGGCGCCCGGCGCGACGACGCTCGCCGCCGAAGCGCACGCCAATGAGGCCGCGAGAAAACAAACGACAAGGGTGTGCATAGTGCGAGGAGCATTCCTCATCCGCGCCCGCGATTCCAGCAAATAAAACTTGCCCGCCAACATTCGCTCGCGATCATGGAAGCGTTGTGCCCGACGAATTGCCCAATCCAAAAAAGCCGCTCGGACATCGCCGCCGGAGGCGAACCAGGCAGTTGAATTGGGATTTCCCAGAGCAGACGTCCCTGCTCGATCTGCGAGTGACTTTCGACCAGGTGGAAGGTTTGGCGAGATTCGAGTGGCATGATCCGATTTCACGCAAACTGGCGGCGTCCGGGAAAGTCCGCTGCACGGGCAAGGACGAGTTGACGTGGGAAACGGAACACGGCGGACAGCGCGAGACGGCGCGTTCGAGTCACCACGGCAACGCGATTCATAGCATGATGGGGCGCTGGATGAAACAATTTCCTTCGAATCGCGCCACTATTTGCATTCTTTGGATTCGAACCGATTACTCCACGGGGGAAGAGATTTGTGATCAAGAGGCGCCCTTCGGCGCGGACGAAGATGTTTGCCGCTGGATCGAAAGCACCCTGGGCGAGATGGCCGCCGCGGCGCGGATTAAATTTTCGCCGCTGGGCCGCGCCATCGAGAGCGCAGGCTCCGATGTGGCCGCTTATTACGAGCGCGAAAGACGCAGAATGGAGCGCCAGACAGAAAAGGACGCCGTGGACGCGGCGCGGCGGAAAAAAATCCTGGATGAAATGGCCGAAAAACGACGCCGCCGCGAACAGCGTCAAATCGAGGAACTCCGAAAACGGGAAGCCATCCGGAAGACCGCCGCCAAGCCGGAACCGGCCCGCGCGGAACGCCCGCCGTTGCCGCCCGTGCCGGTCCGCTTTGAGATGCCGCCGCTGGAATTCCAGAAGACCGCCTTCCCGCTGGACAATTTGCGCGGGTATTTTCTGCGCGAACGCGCCGCCCTGTGGTGGGTTTCCAATCAATCCGATGATTTGCTGTGCCTGCCTCATTGCCAGGTCGAGCGGCTCGATTATCAAATCCGCACCGCGTTGCGCGCGCTAGGCCCGTTGCGCGGGCGGGCGCTGCTTTCCGATGAAGTAGGCCTGGGCAAAACCATCGAAGCCGGGCTCGTCATCAAGGAATTGCTGACGCGCGGCATGGTTAAGAAATTCCTCGTATTGACCGTGCCCTCGCTGGTGGACCAGTGGGAGGAGGAGCTGGCCGCAAAATTCAATCTCGCCGCCGCCACTACCAATCATCCCGGCGCGCGCGCGGAGCCGCAAAAATTCTGGAGCGAAAACGCCGGCATCGTGGCCAGCCTTCATACGGTTAAGCAGCCCGCGCAACTGGAAATCGCGCGCCAGATTAAATGGGACATTTTGGTCGTGGACGAAGCGCATTACTTGCGCAATCGGGAATCGCAAGCGTGGCAGGCCGTCAACGCGCTGCCGCGCCAATTCCTGCTTCTTTTGACGGCCACCCCAATGCAGAACTCCCTGGAGGAACTCTACAATTTGGTGACGCTGCTCCAGCCCGGACAATTGCCATCGCCCAAGGAATTTCGCGCGCGTTTTCTGGACCCCAAGCGGCCGCGCCAGCCGCGCGAGCCGGAGGAATTGCGGCGGCTGCTCTCGCAGGTGATGATCCGCAACACGCGCGCCAACGCCGGAATCAAACTCCCGCCGCGCCGGGCCGAGACGGTCTTGTTCGAGCCGGATGAAAACGAGCGCGCGTTTTGGACGAAATGGGAGACCGAGTTTCGCGAACAACTTTCGCAACTCAACGCCAGCCAGGCCACACTTTGGGGGCGTTTGCTGCTGCAGGCGGCTGGCAGCAGCCCGGCGGCCTGGAAGACCGTGCTCGAAAAATTCCCCGCCGCCAAAGCCGCGCGCGCATGGCGGGAAGAATTGCCCCCGGCCGCAAGCTGGCGGCGAAAATGCGAATTGATTCCCCCGCTGACGCGCATCGAAGGCGGCGCGGTCATCTTCACGCAATTTCTGGAAACACAAGCGGCGCTGGCGGAATTTTTGCGCGGCGCGGGCGTGGAAACATTTGTCATTAACGGCTCCACGCCCGTTCCCGAACGCCAGCCCATGACCGAGGAATTTCGCCGGCGCGGCGGCGCGTTGCTTTTGACCCACAGCGGGACGGAAGGGCGCAATCTGCAATTCTCCCGCCATTTGGTGAATTTTGACCTGCCGTGGAACCCGATGGAAATCGAGCAGCGGATTGGGCGGCTGCACCGGCTCGGCCAGCAGCATCCGGTGCGGATTTACAATTTCGTCCAGGCCGGGACGCTGCAGGAGCACTTGCTCCAGATTCTCCAGGAAAAGTTGAACCTCTTTGAACTGGTGGTGGGCGAAACCGGGCTGGTGCTGGGCGAAAGGTTCGGCAGCGATGAATTCGCGGAGGAAATTTTCCGCCGCTGGCGTGACAGCGAAGGCCGCGTGGCCGAGGCCATGGCCGGATTGGGCGATGAACTGACCGCCGCGCGCGATGCCTACGGCGAAGTCAAGCAACTGGACCAAACTCTGTTCGCCAAGGATTACGAATCATTGTGAAACTGGAACGCGTTGCCCACAGCCCCGGCGAGTTGCTGGAGTTTTATGACGAAGGGCTTACCGCCCTGGGCGCGTTGTGCGAGCGCACCTGGCACGACCGCCTTCAAGTCGTGGCCGAAGGCCCCGCCGCCAAACTGTGGCACGCGGACGGATCGATGCACGAAATTGAATTGCAATTCGCGCCGGCTGAAGCGGCCTCAGCGCGGGATGCGATGCGCGAAGTCTTTCCCGGCTGCCCGCTGACGTTTCATCTGGCGGAGGCATTGTGCGCTTCGCCCGCGCCGCTGGAGCATTTCATTTTGCCGGAGACGCCCGCGCGGCTGCCGGACGCCGCCGTGCTGGAAAAAATTTGGCGGTCGCAATTCGCGGGCGTGACCCGGTGGCAATTGGCGGCGCAACTCCAATCCGATTTTCATTTCGCGTTGCTGGCCCTGGCGCGATGCGAAATCCAGGCGATAAATCAGCATTGGTCGCTGCATCGCATGGCCGTCTCGCTGGCCGATGGGGAATCGGATCCCACCCTCGCGCGCGACATCAGCTTTTATCAATCCGCGGCGGGTTCCGCGCGGGAGATTGCGTGGCCGGAGGCTGATCCGGCGCGATGGCGCGAACTTTTGCGCCAAGCGCTGGAAAAGGAATTGGCGGGCGATCTGGCCCAGATTCGCGCGCGGCAGGAGAGCAGTTTGCGGCGGGAGCTGGACCGCATCGACGCCTACTTTGAAAGCTACGAACGCGAATTGACGGCCCGCGCGCAAAGAAGCGCGGCGAAAAGCTCGCGCATTAAAACAGCCGAACGCATTGCCGCGACCAAGGCTGAACACAGCCGGCGCCGGGCCGATCAATTGGCCCGGCACGAGATTCGCATTCATCCGCACCTGGACGCGCTGGTGCTGGCCGCTGAACCGGCGTGGCGCGCGCGTGCGCATGTTGACACGGCCCGCGAATCCGAGGAAGTGGAGGCGCTGTTTGTCCCGCGCTCGCGGCAGTGGAGGCTTATTGGCCCTGGCCTGCCTGCGGATGGACGACGGAGTAACCCGGCGGAATCTCATCGCTGAACAGGTTTTGGCCCAATTTCGGATTTAGCATGATGCCGGTGAAATCGTTGCGCATGGTGGAGCCGTCGGCGAATTCCAATTCCGTGCCGCGCAGCGCGCTGTCCTTTACGTCGAAGTCGATTTCGAGCCGGGGCACGATGGTGCGCGCGGCCTCGGCGCGGGGTTGCAATTGCAGCTTGCATGTGCCGCTGGCGGTTGTTTGGGAAAGAATATTGTAGCGGTCCTGCAACTCCGTTTCCGTGCGCGGGAATCCTGTTTGCAACATGTCCAGCGCGGCACGCCACGGGCCGTGATCGGCGCTGCCCAGGGCGATGATCTCGACTCGTTTGAGCCGGGGATAAATGAGCAGCAGATTGGTCAGCGTGCTGATCGCGATGGTCTTGGGCGGCCGGCCCAACTCCCAGCGGAAACGGCCCGGCGTTTCAAACCAGACGCGGCCGTTGGCCTTGAGCGGCGCCGTCAGCGATTTGAGCGCGCGAGTTTGGATCAAATCGGCCGACCAGGTTTGAATGTTGGTTTGCGCGGCCAGCCAGGATTTGACCTCCGGCGACAACGGAGCAGCCTCGGTTTGAACGGCGGCGGCCATGATTAACAGCGCGATGAATTGTTTCACGATTTATTCCTTTCCATGAATGAATTGCGGCCGGCGCTTTTGAGCCACCACACCGGCAGCAGGAAAACGGCAATGAGGACGTTGCATCCGATGCCGACGGCACAGACTTCGCCAAGACTGGCCATGCCCGCGCTGCTGGAAAAAGCCAGCGACGTGAACGCGGCCACGGCGGTGGCGCCGCACAGAAGCAAGGCGCGCCCAACGGATTGATACGCCATGGCCAAATCGCCGTGGTGGCGGCGCAAGGCCAATTGCGAGAACAACCCGTAATCGACACCCGTGCCCAACACGAGTGGAATGGCCATCAAGTCAAGCAGGTTCCACGACCAGCCCGCCAGCCGCATGACGGCCAGCAGGCAAAGGGCGCTCAACAGCAGCACGCCAAGCCCGAGCAACACCTCCGGCCACCGGCGAAAGGCCAGCCAAAGCGAAAGAAGCACGAGCACGATCATTGGCGAGACGACTTTCCACATGTTGGCCTGCACCCTGGTGAAGATCGCGCTTCCGAGCATCTCCCAGCCGGAAAGATGGACGCCGCCAAGGCGGAAAAGTTGCGCCGCCAAGGCGGGAATGCCCGGAGCATCTTCGTTGGCGTTTAACAGGCCCAGCGCGTAATAGTGGCCGGGCGTTCGCGCGGCGATTTTGTCAAGTATCCATTCGCTCAAATGATTTTCTGGCCAGAACACGCCGCTGCCCATGCCGGCCTGGCGCCATGAATCCAATATGCCTCGCGTGAGTTCGAGCGAAGGCGGAGCAAAGCCGCCCGCCGCGCCCGCGGTCTTGACCTTTTCCCAATTGCCGCCGAGTTCCCGCGCGGTGGCTCGGTTCGACGCCTGATTTTCAGGCCGCGCCCACAGCGGAGCGGGCAAAGTGTATCCGGTGATGACCCGGTTGGAGACTGCCGCTTTGAGGATTGGCTCAACCTGATCCAACCGCGCGGCAACGCCGCCCACCTTGTCGCTGTCGATGATGAGCCAGAGCGGCTGGCGGGCTTGATTGAGGTTGGTTTCGATTTGGGAGAGCGCGTTGAAGGCGGCGCTGTTGCGCGGACGCAAGGCGTTGGCGGTGGTGTCCACTCGCGGCGGCCCCATTGCCAACAATACTCCGAAACCAAAAATCAGCGCGACCGCGGTAAGAAGCGCCACGGGCATAACGCCGGCCGGAGTGATAGCGGGCGGCGGTTCCGGTGAAGGCGGCATGGGCTGATTGCGCCCCGGAAAGAGCGGCGGCAAGTACTCGAAGATCATGATCGCGGCCGCCAGCGCCACGCCGAGGCCAACCATCGTGCCCAATTGCCCAAGGCCGGGAAGCCCGCCAAAGTTCAGCACCAGAAACGCGCTGATCGTCGTCACGGCCGCCCAAAAAATGCTGGGCGCGATCGCGTGGCGGATTTCGGGAATGGAGAGGTTTGGATGCGCCAGCGCCTCCTGGTAGTGAACGACCGCGTAGTCCACCGCGAGTCCCAGCAGAATCGCGGCGAAACCCATGCTGATTACGTTGATCGTGCCGAAGATGAGTCCGCCCAGCGCCAGCGTCGCGCACAAGACCAGCGCGAGCAGCGCCAGCAGCCATAACATCGGTTTGACACGCCGGTGCGCCAGCCAAAACAGGACAGCGATGACGGCCGACGTGCCGCCGACCGAGATCGTCACATCCTGCCGCATTCCCGCGGCCGTCTCCGCCACAAACGCGGGCCGCCCGGTATAGTTGACTTCGACTCCGCCCGCGCTTGCGGCGATGACTGGCTCAACGGCGGCCAGCCAGCGATCGCAATCGCGGTAATTCCGCAACTCTGGTTGCGCCCGCACGTAAACGATTCGAAACCGGCCATCGGGCGAACTGAACAACCCTTCGCCCCGCTCCATTTGCGGCGCGGCGGCTCCGGCGCTGTCGGGCAGCCTTGTCAAACCTAGCGGATCATAACTCAACCGCGCGATGTCGCCCGCCGACATTGACGTGGCGAGTTCATCGCGCGCGGCGGCAAATGTATCGGTGAGACGTTGCGGCTCAAACCGCTCCGCGAGCGAGCGAAAAACGTCCGGCGGCTGGTTGAACCATAAATAGGCGAGCAACTCCGCCAATTGCTCGGGATGCTCCATCCACGGCGCCTCCCACGTGACCGACTCAACGAGATTGGTCATCGGGCCGAGGCCGCTGGCAATGGCGTGCGCGGCTGTTTGAGTTTGCTCCGGGTCTTTTCCGCGCAAGGTGATGATCAGGTCGCGCGCATTGGCAAAATGACGCTCATACAATTTTAATCCTTCGACCGCCGGAAGATTGGAAGGCAGAAGATCGAAGACCTCGGCATCAAAGCGCAGCCGCACCAAGCCGATGGCCGCCAGCACAATCACCGGAAGCCAAATCCAGCGGCCCGGATGCTTGAGAGCCTGGTTGTTCATTGATCCCAATACACTTCCAGCGATTCGCCTGAGTTCCCGTTTTCCAGCCGCCATCCATCGCCAGGCAGCGATTGCCAGGTCCAATGTTTGGGCGGCGGCAAACCGGCCAGGACGCGCGGCAGTTGAAGAAAAATGATCCGCGTCGGCGGCCGGCCCCTGCCGGAATGCTGCTGGCCCCTGGCCAACGGAAATTTGGCCATCCATCCGCGCGGGCTGCTTTGCGCGACGATGAGCGGGAAGGAGCCTTTGCTGAATTGCACAAAAGCCTGCCCGTCCGCGCGCGAAGCCGCCAGGAGTTCCCCTGCGATGCCTCCCCCGCCCCGTTCCCGGCGCCAAACCGCTTCGCCGTGCCGGACGGTCCAGCCAGGTTCCGCCAGGTTCAGCGCCGGCGGCTGGCTCGGCGAGCGGCAGCCCATTACGCAGGCCAGCAACGCGGCGGCGAGGAGCGCGCCGCGCATTCCCGTGCTGTCAAGTCGCATGTTGCAGGACGGTTTGGACGCCGCGAAGACGGGCATTCCATGAAAAGCTGGTGTAGGGTTCGTGCCGGAAAATTTCCAAATAGCGGTCCGGCAAGGCCGCCCAAACATTTTCCCACTCGCGCACTCCGGCGGCATCAACCGAAGCCGTATAACCGAGGCTCGCGTTCCGGCGCCCGCCCATCTGAATTTCGCGGCTTCGCGGTTGCAGGCCGAGAAAATCGAACATGCGGGCAATTGTCTCCGGGTCATTGAGGCCGCGAGGCGAGTCAAGCGTGAAGCAACGTTCGCGCAATTGGTGGCGCTGGAGGAAAGCCATGGCGCGATTTTCGATTTCAATCCATTGGATTAAATACTTTTGGAAAAGGCTCATGCGCTCGCGGTCAAAGTGATCGTATATTGGCTCGTTGGCGGTCAGCGACCAGCAGAAATGCGGGCGGCCATCATCGCCTTTGTAATAATGGAACGGCGCGCGGGCGGCGAGGCGGCGTTGCTCGCGGACGGACTCGCTTCTTGCGACCAGCAGCGGGTCGCGCGCCAAATGAATAAGCTGGAGATCGGGGAAGAATTCCAGCGCCGCAACGTAAGCCGATTTCAGAAAAGCATGGCTGGATTCCAGATAAGCCACGCCGCCGTGCCGTGCGATGTAATCGCGTTTCCTGGCCAGGCGGCGCCGGATGCGATCCAGCCGTCCCGCGAAGGCGTCGCCAATGGCCGGGCCGAACATGGTCGGATTTCCCCAGTCAAAGAAAGGCTCGTGCCGGGAGACGCAGCCGCGAATATTCTTTTGAAAAAGACCTCGCAGAAAAAGCGTGCCGGAGCGCGCGCTGGCCAGCGTGAAAATGACCGGCGGCAAGCTAGAGGTTTTTACAGACACAAACCACCTCCACTGGTTCGCGGACTTCCGGCTCGAAGAGAGTCGTGCGCCGCCGGTCGAACACGCGGAATCCGTAGCGCGAGTAGGCCACTTCGGGGCGGCGCTTTTGGCAGGAGAAAAAAGCGCCGTAACATTGCTTGACGCCAATTTCGCGAATGCGCCGCTCATAATATTCCCACAACCGGCGGCCCAGAACGTGGCCCCGATGCCGCTGATCCAATTGAATATGCAAGTGAGCCGCGTTGCGCGGATGCCGCGGCTGCTCTCTGCAACCGGCTGTCAACAACCAACGGATAAATTGACGGCTGCGCGGATGCCCGCGGTAATGGCCGGCGGCCAGCCGCAGCAGCATCTTCAGCGTCGTGCGAAATCCACACCGCGCCAGGACCAAGCCAAAACGCGGCCGCACCGAACCCAGGAGATAGCCGACCACCTGGTTTTGCTCCTCCGCCACCGTCACCCATTCCGGTTCGTAATCCAGATAGGGACGCGTGAAAAGTTCGGCAAAAAGATCGTGATCCTGAAAAAGCGGGTCCACTTTGCCGCCCAGGAAACCGGTTTCGCAGCAGAGGCGGCAAATGGCGGCACGATCCGTTTTCTGATAGGGGCGGAGTCGAATTTCCGCGACGGCATCCGGCTTGGCCGGGGCTTCCCATTCGGCGGACGCAATCGCGGCGCCGCCCAGCGCTAGAAAATTGTTATGCTCAACGTTCCCCATTTGGCGATTCGTGAAACACCCGGCGCCTGCCATGAGCGGGGGGACCGATCTCACCGCACGCGCTGTCGCGAATCTTGGTTAGACTATTCCACCGGATGCCGAATCTGTCAAATTTGCCGCCGATTGCCGAAGCCGCCGCAGGGAAATTCCGCTCCCAGCCAGCGCGAAAAAACCGGCCAGCGCGGGCGGCAGTGTCAACGCTACAAACGACACCAGCGAGAAACTGGCCGCCGGCGCCTTGTCGATTCCGCAAAAGCCGAGGAAGCCCGCCACGAATAGCTGGAACAATCCCGCTCCGGCCGGCGCCGCCGGGACACACACCGCAAGATAACCCGCCACGAAGACGCCCAGGCCGGCCGCCAGCGGGAGTTGAATGTGACAAGCGCGCAGCAGAACCAGAATCGCGGCCGCCTGCACTGCCAGTTTCAACAGCGACAAAACCATGACGGGCGCGAGAACGCGGGCGCGAACCAACCCGCGCGTGCCAGCGGCCATATTGTCAAAAAACAACTTAATCCGCCCAAGAATTCCAGGCCGGGAATCTGTCGCCGGAGAGCGCCGCAGAAACACGGCCCCTGCCGCCGCGATGCCGGCCAGCACGAGGACAGCTAGAAAATTTCTGGCGCGCAGGACCTCCGGCGGCAGCGGCGCGGCAAAGCTCAACGCCGTCGTTCCAACCACCAGCCACAAACCATCCCACAGCCGCTCCACGATTAACGAAGGCGCCAGCGCCGCCACGCTCGCGCGCAGCCAGCGCCCGGCCAGGAGAATGCGCGCCACGCAGCCAACATGGAGAGGAAGGACGTCGTTGGCGAAGCGCCCGCCGAGAACGGCTCGCGCGGCCTTCCAAAACGGCAGCCGCCCCACTGGCCGCAGCAGAAATTGCCATTCCCATGCCACGCACAAATACGCCGCCAGCGCCAGCGCGCCGCCAACCGCCAGGAGCCACACATTCAGCCCCGCCAGCGATCGCAGAAACGGGCGGAGCGGCAGTTTGTGAAACACCCGCCAGAGGCACGCCAGCCCAATCGCGTAACTGGCGGCGGCTTCGATCACGATTGCGAGCGGCCGGTTTTTCTTTGGCGCATTCACACGCAAAAAGTACCCCAGTTGCGCCGGGCGTGAAATGGTTTAGTTTACAAATGCTTCCCCCCAGAAGACGCGCAACAAATGCAAAAGCATGGGGAATCCACGGCGTCCGCGCGGATTGAATCGAGCGGCTCGGAAGTTCTGCTCAAGGTGGGGGGAACGTGGCGGCTGGCAGAGGAGCTTCCCCGCCTGCCGCCGCTGGATGCGAAATTCGAGCGTCTCAAAGTCGTGCCCGACAAGTTGGAATGTGCGGACAGTTCCCTGGCGGTTTTTCTTTGGCGTGCGCGCAGGTGGTGCCATGAACGCCAGGCCGTCATGGACGTCAGCGCATTGCCGAAGGAGTTGCGGGAATTGTTCCGGCAGATTTCCGAAAGCGAAGAACGGGCGGCCGACATTGCGCCCCGGCCGGCCGAACCGCGCCCGATCCGCAAACTCGCGCGCGCCGCCGTCGTCCGCGCGATGGAGCCGGTCCGGTTCGTGGGAGACTGCGCGATCGCGGCGGTCGAAATTCCGGCCCGCCCGCGCCAATTTTCATGGAGGGATTTCGTGAGCGAAATGGCGGGCGCCGGCCCAAAGGCGCTGCCGATCATTGGATTGCTGAGCTTCCTCATCGGGCTGACCTTTGCTTACGAAACATCCCTGCAACTGCAAAAGTTCGGGGCAGATGCTTTCGTCGTTGAGGCTCTGGGACTGGCGGTGGTGCGGCAGTGCAGCCCGCTGATCGCGGCGCTGGTGCTGGCGGGGAGAACGGGGGCGGCTTTTGCAGCGCGCATCGCCAACATGAAATTGGGCGGCGAACTCGACGCGCTGGAACTTACCGGCGTGTCGCCGATTTCTTATCTGGTGCTGCCGCGCGTGGCGGCGCTGGTGCTGATCATGCCGCTCATTACACTTTACTCGGATTTGTTCGGTGTGCTGGGCGGCATGGTCATTTCCGTGGCCAAGACTGGACTTTCCGCGGCTGGATTTTGGGTGCAACTCCAGGGTTCGGTTTCGCTCCAGGATGTGCTGGTCGGAACTCTCAAAGGACTCGTCTTCGGTTTGGTCGTCGCGTTGGCGGGCACCCTCCGCGGGCTGCAAAGCGAGCGGAGTTCGATTGGGGTCGGGCGCGCGGTCACGTCGGCAGTCGTCACGGGCGTGGCGGGCATCATCTCGGCGGATGCCCTGCTCGCGCCGATTCTCAAAAACTTGAATTTTTAATGCGATGAGCGCGGCCAGCACCCAACCGGTCCTTGAAGTCAACAATCTGGAATGTCGTTACGATGAAACGGTCATTCTCCAGAACGTCAGCTTTGCCGTGGCGCCGCGCGAGATTTTCTTTGTGGCCGGGCGCAGCGGTTGCGGCAAAACCACTTTGATGCGGCACCTGGTCGGATTGCAGGCGCCGGCCAAGGGACGCATCGTTTATTTCGGCAAAGATTTCACGGCGGCCAATTCGTCCGAGCGGCGGCAGTCGCGCCCCTTTGGCGTCCTCCTGCAAAACAACGCGCTCTGGACGGACATGACGCTGGCGGAAAACATTTCGCTTCCGCTGATGCTCCATACCGATCTTTCGCGCGAGACCCGCCGGGAAATCATCGCGCTCAAGTTGGCCCAGGTCGGGTTGGCGGAATGCCAGGATCGGTTCCCGCGCGAACTGAGCGGCGGCATGTGCAAACGCGCCGCGCTGGCCCGCGCGCTGGCATTGGAACCATCCATCCTGTTCTTTGACGAACCCACCGCGGGCCTGGACCCGATCATGGCCCGGCAGATTGACGGGCTGATCATCCAAGTCCGCCAAACCACCGGCGCGACGGTCATCGTGGTCTCGCATTCGCTCTCGAGCATCTTTCATATTGCCGATCGCATGATTCTGCTTGACCCGGAAACCAGGGGCATCATCGCGGAAGGAGCGCCGGCCGAATTGGCGGCTTCCGGCGGCGACCCGCGCGTGCAGGAATTCCTGGGTGAGATGCCCCGATCGAAAGGCCGCCCGTGAAAATCCACGCCAATCCGCTCATGCTGGGCGCTTTCATTTTGGGCGCGTGCGCGCTGGCGGTGGCGTCCTTTCTGGCGTTTGGTTCGAGCGCGCTGTTCCGCCATGTGGGGCGCTTTATGATTTACATACCCGATTCCGCCGAAGGAATCCGCATTGGAACGGTCGTCAATCTTCAGGGAGTCCGCGCGGGGCAGGTCGAGAACGTGCATGTTCTTTATGACAGCGGCGCGCGAAAGCCATTCGTCGCGGTGCGCTGCCGCATTACGGAGAATCTGGCCAGCGGCGCGGACGGCCAGCCCATCCGGCTGACGGAGGACAAAGTCATCCGGCAATGGATTTCTGACGGAATGTTCGCGCAGGTCGCGACGGCGGGCATCGTTGGCGCGAAGTTCATTGAACTGGGCTTTCATCCTTCATCGACTGAAGCCTCGCCGTCCGTCCTGCCCAAACAGCCTCTGCCGGTCGTGCCGCTCGGGCCTTCCAAGATGACCGAAATGACGGACAACGTGGCCGGCGTGCTGGCGCATTTGCGGGAAACAGATTTCCCCGGCGCGGTCCGGCAGGCCGAGGATGCGCTGGCATCGGCCCGGCGGCAAATTGACCAGTTGCAGACCAACCGGTTGACGGACAATTTCTCGTCGGCGGCGGCATCGGTGGGGCAATTCGTCAAGTCGGAGGAATTGCATGGCGCGGTGGCGCATATTCAAGGGGCCGCGGCGGACCTGCAGAAGTTGATCGGCAATCTCGACGCGCGCGTGCCGGAATTGGCCACCAACCTGAACGCGACCCTGGCCGCGACGAGCCAGACGGCGGGCGATCTTCGCGATTTTCTGTCGCTGCGCAATCAGTTGGGGGAGCAAACGCGGCAATTGATGGAGCAATTTGACGAGACCGCGCGCGACATCCAACAACTGACGGATTTTCTGGACCGCCATCCCAACGCGCTCATCACCGGCCGCGCCGCCGCGCCGCCGCCTTCCCGAAAATGAAATTCCTGCGTCCTGCTTTTTTAGGCGCGGCCGTGGCTGTGTTTGCCACGGGATGTCTTTCGCTCAAACCAGCCCAGGATCAGGAGCGGCATTACATTCTCGCGGCGGCGCCCGCCCATCGCGCCGAAACGAATCGGTCGCGCGCCGTCATCAGTCTCCGGCCGGTGGATGTGGCGCGGTATCTTCGAGGCTTGGATATCGCCATCCGTACGGGCCAAAACGAGATCACCTACCCGTTGAACGAGCGTTGGGCAGAGCCGCTGGACGACGGCATCCGGCGCGTGCTGGCGGAAGACCTTGGCGCCTCGCCCGCGGTGCGAGAGGTTCTGACCGAGCAGCCCGCGCCTCCGGGGCATCCTGTCTATGCTATTTATGTGCGGGTGCTCGCGTGCGAAGGCGTTTGGAACACGCGCGGCCCCGGCTCCATCGCTTTCAAGGCCGAATGGCAAATCATCCAATCCGGCCCGCCCGAAACAATCATCGACCAGGGCGTTTTTCAAGACGGCGTCATTGCCTGGACGGCCGGGGATTACGGCCAGCTTGCGTCGCGGCTGGATGGAGTGCTGGGCCATTTTGCCGATGCGATTGTTGCCGCGCTTGCCCGCCACGGCAAATAGCCGGCGCATCTCAGGGCGCGTTGCCGGCGATCATGGATTGGGTCGCGCGGATGACGACGAGCGAGTGAAACAGGTTCCGCGCGAGGAATTGATTCAGCCGCGCGGATTGTTCCGGTGTCAACACATCTTGCGCCTGCCGCACGATGCTGCCGTTCAAGTCTTCCATGTCCTGCTGATAGGCGTCGAGTTTCTCCGGCGAGAAGTTGCCCTGCCAGTTCTCGAAATCCAATTTGGACGTGTCGGCGATGTTTCAAGAAATTTTTCGGGCCCGAGCCGGTCAATCCAATGTGTAGAGAGCAACGGAATTCTGGTCTTCGATGAACAGCTTGCCGCCGGCCAGCACAGGCTCGGCGTAGGTGGCCGTGTCGGCGACTTTGATGCTCGCGAGTTCGGTGTAGGCTTTGTCGCTTGGCTCAAAGACGATGAGATGCGATTTGGCGGTGAGCGCGACCAGCGCCGAGCCGGCATCGACGATGGATCCAAATCCCCCGCGCACGGTGGGATCGGTCCAGTCCATCTGGCCGGTTTTGGCGTTGAGGCAATAGAAACCCGCCTTGTCGGACAGGCCGAAGAGCAGGCCGTCTTTCAAGACCGGCGTGCTGAAGCGGGGCGAAATATCTTTGTTGGACCAGAGCGGCTTGGCGGCATACGTGTCCCCTTGTTTTTCAAGCCGCACCGCGAACGTGCCGCGGCCGACGCCGGTGTAAATAATAGTTTGACCGTCGATGATCGGCGTGGCGCAGTTGGCTCCGCCCATGCCGGAAGGCGCGAAGGGCGTTTCCCAAACCAGTTTGCCAGACGCCGGATCGATGGCCACGACGCGCTTGTCCGTTTGTGTGACAATCAGCCTGGCATCGCCAGCGGTCATGACGACGGGAGAGGCGTAGGAGGGGCCGTCGCCGTCCCATTTCCATTTCTCATCGCCGGTGGATAAATCATAAGCGGCCACGACGCCGTTGGTTGGCCCGCCCAATTGCGCGATGCAAAGGCCGTTGAGCACGAGTGGAGACATGGAGGTAAAAAATTGCGGCCAGCCATGAACGTCGTTCTTGCGCCAGAGCAATTTTCCGTCGGCGGCATCCAAGCAGGACAGCGTGCCGCGCACTCCCAGAGTGACGACCTTGCCTTCCGCCACCGTCGGAGAACTGCGCGGGCCGGGGTGCCGCGCGGCGGGGCCGTTGATGACCAGCACCTCGTATTTGTTGCTCCAGATGGCGTTGCCGGCGGCGGCGTCCAGACATTCGAGAACTTCGTTATCGTCCTGGCGGAAGAACACGTACAATTTGCCCCCCGCGAGCGCGGGAGTGGCATCGGCCTGGCCAACGGCGACCTTCCATTTTTGATGAAGTTCCTTGGGCCATACTTTGGGCGCGGTGAAATCGGAGGCTTTGTCGTCCCGATTCGGCCCGCGCCATTGGGGCCAATCCTGGGCCGTCGCGGATGCGCCGAGGCCCAGGAGAACAACGCCCGAGAGGAGAGAAACCGCGTGTCGAGAACAAAAATTCATATTACAGCTTTTGTTGGATTATTGACGTTACAATATGCCTGCTCAGGGGCTTTGGCAAGCGAAAGGCCTGGATTGCACCGAGAAGCTGTGATTGCGCCCTCCGGCGGGAAATCCTATACTGCGGGGCATGGCGACCGAGCAGGCCCAGCGCCATTACCTTGGCGGCGCGGGGCGTGATTATCATAAGGTCAAACGCGGCGTGCCGGAGCAAGCCCTCCCCTGGGTGGCCGCGCTCCGGGCGCGCAAGTTCGCGCCCAAAATCAGGGCGCGGGACGTGGCGCTCGAATATGGGGTGGGCGCGGGCTGGAATCTGGCGGGGCTGCGCTGCGAACGGAAGATTGGCTTTGATGTGTCCGAGTTTCTGGAGCCTTCGCTCCGCGCGCTGGGCATTGAGTTCGTGGCGGATACACATGCCCTGCCTGACGCGCTCGCGGACGTGGTCATTTGCCATCACACGCTCGAACACGTCATGAATCCGCCGGATGCGCTGACGGAAATGCGGCGGCTTCTCAAGCCGGGAGGGCGGCTGCTGTTGCATGTCCCACTGGAGCGCGAGGAAAAGTATCAGAGCTTCAATCCCGCTGAGCCGAATCATCATCTTTACTCGTGGAACGTTCAGACGCTGGGCAATCTTGTCCAAGAGTGCGGCTTCCAGGTGGCGGGAGCGGGCATTGGGGAATTCGGCTACGCGCGGTTCGCGGCGGTCTGGGCGAGCCGGCTCCATCTGGGCGAGTTCGGATTCCGCTGCGCGCGCCGAATGCTGCATTGGCTCGTGCCAGCTTTTGAAGTGCGGCTGACCGCCATCAAACCAAAGTAAACAATAAATATGAACCATTGGATCGTCAAACAGGAGCCGGAAGATTACGGCTGGCCGGCGTTTTTGAAAGATGGGCATGCGGCCTGGACGGGCGTCCGCAGTTTCGCCGGGCGCAAAAATCTGCGCGCGATGGCCAAGGGCGACTCCGTTTTCTACTACCACACCGGCGATGAAAAGCAGATCGTCGGCCTGGCGCGCGTTTCCCGGGCGGCTTACACGGACCCGACGGCGGATGAGGGCGACTGGTCCTGCGTGGACCTGGCGCCTGTCAAGACGCTGGCCCGCCCGGTCACGCTGGAAGCGATCAAGAAGGACGCCGTTGTCAAACATACAGAACTGGTCCGGCAGTCCCGCCTTTCAGTCTCGCCCCTGACTCAGGAGCAATTTGACCGGCTCATGAAAATGGCGGGCGATTAGCCGTTATGGCTTGTCGCCGAGGGCGGCTTTGAATTCCGGCGTCTGGCGCAAGGGGGCAAAACTGGCGTCCTGGAATACGTGCTGGCGCAGGTTGGCGGCTTTCGGGTCCTTGGCCATTTCCTTCGCATTAAGGTCGAGGCTCTTCTTGAGGGAAGCCAGGGCCGCCGGGTTTTCGCCGCGCACGGCCTGGATGGTGGCCAAATTATACCACGAGTCGGAGCGGTTGGGCATATAACCGGCCAGGCGCTGGACGGCTTCCTCGCTCTTGGCCAGATTGTGCAGGCGCAAATAGGCATCGGCCACCGTCATCAGCGTGGCGGGGTCCGTGCCGGAGAAGCTGAGCAATTGGTTGAGGATTTCTTCCGCCGCGTTGGTCTGGCCGGCGACCATGTCCTGCTGCATTTGGTTGACGGCTTGCTTGATTTGGTCACCCACAGGCGACGACGTTTTGCTTTTCTTCAATTGTTCGATCCATTGGGTGATCTGTTCGTTGTAAGGATCGAGTTTGTGGCAGGTTTCCAGGATGAGGATGGCGTCATCGATGCGCGGCTGGGTCTGGCTCAGGAGAAGGTCCATGAAATGAAAAACCGCCTCCGGGCTGTACGGGCAATAGGCGAAGGCCTGTTTGAAGGCGAATTCCGCTTCCTTGGTCACACGCGCGCGCTCGCTGGCGCTGCGGGAATTTTGGGGGCGGGAACGCCATTGATAAATGCTGCTGGCGATTGAACTGCGCAATTTGGAAAAGGCCTTCTGGGCGTCGTCATCGCGGACGAATTTCGGATCGCCGGTGAAATGGCTGAAGTCGTGGCGCAAATAGACATCCTCGGCCCAATCGCAAATTTGTTTGACGGAAGTGTCGTAGGTAATCCAGTTGCCGATGGTGCGCCGGGAATACTCGCTCCAAAAGGCATGGTCTTTATCAATCTTCTCCTGCGAGAGTTCCTGGATGGGCTGCCGGTCGATCTTCATGATGACGCCGAACGGCTCCAAGTAGGGATACATCCAATCGAGCGGGAAACTTTCTTCCACGTAGAATTCGTGGTCTGGATTTTTGTCAAAAATAACTTTTGTCAACAATCCATTGATGGACATGACCGCCACCTGGCCGGAAACGGAAACTCTTCCGCCGTCAAGATGAACATCTTCGCCCGGCTTCAATTCACGCGGCTCATTGGGATGCTCGGAGTCGTGTTGGAGGCGGCGCTGGGCGTCGTAGAGGTAGTCATTGAAGCACTTGGCGGAGTCGTCAGGCGACGGCATGATGGCTTCGGTATCGGGATAAACGCCGCCCAGGCTCTTGACGATGCCATCGGGATAAGCCTCTTCCAACAACCGGCGGTCAAGGCGGATGATGTTATTGGCCGTCAACTCCACGCCGGTGACCGCGCTGGCGACTAACGGGAGCTGTTGCGAAAGGTTCTTGAATCGGTCCGGGGAATAAATGTTCTCTCCCGATTGCAGGAGCGCGTTGAAGTCCTTGGACAAAGCTTCGCGCAGCGCATTTTCCTCGGCGTTGGAATCGACCAATTGCTGGGTTTCCTTGCTTAATTTGCCGTAAAGGTATTTGGCCAGCGGGTCGCCGCCCCCGTGGCGCAATTTGGCGGCAATGCCGCGGGCGTTGAGGAATTGATCCGGCTTGAACCAGGAGGTGCTGGTCAGGCGGCTCTTTTCGACTCTGGCGCCGATGCCTTCAAAAAGGTTGTCCAGCGGGGCCAGCCAGCGGGTGGAGCCTTTGAACATGGAGGGCACCGTGCCGGAGAGAAAATTCTGGAAGAACGGAGGGTCGTTCTGTTCGTGGCGGTTGTATTGGGCGCGGATGTAATCGAGATAAGTATTATCCGCCAGCGCGTTTTGCGTGATGATATAGACATCGCGGCGGTCGTAATGCTGGTCCTGTTCAGGCTGGCAATCGTGCGGAATAAAACTCTCGCAGAAGATCATGTAGGTGGGGCAGAACCGGCCCGGATCCGTTCCGCCAAAGAGAATGGCATTGCGGGCCATTTCTGGATAGACCATCGCGCCGTTGGCGCCCTTGGCGGCGGCATCGCGCAAGGAGGCGTCGTAAGTCAAGTCTCCTTTGGGACCGACAAAGGGCGGCGTGAACATATCGTGGCCGAACCAGTAGCCGAACCAGTGGTTGTGCTGCTCGCTTTTGTACCAATGGGATATGCCGGAATAAACCGGCAAGAGGGAAAAGAGCGCCAGGGTCAAGCCCAGCGGAGCGCGCTGATTGTAGATGAATAGCGAAACGAGAAAAGCAATCGTCATGGCCACGAGCATGAGGCTGGCGATGACCGGCGCCCCGTATTGGTGCGGCGCGAAGGATTGCGCGATCCAATGCGGCAGTTCCGAGAGACTCATCTGGCCCTCCCATTCCGTGCCGAAATAATTTTCCGCCGTGATCGAGTAAAGAGAAAAGAGAGCCAAGGCGATAGCCACACCGGCGCCGGCAAATCCCCAGCGGCGAAACTTCTCGTAATTAGTGGCCATGAACGCCGCCGTCAAGGCCAGGCCGTAGCCAATCAAAATGGCCACCACGGCGTGCGAGGCGGTGAAGAAGACCTTGACCAAGTCGGCCGTCTGGCGCTCGCGGGTTGGGTTGAGAAAAATCGAGAGCATGACGCCCAGGAACGGATAGATGGCGGCGACCGATATAATCCAGGACTGCTCCCTCTGTTTCATTTTGAAAATAAAGAAGAGCGGAAGCGCGGCGAAAAACATGATGACCCAGCTATAGGCATCGGCGAGACCGGTCACCAACATGCTAAGCTCGGTCATGAAATGGCCTGGATCACTGAATATGTCCGTCGGATTTAATTTGTCATATTGGCCGCGGCTCAGGGCGTGCCAGAAACCTTCGACGGTGCGCGGATAGCCCCATTCCATCGGAGGATTGGTCATGCCGGAAATCGGCTCCCAAAGATAAAAGCAAGCGCCCGCGCCAATCAGGAGGAAAGCAATTACCGTCGACTTCCATTCCGTAAGCAGTCCGCCCGTTCGTATCGCGAGATAGGCGCAACCGGCCACTGAGGCAACGCCGACGCCGATAAAAATGCGGTAAACCATCGCATTGGTGGCGTCGAACATGCCGACCATGTGGGCGGCATGGGCCATTATTCCCACAAGAAAGAAAAAGCTGTTGAGGAAGAGCATGTCGCGGCCCAATTTCGGCTGGCGCGCGGCGACGCCAATTTCAATGCCCATGATGGCCATGAGCAGCGTCTGGTGAATGGTCGTGCAGATGCCGAGCAAGAAAAACGCCACGTAAAGGAAGCGCCGCTGATGAGGCGCGTAATTCCACCGCATCATCATCACCAGCACGAACAGCATCCACGGGACGCCGAAAAGGGAAATGCGGTTGATGACGACCGATTCCTTCCACATCGAACTGCCCAAACCCAGCATCAACGCGGCCACGATGCCCGACACCGAGCAGATGGCGCTTTCCCATTTGCCGGTCATGTTTTTCAAATCCGCGATGCCTTCCATCAACATGCTGCTGCCGCGGGAGACCATCATCGCCAGCACGCCGCAACCGAACGAAGCCGTGGTGGCTTCAGCAAAAGCCACGCGCCAGGCGATATTTTTGAAGGGCACCAGCACGGTCCAAAGCCAGGTGTAAATGGCCCAAAACGGATAGCCGGGCGGATGCGGAATGCCGGCGTAAAAGGAGCCGGTGCAAAGCTCGCCGGAGTCCTCCAAAGTCACCTGCGGCGCCAGGCAGATCACGTAAATGGCCCACACGATAAGGAAGGCAGCCAGGCCCGTCAGCCAATCCAATCGCCGAAAGAGCGGCGCCACAGGAGCCGCGGAGGGCGGCGGAGCCATCGTGATCTTGGCAGGAGTGTTGGAAGGGGCTTTGGCCCCCGGGGTCGGGTCGCCTTTGCCCGGCGCGCCTTGGGGCGGTCGAGGTTTAGAATTCATTCTTTATATCGCAATAACCAGCGTGCATCCACAGACTGGACACCAGAAACGGCCCATTTGTATAAAAGCGATTGCCCCAATGAGCAATGAAGAAAAGCGATATATTTTGGGCGGGGGGCGGCTCAAGGTTTTGGGACTTTCCTGTAAATAGCGCAATCCACCGTAATTGGGCGCGTTTTGGGGAGTGGCGTGGGCATGGTGGACAAAGTGGACTGAATGGACAACGCGACGCAACGCCCCGGGCATTTTTTCTGAAAATGGCTTGATCGACCTTGTTTTGATGCGTTTTAACGCCGCGCTCGGCGGCTCGGACGATTCACAAAATAATATGTTCACGGGGGAACTTTGCCAGAAGCGCGGCAAACCAGAAAACCTACGATAGGTTTTCAGCGCGATTTTATTGAGGAGATGCCGCGCGACATAAGCGGCTGATGGCAAGCGCATTGTGGAAGCGCATTTCAGGAAAAACTGAAAAAGCGTTTGCGAAAGCTGCATTTTTTTCGGCCCGGACCCCTGATTTTCTGCAAAAACGGCTGGATTTTGAGACGCCATTTTCACAAGTGGCTTTCCTTCTGATACTTATAAAAAACTCGAAAAACTCCCATTGAAGGGAACCTCACTCCGGCCGATCTGGGATAGCCCTTCGTGTAAATAATAAATTAAAGCTGCCGCAACTTTTTGGGATCGGAGTTGTTTGACTCCTGAAAAATCGAAATCGCGTTTCGCCTTATGCGATTTTAAGGGTGATTTTCGCATTTGTCGATTGACAGAGGACGCGCAAATGAGTAAACAAAACAGGTTCTTTTGAAGCTGGCGGGCGTTGTTGAATGGATGCTTTCAGCGCCCGCGCGAAAGCCCGCAATATTGGCTAGGAGGCAAAGGCTCAAGGATTGTCGAATGATGATGTCAGGAGAAAAGGAATTCTCTAATGCCGGAGAGGCCGGCACGGCGAGGGACAGTGTGAAGATTCTCGCGGTTTGCCTCGCGGAAGCCCACGCATTGGGCGGGCAATTAGAGGCGGCTCTGCGGCCAGTTGCCAATGTGGAACTGGCGCGGGAAAACCTGCCAGATAATAATTCGATTTCGTCCAAACTTCCCGCGCTTCTGTCCAAACTCCGGTTCAACTTGCTGCTGGCCTGCGTGCCTCCCGGCGGCATTGGCAGTTCGGAGATTCTCTTCGAGGTGATCCGCAAACATAACCGAGATCGTTCCACATTGGTCATTCTGGAGGCCGCGACGCCGGATGAATTGCATCGCTTGATCGAACTGGGCGCGGCGGATTTCTGCCTGGCGCCGCTGAGGATCGAGGATCTTCTGCCGCGAATCAGGCGATGGGCGATGGCCGACGCGGGCGCGGGCGCGGTGGCCAAGCAGTTGGAGACAAGCCTGGGCCTCCAGCAATTGGTCGGGCGCAGCGACTCATTTGTCGAGACGATCAACAAGATTCCGAAACTGGCCCGATGCGACGCCAGTGTTTTTATCACGGGAGAGACGGGCACGGGCAAGGAGATGTGCGCGCGGGCGATTCATCAGCTTGGGCCGCGGGCCGGGCGGCCGTTCGTTCCTGTCAACTGCGGGGCGATACCCTTGGAATTGGTGGAGAACGAGTTGTTCGGGCATCACGCGGGAGCGTTCACCGGCGCGTCGTCCAACGTGCGGGGATTGGTTCACGACGCCGAAGGCGGCACGATCTTTCTGGATGAAATCGATTCCCTGCCCTTGCAAACGCAAGTCAAGCTGCTCCGTTTCTTGCACGACCAGGAATACCGTCCGCTGGGCGCGCGCAAAACCTGCCAGGCCGATGTCCGCGTCATCGCGGCCTCCAATGCCGATCTTGATGGCGCGGTGCGGTCGGGGCGGTTTCGGGCGGATTTGTTTTACCGGCTGAGCATACTGCCATTGAAACTGCCGGCGCTGCGGGAGCGCGTGGAAGACATTCCCCTGCTGGCCCGCCATTTTGTGGCCAAATACGCGAGGGAGTTTTCCACCAAAGCCCGCGAGATCTCGCGCGCCGCTTTGGATAAGCTGCTGAATTACAAATGGCCGGGCAACGTGCGGGAGTTGGAGAACATCATCGAGCGCGCTCTCGTTTTGACGGACCACCCGATGATCACGGGCGAGGACATTTGCCTGCCGGGAAATCCGGTCTCCGCGCGGGAAATGTCGTTCAAGGCGCTGAAGGCGCTGGCCGTGGCGGAGTTTGAGACGACTTATGTGCGGCAGCTTTTGGCCGCGCATAATGGGAACATCAGCAAGGCTTCCCGGGCGGCCAAAAAGAACCGGCGCGCCTTCTGGCAGCTCATGCGCAAGCATGACATTGTCCCGCCGACAGCGATGGCTTGGCACGAACGTGTCGGACAAAAGCCTGCGTATTCAAGGACAGATTTGTCCTAGCGCGCGCCCCCCTGAGATTTCAGCGCGTTCGTCATTTTCAGCCGCAAAGGGTCTAGGACAATTTCGTCGCACGCCGGCGCCTCCGGCTCTCGGACTCCCTCTGAAAAAAGCCGCGGCACGCCAGATGCTGATGATGGCCCAACTGACTTTGGTGGCATTGAATAGTGATTCGGCAATTGAGCGGCAGATCATGAGCTATTTGGCGGCGAACCCCGCGGCAGAGGACACGCTGAGAGGAGTCGTCGAATGGTGGCTGCTCAAACAGCGAATCACGGAAGCGACGTCAGCCGTGGAAGCGACGCTGGCCGGCTTGGTGGCCAAAGGAAAATTAAGAGCGGAGCCGGGGCCGGACGGGCGAGTCCGCTATCGCCTTCAACGGAAATGCCAGCCTTTGACCTGAGATGGGTGGAGTGAAAAATAATTTTAATAATGAGGCGGCTTGAGAGCCGTCGTGCGGAGCTTTTTCCAAATTTCGGCAAAAACAAAAACGAGATCGGTAACAATTGAAATAAAGGAGCAAACATGCCTGCAACTCTGACGTATCCGGGAGTGTATATTGAGGAACTGTCCAGCGGCGTTCACACGATCACTGGCGTGGCGACTTCCATTGCCGCCTTCATCGGCTGGGCCAATCAGGGGCCAATTGACGCGGCAGTGCTGGTGGAGAGCTGGTCGGATTTCGAGGCTCATTATGGCGGATTAACCAATTACAACGGGACGCCAAACTACCTCGGCTATGCCGTTAACCAATTCTTTTCCAACGGCGGCACGCAGGCCTATATCGTGCGCATCGCCTGGGCCGCGAACATGATCGCCGCGCCGGGCACCACGCCGGTGGCGTGCGCGACTGCGGCGGCCACGGCTTCCGGGACTGGATTGTCGGTGATTACCGCCACGGTGAACGGCATTTCGGGAAGCGCGGGTCTCATGGCCAGCGCGAGCACATTAAGCTCCATCGCGGTGACACCGGCCACCCCATCAATCGCGCCGGGGATCAGCCAGCAATTCACGGCCATTGGAACCTTCGCGGACACCAGCACCTTGGATTTGAGCGATGTCGCCACGTGGGCTTCCGGGACGGGGACTGTTGCGTCGATCACCCAAACGGGGCTGGCCAAAGCGGTCGCGGGCGGAACGTCAAGCATGAGCGCTGCATTCGGCGGCCAAACGGGAACCACCACCCTCACCGTCCCCGGCGCGGCGCTGAAAAGCATTACGGTGCTCCCTGCCAATGCGACGCTGCCGGATGGATTGACGCTGCAATTGAAAGCCATTGGCTCCTACGCGGACGGGAGCACCCAGGATTTGACGGCTTCCAGCTCTCTTTCCTGGCTAACCTCAAACTCGGCATTCGTGGGCATCTCGACCGGCGGCCTGGCCACGGCGGCTGGCGCCGGGGCCGCGGCCATTACGGCCTCAGTCGGGGGAACGATCAAGGGCACGGCTAATATTAATGTGAACACGGCGGTGCCAGTTTCGATCGCGGTCACCCCGACAAGCCTGTCCCTCGCGGCAGGCCAGACGCAGCAATTGCGCGTGATAGGCACCTACCCGGACGGAAGCACCCAAGACGTGACCTCCGCCGTCACCGCCTGGAATCCCACGCCAACAGGGGTCGTCACGATTGCCGCCACTGGAATTGCCACAGCCAGCGCAGCCGGCACGACGTCTGTCACGGCTGTCATGGGCGCTCTCACTTCAAACGCCGTGGCGGTCACTGTCACCGCCGCGGTATTGGCTTCCATTCAGGTCACCGCTCCGAGCAATAACACGGTCGCTCCAGGCAGCACGCTGCAATTCACCGCGACAGGAACGCTTACAGACGGGAGCCCGCAAAACCTGACCAGCACGGCCACCTGGGCGTCGTCGGCGCCGAGTGTGGCAACCATTGACAGCGCCGGGTTGGCCACGCCGGTGGGAGGGCGCGGGAATCTGGCGTTGTGGGCCAGCAGTCCGGGCGCGTGGGGAAACAGCATCCAGGTCAGCGTCGCGGCACAGGGCGGCAATTCGACCCGATTCAGCATCGTCGTTTCACAGGTGCAGCCTGACGGCAGTTCGTCGGTTTTGGAAAGCTTCGTGAATTTGTCCACGACGACAACGGACCCGCAATACGTCGCCACCATCCTGGACGACGACTCCAACTATTTGACTCTAATCCGCCCATCGACCGGGGCCGTGGTGGCGCCCACGGGGGTGCCAGCTTCGACAACCGCGCCGATTACGTTGAGCGGCGGCGCGGATGGGACACCTTTGGTTCCGGCCAGCGATGGGAATTTTGAAATCGCCCTTGGGCCGGATGCCTCGCCGACCAGCACGAATACGTTTGGCCTTCGCCTGCTGGACCGGCCGGATATTTTCAATCTCCTGTGCGTGCCCGGAGAAACGGATGCTCCGACCATCCAGATTCTCCAGGCGTATTGCGCTCTGAGGCGGGCCTTTTACATTGTGGATTGCCCGCAAACGGCGACCGTCGGGGGACTCAATGCGACCGGGCCTGTTGGCAGCACGCCAGGGAGCCTGACCGAAGCTGTGTCCAGCAATTCCGCGTATTACTTCCCGTGGGTGGAAGCGCCGGACCCGTTGTTCGGGAATCATACCACGCTCTTCCCCCCATGCGGATTTGTGGCGGGCATTTACGCCTCCACGGATGCCGATCGCGGGGTGTGGAAAGCGCCGGCGGGCATCGACGCCAGCCTCACGGGCGTGTCCGGCCTGCAATTCACGCTGACTGATCTGGAGAATGGCAATCTGAACATCCAGGCCATCAATTGCCTGCGGGCATTCAAGGTTTATGGGGACGTGGTTTGGGGCGCGCGCACCTTGCAGGGCAACGACCAGGCCGGTTCGCAATGGAAGTACATTCCCATCCGGCGCCTGGCCCTGTATATCGAATCCAGCCTTTACTACGGCACGCAATGGGTCGTGTTTGAACCGAACGACGAGCCGCTGTGGAGCCAGATCAGGCTCAACGTGGGGGCGTTCATGCAAGGGCTGTTCCTCCAAGGCGCGTTCCAAGGCTCCTCGCCGCAACAGGCTTATTTCGTCAAGTGCGATTCGGAGAACAATCCGCAATCGAGCATTGACCAGGGGATTGTCAATATACTGGTCGGCTTCGCTCCGCTGTATCCGGCGGAATTCGTGGTGATTCAAATCCAGCAGATCTCAAATCAATAACAGGCTTAAGGAGAAAACAATTATGGCTATATTCCCAGCTAATCCAACGCGTTTGGACCCTTACAAGAACTTCAAGTTCCGGCTCAAATGGGACGGCAAATACGTGGCCGGCGTCAGCAAGGTCACCAGTTTCAAACGCACGACCGAAGTGGTCGAGCATCGCGAAGGCGGCGATCCATCCACTTCCCACAAATCACCGGGACGGAACAAATTCGAGGCCATCACCCTTGAGCGCGGCTTGACGCAGGACATGAATTTCCACGATTGGGCGGGGCTGGTGTGGAATTTTGGCGCGGCCCTGGGGAGCGAGGTTTCGCTGGCCAATTTCCGAAAGAATCTCTATCTGGAATTCTACAACGAAGCGGGGCAATTGGTCATCGCCTACAAAATCTACCGTTGCTGGGTTTCCGAATACCAAGCCATGCCGGACTTGGACGCCAACGCCAACGCCATCGCCATCGAACACATCAAGATCGAGAACGAAGGCTTTGAGCGCGACACCAGCGTGACCGAACCGGTCGAACCCACCTTGAGCAGCACCGCTGCCTGAGGCGGCAGCCGATTGAATGCGAGCATTTTCTAATGTCGATTGCCTCCATCTTTGGGAATCGGGCGCTGGCTTGCATCCCCTGGACCAGGGTTTGCTGGCCTTGAGCGCCGCGCTGCCCGAGACGCCGGGCGAGAGCCTTCTTGACTGGCCGCTGGGCCGGCGCAACGCCGCCTTGGCGCAATTGCGCTGTTCCTCGTTCGGCCCGAAGTTGCAAGGGTGGACGGCCTGCGGGAAGTGCGGCGAGAAACTGGAAGTGGAGATGGACGCGCGATGGTTGACAGGCCAGGAATCTTCAATGGAGCCGGTCATCGTCAACGGGCAATCCTTCCGGCTTGTGACCAGCCGGGATTTGGCGCAGGCGGCCCGCGAGGCGGATGTTCCGCGGGCGGCCATGTGTTTGGCGCAAAGCTGCTGTTTGGACTCCGGCGCGGCCCATGGCTGGTCGGAGGAGGAGCTTGAGCAAATCGGGCAGCAATTGGCATTGGCAGATCCCCTGGCAGAAACCCGCTTGGCGTTGCGGTGCCCAGATTGTCAATACGAATGGCAAGAAACCTTCGACGTGGCCGCGTTCTTGTGGCGGGAGATTGAGACGAGAGCGCGCAAGCTGCTGGTGGAGATTCATACGCTGGCAGCGGCCTACGGCTGGGCTGAGGCGGATATTCTTGCCATGAGTGGCCGCCGGCGCGCGGCTTACCTGGAGATGGCACAATCATGAACGGGTACCTTCAGAGGCTGGCCCAGAGCGCTCTTAAGCCTGGCGGCGCCATACAACCGCTGGCAGGGCCGGTGCATGGGGCGCCGGAACCGGCAGCGGACGGTATTGTTTCTCAAGTGGACAGGGTGGACGTGGTGAGCGAAGTGGCGGCGCCTCGGGTTTTTCCAAGAGAGCCGATGGAGGCGCGCCGGCCTGAAGTGGACAAGACCAGCACGCCGCCCGAAAACGACCCCGGTTCGGCCGAAGCCTCGCCCCAGGCGCCTGGCAGGGCGAGGCTCCAGCCGAGCCAGCCTGCCCCGCTGCCAGAAGCTGCCACCCATGTTGAAGCGGCGCGGCAGCCGGATACCCAGGAAAGAATTGAACCCAGCCCACGGACGGCGCCGCCGGCCATTCGACCGTTCACCCCTGTGCGTCCACCAATAAGCGGCCATCCGCGGGAGCAACCGAAGCCGTCTCGCGAACCGGTCATTGAAACTCGGCGGGAAATCGCGACAATCGAACAGCCTCAAAAGATTATTTCACAACCCGTTGTTGAAACTCGGCGGGAGATTATCTCGGTGGAGAAACCTCAACGGGTTATTTCCCAAACTGTCCCCGGCTTCACCGAGGCCCCGGCGCAGCCGCAGCCAGATCTGCCCGCGAATGAGCGGGCGCCGCGCGAGACGGCGCTTGTTCCCGTTCATCCAAAGGAAGCTTGGGAACCAATGCGCCCGCAAATCTCACGAAGCGAACACGAAACTCACGCGTGGCCCAAGCCCTCGCCGTCGGCCAAGGCGCCGATTCGCTCCGAACCGGACGACATCCAGATTCACATCGGCCGCATTGAGGTTGCCGCGGCGCCGCCAGTCCGGGCTGCGCCAGCCAAGCCGCGCAGCCGGGCGACTTCGCTGGATGAATATCTGCGGCGGCGCGATGGAAAGGCCGCATGAGCAACGCCCTGGCCATCGCCGCGACCTCCGCCGTGTTGCAGAGCATGTTGAATGACGTTTTCAACAGCGGCAATGACGCGCAGCTTGGAACCGTCAAAGTTTCCGCGACGGCGCCCGATCTTGTGCAGACCAGCTCCGGGAGCGCCGGGCCGCTGCAAGTGAATTTGTTCCTGCATCAGGTGACGCCGAACGCCGCCTGGCGCAACGCCGCCCTGCCCTCGCTGGCGGCGGATGGCAGCACCCGATTGCGAAATCAGCCGCTCGCGTTGGACCTCCATTATTTGCTGACCGCTTACGGCAACAATAATTTTGAAGCGGAAGCGCTGCTGGGTTACGCCGTCCAACTGCTGCACGAAACTCCCGTCCTGTCTCGCGCGGACATCCGAACCATTCTCCCCATCACCGGCCCAGGCCCGACGGTGGCCAATGCCAGCCTCGGCCCAGCCGGATTGGCCGATCAAGTTGAGATGCTGAAAATCACGCCGGCCACGCTGGGCCGCGAAGAAATGGCCTGGCTTTGGACGGCGTTAAAATCCGATTACCGGCCGACGTTTCCATTTCAAGTCACGGTGGTCCTGATCCTGGCGGAGAATCCAGCCAGCCTGCCGCTGCCTGTTTTGCGGCGGCATATCAAGGCGCAGCCGAATTTGCTTTCGCCCTATCCATCGATTACCTCGGCGACGCTGCCACTCAGCCAGCCGACAGGCAAACCGGGCGACGTCGTGACGCTTAGCGGCATGAACCTGACCGGGGCAACGGGCGCGGTGCTTTCCAATTCGCGGATCGGGTTCAACATGACCCTTCCGGTCTCAAACGTAACGGACAGCTCGCTGCAATTTACTTTGCCCAATCCGGCGCCGCTGCCGCCTCCGCCCCCAGCGCCCAATCCGCAGGATGTGCCAGCCGGGATTTATTTATTGACCGCGAATGTTAAACCGGCAGCCGACACGCTGTCCACCAACGGCATCCCCTTCGCGGCCGCTCCGACCATCACGAACACCGCCACGAACAACACGGGCGGGTTTACGGTTGTGGTCACTTGCGCGCCGTATGTGCGGCCAGGCCAGGATGTGACGCTCATGGTGGGCAGCCATTCGGCTTATCCGGCCGATCCCATTACGGAGCCGGTCAATTCGATTTCATTCACCTTCACCTCGCTCACGCCGTCCCCCACCCCCGTTTTGCTGCGGCTGCGGGTGGACGGGGTGGACAGCCAAATTATTGACATGACCAAAACGCCGCCCATTTTCTCCGGGCCGACGGTCGTTGTAACCTAATGAAACCGCCGCCCTCCATGTCCGAACAACTTGAAGCCAACCAGGCTTTTCTGGCGGCTGAGTTCGCACGGCTCAAAGGGCTTTTTGAAGGCAAACCGGCGGAAGCTGCTCCGGCGGCGTCCGAGCCGGCGGCCGCGATTGATTTTTTGGCGGCGGCTTTCGATCTCACCGGATTCGAGCGCGATATTTTGCTGCTTTGCGCCGGGGTGGAAATGGACTCGCGCTTGGCCGAGTTGTGCGGCGAGGCCCAAGGCTCATCCCGGCAACGCTGCGCCACTTTCGGCGTGGCGATGTCCGTGCTGCCACAGCCGCATTGGAGCGCGCTGACGCCGGTGCGGCCGTTGCGCCGCCTGCGCCTGGTCGAAGCCGGAGCCGAAGGCGGCCTGACTTCCGCGCCGCTGCGCATTGATGAGCGCATTCTCCATTATCTGGCGGGAATCAATTTTCTTGATCCTTATTTCCAAACGATGCTGCGGCCCGGCCCCGCGCCGGAAATATTCGCGGCGGGCCATGATGCCATCGCGGCGGAGGCGGCGCGGATTCTTTCCAACCGCGCCGGACGGCCCCGGTTGATTCACTTTTGCGGCGACGATCGCGACGGCCAGGAGGACGCCGCGGCCATGACAGCGCGCGAGCTTGGCGTGCAATTGCTCGTGGCCGCGGCGGACGACCTGCCGCAGCCCGGCGCGGAGATGGACAAATTTGTGAGCCTGTGGGAACGCGAGGCGGTTTTGTTGCGGGCGGCGTTGTTGATCCAAATCGGCGGCGGAGAATGCTCGCCCGCGTTTCGCCGCCTGGCCGAGCGGTTGCCGCATCTGGTCTTCGTGGCCAGCCGCGAACCGATCAGCCTGAACCGGCCTTTCACGCGGTTCCAGGTGGACAAACCGCCGCCAGCCGAACAAAAGCGCCTCTGGACGGGCGCCCTGGGAACGGCGGCAGCGGGGCTGAACGGCACGCTGGACGATATTTCGCAGCACTTCCGCGCCAGCGCCCGGACGATTGTTTCCACCGCCACCCTCGCGGCTGGAGACGCCGGCGAGCTTCGTCCTGCCGCTTTGCGGGAGGCTTGCCGCTCCATCTCGCGCCCGCGGCTGGATCATCTCGCCCAGCGCATCGTCCCGTCGTCATCGTGGGATGACCTTGTGCTGCCGGCCTTGCAAAAGCAGACGCTGCGCCAGATCGCCGCGCAGGTGCGGCATCGGATGAAGGTGCATGAGACGTGGGGATTTTCCGCCAAGGGCCGCCGGGGCCTGGGCGTGAGCGCGCTCTTTTCCGGCGAAAGCGGCACCGGCAAAACGATGGCGGCGGAAGTGCTCGCGGACGAATTGGATTTGGATTTGTACCGCATCGATCTCTCCTGCGTGGTCAGCAAATACATTGGAGAGACGGAGAAAAATTTGAAACAGGTCTTTGACGCGGCTGATGAGGGCGGCCTGCTCCTTCTATTTGACGAAGCCGACGCCCTTTTTGGCAAGCGCAGCGAAGTGTCCGACAGCCACGACCGCTACGCCAACATCGAAGTCAGCTATTTGCTTCAGCGCATGGAAGTCTATCAGGGCCTGGCCATCCTGACGACCAACCTCAAGTCCTCGCTGGACCGGTCGTTTCAGCGCCGCCTTCGCTTCACCCTGAATTTCCCGTTCCCGGATGCGGCCCACCGCGAAATCATCTGGAGCCGCGTTTTCCCATCCAATACGCCAACACGGGATTTGAACGCCAAACGCCTTTCGCAATTGAATGTGGCAGGCGGCAACATTCGCAACATCGCCCTCGGCGCGGCCTTCCTGGCGGCGGAAGAAGGCGGCCCGGTTGCGATGGCGCATCTGGCTGAAGCGGCAAAATTGGAGGCGCAAAAAATCGAACGCCCGCTCTCCGAGGCGGAATTGCGAGGGTGGATATGAGCCGCATCCACGTTCATATTGACAAACTGGTCCTGCCGGCCGCTGCCGCCAGCAGCCAAACGGCGCTGGTCGCGGGGATGAAAGCGGAATTGGCGCGCGCCCTGGCTAATCCGGCTGCTCGCGCGGCATGGGCCAGATCGCATCGGACACCGGTGCTGCGCCTCGGCCGCATGCCGCTGAAGCCGGGCCTCGCGGGAGGAAAACAATTTGGCGCCTCGCTGGGCCGCTCGATTGGAAAGGGATTGAAGCCATGACGGGTTTCCCAAATTCTCCACGCCTGCTGAAGGCCGGCATTGTGGCGCTGGACCCGGATACTTGCATTGTCGAAAACATCATCGCGCTGCAATACAATCCCGACCTGCTCACGCGCACACTGCAAATTCAGGCGCTGGACGGCGGCCAGGACGGGGTGCGCGTCGATGCCCTCCGCCTGCGCGGGCCGGCTGTCGAGACCATCAAGCTGGAGGCGGAACTGGATGCCACCGACCAACTGGAATTTCCGGGCCAGTTTCCGCTGGCCGGCCAATTCGGGCTTCAGCCGCAACTGGCTCAATTGGAAATGCTTGTCAATCCAACAGTCGAATCTCTCATGATGGATGACGCGATGGCCAACGCGGGCACGCTGGAAATCATCCCGCTGGAACAGCCGCTGACCCTGTTTGTTTGGAGCAAGACGCGCGTCGTGCCCGTGCGGCTGACGGAATTTTCCATCACTGAAGAAGCCTTTGACCCAAATCTAAATCCCATCCGCGCCAAAGTCAGCTTGGGCCTGAGAGTGTTGACCGTGGACGACCTGGGCTTCGAGCATCCGGGCGGACGGATGTTCATGGCCTATCTGACCGGCAAGGAAATTTTGGGATCCATGGCGGTCAACATGGCCATTTCTGTTTTGGGATTAGGAGGACTGGCATGACTTATCCGCTGCAAGCCTTAATCAACGCGGGCGTGATTCCGTCCGTGAATTTTCCGCCCGACAGCCGGTACTGCAATGCCGCGACACTGCAATACACGTTTCCCAACGGCCAAACCGTCACGTATCAGGCGCGGCGCTTTGTGCCGCAGCCGGGCGCGGCCAATTATGCCACGGTGGCCCGGCACACGATTAAAAAGGGCGACCGCCTGGACCTCATCGCCGCCCAATATCTCGGCGACCCGTTGCTGTTCTGGCTTTTGTGCGATGCCAATGGCGCCATCCGCCCCAATGCGCTGGTGGAAACGCCGGGAACAGTATTGAATATTACCATGCCGCAGGGCATTCCTGGAGGCACCAATGCTTGACAGCATCCAGTTGAGCGTTTTGATGGGCGCGGTCCCCGCGCCCGTCCCGCGCTTTCTCCTGGATTCGCTGGCCGAAGTGGAAGTGACAGCCAAAGACGAAGGCACGACTGGTTTTCAATTGACGTTCAGCATTGACAAACAATCGCCTCTGCAAACGCTCTTTGTGCTGACTGGCAGCCAGCCCCTGCTCTTCATGCGGGTGGTGCTGGTCACGACCGTCAACGGCGTGGCGAACGTGCTCATCGATGGCGTCATCACGACAAATCAACTTTCGCCCGGAGACAGAGGCTCCAACTCCACCCTCACTTTGACAGGCGAAGATTTAACAGCGGTCATGAACCAATCGAATGCGAGCGGGTCGCCCTTCCCCTCCGCCCCGGTGGAAGGCCGGGTGGCGCAGATTCTGGGCAAATACGCCGCCTTTGGAATCATGCCGGTCATCATTCCAAGCGTGATGACCGATGAAGTCATGCCGATTGAGCGCGTTCCCAGCCAGAAAGGGACCGATCTCGCGTATATCCGCCTGCTGGCCAAGCAAGTTGGCTATGTGTTCTTCTTGACGCCAGGACCCCTGCCCGGCATGAGCCAGGCTTATTGGGGGCCGCAGATTAAAATGGGGCCGATTCAGCCGGCCTTAAGCTCCGACATGGATGCCTACACCAACGTGGAAAGCTTGCATTTTACATTTGACCAGCAGAAAAACAAAAACCCGGTCACTTACTCCTCCGCCATGGCCACCGGCGCCGGCACTTCCATTCCTGTGCCGCCAATCACTTCCCTGAACCCTCTGCTGGGACTTGTTGCGCCGATGGCCACCAACGCCACGCGGCCGGACTTGACGCCCTTCCGCGACGACCTCGCCAAGCGGCCCGTCCCGGAATTGATGATGATCGGGCTGGCCGCCGCCGCCGAGAACGCGGAGGCCATTTCCTGCGACGGCAGCCTTGATGTGACTCGTTACGGCGGCGTGTTGATGGCGCGGCAATTGGTGGGCGTGCGCGGCGCGGGGCCGGCCTTTGATGGATTGTTTTATGTCAAAAGCGTGACCCATCACATCAAGCGTGGAAGCTACAAGCAAAATTTCACACTCACGCGGAACGCGCTGGGTTCCTCAGTTCCGGCCGTCACACCATGAGCGATCAACCACAACGTTTTTACGGAAAGTACCGCGGGACGGTCTTGTCGAACGTCGATTCGCAGCAGATTGGGCGCGTGCAGGTGCAGGTGTCGGATGTTTTGGGCGCGGCCAGTTCAAGCTGGGCCATGCCCAGCATGGCGGCGGCGGGCAGCCAGGCGGGCATGTTCATCGTGCCGCCGGTTGGCTCGCAAGTCTGGGTCGAGTTTGAACAGGGCGATCCCGATTACGCAATCTGGACGGGCGGATTTTGGGGAAGTTCCGCGGACGCCCCGGCGCAGTCCAGCACGCCGCCGCCGACTGGCGACGGCCAAAACATTGTGCTCCAAACGACTGGGCAAAGCATCGTGGTATTGAGCGACGCGCCGCCGACGGCAACCTCCGGCGGCATCATTCTCCAGAGCGGCGGGGCCAGCATCATTGTCAATCAAACTGGAATTTATATCAGCAACGGAACAGCCACCATCAACCTCGTCGGCAACACCGTGTCCATCAACGGCACGGCGCTGACCATCGTGGGGTCGTAGAAAGGAACGCCAATGCCATCATCCATTTTATGCCTGGGAGCAACGGTGCAATGCGCGCACGGAGGCTCGGCCATGCCGACTTCGCCCAGCCAGATGGTTTTCATTTCCGGCCAGCCCATTGCCACCATCTCCGGCCCATACGCGGTGGCTGGGTGCGCGTTCGTGCCGCCCGCGGGAAACGGCCCCTGCGTGACGGCGCAATGGGTGACGGGCGCGGTGCAGGTTTTTTCACAGGGCCAGCCAGTCGCGATTATGTCAGGCATTGCAGTATGCGTTCCGACGGGCACGCCGCTCATGCCGATTTCAGCGCAAACCCTGGTAACGGCGACCTAAGCACAGCAGCGTGAACCTCAATTTTCCATATCAGTTCGACGGGCGCGGGCGCACCTTGGACCCAGGGCCGGATTACGTCCGGCAAATGGTCGAGCAAGTGCTTTTCACTTCGCCCGGCGAGCGTGTCAATCTGCCAGATTTTGGCAGCGGCTTGTTGCAACTTCCGTTCGCACCCAACAGCCAGGAAATGGCGGCCGCCACGCAATTCACCGTGCAGGCTGCCCTGCAAAAATGGCTCAGCAGTTACATCAAGGTGCAGGCCGTCACGGCCTCAGCGCAGGAATCAACGCTCACCGTGACCGTGACTTACTCGCTGTTGAATACGGATGTGACGCAAGTTCAGACTTTCGTTTACGGAGGGACGCCGTGATCTTCAATTGCTGCAATGAAAATCGCAAAGCGGCGATCTTGGGCAACCCGGCGCTGAATGGCATCGATTACCTGGAGGTGCTCGACCACCAAGCCCCGGTTGGGAGTCCGCGCCAGCGAACACTGCTGGTCTATTGCCTGAAAAACGCGCCAGCCGGGCTGCTGCCGTCCAACGTCGTCATCGAGGGTGGAGAGAGCATCACCGGAATTATGGTCCAATGGATTGGGCCTGCGAATGCTCCGCTGCCACAGGCCATTCCCAGCGAAGCTGCTTACTTTGCCGCGCTCGCGAACAACGCCAAGGCGCTGGTCATTCGCACCAGCACAGCGGGGGATTTCTCGCCGTACGTTCTCCGGCTTGTCAACAATGCCACACAGGCGGAAGAGGATTCGTTCGATGTCACGGAAGGGCTGGCGGGTTTCGATCCGGAGTCGGCTGAGGTCAAATTTTCCTTCAAAGTGGAATGCGGGCCGGATTTCGATTGCGCTCCGCCAGCCGCGAATTGCCCGCCGGAATTGCCAGCGCCTCCGCCCATCAATTATTTGGCCAAGGATTACGGCTCGTTTCGCGGCATCATGCTGGACCGGCTCAATCAGCTTCTGCCCTCATGGGGCGGATCGAGCGAGGCGGACCTCGGCATTGCGCTGGCGGAGGTCATCGCTTACGCGGGCGATTATCTCAGCTATCAGCAGGACGCCATCGCGACGGAGGCGTATATCGAGACAGCGCGCAGCCGGGTTTCGTTGCGGCGGCACGCGTTTCTGGCCGATTACCATGTCCATGACGGATGCAACGCCCGCGCATTTATTCAGCTTCAGGTTTCCATGCAGGTTTACATGGACCAGCATCAGGCGCGCTTTTACACCTTCGCGCCAGGAATGCCATCCACGCTCAGGTTCGGTTCGGGCAACGAAGAGGCCGCGCTCATCGCCGGGGTTATCGCCTTCGAGCCGATGCAGGACGCCGAACTTTTTCCCGAACACAACCAGATGTATTTTTACACCTGGGGCGACGCCAATTGCTGCCTTCCGCAAGGCGCGACGGAAGCGACGCTGCTGGGCAGCCATCCCAACCTTAAGATCGGCGACGTGCTCATTTTCAAGGAAGCCATTGGTCCGCAAACGGGCAATCCGGCCGATGCCGACATCCGCCATCGTTGCGCCGTTAGATTGACACACGTGGCGACTCTCAATGGCCGTGGCCAGCCGCTTGTTGATCCGCTTTTTGAATACGGCACCGGCAATCCCATAACCTCCCTTTCGCAGCAGCCCGCGCCAATCACGGAAATTCAATGGTCATCCGCTGATGCGCTGCCGTTTCCAGTTTGCATCTCTTCGACGTTTCTCAACGCAAGCGCGGACGAACAAACATTAACCAATGTCAGCGTTGTCTTGGGCAACGTCGTGCTGGCGGATCAGGGCTTGTCCTTTGACGGCGTCCCATTTCCCACAGTGCCTGAGCCTTCCATCTATAAGCCGGCCGATCCCAACGCCGACCGCTGCGAGCCTTCGGCTCCTGTGCCGGTGCCAGTGCGTTACCGCCCGGTTGTTCCACAAAGCCCGCTCACGCAAGCCGTGCCACTGCCGCTGGCCGGCGGCCCGGTCACGCCGGGAGTGGTTCATTTGCTGCCGAACGCGCCTGTTAGTTTGACAGATGCCAATGGCTTCATGAGCCTCGCCGCGCAGGCGGATGATCCGCTCGATTGGCCGCAGTTCTTCGGCATCCTGGTGACGGCCAACGCGGTCAATCCCGCGCACATTGATTTGTCGGTGGTTTATGACCCGTCAGGAGGCGCAAGCCCGGTGACGCTGGAGACTTTCACGGACCTTTCGCTCGTGCCAGCCGACCCGGATTTCGCTGTCAAAGAGATCAATTCAGTCTCGCAATTCATCACCGTTTCCGTCCCGGCCGCTGTTCCCGCGCTCGGCACTTTTTCGACCACGCCGGCCATGCTGCCAAATTCGGGAACCATCGATCTCCAGGATGACACCGCAACGGTTTTCATGACCGTGCAGGCCACCAATCCTCTGGCATGGCCGGCGTCTTTCGGAATATTATCGCAGGGCATCCAGCAGCAGCCGGACAATTTCAATCTGCTGGTCGTTTACGATCCGCCGTCGGGCGGAGTCGGGGTGCAGGCGCCGATTGTCGTCGAGCAATTTAACGGCGTGTCATTGGAAAACGTGGCGGATCTTCTCGCGGCGGAATCTACGCTCGTGACGGTGCAAAGTTTTGAGGAGGAGCCGAACCCCGGACTGTCCGCGGCCGATTTGATCAATTACGACGCCAGCCAGGCCGTGCCAGTCATCAAGCTCAAGGGCGTTTTCGAAGAAACAGTGACAACCTGGGCGGTCGAACCGGACTTGATGGAGAGCGGCCCGGCCGATCGAAATTTCGTCGTCGAAATCGAATTTGATGGAACCGCGAGTTTGCGTTTCGGGGATAACACCAACGGGCTGGCGCCAGTCAGCGAGACATCGTTCACCGCGTCCTATCGCATCGGCAACGGCAGCGCCGGAAACGTCGGCGCGGACAGCCTGGTCTTTCTGGCGGCGGACCCGCGCATCATCTCCTGCACGAATCCCCTGCCCGCCACGGGAGGAGTCGACCCGGAGACGATGGAGCAAATCCGGCGGCGCGCGCCCCAGGCTTTCATGACGCAGGAGCGGGCCGTCACCATGGCCGATTACGAAGCCGTGGCCGAAAGCAACCCGCAGGTGGACAAAGCCGTGGCGACGTTGCGCTGGACGGGCAGTTGGCACACGGTCTTCGTCACAGCGGAACCAACCAGCGCCGGCAATCTGACGCCCGCCCTGAGCAAAGCGCTGAAACGAAACATCAACCGCTACCGCCTGGCCGGCCAGGACCTTCAACTGGAATCGCCGGAATATGTTCCGCTGCAAATCGAATTGATCGTTTGCGTGGAACCGGATTATTTCCAGAACGACGTGCAGGCAGCCTTGCTCGTGGTGCTCGGCAGCGGCCCGAACGGGCTTTTTCATCCCGGCGCCTTTACCTTTGGCCAAACGGTTTACCTCAGCCCGATTTACGCCGCGGCCCGCACAGTGACAGGCGTTTGCACGGTGACGGCGAAGGTGTTCGCGCCGCAGGGGGTCACGACTTCGATTTATCTGGCGGCCGGCGAGATTCCGCTGGGGCCGTTTCAAATCGCCCGCATGGACAACGATCGCAGTTTTCCAAACCACGGGCAATTGACGCTCGATATGGAAGGCGGCAAATGAGATGAGCTGTTCAGGAACATCCAGTTGCAGTTGCGGTTGCTGCGCAGGCATCAGCGTGCAGACGCCGCAAGGCGAATTCAATCGTCCGGGACTGCCGGCCATCTCCTATCGGACGGGCGCATGGGCCACGTTTAAGGAATCGATGCTGGCCCGGCTCTCCAGTTCCGATTATCCCGCGCTGGCCCGCTTGACGACGCGCGACGGCGATGATTTCAGCATCGCAATGCTTGACGCGGCTTCGGTCGTTTTGGACATTCTCACGTTTTACCAGGAACGGCTGGCCAACGAAAATTATCTGCGCACGGCCACCCAGCTTCGCTCGCTTGTCGAGATGTCGCGGCTGATCGGCTACCAGCCGTCGCCCGGTGTTTCCGCGCTGACGTATCTGGCGTTCACGCTTCAAGCGGCCATTGGGCAACCGCCCGACCCGACGACGCCCGCCATCACCATTCCGCAAGGAACGCAGGTGCAAAGCGTGCCGCCTCAAGGCCAGACGCCGCAGGTCTTCGAGACTTCGGCGGACATCCTGGCCAAGCCGGATTGGAACGCCCTCCCCGTGCAGACCGGCTGCCCGTGGACGCCGCCGGGCAAAAACTGGCTTTATTTGGCCGGCGTGTCGAATCAACTCAATCCGGGCGACGCGTTGCTGATACTCGGCATCGAGCGCGAAACATGGGTCCTGCCCAGTCCCGCTTCAGCCGCCCTGCCCGGCGACCAATGGGACATTGTCACTCTCAATCAAGCAGTCGTTGACACCGCGAACAACCGGACTTATGTGGCATGGCCCGGTCCCCTCACGCACGCATCCGGACATGCTTCAAGCTGGAGCACGGCCAAAGTTTTTGCCTTGCGCCAAAAGGCGGCCCTTTTCGGCAACAACGCGCCTGACCCCAACCTCTTTGTCAGCGCGAAACATAGCAAGCAAACGAGCCTGCCGGATCTCATTGATACAACGGTCACGCCTTGGAAATGGGCTAACTTCTACATCTCGGACAGCAATCACGTTGATCTTGATGCCACTTACTCAAAGGTTGCCGCCGGCAGTTGGTTCGCTCTTGTGAGCAACGGATATCAAGTCCAACTGTACAAGGCTGCGTCTGCTGCTTCCATCTCGCAGGCGAGTTTCGGCATAAGCGCGAAGGTTACGGAACTGGCGGCGGATTTTACCGACGCTTACATTGGCAACAACTTCCAACTTCAGAAAACTCTCGTCCTGGCCCAAAGCGAGCAACTCACCCTGGCGGAACAGCCGCTCGACCATCCTCTTTATGGAACTGTTGTTGATCTTGAGGATTTGCGCCCCGACCTTTTAGGCGTCCAGGCCGTCGCGCTCTCCGGCAACAGCCAAAAATTGAGCGTCAACACGGGCGCGCCCGTCCTCACATTCAAGCCGGACGACAACTCCGGCGATTTGACGCTGAAGCCCGGCGATGTTGTGACGATCATCGATCCCACGCCACTGCCCCTCAAGAAAGGACTCGTCCCGCATTGGCATTCCTCAAAGGATTCGCGGACGTTGCGGGTGGCCGACGCCAGCGGCCGGACGGGAAACCTCCTGGCCGCTCTCGAGAATTTCACGCTGGCGCCCTCGGGCAAAAGTGATCCGATCGTGCAGGAATGCGCATTGGTCTCGTCGCTTGGCACGGTCGCCACGCCCTTTCCGCATACGCGAATCCTGTTGAAAACGGCTCTTGTCAACTGTTACGACCGCGTTTCGGCTGCTGTCAATGCAAACGTCGCGCAAGCCACCGCCGGACAATCCGTCAGCGAAATCATGGGCAGCGGGGCGGCGGCCGCTACCAATCAAAATTTCACATTGAAACAAGCGCCGTTGACCTTCACGCAGGCTCCGACGGCCACCGGCAGTCAAAGCACCCTGCAAGCCTCCGCCAACGGCGTGGCCTGGACCGAAGTTCCGACCCTTTATGCCCAGGGGCCTTCCCAGCAAGTCTTCGCCACCTTGAATCAGCCCGGCGGCGTGGCCAAAGTTCTCTTTGGCGACGGCGTCGAGGGAGCCACTTTGCCAAGCGGCCGAAATAATATTCAAGCTAAGTACAGGATTGGATTGGGATTGGCCGGCAACGTCGGCGCCGGAACGATCACGACGCTCATGGACCGCCCGCTGGGAGTGAGCGGCGTCACGAATCCGCAAGCGGCTACCGGCGGACAGGACTCGCAATCGGTCAATGACATCCGCGCCAACGCGCCGCTCTCGGTGCTCACTTTGGGACGGGCCGTTTCGATCTCTGATTACCAAAACTTCGCCGGCTCCTTTGCCAGCATCGCCAAGGCGAGCGCGATTTGGATTCCCAGCGGCCCCGGCCGCGGTGTTTTTTTGACAGTTGCGGCCGCGGGCGGCGCAGCCCTGGCGCCCGGCAGCGGCACTCTCGGCAATCTCGTGACCGCGCTGCAAAATCATGGCAATCCGCTCGTGCCCATCCACGCCGTATCGTTTTTAGAAACGCTCTTCAGCATTTCGGCGGATATTTGTTACGACGCCTCCTACGATTCCGCCGTTGTCAAGGCCGCCGTGATTCAGGCGCTGACAGACAACTACAGTTTCGCGGCGCGCGGGTTTGGCCAGGGGGTGTCGGCCGACGAAGTGGCGGCTTTCGTCCAGGCGGTCCCAGGCGTGGTGGCAGTCAATGTGAAAACTTTGGCGGTTGGGTCCACCAGCCAGGCCGGCGATATTACGGGCGGAAATTATTCGCTCGCGGCCTACACGAATTGGTTCACGAAATTGGTGACGCTCAATCGCCTGTCCGGCGGCGCGTCGCAGCGCATCTGCCCATATGTGCCGATCGCCAGCACGAGCGGGCTGCCGCAGCCGGCGGAAATTCTGGTGCTCGATCCTGATCCAAAAAACCTCGTTCTGGGGGTGCTGAAATGAGCCTGCAAGGACTGGAACTTTTTAAATTGATGCCGGCGGTCTATCGCCTGCGCGACGCGCAACTGGCGCAGGCGCAGCCGTTGTTGACATCCGGCGAATTGACCGAGCTTGCCGCGCTGCAAGCCATTTCCTCTCCACTCTCCTCCGACCAGCAGGCGCTCCTGAAAAAGCTCACGGCCAAAGCCGCGCGCGGCCCGCTGGAGTCGCTGCTGATGGTCATTCAGGAGCAATTGGCCGTGCTGGCCGAAGACCTAGACCAGCTTTACGACGACCAGTTCATCGAGACGTGCGCGGCCTGGGTCATTCCTTACATTGGCGATCTCATCGGCTTTCAGGAGATCAAACAAATTCCTGCCTCGGTTGACTCGCCCCGCTCCGAGGTGGCCGAAACGATTTCCTTCCGGCGGCGCAAAGGCACGGTCCTAGTCATGGAGCAACTCGCGCGGGACATCACGGGATGGGGTGCGCATGCGGTCGAATTCTTCCGCGTCCTGGCGGACACGCAGTACATGAACCACATCCGCCTGGACAATTTCTACGCGCCCGATTTGCGCCGGTGGCAGCCGGGCCTTTACATGGACACCGGCTTCGACCGCACGGCCCACAAGGTTGATGTGCGGCGGATTGCCAGCGGCCGCGGACATTACAACATCCAAAACATCGGCATCTTTCTTTGGTCGTTGAACGCCTATTCGGTTACGAATTCGACCGCTTCGCTGGTTCCGCCGGTGGCGGCTGGACAGCCGCTTTGCTATCGCTTCAGTTCGCTTGGCATCGACATCCCGCTTTTCCACAAGGCCGTTCCGCAAGGGCCGGAGATCACCGATCCCGCGCGGCCGGTCAATGTCCCCGGCCGTTTGCGCCGCCGCGTTTTGTGCGCGGATGTGCAAAAGGGAGTTGGCGCGAGCTATTACGGCCCGAACAACAGCCTCGTTGTAAGTGTCAACAATCAGCCGTTCAATCCTTACCAAATTCGTGTATGCGATTTGTCCGGCGCGGATGGCAGTTGGGCCAACACGCCATTGGCCGCCAGCCCTTACGCGGCGCTGATTGACCCGGAATTGGGCCGGCTCGTGCTGCCTTCCACCACGCCGCTGCCAAACGTGCAGGTATCGTACCAATACGGATTTAACGCGGACATGGGCGGCGGTGAATATGAGCGCGACACCGGCCCGGATGGTTTCATCGTGGAAGATCCGGCCTGGATTTTTCCATTCCCGGACACGGCCAGCCCGGCCCGCTACACGGACCTTCAGGGCGCGCTGGATTTTGCGATTGAGCAGTTTTCGAACAATGGCGAGATCGCGGTTGAAATCACGGACACGCAAACTCTCACCGCAACGGGAGCGCCCGCACTGTCGATCACGCTGCCCGCCGGAGCGACTCTGGAACTGCGCTCGGCTGACACCGCGCGTTCGACGTTGTTTCTTGGCGGAGAGATGGCGGTGTCCGGCGCGGCCAACAGCACCTTCGCGCTCAACGGCCTGCTGATCGCCGCGAGCCAGAGCAGTCCGCCGGCACAGCTTTTGCACATCCCAGCGGATGCGCCGGACGGAAGCCCAAACTTGCTGGGGAATCTGGACATTTCCCATTGCACATTCGTTCCCGGCGGAACGGCCCTTCTTGTGGAGCCATCCGGGTTGCAGGTGACTGTCAAGAAGTCCATTCTAGGCGCGATGCGAATCAGCCCGCTGGCCGCCTTCAATGCTTGCGCCAGCATTATCGACGCGGCCAATCGGACTGGCGTTGCCTGCGCGGCCGCTGACGGGACGAGCGGCGGCGCGCCTCTCACGCTCGAAGGCTGCACGGTGATCGGCAAAGTCCATTCCACATTGTTAACTCTGGTTTCGGACAGCATTTGCTGGGCGGCGCTGGGTTTGAACGACACCTGGGCGGCGCCGTTGATCGCGGACCGCAAACAAGCCGGATGCGTGCGTTTCAGTTTTCTGCCGATCGGCGCGCAGGTTCCGCGGCAGTTCAAATGCGTCGAGCAGACGCTGGGTTCGCCCCAGCCAATTTTCGCCTCCCTGCGCTACGGCCGCCCGGGTTACGGCAAGCTGTTCGCCTGCACGCCTGATGCCGTGCGGCGCGGGGCCGATGACGGGGGAGAAATGGGGGCGTTCCATTTTGTGCTCGCGCCGCTGCGCGAAAGCGATTTGCAAATACGATTGCAGGAATACACGCCCGTCGGATTGGAAACCGGAATTATTTATGAAACTTGAAAGGAGCCAATATGAGCTTTGATTGCAGCCGCGTGACATTCAATCCGTGGGACGATTACCTCGGCGTCGTCATGCAACAGGGGCGCGTCCAACTGGACTCGGACTGGAACGAATGGCTGTCCGAATTCGCCCGCCGCATCCAGGCTGGAACGCTCGACACCTTCGGCCGCGCCGCCTACCCGAAGAACGTGACTCCCGCCGCTTTTCAAATTACAGCTTCCGTTTCCGCCAGCGGCGCCAATCAAATTTCCATCGGCCCCGGCCGCATGTACGTGGATGGATTGCTGGCCGAGAATCACGGCGCGCGCGCCTCCGCGCAGTGGGACCCGGCGCTGGCGGAATTGTCCGGCTCCCCGCAACCGCCGCCCGCCACTCCGACAGGAACAATTGACTTCACCGCGCAACCTTATTATCCCGGCGCGACTCTTTCCGGGAATGGCCCCTTCCTGGCTTATCTCGATGTGTGGATCCGGGCGGTCACGTATCTCGAACATCAGAAGCTGGTGGACAAAGCCGTTGGGGTGGATACGACGGGCCGATTGCAGACGGTGTGGCAAGTCAAGACGATGTCCGTGCCGGCGGGAACGACTTGCTCCAATCTCGGCTCGGCGGCCAATTGGCCCCCTGCCCCGTCGGCCGGACAGCTAACGACCGGCCTCGTGCCATCCGCCGCCTCCGGGCCTTGCTGCCTCAATGCCGCCACAGGTTACACGGGCATGGAGAACCAGCTTTACCGCGTAGAAATTCATCAGGCTGGAGCCATTGGGACAGCCACTTTCAAATGGTCGCGCGACAACGCTTCCATTGCCACGCTGGTCACGGCCATCACGACCGCGGGCATCACTAATTCGTCCGGAACTGCCGCGGCGCAACTCACCGCGCAGAGCCTGGGCCGGGACCAGGTGCTGGGCTTTATGCCCGGGGACTGGATTGAAATTATTGACAACAATTTGGAACTGACCGGCCAGCCCGGTGAATTGCACAAAATTGACAGCATCGACCCCTCGGCCCGCACCATCACGCTGGTGGACACGCTTTCGGCCGCCGGCGACTTCACTTCGAGCGGGCCGACCGACCCCAAACGCCATGTCCGCATCACGAAATGGAACCAGGCGGGCCAAATTTCCTCGGTTGATTCCACCGGCAAACTCACCCCCTACGGGAACGTGGACACCAGCCAGGGCGCGATTCTTGTGCCGCCGGCCGGCGCCGTTTTGCACCTGGAAAACGGCATCACCGTTGCGTTCGGGTTGAATCCCGCGGGCGGGGCATTCAATACGGGGGATTATTGGAATTTCGCTGCCCGCACGGCCGATGCGTCCGTGGAGCATCTTCACAACGCGCCGCCGCTTGGCATCCATCACCATTACGCGCCGCTTTCCGTGGTGACGTTCAACGGCACGGCCACGCCGACTTTTGGCGATTGCCGGACGCCCTGGCCCCCCACTTGCGAAGGAGGATGCGGCTGCTGCACTTATACAGTGGGCGCGGACGCCCAGTATCAGACCATTCAAGCGGCGGTCAACGCGATGCCCAGCGACACGGGCGGCGAGATCTGCATTCTGCCTGGGCGGTATTTCGAGAATGTGATCATCCAGGGCAAGAGGGACATGGTCATTCACGGCTGCGGCTGGCAAACGCGCGTCGCGTCGGCATCGCTGCAGACGGCGAGCGGCGCGGGAGCTTCCAACACGGGCGCGGGCGCTGGGACGGGAACTGGAAACACGTTCACCGCCGTCATCACGATCACCGATTCCGAGCACATCGAACTGCGCTCATTCGCTGTCGAAGCCGCGCCGGGCGAAGTGGGCATTCTTGTTGACGGCACGGGCAACCTTGCTCCCGCGCCGGCTGTTCCCCCGCCAGGCGTCATTGAGGTGGCGGAAAATAACGAAACCTTCGATCGCCAGGCTTTTCTAGTTGAGGAAAACCTGGGCGTGGTCGATCTGGCGATTGAAGACCTTCTCATCACGGCCACCACGCTCCCCGCCATCCTGGCTGATTTCGTGCGGCTGCTTCGCATTGACAATAACCGGATCGCGATGGGCAATTTGCGGAGCCAGTGGCCGGCCGTTTACGTGCGCGGAGCCGAGATTCATGTGGATCGCAATTGGATCGGAATTCTCGACGCGGCCAATTTGCGGGAGTGGTTCCCCGTCTCTGTCAGCGCGGATTTGCTCGCGGATGCCAATAACTACGCCACCGCGAACCGCGACGCCTACATCAATATCAAAAGCGGTGCGCTGGCCCAGCATCCCGGCGGCATTCAAGTGGCCGGGCCTTCTGAGGATGTGTTTATCCTGGAGAACGAAATCGAAGGCGGCGCGCGCAATGGCATCACGCTGGGCAATCTTGAACTGCTCAACTTACAAGGGCCGCAAATTTATCACATCGTCGGCGTGCTTCTGGAAATGGAGGATTGCTGCTCGACTACTGGAACGCTGGAACCTCCCGGCAGCGAGACGGGCGGCTCCGGCGGAAGCCCAGCGGCCGGCGGCCGGCTGGTGCGCATTCAAATCGCGCGCAATCGCATCCGCGAGATGGGGCTGTGCGGGATTGGGCCGGCGGCTTTTTTCAATCTGCGCAAGACGCTGGAGGTCATCTCCATCGAGGACCTGCTCATCGAGGACAACACCATCTCGAACACGCTGCTGCGCGCCATTGCGCCGGTCCCGTCCGACTCGGTCTTTGGCTACGGCGCGATTTGCGCGCCCGATGTTGAGGACCTCATTATACGTGACAACATTATCACGAATTTTGGCGAGAAACCGGGCGTGAATGCCAGCGGCATTTACGTCCTGCATGGCGAGATGGTTGAGATCAGCCGCAATCAGGTGCTCGAAACCCGCGATTGGACGGAGGAGGCTTCCAGGATGAAGATGACGACCGGGCCGCGAGGCGGCATTTTGGTCGGGCTGGTCACGCCGCCCACACTCACCACAGCGGCTTCCAACAAGACTTGGACTCTCGGTGAGGCGGCGGGCAGATTCGCCCAGCCCATTTACACGCCCACGCTGCCAGCCTTGCGCGTCGAGCATAATGTCGTGCGGGTTCCGCTGGGCCAGGCCCTGGCCGCCTATGGCACGGGGCCGTTCGCTATTGTCAATAATCACTTCGCCAGCGGGGGAACCATTCGCGGCGCGGGCAGCCTGCTGATCGCGCAGACGGTGTTGATCATCAATCTGGGCGCCGCGCTGGAGGCGGCTGGCGCCGTCACGAGCTTCACCGGCATGCAGACCTACGGCAACCGCGCGAGCTTCGCGGAGGCCGGGAATTCATTTTCCACCTGCGGGACCGTGCTCTTTTGCAACAACGAATGCCAGTTGGAAAAAAGGTTTGACGAACAGGCCGCTTTCTCGTCCGTGGCCATCTTGACCCTGGACAGCCTCATCTTTTCGAACAATCACTGCTGGCTCGATGCCGGCGAGGCAAGCGTCTTCATCGACGCGTGTCTTTTCGGCGCAACCGTGCAAATGACGGGCAATCGCCTTCAAGAACCAGCCGGCGCCGCAGGCCTCTCGGGCTGGAGCCTTGGCGCCGCCAATATCACGTCGCAGAACATCACGACCAATTGTCTTGTCGCCACGGCCTTCCTGCCTAAGATGCTCATCAAGCATGACAATCTGGCGCTGATCGCCGCCGGCCAGAGGGAAAATCCCTGCGCGGCCTTCTCCAAATTGTAGAGCGAACGCAATGAAAGGAATGAACTTATGAGCACAGCATCGGACGATTCAGAATCCACAACCGCGGCCGCGCAAGCCACCGAACAGCTCACCACTTCACTGGCCGCGGCCGACACCGCCTCCGCGCAGAGCCTGCAAAGCCTGCAACAGGTGCATCAGGCGCGCCTGGCCCAGCAAACCCGCGCCGCCGCCAGCCTGACCGCGCAGTTTGGGGCAGCCGACGCGCGCACGATCAAAGCGCAAGCCGCCGTCGCGGCCAGCAACGCCACGATTACTCGCGTCTCCATTGTCAGCCAGCAACACAGCACCGCGGCGCCGGAAGTCGCGGCCAAAGGCTGGGCGCTCCACGGGCGCGTGTTCAACTCCCAATTCCAGTCCGCCGCCAATCTCACCGTCTTTTTAGTTGACGCTCAGAAAAACTTTCTGCGCCAATACGGCTTTGCCTATACGGACAGCACCGGCTACTTCCTGCTCAACTATGCCGGCGCCGCGCACGAATCGAGCGCGACCGGCCAACTGTTTATTGAAGTCGCGAGCAAAACAGGAAAGCCCATCTACCTGAGCGCCACTCCGTTTGTGCCCACAACGGGCAGCGCGGCCTACCAAAACATCACTCTTCCCGCCGGAGAAAAGCCCCTGGGCATCCCGCCCCAGGCCATCCGAGCCGCCGCCTTCCCCAGTAAAGACGAAATAAAATAGCCGCCGGTCACGGCAGGGACTTTCGCCACGCCAGGGCTTCCGCTTTCAGGCGCTGGGCCACTTCGGAATTTTCGGCGGCGATGTTTTTGGATTCGTCCCGGTCGGCGTTGAGGTCGTAAAGCTCCAGGCCGGAGCCATCAGCATTGACGAGCAATTTCCATTTGCCTTCGCGCACGGAAACGTTGGGGCTGCGGTCGCGCGCGATGCGGGGAAAGTCGAAGCCGTTGGTATTGCGGCCATATTCCCAGAACAGCGGTTTGTGGCGCGCCATGCTTTGGCCAAAAAATGAGGCCAGCAAATTCTCGCCGTCAAAGGCCGCGTTGGCGGGGAGGTCCGCCCCGGCCAGTTTGCAGAACATCGGGAAGAAATCCACGGCATGCATGATCGTGGTGTCGTCCACCCGCCCCGCCGGGACATGGCCGGGCCAGCGCACGATCATGGGCATGCGCGTGCCGCCTTCGTACAGGCTGTCCTTGCTGCCGCGCAAGCCGCCCGACCGTTTGCCCTGGAACGACGGCAGCGGGCCGTTGTCGCTGGAAAAAATCACGATGGTGTTGTCGTCCAGCCCCAGTTCCTTCAGGCCGGCCATCAAACGCCCGACTTGCTTGTCGTATTCGCGCAGGACGGCCTTGAAATTAGCGGGGTTGTCGTCCCGGGCCTGGCGCTTCCGCTCCAAGTCGCTTCCCTCCGGCACCCAAGGCGTGTGGACGTCGTCCGGCCACAAATTGACATAGCACGGCTGTCCTTTGTGCCGGCGCAAAAAGTCGAGCGTTTTGTCAACAAAATAGGCGCTTCGATCCCACCGCTTCACTTTGTCGTATTTGGACCAAATCCAATTTGTCCCTGTGATGTTGGGGTCGGGATCGGGGCTTTCCCACGTGCTGGAGTGCTCGTCAAAACCGTAATCGCCAAACGGCGGGGCGTTGGTGACATCGCGCCCGCCGCCCATGTGCCATTTGCCGAAATGGCCGGTCACGTAGCCCGCGTCTTTAAGCGTGCGCGCGATGGATGGAGCGTAGGGGTCCAGGAAATCCGCCTGTTCGCACTTGCGGTTGCCGGCGCGGGTTTGCAGGTAGCTGGTGATGTGCCAGCGGCCCGGAAACATCCCGGTCGTAAACGCCGTCCGCGAGGCCGAGCACAATGGCGCGCCCGCGTAAAACTGCGTGAATTTTGTCCCTTCCGCCGCGAGGCGGTCGATATTGGGCGTGGGCACGAACTTGCCGCCGTAACAGGCGCAATCGCCATAGCCCATGTCATCCGTCAATAAGAATATAATATTCGGCCGGTCGGCGGCGGCGGCCTGGCCGGGCGCGAAGGAGAATGCGAGGGCGGCCGCCAGGAACATCGCCCGGGCGGCTCGTTTAGTCTGAAAGAGAATCATTGTTTTGCTTGCGCCTCGGCTTTGCGCTTTTTGGCTTCTTCAATGACGCGCTGCTCCAATTCGCGCGGCATCTCGGAATAGTGGTCCAGCTTTTCGGTGTGCAAGCTGCGGCCCGCCGTGAGGGAGCGCAGGATGCTTGAGTATTTGTAAAGCTCTCGGGCCGGGACTTCCGCGCGAATGACTTGAAACGGCCCGTCAGCTTCGATGCCCAGAATGCGCCCGCGCCGGCTGGAAATATCGCCCATGACTTTGCCCAGGCAATCCTCCGGGATGCGCACCTCGATGAGATGAATCGGTTCGAGCAAACAGGGCCGCGCCTTCATGAAGGATTCCTTGAACGCGAAATAACCCGCGATCTGAAACGCGATGTCCTTGGAATCGACCGGGTGCATTTTGCCGTCGTAAAAATCTATTTTGACATCAACCACCTTGTAGCCGGCCAGGATGCCTTCGGCGCAGGCGTTCTTGACGCCCTGCTCGACTGAGGGGACGAACACGCGGTCCACGTTCTGCCCTGAAAGAGACTCGGTGAAGTCCACGCCGGAATCGCGCGGCAGCGGCTCGACGCGCATCCATACTTCAGCGAACTGGCCGGAGCCGCCGGTTTGTTTTTTGTGCCGGTATTTGGAATCGGCGGGCATTTTGATCGTTTCGCGATAGGGCACTTTCGGCTCGCCCAATTCCACATGCGCGTTGAAACGGCGGCGCAATCTGTCAATGATGATTTCAAGGTGCAATTCGCCTTGCGCGGAAATAATGGTCTGGTGCAATTCCGAATCGACCCTGTACATGAAGGTGGGGTCCTCCTCGTGCAGCGCGGCCATCCCCGCCGCCACCTTGTCTTCCTCGCCTTTGGCCGTCACTTGCAGGGAGGCGTTAATGGTCGGCTGCGGATACTGCACCTTGGCCAGCTTGACCGGGCGCGAGGCGGAACAGAGGGTGTTGCCGGTGTGGGTATCCTTCAACTTGACAACCGCGCCGATGTCGCCGCCATTTAATTCATCGGTCGTGGAGCGGTCGCGCCCGTTGAGAAGGTAAATCTGGCCGATTCGCTCCGTCCTCTGGCGGTCGCTGTTGTAAAGTTCCATGCCGGCCTTGAGCGTGCCGGAATAAACCCGGAAAAACGACAGCTCGCCAAAATGCGGCTCGGCCGCCGTCTTGAAAACGTGCGCGACCGGCTCGGGGTCCGCCAACCGCACTTCGGCGACGCCCCCAGCGGCATCAAGGGCCGCGTAACGTTTGCGATCCACCGGCGAAGAGCCGTACTTGGCGATGAAATCCATCAAGCGGGCCACGCCGGCGTTCGTTTCAGCCGAGGTGCAGAAAAGCGGAATGAAATGCTGGCCTTGCACGGCCGCGTGGATGCCCGCGCGAAATTCCTCCTCTGAAAGGCCGCCGCCTTCAACATATTTGGTCAACATCGCGTCGTCTGATTCCGCGATGTGCTCGATCAACTCGGTGTGAAGCCTGGCGACCTGGTCCTTCCATTCTCCGGTGGCCGGCGCCTCGGTGAATTTTCCATGCCCGCCCGACAGATCGTAGGTCACGATTTCGCTCCGCAAGATGTCCAGCGCCTGGTTGAAGCCGGGGCCGGGATTGATGGGCACATTCATGGGAAAAACGCCCGGGCCAAAGTGGCTTCGCGCCGAAGCCAGCATTTCGTCAAAATGGCAATTGAGCTTGTCCAGCGCGTTGACGACTAGAATTTTGGGAATGCCGAAGTCGCTCGCGCACTTCCACACGCGCTCCGTGCCGACGCCAACGCCGTGCTGGGCATGAATGGCCACCAGCGCGAAGTCGGCCACGCGCAGGGCGCTGAGAGCTTCGCTGATGAAATCCAGGTAGCCAGGAGTGTCAAGAATATTGAATTTTTTGCCCATCCATTCCGCGCGCAGGAGGGAAGTTTGCACCGAGATGAGGCGCTGTTTTTCGCTGGGATGATAATCGGAAACAGTGGAGCCGTCGGCAACGCGGCCCATTCTGCCAATGACTCCCGCGCTGGCCAGCATGGATTCGCACAGCATGGTTTTGCCACAAGAAGCGTGGCCAACCACGGCGAAATTTCTAATGTCCTGGGGCTTATGTTTTTCCATAAGAACAATTATCGACCGCCCCCACCCGCCTGCCAATATCAAAAAAGCCCGCTCATCCCCCGGCCGGCTGTCAAGGCGGTCCGCCCGGAACACTGACCATCCAGGCAAGCCCGAATTTGTCCGTCAGCATTCCAAAGCACGGCGACCAAAATGTTTTGGCCGGCGGCATGACGGCCTGGCCTCCCGCGGCCAGCGCATCGAACGCGCGCCGGGCTTCGGCTTCCGTCGGCAGCGAAAGCGACATGGAAAATCCCTTGAAGCTCGGCTCCGTCTCGCATCCGTCCGAAGCCATGAGGACGCCTTCGCCGATGTGGAACGTTGTGTGCATGACTTTGTTATCCCAACCGGGCGGCGGTTTGGGCCCTTGCGACTGCGGCGGGGCGTCCTTGAAGCGCATAAGAAATTCCACTTTCGCGCCGACCGCGGCGCCGTAGAATTCGAGCGCTTCTTCGCAACGGCCATTGAAAAACAGGTAAGGCTGAACAACTATTTTATTCATAAATTCTTTGGCGTTTAATGACGCCGAAAACATGGCATCCTCGCCCATGCGAGTCAAGATAAACCCGCGCGGCTGACATCTCGCGGCGGCCCAGCCTAATCCTCCCTATTTGCTGATGCCGCGTTCGCTGGCGCGCACGAAATCGGCCAGGCGGCGCAGTTCGGGCAGCGGCGCCAGATCAGATTCGATTTTCGCCAGGGCGTTGGGAATGGTGAGCCGTTCGCGGAAGAGTATTTTGTAGGCCTGCTTGAGCGCTGTTTGCGCCTCCTCCGAAACACCGTTGCGTTCCAGGCCGACTTTGTTGATCGTGCGCGAGCGGGCCGGATTGCCATCCGCCAGCATGTAAGGAGGAACGTCTTGCACGACTTTCGAGCACCCGCCAATGATTGACATTGTGCCAATCCGGCAAAATTGATGCACGGCCGCCAACCCGCCTATGACCGCGCGGTCCTCGACCACGATGTGCCCCGCCAGGGTCGCCACGTTGGACATGATCACATGGTTGCCCAAGGTGACGTTGTGCGCGATGTGGCAATACGCCAGGATGTGATTATGCGAGCCAACGGTCGTGGCTTCGCCGTCGCTCGTGGCGCTATGGATGGTGACGTATTCCCGAAAGGTGTTGTGGCTGCCGATGACAGTGCGCGTGACACCGCCCTTCCATTTTAAGTCCTGCGTCTTCAAGCCAATGCTGGCGAAGGGAAAAATCTCGTTGCACTCGCCGAGGGCCGTGTGCCCGTCAATTACAACGTGGGAATGAAGATGGCAGCGCCCGCCCAGGCTGACATTCTCGCCAATCACACAGTAAGGGCCAATCACGCAATCCGCGCCAATCTGCGCCTTCTTGTGGATTACTGCCGTCGGATGAATCATCGCGATAGGATGCAATTTGGTTGTGAAATGGGCCGGGCGTCACGCACGCGCGAAGAGCATGAACGTGACTTCCGCTTCGCTGACGGTTTCGCCGTTGACCAGGCACGTCCCTTTGGCCTTTCCGATTTTTCCGCGGGATTTCGTCAACTCCACGTCGATCACCAGCGTGTCGCCGGGGCGGACGGGCTTGCGCCAGCGGACGCTTTCGGCTGACATGAAATAGGCCAGCTTGCCGAAATTCTCCGCCTGCCGGAGCATCATCACGCCGGCGACCTGGGCGATGGCCTCCAATTGCAGCACGCCGGGCATGATTGGCTGGTTGGGAAAATGGCCCTGGAAATACGGCTCGTTGATCGTCACGTTCTTGATGCCCGTGATTTTATTGCCGTCGATCTTGATGATTTTATCGACCATCAAAAACGGGTAGCGATGCGGCAGGACTTTCATCAAACGGTCCGTGTCCAATTCCTCGCCGTCGCGGATGACGACAGCCTCGCCTTGCGCCTGGGCGGGCGTCGGCGGCGGGGCAAAACTCTGCGCGGCCTCCAACGGCTTGCGCCGCTGCTGGGCGATCTGCCGCGCGACCTCGCAATTGGCGCTGTGGCTGGGTTTGACTGCCACGACGTGCCCGCCAATGGGGCAGCCAACGAGCGCAAGGTCGCCAATGATGTCAAGTATCTTGTGCCGGACGAATTCCTCCGGGTAGCGCAACGGCTCCGTCGTCAGAATGGCGTCATCGCGGATGACGACGGCGTTTTCCAGGCTGCCGCCTTTGATTAAACCATTTTTGATGAGATATTCGATTTCCTCGAAAAAGCAAAATGTGCGCGCGCCGCAGAGGTCGCGCTCCCATGACTCCGGCGTCACTTGCACGCTGAAGAACTGGGTAAAGCGCCCTTTGGAATCGGCGCTGGTGCAGGTGATTTTCAAGCCGTCATGCGGAAAGACGGAAATGTTCGTCTCGTCCTTCTGGTAGGAAATGGGGGCGTCAATACGAAAGACCTCGCGAGGCTCATCCTGCGGCACGACGCCCGCGGTTTCGATCATCTTGACATACTCGCGGGCGCTGCCGTCGCCGATGGGCGGCTCGTTGGCGTCGAGTTCGACGATGGCATTATCGACGCCGCGCCCGGCGAAGGCGGCCAGGACGTGCTCGACCGTCAGGATTTTGGCGCCGCCCTTGGAGAGAGCCGTCGAGCGGTTGGTGGTGGTGACGTAATCGATGCGCGCCTCGATTTCCGGCCTGCCCTCCAGGTCAACGCGCCGAAAGCGAATGCCCGCGTTGGGCGGAGCCGGCAGAAAGGTCATGTTGACCTGATTGCCGCTGTGAAGCCCGACCCCGGCGAAACTGGCCTTCTGCCCCAGTGTCTGTTGATGTAACACGCGCGAAATGTAAGCCATTCCCCCGCAAAAAAGCCAACCTGATTTTGGGCGCGGCAACGGATGGCGCCGGGAACGGGAGAAAGCCGGTGCCGCCAGAAGGGAAATCCACCTACGTATGATGCAGGAAATCCATTAATTTCGCCCACCCCACGCCGGAGCCAATGATGATGGTGGAAAGAATAAGCGTGGCGATGCCGCCCGCGATGAGCAGATGGGCCTTTTTGCTTGACCCTTTCCACTCGTGAAAAATCCAGCCCCAAACTGTCGCGAAAATAATGATGCTGGCCATGTGCAGGGACCAGGAGGCGAAGTCGTACTTGGCGCCCATTTGCGTGGCGCCCATTGTATAGAAGAAAAATTGGAAGTACCAGGTCGTTCCGGCCAGCGCGGAGAAAAGATAATTGGCCATGACCGGGATTTTCAGATCCTGGGAAGCGGCGGATGGAACGGCTGCGGCCCCCGGCCCGTGTTCTCCGCCGACAGCGCCGCCGTGCCCGGCGTGTTCAGGGCGGACATGGGAGGCGGCGTACTGGTAGCCAGTTTTATTCTTGACGTTGAGGAACAGGCACCAGATGAAATTTGTCGTGAATCCTCCCAGCAACAGCACTGGCAGCGCGGGCAGGCCGGTCCAAATCTCGGCGGTGCCGGCCGATCTGGCCGCGTCGTTGATCGCCTTGCCTGCCTGCAATCCAAACGCGAAGCACGCGCTCATAATGCCGCAAAAGGTGGCGACCAAAATGCCCTTGCTGAAATTGAATTCCTGGATGGCCTTGGTTTTCTGTTCCGCCGGCATTTGCTTTTCCTTGGTGTAACCGGCCAGCGCGGCGATCCAAATGCCGATCAGGCAAACGGCCACGCCGATCAGGGTCACTTTTCCACCGGGGGTTTTGGCGATTTCCACAATGCTGGCGCTGCTCTTGAACACCCAATAGTTCGGCGCGTAATATTTGAAAATCGGCGGCACGAGGGTGCCAAAGGCCGCGCAATATCCTAGGGCCACTCCGGTGCCGAGAGACAAGCCCAAATAGCGCATGGTCAACCCGTAGGTCAGCCCCCCAAAACCCCACAGCGCGCCAAAAATATACGTCCATGCCAGCGTGCTGAAACTCTGCTGCTTCAACACTCCGGCGAGGTCGTTGGTCATGACGAAGGCGATCAACCACGGGCAAATGATCCAGGAGAAAATCCCGCCGACCAGCCAGTAAGTTTCCCACGACCACTTTTTGACGCCCTTGTAGGGAACGTAAAAGCTGCCGGAAGCCAGGCCGCCCAGCCAGTGAAGGATTACGCCGAGGAATGGGTTTGGGGTCATAGGATGGCTTGGGCCGGATTATTTTCTATTTGACAGAACGTCCTTATCGTAACGCTGAATTTCCGCCAGCAAACCGGCGCCCGTTGGCGCTCCCTGGCTTTCACAATAGGCGTCCCAAACCGCGCCGTGCGGCAGCGTTTTTGCCTCTTCGAGCAGCGCAAGGCGCGCGGTCAGGTTCCCCTCGTTCTCCGCTTTTCGCAGCAGGCCAATGGGTTCCAGCAGGGCCAGCAACAGCGCCTTAATCATGCAGCGCGTTCCGATGACCCAGGCCGCCACGCGGTTGATGCTCGCGTCAAAATAATCCAGCCCAATGTGCGTGCGGCCAAGAAAATCCCCGCGCACCAACTCTTGCGCGATGGCTTCCAATTCATCGGTCAGGATGACGACGTGGTCGCTGTCCCATCGCACGCCGCGGCTGACGTGCAGCAAAATCTCCTCCACCGACGAAAGCACGGACGAGATTTTATCGGCGATGCCTTCAGTCGGATGATAATGGCCGGCATCGAGGCAAAGCAGTTTTTTCCGGCGCACCGCGTAGCCAAGATAAAACTCGTGCGAACCGACGACGTAACTCTCCGAGCCGAGGCCGAACAATTTTGGCTCCACGGAATCCAGGTTGAATTTCACATCAACGGGTTTGGCGAAAACGGCATCGAGCGATTCCTCCAGGCGCTGGCGCGGGCCGTTGCGATCCACCGGAATGTCCTTGAAGCCGTCGGGAATCCAGACGTTGGTCACGCAGGTTTTGCCGAGGCCCTGCCCCATGGCCGCGCCGATTTTGCGGCAGGCAATGCCGTGCTCGATCCAGAATTGCCGCACCGCCTTGTCGCGATGGGCCAGCGTGAAGCCATCGGCTGCTTTGGGATGGGAAAAGAAAGTCGGGTTGAAATCCAAGCCGAGCTTTTGCGATTTGGCCCACCCAATCCAGCGCGCGAAATGGGAAGGCTCCAATTCATTGCGCTCCACGCGTTTGCCGCCGGTTTCCGCGTAGATGGCGTGCAAGGCGAGCCGGTGTTTGCCGGGCAGCAGCGAATAGGTTTTCTCCAGGTCGGCGCGCAATTCATCGGGCGTGCGCGCTTTGCCAGGATAATTGCCGGTGACCGCGATGCCGCCGGTCAATTCGCCGCCCGGATTTTCAAAACCGCCGACGTCATCGCCCTGCCAGCAATGGAGGGAGATGGGGATTTTTGCCAATTGGCGCATGGCGGCCTCGGTATCGACGCCCATTTCGGCGTAGGCTTCCCGGGCCAGTTTATAAGCGGCTTGAATACGTTTTGTTGACGGCATAAGGTCTGATGGGGAGAAGATTGGGGCGCGGGCGCCAAGGTTATCAAGCGCAAAAATTGGCGATGCGACGGCGGGAGTGCAAATGTTATTTCGACAGTTCTGCGAGCGTCTGGAATAGTCAGTGCATGAAAAAACGCATACATGTTCTTTCTGTTTTGTTGCTCCTTGGCGCTGCGATGGCGGCGCATGGCCAGACGTTATTTTATTCGACAAATGCCGACGGCACTCTCACGGTCGTCAATTCCTGAGGCACGGGCACGGCTGTAATTATTCCGATCATTGCCAATGGCCGGCTGGTGACCGCCATTGGAGCGGAGGCGTTTTTCTACGGCCATTGGACGAGCGTGACTATACCTTATACCGTCGCCACGATCGGTGATGAGGCATTCTTTGAATGCACAAGCCTGACAAACATTGCAAGTGTCGACAACCCCGACTTCACCAGCATCGGGGATTCCGCATTTGCAAGTTGCTCCGCGCTGGCGTCCATGCCAATGCCTGCAACTCTCACCAACATAGGGACATCTGCCTTCGCCCAATCCGGCCTGACCAACGTCACCATTCCCGGCAGCGTTAACAAAGTCGGCGACTTTGCGTTCGATTCGTGTGGCGGCCTGACGAACGCCACCATCTCCAGCGGGGTCACCAGCATTGGCGTTTATGCTTTCGATAATTGCGGCGCACTGGCTACCGTGACAATTCCCAGCACTGTCACTAATATTGAGGTCCCCTCGTTCTCTCAATGCGGCAAGCTATCCGCGATTACGGTGGATCCAGCGAACCCTTATTACTCCAGCATGAACGGGTCGCTCTTCGACAAGGGGCAGACCGCACTCTTCCGATATGTTGGATCGTCAGCAGCTAGCTTTACAATTCCCGAAAGCGTTACGAATCTTGCGGATTATGCATTCAGCATGAGCACAAGTCTGACTAACATTGGCTTGCCTGGAAACTTGGCGCTTATTGGGCAGTCCGCTTTCCTTGATTGCATCAATCTAACTACGGTCACGCTCCCCGCCAGCCTGTGGAGTGTGGGAAGCTTTGCATTCCAATCGTGTTTCAAATTAACCAACGTCTTTTTTGCGGGGAACGCGCCGGCTTCGGATACCTCAATATTCATGAATGACAGCTACGCCAGGAGCTATTACTTGGCTGGCACATCCGGCTGGGGCGTGACTTTTGCGTTTCATCCCCTTTCGACATGGAATCCGCAGATTAGAACGAACCTTGTCACCTTCGGTGTGCGCACTAATAGGTTTGGGTTCACCATTAATGGCGCGTCTAATCTCCAGATCACGGTAGAGGCCTGCACCAATCTGAACACCGCCACTTGGTCTCCTCTAACGAACCTTACGCTCACGAATGGCTCGACGTATTTCAGTGATTCAACGTGGACGAATTATTCCGGTCGTTTTTACCGCATCACTTCTCCATAAGAATGGGTATTGATGGATGCCGGTCACGGACCGTCGCTAATCCACCGCGTGTAGGCGCGGGGGCCGAAATATTCGCAGCCCTGCCCCTCCGCGGGGGTGCCGGAGACGAGGCATTGGATGAATCCGTTTCGCTCCACTTGCACGGTGTGGAAAATCTCATGGCTGGGGTTTTCCTTGAGCGCGAACTCAATCCGGCCGTTTAGCGCTGAATACCATTCCAGGCCGAGGCCGCTGTTCGTGCGGCTGGTGAATGGGAACTGCCCGCCGAGGTCTTTGAGCATGGCGTGGGTGCGGCCCCAAGTTCCGCCTTCGGCGCTGACGAAGTGCTTGCCGTTCAGCAAGGCGGTGGCGTCGTCGTAGGCCAGCACTGCCAGATAATGATCGTCCGCGGCTTTGAGCCAGGCGGATAATTTATCCGCGTGGCCGCGCGCGGCGTCGTAGGCGTAATCGCTGTCAAGAAAGGCGATGCGCCTGATGTCATCGGGAATGGCCTCGACGCTGTTGAGATAGCCGAAAATAAAACTGCCGCCGCCGCTGTGGCCGGCCAGCACGACGGACAGATCGGAGCCTGCGAACCGTTTTTTCACGTTCTCGATAATTCCAGGAATGAGGCTGTCGCCGTTCTTCTTTCGCCAGGCGGGCCAGCTTTTGGAATCGGCCTCCAGGCAGGCGAGCACGATCACGCGATTGGTGAGCGCGGCGCGCAGGAACCGGGTCTGCGCGGCGATGTGCTGAATATCGAAATGCCAGTCATCGCCGGGCTGCATTTTGCGGCCGAGGGTTTGGGCGATGGTGTTGCCGTTGGGCAGCGCGTAAAAAACCAGTTCGACCGGCTTGCCGGGCGCGAAGTCCGCGGCGGGCGGGGAATCAATACAAACGTTGACGCCAGGTTCCATCACGAGGTTCGCCTGGGTTTCGCCCGCGCCGGCGTAGCGCGGGGTCTCGATCACGCCCTCATTGCTGAGCAACCCGCACCATTTTGGATCGGCCAGGACTCGCGCGACGGTGGTGGTGGCGCCGTTGAGGATCATGTTCTGCCGCACCAGGCGGATGCACTGGCTGTAATCGACCCACGCGTCGGTGTGGCCAAGATAGAGCGGCTGAATGGGCGCGCCATTCGCGCGGTGCCACCCGTAAATGGCCACCTTGCCGGGATGATTGGCCAATTGCCGGCAAATCACGATGTCCTTTTGGTGGCCCGCCACGAGCGCGCCGAGCGGATGGGCCGTGAGCGTGTCCAGCCGTTGCGCGCGCACCATGTCGTTATGCAGAGCGAATATGGAGACCGTCGTCATGGCCGCACTGGGCGGGATCGGCAACGGAGCCAACTTGACTTCGGCGGCGCGGTAAATGGCATCGACCATTTTGGGCGTGGGGAGGATGCAGCCGAGTTTATCCGCGATGGCTTGCGCATTGGCGGGAGCCATCGGCGCGTGGAAGAAATCCTCGCCGCTGCCAATGGCGAGATAGTCAGGCGTCACGAAGAAAGTGGCGATATTGGTGGCGCCGCCGGAGACGTTGGTCACAGTAACTGGACAAAGCCGCCGCAGAAACGGCGGGACATTGCCGGCCAGAATTTCGGCGGGCGCTTGCTGTTCATAATTGGCAGGAGGCAAATCTCTGACACGCTGGACGAAATTGCTGCCGTCGGGGGCATCGGCGGGGCGCGGCGGCAATGGCAGAATTTGCGCCCAAGCCGGGAGGCTGGCGGACATCGCGCAGAAAAGCAGAGTAATGGCCACGCGCATGGAAGCGTTGAACCATGAAGTGGCGGCGGTGGAAAGAACTTTAGCCGCAAAAATGCGCGGAATTCACAAAAAATTGCAAAGATGGCATTTCGCGGGATTTTTTGCTTCTGCGCGGCTAACGCAACATCCTCCTCGGAATAAGCGGGTCTCTCGAAGCTTGATCGTCCCAAAGAGGAGGGCGAAAAAAAGCTGGCAATCGCGGCACGGGGGTGGTGTTCTCAGGACATGAAATACAACGTGACTCGACTGTGGCCGATGGCCGTTTTGTTGGCCGCCGTGGCCGCTTCGGCGGCTGATCTCAATACTTTGACGCCGGAGGAAAAGGCAGATGGCTGGAAATTGCTTTTCGACGGGACGGACACGAGCGGCTGGCGCACTTGCGGCCGTACGGATTTTCCCGCGCAAGGCTGGGTCATCGAAGACGGCGCCCTCAAAAATGTCGGCGGCAAAAAAGGCGGTGACTTGGTCACACGGGAGAAATTCACGGATTTTGATTTTAAGTTTGAGTGGCGCATCTCGCCGGGCGGGAACAGCGGCGTCAAGTATTTGGTGACGGAATCCAAAAACAGCAAGGCGGGCATCGGCTTTGAATATCAGGTGCTGGACGACGACAAGAATGAAGACGCCCAAAACGGCCCCAAACGCCAGGCGGGCGCGCTCTATTATATTATCGCGCCCAACAAGGAGAAGCATCTCAAACCGGTCGGCGAGTTCAACGAAGGGGAAATCATCGTGCGCGGCAACCATGTTGAGCAATGGCTCAATGGCGCGAAAATTGTGGGGTGCGATCTGGGCAGCCCCTCGCTTCTGGAAGCCATCGCGCAAAGCAAGTTTTCCAAATTGACGTGGTTCGGGAAAAAGAAGGCGACGGTTCTGCTCCTGCAAGACCACGGCGATACCGCATGGTATCGCAATTTGAAAATCAAGGAGCTAAAGCCTGAGTGATGCGGTTACGGATTGGGCAGGACGCGGCGGGCGTGGAGCAGCGTGCGGATCCGGCGGCGGTCGCTCAGGGGCGAGTCCGGGTCAAGGCTGCTGACATGCACGCGCACCGAAGATTGTATGAAAAGCTTGTCCTGCAAATAGATGGCCACATGCGTGATTTTTTCCTCGCCCGCGCGGCGGCCGGCCCGGCCAAAGAAGAGCAGGTCCCCTTTCTTGAGATTTTTCAGGCCGCCGTCGAGCGGCACTTCCACGCCTTGGCGGCATTGTTCTGAGGCGTTTCGATTTAACTGGATGCCGTTAAGATAATAAACCAGTTTGGTGAAACCGGAGCAATCCAGGCCGCGCGCGGAATTGCAGCCCCAGAAATACGGGCGTCCCATGAATGACTTGGCCGCACGCTCGATGTTCTCCGGCGTGGGCCGCCGGCCTTTCTGCCAGCGAGCGAAATCCGCCGCGGCGCCCTTGGGCAGATAGCCCGCCCGTCCGTCCGGCAATCCGACCTTGAGCCAATCGCCGTCGTCTCCGATGCGCTTGACTAGATCGCATTGGACGACATCCGACACCGGAGCGGCGTCCGCGCCCGGGCGTTCCAAAATTCGCTCCTCCAGCGCGGTCACAATCAAGAGCGGCGCGGATTGCCACGCCTCAATGTCCTGGCGCGTGCTGGGCGTGAAAGCGCCGCCTTCGGTCCAGCCGAGATAATGATCGGCCGTCTGGACGAGGAACCAGTTGGTCTTCGATTTCCATACGCGCAGCGCTTCGCCCATGAAGGCTTGCGTGCCCATTTCGGCGGCGTTGCCGGGCTTTTCCCGCAAGTTGACGAGGCTGACCGATGCGATGCCCCAATCGCGCCCCTCCAAATCCTTCGCCGGCAGCACGGTGATGCGGTCATGAACGCGGAACCCCGCCGCTTTGACCGCGTCCAGCGCGGCCTGCCGGGCGGATGGATCGTTCACTTCGCCTTCGAGGGTGATGGCCTTTCCATCCTGGCGGGCCGCGACGTCAAAAATGGCCAGATGGGGATCCGGCGCGAATTGTTGCTTGACACGCTCCAGCGCGGCGAGAACGGGCTGGACTGCGGCGGTTTTCATGGGATTCGGCGAGGCGCAACCGGCCGCCAGCGCCATCAAACACCCCGCGGCCAGCCCGGCCAGCGAGGCATTCCGGGCCTGCCATGAGCGGGCCATGTCATGCCTTGGCCGGCGCGGGGACGTCATCGACGCGGGCGAATTGCACCAAAAGATTGATCACTTTCTCGGCCAGCAATTGGCTGGCGACATCCCCGATGCGCCCGTTTTTCTGCATGTCTTTGACGAACTTCTCGGCCGGGACTTTGTATTGCGCGGCCAGCTCTTCCAGGCGATGGAGAAGTTCGGATTGCTCGATGCGCACGCCTTCCTTTTCCGCCACGGCTTGAAAGACCAATTGCGCCTTGACGCGGTGCATGGCGGTTTCCCTGGCCGTCGCATAAATTTGCTCGGTCTGGGAATCGATCACTTCCTTGGGCGTGCCGCGCTTGGTGTTGTCGTGTACGATGCTGTAAACAATATCCCGCGTTTCATGCTCCACGAGCGATTCCGGGAGCGGTATCTGGATTTTATCCAGCAAACCCTGGGTGACCTGGCTGCGAATGGTGCGGCTGATCTTGTTGTTCAACTCGTTCTGCAAATCGGCCCGCACGCCGGTGCGCAATTTCTCCAGGTTCTCCGCGCCGTAGGCCTTGGCGAAATTCTCGTCGATGGCCGGCTCCTTTTTTTCCTTGGCTTCGACCAGCTCGACCTCATAAACGCCCTTCTTTCCCACCAATTCAGACACGACAAAATCCGGCGGAAAATCGACCGTGATGGTGCGTTTGTCGCCCGCCTTCATGCCGGCCAATTGCGTGCCAAAACCGGGGATGAACGACGTGGCATCGACGGCCACCCAAAAATTCTGCTTGGAGGTCAAGCCGCGCGCGGTCGGGTTTAGGTCGGTAATCGGCTTGCCGTCGCACGTGCCGGTGTAATTGATGACCCCAACGTCGCCGGTTTTCAACTCGCGCGCGACGGTCGGATACTCGGTTTTTTGCGCCGCCAGCGCCTGGAGCGCGCGTTCGATGTCCTCCGGTGTGACCTGGGAATTGCCGCGCACGGCCGGCAGACCCTTGTATTCCGGCAATTCAAAGGGCGGGGAGATTTCCACGGTGATGGCAAGCTGCATGGGCTGGCCGCGCGTGAATTGGATTTCTTCCACATCTGGCTGGCCCACGACGTTGAACTTGTTATCGTCAACGGCTTTGCGGTAGCCATCCTGGAGGAGCTTGTGCTTGGCTTCCTCCTCGATGTCTTTTTCAAAGCGCTTGGCCACCATTTCCATGGGCGCCTTGCCGGGGCGGAAGCCGGGCAGGCGCGCCTGGTGTTGAAAGCGGCCGGTCGTTTCCTTGAACACGGACTCAACGAGTTCCGGCTCAATTTCCACCCGCAGCAATTTCTTGCATGGCCCCAAATTCTCAACGGTCACATTCACAAAAAGCCTTTCCATTCAAGCGGCCTGGCCGGATTCGATTCAAAAGCCCACCATTGCGATGCCGTGGGTCCGCGCCCGCCGCGAGCCGGACAAACTACGGAGCGGAGCGCCGCGCGTCAAGCTTCTTGGCGCGGGAAAAAGACCCTCCTGAGAATTGTATTGACAATCTGGCCCGTGCCGGTTCTAAATCGCTCCCGCCTCCGCAAAGAACCGAAAACCGCGGAGAGATAACCAAAAAACGAGAAAGGAAATCGATGAGTTTGCAACATTGTCAAAATAATCGTTATTCGATTCTCTGTATATCGCCCTGCATATGCTTGAAGAGATGCCACGAGTATTTTGATTTTGAAAACACTCCCTGAAAAACCATGATCGACATGAGTGGGCGCACGTTTCAGTGGATTCGCCACCTCTTCATCCGCCTGTTAGTGACAGCAGCTTTGGGCGTGCTTCTTTTTGCGTGTGTCTATGCCACAGGTTTCCTCCTTTCGTTTATTTGGACTGCTTGGACCCGAAAATCAGACCGGCCGGCTTGGCTTCCAATGATATGTTTGCCAATAGGCGTCCTGCTATTTAGCGCTGTTATAAGGAAATTTGGTCTGCTTGAGCGGGCGATGCGAACGGTAAGAAAGCCAGACGGTATGAAACACGACGGTTAAAGACGGTTGTCCGATTTCATTGCGCTTCGTTCTTGCCAATCTCACCGGGAATTCCTAGCGTGGGCGCGCGCCTCGGCGCTTTGCGTCTCATTGCAACAATTGGAAATTTATGATTGCCACACAAATTCGCCAAAAGGATGCCCTTTTTTATTTCGCCTCTTACTCTTCGGAACACCTGGTCCAGAGCGTCCGCTTTATCAGCCGCTTTTATGACGAGCAAGGCGGGCAAATCCAGCCCGAACAAATCGATGAGCAGGACGATGTCGCCCGGTTCATTTCCAAGATCGAGCGGAACGACAAAGCCTTCCAGCGCGAGCTGTCGCGCGCGAAGGTCCGCGCCATCCGCAATTTTTACGAGACGGCCATTTCCCAGCCGCCCATTCCCGGCACCGTGCTGTTGTTTACGCCGCAAAAACTTCACTTCGAGGCCTGGACGGATGGTTCGGGCGTCGGGAGATTGCAGGAGCCTTCGGAAAAATTTCTGATCATCGATGGCCAGCACCGGCTGGCCGCGCTGAGGTTTTTCATGGATACCCATTCCGACGAGGCCCGCAATATTTCCGTGCCGTGCATTATATTTGACGGGCGCAGCGAGGATTTCGCCACGGAAATGTTCGTCATCATCAATTCCACGCCGACGCGCATCAACAAAAGCCACCTGGTCGATCTTTACGAGCGGGTTTCGTGGGCCGAGCCGGACCGTCGCTTCGCGGCCAACATCGCCGAAATGCTCTACAGCGAGTCCGACAGCCCGTTGCGCTACCGCATCAACCGCCTGGGCGGCCGCAGCAAGCAGGAAAAATGGATTCTTCAAGCGGAGCTTTTCAACGAAATCCATCGCTGGACGAGGCTGGCCTGGGGCGCGATCGAAAAAGAAGGCGCGGATAAGCGGCTGGCGGGGCGTTATTACGCGATGGCGCGGGATTTCCTCAAGGCGGCGGCGGAGGTCTGGGGAGAGGCGTGGGGGAACGCCGCTTACATGGTCACCAAACCGGTCGCGCTCAAGGCGATGCTGCGCGTTTGCGGGGACTTGGCGATGGCAGACGCGGAGCCGGCCGAGGGGCGCATTGAGCGCTGGCGGCAGCGGCTCGCGCCCTGGAGCGAGCAGGCCCGCGCGTTCCGCAATGAGGGATTTTACGAGCGGTTCCCTGCCAAGGGCCAAGTCGAGCGTGTTTCCAGAATTCACCGGGAACTGGCCCGGCTGGCGGGCATTGCGCCGCAATCGGCGCGGAAGCAAGGGCGCCGTCAAAAAGCTTGAGTTCAGGGCCGAAGCATTATTTATTGAACTCAGGAAACACCCAATGCGTCCAATAATTTGAATCGAATATGAACGAATCTACAAATGTCTCTTCACGCCGTGAATTTATCAAAACGACTGGCCGCGTGGCGGCGGTTTCCGCGCTGGCGGGCGTGGCCATCCCTTATGTCCATGCGGCGGGCAACGAAACGATGCAGGTGGCGCTGATCGGCTGCGGCGGACGCGGCACGGGCGCGGCCGCCAATGCCATGAACGTCAAGAGCGTTCCCGTCAAATTAGTGGCCATGGCGGACGTTTTTCCTGAGAAGCTCGACAACAGTTACCAGGGCCTCAGCGGCAAGTACGGCGCGCAAGTCGATGTGCCGCAGGAGCGCCGGTTCATTGGCTTCGACGGCTACATGCACGCGATGGATTGCCTCAAGACGGGAGACATCGCGATCTTCACCACGCCGCTGGCCTTTCGCTGGGTGCATTTTACATATGCCATTCAAAAGGGGCTGAATGTTTTCATGGAAAAGCCTCTGACGGCCGACGGCCCGACTTCGCGCCGGATGCTCAAGCTGGCTGAGGAAGCCTCGGCCAAGAACCTCAAGGTGGGCGTCGGTTTGATGTGCCGCCACCACCGGCCCTTGCAGGAATTGGCGCGGCGGGCCAAGGAAGGCGAATTGGGAGAAATCATTTTGATGCGCGGCTATCGCATGGCGGCCGGCGAACTGGCCGCGTGCTTTTCGGAGAGATGGCCCGGCGGCAACCCGTCTGAATTGCTCTGGCAGATTTCGCGCTTCCACAGTTTCATCTGGGCCAGCGGCGGCCTCTTCAACGACTTTTACATCCACCACGTCGATCATCTGTGCATGATCAAAGACGCCTGGCCGGTCAAAGCCCAGGCGCTGGGCGGGCGCCATTACCGCTACTCCCATGACGGCAATCTGCTGGTGGACCAGAATTTTGATTCGTATTCCGTCGAATACACTTTCAAGGACGGCACGAAGATGTACATGGATGGAAGAAACGAAACGGGCTGCAACGAAATTTATTCCAGTTACGTCCACGGCAGCAAAGCGATGGCCATTGCCGCCGCCGCCAACGATTTCGGGCGCGTTTCGACGATTCACAGCGCCCAGAACCCGACGCGCCAAAATGCCATTTGGACTTCCCAAATTCCTCCAGGCCAGGAAGATCCTTACGACAACGAATGGAACGATTTGATGGACGCCATCCGCGCGGACAAGCCCTACAACGAAGTCCCGCGCGGAATTAAAGCCACCCTGACCTGCTCAATGGGCCGCATGGCCGCGCACACCGGCCAGGAAGTGACCGATGATGAAATGCTCAACCACCCGGATGAATACTGCCCCGGGGCCGACAAGTTGACGATGGATTCCCCTCCCCCATTGCGCTCCGACAAGGACGGCAAGTATCCCATTCCGATGCCCGGCATTCTCAAGCATAGCGAGTACGCCGGATTGAGCAAGGCTGTTTGACGGGCCGCACTTCAGAGCGTGTTTTGAAAATACGCTCTCAGCGGAAAAAATTATATTTGATGATGCAACGGAGGGCGCTGACGGCGTCGCGCCATCCAATTTTTTTGCCTTCCGCATACGTGCGCCCGTAATAGGAAATGGGCACTTCGTAAATGACGACTTTAAGTTTGCTGACTTTGGCCACAATCTCCGGCTCAAAGCCGAAACGGCCTTCCTCAATGCGAATGTTCTGGATGACCTCGCGCTTGAACACCTTGTAACCGCTTTCCATGTCCGAGAGGTTGATGCCGGTGGCCATGTTAGAAAGGGTGGTCAGCACCCGGTTGCCCACGGAGTGCCAGTAGTAAAGCACACGATGCTCGCCCGTGCCCAGAAAGCGCGATCCGACGACCACCTGCGCCTTGCCGGTAAGAATCGGCCGGCAGAGCTTGGGATAATCCTCCGGGTCATACTCCAAGTCGGCGTCCTGCACGATGGCCAGCGGCGCGGTCACTTGCGCGAAACCGGTGCGGACGGCGGCCCCTTTGCCTTGATTGACAGCGTGCTGGAAAACGCGCACGGCAGGGGATTCCTTGGCCACTCGCTGCAACGCATCCCAGGTGCCGTCCCGCGAGGCGTCATCGACGACAATCACTTCCCGCACCAGCGGCTGCGCCAGAACGGAGCGGATGAGGCTGGCGATGGTCGCCGCCTCATTGAAAGCGGGAATGACCACGCCCAGGCAAGGCTCAACGGTCGCGTAAAAAGCGGTGTCGGATTGGCTCATTGAGGATGCGGGCCGCCCTGCGCGCCGGCCGCCGCCAGCGCGGATTCGTAAATGGTTTTCAAAGGCGCGCCGCTTTCATCGGCCCTTTTTCTGCATGACTCAAATTCCGGCGCGATCTGGACGGCGCGGCCATCCAGCAAACCAATCTTGACCGTAACGGACCCGAACGGCGTTTGCACCTCGCGGAATTCGCGGCGCAGCTTGCGGCGCTCGGCCAGGGTGCGGCGCAGGCCGAACGCGCTGGTGTCGCGCAAAATCAATTCGCTGAATTTGTCCGCCTCAGCCGGCTGGCACAGCACAGTCAACAGCACGCCGGGGCGGTTCTTTTTCATTTGCACGGGAGCCAGGCGGACATCCAGCGCGCCCGCCGCCATGGCCTTGTCCATGAATTGTCCGAGCCATTCCGGATTGGCGTCGTCGAGATTCGTTTCCAGCACCGCCACGGTGTCGATCTCCCAGTCGTGCGCGGCCGACGCGGCGCTCCGGCCCAGGATGGCGCGCACGACGTTGGGCCGCGTTTTGTTCTCGCGGCCGCCCACGCCGAACCCGACGCGCTCCGGCACAAATTCCGCCATCGGCCCGAACGATTCCGCGAATTCCGCCAGCAAGGCCGCGCCGGTGGGCGTGATCAACTCGTGCGGTTCCTCGCACTGGGAAATCGGCACGCCGCGCGCCGCCAGAATTTCCAAGGTCGCGGGCGCCGGGATGGGAAAACGCCCGTGGGCGCAATCGATCCAGCCGGAGCCATCGACAGCCGCCGAAGCCAGCACGCGAGGCCGCCCGAAAAATTCCAGGGCCGCGCAGGCGCCCACGATATCGACGATGGAATCGACCGCGCCCACTTCGTGAAAATGGACGTCCTCGGCCGGCTGCCCATGAATTTTCCCCTCCGCCGCCGCCAATCGGCCAAAGACAGCCGTCGATTTCGTCTTGACCCATTCCGAAAGCCCGCTCTCCGCGATTAGCTTCTTGATGTCGGAAAAGGACCGGCCGTGTTCGTGATGATGTCCGTGCTCGTGCCCATGCTCGTGCCCGTGTTCATGCGCGTGATGGCCGCTGTGTTCATGGTGGTGATCCCCCAGGTGGACATCGAATTTCGTCCCTTCAATCTGCTGGCGTTTGGCGCGCGAGGCGTGCAAATGGCATCCATCGAGATGCAATTTTGCCAATTCGTGCTTCAGGTGATCCAAGTCCAGGCCAAGGTCGAGCATCGCGCCGATAAACATATCGCCGCTGAGGCCGCTGAAAATATCCAGATAGAGCGATTTCACATTCAAAGGGCGTTGATTTGACTGGCGGCGTAACCGGCGCCGAAACCGTTGTCAATATTGACGACCGTCACGCCGCTGGAACAAGAGTTGAGCATGCCCAGCAACGGAGCCAATCCCGCAAAGTTCGCGCCGTAACCCACGCTGGTCGGCACGGCAATGACCGGCTGGCTGACCAGGCCGGAGACGACGCTCGGCAAGGCGCCCTCCATCCCCGCCACCACAATCACCACGCGCGCCTTTTGAATCAACTCCAATTTGTTGAGCAGCCGGTGAAGGCCCGCCACGCCCACGTCATAGATGCGCTCGACGCGATTGCCCATGATCTCCGCCGTCACGGCCGCTTCCTCGGCCACCGGCAAATCGCTGGTGCCGGCGCACAAAAGCGCGATGGTTCCCGCGCGTTTCGGCAGCGGATGCGGATCAATCGTCACGCAACGGGCTGCTTCATGATGGCGCGCTTCCTTAAACTTTTTGGCCAAAGCCCGCGCCTGGGCGGCATCCACGCGCGTCACCAGCAGGCGCTCCTCGCGCGAACGGATTTGCTTCGCGATCTCCGCGACTTGCGCCGCCGTTTTGCCCGCGCCGTAAATCACTTCCGAGAATCCCCGGCGCAGCGCCCGGTGCGAATCAACCTGGGCAAAGCCGAGGTCCGCCACGGGCGGCGCTTGAAAGGCGCGCACGGCGCCGGCCAAACTAATTTTGCCCGCGCGAAACTTTTCCAGAAGCTTGATGGCATCATCCGTTGTCACAATGCCCGCAAAATACACGAACGGGCATGGCGGTCACGCCGGAAATTTCGGCGAGGTAATCCATTACAACAAAAAGGGTGTTTCCCACGCATGGACGGCCCCTCCAAATCCCGATACATTGACCGCGCAGTAGAGTTAGTTTTCATGGGGCGCCCCGGGTGGGGCGCCTGTTTTTTTGCCCACACCCTTTTATTAAGGCACGCTGCCCGCACTTTTGGCTTTTGTGAGGGCGGGTTGTGCCTCATAGTCTCTCCCGCAATGACGCCGATTTTGGCCTTGGTTGTCCTGGCTTTGTCCGCCGGCGCCAGTTTCTTCTTCGCGCTGGCTGAAACTTCTTTGTTCTCGCTCGGCAAATGGCAGTTGCGGCAATTGGACACTCTCTCCCCTGCCCTGGCCAGAATCATCCAGCGGCTGCTGTCCAAACCGCAGGACCTGCTGGCCACTTTGGCGCTGGGCAACAGCCTTGCCAACGCCAGCATCGTGGCCATCGCCCTCTTTCTGGCGCTGCGCCGGGGCTGGCCGCTGCCGCCCGTGCTGGCGGGATTGCTGGTCTTGATTCTCTTTGGCGGCGAGGTCGCTCCGAAGGCCCTGGCGGTGCGCGCGCCGGAGCAGTGGGCCTTGCGCGTGGCCCGCCCGATGCTCTGGCTGCAACGGTTGAGCCATCCGTTGCGCCGCGTGGCCCAAAGACTGACAAATCTCATGCTCCATCTTTTCCCCGTGACTCCCATCCAGGCGGGCGGGCTGACCGACGCCGAATACCAGGAATTGCTCGAGATGGCCTATCAACAAGGAGCGCTGGCGGCGGGTGAAAAGGAAATTATTCTTCAAATCATCAACCTGGACCGCCGCCATGCCGGCGACGTAATGAAAGCGCGCCCGCAAATGGCCTGTGTGTCCGACGATCTCTCCGTGCCGGAAATGATCGAGGCGGCCCGGCGTTTCAAACACCGGCGGCTGCCGATCTACGACGAATCGGCCGATACCATCGTGGGTGTGCTTGACACGCGCGCGCTGCTCTTAAACCCGGAGGCCGACCTGGAGCTGGCCATTGAATCGCCGTCGTTCGTCCCGGAGAGCATGAACCTGCTGCAATTGCTCAAGAGCCTCCAACGCCAGCAACGCGGCGTGGCCATCGTGCTGGATGAATTTGGCGGCACGGCGGGCCTCGTGACCATCGAGGATATTTTGTCGGAGGTGCTGGGCGAAATTCACGGCGAACATGCAACGGAACCAACCGTCCTGGAAAAATTGGGCCGCAACCGCTGGCAGGTCAGCGGCGGATTGCGATTGGATAATTTTCGCCGCGAGTATCCGCAACTGCCTGAGTTTCCCGGCTGCGAAACGATGGCCGGCCTGGCCCTCCAGCAATTTGAAGTGGTGCCGGCCGCCGGCGAATCGGTCACGGTGGCGGGCTTGCGTTTGACAGTGCAATCGGCCGATGAGCGGCGCATTCGCGGCCTGCTGGTCGAAGCCGTCAAAAAGCGATGAGTGACAGCGACATTCTGATTTTGCTTGCGGCGCTGCTGTGCGTCGCGCTGTCGTTCCTATTTTCGGGCATGGAGACCGGCGTGATGGCGCTGAACCGGTTCCGCATCCGGCAGCTTATGCGCAGCGGCGATAAGCGCGCGGCGGTCGTGCATGGCTTCCTGCAAAATCCGGAGAATTTTCTTTGGACCATTCTGGTTGGAAACACGGTCGTCAATTTCGTCATTTTCACTTTGGGCGTGATGCAATTGCGCGCGTCGCTGGGGCGGCGGCCGGCGGCGGAAGCGGCGGTTTTCCTGGCGGGAGTGTTTATATTTTACATCCTGTGCGAACTGGCGCCCAAGACGCTTTTCCAGCGTTACCCCAACCGGCTCTCGCTCGCGTGGGCGGCGGCCTTCAAGGTTCTGCACCGGTTGCTGGCGCCCTTGGTGGCGGTGGTGGCGTGGTTCGCGCGCGGGCTTTTGCATTGGACGGGCGGCCAGGCCCGCACCGGCCGCCTCTTCGGCAGCCGCGAGGAATTGCGCTTCATCATGCAGGAAGCCGCGCCGAGCTTGACGACTGAAGAAAGAGCCATGATCAACCGCGTTCTCGATCTGCCGAATTTGCGCGTGCGTGAATTGATGGTGCCGATGGCCGCCGCCGCCACTGTCGCCGCCAGCAAGCCAATCGGCGAAGCCATCGCCGTGTGCCGCGAGCGGAATCTCACCCGCGTGCCCGCCGTGGACCCCCAATCGGGGCGCATCACGGGCATTGTCAATCTGGAACACGTGCTGTTCTCCCGGGATGTCGATCCCGCCCGGCCGGCGCGGGATTATTTGCAGCCAGCCTTTTACCTGCCGGAGGACTTGCACGTGGAGGAGGCGCTCCGGCGGATGCAGCATACCGGCTGGCGCCTTGCCATCGTGCTGGGCCGGGACAATCGCGAAGCCGGCCTGCTTACTCTGCAGGATTTGCTTAAGGTGATTTTTGGCGAATTGAATTTATGAACGGCGACGCCCTGGCCGCCAACGCGCTGCATCTGCTGGGCATCCTGGCCATTGTCTTGGTCAACGGATTTTTCGTCGCGGCTGAGTTCGCCTTTGTCAAACTGCGCGACACGCAATTGGACGCGCTCATCGTGGCGGGGCATCGCCGCGCGAAAGTCGCCCGGCATATTTCGCGCAACCTCACGTCGTATCTCGGCGCGACGCAATTGGGCATCACCATGGCCAGCCTCGGTTTGGGCTGGCTGGCCGAGCCTGTTTTCCTCGCGCTGCTCTCGCCGCCGCTGCAATGGCTCGGCGTCGCGTCTCCGCAATTCCAAAAATCGGCCGCGTTCGCCCTGGGATTCGCCGCCGCCACTTTCCTGCAAATCGTGCTGGGAGAATTGGGGCCTAAGTGGTTCGCCATTCAGCGGGCGCTGCCGGTCGCGCTGGCGCTGGCCTCGCCGCTGGATTGGTTTTACCGCGCCTCGTATCCGTTCAATTGGATCCTGAACCGTTCGGCCGAATGGCTGTTGCGCCGCGCGGGCATCGAGCCGGCCAGTTCGCCGCTCATGATTCACACCGAGGAGGAATTGCGCCTGATGCTCAACCAGAGCCGCGCGGGCGCGACCGGCCTCGGCCGTGAAATCATCCTGAACGCCTTGGACCTGCGCCACCGCATCGTTCGCAACGTCATGCGCCCGCGCATGGAAATCACGGCCTTCGACACCGAGGCGCCCTTGAGCGAATGCCGGGAAATCGCCGAAAAAACCCGCTACTCCCGCTTCCTTTTGTGCGAGGGCGGCGACCTCGATAAAACGCTCGGCGTAATCCACATCAAGGACCTCTTCGCCCTCCGCAGCCAGGCGGGCCGCGGCAAGGATTTGGCGGCGGCGGCCCGCAAATTAATTTACGTGCCCGAAACGACGCGGCTGGAAAAGCTCCTCCAGCTTTTCCTGGAGCGCAAAGTGCATTTGGCGGTCGTGGTCGATGAATATGGCGGCACGGTGGGCATGGTCACTTTGGAAAATGTCCTGGAGGAATTGGTCGGGCAAATTCAGGACGAGTTCGACCAGGAGAAACCGCTCCTGCTGCCCCGCGGGCCGGATCAATGGGAGATCGACGGCGCGCTGCCGCTGCATGAACTGGCGGAGCTGGTGGGGCAAAACCTTTACGGCGACAACGTGGCCACCACCAGCGGCTGGGTCACGCAGCGCCTGGGCGGCTTTCCCAAGGTCGGCGACACACTCGCCCTGGGCGCCTGCACCCTGCGCGTCGATCGCCTCGACGGCATGGTCGTCAAACGGCTCAGTTTGACGCGCGTGCCAGGCGTCCCTAAATCGGCGGAATGACAGAGGTTGACATTGTCCCAAATACGGCCGATTGTGATAATGTCAATATGCCAACAGACGTTTTAGAACGGCCCATTCAGCAAATGCTGGCCCGCGGCGCCAGAACCCTTGAAACAGTGCTGGCCCGCGCCGGTTCGCGCGGCGCAGGTTCGCTGCAAACCACGACCAATGAGGCAGCGTATCTCATCGCGGCGGCGCGTTTGGCAATCGAAGCGCTGGGAACTTCTGCCGGCGCCTCGGAAAAAAAACTTCTCAACGCCCGCGTGCGCGGCCTTGAACGGATGACCGCCTTGCGCAAAGCGGCTGAGCCGGTTTTGGATACGGGCCAGGTTTGCGCGTTGCTTGGTCTCTCCCGCGAAACCATTCGCAAGAAAGTTGACCGCAAGCAGTTACTGGCGTTGCCCAAGGGCGGAGATCGGGTGTTCCCCGCCTTCCAATTCAAGGATGGCGATGTGCTTCCAGGAATGGCCGGGGCGCTGGCGGCGCTGGACTCGGATTCGCCTTTTGTCGCGCTCTCTTTTCTTCTCAGCAAAAGCCCGGCGTTCGGCGGGAAATCCGCGTGCCAGTTGCTGCAACGGGGCGAAGTGGAGCCGGTGATGGCCGAAGCGCGGAGTTTCCTGCGGCATGGAAGCTAAGCTGCCTCCGCCGCCGCCCGATCTGCACGCGCGGCCATTGCCTGTCACACCCCTCACTGGTTTAATTTTCCGCATACATCGAACCGGCCTCGACTGCCTTCATTTCGGCAAAAGCGGCGCCGGGCGGTTCGACGATCCGCACGGGCGCTATGGAGTTCTTTACGCGTCGTTGCAGCCAGAAGGGGCCTTCGCGGAAGTCTTCCTGCGGGGGCTTTCGTTGATGCTCGTTCGCGAGGCGGATTTCACCGGCCGCTCCATGTCGGGCATCGCTTGCAAGTCGCTCATGGTTGTCGATCTCACGGGGGCCGGGTTGCGGAAGGTTTCTTGTGACAACAGAATTTCCACCGAGATTCCTTTCCACACGGTTGGATTGTGGTCTGGGGCTTTCTTCGCGCATCCACGGCAGCCGGATGGAATTATTTATCGCAGCCGCCATAATCCGCGATTCAAATGCGTCGCGCTCTTTGACCGCTGCAAGGCGCGGCTGGGGGTGGAGCCGTCTGAAGCGCTCATAACAGGAAGACGCCGTCAATGGACCGCAAATCAAATTGACAAATACGGGCTGGCAATCGAATGAAGCACTTTTTGCGTGCATAGGCGCGGGTATTTGCTTTCATCAACGGAAGCAAGATGATCAGAAAGCAACTGTATCTTCTGTTTTTCGTGTCCGGCTTTTGCAGTCTGGTCTATCAGATGGTCTGGACCCGGCTGGCCTTTGCCTCTTTTGGAATCATCACGCCGGTGCTGTCGGTCGTGCTTTCGGTTTTCATGCTGGGGCTGGCCATCGGCTCCTGGGCCGGCGGGCGGATGATTCCGTGGCTGACGCGCAAGACCGGGGCCTCCGCGATTTACTTTTACGGCGCGGCAGAATTTGTGATTGGCTTGGGCGCCTTCGCGACGCCGAAATTGTTTTCCGCCGGCGAACAAGTCCTGCTGGCGGCCGGGCAATCGGATTCCTTTCGCTATCTTTTCCTCTCGGCGCTCGTGTTGGCGGCTTCCATTTTGCCATGGTGTTTGTTCATGGGCGCGACCTTCCCCTGGATGATGGCGTTCGTGCGCGAGGAGGAGGCCGCCGCCAGCCGGGACAGCTTCAGCTTTCTCTATTTTGCCAACGTGCTGGGGGCTATGACGGGAACAATCATCACCGCTTACGTTCTCGTGGAGACGATGGGATTCCATCACACCCTTGCGCTGGCCGCGGCCGGCAATTTTGCCATCGCCGCCATCAGCGTTGCCATTGGGCGGAATTCGCGCCGGCGCCCGCGCACGGATGAAACGCCGGCCGCGATGCCGAAAGCCCTGGCGCCAAGTTCCGCCCAAGGCGCCTTGATTCGCTGGATTTTATTGACAACGGGTTTTTGCGCGATGGCCATGGAAGTGGTTTGGACCCGGGCCTTCACTCCCGTGCTCAAAACGCAGGTGTATTCGTTCGCGGCCATTGTCTTCGTTTATTTGGGCGCCACCTTCGCGGGGTCGATGCAGTACAGGCGGCATCTGCGGCGGAACGCAATGCGTCCGCTGGGCGAACTGGCGGCGCTTTTAAGTTTGACAGCGTTTCTGCCCATCATCGCGGTGGACCCGCGAATCTTGCCGGCGGATTGGGCCTCGAAAATCGGCGGCGAGGCGCTTAATTTTCGCGCGGTGGCCATCGTGCTCGCCAGTATTTGCCCCATGTGCGCCGTCCTCGGTTATTTGACACCAAGCCTGATCGACCAATACGCGGGCGGCCATCCCGCCGCGGCCGGGAAGGCCTACGGCATCAACGTGATTGGGTGCATCCTGGGGCCGCTTTTCGCCTCTTACGTTTTGATGCCGCGGATGAGCGAACGTTTTGCTTTGGCCCTTCTTGGCCTGCCGCTGCTGTTGCTCGTCTTTCTGCCCGGCTTGGGATTGCCGCTGGCGCGGCGCATGGCCGCGGGGACGGCGGCCGTCGCGGCGCTGTTGTGGAGTGTGTTCCTGGCGCATGATCTTGAGAAACTTGTCAAGGACAAGTACGCCCACGCGGCCATTCGCCGGGATTACGCCGCGTCGGTCATTTCGTACGGGGAAAAATTCGGCCGGCGGCTGCTGGTCAACGGCATGGGCATGACGGTGCTGGCATCGGACACCAAAGTGATGGTTCATTTGCCGATGGCTTTGCATAAAGGGCGGCCGAAGTCCGCTTTGATCATTTGTTTCGGCATGGGCACCAGTTTTCGCGCCGCCTTAAGCTGGGACACGGATACCACGGCGGTGGAATTGGTGCCGAGCGTGGTGGCGGCATTTCCCTTTTATCATGCCGACGCCGAAAGCGTCCTGCAAAATCCGAAAGGCCGCATTATTATTGACGATGGGCGGCGTTTCCTGAAACGAACGCGGGACAAATATGACATCATTGTCATTGATCCGCCGCCACCCGTCCAAGCGGCCGGTTCGAGCCTCCTGTATTCGCGGCAATTCTACGAGCTGGCCAAGGAACATTTGAACACCAACGGCATCCTGCAAATCTGGCTGCCGGACGGCTCCCGCGAGGCGGTGCAACCGGTCGCGCGTTCGCTGGCGGATTCGTTTCCATATCTGCGGGCATTTCGAGGCGTCCACGGCTGGGGCGCGCATTTTCTCGGCTCGATGCAGCCGATGGAATCCGCCACCGCCTTTCAACTGGCGTCCCGGCTGCCGGCCAAGGCCCGGGCGGACCTCATGGAATGGCCGGAGGAAATCGGCTTCTCGTCGATGCCGGATATTTTCCAAACTCTCCTCGCGCATGAAGCGCCGGTTCCCAGCCTGCTGAACGACAATCGCAAGATTGAAATCACCGACAACCAGCCTTTCAACGAGTATTACCTGCTGCGCCGCTGGGGCCTTTATTCCCCCTGAGCAAATAAGGCTTGCGCGGCGGCTCCGCGCGGCTTATGCAACAGCGAAAGGAAATAAAATTATGAAACGCACTGCATCCGCCGTCTGGAACGGCGACCTCAAAACCGGCAAAGGAACTCTCTCCGCCCCCGGAGGCGTCCTGAATAACACGCCCTATTCTTTCACCACGCGCTTTGAAAATGCTTCCGGCACCAACCCGGAGGAATTAATCGCGGCCGCGCACGCCGGATGTTTTACCATGGCGCTATCGGCTTTTCTCGGCGGCGCGGGTTTCACGCCAGCAGAGTTATCCACCCGCGCCACCCTCGCGCTGGAACAGGTTTCCGGCAATTGGACCATCACCACCATTCATCTTGACCTGACCGGGCGCGTGCCGGGCATCGATGCGGCCAAATTTGAGGAGATCGCCAAAAACGCCAAAGCCAATTGCCCCGTTTCGCGCGTGCTCAAAGCCGAGATTACCCTGGCTGTTCAGCTTCTGCCGGGCTGAGAAGCCTCTTTTGCCTCACGGCAGGCTTACGGCCACGCGGTAAAACGCGCCGGGCGCGGGCGTGACCGGATCTGTCAAGACTGTTTCCTGGCTGGCGGCCAGCGGGCCGCTGGCGGCGACGGAAATCCACGCGCCCGCGGCCAGGCCGGCAGCCCGTTGCAGCGTGTAAACCCGCCCCGCCACTCCCGGCACCGAAACCGACAGCGGCGCGGATCCCGCAACGCTGTCAATGTGAAAATTGGAGCGCGCGTTGCCGGGGTCCGTGCCGGCGATGAATTCGCTGTAGTTATCCTGCCCGTCGCCGTCCGGGTCGGCGCTCATGCCGGCGATGGCGGGATTGGTCACGCTCGCGCCAAACCAGCCGGCGGCCCAATTGGAGTAGAGCGTGGCCAGCGCGGGCGCGCCATTCGTTGACAGCCAGAGCGCATGCTGGCCCGAACCGACGTTGGTGACGGCCAGCCACTGGTTCGAGACGGCGGCCGGCACGACGCTGCCGTCAAGAAGAGCGACCGCGCTGGCCGCGCCGAGCGTTGGCAGCATGACGGTGGCGGCGGCATTGCCGGGAATCGTCACGAGAAGCTGAAACAATCCCGGCCCGTTCGTGGCGGAGATCGAAACCGGGCCGCGAATGGTGGGCACGACACCTTGGACAGACGACAGCGCCTGGCCGAGCCGCGGCTGGATGACAAACTGGCCCCAGCCAGCAGTGATGGGCCGCACGCCGAGGACGAATCGCTGGATGAGATTCCCTGCCGCCGTTCCCCACGAGTGGTTCCAATCCATGTTGGGCTTGTCCGTGAAATTCCAGGCCTCGGTCGCGACGGTGGAGCCGATGTTGAGCATGTTAAGCCAGCCGCGCGGGCCGTTGGTGGCCATCAAGCCCAGGGCCGTGTCCGCGTCGTTTTGCTGGAACAGCGCCTCCAGCAGATACTGCGCGCCATAAACGCTGGGCGGCATCCCGCCCGCGGCGATGCGCTGGTGAAGATAGTTCAGCACGGCGGCCTGATTGGCGGCGGGTGTCAAACCGAAATCGAGGGGGAAGAAATTGGCGTGCGCGGCGGCATGAGTCGTTCCAACGCCATCCACATAACTTTGCGAACTGCTGTTCCAGAAGGCGGTGTTGTAGGCGCTGTAAACCTTGGCGGCATCCGCATTGTAAGTGGCGGCGTCAGCAGAGCGGCCCAGGACGGAGGCGATGGCGGCCATCGTTTGCAGGCCGCGATAATAAAAGGCATTATTGACAGAATTGGTCCAATTCAAATAACTGCCGCTGGAAATGACAAAGCCATCGCGGTCGCCCGCCGGCCAGTCCACGATGTCGGAATTGGTGGTTTGCGGGAAATTGGGAAAGCCTTTCATCAGGCCGTTGCCGGTCGCGGCCCAGGTGAACGAGTCGAATTGGAGGGCAGCGTAATGGGCGTTGAGCAAATTGGTGTCGCCGGTTTGCAGGTAATCGGCCCAAGCCATGAAGATATTGTGGAATTTCCATTCCGTCGGCCAGGTCGGATGGGCGAGCAGATACTCCAGGCTGTAGCGGGCCATCGAGAACTCGCGGTCGGCGGCGTAGGAAGTCAATTGGTGGATGTAGGAATCGGCCTCGTAAGGCGTGCGTTCGCGGTCGCCGTCCACGTAAACGCCGTCGAAGCCCAGCGCCCGCATCGAGTTCCAGCACAAATTCCAAACCTGGTTCAAGGCCGCGCTGGAACTGGTGAAGGCCGCGGCATTGGTGTTGAAGGGATAAAGCAGGCACTGCCGCGTGATGTCCGCCGCCGCCAGGACGGCGCCCGCCGGACAGTTGGTCAACTCGAAATATCGGAACGGCATGACGGCGCCGTAAGAAGCCGGCGGATTCACAAGCTGGGCGTCCGGCTTGCCGTTAAAGGATGGGGGCCGAACGGCATAGACCGCATTGCCGTTGGACAGCGCCAGGGTCGAAACGCCATAACGCACGGAGCTTCCGGACGGCGGACTTGTATTGACAGCCGCGCCGTTCGACATTTCGCCAAAGCGGGCCTGGACAGCAATGCCCTGGAACGCGCCGTTGAATCGCACGGTGGCATAACCAAAGGCGTCCTGGCCGAAATCGACGAACCACCGCCCCGGGGCCGTGTTGGCGACCAGGACGGGCGCCTGGCTTTGAAAGGCGATTGGATAGCGATTGGCCCAGATGTTTGTTGACACATTATAAAGCAGGTTTGGGCCTGAATAAAATTGGGTGTCGGTGCGAAATTGCTGGATGGCTGAAAAAAGGCTCGTTTGGCCGGAGCCATCCTCGGTTTGGACGCACCAATAGTAAGGAGTGTTCGCGCTCAAAGCGGAGCCGGCGTAGGGCACGTTGAGCGAAGCAGAACTCGCAATCATGCCGGAGTCCCACATATCCCCCTGCCCCTGCCCGGCCAGGGCCAGGCTCGACGCCACAATGATGCGGCAAGCGGTTTGGCTGTCGTTCCGGCCGGACGGCACGTAAATCCAGCCAAATTGCGGCGCGGCCGTGGTGATGACGGTCAATTCCGGGTGCTCCAGCAAATCGCACAGCAGTCCCGCAGGAGCATTCGCCGATTGGAGCGAGCAGGCCGCAGCCAGCCAAGCGGCCAAACACCAGGCGAAAAGCCGCCGATGTTTTTGGCCACGCAAATATCCTCTCGGATTCATAGTTCCGCGTGTTCGGAGGGACGGACCCTATCTGGGCAAGCCCGGCACGATCGTGGCCTGGGACCTGTATAGGTCGGCCTCGTCGGCGGTCGGGCCGCTCGAAAACACGAGGTATTCGACCGTGACAGGCGGATAATTGACAAAGTATCCGCCGGGCGGAATGCCCGCCGCCAGCACCGCCGTGCCGCGCCACTTCCAGTACTCCTCGTGCCCGTCGAAGAAGGACATGCAACAGCCACGGTCATGGACGCTGGTCGGTATATTCCACCATGAATAAGTTCCATACGGCCAGATGCCATAAGCGCCGTTGTCGATGCTGCGCGCGTCCTCGTGCCAAAAAACAGAATGCTGGGAGGGGCTGGGATGCCGCGTAAGCTGGCGGTCCGCAATGATGTTGTATTCCGCGTAATTGGCATTCGTGCCGCCCAGGTTGTAGTCAAGCGAATATGTGAGCAGCCGCCTCATGGTTGGCGAAACGGGTGTTGTGCCGGTGTCCGTGGTCATCACCAGGGCCGTTTCTGCCGGGCAGGCGTAAATTTTCTCGGACTTATTGTAGGCGTAGAGATAGCCGCTATCTATGTTGCTGTAGCTGGTCATGGTTCTCGCGTTGCCAGTCATCCACGAGTCATTGTGCTCGTTGTCCGGGTCCGCATTGTTTGGCACCAGCCTCCCGGCATAATCGCCAGAGTACATGATATAACACAACTGAAGCTGCTTGAGATTATTCAGGCAGGATGTCTTTTGGGCTTCCTGCTTGGCCCGGGCCAAGGCGGGCAGCAGCATCGCCGCCAGGATGGCAATGATCGCGATGACAACTAATAGCTCAATGAGGGTGAATCCTGCCGGCAACTCACCAGAAGGCCGCCGCCGGCCCCATGGATTGGAGCCGGCGGCCAAGGCGTTGTTATGCTTTCCAAGGCTCACATTCAGATGCCCTCGGAATGATGGCTTCATTACGGCACGGCCAGCACATAGAAGCCATCCCCAGCGCCGCTGCCAACCGGCAGGCTGATGGAGAAGTTTCCATGCGAGTCAAAGAAGCCCGTGGCGACTGTGGCCCACGAACCAACAGGAACAGTCAAATCGGACGATCCCAGTATCAGATACTCCGCTCCGGGAGCGCCGCCCGCGCCGCTCATGACGACGCTGGTGCCATTCGCGCTTCGAACTGCCGCGACGGTGGCCGGCGCCTGCTTTTGCACGACTTCGATGAAGTTCGTGCCCACCGCGAAGTTTCCCTGAGAATCCTGAATGGTATAGGTGAGCAAATCCTGCCCGAAAAAGCCGGGATTAGGCGTGTAGGTGTAAAGAGTCGAACTGACTGGATTCAAAACGACTTGATTGGTGGTAAACGTGTCGAAAGCGGAGAGCGCCAGCGCATCGCCATCAGGTGAGCTTGCTTGATTGTATAAGACCGAGAAGTCAATCGGCAGCGTTTGATCGGTATAGATATAGTTGGTGTAGTTCGGCGCGATAGGATTCTGATTGGTCGAAACCAAGGTCAGACTGGCAACCCGGCTCGTGACCGAGCCTGAATCGTTGGACACGACTACCTCGAAGTTAGTCCCCTGATTGCCAGCCGAGGGATTCGGATAGTTGATCGTGCGCGTTGTCACGCCAGCCAGGGCGATACCATTGGAATACCATTGATACGTCAATGGAGACCGTCCTGTTGCGACCACGGAGAATGCCGCATCGCTTCCGGAGCCGGTTATAGCAGCGTCGCGCACTGTCTCGTTGGCGGGCTGCTGGAGGATGGATGGCAGCCCTGGCGGCAACGCGAAACCGATCATGGTGGGAGAATCCAGTTTCATGGCGGAAGAACTGCCGCTCAACACGAAATCAATCGTGTTAAGACCCGGAACGAAAAAATTTCCATTCGTGTTGGTGGCTGATACCGAGCCGAAGGTGGTGCCAATTCCGTTAAAGGTGACAATACCGTTGTTATTGCTCAACGAGAAGGTATTGGCATAAAGCGGAGCCGAGCTGGGCATGCTGAATCCGGTGCTCAAACCGTTTAGCAGGATGTTCGTCAGCGTGCCGTTATATTCAAAACCTGAATGATAAGAAAGGCTGGCAGGGCTGGCCTGATCCAAAAGGAAGTGGGTGCGGATCGTATAAGTTCCAGAGGGATCACCCGCCGCCGAGCCGCCCGCATTGCCTTGATCACTAATCCACATGGAGGCGCCAACGTTCGGGGAATAACCCCCACTGGAGCAAATGATCTCAATCGGGCAATTCGATTCCCAAATCAACATGTTAGGACCGAGGAAATTCGGATTGCCGCTTTGAATAAGCGTGTAATTCGGGTCAGGAACATCTCCCGCCGAAACCTGATTGGACACGATGCCGGTGCTGAAAAGCTCGTCCGCGATGGCGCCAACGGTTACTTGCACCACACTGCTTGTGGCCGAACCGTAAGCATTGGAAGTTATCAGGTAATAAGCGCCGCCGGTGGCAAATGTAGTATTGGAAATATTAAGAGTGGCCGTCGATTGTCCCGCCACGCTGCTTCCGTTTTGGAACCAAGTATAAGTCACTGGTTGCGATGCCGAGACTCCGACCGTAGCGTTGAGCGTCTGGCCATATCCGACGAGCAGCTGCGGCGGTGGTTGGGATGTGTTGGTTGGCGCGATGGCGCCACCGGCGACAAACGCCATCTCGTTGGATTTGAGGCACAAATCCGTCACGCGGACTTCACAGATGCTGCCAACCAAGCCCTCGTTATTGCCGACATTGGCGGTGGTATTGCGACCGCTTCCGCCGATCCCAATATTTGGCGCGGCCGTGCCGACTGGCGCCCCACTCAGCGGGCGAATGCCGTAAGGCATCTGAGCGTTGGTGATGCCCTCCTCCGTGACCAATACGTCGGCGAAGGTGCGGCCCGGATCCAACCGTGTCCAATACAATTTGAATTGCTCGACGGGGTCGTTATTGGTCGGGCTATTACCCGTATAAGTCACGGCGACATGGTACCACACGCCAACTGCGGCGGCATCGGGGCCGCTCGTTGGCAGGGCCGGCGGAAACGTGTTGTCCGACGTGGCGCCAGCAATCAGGTCCCACTGCTCTTGCGCGGTGTTAAACCGCCATTGCCATCCGCGCGTCGTCAGGGCGCCTCCGCTGTCGCCGGTGAATATTTCGTAGTCCCCGCTTAGGTTGTTGCTTATGCAGATGAGGGCCTCAAATGTGAATGCGCCCGTCGTTGGATTGCAGAGTCCACTGACGTCGGGAAGGCTGCCTCCGTAAAGAAGATGGCCTTTGTTGCTGCCGGAATAAGCATTGGTCAACCCTGGAAAGCCCGGCCCCGCGGTACCCAAGGCGGTATTGGTAAATGGATACGTGGTCGCGGCATACGCTGAAGCATTCGCGTTCGGCAGCCCCCCAATGTTCGTCAGCGTGATCGGGTAGGCATTGGTGCTCAGGTCCGCGCTATCGGCGGCGAACTGGCCATTCGTTTCATTCAAATGCCAAAGGTGGAGAGTGTCGGCGTTGGGCGTGTAAGGGACGGCCAGCCCCGCCCGGGCAGAGGCGGTGAAAGCCAGGACGGCGGCCGCCAGCAAGGCGCCGCGGCACAACTTGAGGAATGAGACGTGGAATTTCATATTTGAGGCGTGTTTTGTGTTTTGGGTGTTCGTTAAATGATTGCGGGGCGGTCAAAATAACAGGGCCGTCGAGACGAATCGCCCTCTGTGATGCTCAATTTGTTTTTCAGAATTGCCCTATTTATACGGGATGCGTCCCAGCGGCGTCCATACCCCCAAATGGGGGTGCTGCCTGGAATGCGCCGCAGCCAGGAATCAACGGCGCGGCCATTCTTCGGATCATTTTCCTTTTTCTTGTCAAATGACATATTTCGTTTGACAGACATCATAGGATTGTATTCACTCCCGGGGAAACGCGGCGGATATTAATAAACAGGTTGATACTATGAGGACCAAACAACGGTGCGGGTCGTTTGCCATCTCGATTCTCCTAACAGGCTCCGTGCTGGTATTGTGCTCATGCCAGCAATACTGGCACAAAATCGGCGCCGCCAAGGATTTAAACGACCTCCAAAGAGTGCAAAACTATTGGGGGCGGATTTCCGTCTCGGGCCCGAATTGGATTGAGGATACGAACCAGTTCAAAGTGAGCTTCAACGAAGACCCCACCAATTACGCCCAAGCGGCGCGCTCCAATGTAGTGGGGGGACAGGCGTCTTCATTAGAGTCGAGCCTTGTCGTAGGACAGGCTTTGCAAGGGACCTTTGCGCCGGCGATTTCTCTCGGCAAGCCGTCGGCCTCCGGAGTGTCCAACATTCCGGCCATTCCGCAAATACCAACCAACGCCGAAGCGGCCCTGGGTTCGTCGTCGTTTGCGGCGCCCTTTTCCCTGCTGACCCTTCAGCCGACACCTGACGAACGCCAAGTCGTGGACAAGGCGATCAATGATAAGATCGCGGAGCAATTGTTAGAGCTGATTGCCAATCCGAGTTATAATTCCAACCTGCAACAAGTGTTCTTTGGCATCATGCAAGTCACCTGCCAGCCGGGCCAGCGCACGCGGCGGGGCTTTGTTGCCGACCTGAGCGTGGCGCTAAGTTATGGGCGGGAATGCAGCCCCGGCCGCCTAGAAAAGGATAGCAACCATCACCCGGCGGTTCTGGCTGTATTGCCCTTGATCGACAGCGAGAATGTCCAACTCCAGCAGAGCGACCGCAGCCAAGTCGAGCTGGCTCAAGCCTTGTCGCTGGCTTTTGCCGCCAAAGGCGCAAATGCCGCGGCCAATTCCCTGGCCAATTACGTCACGCGGCAGCAATCGGACATCGGAACGCGCAATTCGCTGCCCATCGCCACGACTTACGCCAGCGGCGCGACGTTTGGCTTTCAGATTTACCCGTCGCTCCAAGCCATCACCCATCCCGGAAAAAATGGCGACAAATCGGGCAATGTTCTGCAACCGATAACATTTCCTGCCGTGGTGGTGATAAGAATTGACAAGACGGACCTTGAGTTCGACAGCCACAAGGCGCCGGTCGCGAAGTGGAACATGATCGTGGGCAACATCCGGACACGCTGGATCGACGAAAAGCGCCCGGCGTTGTATCCAATCTTTGGCCATGACATGTACTACAAAACTGGATTTCCCTCGGAGGCCTCCCTTTACGAAGACCTATACGAAGCCAAGCATCTTGATATGGCGCACAAGAAGCTTAAATGGCTGAAAATGAATAACGCGGAGGCGGATATTCCGAATCAGCTTGCGTCCCTGGAAAGCGCCTACGATACCTTCAAAACCACGTCCGTTTCATTGCAGATAACCGAGAACCTGCCGGCAAATCTTTTTTCTAAGAGCGGCGAGGCCGGCCCTGTCATCGCGGACGTTTATCCTCACTTGATATGGCGAAACCGCGATACAACATTCGCCATTGTGGGCACTAACCTGGATGGATGCACCTATGTTACGATTGCGGGCATACCGACGGCTACTTTTCATGTCGTGAGTTCTATCCCCGCACCCGCACTCGGCGATCCGGCCCCCGTTCCCACCCAAGTTGTTTTCGCGACTCTTTCAGCAATCAACACGTTTGGTTCCTTGACAAACGCCACCAACAACATCGACTTCGTGGTTTCCGGCCCGAAAGGCCGGGCTACCAAGACGGTGGCGCTGGCGATTCAAGGAGAAACCACCGCGGACGCGGTAGTAACACTCACGCGCGACCCAGCTAGCAGCAAGGTGACTGGCATCGATGTTAAACACGGAGAAAACCTGACGGAGCAGCAATTGCTGGACGCCCTGCAGGCGATTCTGCAAAAAAGCGAGCCGCCGCCGAAAACGGTCATTACCAAGCCATAAGGCGCGGGCGGAACGGCGTTTTTGTTAATCCCCGCCCTCTCCGGTCTAAGAAGCCTTTGAATTGAGATAGCGCACGGCCGCCTCCGTCCGGGAGCGGACGTGCATCTTTTCGTAAATGTGCTTGAGGTAGCTGCGCACTGTTTCCAGGCTCAATTGTATCTGGTCGGCAATTTCCTTGTTGGAATAGCCCTTGGCCAGGTATTCCAGCAACTCTTCCTCGCGGGGCGAAAGCCGGAGCGCCTCCTGCCGGTTGGGCGGCGAACGCCGGAACGATTCCACCACGCGGCGCGCGATCGCGCTGCTCATGGGCGCGCCGCCGTGAAGGACATCGAGCAAGGCCGCGCGCATATCGGCGGGCTTGGTTCGCTTGAGCAGGTAGCCGTCGGCCCCGGCCTCCAGCGCGCGGAAGATCAACTCATCATCGTCCAGCGCGGTCAAAATAATGATTTGCGTTTGCGGCAGAAGTTCTTTCAAACGCATGGTGCATTCGATGCCGGACATGCCCGGCAGCAGCACATCCATCAAGATCACGTCGGGCCGGATGGCCGGCACCTGCCGCAGCGCCTCCTCGCCGGATTCGCAGGCGCAAAGGCATTGAAAATCGGGGAACGAATCGATCAATCGGGACCAGCTTTCGCGGATTTTTCGCTCATCCTCGACCAGGGCCGCCCGCAACGGCAGATGCCCGGCGGCCTTGGTTGGGATGATCGATGTATTCCGTTTCATGGCGCAGAAATGAAGAAAATGACCGTTCGGCTAAAGGAAGTCCATACCCTCAAACAGGGGATGCGAGCCAATCACGGGCCGGCCGCGCGCGAGGCCAGCAGGCCCGGCAGCGCGGGACGCCACCGGTTCAACCGGCTGGAGGGGAACGGTATCTCGAACTCAAGCCGGCAGCCGGCGCCCGGCGCGCTCTGCACCCGGAATCGCCCGCCGAGATCGGTCATGCGCGACATCATGTTGCTCAACCCGTGCCGCGCGCCGTCGATTTGCCCCACGTCGAATCCCCGGCCATTGTCCTCGACGACGACCAGGAGCGTCTGGCCCTGCAACCGGATCGAAACGCCGACTTCGTTGGCCCCGGAATGTTTGACAGCGTTGCCCAGCGCCTCTTTGACCGCGAGCAGAAGATTGCGCCGGAATGGCATGTCCAGGCAAAGGTCCGGCAATTCGCGCTGGATGTCGAACCGGCACCGCACCAGGGCCAGGCGCAGAAAGGACTCGGCGTATTTGCAGATGTAAATAACAAAATCGCGCAGGGTATCGCGCTGGGAATTGACGACCCAGACCACTTCATCAATGGCGCCCAGGACGTTGCGGGTGTTCTCGCACATCTCGCTGAATTGCCCGCGCGTTTCCGACTCGGCCGGCAGGCTGCTTTGAGCCTCCTCGCCTATCAACAATAATTGCGTCAGCCGTGTGCCCAGATCGTCGTGGATGTCCCGGGCGATGCGGGCGCGTTCCAGGCGCAAGAGCCGGGTCGCCCTGGATTGCACGACCAGTTGCATGAGCAGAAACATGGAGCTTAATCCCGCGAGCCCGCAGGCGGCCACCAGGCTGATTTGGAACCAGCCGCGTTCCCAAAAATGAACCGACAGCGGCATCAACGGAGGCAAATTGACAAAGTGAGTTGGAATCTTCCACCACGGCTCCTGCCCCAAAACACCCACGACTGTGGCCGCGGGCCAATTGTCCTCGGCGTGGCGGCGCGTTTGCCAATGACTGGCATCCATCGGCGCCACGCGCCAGTTTTGGTCGGAAGCGACGTTGACGCTCTTGCCATTGGCCAAGCCGATGTGAAATCCGACAATCACGCCTGCTTTGTCGTTGTCATTGAAACCTTCGACTGCCAGCACGTGCTGTCCGGGCGGGAGCACCCAGGCCAAATCGTAAACGCTGACCGTGCGCCAGTCGCTGCCGCGGCCCAATTCGCGCCCGTCCAGGAAGAGAGTGAAGCCGTTGTCAGCCGCGATGTGGAGTTGGGCCTGGACGACCTGGGTGCCGCCAGGAATCTCGAAAGTTTTCCAAAGGCGGCAGGTTTGTTTGTCGCGGGTTTGCCCTTCCCAAATCCACACACCGAGGTAATTGGTGGCGTCGCTCAACATCTTGGCCGTGTTGGCCGCCAATTCCTCCTGGTCGGCCGCGCGCACGGCGGAGCCAGCCAAAAAAGCGTAGCACAAACACAACAAGCCGCCGGACAAATATCTGCTTCTCTTAAACACGGTTGAACGCACTTTAAGTTAATCCAAACGCCCGCCTCACGGCAAGCCAATCTCACTTCAGCGATAAACGCGCCCGGCCTCCGGCGCCAATTTTCCCGCGGCGGACGGAGAATCCAAGTTGACAGTTTCGCCCGGCCCTGCCAAAGTCGATCAGTCCCGTAAAAACAGAAGCAGGCTCGACTGCCATTGGCCTTGCCAGGTTTATGAAGAAATTGGTGTGTTTCAACCAAAGGAACAGCAGGGCGATTGATCCTGCCAGCCCGGCGCGAAAATATGCTCGATGCTGAGAACCAGTTGGGGAAAATAGCTCCTACCTATGACGAACTTCAGGGGCTTAAGCATCTTCGCAAGGCGCGCGATTGGGCGGGGCCAGCCACAAGAGAATCCGCGCTCCGGTCCATCTTGCAGGCGGTTGAAGTTGCGTTGGCAAACATTGCTGATCTTGCTGGCCGCGCCGCCCAGAATGTTTCTACAAATGATATTGGCGCTGCCGGCGTGAAGTTAGGATGGATTCTAAGCTTTCACCGTCTTCTGACCAAGTTGACTGGCATGGCTTCAGAACCGCCACTGCGCCTTCCGGGAGGCATCGCATCGCCCCCTTTCACGACCTTCTCTTCTCCGGCCTGCTCAGAATTCATCGCCGCGGTAAAACTGCTCGACACCGCGTTGTTCGCGCACATAGAGAGGAAACAAATCAGTTTGGAAGAGCTTTTGGCCCGCGAATCGCTGGACAATGACGAAATGCGGCTGTTGCATCTGCTCCGGGTTTCCGCCCATGAGACCGCGATTTGGAACAGCCAACTTGCGCAGTTTGCAGGATTGGAGATTTCTGAAACGCTTGATTCGTGGATTCGGGCAGCAGACTTGCGCGCGATGATTCGCGATACAAAGCTCAAAGGAGATACCTTTTACATGCAATTCCGCGGGCTGCACCAAATCCCGGAAATCCTCGCCGCGGAGGCCAACGCGCAACTCGCGTGCGCGACCAAAGACATATTAGCCGGAAGACTGCACCCCTCGTACAACTCGCTGGCAACCGCCACGGTGCTCTGCGGAGGCATCGTTGCCTCCGCAAGGCCTTTGATTGACTGCCTATCAACCGCCGACTATCATCACATTAGGGAAAATCTTGGCATGACCAGCGGCAGCCATTCTGTTGCATTGCACGATGCGCTTTTCGGGGAACGGTACGAACAGCTTACTCATGCGCTTGATGGTTGCATCGATTCCTGCTCCAAACGCTTGAACGCTGGGGCGCCGAAGTCCATTCAAGCTGTTTTTGAGGCCCAAAATTATGACCGGGAAGCGGCGGATTTGGTTCTTTTGCTCCATCTCGCCGGCCTGCTCAACGCACAGATTCGCCAGTGGCGCGAATACCACCTCGCCCTCCCCCGCCACAACCTCGGGAGCGGACTGACGCGATCGCTCATCGGAACGCTTGACGCCGTTCAGGCCGTTGAGAAATTGCGCGATCAAGCCAGGCAAAACGATTCGGGAGTTGCATATGGATTGCTTCAGCCGGACGCGCCAGCCCCGGTGGGCGAGCTTGCCTTGCACCTGCGTTCCGCGGAGTCGCTTGACGCGCGCCTGTTGGCGGCTGTTGGCTCTGCCACACGCCGCCGCTTTCCAGATGTTCAAAACCGGACAGGCGCCTTCCGCGCCTGTCCCGTTTCCAACGCGGCCGCGCCCATGCCGCCCAAGCCATGATTCTTGTTGACTAAATTATGAAGAAGCCCAGTGACGAATTGCAACAGCCTATTCAGATTCTGCAGGTTGGGAACTTGCGCGTGAATGACCGGGAGGATTTTGACGACGTCATAAAAGGCTTGAAAGAGGAATTGGAGCGCAAAGAAGCCGGCTCCAATGTCGATTTTCTAATTTGTTCCGGCGTTTTTCCGGCCAAGCCAACACGCGCGATTATCGATGCGACGTGCCAGTTTATTGAACGATTGGGCATGCGCCTCTTGAAAGATAAAGAACGGGAAAATCGGCTGATGATCGTGCCGAGCAAGAGCGATATGGCCAATCACCCGGACCATTTTAAAGAGCTTTATCAGCGGGTATTTGCAGCGGTGGGTGGAACACCGAAGGAGTATACGATGGAAAATGGCGAGCTTCGCGACTTGAAGGATTTGACTTTAATCAGCCTGCCTTGCTGGGGGCTGGACCGCGACCGCGGCATTGATTGGCTGCACAAAACGCTGGCCGATCTAAAGCTTAACCGTCCGAGCGAGCTGGCTTATATTTACTCAACCCCCACGGTGCTAGTCACAGCGGAAGGGCCGTCAAATCCGGGAATCGGAATGCAACGCGCCTTTAACTGGGGCGCCATATACGACTCCATTCCGCTGACATTGCACCTCGCGAGCGATGCCGCTTTTGACATGGTTCGGAGTGACGTCTTTAGCAGCGCGCCTGTCTGCGTGGCGTGCCGTTCCAACGGAGGCGAGGACTTCTGGCCGCTCCGCATGAATTTGATTCAGTTGCCGCGGCCCGGCTCCCCGGCGCCGCCCCGGGTCGGGCATTGCCTGCGGCAAAAAACCGGTTCCTGGGATATTCGTTTTACGCTCATTCCTGAAAATCAGCCGTCGCGAACAATTTCAAAACAGTTATTGACCCGCCAGTTTCAGAAGATCGCTCAGATGCTCACGGAGGATACGAACGGTATTTTGGTTTACGGATTGCCAGGTTGCGGTTTGGGTTTGCTTGTCGAACTCCTGGATAGCGAATCTGTTTCCGCTGGCGGCCGCAAATACAAATTGCACAAACGCGATTGGCAACCGGACCAAGGCATCTCATCAAAAGACCTTGAACAAATCGTGAAAAAGGACCCCGGAGGGCGCCATCTTTTCGTGATTAACGCCACGAGCCACCGGAATTGCCGCGAAGAAGTCGACCTGGAAGCCGTGGCCAACCTTATTTCGCCTGGCGGCATAAGAGAGCGGACGCCCCAAATTTTCATCGAAGGCAAGATGAAGATCATGCACTTTGGATATTTCGATCAGGCGCCCACAACAGACCACAGACTGAAACCGCACGAAGTTCGGACGCTGGAGGATGAGGATCTCGAAACTCTCGAAGGGCAATATTCGCACCGGGCGCCTCTGGATTCGAGAAGAGTGCGCGAACTCACCGGGCGCTACGCTGGTTTTACAAAATGCGTCATGGATGGTGTCCTGGCGCGATTTACGAACGATTGGGAGGGAGCCTGTTTGATTCGGGAAACCACGGCTTTGAACCTTTTGTCCCGGTCCTTGGAAGACCCGGAATTGGAAGATTCGCTTCGCAAATTTGTGTCATTTCACGAAAATGACCCGGTTCGGAGGCAAGTATTCACTCAAATTCGAGATGCCCTCATGGCCCAATTTGCCGGGCACGCGCTGCGGGATATTTTGCAACGCGACCGTATCGTCGACTTGTCAGCTTGTACGAAGGATCCAAATTGGATTGCCATGAAGCGGTGGTTGAATCATCTTGCCGATTACAAGATATTGAAACCGCTTCCTGACCTGAAGTTTCACGTTTTGGTTGTCGCGCCGTTTCTCTGCCGCAGGAGCGCCACGATATTTCTCTCATATCCGAATGAATTGGCCAAGGTCAAGGCCAAGGTGAGGACCGCACTGGAGCAATGGTCCTGTAACAACGGCGCGACCATTGCGTTTAAAGACTACCAGGGCCCTCATGGATTGGACGCGCCGCTCGGAAAGAGAACATTGCGGGAAAAATTCAAAGTCAATATGGACGGGGTGGATGACGCCATCTTCATCCATTCAGGAGAAAAAATCACCAGTCCACATGTCCGGAAAGAATTAAAGCTGTTCAGAAAGGGCGCATCGAGTCTCTCCTACAGACGCAGGCCCGCCCATCCGATAGTGGTATTTGTGAACACAACGGGGCGCGGCCCCAAAGAATTCTGGAATGTTGACCGCATTATTTTAACGGAGACTAATAATGATGGGGAATTCGCGGAACTGGATAACGCTATGGAACAGATCGCGGGGAAGATTATTTGGCGATGGGAATGGGGATTTTGGCCGGATAGAGAACCCACTAAACCAAACCAACCCGCCCCGGCATGAACTCGAAACAAACACTGCATTTATCCGACCTCATTGCTGAAGGGCTAAAGCACTTCGAGAACCAGGCCAAATACGATTATATTCCCCTGCCCGCTCAACTGTCGAACGTGAGCCTCCGCCATGACAACGTTGAGGCGGTCAGTTTCATTGATCCCTGCCATTTTCTCGCCAATAGCCAGGCCGCCTTTGCGGGCCCTCAAATCAGGACGCCTTCGGTGTCATTAGTAGCCGCGGAATACGGCATGGGAAAGACGGAACTGATGCGGCGGCTCACACAGCGTCTTGAGTGCGCGAAGCTTCCGCCCCCTTTGGTTGTTAATTTAGCCGAGTGCCGGTCCAACGCCGGATCAATGAAGGCGCTGACCGAAAGCCCCTTCGATTACGACAAATTTATCGAATTGCTGTTTGGCCATCTTTCCCCAAACCGCGGAGAAAAACTGGCGCGGGAAGTCGATGCAGAGCTTGCAACGCAACGCACGCTCATTTTCGACAGTTTGGACGAAATGGCTTCGGACGAGGCGCAACATCGCTATTTCTTTGCCGGGTTAAACAGATTGCTCACGGATAACGCGCGTCAAACCTCTCGTCTCATCCGAGTTGTCGTGACAGTTCGATGGGAGTATCTCCTGGCGTTTGACAAACCAGGCTTCGAGGATTTGAGACAGGAGCTGCACCGCGATGAAGACTCCCTCCCCATCTATCTGATCAGGCTCAGCGCGTTTGGATCCGACGATATCAGCTCTTATATCGAGCTTCGAAAGCTCAATTGGCTGGACCCATTATTTCGCAAAGACAAAGATCTGCTCACGATGCTGCGCCGTCCGTTGTTGCTGCGCTTATTTTGCGATGTGGCCGAAAAGCATCCGCAGGCCATTAAAGACGACTTGGAAAGGCTGCAAAGACCCGATCAAATCATATCGCTGTATGTCAAGGCCGCCACCGTGGACCCGCACTTGGTGGAAGCGCAAAACAAAATCACCCAGGCATCGTCAAATACACTCGAAATTGATCATGAGAAACTCGCGACTCTATGCGTTCGCTTGTTTAGCCAGCGCCGCAATGATCTAAACGTAAACGAACTGCGGCAAATCCTGCGAAAGCCCGCTCCCGATCAGCGCCCGGAAAGCGTCTGGCAGCATATTCACAAGTACCCCTTTCTCAAGCGCAACAACGATAACGCGGAGTTCGCCCATCGTTCGTTCCTGGAGTATTTTGTAGCTCTCGGAATGTCGCGCGCGGGAGACCAAGATAAGTTGAACCAATTCGATGAATTGGTTCTTAACGTCGATATGCGACAGTTTCTGCGTGCCATGCAGGGAAAGACCTGGTTCGCCCGGACCTTTCGTTCGTACGCCCTCGACCGGCCTGAAGAATGGAAGTTGGATGGCGCCTGGCCGGCGTTGGACAAAAATACCGAAGAGACCTTGGATCAGGAGCGAACACGGCTGTTAGACCTTATGACCGATCCCATGATGCAGCCGCCGAAAGATTGGAATGGCGCCGCAGCCGTGTTCGGATTTCTTGAGCGCCGCCGCGGGTCCGAAAAGGGCAAGCACTTGGAAAAGAAATGGGGCCATGCGGGCTTGCATCCGCGGTACTTGATGTACAATTACGAGGCGGTGGCGGTTTTTCTTAAGTATCATTGGTGGTCTGAAGGCATGGATCCTATCAAGTTGAAGTTCCCGAATCTCATCGAAGCCGGGGTCGAGTTTGTGCTTGATCGATTGCGCTGCGGCAAGCTGCCCAATCTCCTCGATGCGGACGAATTATTGTTGGAGCGCATGTTGGATATCGCGCAACGATTCGCATATTCATGGGCAAAAAGGCACGGCACGCGCAGCGGCCGCGAAATAATCGCGAAGGCGCTCAAACGGCCGGCGAATGCCCCCCGGAATGCGGATAATCCAATTGTTAAACGCATAGAAACCATTCTCAACGGCCTCGCCCGAACAACTTGAAATTGATGTCACTTCTCCGAGAGCAGGCGGACGGGGCCGAGGAGGCCGGATTCCATGAGCGGGGTGTGCTGGGTGAACTTGCGGATGTTTGTCTTAGTCAGCCGCTCAGCGGGGGGCAGGAATTGGTCCCCGATAAGGCGGTTTGGCCAGAAGTTGACGACTTCGATTTCCAGCGCGTTGCCGCCGGGCTTGAGCGCGGCGGTGATGTCCGCGCGGAATGGCGGCGTCCATGCGATGCCGCACGAGCGGCCGTTCACTTTGACTTCGGCCAGTTCGCGCACCTGACCTAAGTCAAGTATTACTTTTGACGCGGGCGCTTTCCGCAGACTGAACGATTTGCGGTACACGGCGGCGCCGGAATAATATCTGATGCCCGGCTCGGCGCGGGAAGTCCAACTCTCCAGCCGGTCAAATCGCGCCGATGCCGGCCCGCCCCAGCGCGGATCGAACGCAACGTCCCACGGGCCGGCCAATTCCTGGATAGGGTCCAAATCGGGCCAATTGCGGGATGACGACGCCGGATGCTTCGCCGCGTCCTCACGGAAGAGCACAAAGATCGAACCGCACGGGTTGAAGTGGAGCGGAAGCGTGACGCGGCCATCCCGCTCGGCGTAGGCGGCCGCGAAATGGTGTTCGCCGCTGACGGCGTCCCACAATTCCGGCGCGAGGCCCTTTACGCGGAAGGAGCAATCCAGCGCGACGGCGTTGCTGGCGCGATTCATCACAAAATAAATCTCCGTGCCGGCATCGGTGCGGTGGATGTAATCGATGTCCGGCTTCCCGCTGTTCCCGCTGGCGGGCGCCCAGGTGAAATCCGGCGCGAAGCCCTTTTGCAGCAGCGCCTGCCGCGCCGTTTGATTCGTGATGATTCCCCTGCCCCCGTATAACGCATCGGCCAGTTCATGCAATGTTTGATCGCACTTCGGATAATCGCCAAGGCCGCTGGCTTCCGACGGTTTGGGGCCGATGACCGTCGCGCCCGCCGCCACCAATTCTTTTGCTTTTTGCAGCACGGCCAGCGAGAGCGATTTTCTTTCCGGCAACACCAGAACTTGGTAGCTCATGCCGTCGGGCAGAATGATTTGCCCATCGCGCGCGCTCACACGTTCCAGGAGCGCCTCTTCCGAAATCACGTCGTAATCGTAACCGGGCAGGATTTTGGCGGGGTCGGATTTTTTTAGCTGCGCGAAATTCGGGACGTTATCGCCGTAATAATAAAGCACGTCCGCGAAGGGGAGGCCGCGTTGCAACAGAGACTGGCAGCGGTCTATGTAGCTGAAAAACGCCTGCGATTTCCCCCACCAAGTTACTTTGGGATTCAAGTGCGTGCCGGCGAAATATTGCTGGCCGGGAATGCCGGTCTCGTCCGGGGAACAAACAAAGGCGTGCCAGACCAGATCGTTCAGTCCCTCGCACACGGCCTTGTCAAATGAAGGCTTGAGATTGCCCCAAAGCGATTCCTGCCAATGCAGGCCGATTTCCGTGAATCCTTCCGCCAGCACCAGCCGATGTCCATAAGTGTGGGCCGCGCTGGCCGGCTGTTTGACAAAGAACCGGTTCTCGTCGCCGATGCGATGCTCCCACGACCAGGCCCAGAATTCGCTCATCGGCGCGTCATCCCAGCCCAGGCAGCGCTGGGCGTCGATGGGCACCGCGTGCGGGCCGCCCGCTTCGGGATGGATCAACAAGCCGTCCCTATGCGCATTGTCGCGGAAAAGGCGGTAATGATGGTCGATGGCCAGATCGCCGAGCGTTTTGCGGTAATCGGCCAGAAAACGATCGCTTTGATCCCTGCTATTGACAATCCAGCCCGCCAGCGCGGGCAGCCACGGCAGCATGTCGTAGCCGCGGCGGCCGCGGAATTCATCGCGCAAGCCGGGCGTCCAATTGGCCAGCTCGATTTCCCAACTGTCTGTGTGCAGGTATTTCAACGAGCGCGCCGCGGGCGGCCCGGCATCCGCGATGAGCGGCTCGACGACGGCATTCCAGTAAAGTTGAAAGGCGCCCTCGTCATAAACATCAAGCGCGTAACCGCGCCATCCTTCGCTGGCCGTCGAAACGTAGCCGTGATCGCCCACGGTATATCCGAAGCGCAGAACGCGCCATTTCCCGGGCGGCGCGTCCCAGCGCAGGGTTCCGTCCTGGCCGAGCTTCGCTGTCAAATCCACGACGGCGCCCGCGCGCGTATCCTCCTCGCCAGGGGTGGCGGGAATCTCGGCAAACAGCGGGGAGGAATCCGGCGCGGAAAACGGCTGCAAGGACGACTGGAGCGCCTTTTGGCGCCAGTTCTTCAACGGCTCCGATTCGCGTCCGCCGGTTTTAAGCGGATAGGCCACCACAAAGGTGTCGCGATAAAACTGGTCCCGCTCGCGCGGTTGCGGCAGCTCCTTCTCGACGCGCGCGCCGCCGGCGAGGTCCGTCTCAGTCCAGACATATTGTTTGACAGCTTCGCTGGCTGAGACACCGGGGGCGCCCAAATTCCAGCCGCTTTGGATATTGAGGCTGATCTCCAGGCCGAGGCGGCTGGCTTCGCGCAAAGCATGTTTATAAAGCTCGCGCCAGGCGGGCGTGAAGAAAGTGGGGCCGTGCGGAACGGGCGCGTTGCCATCCTGGTCCGCGCCGCCGGCATCGATGAGCACCGCGCCGCCGAATCCTTTGGCCTTCATCTGCTCCAAGTCGCGGGTGATGGACTCTTTGGTGACATTGCCGTTGAGCCACCACCAATACGCGCGAAGCCGGGCCTCAGTCGGAGGATTCTGCCACGCCTCTTCCAAGGGCTGCTCCGCTTGGGCTGATGCCAGGCAGGCCATCAAGGCCGCGCACGGGAACAGCAAGGCCGCAATTTTCACAAAAGATCGGACAAAAATCCTCATCGTCCTGAAACCGCCCTCACGCAGCCGCCGGCTCCTTCAAGTCCGCGAAGATAATGATGCCTGCCCCGGTTTGCAGGAGGCTCAGAACCTTGACATTCACTTGCTGGCCGACCATCGCGTGCGCGTTGTTAATGACGACCATCGTGCCGTCGTTGAGGTAGCCGACGCCCTGCCCTTTGTCCTTGCCCTCGCGCGCCACTCGCAATGAAAAAACCTCCCCCGGCAGGATGACCGGTTTGAGCGCGCTGGCCACTTCGTTCAGGTTGACGTAAGGCACTGATTGCAGTTCCGCCACTTTGCCCAGATTGTAGTCGTTGGTGAAAAGCCTTGCCCCCAACGCGCGCGCCAGGCGCACCAGCTTCGCATCGACTTCGGTCTCTTCAGGAAAATCGGCGTCGTGAATCTTTACTTCGTCGGGCTTGATTTGCCGCAGGCGGGCCAGCATGTCCAGCCCGCGCCGTCCGCGCGCCCGGATGACCGGGTCGTTGGAATCGGCGATTTGCTGCAATTCGTGCAGGACAAACTGCGGCACCACCAGAGTGCCCTCGATGAAATTGGCCTCGATCAGCCCGGCGATGCGGCCGTCAATAATAATGCTGGTGTCCAGCAGCAGAAGGGCCTCCGGCTTGGTTTGCGAGGCGAATCGCACGTAGGGAATGATGAGCGAAAAATCCTCCTTGTTGCTGCGCATGGCCAGCACCATGCCCAGGTAGCCAAAGCTCAGGAACAGCCCCAGCCGGATGACGCGGCGCTGCGGGTCATCGGCATCGGCGAACAGGCCGGAACGGTCAATCATTCCGGCCACCAGCGCGCCCAGGAAAAGCCCGAATGTCGCGGCGGAAAAGGCGCGCAGCGAAAAACCCTTGAGCATCTCATCCAGCGCGACACACAGTCCGCCCACGCCAAAGCCGATGGCCAGCCCGGTCATGCCATTGGCGACCCATTCGGGGCGCACCTGGCTGATCTCGTACCCGGCGACGGTGCACATGATCAGGAAAAAAATTCGGATGGTCCAAAGCGGTCTCACGGCTTTCAATCCGGCCGGCGCGTATTATTCAGCGCGGCGAAGAAGTGTTCCTTTCAGTATGTTTCGGCTTCCACATCATCGACCAAATGCCTCTCTGATTCAAATTGCTGCCAAAGGCCGCGAACGAGGCTGACAGCACGCTGGCGTTGCTCAACAGCGCCTGCACTTCGGCCTTCATCTCCGGGTCCTTTAACAATCCGCCGGCCAGTCCTTTGCCAGCTTCCAAATCCGCGGAAACCTGCTTGAACGAAGCAGATGTGTCACGCAAATTCTGAACCATCGCGTCCACAACCGGCCCATTCGTCGTGACTAACGCGTGCAAGTCATCGGCCATGACATTGAGTTTGACAGAGAGATTAGCCAGGTTGGAGACCGCCGTGTTCACGTTGGGGGAATTGGATTGGATCAACTCCTCCGCCGCTTTGGACACTTGGCGGACATTCGCAACCATGATTTCCATGTTGCTCAGCCCGTGCGTGAAATCATTGAGCGATTGGCCGGAGAGGACGGTGCGGTTGAGATTGCAGACGGCATAATTGATGCCCGCGATGGTCGTCCGCGCCTGGTCCAGCAGGCCGGAAACCGATTTGACCGCCGCCTGCATGTTCATCGGGCTTTCACCTTGCACGACCGCGCCATCGCGCCAATAAGGGGCGCTCTCGTCGAAGGACGGCGTGACTTCGATGTACTGGTCCCCCAAAAAGCCGAGGGCATCGATGTGGATCAGGGCATTGGTGCGGACTTGATACTTGGAAAGTATGCTGACACTGACGATGACGGAGCGGCCGTCCGCCGCCAGTTCCACGCCGGAGGCTTTCCCAATGGGCACGCCGGACATCATCACGTCCGCCGTGGGCTTGAGGCCCGCCGCGCTGGGCAGCACGATGCGCAGTTTGTAAGTCGAGCTGAACAGGGTCAGGCCCCGGCTGAAACTGAGCACCAGCACGGCCATCAACCCCAGCCCGATGGCCGCAAATATCCCAACTTTCAGCGCTATGCGCGAGTCATTCATAATTCAAATTACTCCGGCCAGTTCAGAGATTCCATTGACGAACCGGTGAATGATTGGGTCGGTCGATTTAAAAAGCTTTTCCGGCGTTTCATCGGCGTAAACGCGGCCCTCGTGCAGCATCAGGATGCGCCGCCCAATCCTGCGGGCGCTGCGCATGTCGTGGGTGACGGCGATGGACGTGACCTTGAATTGCTGCACCACGCGCATGATGAGGTGGTCGATCGCATCGGCCGCGATCGGGTCCAAACCCGTGGTTGGCTCGTCGTAAAGAAGAATGTCCGGCCGGTAGATAATGGCGCGGGCCAGGCCCACCCGCTTGCGCATGCCGCCGGAGAGTTCGGCCGGCCATTTTTTCTGGGTGCCATTGAGGCCGACCACGTCCAGCACCTCTTCGACCCGTTGATCGATTTCCTGCCGCGTAAAACGCCGCTCGCGGTTGAGCACGAAGGCGATGTTATCCTCCACAGTCAGGGAATCAAAAAGCGCGGCGCCCTGGAATAACATTCCGAATTGCCGGCGCACCGGCAGAAGCTGCCGCTCATCCAGGCAGGCGATGTCGATGCCGCCCACGATGACTTCCCCGGCGTCGGGCGTGAGCAGGCCGACTAGGTGCTTGAGCAGCACGCTTTTTCCGCCGCCGCTGATTCCAATCACGGCCAGGGCCTCGCCCTTTTCGACCGAGAACGACACTCCCCGGAGAACCGGCGCCCCGTCGAAGCTCTTTTCCACGTTGCGCGCTTCAATGATCATGGCAGCACGCTGTTGAGCACCAGTGTCAGGAAGAAATTGCTGATGAGGATGGCGATGGAGGAATAAACGACGGCTTCGGTCGTGGCCCGGCCCACACCTTCGGCGCCTTGCGGGCAGTTCAGGCCCTTGTCGCAGGCGACCACGGCAATGATCGCGCCGAACACCAATGTTTTAACCATGCCTGTGCCGACATCATTCATGTCCGTGTAGTGGATCATGTGATACCAAAGGTAGGTGGAGTCGATGCCCAGCAGGCAGGCGCCAACCAGAAAACCGGCGGCAATGCCGACGCAGATCGACTCCGCTGTCAACAATGGCATGACCAGCAGCATGGCCGCGAAGCGCGGCACCACCAGATAATCGATCGGATGCGCGGCCAGGGTGCGAAGGGCGTCGATTTGTTCGGTCACGCGCATGGTGCCCAACTCGGCCGCGATGGCCGCCCCAACCCGCCCCACCACCATCAAGCTGGTCAACACAGGCCCCAATTCGCTGACCATCCCCACGCTGACAACGGCCAGGGTCGCGGTGTCCATTTTAATCTTGTGGAACTGGAAGTAAGTTTGCGCGCACAACACCATGCCCGTAAACGCCCCCGTGATGGCCACGACCGACTGGGATTTGACGCCTATGAAATACATTTGGTAAAGGACATCGCGCCAGACCGGTTTGACTTTGCAAAGGGAGGCAAAAATCTCGCGGCACAACAATGTCCCGCGGCCCAGGCCGCTGAACCATTCAACGGCAAATTGTCTGGCCGAACTCGTCATTCCAGCTTCAGCAACCTAAAGCGCCCATGGGCAAAAGCCAGCGAGTTTTGGGAGCGCGCAAATCCTCGCCAGAATTGGCGATGGCAGGGTCATTCAATGTCTGAGAGACTGGCCAGCATCAGCCCTGTCACCACAAACTATGAACTCTAACGAACAATCGGCTTCGCCGATGGCCAGCGCCGCCAAATCCGCCAAAAACCGTTCCATAACCATGAATTCTACCACGCGAATTTTGCCTCATTTGCTCAAATCCGCGCTCCCGTGCTTTTTGCTGATCGTTTGCCGGCTGGCTTCGGCTGGAACCGGCCCGGACTTGTGGACCGGGGCCGGCGGCACGGCCAATTGGTCGCTGGCGGGGAATTGGGACCCCGCCAGCAGCAATACACCGCCCGCTTCCGGCGATACGCCCGCCTTCGGCACGGTGGGCGCCGGCGGGGCCGCCCTCAACAACGACATTAGCGGCGGTTCCTATCTGGGATTGCAGTTCGACACGGGCGCGCCCTCCTTCATTCTTAACGGCGATCCCATTTCGACCACGGGGGGCATCTTTGATAATTCCACCAATCTCCAGACCATCAACTTCGGCATCGTCTTATCAAATGCAAGCCACAGTCTTTTCTCGACCAACGGCGGCTTGCTCGTAATCAATGGCATGATTAGCGACGCCGGCCAGGGCTGCGGCATTACATTATCCGGCTGGGGCACGGTCTCATTGGGCGAAACCAATGACTTCACCGGAGCGACCACCATCAACGCCGGAACACTGGAGCTTGATTTCGATTCCCTAAGCGCCAGTTCGGGCGGGATGCTTAGCAACAATATTATCAATATCGGTTCGCCTCTCTCCTTCGGCGGCGGCACACTGGACGTCAACGGCAGCACGCTCGTCCTTGGCGCCGGGTTCGATACCACCAACACTCAGTCCTTTGACAACACCACTTTCGCGGCGGGCAATTCCATGATTACGTTTTCCGGCGGCACCAACGCCACCTTGGAACTGGGCGCCCTCGCGGAAACTCTGGGAGCAACGGTCGTAATCAACGGTGTCGCCACGATTGGCGCCGGAAATGTCCCGGTCCCCGCTGCCGGCACGATCACGACCTCAGTGGCAGGCGCCGGGCCGATTGGCTTGCTTTGGGGCACATCGACTCTTAGCGGATACGCCACCGTCGGCGCGTATGACTGGGCGGCCACGCTCAACGGCACGATCGTCGGCGGCAGCCAGGTCCCAGGTTTCTACACGTCATATTCAGGCGGAAACAACGCCATCGCCGGCAATGCCGATATCGCCGGCAGTTCCGGCTCCCATAATACCGATTCCGGCGTGAGCATGCGTTTCAACACGCCCGCCCCCATCACCTTCAACCTGACCAGCATCGTCGATGGAGCCGGTATTTTGGTGACGCCAAACGTGGGCCCGAACAATATCATTCTCACAGCCGCCAGCGGCCAAAGCTACGAGGGGGACCGCAGCGGCAACAATCGCGCGTGGGTCTTTTGGCAGAACAACACCAACGCTTTGGTGATCCTCAATGCGCCAGTCACGGACACGAAATCTTCGACCGACGCCTCGGTGCAGTCGGGGCCCGGCACCATGGTGTATCTCAACACCGCCCAGCCTTCCTACAGCCTGGCCACCTATTTGAACGGCGGCGTGGCGGAAGTCAATTCGGACACGGAACTGGGAACGGCCACCCTCGGTTCGACCGTTTACCTCAATGGCGGCACGGTGCTGGGATCGGCTTCCATGACGCTTGACAGCGCCGGAACGGCTAGGCGCCCCTTCGCCATCGGCCTGGCCGGCGGCGGCCTGGCCGCAGTGAGCAACACGACCCTAATTGTGGATGGCTTGATCACCAACGCGGGTGCAACGGCCGGACCGCTGGCCATTGGCATTCCCGGCTCCAGCGCCAACGGCTTTATCACGGGCCTGGTTCCCGGCACCGGCGCCAATACGCCCAACGCGGCCACCAATGCCACGGGCACGGTCGTTTTGAGCGGCTCCAATGCCTATGCTGGCGGAACTATTCTTTACAGCGGGACGCTGAACTTTAACAGCGCCAGCCTCGGCACGGGCGGAATTACTTTCAGCGGCGGCACGCTCCAGTGGGCCAGTGGAACGGCCACGGACGTATCCGCGCAAACGGTGGCCATCGACGCCGGCGGCGGCACGATGGACCTGGGCGGGCAAACTGTCACGCTGGCCAACACCATCGGGATGTCCGGACGCGGCTCGCTGACGGTGACCAACGGGACGTTGATTCTGGGCGCGGGCAACACCTACGCCGGCGGCACGGCGGTCGGTTCGGGCGCGACGCTCATCGCGCGGAACTCCAGCGGATCGGCCACCGGCTCAGGAGCCGTCACGGTGCAAAGCGGCGGAACTTTGGAAGGGCCGGGCGCAATCAGCGGCGCCGTAACGACCCTCCCCGGAGGCAGCTTTAACCCCGGCGGAAGCGGCGTGGGGACGGCCACGGTGGGATCTCTGACTTTGAGCGCGGGCTCCGTCTATGACATCGACTTCAGCGGCGGGGCCAACAGCCAGATCGTTGTGGCCAATTCCAGCGGGCTGGTGATCAACGGCGGCGCATTCAATCTCGCCGGATTGTCCGCTCCCGGCACTTATAATCTAATTCAGTATTCGGGCGCCGTTGGCGGCAGCGGCTTGGACGCCACTTGGACAAGCTCAAGCGACGCCAATCCGCATCTGGTCAGCCCGGATCAAGCCTTCCTCTATTCCTTCGCCTTGAACGGCGGCTTTTTGACCGTGACGGTGGCCCCGAATTTGTCGGCCATCATCTCTGATTGGACCAACAACGTGGATGGCCTTTGGAGCGCCGCCGCCAACTGGAGTCCAAATCGCGTCCCGCATTCACCGGGCGACGCCGCAACCTTTGGAGCCAGCGCGAGCCTGAGAACCGTCACGTTGGATGCCGATGAAACCGTCGGCGCGCTTTCCTTTACGAACGCCAATTCTTTCGTGATCGCCGGCAGCACCACCACGCTGACCCTCGACAACTCCGGCGCGCCCGTCAGCGTCGCTGTGACCGGCGGCGCGGCCAACGCGATTCACACCGGCGTTTCTCTCAACAGTCCCTTTCAGGTGTCCTCCAGCGCTGGCGCCGCGCTGGCCATTTCCGGCAGCGTCAGCAACGCGGCCGAAGGCACGCCGCAAACGTTGCACGCGGGCGGGTCGGGCACGCTGGCTCTTTCGGGGAACAATTCCTATGGCCCGGCGGCGGCGGGCACGGTCGGAACGACTTTGACGGGCGGCACATTGCAAGTCGGCAGCGGCGCCGCCTTGGGCGCGGGCGATTTGGCGATCAACGGCAGCAGCACGCTGCAAGCAGGCGCATCGGTCAGCGTGGCCAATAATATTGACATCGCGCCCGCGGTTAATGCGACGGTCGATACGCAGGCCGCAAGCCTGGCGCTCTTCGGCACGCTCACTGACAGCGGCAATATCACAAAGACCGGCGCAGGCACGCTGACGCTTGGCGGAAACAATATCAATTATACCGGGACGGCCACCGTCAACGCTGGCACTCTCAGCGTTTCTTCCGATGCAAATCTCGGCGCGGAATCGACACTTGTCCTCAATGGCGGCGGTTTGGCGGGCGCCGGCTCGGTTACGCTCACCCGCGATGTTAATATTGGGCTTGCCCTCGGTGCCGTGGGAACCAACGCCTATCTGGACGCGGTTGGCAGCGCCGACCTGCTCCAAATCAATGGCGCCATCGGCTCCGCGGGCAACACGGGCCTCAACAATCTGACCATCAATGGCCACGGCGGCGCCGGCACGGTGGAATTGCTGGGGGCGGATTCGTTTGATGGAACGACCGTCGTGGCTGGCGGCCTGGTGGATGTGGCCAATTCGGGCGCGTTGCAAAACAGCCTGGTGGACTACGATCATCAAGGCGGCGGCATGGTCTTTGACTTCAGCCTCGTAGCGGCCACCTTTGGCGGGTTTAGCGGCGGCCAGGACCTGGCGCTGACCAATGAGGGCGGCGCCGGAATGACCCTGACCGTCGGCGGCGACAACCTGAGCACGGTTTATTCCGGCAACTTCACCGACGGCGGCTTTGGCGGCGCGCTGATTAAAGATGGCTCCGGCACGCTCACTTTGACAGGCAACGATAGTTACACAGGCACGACCACCGTCAACGGCGGCGTGCTGGAACTTCCAACCGGCGCGGTTCTCAATGTGGGCACGCTCGCGGGTGGCAGCTATTTGATTGACGGAGGAACTCTGTCCAACGCCCCAACCACCGTTAACAGCCTGGCCCAAATCAATCATGCGTTGTGGGAAACTGCCGGCGCGGTCACGCTGGGCGAAGTCACTCAAGCCAACAACGACGCATTTCAAATCCAGATCAACGGCGGAATCTTCTCCACTCCGAATCTGGCCCTGGGCCGTTCTTTCAATTATGGCGCCACCGCGCCGGGCGCGGCCACGCCCATCGCGGCGCAGACGGCCAACGGATTCTGGGTCAATTCCACCAATACCCTCTCGCCGGCCCAGGTCTATTTGGGCCAGATGACCATCGGCATCACGGCCGCCAATTCCTCCACCTCCTTCCGTCTCGATGCTGGCAGCGTGACGGTGACCAATGAGGTCCTGCTGGGCGACACCTCGAACACCCGCTACGATGTCATGCAAATCAACGGCGGCAACTTCACCAACCTGGACATGAGCAACGGCCTCACCATGAGCATCAATGACGGCGCCAACGGCAACAATTCCGAATTATATTTGTCAGGCGGCACAACCTATTTGAACATTCTCAACTTCGGCTCAATGCTTGACGCGGTCGGCGGCACAGCGGTGGTCATTATCACCAATTCCAGCCTTTACATGGGCGCCGGCGGCATCGATATATCCAACGACGCCGGCCTCGATGCTGTCATTTACCTGGAGACGGGCATCCTGGGCGCGGCCGCGAACTGGTCCAGCGCGGTCAACGGAGATGGCCTCTCCTCCGGCTTCCTGTTGGGCCTGGCGGGGAACAGTTTCACCATCCAGGCGGCCGACCCCAACAACGTCCCCTATGACATTTCTTTGACTGGCAGCCTGGGCGGGCCGGGAAATCTGGTCAAGACTGGCGGCGGCATTCTCACATTGGGCGGGCTGAACGTTTGGACGGGCACAACCACCGTCAGCGACGGCACGCTCGCGCTGTCGGGCGATGGCGCAACCACGGGAGTGCTTCTGGACTCAACCAGTGTCAATGTTTTCGCGCCCGGAGTCATCAACGTCGCCGGATTGACGAACGATACGCTGCACCTCGGCGATGCCATCGCGGGCCAGGGACCGCAAGCATTGACCGGCTCCGGCCTCGTCAGCGGCAATGTGGTGATCGGAACCTCTGGCACCCTCGCGCCGGGCAGCGCCGCTGGCGGTTCCGCCACGTTAACCATTTCCGGCAATCTGACCAATTCCGGCGCCTTGGCGCTTAAGGTCGGCCACCCAGGCACGGGCGCAACCAATGACAGCATCGCGGCCCAATCCATCTCCAACACCCCCGGCTCGACCCTGACCGTGGTGCAGGGCGCGAATGACCTCATCACCGGCGATTCATTCAAGCTGTTCAACATCGCCGGAAACGCCGGCCTGTCCGCCATCAGCAACGCCATCTTGACGCTGCCGGCCAACGCCCCAATCAGCGGCGTCGCTTACGTGTGGAACACGAACAACCTCGCCATCAACGGCACAATCTCATTAACCAGCGGCGCCAGCAGCATTCCAACCGCCTCGACGAACCTGGCCTTCAGCGTGTCAGGCGGAGTACTGCACCTGTCTTGGCCGGCCAATTATCTAGGCTGGTCGTTGCAGAGCAATTCCATAAGCCTCTCCGCCACCAATGACTGGATTACGATTCCCGGCTCCTCCGGCGTCACCAGCGAAAACCTCGCGCTCCCCGCCACCGGAAGCGTCTTCTTCCGCATGGAATTGACCCATTAAAAAAGGGGAACACTGCGCCCCCCGCGTTCTGGGAAGGACGCGGGGTCTTTTTTATCCGAGGAGCGGAAGTCCCCGCCTTTTCCAGCAATCCGGCGCCAACGCAGTTCCAGATGAAAAAATGGATTGTTAGATTGATAATTACTTGCTCTGACTGCTCCGCGGCCGATGATTAATATACGAACAGCGGTTCGTATATTGAAACCAGTCTCCGACTGAAACCGAGGGGAGGCAGGTTCTCAGAGTCAGCCGGCCTATCCTCCGAGCCAAGTTGCAAGGCACCCTTTTATGCCTCCTCCGTTAGGAAAGGCAACTCACAGCAACCACATTGAGCGCGAGTATGTGGCAATGAATAAGTATCGTTAAAATTCAACCTTTGGAACAGAGGGCGGCGCGTGGCCCCCCCCAATGGCCTGTCAACTTTTAATTAACCGACCGGAAATCGCCCGCCTTGGCCGCGGCAGATGCGGACCATCCCTGGTTCAAATGCTTGGCCACGGCTTCCGTGCGGGAGCGGACGTGAAGTTTTTCGTAAATGTGCCGAATGTGGGTGTGGACGGTCGCGTAGGTCAAGCGCAGCATGTCGGCAATTTCCTTGTATAAATAGCCTTTGGCCAATAGGTCCAGGACTTCGACCTCTCGCGGCGAAAGAGCGATTTCCTCGCGCGGCCTTTCGGCGGTCCGCTGGAAGGATTGCACGATCTTGCGCGCGATGTGGCTGCTCATGGGCGACCCGCCCCCGTGCACGTCGGTGATGGCGGCCAGCAACTCGGACGGCGGCGTCTGCTTGAGCAAATAGCCGGTGGCCCCGGCGGCGAGGGCGTTGAAGATGTGCTCGGTGTTTTGGTATACTGTCAGCATGATGATTTGCGTCCCGCCGGCCAAAGGTTTCAGGCGGCGGACGCACTCGACCCCGCTCAGGCCGGTCAGGTTGATGTCCATCAACACGACATTGGGCGGCGCCTTGGGAATCTGCGCGAGGGCTTCTTCGCCGCTGGCGTGCTGGCTGGCGCAGCGATACCCCGGCGAACTGTCAATCAAACGGGCTAGGCTCGCGCGGACTTCCGGGTCGTCCTCCACGATGGAAACGGAAATTTTCATGCTGGCTCGTTGATCATCCTCAAACTCTAATGGCCGGCCCCGTTCTGGCCAATCGCCACTATTGGCGATGCAAACTCCTTGAGTTGAATGGCCATCTCAACGCGCATTCCCTGCCCCGGCGCGCTGCGCATGGTGCAGCGGCCGCCCACGCTGTGCAGCCGCTTTTTCAAATTGGGCAGCCCCGAACCATTGGCCAGCCGATCCTGCCCGTTGGCCGCGGGGCCGTTGCCGTTGCCGTTCCCGCGGCAGCCGCGCCCGTTGTCCTCGACGATCAGCGTGCAGCCGGTTCCCTCGACCCGCAAACGCAGCCAGACTTCCGTCGCTTGCGCATGTTTGACCACGTTGTTGAGCGCCTCCTTGACCGCCAGGAAAAGATGATAGCGCGTCTCAGCCTCAATGCGCCGCACCGGCAAGTCCGCCGGCACATCCATCCGGCAGCGAATGCCCGCCACCCGCAAAAAATCCTCCGCGTAGGCCGACACATAATCGATCAGGCCGTTGAGCGTGTCGTGCTGCGGATCGACCGCCCAGACGATCTCATCCATCGCGCGGGTCAATTGCCGGGCGGCGCGGGAAATGCGCTCCAATTGCTCACCGGTATCGGCTGGTTCGCGCCGCGCCAGTTCGCTCAAAAGCGTGATCTGCGTCAGCCCAGCGCCGAGATCGTCGTGGATGTCCTGGGCGATGCGCGCGCGGTCGCGCTCGATGGCGTGCTGCTGCTCCATCCGGGCTAGTTCGCGACGGTATTTGCGCGCGACAGCCAGTCGCACGAGGCCCGCGCCGCCGCCCAAAATGCCCGCGCCGGCCGCCGCCAGAAACCACCACGTTTGGTAAAAGTGCGGCTGCACGGTGAGTTCCAGCGCGGCCCCTTTCTCGTTCCAGACGCCCGCGCTGTTGCAGGCCGCCACGTGGAATCGGTAATGGTTCGGCGCGAGATTTCCATAATGCGCCGTGCGCCGCGTATCCGCGTCCACCCAATCAGTATCGAACCCTTCAAGCTGATAACGAAAACGCGTTTTGTCCGGCGCATCGAACGTCAGCGCGGTAAAACGAAATCCAAATTGTTTGTGGCCGGGTGGGATAATCAGGCTGCCCCCGCGCAGGGCCAGCGGCTCGCCGTCGGCATCGACTTCCTCAATCACCACGCGCGCGGGGCCGGCCTGCGCCGACAATTCGTCCGGCTGAATGGAAACGACGCCTTTGACCGTCGCGAACCAAAGCCGGCCGTCGTGCCCAGCCCAGCAGGCGGGCTGGTAGCCGTCGGCGAATTCCAGCGTCGGCAGCCCATCGAGCCGCCCGTAGGTGACATAATCAACCGATTTCGCCTTGCCCTCGGCGCAGGCGTTGAGGCTGGCCTTGGTCGCGCAAAAAAGCCCGCGATGCGTGCCCAGCCACAGGCGCCCTTGATGGTCCTGGACGATCTGCCCGATCACATCCGCGTAAAATCCCTGCTTGGCCGAAATGCGCTGGAATTGGCCGTTCTCAAAGCGCAGCAATCCGCCGCGAAACGTCCCGGCCCACACCACTCCGCCGCGATCAGCCAGCAGGGATAAAATTGGCTGCCCGGCCAGGCCGTCGTCCGGTCGGAAGGCTTGCAAATGATTCGTCTCGCAACGATAAAGCGCGCCGTCATCGCTCCCGCACCAGACCGTGCCGCTCGAATCTTCCGCCAGCGCGCGCACGGCCGACAGCGGCAAGCCGTCCGCCGGGCCAAAGGCGCGCCGCGCTCCCGCCTGCCACCAGGAAAGGCCCGTTTTGCCGCCAATCCAAACACGCCCCGCGTGATCGGTCAAAATAGCCTTGACGCCGTGCGCCTCCCACGAGGCCGGCCTCGCGGCGCCATCCTTGAATTCGAGCAGGTTTTCCTCGCCCGCGCTGAGCCAAAGCCCGCCATCGGGCCTTGGGCACAACGAAAAAACAAAATCGTCCGCCGTGCTCTGCCCGACGGCAAAGGAAGCGAGCATGCCGCCACTCCAGCGGCACAAACCGCCGCCGCCAGTTCCAATCCAAATCGCGCCATCACGAGTTTCACAAACAGACAACGCGGAACGCGCGTATGGCCCCGCCGGCAGTCCCACAACCTGAAACCGCCGGTCGCGCAAACGCGCAAGCCCGCCCCGGTCCGTCCCCAGCCAGATGCCGCCATCCCGGCCCTCAAACCAGGCGCCGACGCGGTCGCCAGGCAGGCCGTTCTTCATGGTCAGCCGCAGAAAACGGCCATCGCTTGTAATGTGGAACACGCCGTTCCCGTAATGGTTAAACCAAACGCCCCCTTGCCGGTCTTCGTGCGCGCCCATCCCCCGCCCGCCCCCCCTGCGCATCAAACCTCGCCAGCCGCTGGCCTCGGCGACCCACCGGCGGCCATCCTGTTTGCGCAACCGGTCGCCCGCCAGCGCCCACACGGCGCCATTTTCGGTTGGCAGGAGCAAGTTTGGCTCAAAGGGCTCCTCGGCATTCGCCGGAGTGCGGTCCACGAACTTCGCGCCATTCCAAAAACCGATGAAATTAACGGCCCCGGCCCAAATCCGCCCGCTGGCATCGGCGGACACTGTGGCAACATGGGCTGGCAATCCGCCGTTGCCCGGCAATTCCATGAAAACATCCCGTGTGAAACGGATAATGCGCCCATCGCGGGAGAGGAACCACAAGACGCCATCAGCGCCGGCGCATTGAAAAATCGGGCGCGCGCCTTGCGGCGGGTCCTTGGAAGTCCAAACCGTCTTTTCGCCATCGGCAGTGCGCCGCAGAACGGACCCAAACTGGGTCACAAAATCATCCTCGTTGCTGGAGGAATAGGCCAGCGTGGTGTGGAGATCAAAACCGCTCTCGTCGGTCCATTCCGCCCGAAACACGCCATCGCGGTATGAGGTCAGCGACCCGCGATACGTGTTGATCCACAGCGTTCCATTGGCATCGACCGCCAATCCCTGAATGCGTGCGTGGCGCAAAGCGGGGGTGGTGAGCGGGTCAAACGTCACGAAACTGGTTCCATCGAAGCGCGCCAGCCCGTTGTAAGTTCCTACCCATAAATAACCGTCGGGCGTTTGCGTAATCGAAGTGACGGTGCTGTTGGGCAGGCCGTCGGCAGTGTCCCAGACATCGATCAGCGGGTCCGAGGGCGGCACCTCCGCGCAAGCGGCGGCCATGAGGAGGAAAAGAGCCAGTCCTCCCGCCGTCGCGCGGAACGCGGAGCGATCTTGGAACATGAGACGGAGTCTCGCATGATGGCCTCCGTAATAAAAGTTGTTATTTCGATTATGGCGCGCCCTAAAAATGATGAATTTAGGGCTTGTCGTACGCTGCAATCTTTGTCACTAGTCTAGGCAACACTATGCGACTCAACAACAAGCTGGTGCGGTTAGGGAGCAATCAAACACAAATTATCGGCCTCGCATCCGCCCTGGTTCTGGGCGTTATCGGAGGCGCGAAACCTGCCTTTGGCCTGGGCCTGGCCCTGCCCGACCAGGATGCATTCGCCACCGCCCGCGGCAATGCCTTCATCGCGACGGCCAATGATCCGTCCGCCATCTTTTATAATCCGGCTGGCATCACCCAATTGGGCGGCTTCAACATTTCCACTGGTGTCTATGGCATTGTCGATGGCGACCGCTATTCCGGCCCCAATGGCGGCGTCAATAGCAAAACAATTTGGTCGGCCATCCCGCAGTTTTATTCGACCTACAGCCTCTCCAATTACAATTTGACGTTCGGCCTGGGCGCTTTCGCTCCCTACGGATTGCGCATGGAATGGCCTGACAAGGCGCCATTTGTGTCCGCTGGGGAAACCGGGGACATGGAGTATTTCCGCGGCTCCGCGATTGTTGCCTGGCAGATTACACCCGAACTCTCCGTCGCGGCTGGCCCGTCCTTCAACTACTCGCAGGTGGATTTGAAGGAAATTGAGACCTTCGACATCCCATTCGCCCGGCCCGGCCCGGACAATCCCGATACCGTCAATTTCGTCAACCACTATCGCGGAAGCGCGACCGACGTCGGCTATACCGCGGGCATCCTGTATCATCCCAGCGAGCATCATTATTTTGGCCTCACCTACCGCAGCGCGACGGAAATGAATTACAACGGGCACGCCACTGATTTGTCGGCCGGATACCCCTTCCGAGCGAACGTCGCCGCCTCCGCCGATTTTCATTTCCCGGCCACCCTGGGCGGCGGTTATTCATACCGCCCCAACGACAAGTGGAATTTCGAGGCCGATGTCAATTGGACGGACTGGAGTTCGCTCAAAACGGTGCCGTTGGTTTCATCCTCCCCAGGCGTGCGGGCAGAAGATACGCTGAACTTTGATTGGTCGCCCAGTTGGATGGTGGATGCCGGCGTCACGCGTTATTTGCGGAACAACTGGCGCGTCAGCGGCGGCTACATCTATAGCGAGAACTCGGTCCCGGATCGGAATTTCAACCCGTTGATTCCTGATTCAGACCGGCATATTTTCAGCATCGGGGTGGGAAAGCAATGCGGAAGATTCAGTTGGGACGCGGCCTATCAATTGGCCTGGGCGCCGTCGCGGACGGTTGGGGGTGACGTCACAGCCGGCGGCACAGCCGGCGGCAAGTATGAGTTTTTGAGCCATGCACTCACCATCAACTTTGGCTATCGATTCTGAATCCAGCGCCCCCGCGCCGGAAAAACCCCGCCGCACGTTGTTGATCGTCGATGACGAGGAAGGGCCAAGGCAATCCCTTCGCGTCGTCTTCAAGGACGATTATTCGCTTCTGGTCGCCTCCAACGGGGCCGACGCCCTGGAGTTGGTTCGCAAAAATAAGATCAACGCCGCCATGCTCGACATCCGCATGACCGGCATGAGCGGCACTGAATTGCTGGAAAGAATCAAGGCCATCCAGCCGTCCATCGAAGTCATTATGTTGACTGCCTTTGAGACGGTGGAAACCATTCGCCAAGCCTTGCGCCTGGGCGCGTGTGATTATCTCAACAAACCGTTCGACGTCGCCAACATTCGCAAAGCCGTGGCCATCGCGATGGAGCGCCATTCCTTCGCCGACGAAATCCGGGCCAACAACGACAAGCTGTCCGCCCTGCAAATGGAATTGCACGATCAAAAATTGCAGGAGGAAATCACACGCACGCGCGGCGAGATTTACGCCAGCATCATCCATGACATCAACGGCCCGCTGACCATCATTTCCGGCTTCATCCAAATCATCAACCAGCGCATGGGCGATTCCAAAAAACTGGAGGGAGACGACTTCGAGCTGGTCAAGGACCGCCTGCGGCGCATCACCCGGCAAGTGAGCAGTTGCATTGAGATTTCCCACCGCTATCTCGGTTTCATGCGCCAGCAGCCCTCGGTGCCCACTTCTCTCAATGTAAACCTTATTCTTGACGACCTGCGCGAACTGCTCAATGTCCATCCCAGCAAAGGTCAAAACGAATTGAAGATTCACGCGCTGGTTTCGGACATTGAACTCTATATCAACGGCACCGACCTGATCCAAATTCTTCTCAATCTGGCCATCAACGCCCTCCAATCCTCGCCTGAACCGCATGTCGTGGATATTTCGGGCCGGATGCTGGAATCCGGCTCGGTTCTGGCCAGTCTGCAAAACGGTCCCTCCGAGCGGGTGATTTTTGGGCGCGGTTTTTCTGACGAGCCGCCCTTGTTGCAATTAACTGTCACCGACGACGGCCCCGGCATTCCGGCCGAAGTGCTGCCGCGGATTTTTGACCCCTATTTCACGACCAAGACCCCCGGCAAGGGCACCGGATTGGGCTTGGCCATCGTCCATCGCCTGCTCAACGAGGCGCGCGGTTGCCTGCACGTGCATTCAGAACCCGGCCAGGGCGCCACTTTCAATATCTACCTGCCGGCCAACCTCAATCCGCGCTCATAACTCATATGGCGGACAAGCCACCGCCCCCTTTGACATCCGGCGCCCTTTACCTGGTCGCCACTCCCATCGGCAACCTGGAAGACATCACCCTTCGGGCCTTGCGGGTTTTGCGGGAGTGCGACGTGGTCGCGGCGGAGGACACCCGCCATTCGGGGCGGCTCTTGAGCCATTTTGGCATTTCCAAGCCGATGCTCAGTTATTTCCAGTTTAACGAAGCCCGGCGGAGCGAGGAAATTTTGGAGCGGCTGGGCCGCGGCGAGAAAATCGCGCTGGTCACAGACGCGGGCAGCCCCGGCATCAGCGATCCGGGAGAACGGGTGGTGGCGGCGGCGAGGGTGGCCGGGTTTCGGGTGGAACCAGTGCCGGGGCCGTGCGCCATGGTGGCGGCCCTGACGGCGAGCGGATTGCCCGCCAGCGAGTTCCATTTTGTCGGATTTTTGCCCCATAAAAGCGGCCAGCGCCGGCGCCAATTGGAGGCCCTCCGCGCCGTGCCGGGAACGCTTATCTTCTACGAATCCCCCTACCGGATCGCCAAGCTCCTGGAGGAATTGGCCGAGCTTTATCCTGCGCGCAAGTTGGTCTTGGCCAAAGAGTTAACGAAAAAATTCGAGGAGTTCAAGAGCGGCCTGGCACAGCCGCTGCTGGAGGCCATCCGTGCGCAGGCGCCCAAGGGGGAATGGACTGTCTTGGCCGCCCCGGAAGCGCCGTTATAATTCTTGTCAAATTTTTTTCTTGATTCGTTTCGTCCTTTTCCTTATGGTCGCGTCATTCAGCTTAGTCCCAAAGCCGAACGTGCGGTTAAAAAAACCCAGGATGGGCAAACCGTTCCAGATAAAATGGGTCAACAGCAAAGTTATATGTCAGCAAAACTATTCGTAGGTAACCTCACCTTCACCGCCACAGAGAACGACTTGCAGGATTATTTCGCGCAAGCAGGCGTGGTGGTTTCAGTAAACATCATGCAGGATCGCATGACGGGGCGTTCCCGGGGCTTCGCGTTCATCGAGATGGCCTCAAAGGATGACGCCGAAAAGGCCATTCAGATGTTCCATTCCAAGGACTTCCAAGGCCGTCCCCTCACTGTCAACGAAGCGCGTCCCCGCGAGGAGCGTCCTTCCGGCGGCGGCGGCGGCGGTGGCGGCGGCGGTGGCGGTTATCGGGGTGGCGGCGGCGGCGGTGGCGGTGGAGACAGGGGCTATCGCGGCGGTGGCGGCGGCGGCGGCGGAGAACGTCGCGGCGGTTACCGGTCCTAAACAGCCGGTCTTTGTTCGTTTTCGAGTTGTGGCGGCTGCCTTTGGGTGGCCGGTATCCCCCCTCTTCAGACGAATTTGCCTGGATTCAATATCCCCTTTGGGTCCAGGCACGATTTTATTTGCCCATGCAGCTTTCGCGTCACGGGCGAAACTGCCAGGGGCCACCACGGCTTTTTGGCCAGGCCAATGCCGTGTTCGCCCGTAATCACCCCGCCCCACTCCAGCACTTGGCGGAATAACTGGTCGAGGGCCGTGCGGGTGCGCTTTTCCACGCCCGGCCATGCCGCGTCATACATGACGTTGACGTGTATATTGCCGTCCCCGGCATGGCCAAAACAAGCAATGGGCAGGCCGGATGATTTCTGCAATCGGGCCGCGAATGCAAAAAGGTCTTCCAGCCTCCCGCGCGGCACCGCGATGTCCTGGTTTAACTTAATAAGGCCGGTGTCGCGCAACGAATAGGAAAACTCGCGGCGCAGGCCCCACAATTTTTCACACTCTTCCTTCCCGTTCGCGCGCTGGATGAAAACGGGCTTCTGGGACCGAATCAGCCGCTCCAGCGCCTGCGCGTCGCTTCGCACTGATTTTTCCCGGCCATCCAATTCCACCATCAACAACGCGCGCGAACCGGCCAGCCGCTTGCTTCCCGTGCGCTTCCGGGCCGCTTCCAGCGTAAACGAATCCGCCACCTCCAGTGCGCAAGGCAGAAAGCCGTCCGCGAAAATAGCGCCAATGGCCCGCGCGGCCGCTTTCATCGAGTCAAATCCAACCACCAAGAGCGCACGGTAAGGCGGCAGCGGAATCAGCTTCAAAGTTACCTCCGTCACGACCGCCAGCAGCCCTTCCGAGCCGACGATCAAGCGTGTCAAATCAAAGCCGGTTTTGTTCTTGTGCGTGCGCCCGCCCAAGGCGGCCACCGAACCGTCCGCCAGCACGGCTTGGAGGCCCAAAACGTAATCGCGCGTCACGCCATATTTCAGGCAGCGCGGACCGCCGGCATTGGTCGCCACCGTGCCGCCGACGCTGCAATCGGCCCGGCTGGCGGGATCGGGCGGATAATACAAACCAACGCGTTCGACAGCATCCTGGAGCGTTTTGAGGATCACGCCCGGTTCAGCCACGGCCACGAAATCGCGGGCATTGATTTCTTTGATGCGATTCATCCGTTCGAGCGAAAGGACAATGCCTCCCCGAATCGGGACGCACCCGCCGACGTATCCAAAACCAGCCCCGCGGGCCGTTAAAGGAATTCCGTGCGCCGAAGCAAATTTCAAAAGCCGGGAAACGGAAGCCGCACTGGCAGGCAGCGCCACGGCCGAAGGAACATGCCGGGCGAACCATTTATCCCCCGCGTATTGTTCCAGCGCGGACCGTTCTGTAAGCAGTTCGCCGGCCGCCAGGATCCTCGAAAGGCGCTTGATCGGAGGCGGCGCGCTCACGCGGCGGGCGAGTCGTTCGATTGCAGCAAAACGCGGGCGCTTTCGGCTTGGTCGTCCGGCACCTGAACCTCCGACCCGCCAATGGGCAAATTGAAGCCAAAACTGATGGCCGTGGTGCCGCTCTTGACGTTCACCAAAAAGCCATTGGCCTCCAGACGCGACTTGACCAAATCCGCTTCCGCCGGAGTGGCCGCATTGGCAACAGTGACAAATTCCATGCCAACAACATGGCGTCAAAGCCCTTAAAACTCAAGTCCCAGCGTCCCAGTCTCAATCGCAATCGCAATCTTCCCGCGCCGTTTGGAGTTCGGCTCCAGATTAACTGCTTGCATTACCATGAAATCATGGTACAGTCTGGGCATATTCGCGCTTCGGCGCATGTTCTTTTGGGGTTTTGGAGGGATTTTTCAAATAAAAAATTAGCAAAAACAAACTGAGACCAAGGCAAATCAAGAGAAAACAGGGCATAACAAGGTAGATTGCGATATTTTTCGATCAAAACGGCGGCCCGGCGCCGGGCTGTTGCTTTTTGCCCCATCGCAGGTGTTCGACATGCCTCCAATGATCATGCTGCACTCCTGGCATCCCACAAACAGAACAACGCAAAACAAGGACGGGCAATACTATGAATGCTGCTGCCACTCGGGCCAATCTTCTGCTAGCAGGCTTTTCTTTTATGCTGCTGGCATCCGCCGCGCGCGATGCCAATGCCCGCCAAATTGTAAGTTCACTAGCTCCGTCCCAAACGATTTCGACGGTGGCCGGAGGCGATTCCTGCGAGCCGATCGCCACGCCCGATGGCCGGTTTTTCTTCTGGTTCTTTTGACACGCGTGTGACATTTTGAAATCGAAAAAAACAGGTTATGTCCGCCAAACAAACTAAGACGCGAGCCGGCGCCGCGGCCGGCCCGCGCCGCTTCAAGATCAAGCAGGAGACCATCGCTTACCTGGAAGGCGACCTGCTCCGGCGCGTCCGCGCGCAAGAGGGCTTGTCGCGCGTCGAGTTGGCGCGAGACCTCAACCTCGCCCCATCGACCGTCGGCATTTATGTCGATCATCTGATCGAGGAGGGGTTCCTGCTCGAAAGCAAACGGGTGGGCAGCGAGTTCGGCCGGCCGCCCACGGCGCTGGCTCTGAACCCCCAAGGCGGCCGGTTTATTGGCGTCGATTTCGAGGCGCGCAATATCATGGCCACATCCGTCGATTTTTCCCAGAAACCGCTCAAACAATTTCACGACACCATCACGGCGTCCGATTCCGTCGAGACCATCCTGGCCAAGATCGAGCATGCGATTCGCGAAGTCCTTGGCGAGGACGGGCGGCGCGTGCTGGCTATTGGAGTGGGCGTGCCGGGTGTCATCGACCCGGTCAACGGAGTCGCCCGCCAGTACAAACATATTCGCGGCTGGAGCCAAATCCCGCTGGCGCAACTGCTTTCGCAACGGTTCAGCGTGCCGGTCTTTTTGGAGAATAACATCCGTTCCATGGCTTTGGCGGAGTTGTGGTTTGGGCACGGGCGCGGAGTGGAGGACTTTATTTGCCTGGGCATGCGCAGCGGCATCGGCGCGGGCATCATTGTGGCCGGGCATGTTTATCATGGCAGCAACAATCTGGCCGGCGAGATAGGTGATTGGCCCTGCGCCGCCGGCGACGGAAGCGAAAGCGTCTCCACGCTGGAGGAAATCGCGTCCTTGCGCGGCATCCAGGCGGCGCTGGCTTCCAGCGGAGCCGCCCATCTGGCCGGCGGCCACGAATTGAGCGTGACTCACTTGCTCAAGGCGGCCCAGGATGGCGATCCTGCCGTGCAAAAGCTCATGGAGCGGCTGGCGCGAACACTGGGGCTGGTCATGAGCCAGTTGAACCATGCGTTCAACCCCGGCAAAATCATCCTGGCAGGGGCATTTCCGGCCTTGGGCGAACCATTCCTGGATCGTCTGCGGATATGCTTCCGGCAAGCTTCGCGTTGCGAGGAACTTCCGCCAGTGGCGGGTTCGGCCCTCGGAGAATTCAACGGCGCCATCGGCGCGGCCGCCCTGGCCGTGCATCAGTGGAAGCCCGGCGTCGGAAAGCCTGCCTAGATGGGTCCTGGCAGCCCCCTCGGATTTGCTTGCGGGCCATGTCAGTCCATGTATTCTCAACGGCGTTGGGAGCTTTTCACCGCCCCAAGGAAACCCGCCACCTGTAGAAAACGGCGGGTGGATGAATTATCAGGACTCTAAGAATTGAATATGACAGATATGAACACACCCCGCGTCAAAGAGATTTTAAGCTGGTACGGCAGCGATAATCCCGGAACATTGGCCAACATCGCCCGCCTGTTGAATCATGGCAAGCTGGCCGGAACCGGCCACTTGGTCATCCTGCCCGTGGACCAAGGTTTCGAGCATGGCCCAGCCCGGAGCTTCGCCATGAACCCGCCCGCTTACGACCCGCATTACCACTTTCAACTGGCCATCGAATCGGGCTGCAACGCCTACGCCGCGCCGCTGGGATTCATCGAGGCCGGAGCCAGGGACTTCGCCGGCGAAATCCCGCTTATCCTCAAGATCAATAATCATGACGTATTGCTGGACGAAAAAGACCCCCAGTCTGCCCTCACCAGCGGCGTGGAAGACGCCCTGCGTCTGGGCTGCGCGGCCATCGGATACACCATTTATCCCGGTTCCGCCGCGCGCGTGACGATGTACCAGCAATTACGCGAGGCATCTGAATTGGCCAAGAAAAACGGCCTGGCCGTAGTCGTGTGGTCCTACCCTCGCGGTTCATCTTTGAGCAAGGAAGGCGAGACCGCCATGGACGTGGCCGGTTACGCCGCCCATCTCGCCGCGCAATTGGGCGCCCACATCATCAAAGTCAAATTGCCCTCCGCGCACCTCGAGCAGGACGCCGCCAAGAAGGTTTATGAAAAGGAAAAAGTGCCCATCGCCACCCTGGCGGAACGCGTCAAGAATGTCGTGCAATGCTGTTTCAACGGCCGGCGCATCGTCATTTTCTCCGGCGGCCCCGCCAGCAGCGATGAGACGGTCTTCGGCGAAGTAAAGGCCATCCGCGACGGCGGCGGTTTCGGTTCCATCATCGGGCGCAACTCCTTCCAGCGCAAAAAAGAGCAGGCCCTGCAATTCCTCGGCAAGATCATTTCCATCTATGGCAGTTGACACAACGGGCTGAACGGGTTTTCTTTTCTTTGGCATGAACGAGTCATACACGGCCAGCGCCTCCGCCGAAGCGCCCATCCGCAAGGCGGACCCATGCGTCATGGTCATCTTCGGCGCCAGCGGGGACCTGACCAAGCGCAAGCTCATCCCGGCCTTGCTCAACCTGGCGACCGCCAAGCTGTTGCCGGAGCAATTCGCCATCGTTGGCTACGCCAGCAACGACTACACCACCGAGACCTTCCGCAAACAACTGAGCGAAGACATAAAACAATTCGCCAGTTGCCCAGTCACGACGGACTTGTGGAGTTGGTTCCTCAACCGCATCTACTATGTCCGCGGCGATTTCCAGGACCCCGCCGGATTCAAGCTCCTGAAGGATCAAATCGCCGAGGCCGAAAAGGCCCATAACGTACCGGGCAACCATTTCCACTATCTGGCCGTGGCGCCGCGCTTTTTTGGCGAAGTCGTGCGGCAGCTTGGCGCGGCGGGGCTGGCCCAGCAGGAAGGCGGCCATTGGGCCAGGGTGATTATCGAGAAACCCTTCGGCCGCGACCTCGATTCCGCCCGCCTGCTTAACCGCGAGATCAAACAAATCCTGGAAGAACGCCAGATTTACCGCATCGACCATTACCTCGGCAAGGAGACGGTGCAAAACATCATCATCTTCCGCTTTGGCAATGGAATTTTCGAGCCAATCTGGAACCGCCGTTACATCGACCACGTCCAAATCACCGCCTCAGAAACCGTCGGTGTCGAACGGCGCGGCGGTTATTATGAAACGGCTGGCGCGCTGCGCGACATGGTGCCCAACCATCTCTTCCAACTGATCTCCCTCACCGCGATGGAGCCGCCCACCTCCTTCCACGCGGACGACGTGCGCGACGAGCAGGCCAAGGCCATGCACGCGATCCAAATCCCCACGCCCGAAGACGTGCTGCACATGGCCGTGCGCGGCCAATACGGCGAGGGCCGCGTCAATGACGAAATCAAAGCGGCCTACCGCTCTGAAATCAACGTCGCGCCCGATTCCACGACCGAGACTTTCGCCGGATTGAAATTGCGCATCGACAATTGGCGCTGGGCGGATGTCCCCTTTTATTTGCGCACCGGCAAGCGCCTGGCCAAGCGCACCACGGAAATTGCCATCCAATTCAAGCGCGCGCCTTTCCAATTGTTTCGCGACACGCCGGTGGAAAATCTCGAAACCAACCGCCTTGTTCTCTACATCCAGCCGGAGGAGGGCCTTTCCCTGCGGTTCGGCGCCAAGATTCCCGGCCCCATCATGCACATGGGCGCTGTCGAGATGAAATTTAATTACGTCGATTACTTCGGGCGCACTCCCAGCACCGGTTACGAGCGGCTCATTTACGATTGCATGATCGGCGATGCCACCCTTTTTCAACGGGCCGACATGGTGGAAGCGGGCTGGAGCGTCATCACGCCGGTGCTCGACGTCTGGAAGGCCCTGCCCCCGCGCAGTTTCCCCAATTATGCCTCCGGCTCCTGGGGACCCAAGGAAGCCGATGACCTTCTGGCGCGCGACGGCCGCTCGTGGAGAAAAATTGAGTGAACGTATTAGTCATCGACGTCGGCGGCACCGGCATCAAGCTTCTTGCCACCGGCAAGCACAAGCGCCTTCGCTTTGATTCCGGCCCGCTCATGTCCGCCAAAGACATGGTCGCGGGCGTCAAAAAGGCTGCCGCCGATGCCGGCTGGAGCTACGATGTCATTTCGATGGGATATCCCGGCCCCGTCGTGCATGACTGCCCCATGGCCGAGCCGCACAATCTGGCCAAAGGCTGGGTCAAATTCGATTACGCCAAGGCCTTCGGGCATCCCATCAAAATTATAAATGACGCCGCCATGCAAGCTCTCGGCAGCCATAACAAGGGGCGCATGCTTTTCCTGGGCCTGGGCACCGGCCTCGGTTCGGCCATGGTCGCCGAATCGGTCGTAACACCGATGGAACTGGCGCATCTCCCCTATAAAAATGGCCGCACTTACGAAGACTATCTCGGCATGAGAGGCCTCCTTCGCTCCGGCCGGAAAAAATGGCGCAAGCATGTGCTTGAGGCCGTGGATCAACTGCGCGCCGCCTTGCAGGCGGAATATGTCGTCCTGGGCGGCGGCAATGCGCGATTGATGAAAAAACTCCCCTCTTTCGTCCGTCTGGGCGACAACAATAATGCCTTTCGCGGCGGCTTTCGCCTCTGGAAGAAGAAACACGTCAAAGGCATTTCTTACTGAACAAGCTGGTTAATTATGAAGACAGTGGAAAACGCGGAGAAGGTTGTATTTCTTTTTGATGTCGATAACACCCTCTTAAACAACGACCAGGTCACACGCGACATGAGGGCCCATCTCGAGCGCGAAGTGGGCGCCTTGGGCGCCAAGCGCTATTGGGCCATCTTTGAAATCCTCCGCTCAGAACTCGGTTATGCCGATTATCTGGGCGCGCTGCAGCGTTTCCGCACGGAGTACCCGCACGATCTGCGCCTGCTGACCGTTTCGCGCTTCCTTGTCAACTACCCTTTCGCCAATCGCCTTTTTCCCAATTCCATTGACGTGATCGAGCAGGCCAAGTTATGGGGCCGGGCTGTATTGTTGACAGATGGCGACGTCGTTTTCCAGCCGCGCAAGATTGAGCGCTCCGGCCTGCTGGAAGTCGTCGAGGGCCGCGTCCTCGTCTATGTTCACAAGGAATCGGAATTGGGCGATGTCTCGCGACGCTATCCTTCCCAACATTACGTCGTGGTCGATGACAAATTGCGCCTGCTCACGGCCATCAAAAAAATCTGGCAAACGCGCGTGACCACGGTTTTTGTCCGCCAGGGCCATTACGCGCTGGACCCGGCCATCGTGGCCGCCTGCCCTCCGGCGGACGTGACGCTGGAGCACATCGGCGACATGCTGAACTGCAACCTGCCCGGCTTGCTCGAGGCCGCGCGGAGCCACGCCGCATGAGCGAGGAAGCGTTCGGATGGCCCGGCATGGAGCCGCGGTGGACTTCCAGCGCGAAGGACGGATTCGGCACGGCCTACCACACCAGTTGCCGCGTGTGGTTCACCTTGAGCCACGGCATTGTCAATGAGATTTACTATCCGTCCGTGGACCAGCCCAACACGCGCGACTTCCAATTTCTCATCACCGATGGCGAAACGTTTTGCCACGAGGAAAAATCCGACCTGGAGCACCAGATCGAATACCCGGAGAAGGCCTGCCTGTTCTACCGCGTCATCAACACCGAGCGCCAGGGCCGCTACCGTCTTGTCAAACAGATTTGCGCGGACCCGCACCGCTCCGCCCTGCTCGTTCACACGCGGCTGGAAATTTTGGACAAGTCCCTGGCCGGCAAACTGAAACTCTACGCGCTCCTGGCCCCGCACCTCGAGCGCGGCGGCGCGGGCAATTCCGGCCGGTGCGCGGAGATCAGCGCCAGCGCTCTCCTGCACGCCTGGCGCGGCCATTGCCATTTGGTCATGGGTTGCACCTCGCATTTTACCCGGCGCTCCGCCGGCTTCGCGGGCGCCAGCGACGGCTGGCAGGACTTGCGCAATTTCAAAATGGACTGGGAATTCCGCAGCGCCGAAAACGGGAACATCGCTTTGACTGGCGAGATCGATCCGCGGCGCGGCCATGAATTCGTGGTGGCCATCGCGCTGGGGCAAAGCTACCAGAGCGCCGCCGCCAAGCTCCTGCAATCGCTGGCCAACCCGTTTGAGAAACATCGTGACCATTATTTGCGGCAATGGCGGCGCACCGCGGTGGACCCTAGCCATGAATTCGACGAGGACACCGCCGACGGCGGGCGCACTTATCGCTTGAGCCGCTGTATTCTGCTCGCTCACGAGGACAAGGTCTTTGAGGGAGCCATGGTGGCCTCCATGAGCATCCCGTGGGGCGAAACCAAAGGCGACAACGATCTGGGCGGTTATCATTTGGTTTGGACGCGCGACTTGGTGCAAAGCGCGACCGCCCTCCTCGCCACCGGCCAAATCGGCACTCCGCAACGCGCGTTGATCTGGCTCGCGGTCATCCAGCGCGCCGACGGCAGTTTTCCGCAGAACAGTTGGATCAACGGCCAGATGTATTGGCCGGGCCTGCAATTGGACGAAGTGGCCGCGCCCATTCTCCTGGCGTGGCGGCTGCGCCGGGCTGGCGTTGGCTTGGGACATTGCGAAGCCTGCCCTGTCATCAATCGCGCCGCGGCGTATCTCATGCTGCACGGGCCGGTCACCTCCCAGGAACGCTGGGAGGAAAACGCCGGCTATTCGCCTTCCACGCTGGCGGCAGTCATCGCCGGCTTGGCCGCCGCGGCCGATTTTGCAGAAAATCCGGCCGACCAGGAATTCCTATTGACCTATGCTGATTGGCTCGCGGCCCACGTCGAGGAATGGACCGTTACAACGCAGGGCGATCTGGTGGAAGGTTTCCCAAATCATTACATCCGCATCAATCCCGCCGACCCGGACGCGCCGGACCCGCACGCCGACCCCAATACGGCCACCATTCAGATTGCCAATGGCGGCGGAAGCCATCCCGCGCGTCGAATCGTGGGGGGCGATTTTTTGCAACTGGTTCGCTTTGGCATTCGCGCGCCCGATCATCCGGTGGTGCTTTCTTCGCTCGCCGTCATTGACCGGGTTCTGCGCCGCGAATTGCCGCAAGGCCCATGCTGGCGCCGTTACAACCATGACGGCTATGGACAAAAGGCCGATGGCGGCGCGTTCGACGGCGCGGGCGTCGGGCGTTCCTGGCCGATTTTGGCCGGCGAACGCGGCCACTACGAACTTGCGGCGGGCCGCGACCCGATGCCCTCCATTCGCGCCATCGAAAACTTCGCCAACGCGGGCCATATGATTTCCGAGCAGCTTTGGGACGATCCAGACTTGCCAGACGGGCGCATGAAACTCGGCCAGCCCACCGGCGCGGCCATGCCATTGTGCTGGTCCCATGCTGAATACGTGTCGCTGGTGCGCAGCCGGCATGACGGCGTTTGCTTCGACCGCATTGAACCGGCCTGGAAGCGTTATGTTGACAAGCCCGTATCCTCCCGCCATGAAATCTGGATGTTCAGCCATCCGTCGCGGCGCGTGGCGCGGGGCAAAACCCTGCGCGTCATCCTGTCCGCCGAAGCGACAATTATCTGGACAGCGGACGGCTGGGCGGGGAAAAATTCTTTGAAGGTGAAACACAACGAAACATTCGGCCTGTGGTTCGCAGACCTGCCAACGGCCAAACTGCCGGCGGGAGCGGCCATTGAGTTCACTTTCCTCTGGACCGGCGGCCAGCGATGGGAAGGCCGCAACTGGCAGGCCGCCATAACATGAGACTAATATGAGCGAGAAAATCAAAGCCTACGCCGCGCTTTCCAAAGGCGCGAAACTGCAGCCCTTTGAATACGACCCGGGCGCCCTCAAGGACGACCAGGTGGAAATCAAAGTGGACTATTGCGGCATCTGCCACTCCGATATTTCTATGCTTGACAACGAGTTCGGCATGAGCGCCTACCCGTTTGTGCCCGGCCACGAGGCCGTCGGAACCGTCACGGCCGTTGGCTCGCAAGTCAAGCATTTGAAGCCGGGCCAGACGGCCGGCCTGGGATGGTACTCCCATTCCTGCATGTTCTGCCCCCAATGCCTGGGCGGCGATCACAATTTATGCCGGACGGTCGAAGGGACCATCGTCGGACGCCATGGCGGTTTCGCCGATCGCGTCCGGTGCCAGGGGCTTTGGGCCGTTCCGCTGCCGGGCAAACTCGACGCGGCCAAGGCCGGCCCGCTTTTCTGCGCCGGCGTGACCGTGTTCAATCCGATGCTTCAATTTGGCGTCAAGCCTGTGCATCGCGTTGGCGTCATTGGCATCGGCGGGCTGGGCCACCTCGCCCTGCAATTTCTCAACAAATGGGGTTGCGAAGTTTTCGCCTTCACCTCCAGCGATTCCAAACAGGCCGAAGCCATTGAACTCGGCGCGCATCAGGTCATCAATTCGCGCGATCCGGCCCGCCTGCAAGCGGTTGCCGGTTCGCTTGACTACATCATTTCCACGGTCAACGCCGGGCTGGATTGGGGCCAGTATTTGCAGGCACTGGCGCCCAAGGGCCGGCTGCATTTTGTCGGCGCGGCCTTCTCGCCGATGGGCATCGCGCCGGCTCAGTTGCTCGAAAAGCAGGCCTCCCTCTCCGGTTCGCCGCTGGGCAGCCCCGGAACCGTGGCCGCCATGCTGGAATTCTGCGCGCGCCATAAGATTGAGGCGATTACCGAGAGCTTCCCGCTTTCGCGAGTCAACGAAGCCTTCGATCATTTGCGGTCGGGCAAGGCCCGCTATCGCATCGTGCTCAGCAACGATCTCAAGTGACCGATACGCCTGCGAAACCCAGGGCGATGACGTTCTGTTACCGGTGCGGATGGCTGTTCTTCCGCGCCGTCTTCACTTGCTATTTCCGCTGGAACGTTTACAACGCCGAACGCGTTCCCTTGACAGGCCCGGTCATTCTCGCCCCCAACCACGCCAGCTACATCGATCCGCCCCTGACGGGTTCGGGCGTGCGGCGGCAAATCAGCTTCCTTGCGCGCGACAATATCTTCCACGTGCCGATTCTTGCCTCCATTCTTCGCTCGTGGGAAGTCGTGCCGGTCGATCGCGATGGCGGCACCGGGCGCGGATTGAAGCAAATCCTCAACCGCCTCGGCCAAGGCGGCGCGGTCATCCTGTTTCCGGAAGGCACCCGCAGCCGCCACGGCCAATTGAATCCGGCGCGCTCAGGAATAGGTTTGACTGTAATCAAATCCGGCGCGCCCGTCGTGCCGGCCCGCGTCTTCGGCACGCACGACGCCTACGGCCCGCACCGCCGGCTGCCCCGGCCGCGGCGCGTCGCTGTCAAATACGGCCAGCCAATGATGTTCGCGGAACTGCGGGCCGAAGCGGCCGTTTGTTCCAAGCAGCGCCTCAAGGAAATCTACCAGGAAGTCGCCGATCAAATCATGGCCGAGATCGCCCGGCTGGAGCCGCGGGCGGATTGAATTGGGGATGCCGCAAGAGCGCCTCCCAGCTTTCGTCCGCCAGGCGCGCCTGCCGGTAAACCGGCTCCCGCAATGGCTCGGCGCTCCGCGAACGCCGCGCGCGTTCCAGCCAGTCCCGCCCCAGCGGTTGGTCCAGCAGTTCCAGCGAGTTGGCCGCGATGGTCGTTTCCTCCTTCTCCCCGGTCGCGCCGCCCGCGCCTACAAAGAACCCAGCCAGCAAGAGAGTCACGCGCAGCATCGTACTGCGGGAATAGGTCGGCATCACGCACGCCCGTTGCGGGTCCAGGCATCCGTGCAAATCGGCAAAAAGGGAAGCCGTCCACATGGCGGGATTTTTAGCCGGCGAGAATGCGTCAAACAAAATGGCGTGCGGCGCGGGCGCGGGGCGCGGATGGCGGCGCAGCATTTCCGGGAAATCTCCCAGGCGCAGCTCCCACCGCCCGTCCAGCGCCCTGCCCTTCGACAGGAATTCCTCCACCGCGCTTTCCCAACCGCGCATGTAGCCCAGTTCCGCGGCATGGCGCATGGCAAATTCCAGCGGCTCGATGGTGCGGTCAAAACTAATGACCCGCGGCGAGCCGGGCCAATCCGCGGCTGCGCGCAAGACGGCAATGGCATTGGCCGCCGCGCCCAGGCCGACGTCCCAAACCACGAATTCCCCGGCGTGCGTTTCCAACCGCTGCCGGAGCCGCGTTTGCTTGACGTAAAGCGCCTCCGCCTCGGCTTCGGGTCCGATGACGGGATGGAACGTCTCATCTTCGGCCATCGAGCGGACGCTGAACGTCCCGTTCTTAAGGCGGACCAGTTTGTAGTTCTCCGGATTCAACTCGCTTCATCATGCGCCATGCGGCGCCAAAAGTCCGTTGGAAACCGCGCGGTATTCCCTATTGTTTCCGCCCCTGATTGGCGCTACTGTCTTCGCATGGCTTTGGTGCGAATATTGGTTGATGGCTACAGCCTTCTGCATAATTGGCCGGAGCTGGCCCCGGGGCGGCCCCGCTATTCAATGGAGGCGCGGGACGAATTGATCCGCATTCTCACGCTTTATCGCGACGCCTCCGACACGCCCATTACCATCGTCTTCGATGGCGCCGGCAAAGCGCCTGCCACGGCTTTTCCTTCCACGCCGGATTTGGAAATCCTTTATTCGCGCGGCGGGCAGACCGCGGACCAAATCATCGAGCGCGTGGCCGCGCGCATGAGCGAATTCGGAGAAATCCTCGCGGTGACAAACGATTACGCCGAAAGGGACACGGTGAGTTATCTGGGCGGCATGGCATGCAGTTGCGAGAATTTCATCGAAACCGTCGAGCGCGCGCTGCAAGAGCAGGATCGCGAAATCGCCCGCCACAACCGCCGCCAAAAAATTGCTTTTAAGGCCACCCGATGATGAACCGATTTTCTTTGCCACTGCTGGCTTTGCTGGGAATTCTCGTCTCAGCAGGCTCAATCCGTGCTCAAGACCAGGAGGCGCCAAGGCATCATTCGCCCAACCGGTTTCTCTTTGTGATTGACACCGCCTCGGACATGAAAGCCCGCACCAACGGCATTGAGGAGGCGGTGGTGGGATTGATCGCTTCGGACATCAAGGGCGAATTGCGCAAAAATGACACCATCGGCATTTGGACTTACGGCGACCGCCTCAACACCGACTTTCCGATGGAGGTTTGGTCGGAGCAGAAAAAGGACGACGTTATCAACGATGCGCGCGTTTACGTGGAGGGGCTGCGTTATGGCAAGCGTTCGCACCTCGAGAACGCGATGCCGGCCATCACCCAGGTCGCTCGGAAATCAGAAAGGCTGACGGTCATCCTTATATTTGACGGAGACGGTTTGATCAAGGGAACGCATTTCGACAAAGACATCAACGAACTGCACAAGCAATACGTCAGGGAATTCAAGGCAGCGCATCAACCCCTGGTCACAGTCCTGGCCGTGCGAGACGGTTCGTTTGTCGATTACACCATCAATTATCCGGGCACCATCGTAGTGCCGCATACGGCCGATCCGCTCCCGCCCCCGCCGGTTGCGAATCCGCCGCCGGTTGTGGCAGCCGCTCCACCTCCGCGGCCCGCGCCGGCGGCGCCCGCCCATAGAAAAGAAATCATCTTGATAGGCTCCAACATCACGCACAAGACTGCCGCGCCGCTGCCAGTCGTCGTGCCGCCCGCGTCAGCGCTCCTTCCCGGCACGCCTGTCACCAACACAGCTCCCGCGGCGGCCGCCATCGCGGCGCCTCCGCCGGTCACGCCGCTGGACGCCCGCAACAATGTCGCGCCGCCAGAACCCGCGGTCACGCAACCGCCGCCGGTGGCCATTTCGCAACCGCAAACCCTCATGGCGAAACTGCAGGAGCCAGAACCCAAGATTGTCGCCCCGGTGGTGATGACCGCAAACCCATCGCCGCCGCCGCAAGCTGCCGCGATCGTTCCGCCGCCCGCTTCCTCCGGCCAGCAAGCGGCCCTGTTCGTCATCGCGTTCTCCTTATTGGCCATCGCGATCTTCCTGGGCGTCTTTGTCATCCGCCGTTCCAAGGCGGGTTCGCAGCAAAGCCTCATCTCGCAATCGATCGACCGCACACGGTAATTCCTGTTCATGCCCCCGCCCAAACCGACATCGCTGGTTCGGCCGCTGGTCCGCGATCTGCACCCGTACGTTCCCGGCGAACAGCCCAAAATCCGCGGCCTCGTCAAGCTCAACACCAACGAAAATCCCTCGGCTCCCTCGCCCAAGGTTCTTGCCGCCATCAAGGCCGCTGTGGACGGGCGCCTGCGGCTCTATCCGAATCCAACCGCCGAAGGCGTGCGCGAGCAACTTGCCAAACTCCACCGTTGCGACCCGGGGCAATTCATTGTGGGCAACGGGTCGGACGAGTTGCTGGCGCTGGCCACGCGCGCCTTTGTCGAACCGGGGCAAGCCGTCCAATATTTCACGCCTAGCTATTCCCTCTATCCAGTGCTGGCGGACATCCACGGCGCGCGGCGGAACGCGGTGCCGCTGGCAGCCGATTTCGCGCTGCCTTCGCCTGCCCAACTGCGCCGGGGCGGAGCGTGGGATTTTCGCGCGCCGCTGACTTTCATCACGACACCCAACGCCCCCAGCGGGCGCGGCTATTTGACCGCGGAATTGCGGACGCTCTGCCGCGCGCAATCTGGAGTAGTCGTCCTCGATGAAGCCTACGCCGATTTCGCGAGAGAGAACGCATTCTCGCTCGCGCTGGAATTTCCGCATGTGCTGGTCGCGCGAACATTTTCCAAAGCCTATTCGCTTTGCTGCCTGCGCGTGGGTTATTTCGCCGGCCACCCTTCGCTGATCGACGCGCTGCAAAAAATACGTGACAGCTACAACGTCAACGGCCTGGGCCAAATTGCGGCGTCGGCGGCCCTTCGCGAGCTGCCCTGGTATCGCCGCCAGTTCAAACGGCTCATCGCCACGCGCGAACGGCTCTCGGCCGCGTTGCGGGACCTGGGCTTCGCCGTTCCCGAGAGTCAAACCAATTTTATTTTTGTCCGCCCGCCGAGATTCACCGCCGAGGAATGGCTGCGCGAATTGCGCCGGCGCAAGGTGCTGGCGAGGTGGTTCGCCGCGCCAGAAACCAGGGATTTCCTGCGCATCACCATCGGCGCCGAGGCGGAGGCGGACGCCCTTCTGCGGGCGGTTCGGAATATTTTGGCGCGCTGAAAAATATTGCATTGCGCCTCCGGTTATTTGCCCCAAGTTGTCTTTGATGAGATTCGTTCAGAGCATATCCGCCATGCAACGGCACGCCAAACTTTGGCAGGCGGTGCAAGTTCCCGTAGCTTTTGTCCCAACCATGGGCTGCCTTCATGAGGGGCACCTCAGCCTGATCCGCCGCGCGCGGGAGGGGATCAGCCGCGATGTCAAAGTCGTCGTGAGCATCTATGTCAACCCAACTCAATTCGCGCCCCATGAGGACTTCGACGCCTATCCGCATAACCTCTTCCAGGACAAAAAACTCTGCGCGAAATCCGGAGTGGACATTCTGTTCGCCCCATCGGACAGCGAGATGTACCCCCAAGGCTTCAGCACTTATGTCGCCGAGGAAAAGATTTCGCAGCGGATGGAAGGGGCCGCGCGCCCGGGCCACTTTCGCGGCGTCACGACCGTTCTGGCCAAGTTGTTCCATATTGTTCAGCCCAACGTGGCCTTGTTCGGCTCGAAGGATTTTCAGCAGGCGGCCGTCGTGCGGAAGATGGTGGACGACTTGAATTTTCCGATCAAAATCATCGTGTGCCCGACGGTGCGCGAGCAAGGCGGCCTCGCTCTAAGCTCGCGAAACAAAAATCTGTCAAACATCCAGCATCGGCACGCGGAAGTTCTGTGGCGCGCCATCCAACGGGCCAGGGAAGCAGTGGCGTCAAGGCCAGTGCCGGCGGCGGATTTGGAGAAGGAACTGCGCGCCATGATTGCCAGCGTGCCGCGCAGCAGGCTCAAGGTGGACTACATCGAGTTCTTCAATCCTGAAACGCTCGCGCCCGTTGCCAAAGCCGCGAAGGGAACGCAAATAGCTCTGGCCGTTTTTGCCGGCACGACACGTCTTATTGACAATGCGGCTTTATAGGTTGGGATTTCGCGCCAGTACAAATTCCCGCACGGCCGTTCCGCCAATTAAGTGCTCCTGGATGATCCGTTCCAAAACGGAAGGCGTGCAGGAGTGATACCAAGTGCCGCCGGGATAAACGACGGCGATCGGCCCGCCGACACATACGCGCAGGCAATTGGCCTTGGTGCGAAAGACGAGCGGACTTGGCCCGACCAGGCCCAATTCTTTCAGCCGCCGTTTCAGGAATTCCCAGGACTCCAGTCCTTCTTCCTTCGCGCAACATTTCGGCTCCGTCTGGTCCGCGCACAGGAAGATGTGGCGCGCGTAAAGGGACAAGCCCAGCGCGTCAGCGGCTTTTTGCAGTTCGTCATTCATGCGTCACCTTTTGCGGCAAGCGGCTGCCGTTTGATCTGGCGCAGGCGCTGGACTTCGGCCAGGCATTCGGCTTGGCCGGACTCCGGCAGCTCCGGCGAGGCCAGGCGCGCGTGAAGCGCCGCGATGCGGCGGTCAATGTGTTTGTCACGCAGCCGCTTGATGGCGCCGTCGCGCTCGCCGATTCCTTTCAAGTTTGACTCGACGGGCGCCGCCCTTTTGTCGGACACAACATCGGTAATCAGGCTGGCCCATTGGGGATTCTCCAATTGCGAGAGCCATCCGGCCAATCCCGGCCATGCTTCCATGTTCAACCGTTGCGCGATAATCTCCCGCACCAACGGACTTTCCACCCACTCCAATTCCAAATGCGCCGCGACCCATTCAACATGCTCGTCGCTGTCAAGAACTAAGCGCAAAAGCCATCGGTCTTGCGCCGGAACTTCGCTCTGCTCTGGCGCGCTTTCGGCGGCTTCCTCCGGCTCGGCCGCCGGCGCGCGCCCGCCTTTTTTAAACTCCTGCCGCACCGCTTCGGCTGAGACGCCCAGGCGGATGGCCGTTTTCTGCGCGTAAGTATCGCGCAGGACTTCGTTCGCCGTTTTGCGCAATGCCTCGGCCATGCCCTCGGTGATGGCGCGGCGGCCGCGGTCGGTGGCCGCATCGTTCTGCGCGCACAACCGGTCAAGATAATAGTCGAAGAAGCCGCGGGCGTTTTCGATCAGGCTGGCGAACGCGGGGCCGCCCATTTCCTTGATGAAACTGTCCGGGTCGTGCGGGGCCGGCACCGCCGCCACGCGAATGGCCAGGCCCGATGCGAGCAAACTGTCCAACGAACGGACGGCCGCGCTCTGGCCGGCATTGTCCGAGTCAAAGCACAGCACGACTTCGTCCACGTAACGCTTGAGGATGCGGGTGTGATCGGCCGTGAGGGCCGTCCCTTGCGGGGCCACGATATTCTTGACGCCTGACATGTAACACGCGATCAGGTCAAGCTGCCCCTCGCAGACGACGGCGCGATGGGTGTCAAGCAGGGCCCGTTTGGATTTGTCGAGGCCGAACATGACCTTGCCCTTGGTGAAGATAGGCGTTTCAGGCGAGTTGACGTACTTGGCCGTCTTTTCATCCCCCGACAAGACTCGCCCGCTGAAGGCGGCCACGCGGCCTTGCTCGTCGCAGATCGGGAAAATAAGCCGGCCGCGAAAGCGGTCATAATAATGATCGCCGCCTTCCTTTCGAACGACCAGGCCCGCCTGCTCCATCAACGGCAATTCGTAATGTTTGCTCTTGGCCCAATTGACCGTGTCATCCCAGGCATCGGGCGCGGCGCCCAGGCGGAAAAGCCGCACAGCTTCGGCCGAGACACCCCGGCGCTCCAGATAATCGCGCGCCAATTGCCCGCCTTCGCCGGCAGCCAGCGCGGCCTGCCAGCGCTGGGTGATTTGCTCGTGGATTTGGAAGAGGCGGTCCTTGACGTGGCGCGTTTCGGAAGCGCCGGGCTGGTTCTCCGTCTCGAGGGGAATGCGCGCGCGTTCGGCCAGGCGGCGGACGGCGTCGGGGAAATCGACGTTCTCGTATTCTCTGACAAACGCGAACACGTCCCCGCCTTTGTGGCAGCCGAAGCAATGAAAGATTTGCTTCTGCGCGTTGACGTTGAAGCTGGGCGACTTCTCCCGGTGGAACGGGCACAACGCGACAAAGTTGGCTCCGTTCCGTTTCAACGGGATGTACCCGCCGATGACATCAACGATGTCGCTGGCCGCCCGAATTTGCTCGAGCGTGGCGGGAGAAAAGAAGCCACCCATAATCGGGCGGCATGGTGCTATCTTTTGCTGGGCTGGGCAAGAATTTGGTCGATGGTGTCGTTTCTTCGCTGAGCCAAAGTGGGGACTTGCTTGGACGGCGCCACCGTCTCGGAAGCGATCAGGACTCGCTTAAGGTGGCCCTCCACCAATTTTCCAGTGACGGATTTAAAAAGGACGTCCTGTTGCAGTTCGCCGTAGGTTGGGAAACGGATGTCGGAGAAATTGGCGGCTTGAAACTTCTCGGTCTGAGCGAGTTCAGCGGCGGTTTCGACTCGCGAGTTCATCAGAGACATGCCGACGAGCAACATGCAGGCAAATCGGATCACTCCGGCCGTCATGCCGAGGTAAAATTCTGCCCGGCCAAAAGGGTCTTTTTCGACCAATTTTTCCCCGAGCATCTGCTTGATCCACAAGTAAAGAACATGGACCCCGACGGCGATCAGCAGGTACGCCGTGACGCACGACCACAGGGTGGTGAACATGGCGTAGTGCTTCACCAATTGGCTGAAGGGCCAATAGAATACCCCCGCCAGCACGACGATGCCCAGCCATTGCAGGAGCGGAAGCATCTCTTGCGACATGCCCCGCTTGCGCCCCACGAAGAGTCCAATAATGAGCCAGACCAGGACAACTATGTCAAAATAATTGAAAGTCGCCTGCTTCAGAACCGGCCCCAATGCGGCCACGTGTATCATACGTTCGATACATAGCAAGTTCCTTGCCGTCCGCGAAAAACTTAGTCCACTTTGACGGGAAAGTTCGTTTCGGCCTCGCCGCGCGCGCCTTTGAAACTAAGCGTCGCCATCCACTGCCCGGCTAAGGCGGGATCCAGGGTCGTGCGGTATTGGCCGGAGGTGGCCGTGCGCATGACGGCGCCGCGGCTGTGCAAGACCGAGCCGGGCATCTTCAAGACCAGCAGGAAGGATACCTCGCCCGGATCGACCAGGTTGCTGTTGGCGTCGCGGAACTCGATGAACAAGTCGTTGCCCGCGGCGTGCAGGCCGTTGCCCTGGGCGAAGAGGCGGGCGTCCAATCCCCCAATCTTAACTGCCGCGAATGGCTCGGTGGAGATTTTGCGGACGGGCGGCGGCTGGTGCGTCATGCGCCTGTAACCTAAATAGCCGCACAGGCCCAACACGAACAGCACCGGCAGGGCATATAAGACCTTCAGCAGGATGCGAACGCTCCGGGCGCCGCTGGACGCTGGCGCGGTCACGGCTGGCTCGGACTGGCATAGCCTTGCCAAAGCCAGGACAGGGCTTCCGGCAACGTCTGGCCGACGGCTTTGCGATCAACGTGCCCGGCGCCCCGGCAAAAAGTGTATTCGCACTGGCAACCTTTTGCCTGGAGGACGGCCGCCATGCGCTGGTTGGCCAGGACCCAATTGTGAAACGACGCTTCGTCCCGGTTCCAGCCATTGTCCTTCTCCCCGACTTGCAGCCATACGCGCAATGGCTTTGGAGCGCTTTGGGAGATCAAGTGTTCGTGATACTCCCACGCGCCATGCGGCGACTCCGGGTTTGCGGGCGATTGTTGATTGACAAACGTGCCGGAATAACTGAGCACCCGCCGGTAGAGTTCGGGATGAAACCACGCCATCGTGAAGGCACAGGCGGCGCCGGAGCTTCCGCCCATGGCGGCCCGGCCGTTGGGATCGGCCGTGAACTTGACATGATAATCCGTCTCGATCTTTGGAAGCACTTCCTGTTCGATGAACATCGCGTACTTGCCGGAAACCGTGTCGTATTCCAAACCGCGCTCGCTGCCCTTGCCGTCGCCGCCGCCGGAATTGATCATGACCGCGATCATGGCGGGCAGGCGGCGCTCATTAATCATATTGTCCAGCACCGTGGCCAGGCGGTTGGTATAGCCCTTGCCATCCTGCACCACGATGAACGGCGCGGGTGTGCCGGGCACATATTGTCTGGGCACATAGACCCAGACACCGCGCTCGTAAGGCCCAGTCAGGCCGGGATAAAATTTGCTGTCTTCCGACCGAAGGGTGAACGCATGAATGGCGCCCTTGGGCACTCCATCGCGCGCGGACACTTCCGGAGCGTTGGTGTAGCCAGGCCCAATCGTAAAATTTGAATTGACACCCGGCTGGCGCGCGGGGCACCGCTGAGCGGCGGCCACGGCGGCGACCGCCAGCGCGGCGGCAACATGCTTTTTGAACATGGGCAAAATTCTACCCGCCGCGGCGGCGCGCAACAAGTTGAATAAACCGGTGTTTGAATTCGTTGAACAAAGAGAAGCGCGGTGATGTCAGATGAGACATGATGGAAGCAAAATGAAACAGGAAGGCAGAACATTATGCAGTCCAATGATCCTTATCAAATCAACGTCCTCCTAGCCTACGACAGCGCCCAGACTCGCAGCGCCATCGTCGGCATGTTCGACCGAATCTCCAGCCACCTGCGCGACAAGAAGATTTTTAACGTCAACGCTTTCCGCTTCGGCCTGCTGGAACGGGCGGATCGTTTCCATTTGATGGCCTCCAGCGCGAGCGCGGAGCTGGTCATGGTCGCTTTTGGCGACTCCGGCGTGCCCGGGGCCGGGCTGCTGAGCTGGCTGGAATCCTGGGCGGAACAACATGCCGGCCAGGACTCGGCGCTGGGCTTCCTGCCGGTCGGCGCCATCGCGGGCGAGCCGGTGCGGCGGATGGTGCGGGCGCTGGGGAGCATCGCGGCGCGGCATGGCTTGCGCTTCATCTGCGGCGGGCAAGGCGAGGACGGATTGGCGGGGCTGGCCCTGCCGGCCTGACTTGTCAAACTAATTATAGTTGTCTGGCGGACGCGGCCGCAAGCGCCACTTTCGGATGGGTCTGCGCGAAGTAATTGGCCGACCAATCGTTGGCGAACAATATGACGGGGTTCTGGCTCATGTCAAAACCCAGCCGCGCGCCGGTCGGCAGGGAAAGCGCGTCCAGTTCCGGTTCCGTCAGGCCGGGCGCCAGCCAGCGCACGACCGTCCAGGGCGCCGCCTCCAGGCGCGAGGCCGCGCCGTATTCGCTTTCCAGCCGGAATTGCACGACTTCAAATTGCAAAGGCCCGACCGCCGCAAGCAACGGAGACTTGGTCGCGGCGTTGCGCACTTGCACCACCTGCACGACGCCTTCCTGCAACAATTGATCCACGCCGGTGCGAAATTGTTTGTGCTTGGCCGTGTTCGGGTTGTGCAGCCAGGAAAATGCTTCCGGCGTGAAGCGCGGCATTTCGGGGTACACGATTTGCGGGTCGGTCGTCAGAGTGTCGCCGATGCCGAAATCGGCGTGGCCGACCAGCCCGATAATGTCGCCGGGCCATGCTTCGTCGATGACTTCCCGCGCGTTTCCAAAAAGTTTGTGCGAACTTGACAGGCGCACTTTTTTGCCCGTGCGCGGATGCAGCACGGCCATGTCGCGCTCAAATTTTCCCGAACAGACGCGGACAAAAGCGATGCGATCGCGATGGCGCGGATCCATGTTGGCCTGGATTTTGAAAATGAATCCGGAAAAGGCCGGATTTTCGGGAGCGATTTCCAAGCCGCGCGCGGCGCGCGTTTTGGGCGGAGGCGCGTGGGCCAGAAAATGATCGAGCAAGAGTTGGACGCCGAAATTGTTCAAGCCGCTGCCGAAAAATACCGGCGTGGCCTTGCCCGCCAGCACCGCTTCGGGCGAGAGAGCTTCGCCCGCGCCATCGAGCATGGCCAATTCCTCGGCGACAGCGGAAAATGTCTCGGCAGAGAGCCGCTCGCGAATGATGGGATCGTCAAAACCGCCCACGGAAACCGGCGCGCGAAATTGGCCGCCGATGGTGCGCTCAAACAAATGCACTTGCCGGCTGGGGCGGTCAAAAACGCCCTGAAACTCGAAGCCGGTGCCGATGGGCCAGTTGACAGGAAACGCGGCCAGGCCCAGCACGCGCTCCAATTCATCCAGCAACGAGAGCGGAGCGCGCATGGGGCGGTCGCACTTGTTGATGAAAGTGAAGATGGGCACGCCGCGCTGCCGGCACACTTCAAAGAGCTTGAGCGTCTGGCTTTCGATGCCTTTGCCGGCGTCGATGACCATTACGACGGAATCGACGGCGGTCAGGACTCGGTAGGTGTCCTCCGAGAAATCCTTGTGGCCGGGCGTGTCAAGAAGGTTTATGCGGCAGCCGCCGTAATCGAATTGCAGCACGGTGGAACTGATCGAAATGCCGCGCTTGCGCTCGAGTTCCATCCAGTCGGACGTGGTGGCGCGCTGCTGTTTGCGGGCCGTGACCGAGCCGGCCAATTGGACGGCCCCGCCATAGAGCAGGAGCTTTTCCGTCAGCGTCGTTTTGCCGGCATCCGGGTGGGAGATGATGGCAAACGTGCGGCGTTTCTGGATTTCGTGAGCAATGTCCATGTTCTCAAGGAGGCGCCTTATGCACCCCGAAAACGCCCCCGGGCTCGGCCGGACCCCCGCCCTGTCAAGACAACTTTTTCGCACGCAATAGGATAGGAAGGGCGAGACTTCCGCCGAGCCATCCCTCCTGTCAAATTCATTCTTGCTCCGGTCATTCTTCCCGTTTCTTCGGCGCGAAGGTGTGGGTCGAGAATCCGTAAAAGGCTTCCGCTGATTCCATGATTGTTTCCGACAACGTCGGATGCGGGTGGACGGACTCCGCCAGGTCGCGAACGGTGGCGCCCATTTCCATGGCAACCACGCCTTCGGCGATCAACTCCCCTGCCCCGTGGCCAACGATGCCCACGCCAATGACGCGCTCGGTGGCGGAATCGACGATCAATTTGGTCAGGCCATCGGGACGGTCGTAGGTCAAGGCGCGGCCGGAGGCGGCCCACGGGAATTTGGCCACTTCGAACTCCATGTTTTTGGCGCGGGCCTCGGCTTCGGTCACGCCGGCCCAGGCCAATTCAGGGTCCGTAAAAACGACGGCTGGGATAATGACGCCGGCCGCGGTGGCCGGTTCGCCAACAATAGTCTCGACAGCGACGCGGGCCTCCTTGCTGGCCTTGTGCGCCAGCATGACGCCGCCGGCAATGTCGCCGATGGCGAAGAGCGCGGGATCAGCCGTTTCCATTTTATCGTTGACTTTGATGAATCCGCGCTCGTCCTGCTCGACCTTGGTGTTTTCCAGGCCCAAGTCATGGCAGCGCGGCGCGCGGCCAACGGACACCAGCACGCGGTCGTAAAGCTCCTCCTTCTCAACCTTGTCCGGCCCCTCAGTCACGACGCGGATTTTTTGGCCCTTGCTGGACATCTGCGTGACCTTGGTGTTGAAGCGAAGCTCGCGGAAATTTTTCTGCGCGTATTGCATGACCGGGCGAATCAAGTCGGCGTCCGCGCCTGTCAAGATGCCCGCCAGCGCCTCGACCACAACGACTTTGCTGCCGAGGTTCGCATAGACGCTGCCCATTTCCATCCCGATGTAACCGCCGCCGATGACCAGGAAATCCTGCGGAACCTCCTCGATTTCCAGCGCCTCGGTGGAAGTCATAATGCGCGGGTTTCCGAGGTCGAACACCTTGGGCATGGCCGGCTTGGAGCCGACCGCGATAATGGCCTTTTCGTAAATGACGGGTTGCTGGCCCTGCTCCGTCTCCACGCGCAACAACCGCGAACCCTCAAAAAAACCGCGCCCGGACAGCACCTGCACGCCGCGTTTTTTGGCCAGGAAAGCGACGCCGCCGGAGAGCTTTTCCACAATGCCATTTTTCCAGGCGCGCAATTTGTTCAAATCAATCTGCGGCGGCCCAAAAGTGATGCCGCGATGGGCGGATTCGCTGGCCTCGTGAATCATTTTGGACGCATGCAACAGCGCCTTGGAAGGGATGCAGCCGCGGTTGAGGCAGACACCGCCCAATTTTTTATCCTGCTCGACGAGCAGGACTTTTTTGCCCAAATCGGCGGCGTAAAAGGCGGCCGCATAGCCGCCAGGGCCGGCGCCCAGAACAACAATTTCAGTTTGAATTGGATCCACGGTAAATTTCAGCTTTCTATGCAGTGAGCAGTTTTTCGTCGAAGTTCTCGAACCCTTTGACCAAGGCGAGCATGAATTGCACGGCCGCGCCGCCGTCAATGACCCTGTGATCGTAGGACAATGCCAGCGGCAGCATCAGGCGCGCCTCGATTTTTCCCTCGCGCACGACGGCCTTCATCGCGCCCCGCCCCAGGCCGAGAATGGCCGTTTCGGGCCGGTTGATGATCGGCGTGAAATGCCCGCCGCCAATGCCGCCCTGATTGGAAAGGGTGAACGAGCCGCCCTGCATTTCCTCGAGCGAAATTTTGCGGTCGCGCGTCTTGGCGGCGATTTCGTTCATTTCCTTGGAGATGGCCAGCAGATCTTTTTTGTCCACGTCGCGCAGCACCGGCACGATCAAACCCTGCTCTGTATCCACGGCCAGGCCGAGGTGGACATACTCTTTATATATGACGTCATCGGAAGCCTCGTCCAGGCTGGTGTTGAAAACGGGGTGTTCGCGCAACGCGGCCGCCACGATCTTCAAGGCGAACGACGTAAGGGTCAAACGCGCGCCCTTCTTCTCGTAAGCGGCGGCGTGTTTCTTGCGCGAATCATTCAGCGCGGTGATGTCGGCATCGCCGAACTGGGTCACGCGCGGCGCGGATTGCCAGCTTTCGCTCATGTGGGAGGCGATGGCCTTGCGCAACGCGGACATGGGCCGTTTGGTGACCGGCCCCCATTTGGCGAAATCAACGCGCGGCGCAGCCGGCTTGGATGGCGCCGAAGGCCGGGCGGCCGCGGCCTCGGTGGCGCGGCGTTGCAGGCGCTGGATGTAGGCCCGCACGTCTTCGATGACAATTCTTCCCCCGTTCTCGCTGCCCTGGATGCGCCGCAGGTCGATGCCCAATTGCCGCGCCATCCGCCGAATCGACGGCGAAGCGGCGGGCATGGGAGCATCGTCGGGAAGTTCCTCCCCGGCGGCTTCGGCGGCTTCGGGTTCTTCTTCAACCTTGGCCGGCGCTACGGCGCGTTTGGACGGGCGGGCGGCAGCTTTGGCCGGGGCGGCGGCTTGTTTGGCGGCCGGGGCCGCGCTGCCTTCCATGGAAAGGATGCTCTGGCCCACAGAGATTTTGTCTCCGACGGCTACCAGGATTTTTGTCACTTTGCCGGCGGAGGGGGCGGGCACGGGGGCGACCGCCTTGCCGGTTTCCAATTCAATGACACCCTGGCCTTTGGCGATTTGATCGCCTTCATGCACGAGGATGCCAACGACACTGCCGCTGTCCACGCCTTCTCCCAACGGAGGTAATTTCAAGTCCATAGAATTCGTTTAACAGGCCACCAATTGAGGGAAGACCTTTTCGGGATCGATATTCAAATCTTTGATGGCCTGGGCGGCCACCTTGCCTTCGATTTTGCCTTTGCGCGCGAGCGCGTGCAGCGTGGCCACGACCACGCATTCCGCGTCGATTTCAAAAAAGCGGCGCAAGCGCGGGCGGGTGTCGCTGCGGCCAAAGCCGTCGGTGCCCAAAGTTGTCAAGCCGCCTGGGACCCATTTGGAGATTTGGTCCGGCACCATTTTCATGTAATCGGACACGGCGATGAATGGGCCGGTTTCCTTTTCGAGCAATTTCTGGACAAAGGGCATTCTGGGCGGCTCGGCCGGATGGAACAAATTCCAGCGCTCGGCCAGGAGGGCATCGTTGCGCAAATTCTTGTAACTGGTCGCGCTCCAGACATCGGCGCGCACATTGTAACGCTCGGCCAGGATTTGCTGGGCGCGCAAGGCGGAGTTCATGATGCTGCCGCTGCCCAGGATTTGCGCCTGATGTTTCATGCCTTCGGGGCCGGTCTTGAATTTATAGAGGCCCTTGATGATGCCCTCCTCCGCTCCCGCGGGCATGGCTGGCATGGGATAATCTTCGTTGTACAAACAAAGGTAGTAGAAAATTTCCTCGCCGTTCTCGAACATCCGTTTCATGCCTTCGCAAATAATCACGGCCAGCTCAAAGGCGAACGCGGGATCGTAAACGTAAAGAGTCGGGATGACGCTGGTCATGAGCGGGCTGTGGCCATCCTGATGTTGCAAGCCTTCGCCATTGAGGGTGGTGCGGCCGGAGGTCGCGCCGAGCAGGAAGCCTTTCACGCGGCTGTCGCCGGCCAGCCAGAATTCGTCGCCGACCCGTTGCGGGCCGAACATCGAATAGTAGATGTAAAAGGGAATCATGTTGACGCCGTAATTCGCGTAAGCCGTGCCCGCCGCCACGAAGGAAGCCATTGAACCGGCTTCCGTAATGCCCTCCTCCAAAATCTGGCCATCCTTGGCTTCGCGGTAATAGCTCATCCCCTTCTTGTCCACCGGCTCGTACAACTGGCCTTTGGAGGAGTAAATGCCGACCTCCTTGAACAGGCCGTCGATGCCGAACGTCCGCGCTTCATCGGGAATAATGGGCACGATTTTTGACCCAATATCGCGGTTGCGCAATAAATGGGAGAGCAGGCGGACAAAGCTCTTGGTCGTCGAGGCATGGGCGGCCCCGGAAGATTTCACCATGTCCGGGAAGGCTTCGATCCGCGGCACGCGCAACGGCTCCGCCGCCACCACTCGCTTGGGCACAAAACCGCCCAGTTCCTTGCGGCGTTGCAGGAGGTATTGCGTTTCGGGAGAATCTTTGGCGGGCCGGTAAAAAGGCGTTTCAACGACATCTTCGGCGCGGATGGGAACATCGAAGCGGGCGCGGAATTCGCGCAGTTCCTTCTCGTTCATCTTTTTCTGCTGATGCGAGATGTTGCGCCCTTCGCCAGCTTCACCCAAGCCGTAGCCTTTGATGGTCTTGGCCAGGATGACCGTCGGCCCGCCCTTGTGTTCCACGGCGGCCTTGTAAGCGGCATAAACCTTGATCGGATCGTGGCCGCCGCGCACCAGCTTGGTCAATTGCGCATCCGACATGCGGTTGACCAGCGCGCGCAACTCCGGGTATTTGCCGAAGAAATGCTGCCGGATGTAACTGCCGGTCTGGACGGTGTATTCCTGGTAATCGCCATCGACGGCTTCGCCCATTCGCTTGATGAGCAGGCCGGAAGTGTCGGCAGCCAGAATGGCGTCCCACTCTGAACCCCAGATCACCTTGATGACGTTCCAGCCCGCGCCGCGAAAAATGCCTTCCAATTCCTGGATGATCTTGCCGTTGCCGCGCACCGGGCCGTCCAGCCGCTGCAAATTGCAGTTGACCACCCAGACGAGATTATCCAGGCCTTCCCGCGCCGCCAGTGTGATCGAACCGAGCGTTTCCGGCTCGTCCGATTCGCCGTCGCCGACAAAAGCCCAAACGCGGGGTTCCTCGGCGGCTTTGATGAACCCGCGCGCGCTCAAATAGCGCATGAAACGGGCCTGGTAAATGGACATCAGCGGCCCCAAGCCCATTGAGACGGTGGGGAACTGCCAGAAATCGGGCATCAAATAGGGATGCGGATAGGAGGAAAGCCCGCCGCCCTCGGCCAATTCGGCGCGGAAATTGTGCAGGTGGCCTTCGTCCAGCCGGTATTCCAGAAAAGCGCGCGCGTAATTGCCCGGCGTGGTGTGGCCTTGGAAATAGACCAAGTCGGCCAGCCGCTTGCCGTCGCCGCCGCGAAAGAAATGGTTGTAAGCAACCTCGTAAAGGGTGGCCATCGAGGCGTAACTGGAAATATGCCCGCCCACGCCGGCATCGCCGTGGTTGGCATTGACGACCATGGCCATGGCATTCCAGCGGGCCAGGCTTTTGATGCGGCGTTCGATCTCGCGGTCGCCCGGATAGGCGGGCTGACGCGCGACGGGAATCGTGTTGATATAGGGAGTGCGAACCGGCAGCGGAACCTCCAGCCCCTCGCCGCGGAGACGTTCGGCCAGGCTGTCCAGAAAGGCGCCGGCTTTTTCCCGGCCTTGGGTCTTGAGCATGGCGCCGACCACGTCTTCCAGTGATTGGAGCATATCGCGCGGCGCGGGAGCCGCGGGCGCGGGTTCTGGCGCGGGCAACAGCCCCACAGGCGCGCCGGATTGTTCCGGCGCGGATGAGATTTTGTTCAAATTCTTCGATTTTACCGCTTCCATGTCAGGCCAATTCAAAACGCATCATTGAGTATTTACAAGTGAATCCCGAAATAAACCCCGTCCACATGACTTTAAGTCACAAACCGCCGCCTGACAAACGCCAAAGAATTCGGCCTTGGCCAAGGGTGCGCAAAAAGATACAGTCCGGCGTTGGGAGGCCGTTCTTACCGAAAAATACCGTAATTCACCGTGTTCTCCCATGTATTTCCTTGAATTGCTTTGGTCCCGGCTTTGTTTTCGCAAAAAAAATTTGGAAAAATCCTGCCAACGCCCAAAAGAACATGCGCCGAAGCGCGATATGGTGGTGATAATACCATGATTTTATGGTAATACAAGTTTGAAAATTGAAGCCGGAGATTCCCGCGCTGAATGTTAATCACGATCCAGAAGAGATTATGAGGGGAAAGATTTCCTGCTCGACCTGGCTTGGCCGCGGGTGCAACATTCTCGCGTCTGGAACTATTTTGGCTCATGAAAAAATTGCGCAGCCTCATGTCACCCTGCCGCCAAATTGCCGCGTTTTCGTGCTTTCTGGCGCTTGTGCCCACCACCCTTCCCGCCTCCGATCACTCGGATTGGCTCAACAAAATGCAGCCGGTCACGCCCAGGACTTACGTCTGCCGGCGCGCCGCTTCGCCCATTGTCATTGATGGCAAGCTCGATGACGCCGCCTGGGCGGACGTCCCGTGGAACGAGGATTCGGGCGACATCGAGGGCGCGGCCAAACCCAAACCGCGCTTTCGCACGCACGTCAAATTGCTGTGGGACGACAACTATCTTTACATCGGCGCGGAAATGGAAGAGCCGCACGTTTGGGCCACGCTGACCAATCACGATTCGGTCATTTTCCAGGATCCCGACTTCGAGGTGTTCATCGATCCCAAGGGCGAGACGCAGCCTTATTACGAATTTGAGATGAACGCGCTCAACACCACTTGGGACTTGCTGCTCGACAAGCCTTACATGGACGGAGGAAGACCCCATAACGAGTGGGAAATCACGGGCGCGAAAACAGCCGTGCATGTCAATGGCACGCTCAATGACCCTTCCGATACGGACACCGGATGGACCGTCGAACTCGCCTTCCCGTGGAGTGCCCTTGACGAACATGCGCGCCATCCCGGCCCGCCCACTGAGGGCGAACAGTGGCGCATCGATTTCTCGCGCGTGGAATGGCAGATCGCCATCACCAATGGGCGCGAACAAAAAATTCCTCATCACTCGGAGGACAATTGGGTTTGGTCGCCGCAGGGCGTCGTCGATATGCACCGGCCCGAGATGTGGGGCCAGCTTCAATTCACCAGCCGCCCGGCGTCGGAACCGGTCGCGGTCACGCCGATTCCCGGCAAGCCGGCCCGCGATCTGGCGCTGGAGGTTTATTACGCGCAGCGCGATTATTTTAACGGACATCGGCGATGGGCCACTAACCTGACGGCGCTGCATATCTCGACGGACCACCTCCCGGCGGGTGTCCAGGCGCCGGATTTGGAATCGACGCCCGAAGGCTACACGTGCGCCGCCGCTTATGACGACGGCGGACACCAGCATGTTTGGCGCATTCGCCAGGATCGGCTGCTCAAATTGGATGAGGCTCTGCCGCTGGAGAGCGAATTATTTCTCAAGCAAGCGGCCCAGAAATACGGCGACGCGGGACGGCGCGCGGCTTATTTCCTGCTGGACAACATGCCGGCGGAAGACCGCGCCCGGTTAAGCAGCGATTTTCTGATGGAGAATCTTTCGCTGGCTTTCCAGGCGCGGCAACGTTTTCCGTGGGCCAAGGCTGTGCCGGAACGCATCTTTTTTAATGACGTGCTTCCCTACGCATCGGTGGACGAGGCGCGCGAGCTTTGGCGGCCGGGCTTTTATGCGATGGCGGGGGAAATTGTGGCCGGCTGCAAAACCGCCACGGAAGCGGCCCAGGCCCTGAACCGGGATTTGTTCAACCGCATCAAAGTGCATTACAACACCCATCGCCGCCGGAATAATCAGGCGCCGCAGGACTCCATCGACCAAGGCATGGCGACCTGCACGGGACTCTCGATCATTCTGGTTGACGCCTGCCGCGCGGTGGGCGTTCCGGCCCGCATGGCCGGCGTGCCGCGCTGGGCCGACAAGGATGGCAACCACACCTGGGTGGAAATCTGGGATGGCGATTGGTTTTTTACAGGGGCCGACGAATACAGCAAGGACGGCCTCAACCGCGCCTGGTTTAACAACGACGCCGCCAAGACCGCCCGCAGCGAGAATCCGATCAACCAGGTTTACGCGACGAGCTGGCGGCGCACCGGGACCCATTTCCCGCTGGCGTGGGACCCGGATTCGCGCGAGGTGGCAGGCATCAATGTCTCCAGCCGCTACGCCGCGCTGATTGGGGACACCAACACGATGGCCAAGCTCGTTCACGTTCGTTTATTTGACAAATTGGGCGGCGAACGGATGCCGGCCCAGGTCGAAATGCTGTCGGAATCCGGGGCGCCCATCGCGGCCGATCACACCCGCGCCGGCACGGCCGATTTGAATGACATGCCGGACTTCACGCTGCCCGCGGAAGCCAAGGGCGTGATCTTTCGTTTTACCATTGACGGCAAAACGCGCGAGGACGTCATCCAGTGCGCGTCCTGCGCGGCGTCGCATACGCTTGACTTCGCGTGGAACGATATGAAGGCGGTTGCTCCGGGCGTGATAGCGGCTGAAACGTGGCTGAACCATTCCGCCGCGGAGCGCGGCTCCGTTCCTGATGCGACGTTTTCCCGCCAGGACGCCGGGCGGGTCGTTTCGGAAGCGTGGGAGCGGATTGTCAAAGAACAGTCCAAATCGGCGGCGGCGGAATTGGCCGCGAAGCGAATCACCATCGACGGCCAAAGCATGAAATGGATGGAGCGCGATTTTGGCGATGCCCCGGACGGCAAGCACACGCTTTGGATTACGCTGCACGGCGGCGGCCAGGGAACCGAGGCGGAAAACGACGCCAATTGGAAAGGTTACTACGGCCGCTATGAGTTTCCGCCGGGGAGCATCAACATTGCTCCGCGCGCGCCCGCCAATACATGGGACATGTGGCACGTGCGGTGGATGGATGGCTTGATGGACCGCCTGATCGCGGACATGGTCATTAACCGGGGCGTGGACCCGAACCGCGTCTATTTGATCGGCTACTCGGCGGGCGGCGACGGCGTTTATCAATTGGCGCCGCGCATGGCCGACCGATTCGCGGCCGCCACGATGTGCGCGGGGCATCCCAATCAAGTGACACCCGAGGGCCTGCGCAATCTGCCATTTCTTCTTTACATGGGCGGCGAGGATGCCGCCTACAATCGCAATGTGATCGTGGGCCAGTTCAGCGCGAAGATGGATGTATTGCAGAAAGCCGATCCGGAGGGCTACACGCACCGGCTGACGGTTTATCCCGGCTTGAGCCACAATATGCAGGGCCGCGAAGCCGAAGCCATTCCGCGCATGGTCGCATGGCGGCGCGCGGCCTGGCCCAAGCGCGTCGTGTGGAAAGAGAACGACGGATTCACGCACAATCGGTTTTACTGGCTGGAGCGGTCGCCGCAAGGCGCCAATGCGGACGTGGTTTACGCCGCGCATGTTGATGGGCAAACGATTACGATTGAAGAGCCGTCGAGCGGCAGTTTGACTCTTCGCCTTGCCGACGGCCTGGTTAATCTGGACCAGCCGGTGACGGTTCAGGCGGGAGGCCGCGCGATTTTTGAGGGTTCCGTTCCGCGCTCGCTGGCCGCTATTGAGCAGTCCTTGCGCGAACGGCCCGATCCGGATTCCGCCGCCACCGCGCTGCTGCCCGTTTCGTGGTAAACGGCCGCGCTTGTGTCAATTATCCAGTATCTCGCGCACCTTGCGCGCGAGCGTGGCGGGCGTGTAAGGCTTGGGCAGAAGCGCCACCCCAGGTTCCAGCACCCCGTGATGCGCGATGGCGTCTTCCGTATAACCGGAAGTAAAGAGGAATTTTAAGTTCGGATACGTGGTCTTAAGCGAATCCGTCATCACTTTTCCGCTCATGTGCGGCATCACGACATCGGTGATGACCAGGCGAATCGGGGAGCCATGCCGGTCATGAACCATGTTCAAGCCATCCCGGCCGTTGGAGGCTGACAAAACTTCGTAACCCTGGGCTTCCAGGACGGTGCGGGCCAATTCGCGCACAGTCGGCTCGTCCTCGACCACCAGCAGGGTTTCGTCGCCGCGCGGCAGGGCGCCTTCGGCCATGTGCCGGGTCGAAGTGTCCAGCGGCAAATCAACTCGCGGAAAATAAACCTTGAAAGTCGTGCCTTTGCCGACCTCGCTATAAACCCCGATATGTCCTCCGCATTGTTTGGCAATGGTCTGGCAGGTGGCCAGTCCCAAACCCGTCCCCTTGCCCTTTGGCTTGGTCGTGAAGAACGCCTCGAACAGCCGCGCCTTGACTTCATCCGTCATGCCCGTGCCGGTGTCACTGACGCTAAGCATCACATAATCGCCGGGCGTCACGCCGTTGTGCTCGTTGGCGTAACTGGCGTCCAGCGTGACATTGCTGGTCGCGATGGTCAGCTTGCCGCCATTGGGCATCGCGTCGCGGGCGTTGACAACCAGGTTCATCAACACCTGCCAGACGTAGCCGGCGTCGGCGTTGGCGCGGCCGATGTCCTTGCCGGGGATGATGGTCAATTCGATGCTCTCTTCCATGAGCCGCCGCAACATTTTGTCCATGTCCTGCACGACTTTGTTGAGGTCCAGGACGACGGCTTGAAAGGTTTGTTTGCGGCTGAAAATGAGCAATTGGCGCGTCAGGCCGGAGGCGCGCTGGGCGGCTTCCCGGATGGTCTCAGTATAATTGCGCTGCACCGGGGACCCGGACTCCAGCGCGAGCAACTCGCTGTAACCCATGATGACGGCCAGGAAATTGTTGAAATCATGCGCGACGCTGGCCGCCAATTGGCCGAACACTTCCATCTTTTGTGATTGGATAACCTGTTCCTCCAATTGCCGCCGGGCCGCGCGGTCGTCGGCATCCTTCATGGCCCGCTGCACGGCGGGGACAAGACGGGAAAGGCTGCCCTTGAGAATGTAATCCATGGCGCCGCTTTTGAGCGTCTCCACGGCGATTTCTTCGCCCACCGACCCGGAGACAAGGATGCACGGCACTTCCGGCGACTTGGCCCGAACGAGTTCCAGGGCCGTCATGGCATCGAAGCCCGGCAGGGAAAAGTCCGCGATGACCAGGTCCATGTCCCCAGCAGCGAGGGCGGCCTCGAAATCAGGGCGGTTTTGCACGCGCCGAATTGAGCAGGCGATGCGCCCGGAACTGAGGGTGGCTTCGATCAGTTCAGCGTCCAGGGCGTTGTCCTCCAAATGAAGAATGCGAAGGGGGGTTTTCACACGGATATCATCTTTGGCCGGCCCCTCGCGGCCTTTCGCTCAAAAAGGAATGGTTCAAAGCAACGCACAAAGGCGCAGCCACTGCGTACAAGCCGCCTGTGCGGCGCTTGTGTCAGCGTTTCGCCTAAATACACGCCTTGAAATTTCACGGTCGTCAGATATTTGCTCTACAATGGATACGCGCCATCTTTTGATTTCTTTCAAAAATCTTCAGAAAACCGCAAATCGCCCAAATTCGAGGGCGGGAAGGAAACGAACAGCCTGTTAACCAAGGTCGGCGGCAATACCAGTTTGGATGCTTTCACGCGTCGCTTGCAAGGCCGCGTGCATCTCAATCGCCGTCGCGTAGCGCCGGGCGGGATCGGGTTGACACGCTTTGAGAATGATGTTGTTCAACGCGAAAAACTCCGCCGAGTCCTCGCGCCGGATGAGCGTGGTGGCAAATTCGGGAAACGAGGCCGTGTCTCGCCCGGTGCTGAGGACATAAAGCATGATTCCCAAAGCGTAAATATCCGCCTGCGGCGTGCCGGGAAGTTCCGGCGGCGGCGGCATATAGCCGGGCGTTCCCACCGAAGTGCGCAGCACATCGGGCGGCCGGATTTCCGCGATCAGGCCCAAGTCCGCCAGCTTGGGCTGGCCATTCACGTAGAGAATGTTCTGCGGCTTGATGTCGCGGTGGGTCAGGCCCTGTTGATGGAGGAAATCGAGGGCATGGCTTAACTTGATGCCAATCCGCATGCAGTCCCGGATGGCCAGCCGGCGGCCCGGCGACCGCGACCGTTCGCCAGCGAGGTCGTGCGGCTTGTAGGTTGATGGAGCATTTTCCCAACCCGGCTCCAGGGAATCCCCCAATTCCATCACGTAATAAAAGCATCCCGAAAGTTTCTCGCTCAGAAAATCAACACGCAGCAAGCCGGGATGCTGATCGGAAATGGCCTTGTAGCGGCTCACCCCTTTGAACTCCCGCTCGAACGGGTCGGGATCCTGGCCGAAATTCGCGAGATAAATCACTTTGACAGCCCGCCATTGGCCTTGGGCATTCCGCGCCAGCCAGACCCGGCCGTATGCGCCCTGCCCGAAGGGCGGATGATGCAATTCGTAGCCGGGAATTTCAGGCGCGGGCTGGGCGCCGGCAACGGCAGCGCTGGCAGGCGCCGGCGCCGGGCGCAGGATTCTCGCCGCCACAAAGGTCCACGCCAGAGCGCACGGCGCCTGCCCGCCGGCGATCACCAGCCAGGGGAACCAATAGTTTGTCAAATAACTGAATGACACGGCTCCGAGAGTCACCGCGGCTCCGGCGGCCGCCGCGACCGCCAGGGCCGCCATCGGGCGCAACTGGCACAGTCCGGCCCCAAGCAAAATTCCCGCGGCCGCCAGGATGATCCCTTCCATCCATCCGGATGGGCGGCGCAGCCAGTCGTCGTTGATCAAATTTAAAAAGGCCGTCAGATTGATCTCCACGCCGCCAACGGCTTCGCCAGTCCAGCGCGTGTAAGGCGTGGAAAATTTGTCCTCGTCTCCGCCCGGGATGGACGTGGCCGGCTCGCTGCCAATAAAAACAATTTGATCGCGAAAAAAATTCTTTGGCTGGTCCAGCGCGGAACCGTAGCTGAATCTAGTCCATTGCCCGGTCTCGCCGTAATAACGAAGCCAGCGTTCCTGCGACGCACCGCTCAGGCGCGCTCCATCCACGCGGGCGGCCGTCTCGGCCAGGCTCGGATACGGCCCCGGGGACGGAAACGGCCATTGGCGGCGCACGATCCAGTCCGTGTCCGCATCAAACCATCCCACGCCCCAATTATTGGTTCCGGCCGCGCTGAGAAATGGCTCCGCGGGAAGCAGAGGGCGCATGCCTTCAACTCGCGAATCGCTGATTCTTGACAGCCCCGCCATCAGCACGAGCGGGCGCTGTCGCCGCATTGCGTTTGACAGCTCCGCGTCCTCCCGCGGGCCGCGGGCTTCACGAAAAAAACAATCCATGACCACAAGCGGGCAGCCGTCATCAGCAAGCTTGTTCAGCAGCCGCGTGTGCAGGGAGCGGTCCCACTGGCCGCGCGTTTTGTGAAAATGGTCGAAGGCCTCATTGTCCATCATGATGAGGGAAACCTTGTTGGTGACAGCGCGGGCGCCGAAGCGGAACAAATAATCGTAGCTGCCGTTGACCCACGCTTCACTCATCGGCGATTGCCACAGCAAAAATCCGCACAAAACAGCGAGCGCCGCCCCGGCCGCCGAAGTGATGATTTTCTTTTTGGATGTGGCGCTGCCGTTCACGTATCAGAAAAAAACCAGTGTGGCAGAATTGCGGGCGATTGGCAGCATTTTGTTTCGGCTCCGAATATTCTTGAAAGATTTCTGATTGAGCCGCGTATCCTTTACGAGAATCAATCTTAATTCGATTTCCTATGAACAAAAGCACATTCCGCACATTCGTCATTTTAACCGCCGCCGCCACCGTAATCGTTGCGGCCAGCCGCGCCTCCAGCCGCCTCTCCAGCCCGGTCATTGTCACCGGCGAAATTCACCCGCCGGGCACCATAGTCAGCCCCGCCAACCAAATGATTGAAGTGGGCGCGGACGCGACATTTTCCGTCACGGAGGGACTCGGATGGAAGTATCAATGGCTGCGCAATGGGACTCCGATGAAAGGCGAGAAAAAGAGCACGCTGACATTGGTGAACGCGCAAACCGGCGACGCGGGCAATTATTCCTGCAACGTGAAGACCGGCCGCGGCGTTGTCACAAACAATCTGGGGAATTTGCTGGTCTTCGTGGTGGTCGATCCTGACCCCGACATCGTGGTATATTCCCTGCCGATCTGCTACGCCGGCGGCGGCGGAAATTGCCCCGGGCCCTACAAAGGTTACGTCAATTATACATTTACCAACTATTGGGGATGGATGCCCGCGACCAATGAAACGCATTTGTTTACCGCCTCGGACACCAATCGGCCCAATACGAAAATACAGTACGTCGGCTATTATGGAGACAACGGCTGCGCTGTATCGACGGTCACGGTCCCCTACCCTCCCCCCAGCCCGCAATATGGCTTTACGATTTATTTCACCAACAACGTGCCGACCAGCAATTATCCCATCACGCTGATCGGATTCAATCTTCCTTAATGACATTCGCCCGGGCCGAACGCGAAACCGCGAATGGCTTTAGTTAGAGCGTGTTTTAAACCCGCTTGGACCAGGGATTGCGAGCGCGGCGGGCTGGCAAGGCGCGATGAGGAAGCATATTGGAGAGAAATCTGTGACCGAGAAGCAACGCCGCCAGCCGGCCCGCCCCGCCACATGACCGGCCAGGATATTTTTAAAACACGCTCTTAAAAGTTCAAGCGAAGGCGCAGGGCGAGGGTCCGCGTGTGGGGATATTCCTGGTGGAGGTTGAGCGGATTCAATTGGTAATCCTGGCTCGTGATGTTGAGCAATCCGAGCCGGAGTTCGGCGGCGCGGTGCAAAAAACGATAGCCAAGGTAGGCGTTAAGCTGCCAGAAATCATCGCCCGGCTCATTCGGCGAATAACCTGAGTTGCTCTGGCCATTCCACACGGCTTCGCCTCTGGCGAAAAAGCCGGACGGATGATTGAAATTCACGGACAATCCCACTTGGTGCAGAACGCCTTCGGTGTTGCGACGGGGTTGGAAAGTCGGGCCAGCCAAGCTGTTGGGAATTTGCGTAAAATTCTCGTTCAGCATCGATTTGGTCACCTGGTAAGCCGCGCCGAAGGACCAATCGCGCCCGGCCAATTGATTGGCCGTAAGTTGCAGCGTTTCCTCATGATACTCGAGCTGATCGGACAATTCCGAGGGAACGCCAAATTTGGATTTGCTGGGGGTCACGTCGAAGTCGCCTGCGGTTTCGTGATCGCGGGAATTGAGCGCGTCCCCTTCGATTCCCAAATAGGTGCCCGTGTTGAATTTTTGTTCCACCGAAAACCCAAAGGTTTCAAAGGTCGCGCCGGGACTTTCGTTGGCGGATGATTCCGGGATAAGGCTGCGGAAAGATTGGATGAAGCCCGCCACCTGGGAAGGCTCGATCTGATAGCTTTGATCCACGCTGGCGCCGCCGACTGATCGCGTGAAGGCGAAACGAATCGTGGTGTTCTTCGCCGGTGTCAATATAAAGCCGGCTTTGGGCGAAATCGCGCTGGTGGACTGTTCAGCCGTGGAAACGGGCGCCATCTGCCAATTGTCCGGGTATCTCATCCAGTCGTAGGTGACCCCGGCAATCAACTGCAACGGATCCGCCACCTGCCATTGGTGGTAAGCGTAGGCGCTGGCGCGCTCAAAATACAAATCAACATCCTGGCGGGCCGTCGCCGCCGGCGCACCGGGAAAATTAAAGAGCAGCGTCGAAGGCGCATCCTGGAAGTTTAAGGTTTCAAAATCGCCATATTGCCCGCGCCCGCCGATAATCGTGTTGTGCTCCGGCGTCTCCCAAATTTGTTGCAGTTCGCTGGAATAGACGGTCAATTGGTTCTCAAAAACTTCGTTCATGTTAACGCCTTGCGCGAGTGTGAACTTGCCCGGCGCGGGCGTGAACACCACCAGCGTGGGCGCGGTCAGGTCGCCAATGGACGCGTCATCATTGATTCGGCCGGCCAGAAAAAGAGTGTGAACGCCGGGGTCTCCTTCGTGGTGGTAGCCGATCACAGCCGTCGGCTGTTGGGTTTCCCTGAAATGGAAATTGGAGTTCGCCATGCCGGAGTCGTAGTATTGATGGGTGTCTCCCCCGTCGGCGTCATAATCCAAAATCCGCCCGTAAATGCTGTCACGGGGAGTCAATTGCTGTTTGACAGTAAGGGTGAACTGCTTTTGTTCAAATCCATTGTTGACGCGCTGGCTCTGGCCCGGATCGGCGTAATAGTCCTCCTCCACGTTCCAGCTAAAATTCTTCTCGACGCCGTATTGGGCGCTGGCGCTGTTCCAGGAACCGCGGCTCAGATACTCCGTGTCCGACGTGAACCCAAGCCGGTTGCGCTCAAAGAGCCGGGCGTAATCCTGTTCCGACACCGTTTGCGACATCGGCCCAACGGCGGCCGGCGAAAGCAGGTTGGCCAGCAGGAACTCGTTTTCCATGGCCGTCTCGTAGCGCAAATTGATTTCATACGGGTCCACCAGCCGGCTGTAGCTGTCCGCCAGGAAAAGGTGGGCGGAATAATTTCCATAATTATCGTTGACCGCCCGCAGGGCCTCGCGGATGGCCGGCGCGGTCATGCCCGCGTCCTGGTACATGGCCGCCAGGTTGGCGCTGCGCACGGCGCGGTCCTGATCGAGCAAAAATTGCGAGCGGTAAACCCGCCGGTTGTCATTCAGCGCTTCTGATTTTTCCAAATCGCGCACGGCATCGTTGATGTTGTTGTCAAGCTGGTTCAGCAGGGCCGAGTAAAGCCACGCGGTGGGGTCGTTGGGGTCGAGGTCTTTGGCCAATTGCAATTCCTTGTTGGCGCGGCGGTAATCCTGGCCGCTGGCAAAAGCCTTTCCAAGGTAGCTGCGCAATTCGGCCCGCTGCGGCTCCAGCGCGGCCGCCACCAGCAAATCCTCGCGCCCTCCCTTCCCGTCTCCAAGGCGGATGCGGGCCAGCCCCCGGCCGAGCCACGCGTTGCCCAGGGAGGAATCGACGGCCAGGGCCTGATCGAACCAGCCGGTGGCTTCGCGTGTTTGATTTCGCGCCGCCAGCAGAAAGCCTTTCAATGCCAGGGCCTGCGCGTTGCGGGGCGAAATCTCCAGGCTTTTGTTCAATGCCTTCAGCGACTCGCTTTTGTGCCCGAAACAAAACTCCAGTTCCGCCACCCGCTCCCAGGCAAAGCCGAAATGAGCCGAGCGTTGGGCCGCATGGCGCGCCAGATTTAGCGCCGTTTTCAGGGAAACCTTCGGAAGCGCCCGCGACTGTTCATAATAGGACGCCGCCAAAAATTCCGTCGCGAGCTGGGGATTGGAAATGGCCGGATTGGATTGCCGCTTCACCGCCGAGATAAGTTCCTGCAACGCGGCGGAAAGATGCTGAAAGCGTTCGCCGGCTCCGGCCAGGGATGGCGAAGAGAGCAGCGTTTGCGCCTCGCCCGCCTGGCCGACGGAAAGCAACAGCGCGGCGTAATAGACGCGTTCGCCATCGGAGCCGGCCTGGCGGGCGGCGGGATACCTGGCCAGCGCTTGCGGCAAATCACCGGCACGGTAAGCGGCCAGCGATTCGCTCAGAGTTTGCTGTTCATCCGCCGTGAGCGGCAATTCCTCCAAGTCAAGCACGGCGGGATAGTAAAAGCACCATTGCAGGATATTGTTAGCCACGAAGCCCTCCGTGCGAACCGGCGCGTGGCCGGCGTCGGCCACGGCTTGCTGGCCGTTGGTCAGCACGAGCGCGGCCTGGTCGTTGCTGAATTTCACCGCGCCGTCAATGACCGACAGGATCGTGCGCTCCGTTTCGTTGACAGCCAGGACAAAGTCCGTTCCCTCCACGCCGGCCACGGCCCCGCGCGTGATGATGCGGATGCGGCTTGGCTCATCGCGATGGAAGAAAGACACAATGCCGCGAATCAGATGCAGACCGGGGTCCGCGTTAGCCGCATGAGGGGGCAGAATTTCCAGCTCGGTCGATGCGCCGAACGTCATAACGCTTTGATTGGCCCAGCGGAAGGCAACCCGGCTTTGCGTTCCAGTCCGCAGCCGGTCGAACGCGTGCAATACTTGATCGCCATGCGCGGCCGCCCACGTGGTCGCGCCGGCCGGAGAAACTTCCACGCCCCCCTGGATTTCAACGATGCGCACGTCGTTCTGGCTCGGCGCGGCGCCATCGGCCAGGGCGCTCCCGATGCAAGCGAGAAAACACAGCAGCGCGACGGCCGTGAATGCGGCTCGAACCCTCATGGAAGGCGAATTTGGCCGCGCCCCGTTCTGCGTTCGATCGCACATGACGTTACAGAAGCCGGGCCTCAGGCGGCGCATCATAACGACTAGCACACCAGTCCAGGACTTCATGAGCATTAGTAGAGCCATTTTTCGGGCGGTCTGGCAATGCAATAATCATGAAAATAACTCTGACAAGGCAATAATGAAAATGCCCGAGCCCGCGGCGCAAGAGCTTGATGCGGCGCTGCTTTCAAAAGCCGCGCGAATGGCAAAGGTTTTATTTGGCAGGCCGCGGCGCAAAAAAACGCCGGGCTTCCCGCCGCGTTTTGTAATATTTTCTATTATTGCAAATCTGGCGCTAACGCATATCTTAGGTGTTCGATGCAGAATCCAAGACAACACTTGGTGCGAACCCGGACAACTTTGATCAAACGCCTCAAAAATTGGCAGGATCAAGATAGTTGGCAGGACTTTTTCGACACTTACTGGAAGCTGATTTACGGCGTGGCAGTTAAGAGCGGTTTGACTCAAACCGAGGCGGAGGACGTTGTCCAGGAAACCATGGTCTCCGTGGCCAAACACATGCCGGAATTTAACTATAACCGGGCGGCCGGCTCGTTTAAGGCATGGCTTCTGAACATGACTCGCTGGCGCATTACGGATCAATTTCGCAAGCGCGGCCCCGCCGCGCCCGCCCGCGCCACTGCAGCTGAGGAAAATGCCTCCGACGAGGAGATTTTGCAAAGCATCGCTGATCGGACCCATTTGGATTTGGAAGCCATCTGGGAAACCGAATGGAGAAAGACCGTTCTCGAAGCCGCGATGACCAAGGTCAAGCGCAGCTTGGACCCGCAGGAATATCAAATTTTCGACCTCTACGTGAACAAGGAATGGGCGCCAGACGAGGTGGCCAAGACGTTTAAAATTCCTGTCGGCCGGGTCTATATGGCAAAACATCGCGTGACGGAAATGATGAAGGAAGAAGTCGAACGGCTGGCAAAAGCGATGGCCTGATCGCCGCCGCGTCTTAGTTTTCGCGGATTGAGGCCGGCCGAAATTCATCCCGACGGCTATGGAAACATTTCAATTCCATCCGAGCATCGCGCGGTGGTTTGAGGGGAAATTCGGCACACCCACCCCGCCGCAGGAGCGCGGCTGGCCGGCCATCCAAAGCGGCGCGCACACACTCATCGCCGCCCCCACCGGCTCTGGCAAAACCCTGGCCGCCTTTCTCGCGTCGCTTGATGCGCTTTTTCGCGCCGGCCTGGAAGGCGGCCTTCGCGATGAAATTCGCGTGTTATACGTGTCGCCGCTGAAGGCGCTGAGCAACGACATCCATAAAAACCTGGAGGAACCGCTGGCGGAAATTCGTTCCGCCTTCAAGGAAAACGCCGGCGCGGACATTGCCGTGCGGGCCGAAGTGCGCACAGGTGACACGCCCGCCGCCAAGCGGCAAGCCATTGCCAAACATCCGCCGCATATTTTGGTGACGACGCCGGAATCGCTGTATCTTCTGCTGACATCGGTGTCCGGCCGCAAGATGCTGGCAAGCGTCCGCACGTTGATTGTCGATGAAATCCATGCCGTCATCGGCAGCCGGCGAGGCTCGCATTTGGCATTGAGCATGGAACGTTTGGCGGCCCTGGCTGGTGGGCCGTTGCAGCGAATCGGCCTTTCCGCGACGCAAAAGCCCATCGGCGAAGTCGCCAAATTTCTGGTGGGCGCGCGCGGCCTGGACCGCGCGGGCGCGCCGCGGTGCCGCATCATCGACGCCGGGCACCTCCGCGCGATGGACGCCGCCATCGAACTGCCTTCCTCGCCGCTGGAAGCGGTCATGTCCAACGAAGTTTGGGACGAGGTTTACCGGCGGCTGGTTCAATTGATCGAGGCCCACCGGACGACGCTCGTGTTTGTCAACACTCGGAGGCTGGCGGAGCGCGTGACGCATCAGCTTTCCGGGCCGCTGGGGGCGGACAAGGTGGCGTCCCATCACGGAAGCCTTTCCACGAAACTTCGTCTTGACGCGGAGAACCGCCTCAAGCGCGGCGAATTAAAGGCGCTGGTCGCCACCTCTTCGCTGGAGTTGGGCATTGATATCGGCTCGGTGGAGCTGGTCTGCCAATTGGGAACGACCCGTTCCATCGCGGCGTTTCTCCAGCGCATCGGACGCGCCGAGCACAAGCGGGGCGGCCTGCCCAAAGGGCGCTGGTTTCCCCTCACGCGCGACGAATTGGTCGAATGCCTGGCCACGCTCCGCTCCATCCGCCGCGGAGTTTTGGACGCCATTCGCATTCCCGAAAAGCCCCTCGATATTCTGGCGCAGCAAATTGTCGCGGCGGCGGCCAGCGAAGATTGGGAGGAGGACAAACTCTTTGATCTGGCGCGCTCGGCCTATCCCTACCGTGACCTGCCCCGCGAGGAATTCCAGGAAGTCGTCCACATGCTGGCCGAGGGCTTCAGCACCAAACGCGGGCGTCGCGGCGCGTTGATTCATTACGACGCGGTCAATCGGCGCATTCGCGGCCGGCGCGGGGCGCGGCTGGCGGCGCTGACTTCCGGCGGCGCCATCCCCGACAACGGCGATTACCGGGTCGTGGCCGAGCCGGGCGGCGTTTTCATTGGCACTGTCAACGAAGATTTCGCCGTCGAAAGCATGGCCGGGGAAATCTTTCAGCTCGGCAACACGTCGTGGAAGATTCGCCAGATCGTGGCCGGAACGGTGCGCGTCGAAGATGCCCGCGGCCAGCCCCCCGGCATTCCGTTTTGGCTCGGCGAAGCGCCTGCCCGCACGGCGGAGCTTTCGGCGGCTGTGGGCGGGCTTCGCGACGATGTTCAAAAAATACTTGACGAGTCCGGAGGTTCCAGCGAACAGCTTAAAACCTGGTTCATCGCTCAAACGGACATTTCCGATCGCGGCGCGCAACAATTGGCCGAGTATTTCACCGCCGCGTATCGCGCTCTGGGGGTCATTCCGTCGCAAAAACGCCTCGTGATGGAGCGTTTCTTTGACGAGTCCGGCGGCATGCAATTGGTCATTCACTCCCCCTTCGGCGCGAGGCTGAATCGGGCCTGGGGCCTGGCTTTGCGCAAGCGCTTTTGCCGTTCGTTCAATTTCGAATTGCAGGCCGCCAGCACTGATGACGCCATCGTCCTTTCCCTCGGCACGCAGCATTCGTTCCCGCTCGAAGAGGTCTTCCATTATCTGCACAGCAAGAGCGTGCGGGACATCCTGGTCCAGGCATTGCTGGACGCCCCGATGTTTCCCATTCGCTGGCGGTGGAACGCGACGCGCTCGCTCGCTTTGCTCAGGCACCGCAATGGGCGCAAAATTCCCCCGGCCTTGCAGCGCATGGAATCGGAAAACCTGCTGGCCGCTGTTTTTCCAGATCAACTCGCCTGCCTCGAAAACATCGTCGGCGACCGCCAGGCGCCCGATCATCCGCTGGTGCGGCAAACGATTGAAGATTGCCTGACTGAGGCGATGGACATCGAAGGATTGGAAGCGCTCCTGCGCCGAATCGAGAACCAGTCCATCGAATGCGTGGCGCGGGATTTGCCGGAACCGTCGCCGCTGGCCCACGAAATTCTGAACGCGCGCCCCTACGCCTTTCTTGACAACGCCCCGCTGGAAGAGCGCCGCACGCAGGCCGTTCACACCCGGCGCGCCGGCAACTCGCGGGACACCAACGAGCTTGGCATTTTGGACGCGGCGGCGATTGAGCATGTTTGCGCGGAAGCGTGGCCGCAAGTTCACAACGCCGACGAATTGCACGAAGCGCTGCTCCTGCTCGGCGTCATGCCGGGCGCCGATCTGGCGCGATGCTCGCCGAACGCCGCGACGTTCCTCGCGCAACTCGTGGCGGACAAGCGCACGGCGCGGCTGATGGGCGAGCCTTCGTTCTGGGTGGCGGCGGAACGGCTTTCCATGGCGCGGGCCGTTTATCCGCCGCGGCCCACCGAGCCAGCGATGGAACCGCCGCCCTCCGAGGTGAAACGAACATGGGAAGCGCCGGAAGCCCTGAAGGAAATGGTGCGCGGGCGCATGGAAATTATCGGGCCAATCGCGGCTCCAGCGTTGTCAATGCTGTTTGCCTTGCCGGAAAGCGAAATCACCGCCGCCTTGCTGGCGCTGGAGGCGGAAGGATTTGTCCTGCGCGGCAAATTCAATCCGGGAGCCAGGGAATTGGAGTGGTGCGCCCGCCGGTTGCTGGCGCGCATCCACCGGCTGACGCTGAACCGGCTGCGCGCGGAGATTCAGCCCGTCTCGCTCGAGGATTTCCAGCGCTTTCTTCTGGCGTGGCAGCGGGCCGGCCGCGAGCATCGCGCCGAAGGCCCGGCTGGCGTTCAAACCGTTCTCGATTTGCTGGATGGCGTCGAACTGGCGGCCGCCGCGTGGGAGCCGGAAGTCCTCGCGTTGCGGGTCAAGGATTACACGCCGCAGTGGCTGGATCAGCTTTGCCTGACCGGCCGCGTTGGCTGGGGCCGGCTGTCGCCTTCGCAAAATCAAAATGGCCGCGCGCCCATTCCGCTGCGTTCGACACCCATTTCTGTATTTGACCGCCAGCATTTCCCCGCGTGGCAGGAATTATCCGGGCAGCCGCTTCACGAAGGCCTCGCGCCGGACACCGAACTGGTTCTCAATACCCTCCTGCAATCCGGCGCGATGTTTTTCGGCGAACTCGTTCGCGCCAGCAAATTGTTGCCCGCCCGCGTGGAGCAGGCGCTGGGAGAATTGGCCGCGCGCGGCTGGGCCACCGCGGACAGCTTTGAAGGGCTGCGCGCGCTTCTGGTTCCTTCGCACAAGCGGGCGTCGTCCGCGACGGTCGAACAAAAACGGCGGCATAAGAGTGTGACCAGCGTGGAATTCGCGGGCCGGTGGGCGCTGCTGCGAAGACCGTCTCCCACGCCGCCCGCCGCCAGCGAAGAAGCCATCGAGATTTTTGCCAAAGTATTCCTGCGCCGATATGGCGTCGTGTTCCGGCGGCTGCTGGAGCGCGAATCTCTTGCCGTGTCGTGGTATGAATTGGGCCGCATTTGCCGGCGATTGGAAGCGCGCGGGGAAATTCGCGGCGGCCATTTTATCGATGGCGTCAGCGGCGAGCAATTTGCATTGCCGGAGGCCATCGGGCTGCTGCGTTCGCTGCGCAAAGCCGGCCCCGGCGGCGAGTTGATCGTCATCAACGCGGCCGATCCCCTTAATCTGCTCGGCATTTTGACTCCCGGCCCGCGTGTCACTTCCATCACCGCCAACCGCATTTTGCTGCGGGACGGGCGGGCCTTGGCCGCGCTGGCCGGGGGCGAAATAAAAATTCTGGGCGAATGCGATCTGGCGCCGGCCGCGCTGGAACGGGCCCTCAAAGTGGGCCAGATGGCGCCGCAATTGCGCCCATATTACGCTTGACGCCTACGATTTGATGTCGCGCACCTGGAAGCCCGCGCAGCCAATGATGAGCATCGTCAAGTTGAATCCCGCCAGATAGCTGAGGGATTTGAATATTTGCGGCCAGGGCACGCGCTCCTCAAAAAGCCACATCCAAAAACCCATGTGATAAGTCGGGAACCACGGCTGCAAATCGTGAAAATACGGCAATTCCTGGATGATCCGGCTGGTCAGGAAAACCGAGAGCGCGAGGATCGTCGCCGCCGCCGGCTTGATATTGAAACATGAAAACATCAGCGCCAGACCCATGATGGTCGAGGCGGTCACCGTCAACATTAAAGTCACCACGATGTAGCGGCGCCATCCATCCGCCGGGTCGAACACGCTGAAAATATTATCCATCGGCAGAAAGGCAAACAGCCCCCCCGATGGAAACAGGCACGAGGCGACAATTGCGCCCAATCCGCCCAGCATCAGCGCCAGGACGAACGAAAAAATCAGCCCGCACATCCATTTGACCAGCGCCAGGCGGAACCGCGAAATCGGCCGCGCCAGGATCATGCGCAAGGTGCCGTCCTCCGCCTCCTTCGCCAGCAAATCTCCGCCGACCAGCGCCACATAAAGCGGCATGAGCAGCAGCGCCACCGGAATGATCACCGCCACGGCCATCGTGATATTGGAAATGTACTTCGCGCTGTCGAATCCGAGCAATTCCAGCCGGCGCGACATGTCCAGGCGCGGCCCTTTCCAGAATCGGAACAGCATTAGAATGGTCGCGTGCGCCGCCAAAAAAGCGCCGAAGCCGATGTAAGTCCGCTTCTTGCCGAACATCTTCCACAATTCGTTGCGCAGTTGGTAGTAGATCATTTTTTCATCAGCGAGAGATAAAAGCCCTCCAGCGTCTCTTCCTCGGGCGCGATTTCGTAAACCCGCTGCCGCCGCTCCACCAGGCGCTCCACCAATTGGTCAGACTCTGCGCCTTCGGCCGGCAGTACAAACTGCCCATCGCGCTCCTGGGTGATTAAGCCCGTTTCCCGCAAAATTTTCACCGCTTCCGCGAAAGCTCCCACGCGCAAGCGCAGCCATCCGCCGTTGCGCCGGGTCTCGGCCAGGGTGCCTTGAAACACTTTGCGCCCGTGATTCATGACCGCGATGGATTGGCAAACCTGCTCGACTTCCACCAGCAAATGGGACGAGAGCAAGATGGTCAAACCCAGTTCGCGATGCAGCCGGAGAATGGTTTGGCGCATTTCGTGGATGCCCTCCGGGTCCAGGCCGTCGCTCGGCTCGTCAAGTATAAGCAATTCCGGCCGCGGCAGCAGCGCCTGCCCCAGGGCCAATCTGGCCCGCATCCCGTGCGAATAAGTCTTGACCCTGTCTTTGATGCGCTCGCCCAGCCCCACCCAATCCACCACTTCCTGAATGCGCGCGTCCGGCGTGGGCGCGGTGTAATAGCTCAATATCTCCAGGTTGCGCCGGCCGCTCAATTCGTTGTAAAACGCGGGCGCTTCGAATATGGCCCCGACCTTCCGCAAAGCCCGCTCCCGGTCGCGCGTGACTTCGTGTCCGCAAACGCTGATTTCTCCCGCCGTCGGCCAGACCTGGCCCAGCATCATGCCGATGGCCGTGCTTTTGCCCGCGCCGTTGTGCCCGAGCAGCCCGAAGATTTGCCCCGCCGGCACCGACAGCGACAAATCGTCCACCGCCTTATTGCCGCCAAATTTCTTGGTGACGTTGCGCAATTCGATCATTGCGGGCCTGCCATAATCAGCCGGTTTTTGATGTGGCCGTCGGCGTAAAGATAATTGACAGCGTTGGACGGGCCAAGGGCGGCGTGGAAACTCTGCTTGTCCAGCACGAGCGGAATTCTCGTCATGGCCAGGGAAAGATTCATAATTTGCAAATGATCGGCGTTCTCGCCGTTGACCAGGTTGTTCCATGAGTAACTAGAGCCGGTTTGCTGGAAAATCTGCTGGCCGTCCGAGGGGCACCGGAGCGCTTGCGTGGAGCCAAGCTGCGGAGCGAGCACCACGTCCATGGCGGGCAGGTTCGTGGGCGAGCCAGTCGCGCGGCGGTCATACATGACCGGCATGAGGTTGCGATTGTCGTCCACATAGAGCTGCAATGCCACGCCAATTTGATGGAGGTTGGCCCGGCAGACGGTCGTGCGCCCGGCCTCCTTGCCGCGGCCAAGAGCCGGCATGAGCAGCGACGCCAGCGCCGCGATGATCGCGATGGTCACGAGCATCTCCACCAGCGTGAAAGCGCGGGCGCGGCGTGTGCGCATCAATGCCCCCCGCGCAACATCCGGCCCGACTCCATGGTTTTCTGGATTTCCTCCAGGAGCGGCGCCAGTTCCGCTTTGGTTTCGGCCGAGCTGGCGCTATAGACGGCATTCAGGCCGATGGTCGTGACTTTCTGCTGCAATTCATCGCTCAGAACCGGGGGCGCGTTGGTGTCGTTCGGGTCGGATTGTTTGGATTTCGGGTCCGGGGTTTCGCGCTGCTGGCGAAGGCGCTTGATGGCGTCGTTGATCGCCTTCTCGCGCTTCTCCTGCGGTTGCTGTTCAAAAGATGCGAGCATTTGATGGAAGCCGGAGGGAAGCGTGGCGTCGAGGAATTGCCCTTTTTCCTCTTCGGTCATATCGCGGAACCAATCGTCCCAGAGGCGGTCCACCCTGCCCTGCTGGCGTTCTTCAGGGGAGAGCGCGTTGATCTTCGCCTCCAATTCACGCAAGGCCTTGGCGCGGGCGTCGCCGGACAATTTCGAGAAGTCGGTGCCATGGATGAACGCGCTCAACCTCTCCGCCGTCATTTTGAAATGATCGGCCAGAGCGTACCCGCCCAACGACGCCAGCCAGACCCCAACCAGGGCCGCCACGGCAAAAATGACCGGCCGATACCGAGCGTTCATGGGCGTCAATATAACCCCGCAAGCCCCGGCAAAGCAACTATTCCTGAATTCCGCCTTTTCCCCTCTTCATCCAAATCGTAATCTTAACCTTAATCTTAATCTCCGCCGGGGCGGGTTAAGATTAAGATGCTCGAAATACCAATCCTTGCATTACCACTAAATAATGGTATTCTTTTAGCCATGCGGCGCTTTGGCGCGTGTTCTTTCGGGGGCTTTTGACGGGATTATTCCCGAAATATTGAGAAAAACAGACTGAGACCAAGGCATTTCAAGGAAAAACAAGGCCGCACAAGGTGAATTGCGGTAAATTGAGGATTCTAACGCTTCTCCCTACAATTCATCCTCCCGTTCCGTATAAAACAGCTCGCAGGCCCGGTCATAATCCGCCTCCTCCACCAGCACCTCGGTGGGGCGGTTGAGATCGCCATCGTCAGGGGCGGCGGGATCGGCCCATTGCTGGCGGGCGGGGATGTCGTGCTTTTCGAGCATGGCGGCCAGCAGTTCGGCATTGACTTGCGGGCCTGTGTAAAAGAGTTTCACGGCGCGTTCTTCGCGCGGAAAGCGCGAAACTTTTCCCGCAAAGATGGTTTAATCATAAACAAAGGTCTGATATAGAGCATAGTCGCATGATAAAGTTTTTGAAAGGCTCTTTCGCACAAAGGAGGGCTTGGTGGCTGGCAGCAATGTTTCTGGCGTGCCTTTGCCGGCCGGTTTGCGCCCAGTTGATCACCAATTTCAACGGGTTTTCCGGCATCCCCTATAACAAAACGAGCGCCAGCGCCAGTTTTTTGGTCATCACCAATTTCCAGACCAACGCCTTCATCGGTTTGCAAGGCGACCAAACCTTCAAGATCAATCGCAACGTCCTCATCGACGGCTCCACCAACGGCGTGGTCTTCGACGGTGGCGGGACTTTGCGCATCTTCACCGTGGCCACGAATGTCACCCTCATTCTCAACAATCTCCAAATTCTAAACGGCAATAGCACCAACGGCGGGGCCATTTACAACAACGGCACGGTCATCATCAGCAATTGCATCATCTCCGGCAATGCCGTCACCAATATCACTGGCGTCGGCGGCACGACCAACTCCGGCAGCGGCGACGGCGGCAACGCCTCCAGCGGCGGGTCGGCCTTTGGCGGGGCGATTTACAGCCGGGGGCCATTCCTGGGCATATATAATTCCGTGCTCGGCACCAATAGCGCCATCGCGGGCAATGGCGGCAGCGGCGGCAGCGGCGGCAACAGCCTTCTTTTCGGCGGAAACGGCGGCAATTCCGGCAGCGGCGGCAGCGCCTTCGGGGCGGCCGTCTACAGCGTGAGCCGGACCAATGTTTTCTCCTTCACGGAATTCTTCGATAACACCTGCACGGCCGGCTCGGCGGGCAACGGCGGCCCCAGCGGCTCCGGCGCTTTCGGGGGCATCGGCGGCAAAGGTTCTCCGGGCGGCACGGCCGCGGGGGGCGCGGTTTATCTGACCGGGCGGGTCTTTATAACCAATTGCGTTTTCTCCGGCAATTCCGTCACGGCCGGCACAGCCGGGGGCGATCTCTCCGGCAACAACGAAGGTTTCAGCGGCGGCTCGGCGGAAGGCGGCGGATTGTTTCTGCCGGCCGCCATTACCAACGCTTACATTGAAAACTCCATCTTTTTCAACAATTCCTGCAAAGCCGGCAGCGGCGGCAGCACCTCGGCAGACCTTAAAGGCGGCAACGGCGGATCGGCTCTGGGCGGCGGCCTGGCCAGCGCCGCTCTGCTGGCGACCCTCCGCAACTGCACGCTGGCGAGCAACACGCTTGCAGCCGGCACCAACGGCCCCGGCGGCGAAGCGAGCGGCAACAACGGCTCCATCGGCGGATGGGACCTTGCCCGCGCGGGCGGCGTCGTCAAATTGAGCGGCAGCATCATCTCCGGCGGCACCAATTCGACGGAAAATCCCCGGCCCAACGCCGATGGCATTACCGACGGCGCCTTTAACATCAGTTCGGACGCAAGCCTGACGGCCGTGACGACCAATACATTGATCAACAACTCAAATGTGCTGCTGGATACTTTGGTTTCAGGTTTTGGCTCCGTCATGGTCGGCCCAACGAATGTCGATGGCCCGCCCATGGAAACCATCGACCTCCAGGATGGCAGCATCGCGGCGGGATTTGTCACGGGCGTGCCGGGCCTAAGCTTCCCCGCGACCGATGAATTGGGCGCGCCGCGCGGGACGCCCACCAGCGCGGGTGCGTTCGCGTTTGAATTCTGGAACGGCTCATTTAGTCTTGACACTAATTTGACTGCCTCCGATATCGTCCTTGACCCGATGCTGCCCGGCCAGACCACCCGGCTGGGCGGAACCGTCACCTTCACCGTCAGCGCCGCGCTCCAGGACACGAACAGCGGCGGGCTGGGCTACCAATGGCAGCTCAACAACACCAACCTGACAGACAATACTATTTTCTTTGGCGTTACCACTCCGACGCTGACCGTCAAAAATGTCACGGCCGCCCAGGCCAGCAGCAATTATCAGGTAGTCGTCAGCCCCTCCCTGCTCGAAGCCGCCGTCACCAGCGCCCCTGTTTTTCTGGCCATCAGCGCCGGCGCGCCCGCCATTACCGCTGAGCCAGCCAGCAAGCTCAATGTCGATCCCGGAGCAACCGTAAGTTTCAGCGTCACGGCCAAGGCTCCGGCCGGCCTGCCCCTTTCGTATCAATGGTATTTCGGCGCGGTTCCGTTGAGCGATGGAATCAACGTTGATGACAGCATTATCAGCGGCTCATCCACCCGGCAATTGACGATTTTGTCCGCATCAACCAACGAGGCGGGCGGTTACTTCGTGCAAGTGACGGACACTAACGGCACGGACAGCAGCGACCTGGCCTCGCTGACTTTCTCGACCAACCCGCCCCCGCCCGCCGTGGCCATCACCTCCCCTGCCCCGGCCGCGCGCACCACCAATTTAATCATCCAAGGCACCGCCTCCAGCCCCGGCCAGATTGTCGCGGTCGATTATTTCATCACCAACATCGACGATGGCGCGACCAACTTCATCATGGACACGGCCTCGCTCAGCGCCGGGACGGGCGCGGTCTCGAATTGGACCATTTTTCCGACGGGTCTCTTTGGCACAAATTATGTCACCGTGCAAAGCGTGGATTTCTCCGGCAATGTGTCCAAGTTAGTCACGCGCGAGTTTTTCTATATCGAGACGGCCCAACTCAAGCTGGCGACCAATGGTTTCGGAGGCATCACGGCCGGCCCCGCGGTTTTGGGCAGCCCTCCTCCAACCAACGGGGCCTTGCTGGCTGTCAATCAGGGCTACACACTGACCGCGAAAGCCGCCAGCCGCAACGTGTTCTCAAACTGGACTTTCTCCACGGGTCTGGCCACCAATGCCAACCCGCTCCATTTCATCATGCAGGGCAATTTGTCCATTACGGCCAATTTCTCGACCAACCTCTTTGTCGCCGCGGCCGCCCGTTACGACGGAATTTTCCAGCCTTCCAGCCCGGAGGCGCCGAGCACGACCAATTCCGGGCTTGTCAACAACTTGATGCTCCAAAGCAATGGGATTTACAGCGGAAAATTATACTTGTCAGGAGCCTCCTATCCGCTCTCCGGCACGTTTAACGCCGGCGGTTCGGCCGCGGAAACGATCACCCGAACCGCGGCCGCGGGCGGGAATGTCATTTTGCAAATGACCGTCTCCGGCCAGAACACCAACCGGCAAATCACCGGCGAGGCCCAGGGAAACGGCTGGGAAGCTGGCAATTTGTCCCTGTTCCCCGCCATGACGGCCGCGCATGATTCCCCCGCCTACACTGTTCTATTGACAAATTCCTCTCTGCCCGATGGATACGCGCTGGCCACCAATATCACCGGCATGATTCACATGGGTGGCGCCCTGCCCGATGGCACGCCATTCACCGCCCTGCTGGAGCCTGTCAACGAATTGAATCAATTTCCGGTCTATGCCAGCCTGCCGAACAAGAGCCTGCTGTTGGGCGAACTAAGCCTGGACGCTTCCGCCAATCCAGCCGTGCCGGCAGGCAGTTTGAACTGGGTCAGGCCCGGCGAAACTAGGACCGCTCCTGATGAATTCGATGTCACGCTGGGCGCCGAAGGATCGCCTTGGACGAATTCCGCGGCTGCCGTGGAGAGCCTTTTTCAAGGCGACGCGCAACTGACCTTCAGCGGAGGCGGCCTCGATTCTAATTTGGCATGTGATGTGGAGTTCACCGCGACGGACGCGATGAAATTGGTCAGCGGCTCGCCCAATTTTGTGAGCGGTTCCATCAACCGCGTCAACGGTTTGATGACCATCAGCTTCATCAACACCAGCGGGAAAAAAGTGACCGCGTCCGGCGCGCTCCTGCAAAATACCGCCGCCGGCGGCGGCTTTTTCCCCGGCACGACCAATGCCGGCTCCGTCACCCTTACGCGTCCGCCTCCCTAATGCGACGTGACAGGCCTGCGCCAGGCTTGTCTGATGAGTCATGAGGATGAGACTGCCCAAGCCCTGGCGCCCGTGCGGGCTTTGCGCAACGCGGGCGTTCACTTTGACGGAATTGCTGGTCGTGACTGGGATTATTGGCGTCCTGGCGGCGCTTCTCCTGCCGTCGATCTCATTTGGCAGGAGCCAGGCGCGCTCGGCAGCTTGCCGAAGCCGCCTGCGCCAAATGGGCCTGGCTTTGCAAATGTATGTGACAGATCATGGCAACAAATATCCCTCCTACATCGGTTTTCCCGATTCTTCCCTCGGCGGCGCGGCCGGCCCTCTGAATGCGCGGTCCTGGTGGGCCAAGCTGGCGCCTTATTACGCGGCGGCCATATCGCGGCCATGAATCCGTGGATTCTCTTCAACCCAACCAACACCGCCGCGATGTGGAATTCGGACCACCAACCGCACCCTGAATTGTGGGTGCAGTGAGCAGCCGGCTAATATTCCGCCTTGAGCGATTGGCGGATTTGTTCAATCTGCTGGTCGCGCTGGTCGGCCGTCTGCATCGGGACAATTTTGATCGGATGCCCCAACAGCGCGGAAATCGTCTCGGCCGCCCGGTCGCAAATTCGCCATTCCCGGCCCGGCATCGGGCGGCGTCCGGGGACGGTGGTGGTGTCGTCCAGCAGCGGAACCAATGCTTTGACAGAGCCGCTGACGGGCGGCGTTTCCATGATCGCCAGGGCGCGGTCGCGCGTGGGGCCGTCGGCTTTTTTGTCGCAGGCGATGGACATCAGGCGCTCGGCCAATTTGTCGGGCGCCAATTGTTTCAGCGCCTTGCCTGCCGAAGCCGAATACGGCCCGTCCAGCAGGCCAAAAATTTGTTCCTCCGCCGGTTGATAATGCAGGCTTCCCAGCGCTTCGATCATGGCCGACGGCGCGGGAGCTTCGTCCAGGCGCATGGCCAATCCGCCGCCGAATCGCCGCATCCGCCCCACGTTCGGCGCGGGGGGTGAATTCATGATTTGCGCCTGCTCCAGCGCGGAATTCAAAAAGAAATCGCGCACGGCTTCGTTCTCCTTGCGCAATTCCTCGATGGACGGCTCCGGTCCCTTCACGCGCGCTTCGAGGCTGGCCAGGAGCGCGGGCGCGGCGTTCGTCGCGTGGATGCGCTCCAAATCGCCCGCCGCCATGGCCGCCACATACTGGTTCTCATCGCTCAACTGTTTGACAAGCGCCGGGACCCATTCCGCTGCGTCGCGCGCGGCCCCGTCCGCCGCTGCCGCCGCCGCCCAGCGCACGCCCGGAGCCGGGTCCGCCAACGCCCGCAGCAGGACGTTTCGCGTCTGGTCCGTTTGCGGGACAACGTGGCTTAGGAGCGCGCAATAAACCCGCCGCGCGCGAGCCGGCGCGCGCTCAAAATTGGCGCTCAGGAAAACGCCATCGACTCCTTCCGGCCGCTGCAAAAAAATCGGAGCGACAACCTGGGCGGCCGCCCCGTCGTTGGTTTCCATTAACGCGAACAATTCCCGCTGACGCGGCTCCCAATGCAATTTGCCAATGGCCGACGCGATTCCGGCCGCCGCCGGGCTGCCCATCGTGTCTTCGAGTTTGCCCAGCGCGGCGATCAAGCCGGGCAAATCGCGGTCCGTCACCCGCGCCTGAAGTTCTTCCATGGCGTCGGTCATCTCTCTGTCGTCGCGCGAATCGGGGTCGGTCTCCGTAAATGATTTGATCAAATCCGCGGCGTCGCGCTCCACCCGGAAACTTCGCGTGAAAGCGGGCGGCGGCATTTGGCCGCCCTCGGCTGGCGAAGGGATGTTATCGGCGCCAGCGAATTCCCGGTAGGCCAGAACCGCGCCGCGATACAGGCGCAGCCGGCCGCCGGCGGGCAATATGATATACAGCGCTTGCGGCAATCCCAGGCCGGCGTAAAAAGCAGCCTTTCCCGCGGAATCGCTCCGCACGCGGTTCACTGTCGGAAAGTCGTCGTTGGACGGATCCATCGGAGAACTGCCCGGAGCTTCAAACGATTCCAGCGCCATGCCGTAGTTGCTAATCCATTCGGCGTCGGCATCAGTCAGCGCGGTTCCGTCCAGATGTTTGCGGGCCAGCTCGGCCAGCTTGTCACAGAAAGGGGCGAAGTCGTGCAACACTTTCGGAACCGTCTGCCGCGCCTCGAAAAATTTCAGCAGCGCCCCGCGGTCGGCTTCGTCCGGCGCCGTTTGGGTCGAGCAACGGCGCGCCAGCACTTCCAGGTTGTTGACAACTTCGAGCGACACACCCGTGCGAGTCGGCCGCTCGGCTGCCTGGGGCTTTCGATATTGCAGCGCAAATCGCTCGAACTGCGCGAGCGGGCCGGCCATTCGTTCGTATTCCTCCTCGGACTTGGTTCCAATGCCCTCGCGCCATAGCAAGCACTCCAGCAATTTGCGGGCGGTGGTTTTGGCATCGAACGGCTCGTCAATGCCCGCTTTTTCCAACGAGTCCGCCGTCTCCAGCGCGACACGCCCCAGCCCCGTGAAAAATTCCGGGTACGGCGCCACCACGCCCGCAGGGGGCTTCTCGCCCATGCCGCCTTGGAAGTCATCCATCCTCGCCTTCCTGCGTGAAGTCTCGAAGTGATCCGCGTCCGCCCAAGCGCCGAGCTGCGACCAAACCTGCGCGTCGGCCCAGGCCTCGGAACGCAAGGCAGGCCCCAGGCGGACGGGCAGCGGTTTTTGCAAATCCGCCAGCAACTCCAGCGCGCGTCCGCGCAATGAATCGGACAGCGGCCCAACATCCGCGCGCCGCGCCGCCTCCACCGCCGTTGCGCCGTCGGCGTTTTGCAACGCGCGTTCCGCCGCGCGCGAGCGCAACGATGGCGACGCCGCCAAAAAATCGAGGCCCGAAATTTTCGGACCCGCCATGGTCTGGAAACAAATCGCGGCGGACGAATCGCGGACCGGCAGCACGTGAAATCCACTGGTTGCGCCCGCGAGCCGCGATTGCAAGTCCGGCGCCCGCTTAAGCAAATCCGCCGCCGTAAAATTGGGGCCGAGCATTTTCACGGCTTCGTTCCAGTAAAGAGGAATTTCCTCCATCGGCCCCAGCAATGCATCCCACGGCGCCGAAAGCTGCTGCCAGGATTGAAGCAAACCTGGCTCATGGTGAACCAGCCACGCGAGGCAAAGGGCCAGGCGCGTTTCACGGGCATCCGAGATGCGGAACTCCACCAGCGCGTACCACTTGCGCGCGGCCGCGTAACCAACCCGTTCCGGCGACGCTGTTTTGCCAGCCTGCTTAAATTCCTCCGCGCGAAGCGGCAATCCAATCTCTGGCTGCACTTCGTCCCGGCCCTTCAGCAGCGCGTCGGCCAGCCGCTTTTGGTCCGCCGGCAGTGAAGCGCGAACGGTTTTGTCCTGGAGCGCCAACCCGATGGCGGCGAACCGGGCCAGATCAGAAAAATCCGGCCCGCGCGATTTGGCCTGCTCATTGGCGGCGGCCAGCAAAAGCCGCGAGAAATCGGCCAGCCGCGGCGCCTGGGCCGTCTCCAGGTCCTGCAATCCCTGAGCCAGCAAAACGCGATAAGCGTGCCAGGCCGAATCCGTCGTGATAAACGGCAGCATGGAGCCATCGGCGTAGGGCGTGAACATGTGTTTGAAGGACGGATCGGTCACGACGAATCCGTTGGTTTCCAGCAGATGCCAGGCCGCGGTCGAGCCTTCAAATTTATCCAATCCCTGGACAAGAGTGTAGGTCTGCGCGGACGCCGCCAGCGCCAGAGCGCCCAGGCCAAGACTTGCCAGCCAAAATTTTAGCATCGACATATCCGCTGAATATTACACCGAACATCCCATAAAATCTCCGCCAACCCAAGGTGAAATTATGCTTGAGGGCGGCGCTTCTTCTGTTGCAATGTTGAACGGAAGTTCCAATTCAACGAATCATACTTGTTTATGAAAATCAGGCATTTCATTTCCGTTTTCTGTTGCGTGATCGCCGCGGGGATTTGCGCCAGCGCCGGCGCCCAGGAGGCCGCCCCAAAACCGGTGGCCGCCGTGGAAGGCATTAGCGAATACCAGCTTGACAACGGCCTTCGCTTTTTGCTCTTCCCCGACAACTCTCAATCCAAGGTCACCGTCAATATGACGGCTCTGGTCGGCTCGCGCCAGGAGGGTTACGGCGAGGCCGGCATGGCCCATCTTCTGGAGCACATGCTCTTCAAGGGCACGCCGCGCCACCCAAAAATCCCCAAGGAATTGCAGGACCGCGGCGCGCAATTCAACGGCAGCACTTCGAGCGACCGTGTCAATTATTTTGAGACGCTCCCCGCCAGCGATGACAATCTTAACTTCGCCCTCGATATGGAGGCGGATCGCATGGTCAACAGTTCCATCAAGGGCGAAGACCTGGCGTCGGAAATGACCGTCGTGCGCAACGAATTCGAGCGCGGCGAAAATTCCCCGTCCGGCGTGCTCAACAAACTCGTCTCCGCCACCGCCTACAACTGGCATAACTACGGCAAGTCCACCATCGGCAACCGCACGGATATCGAGCGCGTGCCAGTGGAGAATCTGCGCGCGTTTTACAAAAAGTATTACCAGCCGGACAACGTCGTGCTGGTCGTGGCCGGAAAATTTGAATTGGCCCGCGGCTTGGAATTGGTGCGGAAATATTTCGGCCCCATTCCGCGCCCCGAACGCAAACTGCCGGCGACTTACACGGAGGAACCGCCGCAGGAAGGCGAGCGTTCGGTCACGCTCCGGCGGGTTGGCGACGTCGGCGTGGTCGATGCGGCGTATCACATCCCGGCCGGCCCGCATGAAGACATGGCCGCGCTGCAAGTGCTGGCAAATATCCTGAGCACCCAGCCTTCCGGGCGGCTCTACAAAGCGCTGGTTGAAACCAAAAAGGCCGCCAGCGCGGGCGCCTTTGCCGAGGCCCAGCACGATCCCGGTTTGTTTGAAATCGAGGCGGAGGTGCCAAAGGAAAATTCACTCGACGAAGCCGAAAACCTCATGCTCACGACCGTGCAAACGGTGGCCGACAGCGGCGTCACATCCGAGGAAGTCAATCGCGCCAAAATGCAAATTCTCAAGGCGCGCGAAATGGCCGCTGCCAACACCAGCCAGATTGCCGTCTCGCTCAGCGAATGGTTCGCGCAGGGCGATTGGCGGCTGTATTTTCTGCACCGCGACCGCATTGAGCAAGTCACGCCCGAAGCCGTGCAGGCGGCCGCCGCCAAATATCTTCAGCGCAATAACCGCACCGTGGGCCTGTTTATTCCGACGGCCAGGCCGGAAAAGGTGCCCATTCCCTCGACGCCGGACATTGGCACGCTGGTGGACAATTACAAAGGGCGCGCGGCCATGGCCGAGGGCGAAGTCTTTGAAGCCACGCCGGAGAATATCGAATCGCGCGCCCGCCGCGTGGATTTGCCGGAAGGCGTGAAGGCGACGCTTCTGCAAAAAAAGTCGCGCGGCCAGGAGGTGCATCTTTCCCTCACGCTTCATTACGGCGATGAGGAAAATTTGAAGGGCTTTGAATCCGCCGCCAACTTTCTGCCGGAACTGATGATGCGCGGCACGCAGAAGCTTTCGTATCAGCAATTGCGCGATCAACTCGACCGCCTAGAAGCTGAATTGCGCGCGGGCGGAGGCGGAGGCGGACGCGGCGGGCGCGGACGGGGCCGCGGCGGCGCGGGCGGCAGTTCGATGGGTTCGCTCACTTTTTCGATTCAGGCCAAACGCGATACGCTGCCGGAGGTGATCGGCCTGTTGCGGCAGGTCCTGCGCGAGCCGCTTCTGCCCGCCAGCGAATTCGAATTGCTGAAGGAGGAACGAATTGCCCGCCTCGAACAGGCGCAGACGGAACCGGCCATGCTGGCCCCACTCGCACTCCAGCGCCGGCTCAATCCGTTTGGGCCAGACGATATTCGTTATACTCCCACGAGCAGCGAATCGCTGGACCGCCTTCGCCACGCCACTTACGAGCAGGTCGCGCAGCTTTATCACGATTATGTTGGCTCGCAGGATGGCGAGCTGACCATCGTGGGGGACTTCGATCCCGAACCTTGCATGGCCGCCCTCAAAGAAACGTTGGGCGGATGGAAGGCGGCAAAGCCTTACGCCCGCATCGCAATGCCCGACGCAAGCCCCAAGGCTGGCGAACGCGAAAGTATTGACACGCCCGGCAAAGCCAATGCGACTTACACAGCCGGCCTCGTTTTTCCCGTGCGCGACGACGATCCCGATTATCCGGCGCTGGTCATTGGCAATTATATTTTTGGAGCTGGCGCGCTTTCCTCGCGGCTGGGCGACCGCATCCGCCAGAAGGACGGCCTCTCGTACGGCGTAAGTTCGAGCCTTGGGGCCTCCGCTTGGGACAAACGCGGGACCCTCTCCATCACCGCCATTTGCAATCCGCAAAACATGGGCCGCCTAGAAAAAGCGGCCGCCGAGGAATTGGATCGCCTGCTCAAGGATGGCGTGACGCCGGACGAATTGGAGCAGGCCAAGCAGGGTTATTTGCAGGCTCGAAAAGTCGGCCGCGCCAGTGACCCAGCCCTGACGGCCATGCTGTCAAGTCTTCGGCAATTGAACCGGACGATGGCTTATGACGCGGAGATGGACCAAAAAATCAAGGCCTTGACGCCGGACTCCGTAGCCGCCGCGTGGCGAAGTCACATCGACCCGAAGGATTTGACCGTCGTCGTCGCCGGAGACTTTGGCGGCGGCGATCACCATTAGAAAAGTGCCCGCCGCTCGAATCAGGAGGCGCCACGCCATTTTGTGCGCGCTGCTGGCTGCCAGCAGTTTGCTTGGGGACCCCCAGGAACAAGTGAGGCGGGAGTCGGAAAGCCGCATCGTGACGCCCGTCAATCAGATTGTTGAGCCGGCCGGGCGCCAGGTCAACTTGCCCGGCCTTCGCCCGCTGGGATTGGCTCTCAGCCCAAACGGGCGCATTCTCGTCACGTCCGGCAAGACGCGCGCCCTAGTGGTCATGGATCCGGTTGCGGGACAGATCACGCAGACGGTGGAATTCCCAGAGGAGAAGGCCGATTCCTCGCTTTCGCTGCCGCCGGACAGCGACGGGCAATTGAGTTTTACCGGGCTGGTTTTCGCTCCCGACGGCTCCCGAATTTTCCTGTCCGATGTTACCGGATGTTTGAAAGTGTTTTCGGTGGATGCGGCTGAGCGCGTGTCGCCGGGATATTCAATTCCTCTTCCGCCCGCGAACGCTCCCCGGCGGAAAGCGGAAATTCCAGCGGGCCTGGCATTTTCCAAGGACGGAACCCGCCTCTACGCCGCCTTGAATCTAGGCAATCGCGCGGCTGAATTGGATGCCAACAGCGGCGCCGTTCTGCGGACCTGGGATGTCGGCGTCGCGCCCTACGATGTCATTGTGGCGGGGCGCAAAGTTTATGTGAGCAACTGGGGCGGCCGGCGTCCCCAAGCCGGAGACCTGACTGGTCCCGCCGGCCGGGGCACAGTTGTGCGGGTGGACGGAACCCGGTTCATCGCGTGCGAGGGATCGGTTTCTGTAATTGACCTTGATCGGAACATTGTTTCAAAGGAGTTGTTGACGGGCAAACACGCTTCCGCGATGGCGCTGTCGCCCAATGGAAAATTCGTGGTCGCGGCCAACGCGGGCGATGACACGCTGAGCGTCATCGACACACGCACGGACTCCATTGTCGAAACCATTTCCGCCCGGCGCCAGCCTGGCGATTTATTCGGGGCCAGCCCCAATGCGCTTGCCTTCGACCGCGCGGGCAGGCGGCTTTTCGTTTGCAACGGCACCCAAAACGCGCTCGCGGTATTTGACTTCAAGCCTGGCGCCTCGCGCTGGCGCGGATTGACACCGGTCGGCTGGTATCCGGGCGCCATCGTGTGCGACGCCGCGCGGAAATCGATTTATGTGGCCAACATCAAGGGCATGGGAAACGGGCTGCCGAGAAAATCAAACGGCAAACCCGAATTCAACACGCACCAATTTTACGGAAGCATTACCCTGCTGAATGAACCGTCGCGCCAGGAACTCGCCGCCGGCACGCGGCGGGCTCTGGCCAACATGCGCTATCCGCTGCTCAGGGAGGCCGCGCTGCCGCCGCGCGCCAATCAGGCTCCCGCGCCGGTGCCGCAACGGGTGGGCGAGCCGAGCGTTTTCAAGCACGTTGTTTATTTGATTAAAGAGAACCGCACTTACGACCAAGTGCTGGGCGACATGCCGGAAGGAAACGGCGACCCGGAACTTTGCGTTTTTGGCGCGCGGGTGACTCCCAACGAGCACAAATTGGCCCGCGATTTTGTGCTGTTGGACAACACCTATTGCTCAGGCCTTTTCAGCGCCGACGGCCACCAATGGGCCGACAGCGCCATGGCCGCCGATTACATGGAAAAATCCTTCTACGCCTTTGCCCGCAGTTATCCCGACGGCATGGAGGATGACGACGTGGATGCGCTTGCTTATTCGCCGGCTGGATTTATTTGGGACAATGTTTTGGCGCACGGCAAGACGCTGCGGGATTATGGAGAATTTGCCATCACGCGGAAATCCTGGAAAAACCCGGCCCGCAAAGGCGGCCCTGAGTTCATTGACCATTACCACGAATTTCTTCACGACACCGGTTTGATTAGCATCCACAGCGATCCTTCCGTTGAATCTCTCCGCCCGTTCCTTTGCCGGGAAACGGCCGGATGGGACCTGGCGGTGCCGGATGTTTTTCGCGCGGAGAAGTTCATCGGCGAGCTTAAGAAATTTGAAGCCGCGGACAGCCTGGCAAATCTTACGATCATCTGCCTGCCCAACGATCACACCAGCGGCACCGATTACGGGCGGCCCAAACCGGAAGCGCAAGTGGCGGACAACGACCTGGCCTTCGGGCGGATTGTCGAGGCCATTTCCCGCAGCCGGTTTTGGAAGGATACCTGCATTCTGGCCATTGAAGATGACCCGCAAAATGGCTGGGATCATGTGAGCGGATTTCGCACGACCGCCTATATGGCCAGTCCCTACACAAAGCGCCATCAGGTCATCAGCAGCCAGTACAATCAAACGAGTTTGCTGAGGACGATCGAACTGATCCTGGGCCTGCCGCCCATGAACCAGATGGACGCCACGGCCACGCCGATGCGGGATTGTTTCACCGGCGCCCCAGATTTTTCGCCCTGGGAATCTGTCACAAATAATATTCCGCTGGATGACATGAATCCTGATCCGAAACGCATCTCCGACGCCCTTCTTCGCAAGGACGCGCGCAGATCGGCGCGGCTGCCGTGGAAGCTGCCGGACCAATGCCCGGAAGACGTGTTGAACCGCATTCTGTGGCGCGCCGTGAAAGGCTCGCGGGTTCCCTACCCCGCCTGGGCCGTCCAAATGACCGACGACGATTAGCGTAGTGACCCATGAATAGCTGGCCATTCGCGGCAAGGGATTTTTGAGGCAGGCGAGGCGGGAGCGACGGCCACTTCCGCAGCGATCTGTGAGGCGAGCAACGAAGCCTTGCGTCAAAAAGACATGCCGCCCTGCGGGTTGCGCCAGAATTGGCCTGTGGCTTTGTTGCTCCTCAGTCGCAGCCCCGGTGCGGGGATGCTCCTTCGTCGTGCCGCGCCGCAGGCCACTTTTGACGCGACGATGGCCAGCTATTTATGGGTCACGAGACTAGGTGCGCGCCGTATATTTGATTTCACGGATTTCCAGTGTTCCTGATGCTGGCGTGTAGAACGGCTGGCCGTGCCGGACTCCCACGGTGCCGTAACCGGCGGCGGTGGAAAGAAAGCAGTGGAAATCCCCTTTGATGGCCGGTTCGAGATACAGGATTTTTTCGACCGCGTCGTAGCGCGCGCCGCTCATTCCGAACAACAGCGCGTAGGAAGACATGGCCCGCGCGTACCAATGCCCGCATTCGTATTCGTTGAAAGGATTGCGCGTGCGGCCATCGTAACGGTCGCGGGCCGTGCGCACGATATCCAGGGCTTCCTTGACCATGCCCATTCGCATATGGTGCGAAGCGACTTGATACTCCAGGCTGGTCCAAACTTCGTTCGAGTACGGAAACGGCAGCGAAAGCTCGCCGCCTTTGGGCCACGTGCAAAGCACCAGGCCGCCCTCGCTGCCGCAAGCGTAGGTCGGCCGCTGGGGATTGGCGAAATCGGAGAGATCATGCCGGAGATTGTGCCGGTACACCGATTGAAGATGGGACCGGACTTTTCGCGCGTCCAGCACCTGGCCCACGCCGCACACCTGCGCGAACCAGCAGCCAAGCACGCCGTCGGCCAGGCAGCCCAGGCCATATTGATACTTAGGGCCTTCCTTGCGCAGGATCGCCATCGCTTCGGGCGAATAATCGCCGCCATTGTTCTCCACGGGATTCGCGGCGCGCAATCCCGTCCACTGGATGCGCTGGTAGAAATACTCGCCGTTAAATAATTCCGTTTCGGTTTTTTTGGAGCCGTCGGCCAGCAATTGCGCGTAAAGCGGCTGTTCGTCACCCAGCGCCTTGCCCATCAGGATGGCCGCCTGCAATGCGCCGAGGTAAATGCTCGCGCACATGCCATCCGGCCCCCAGAACCAGATGTCATATGTATTGTGGTGGGGTTCCATCAGGACGCCGGTATGGTCCGGGTCCCAAGTTTGAATGCAGTAAGCAAGGCTTTGTTTGACTCGCGGCCAAAGCTTGCGCATCCAATCCGTGTCGCCGCTCACGCGCCATTCGCGGTAGGCCTTCATGATGCCCCCAAGCTGTCCGTCGGCGGCGGGATGCAAATTGTCCGAGACGGGGCGGATGGGCAGAAAAGTGCGGAAATCCTGGTGGCCAGTCTCATCCTGGGACGGCCCGAACTCGGTTTCGCGCAGCGTTCTTTCCAAAGCGGGAAAAAGATGCGGGATGGATTGCGCGTAATTCCAAACATGCGTGCAGGAGCCGGCGCAACAGCCGCCGCCATCGGCGCAGCCTTCCCAGCCCCAGAGTTTGCCGTCGGTTTGGCGCAAGATGGTGGGCGATTTGAGAATGGCGAAATTGGCGGCAACGGCTTCGGTGACTTCCGGCGGCAGGGATGAATCGTAAAAACAACTCGCAAACCGTTCGCTCTTCTGCCGCAGCGCGTCGTAACGCTCCTTCCAATAATAAGTGACGCTGTTAATGTCCGAAAATCGCCCCGCATACCAGGGCCGGTAGGTCGATTTGGCCTGCGCGGAATCCGGGTTGCGGTCCCGCCCGACGCGCAGATTCGTTTCGCCGTCATACCAGGCCAGGCGCACGACGATGGATTTGGAGGCGCCGGGCGCAAGCTCGAAGGGCACGAACAATGTCGCCCCGGGACTCGCATCGCCGGAGGCAATGGGCGCGCGTTCGTAACAGGCGCCTTGCGCGACATCCTTCCAGGCCAGCGTCAACGGGTCCCACCAATCGCCGCGAAACCAGGCATGGTTCACCTTGACAGCCGGGTCCGAAGTTGTCACGGAGAACGCGGCTTCGTCCCAGGGGCGATCCGTCGCGCCGCCGTTCCACAAAATGAACCCGCCGTCCACGGGGCGGACGGCTTGCGACTTGTTGCCGCCCGCGACGAAATTCTTGGTGTTGAACGAAAACACGGCTTCGATTTTTTCGCGCTTCGTGTTGGTGAACTGGTATTCCAAGGCTGCGACCGGAAGGCTCGAATTATCGGCATCGTTCGGCTCGAACGGGCTCCAGCCGGTGATTTTGACCGAGAGCGGAATCCGTTCATCGGCCAGGGCGGCGGTCGCGAAGGGAAATCTGGCCTTGAACGACGCGGCCCCAAAACGCGGCAAGCCGTGGGACGAGCCGCCGCCGCCGTTGCCGGTGCCGGGCGGGCCAAAGATTTTTCGGGCGGGCACCGGGCCTTCGAGCAGGCGCGCGGCCGGGCGCGGGCTTTTGATGGAGATGGCCGCGAACATGCAAGGCTCGTTGAAAACCTCGGGCCGATTGCGCAGGGAAACATTGGAAATCGCTCCGGTGCCTTCGAGGCAAACCATGCCGGCCCCAATTCCTCCGAGCGGAAATGCGATCTGGTTCAAATACTCTCCATCGTATCCGCCATTGTAAGGACGGCGGCGGCGGCGGCGGCGCGCGGGGGCGGGCGGATTGATTTGGGCCGGTTCATCGGCGCCGACCGAAGCCGCGGCCGCGCTTGTCAAAGAACCGATCGCGCCCATGCCGGCAATGGACAAGCCGATGAATTTTCTGCGTGGGATGGATTTGCCGCTATTGGATTCGGATTTCATAATCTTGTCTAAAATTGCAGGCAGTATGTTTCGATGGCATGATGGCCGCCCTGAAGGCTCAGGCAGCCGTCCGCGACCTCTGCCGGACGCGCGTCTTCTTCGATGATGCTGGTTCGCGCGGCTGATTTCAAGGGACGGAACATGCGCAACACCGCCGGGCCGTCCTTCCCTTCCATCTCGCAGGCCCGGACGGCGACACCATCGCCGTCTTCGGCCTTCTTGATGGCAGTCAACATAACATGACTGCCCGTGACCGAGGCAAAACTTATTTCCGCCGGCAACCCGCCCAAAGATTCGCCAGCCGGCAGGACAGCCAGCAATGGATGGTTGGCCGCGATGCCGTCCCGCCAGCCGTTGCGCCAATCACCGGAGTGAGACGTGATGGGAAATCGAAATGAATGGCTGCCTGCCTGCGGATACCAAACCCCGGCGCTATTGCAGCTTTTGCGCGACGCCAGCAGCACGGGCTGCAAAATCGGGGCGCCGGGAATGCGGGCCGCCGGATCCACCCAATCGAAGACCGACACGCTGGAGGACATGGTGAGGCCGCCGAGGGCATCGCTGGCGTCAATAAAATTTTGCACCTGGCGCGGGTGAATGTCGCGGGATGGCTGGGAATAATTCAAACGGTCATTGGCAAGGCCGCCGTTGGTGGGAATTTCGTCCCGGCCAATTTCCACCGTTCCCATCGGAACTTCGTAAACGAGCTTCGGATGCTCCATGGCCGGCGGCAACGCCATGCGAAATTCCCGCCAAAGCTCGCCGTTGAATTCATCGAGGTCCACTTCGCAATCGACGCGCTTTATCTGGTTCCAAATCACGACGCGCTGGCGGACGGTGGTGTCGCGCAGAGGCTGCTCCAGGCCATAAACGGTGCGCACTGGGCCGTGTTCAAGCAATTTCCAGGACGGCTTGTAATTGGAAACCCTGTCAAAAGTGGAATCCATTACTGGCAATGGAACGGACACGAACTCGCCGGCGTCGGTTCCCAATTCACGATTCGTCTCCGCGACCGAGGTCATGGTGAACACCTCGCCACCGAGGAATTTGCTGGTGTTGAGCAGGTTCCTTCCAAGTTGTTTGTCAAACAAACCGCGAATGCCGCCCGGAGCCAGCGTCACGCGATAGAATTCGTTCTCGCACTCCGCCGCGCCCGCCGCGGCCGCCATGCCGGCGCTGGCCGGCCGGGCCGCGAGGCGGTATGTTTTGCACCCTAACGATGGCACGTTGCTGGCGACAAAAACAATTTTGCGCCGGGGATGCTCCTGCCGGGCAAAGGCCTGCACTTGACAGATGCGGGCGCCGCGATCGCCTTTGGGCTGGCTGCCGCGTTGAATGAGCAGCCGCACACAGCGAATGGTTTTTGCCGCGAAACTGTGCGTGGTGAGCGAAGCGCGGTTTCCAACAATCGGCGGCACCAGGTCCGCCCACGGACCCATTGGCGTCATGGCGCCTTGGATTTCAAAATCCGCCGTATTTTGCCGCCGCTCATCGCCGAACACGCCAAGGACGCCTTCATGGCTGATGACCACTTTGTGAATCGCGCGCGGCTGGCCAAAATCAATGGACAGCCAGGCCGGCCCTTTGTTGTTGGCGGCCGGGCGCCATTCGTCCAAAGCGCTGCCGCCGATCACGTTGGCGGCTTCATAGCGGGGGCCGAACACAGAACTGGCTGACGCTTTGGCGCCCAAGGCCGCCTGCGCGACGTTCATCTCGTCTGTCAAACCAAGATTGGAGAATTGGCTGGGAATCTCGTTTCCGCCGGCATCCACCACGGCCACTGAATCCGTCATGGACGGCGGAAGCAAAATTTCCGTTTCGCCGGAACGCTCCCACGGCAAATCGTTGAAGACCACGACCGGAATTCCAGCGCCCGCGCCGGGGCTGACCTTGGACGCGATCTCCGCCAGGGCGCGGTCCAGCAACCGGCGGCCGGTGTCGCGCGCGCTTTGCACTTTTTGGAGAAACACCGCGTCGCTGATCTGGCCGTCCTTGCCGCCGAGGCCGTGGTCCGGGTAAAGCTCGTCCATCCAGGCGTTGTTGAATTCATTGGAGGGCCACGCCGCAAAATTGCTATTGACAAGGCCGGCGAAGACCGTGAACATTTCCGCCGCCGGCAGAAGGCGGGCGGCCTCGCGCTTGGCGGAATCCATTTGTTCGTGCGCCGGGCCGGTAATGTACACCCAAATGTCTGGCCGTTCGCCCTGGATGGCATCGAAGGACGCGCCCGGCTGGCTGGCGGCATCGAAAAAACCGCGCAAAGTGGAATAGCGCATCCGCGGCGGAGACGGATCGCCCGCTTTGCGAGGCTGGGCATTCCACGCATCCATCAGCGAGCTGAAATCGCGCGGCTGGGTGAAATCCATTGAATTGATCAGGCAGCATTCAGGCGGGATGCGGCGCGCGCCACAGTCCGGCGCCAACTCGTCCAGCCTGGCGCCCGTCGCGCGAATCGCTTTGGGAAACGGTGCGTCAAGAATATCCAAATCGTTTCCATAATGTCCCGGAGAATAGGCCAGCGCTGAACTGCCGTCGGGACTGAACCATTGATGAAGCCCCGAATGAAATCGGCTGATGAACAAATAGGGAACGCCGGCCTTGTTCAGAATCTGCTGCATTTGCAGGGCGCGCCCGGGCGGGTCGGGATTGAATTCCACTTTCGCATCGCAGCCGGGAAAATTCTTGTGGATCCACCGCCGGCCAAAATAAACCTCGCGCACCAATTCCTCGCCCGAAAGCCACGATTCGTAAGGCTCATTGTAGGTCGCGCCAAATTCCAGCCGCCCTTCCCTCATGCGCGACGCGACTTCATCCCGAAGTTCAGGATGAGCGTCCATCAACTCCATCAAGTGCAGCGTGCCCTCCATGCTGAAGGCGTAATGGGGATCCTGGCGCATCATCTCAAGCGCGGGCAGCAGCACATGCTCGATGCGGTAGCGCCGGCAATAATCCTGAGTGTTCATCCAAGCGGTGTCTTGATGGCTTGACGAAACGATGCGCACCTCTCCGTTGGAGAAGCAAGCGGGAAGCGTGAGAAACTCCCCCTCGCGCAAGGCCGCGAACTTCGAGCGCAAGCTCGCGGGCGCATCGGCCGCATCCGCGTAAGCTTCGATTTCATAAATGCGCCCATATTCATTTCCGCGCTGTTCGCCTTGCGTGATGAAAACTCGCAAAAAGCGGATCGCTTGCGGCGCGAACACGTGAGTGGTGATGTCCTTCGCGTTGCCAACAATCGGCGGCACGAGATCCGTCCACGGGCCGTCTTTGGATTGGCCGCGCTGGATTTGAAAATTCCGCGTGTTGTAAAGGTTTCCGCCGCCAAAAACACCCTCATGCCGAATGACGGCTTTGTGAATTTTCCAGACGCGGCCGAAATCAACAACGACCCAATGCGGCCCGCTGCCGGCGGCCGAATTCCATTTGTCGGTTTCCCGATTCTCCCATTTTTCGTCAATGGCGCGGCTGGCATCGTAACCTGGGCCGTAGGAAGAACTGGCAGCGGCGCGAGACCCCAAGGCTTGCAGTGCGACGTTGATTTCCTCCGGGGATGCGCCTGGCGTTGCGCCGAGGCATTTGCCGGCCGCGAGCGCAAGCACGACCATGCTGGTCAAGAGGGCGTTCATCCTTGGCCAATGGTTTCCGTCCCTCGCGAATCTGACAAGGATTTTTTGTCACGTGAACCGCAGGCCAATGCCGCTTCGATTTCAGTACCCCGGCAGCGGTTTGAGCCAAGGTGTGTCTCCGTAATACCATTGGGATGGACGCATCAATTCCACGTGCCCATCCACAAAGCCGTTGTTGCTTTCGAAATTCGGGTGCCGCGGATAAGGCCCGCACCAATTGGGATCGTTCGAGGAATCCGTCGCGCCGAAATCGGGCGAGTCCGGGTCGTTGGAGACATCGTCCAGCACCCAGGCGCCGTATTTGCGCTGGCAAGTGGGAATGACGCAGCGGCGGGGGTCGGTCGTGTTGTTGGCCGCCATGCCTCCGTCTGTCATATACACAACCGTCGAGGGCGTGCGGACTTTTTCAAGCTGGATGCCCGGCACCTGCCAGGAGCCGTCGAATATCCAGCAGCCGCCAAGGGCGAAATTCGCCGCGTAATCGCCATAAAGGCCGGTGTAGTTGTAAATCACCTCGCCATCGGGCGCGAAGCCCCAGTAGCCGGCAGTCGAAAAATAGTTTCCATTCTTGACTGGCCGGACGGGGCACAAGAGCAGCGCCTGGCTGGCGCCCTGCGGCAGCAAATAGACTTCCCAGTTCATGTTGCTGATTTGGTTGCCGGTCAGCGTGAACGTCCAGGGAAAATAGGACCGGTTGTCCGAGGAGTAGGACAGCGACGCGATCAGCAACTGCCTTTGGTTGCTTTTGCACTGGGCCGACTGCGCGTTGGCCTTGGCCGAAGACAACGCCGGCAGCAGCAGCGCCGCCAGAATCGCAATGATGGCGATGACCACCAGCAATTCGATCAGCGTGAAACCCCGGCGCCTCGACGCGCCCTTCTCAATGTTATTGCACTTGGACACGATAGAATTGTTGCGAGTTAGTCGGGGCGGCTTGGAAGAACGGCGAAACGGCGTTGGTAATCGTCGTCCAAGGCCCTGACAAGCTGCTCGCCGATTGTAATGTTCCTGATTGCCAGCTTAAGTCAATGTTATGTCCGTCTGGCTTGACCGTCACGAGCACCGGCCCAACTTCGTCGAAGCTTTGATTGCGGGCGCCAGCGCCATAAATGCTGATGGCCTCATAGGGCGTCAGAGGGCGATTCCAAATGCCCACGTCATCAATATCGAAGGAGGCGGAAATTTTATAGAGTCCGGTCGGGTCCTGGCCAAGGAACAGCGGGCTGCCGGTGTCCAGATTGCCCATGCCCGCGATGGAACGCGTGTCAATCAGATTGCCATCCACCCAGGTATTGGCCACGGAGGCGCCGCGATCGAATGCCGCCACGACGTTATGCCAAACCGAGTTCGCCGTCGTCGGACTGCCTGGCAAAGGATCCGCGATGACCGAGCCTGTGTCTGTGCCGACCAGCGTCCACTCGATTTTGCCGCCGTCGTCGGTGAAAACAAACCCCTTCTGGTAAGTCGAACCGGTCGCGTTGCCAATCATGGGCAGGTCATTGACGATCCCGGTGTAGCGCACCCAGAATGAAACCGAGAATCCCGGGCCTGCCGTTTGGAGGGCGCTGGAAATCTCCCCGCTGTCCGGCACCGTCACGTAGCTGAAGTTGGTCGTGCTGACCACCGACGCGACATGGACCGCGCCGCTTCCGATGCGGCCCGCGATCATGGTTGGCGGCGTGCCCGTTGGCGAGTTTTGGGCCGCGCCATTATTGCCCTGGCCAGATGAATCGTTGTAGTCGCCGTCGAATTTAAGATGCAGAATCAGGCCGTTGGTCGCGTTCGCATAAGTGGGCGGCGGCAGGACCGCCAAAACCGCGCCCGTGCTGTTCGTTCCTCCCGCGCCGTTGCTGACAATGACCTGGTAGGTGCCCGCATCCGTAAAATAGGAGTTGCTGATGGACAGCGTCGCGTTCGTCGTGCCGGAATAATCGCCGCCATCCGTAATATTGACAAAGGAGCCGTTGACTTCCTTCTGCCATTGGTAATTGATGGGCCCAGTCCCGTAATCGTTTCCAGCCGCCGCAAAGCTCGCGCTTTGCCCGGCCAGGACGGTCGCATTGACCGGTTGCAGCGATACGTAAGGCGCCAGCGGCCCGGCCGGTTCGATGGCCTGGTTCAGCGACTGGCCAGCGCTGCCGGAGAGATAGATTTCGTGAATCTCCGCCGGCGTGAGGCCGCGAGTCCACATGCCCAAATCATCGATCATCCCTCCCCAATAGCCGGGCGTGGAATTGATGTCGTTGTCAGAGCCGTCATCGGCAATACGCGCGCCGACGAGCATATTTGACACGCCCGACACGCTGAGGATGGTGCCAGGATAGTTGGTGCTGGAAACCAGCAGGCCGTTTCGATACAGCCGGATGCTGCTCCCGTCCGCAACCATCGCGACATGCTGCCAGCTATTGCTGGGGAACGGAACAACGTCCGCGGTGGAAGTAAAGAGGTCGCCTTGCGAGATAATGCCGCCGGTCAGCTCATGCGTGGCGAGCGTCGTCAGGCCGAATCGGAATTGGCCAATCGGATCCTGTCCGTAAGTATCAGCAATGCTGCCAAAACTGTTCTGGCTGGACGCATAGACCCAGGCGGAAAGCGACATCGTGTTGTTCGTCGGCTCGACGTAATTGTTGACCCACAAGAATTGCGAGCCGCCATCAAAGGAAAGCGAATTGCTGATCTCCCCGGCCACCCATTGCGACGGATCGCTGTAATAACTGATTAGCGCCGCGTCCCGGCTGTTGGTGGTCGAATCAAACGCTGTATAGCCTTCGGTTTCGTCAAACTTCCAATAGCCGGACAGCCCGTTGGCGATGCTCGTGACGGGAAGAATGGTGAGCGAGGTCGGCAGGCTTGTGATGACGTTGGTCGTGCCCGCGTTGCTGACGGTCACCTGAACGGAAACGATCCCCGCCGACGTGAACGGGCCGGCCAAGGTCAGCACGTTGCTCGTTCCGCCTGGGACGGCAATGCCGTTGGTAGTCCATTGGTAATAAACTGTCCCCTTCCCGGCCGCGGCCACGGCGAACTGCGCGCGATACTCGCCCTGATAACGCGAGATTGGCCGCGGTTGATCGGTGATGATCGGCAAAACCGTGCTGACGAAGGCATCGGCGTTGGTCATTGGCTGCCCCTCGGCCCCAGCGACATAGATCGAGAGAATTTCCGCGGGCGTCAAAGCGCGCGTCCAGACTGCCAGATCATCCATCGAGCCTTGCCACCATCCCGGATTTTGCCCGATCGGGAAAGGCACGCCGTTCGTCGTTAATTTGACTCCAATGCCCATAGTCCTGTTGATGCCGCTAATATTAGTGAAGATATTCGTGCTGAGCGTGCCGCCATAGGGAAACGGCGGCGCGTTCAACGCTCCGTTGCGGTAAATATTCATGTTCGTGCCGTCGGCCGTGAAGGCGACGTGTATCCATTGCCCCAAAGGCATGACGGTGCTCTCCACGACCGGGCCGACTTGCGCGCTGGTGGCCGTCCCGACGTAACAACTCAGTTCGCCGGTGGCGTTATTGGCCCCGAAATGCACTTCGTCGTTCGTATTGGCCGAGACCGGCGGCCATTGTTTGATGATCGTAGCCCATTGCGAAATGGCATCGACATAGACCCAGCCAGCGATGGTCATGGTCGCCGGCGGGCGAATGTTGCAATTGGTGACTTCAATGTAATCGCCGGGAGTGACGCCGCGGAAGTGAAGCGCGTATGGCCCAACCTTGCCGGGAACGCGCTCAGAGCCGTCGCCCACAAACCCGAACATCTGGCCATTGTTCCCATTGGTTGTGACGTCGGTGACGCCGAGGCCATTGGGTTCGTCAAAATTCCAATAGGCCGCCAGAGCCGTGGTGATGTTGGCCACTGGCAATACAGTAACCGTCGTGGCAGGAGAACTGGTGACGCTGCCGTAGGCGTTGCTGATGATGACCATGTAAAGGCCTGTGTTGCTGGCGGCGAGCGGCGTGAAATAAATGCTCGCATTGGTCTGGCCAGCCAGGGGAACGCCATTTTGCAGCCACTGATATGTGTCGGGGCCGATGTTGCCGGGAGTGACCGTCATGCCGGCGTATTCGCCGGCGTAGGCTGTGACCGGATTCGGCGGAGTGGCTACAATGGGCGGAAGGAACGGCGGGCTGTTGGAGGCATATAATCCGGCGACGTCATTCGCGGTCAACACGCCCGACCAAATGGTAAACTCGTCCATGATGCCGTTGAAACGGTCCCCCGCGCCAAAGACCGGATAATTGATCTGAATTTGTTTGGCCGTCGCGGGGATGGCCGCCAGCACCTGGGAGCGGTTTGTATAGGTGACAGAATTGGTGTAAAATGTCGTGATGCCAGTGGCTCCGCTGTGAGTCGCCGTGACCATCACCCATTGGTTTAGCGGATACGCGGCGCCGGATGCGAAATCCGTATTGTCGCCCCATAAGTAGATTCCTAAATTGGCGGGGGCTCCGAAGGCGATCAAGCCGCGCGTGGTGCCCGAGCTTCCGGCCACGCCCCCAAATCCCGCGAAATAAGCCAGGCTGACGGGATTGTTTGTCAAATAAAGCCAGACGTTCATCGACCAATCTGAATTGCCCGCCAGCGGCAGCCCGGCCGCTGAAAGATTGGTGATCATTTCGTTGGTCGCCAAATAGATTCCCTGCCCGCCAAAAACTCCCGGGACATAAGAACTGCCCGCGCCGACAAGAGTGCCGTTGTTGTTGTTGCCGGAGGTATCATTGAGATTGTTCTCAAATTTCCATTGGTTAACCAAAACCGCTCCCGGCGCCGATCCGGGCCGGAATGCGATTAACATTGCGCAAATGAGAAGAGCTTTCGTCAGTGGTTTCATAGTCATGCGGGTCCGTGCATCGTGGTTGTGTGTTATTTCAACTGTGACAATCTGCCGCTTTGCTGTGCCGATTTTGTGTCATAGCGTTATGATATTTCTCTAAACAATACCGCGCAACTCTTTTTCCTATCTTTGCTGAAGATTCTGCCACCTTCGCTCCATATGCGTCAACGAAAAAGAAAAAGAAAATGCCGGCCATTCGCAAAATGTTGCAATTGAACTCTTTGCAACTTTGTCTGGCACTTGGCTTCTAAGCGGATTTCCTGAAAATCAGCTTCGGGCGCAACGTTTCGACCATTCTCCTGTTCCGGGGCCGGCCCCGTTGCGTCATTTGTTCCAGCAAAATTTCAAGCGTGCGGTCTCCGAGTTCTTTTTCGCCCATCGAAACGGACGTCATCGGCAGCGCCGCCGAGCCTTCCGGGGCGTGGTCGCCGAAAGCGATGAGCGCGACATCCTCCGGCACGCGCCGGCGCATCGAGGAAAGGATGTTCAAGCAACACAAGCCGACGATTTCATTTTCCGCCAGAATGGCCGTCGGAGGCGGCTTGAGCGCGAAGGCGGCCGCTAGCGAATCTCCCGCCTGGGCCAGAAGTTTTGGGAGCGTCATGCGCAATTCCGGCCGCACCGGTGTGTTCCCGGCCGCGTGGCTTTCCACGTAACCCTTGTAGCGGTCCATGACGGTCTGGAATTCCACGTGCCAGCCCGCGAACAAAATATTCCTGTGCCCCGCGCCCAGGAGATAATCCACAGCCATGCGCGCCGCGCCCACGTCATCATATTTGACACAGGGGATTTTGGAGCCTGGCACCGGGTCCATCACGCTGACGACCGGGAAGCCCGCTTCATCAAGTTCCCGGAACAGCGCCAGATTCCCCCGCCCCGCCACCGGCGAAATAATCAATCCATCCACGCTCCGGTCCAGCACGACTTGCAGGCACTCCGCTTCGATGGCCTCGTTGTAATCCGAATCGCCCACCAGCATTTTGTAGCCGGCCGTGCGGCAATTGCGGCTAATCTGCTTGGCCAGGCTGGTGCAATGCGGATCGGCAATGTTGTGGAGCAGCAGCATGATCGACTGGCTCCGTCCCAGCACCAAGGCCCGCCCCATCGCGCTCGGTCGATAGCCGGTTTTGCGAATGATTTGCAGAATGCGCTCGCGCGTCTTGGGATGCACGCGATCCTGGGAATTGATGACCCGGGAAACCGTCCCGATGCAAACGTCAGCCATCCGCGCGACGTCCTCAATAGTAATGGCCTTGCCCATGCCGCTTCTATCCATAATATCAATTCCCCCCGGCGGCAAGCGCCGGTTTGGCCCCGGTCATCGCTGTCAATTGTTGAATTTTCCCGTGACACGGATCGTTCCCGATGCCTTTAACGGCAGCGCGAACGAATCATCGCCATCGACAGGCACGGCGGCGCCCTCGACCAGCGCCTGGCGGAGCGGGCGCCCGTCGCCGCTGCGAAGGCGCATCCGAATTTCCTTCGGCGTGACAGCCAGATGGCCGAATTGCACCGCGGCGGCCACGGAATTTCCATCCTTGGAGACTTCCAGCGTCAAGTCAACTTTTCCGCCAAACCACGTGCCCATGCCGCGAACGGACATCGCGTTGCCTGGCCGGAGCCATTCGCGCGGAATGGCCTGGAGCAGAAAAAGTTGCTGGGCCGAGCCGTCATAGCCGCCGCGCTCATTGACGAACATGCCGCGCAAAGCCAGCCAGCGTTCCGCGTCGCCGGGAGCGCACGCGGGCGGGCCGTCCAGTGATTCGACGCCCACGCGAAAATCGCGATGCACGGCCGCCGCCAGGTTGTTCCATAACCACTCGAAGTAGCGCGGCAAGTCATCCCGTTCCAAAAAGAGTTTTCCGCCCACCGGCCACATCGTTTCGTATTCGACGTAGTGCCTCCAAAGATAATGCCGCTCGGCTTTGGGATCGCTCACATCCGCGAAATTGTCATCGGCCGTGCCCGGCGTGAAATGATGATAGTAATCCAGCCCCATAAACGCCCCTTCCCCGCGAGGCAGCCCCGCCTCCAGAAAAGCCAGCGCCTGGTCCACCAGCGGATCGCCCGGATCAAGAGCGCCGGAACAACCGGCTCGCAATGGCCCGTAACCAGTGTAAGTCCAATCCGCTTTGGCCCAGTCAAGCTCCTGAATGACCCGCGGAACGTAAGGAATGGTCGTGCCGTCGGCGAGTGGCAGGCGGCGGGCGGCATCGCGCGCCTCGCCGTATCGCTGGCGCAAACATTCCCGGTAGGCGTTCAGTTCGGCGGCCATTTCCTCCGCGCGAGGATGCCCGATCTCGCGCAACAGCCGGACCATTTCAATCATCCCTTCGATGCAGTAGCCATCGTTGAAAATGGCATTGCCCGCCAGCCAGTCGTGGGAAGAACACGCCGGCAGCAGCCCCCAATAGGCCGTCCGCCTTCCGTCCACGTCGTGCATCGTCCGCTTTCGTTGCGCGGAAATCCAATCGAACCCGTCAAGCATCGCTTCCAGCGGCGATCCCGGCCCGCTGCCCAGCCACGCGCGGTCGCGCGTGACGCGGAAGTGCGAGGCCAGCGCCCAAAGGGCCAATCCGTGGCTGGTCACGAGCGGGTTGGCCGTCCAGCCGCCGAAATTTCCCATGAACCCCTTGACGCGCGCGTAGCCTTCGCCTTTCAGCCCTTCGTCGCGGCCGAAAACGCCCTTGTCCATGCCAAGCACGTCGTCCGTGCGATTGTCAATAAAACTCTGGAGCACCCGCTCCGATAGCGCCCCCTGCCCGCGCAAATCAAAAACCGGCAGCGCCTTGGCCGCCGCCAGCGGCCAGTAATGCTCATAACAATTGGGGCTGGTCTTGTACATCCAGGCCCCGGTGGTGCGCAGGCGGCAGGCCACCTGCTCCGCCATTTGGCCGATCACGGCGGCGGCATAATCGTTGACAAACGGCTCCGGGCTTGTGAGCTGGCCGGGACCTCGAACGACGCCTTCCCAATACTGCCTCACTTCTCCCAACAACGAGGCGCCATCGAGCGCGGCCAGGCGCGCACCCATTCCCGCATCGACCAGGCCCAGGGGCACGATCAATTCGAGACTGGCGCGCTCGCCTGCCTTGAGCGGAACCTCCCATTCGATCATCCGTTCCGCCGAATTGGTCATCCCCGCAGGCGGTTCGATGGAATCATGCCAGCGCAATTCGCCCGAGGTTGGTTTCTTGACAACATAACGAATCTTTCCATCGACCATCCCAAAAGGCGGATTGAATTGATGCGGCAGCGACGGGCTTAATTCGGCGGCCACCGCGCATTTGTAGCCGAATACGACGCTTGAGATGTCCCCAAAATGAAACCAAACATGGCCGACGCGGCGGGCGGTTCCCGTATTCCGCACGTCCATCAGCAAATGCGTCACAAGCACATCATTGGACCTAGGTTTCATGCCATCTGCCATTTCGCGTCCGAGCAAGTGCGCGAAAACCGTCTCATGCCAATCAAGATCGCCATCCGCGGTTTCGACGTGCGGAATGGGCAGCCGTCCGCCATCCAGCCATCGGCGGATGGATTGGCTGCCTCGGCCTTGCCGGTCGGCGAAACGCATCCCGTCGCCAAAGCCAATGGAGAGGAAGAGCGGCCTTCCACCAAGCGGCGCGATCTCCTTGAGAAAGACGCCGGTGCTGAGATTGTGCGGAGGGAGCGGACCCGCGACCAAGGCGCCGTCCCACAAGACCCCGGCTTGAAATTCATAACCGGGCACGCCCACGTGCTCGACCGCGCGCGTCATGGGTTTCCAGCAATCCCGCGCCTGGTCGAAGGTCCATTCGGAAGCCGGGGCCGCCGCCATTCGCAAGGCCAGCAACAAGCAAACGCAAACGCATTTTGTCATAACGATTCGATTGTATCGGAAAAAAATTGGCCCGCCTATCAATAAATGCGCGCCTGGGCCGGCGGCGCGGCTTCTTTGAGCCTGATTCCGCTGCAACGCTGCTCCTCCGATCGAAGGAGCAGCCGCGCGAGTTTCACCGCTGCTTCGCCGGGCGGCAGCCCTTCCGAGCGGATGTTGGAAACGCAGTTTCGATCCGCATCCGTTTTGTCCAAACCCGGCTCGTAAGTGAAGTAGGCGCCGAGACTGTCCGGCGAACCCAGTCCGGGCCGTTCGCCCAGCAACGCCAGCGCGAGCGGGACGCCCAGGAGCGCGCCGATTTCATCCTGCAATTTCACGCGCGCGAACGGGACGATGAAAACCGGGCAAATTGTCCATCCGGCCTGCGCCAGCAGCGGAAGGAGTTTCGCCAGCACGGGCGCCGCCTGCGTTTCCGCCGCAAGACTTGACAGCCCGTCGGAAACCAGCACGGCCAGATGCCGGCCCTTCCACGCGGCGGCTTCGCGTTGCAGAAAACGGCGTGATTCTTCGGACAATTTTCGCCCCAAATCGGGCCGCGTTAAGAAGACCGCGCGCGAATTCGCTTCGGTTGACAAGCGCGCCGTTTCGCAACCGAGTTCACGCAATTGTTGTTCCAAAAAACCGGCGTCGAATGGCCGGTTGACCGCGTCGCGCGCTTGGGCATGGGCCAGTCGAAACGACAGCAGCGTCTCCGTGCGCCAGCTTGAGCCTGCGCGTCCCAAGGCAATCGGCGCGCGCGTAAAACGAGCGAGCGCCGCCCACGGGTCCGCGGGCGCGGCCATTTTACGCTGGGGGTGGAGCATAACCAATGAGGGCGTGAGAGTCCGCGATGGGCAGGAGCTTGCCGGCCGTCCCAATGATGCGCATTTTTTCCAGCCACGCCTCAAACTCCGGCGCGGGGCGCAATCCGAGGGCCTGCCGCAGATAGTGGCTGTCGTGAAAGGAAGTGGATTGGTAGCCCAGCATGATGTCGTCCGCCCCCGGCACGCCCATGATATAATTGCAGCCCGCCACGCCGAGCAAAGTCAGCAGCGTATCCATGTCATCCTGGTCGGCCTCCGCATGATTCGTGTAACAAACATCAACGCCCATCGGCAGGCCGAGCAGCTTGCCGCAAAAATGGTCCTCCAATCCGGCGCGGATGATCTGCTTGCCATCAAATAAATATTCCGGCCCGATGAATCCGGCGACCGTGTTCACCAGCAGCGGCTGGAATTTTCTCGCGACCGCGTAAGCGCGGGCTTCGCAGGTCTGCTGGTCCAAGCCGTGATTCGCGGAGGCCGAGAGCGCCGAGCCTTGGCCGGTCTCAAAATACATTACGTGGGCGCCAACGGTCCCGCGATTAAGTGAAAGCGCCGCCGCCCGCGCTTCGGCCAGCATCGCCAGGTTGATGCCGAAACTCTTATTGGCCAATTCCGTTCCGGCCACCGATTGAAAAATCAGGTCCACCGGCGCGCCTTGCCGGAGCGCCTCCAACTGGGTCGTTACGTGTCCCAGCACGCACGATTGCGTCGGTATCTCATAACTTCGCACCAGCTCGTCCAGAACTTTCAACAATCCCGCAACGGACGACACACTGTCGGTGGCCGGGTTGATGCCGATGACCGCATCGCCGCAGCCGTAGAGCAGCCCGTCGAGAATTGAAGCCAGAATTCCCTTCGGGTCATCGGTCGGATGATTCGGTTGAAGGCGGACGGACAGCCGGCCGGGCAGGCCAATCGTGCAGCGGAACGCCGTCACGACGCGGCATTTTTGCGCGGCCAGGATCAAGTCCTGATTGCTCATCAATTTGCAAACGGCCGCCGCCATTTCCGGCGTGATGCCGGGAGCGGTGCGCGCCAGCAGCGCGGAATCAGTTTCGTAGAGCAGCAGCCATTCGCGGAATTGGCCGACGCTCAGGCCGGAAATCGGCGCGAAAGCGGATGCGTCATGCTCATCCAAAATCAACTGGGAAACTTCGTCTGTTTCGGGCGGCACGAGCGGCTCGTCGAGGAACTGTCGCAAAGAAACATCGGCCAGGCAGATTTGGGCGGCCGCGCGTTCCTCCGCCGAGGACGCCGCCACCCCCGCCAATTCATCACCCGAACGGCGCGGAGCCGCCTTGGCCATCAGCTCGCGCAGAGAATCAAACTGATGCGAGCGCGCCCCCGTTTCGCAATGCCATCGTGCCATGCGACCTTTGTAAGCCCCGCCGTGTAACGCGGCCAGAAGTATTTGGAGCGATGATCGCCCGCTCCGGGGCGGCGGAAAACTATGGCCGGGTCACTTGCACTCGCAGGTAGCGCGCGCGATGGCTGGACATCCCGCTCGTGTCGGCGATGGTGACGGTTTCCGTGGGCGAACCGATGCGCGACACTTCGGCCGCTTGCAAGGTCAGGGTGATGTTGGAACCGGAGTAAGCGGCGATGTCGGGCCATTGGACGAGGTTGCTGGAGGCTTGCACGTGATATGTCACGCCGGTTTCGGCCGGCTGGCGCATGAACGAAATCTCGAAGCAATTCGTGCCCTTGCGCGGCGCGGAACCGGGAGCAATGGATACGCTGGCCTTCCAATAATTCAGCAATCGCACGAGGGCGGAAGGAGTGTTGGTTGGCGCCGGATGGCCGGCCTGATCGCCTTCGTTGATTCCGTGGCAGCTTGTGCAACTGCGGATTTCTCCGGAGGCGAATGTCAGCCAATAGCGCTCGCGCACAACGCCGGTTCCGTTGGTGTCGGCCAATTGCCACGTGACGGCGCGCCGGGCGGGCACGAAGGCGGCCGAGGAGCCGTCTGCCCCAAGCTGGATGCTGGCAATGGGGCTGCCGGCGTTGGTTGGATTATTGACGGCCGGCTCGTGCAGGTATTGGGCTATCACGCGGCGGCCCTGATGCGGACTTTCCGGGTCGCCATAGTTCAATCCGCGCAATTGGTCGGCTTGAAACAATTGCAACCACGCCACGTCATAGATTTTTCCGGAAGCGCCGGCGGTTTGATGCGTCGTGCCGTCAATCCTAAGATTGAACGGCTGCTGGCGGTCAGCGTGATCCCGCGTCGTGACATCGCGGCTGACAATGAGGGCCAGTTCGTGGGCGCGAAGATAATTCTGGAACGCGGCCACATCGACGCCCGCTTCCGCGAACGCGGCCAATTCAGGGCCTGGAATCGGCACGGAATAAGGAACCGGGCGCGCCCTCGCCACGACTTCGACGGGATCAAATTCCCATAGAATGTTCGTCTGTGTGACGCGCTCGTCCGGCGACCAATAGCTGGCGTTGTTGGTCAGGCCGCTTGTCAACGGGGTGGAGGGAACGTAATAGCCATTGCTCATCACGAGAATCTTGAGCCGGAAATCGTAGCCAGTCGCGGGATAATCGGAATCGCCGCCGTCCGTTTCGGCCAGGCCATAGGACGTGTGGGAGGCGATCATGAAGCCGTCGGCCGTCATCATCGGATTGCGGTAAAAGCCGGTGAAGTCGGCGGGAATTTCTGAGGGCGAATCGGCGTAGAAATGGGTGGAGCGCGGAGTCAAATAGTTGACGCGCATGTAGAAGGCATTGAGGTTGGCCGCGCCCGTGATGGAGACAATCTGGCCGCCGCTGTGGGTGGCAAACTCCGGCGCGTCGATGCCGTAAAAAAGCCCCGGCACATTCGGGTCTTCCCGCGCCATGAGGAAGTTGTCAATCGTATTGGTGTTGTAGTTGTCGCCAAAATAGTAAAGGTCCTGGATGTTCGGGTCGTTGGTAAAGGACGCGCTGGCGTAGCTGCCGCCGAGTTCATGGCGCCCCACGTGGTTGAGCGTTTCCTCGCCGGTGCCGTCCTGGTTGATGGCCCACGGGAAGAATTGGTTGAATTCATTGCCGAACAATCCCGTTCCCGCCAGAAGGTCCGATCTCTCGCTGCGCGGTTCGGGATAGATTTCCGTCACATTGGTGGTCGGCACGGAATTGGAAGCCTCGCTGCTCCAATTGAAACAGCCATACACAGCCGTGCCTTCAATGAAGTCCGTATCCGCCTGTTGATCGCGCTGCAAATGGTCCCATCGGTTGAAAATGATGCGCCCGGCACTGTCAATGATAGGCGTGAAGGCTCCGCTCGGCGTATGATTGATCATGAATAAATCGCCATTGGCCGGCTGCAAGCTCCAGAGGCCGGTGACGGTCGGGGCCTCTTCGTATTCGTCCAATTGCGGATAGAGTTGAGGCTGGCCGTTGCGCGGCATGTCGCTGGTGAAAATGATGCGGTCATCGGAGCCGTAAATGGGCGCGATGTTGTTGAAGTTCGCGGGCTGGCTCGGAACTTTAATGATGACAGGCGTGGCGTTCGGGTTCGTGAAGTTGGTGATTTCGTACAACTGCCAGACCGGGTTGCTGGTGTAGTCGAATTGCCGCGTCGGCGCGCCCACGACCATGCTGAAGACCGCCTTTTGCCCGCTCCAATGGACGCACGGCTGGCGCACCGCGATGCCGTTGGTGTCCTGCGCTCCCCACCGGCCATAACCGGCCGCGCGGGTCAGGTTCTTGACCGTGCCATTGGCGTAGCGAATATACAAATCCCCGCCGCGCCCGCAGGCATCCAGCGTCGGAAGCTGATTGCCGAAGGTGGACCCGATGCTGGTGAAGTCCGCCGGAATCCGAACCTGGGTCACGAATAAAATAGGGTTGGCCGGCCCCGCCGCCGCCAGCGACGCCGCGCCAAATAACACCGCGCAAATTAATCGAATCATAAACATGAAACCCGGCTGCCCGGCTCAATGCGCCTGTAAAGCATAGGATGTGCCAGCGGCCTCCTTCGCAGGCAAATTGGCAGCCGGCTCGGCTGGAGCTTCGCCCTGCCGAGCCGCTCCGCCATCCGATTTGCAACGTTATCGTGTCCCAATAATAACCACGCGCGGGACGTTTATTGAGGCACGATGGGACTGCGGACCTCATTTAGCTGATTGCGCATGGCGCTCACGCAAGACCACCATCTTGCCGCTCCAAATTCCGCGAGCCAGAAGGGTTGATGGCGAATCCGGCGTGCGCGGGACCGCTACGGCCCTGTGACTTTGCGGTGATAGGCTTTAATCTTCCTCGCGATGTCATCGGCCAAGTCCGCGGCGGCCTGGCTTTCGGCGGCGGCCAAGCTGGAATAGCGGACGCCCAAGGCGGAAGCGGTGTTCCAAGGGCTGGTCTTGCTTAACTCATCCCGTTCGGCCAGGCGGCCGCGCGCGTCCAAGATGCGAAGCTCGGCGGAGACTTCCGCTTCGCCCTTTAGCGACAGGCGGCCTTGAAGGGAACGCAGATCGATTTCCACACTGAACTCCGGCGTGTTGGTCGTGGCCAGAGGCAAGGGCGCCAGGTCGCAATCAGGAACATCCTGCGCCAGGCGCGCGGAAAGCACGCGGGAGAATCCGGCCTGCGGCATTTCCTCCCAGCGGTTCGCCTCCGAGAGGAGCAACTGGTTCGGCCCCGCCTCGACGATCATCTCGCGTGTGCGCAAATAATCGGCGGACGTGATGCGCACTCCCACCATAAACGGCCGGCCGCTCTCCGCCGTTTTGGCGGGCGGCGGCGGGGCGGTCAGGACGTAAAACCGCGTGGTGTCTTTGCGCGAAAGGCAGCCCGCCAAAATGCAGGCCGCCAGCATCAATAATAAAATATTTCTGGGCGTCATAAGTCATTTCTCCGTGGCGCGCCCGCGCAACAGCGCGTCGGGATGGCTCTCCACGTAGTCGAGGAGCCTTTGCAAACTTTCCAAAGTGTCTTGCAGGCTGCGCAACGCGGCCAGGGCCTGCGGCGGCACCGGCGCGGCCCCGCGCAGCACCACGTTCAATTGCGCCGAGACCCCATCAAGATCGGCCAAAACATCGGGCAGGCTGTTGGTGATGGCGCCGACGCCCGCGCCAAATTTATCCAGGTTGTCGCGGGCGCTGATGGAGGCGTTGTTGAGATTGCTCAGGAGAAGGTCGAGCTTGGGCCGGACGCTGGCGGCAAGCTGGGAGAGGTTGCTCATGGCCGCCCGGAGATCGTTGGTGTTGCTGGCAATTGTTTTGTTGACTGTAGAGATAAGGCCGTGAAGATTGTCCATCGTGCGCGATGTTTTGAAGATCAGCCCGTTGGGGTTGTTGGTGTCAAGCAGAACGCTGATCGACGTGATGATATTGGGAATGCTCTCGCCGCCCAGGACGTCATCCAACTTCGCCAGCACCTTGGCGATGGTCGATTGCCGGGCCGGAATCCATTCGCGCCGCCCGAAATAGGCGGAGTAGTCCTTCATGTGCCAGGCCCGATAATCGCTTGGTTTCAGCGGCTCCGGCTCGATCTTCAACTCCACTTCCAGGGCCAGGCTGACGATGCCGGAAATGCCCAGGCGCGCGGAAATTTCCTTCTTGGCCAGCATGGAGTCAAACGATTGGCCGCCCTTGCTGATGCTCTTGATTTTGGCGGGGTCCATGAAAACAACGACCGCCGTATAGACGCGATTGGTTTGAGTTTGGTCCCAGAACAGGTCGATCGAATCCACCTTGCCAATGGTCACGCCATTCAAACGCACAGCCGAGCCGGGGTCGAGGCCCGTGGCCGTTTCGTCGAAAAAAATCACGTATTTCCGTTCCCACAAATTGGCCAGCGGTCCCCACAAAATGAAGGCCAGCATGGCCAGCACAATGCCGCCCACCACAAAACCGCCCAGCTTGGCTGGTTGGTATTCAATTCGTGTCATATGTTTTGATCGCGTCGGCCTGGCCGCGCGGCCAGCGGTTCAGGAATTGGCGCACCGCCGGATGCGTTGATTGTTTGGCCATTTCCGCCGGCTTGCCAATTTCCACAATGCCCCTGGTCTCTTTGCTCAACATCATCGCGTGGTCCGCGATGGCGAAGATGCTGGGCAATTCATGCGTTACCACCACCAAAGTGGTGCCCAGGGTGTCGCGCACCCGTTTCATCAAATCATCCAATTCGCGCGAGGAAATGGGGTCCAGGCCGGCCGAAGGCTCGTCAAAGAAAAGCAGGCTCGGGTCCAGGGCCATGGCCCGGGCCAGGCCGGCGCGCTTTTTCATGCCGCCGCTCAACTCAGACGGGAAGTAATGGGCATAGGCGTCCATGCGCACCAGCGCGAGCTTGAGCATGACCAATTCATCGATGACTTCGCGCTCGAGCGAAGCGTGCTCAATCAGCGGCAGGGCGACGTTCTCCGCCACCGTCAGCGAACTCCACAGCGCGCCGCTTTGGTAAAGCACGCCAAAGCGTTTCTGGATTTCAAGCCGTTCAGCCCCGCGGGCGGCGCAATAATTCTGGCCCAAAAAAACCACCTGCCCGGCCAGCGGCGTGTTGAGGCCGATCAGATGCTTGAGCAGCGTGCTTTTGCCGCATCCGCTCTCGCCCATGATGACGAAAATTTCCCCGTGACGCACCTCGAAGTTCAGGCCGCGCAGGACCGGGTTGCCGTCATACCCGCAATCCAGGTCCCGCACCACAATGGCTTTGGTTTCGCCGGCGCTCATGATTTCATGGCTGGGAACACATCCCAAAGATGGCATCCACCACAATGATGTAAAGGATGCTCTTGACAACCGAGGACGTGGTGGCCAGGCCAACGCCCTCCGCGCTGCGATCCGCCTTCAGCCCGCTGGCGCAGCCGATGCAAGCCACGCCCAATCCGAACGCGATGCTTTTAAGCAATCCCGTTTGCAGGTCAGAGATATGCAGCGCCCTCCACGTTTCCGCCAGAAAGGCCGAGCGCGACAAACCCAGCACGCTGGTCCCGACGGCCAATCCGCCTGCCATGCCCAGCAAATCGGAGTAAAGCACCAGAAGGGGCATCATGCATGTCAAAGCAATGATGCGGGGCAGCGCCAAAAATTGCACCGGCGAGAATCCCCACGTTCGCAGGGCGTCGATTTCCTCCGAGGCTTCCATCGTCGCCAAATGCGCGGCAAAGGACGCGCCGATGCGGCCGGAAATGACAATGGCGACCATGATCGGCCCCATTTCACGGGCCAGCGCCACGCCGACCAGGTCCGCCACGTAAATCTCCGCCCCGAACTGGCGCAATTGCAAGGCCCCCTGCCAGGCCAGGATGCAGCCTGTCAAGAAACTGATCAGCCCGACGATGCCGAGAGAAGCCGGACCACATTCCTGCATGACCAACCGGACTTCCGGCCATCGCAGCGCCTTGGGGAAATGAAAGACGTGGGCCAACGCCTGCGCGCATTCGCCGATGAATGTAACCGCGTGACCGGCCCCCTTCCAAAAGGTCATTGTCCTTAACCCCATATTGTGGATCACGCCATGATTCGCCGGCGGCGGCGCCTCCGGCCATTTGATGCGAGGCACATTGTCCAGCAATTGTCTGAGGACCGGGGGCAGGGTTTCGGCGCAAAATTCAACGCGCGCGTGCTCGCACTGGCGGCGCAAATAAAGCAGGAGCGCCAGCAGGCTGCTGTCCCATTGCTTGACATCGTCCGCGAAACAGCGCACTTCGCCCACGCCTTTGTAAAAAACCTGGTCCAGTTCCGGCCAATCCGGCTGAGGCGCGCGCCAAACCCAATCGCCCGTGAAGAGAATCGATAAGCAGCGTTGATCCCGTTGCAGGCGCACCGCTGGAGGCGCGGGAAATTCCGCGCTGGCGCCGGGCATGGGAACATCATCCATAAACGCGGGACGGCCGCGTCCCGAACACCGGGGACACTAGCGGAAGAATTTGGCGGAGGCAAGACATGGGCGCGGTTGACGAATTTGGATTTTCCCTCAATGACGCGGTGGACGGTGGCGCTGCTTCGGAATTGGATGGGGAATTTCGAATCCCCTTTCAGGCGGTCGGCGAGATCCTGAATGAAGATAATCTGATTGTAATGGTTTAAAAACAGCATTACGCCCATCCCGCGCGCATGCGCGACATAATCAGGCGCGTGAGTTTTTTCCCGGGCAGTCGGCCGGTTTCTGAATGCGATGGCGGTTGGAAGAATCTCCGCGCTTTTGCCGAGGATCGATTCGACCCCGGCTTTGGACATTCCCATGTGAAAGCACTGCCGAGGGCGCAAATAGAATTGCCAAAAAACTAATGTGAGCGCGCCAACGACACCGGCGGCAATCAAAGATATTCGGCGTCTGGCTGGCATATCAGTTGTTGATAATGCCAATTCATTTACGTTTCTCCCGGAGCCAGGTTTCGACGCTCAAGTCTGGCCGTCGATTGAAACGTTAAATGCTGAAAGCCGGCCCAGCGCCACTCAGTTCAGCGCGGATTCGATGGCTTGCACAACTTCCGGCGTCTCAGGCTTGACGGAAGGCTCGAAGCGTTTGACGACTTGGCCGTTGCGGTCGATCAGGAATTTGCCGAAGTTCCATTTGACTTCGCCGGGGAACGGGGCGGAACCGGCGGTCAACGCGGCGTAAAGGGGGCACTTGTCCTTGCCTTTGACGTGGACTTTGGCCATCAGCGGGAAAGTCACGCCGTAGGTTTGCGTGCAGAAAGCTTTGATTTCCTCGGGCGTGCCCGGCTCCTGGCCGGCGAAATCGTTGGACGGCACGCCGATGATGACGAAGCCTTTGCTTTTGTACTTCTCGTAAAGAGCTTCCAGGCCGGCGTATTGCGGGGTGTTGCCGCATTTGGAGGCAACATTGACCAGCAGGATGACTTTGCCTGAGTAATCTTTGAGGGAGGTTTCCTTCCCGTTGATGTCCTTCAACGGGACGCTTTGCAACGCAGTGTCAGCCGTTGCAATTTGCACGGTGCAAAACATAGCCAAAACCGCAAGGATAATTTTCATGGCAAGCAATGTGTATTAGGCAGGAGGAAATGTCAAAGAAGTTTTCGGAACGCGTGATTAAATAAAAAAGCGGCGGCTGGTTCGCACTTATAATTGGCAAGCCGCCCTTCTGCCCTCCGGCAACGCCACCTCAAAAACCCAAGCGACAACCAGCCGCCTACCTCTTTCTAAGGTATTTGCCGGAGCCAGTTACAAACTATCTGCTTTTTTTGAAAAAAAAAGCGGACCGGTCATTCTCTTGGTGCAAGGCCGTCACCGCCGCCATACAGTTCGATGACGAGCGTGAGGCCGATGCTGGCGTTGCCTGGATCGCCTTGGGGGCGCCCGCCCGCGCCGAAATCCAATTGTTCTCCCTTCTCAAGATACAAATTGCTGTCGTACAATAGGGCCGGCGAGCCTTTGACCATGGTCATCGAAGCCATGCGGGCGTTTGTGCCCGCGCGATCAGCGACAAAGGCGTGCAACTCGCCGCTTCCCAGAAAGTCGAATCGCGAGGAAACCCAGTAAGTTCCCTCTTCCGGCGCGGTCCAAATCAGGTGAACGAATCCGCGGCCGCCCGGGTGAAGCACGAGGCCGCCCGGAGGACAGCCATCGTGCGGCGCGTCGGAAAAATTGCGGCGCACCTGCGAATTCTCTAAATCGGCGCCGGAGCCGCCCCATTGGTCATACCAGGCGCCGTGGGCGTAATTGGGCAGATTGCCGTCCAGCAATGACCAATCCGTTGAATAACTGTAGGCCCAGAGGCCGTTCGGGTTGCTGTTCGTGACGGAAAAGTCTTTGGACGCATCGAATTGCTGGGCGACCCCGCGTTTGGCCTTATCGACCTCGTGCAATTGAAGTTGTTTTTGGCGCCGGGCTTCGATGATGGCGCGGCTGTCCGCAATTTCCTTCGCGAAGTCTGGCCGGGCGTAATAATTCCGGAAGCCGAACAACATCCCCGCGATGGTAAAAATGACGGCCAGCGCGACGGCGACCGCGGCCCCGATCAACGATTTGTGCCGCTGCACCCATTTTTCCAATGGGTAAACAATTCCCGGCGGCCTGGCGAAGACCATCTCGTTTTTCAGAAAGTGCCGCACGTCGCCCATCAGGCAGGAGGCGGAATCGTAGCGCCGGTTGAGGTCCTTTTTCAGCGCCTTCATCACGATCCAGTCCAATTCGCCGCGCATCAGGCGGACCAGGCCGCGCCGGTCCGTTTGGCGCAAGCCGGCCGCCGCATCGAGCGCCTGCGGGGGCATCGTGGCCAGCCGCACCGATGGAGGCAGAATCGCCTTTTCATCCGGGGCCTGGCCTGTGAGCAACTCGTAGAGCAGCGCCCCCAGCGCATAGATGTCCGCCCGCGTGTCCATTTCCGGCGCGCCGGAGGCGGCCGCACCGGGCGCCGCGGCCGCCTTTTCAGCGGCGAAGGGGCCGGCCATGCCGAGATTGATGATTTTGGCCAGCGGATTGTTGGCGTCCTCTGTCACCAGAATATTGGAAGTCTTGATGTTGCAACGAACAATCCCTTTTTGATGAATGTGTTGCACAGCCATGCAGATTTGCGTGAAAAGCTCCAACCGCGTGAGAACCGGCAGCCGGCGCGTGTCGCAATAGCGCGCCACATCATTGCCCGCTGCCAATTCCATCAGGAAATAGGGCCGGCCAGTGGCGGTGGAGCCGGCCTCGAAGACCTTCACGATGTTCGGATGGTCAGCCGTCGCCAGCGCCTGGCGCCCGGCCTCGAATCGCGCGATGGCCGCCTCGGGGTGCATGCCGGGCTTGATGATTTTCAGGGCCATGCGCCGCCGGATGGGTTGTTCCTGCTCCACCAAATAAACGGCGCTGAATTGGCCTTCTCCCATCACCCGAACCTGCCGGTAGGGGCCAATTTGTTCAGCGCCGGATTCGGAAGCGCCGGGCGGCGCCTCGGACGCAAGGCCCAGTTCCAGCAGGCAGCCAATGCATTGCCCGCCGGGGATGCTCGGCGCCAAATCCCCTCCGCAACGCGGGCATTTGGCCGCGGCGCTCATCCCCGCTTTCCCACGCGCGGGCGGGAAATGCTCATAAGGACATGGCCGCAAACAGGTGGCGGATCTCTTCGTCGATCTCGCCGGGCGATGAAACGGTGTGCCCGATTTCCTCGCGCACAATTTCGCCGAAGCGGCGCCGCAGCCGGTGCAAGGATACCTTGACGGCGCTTTCGTTCATATGGAGGGCCGCAGCGACTTCGCAGCATTTCGGGCCTGCCATTTCATGGACGAGCATCGGCTGAAGCGCTTGAAACAAGGTTGATTTTCCCGCCGTGAAGAACTCCCGTTCCATGAGCGACGTGACGTGCTCGATCAGGGCCAGGGCCCACTGGCGGTCAAACACTTTTTCCACACTGAGATTATCGGCAAACTCCGGCACGCGATCCATTTCCATGTCGGTCAGGGGAATGATCTGGCATTCGCCTCCTCGCTTGAGGCGTTGTTGTTTGTCCCATTCGTCGCTGAGAAAATTCGTCAAGGCCGCGAGCAGGAACGTGCGGAATTTGCCCTTTGCGCGCTCGGCTCGCTTGATCGTTTCCCGTTCCACCAATTGGCTGAAAAACGCCTGCGTCATGTCCTCCGCGTCGTGCGAAGTGGCGCCGCGGCGCCGGACGAACGAATAAATCGGAGGCCAGTAAATGCGGCATAACCGCTCCAGCGCGTTGCGGGCTGATTCTTTGTCGTTTGACCGCGCCGTGAATACGGTTGCCCATAGCGTGGTGGCAAAAGCGCTGTGACTTTCGGTATTCGGCCCATTGCGATCCCGGACTGCAGGAGTTGGTTGTGGGTCCATTGGGAACGACAACTATCAGACTCCGGCGCGAAGTAAATAGCAAAATAGAGCGAGCTTTCGGCGCGAATGTGCTATCCACGATCCTAATCCCCCATTAGAGACTAGGATTAGAAAGAAACAAAATCTGTTATACCCCTGTTACCTTGGGTGAACGGCGCAATCCACTTTGTATCCAGAGGCGCCAGACCATGGCCAGCGCTTCCCAAACGATTTTGCGCGACATCTTTGACGTGCCGTGAAAACGGTCGGTAAAAATAATCGGCACCTCAGTCACTTTCATCCCCCGCATCCAGAGCTTGTGCGTCATTTCGATCTGGAAGCTGTAGCCGTTGGAGCGCACCCTTTCCAAATCAATGGAAGCAAGGGCGTGCCGGCGAAAGCATTTGAAACCGCCGGTCGGATCGGTGAAAGGCATGCCCGTAATGCCGCGCACGTAACGGGCCGCGCTGGTGCTAAGCAGCAGCCGCTTGAGCGGCCAATTGATGACGCGGATGCCATTGCAATAGCGCGAACCCAGCACCAGGTCGGCGCTCTGAGCGGCCTCGATGAATTTTGGAATGTCGGCGGGATCATGGGAAAAATCGCCATCCATCTCCATGATGAACTCGTAGCCGCGCTCCAAAGCCCAGGCGAATCCCGCGCAATAAGCCCGGCCCAGCCCGTTTTTCTCGGAACGATGCAGGACGTGGAGAAAAGAATTCCTGGCGGCCAATTCATCAGCCATCCGGCCCGTGCCATCCGGCGAATTATCATCCACCACCAACATGTCCACGGCGAGCGTGGAAAGGCGCTGGACCATGGCGGGAAGATTTTCCCGCTCATTATACGTTGGCACAATGACGAGCGTATTATTCATGCATATGGGAGCCGCTATTCACGCGTCCGCGGCGCCGCGATGCAGCCGCCCGCCGTCCCGGCCAAAGGAGAGCCAATCCGCCCGCGAAACTCAAGGCCCAAATAAAAACCGTCCACAGCCGTGAAACATTTTTTATCTCTGCGAGGCTCCGGCGGCTCGGCGCGCGTGATTCCAGCTTTGGCGCGCTTCAACACTTAATCGTTAAGGAAACCCAAATAGCTTGATCGCGCGGAGTGGACAGAAAGTGCGGAAGCTATTTAATACAGGCTCGAATTTTTATACTTGCATTACCATTAAACAATGGTATTATATTGGCCATGCCGCGCTTCGGCGCATGTTCTTTTGATCGTTCGGCTCGATTTTACGCGCGAAATTCTAAAAAAAACACGCTGCATCAAAGCAATTCACGGGAAAACAGGACAAAACAAGCCAGATTGCGTTATTTCTGACAAGGACGGCCGCCACATGCCGCGCCAAGTGCGCCTGTGCCGATTTCATTGTGAATAACCGCGGAGATTCTTTGTCTAACATTTTATGATCAATTGCAATGCGAACACACTCAGGCGGAAAGGCGGAATCCTTCGCTGCCTTGGTTTGCCTCGCGTAATAATCTTCCCGCGTGAGCCTTTGCTAAAACTCGAAGCATGAAAATTGAACAGAATTGCAGTCAATTACGGTGGATTGCGATATGTTCGGAAAAAAAGCCCAAACTTTTCTCTGGTCTTGCCCAAGGCCTGCTGCCCATAATTTATTCATATGATTAAAGGTGTACTGCCTTCGGCGCGATTAAACCGCCGGAGTTTTCTCAAAATCACTGGCGCCGCCATCGCCTTCCCAACGATTATTCCCGCTTCCGCTCTTGGCCGAGACGGCCGGCCCGCTCCGTCTGAGCGCGTCACAATGGGCGTCGTGGGATGGGGCATGCAGGCTCCGGGCAACACCAAGGAATTTCTCAATTTCAAAGATGTTCAAGTCGTCGCCACTTGTAATATTGACAAGCACCATCTCAAACAGTCCGTCGATGTGATCAACGGCCATTACAAAAACAAATCGGTCAAGACCTATCACGATTACCGCGCCATGATGCATCGCCACGACATCGACACGGTCATGCTGGCCGTGCCCGATCATTGGCATGAGCTGATCGCCGTCGAGGCCGCGCGGCGCGGGAAGGATATTTATGGCGAAAAGCCGCTGGCCAAAACCATCGCCGAACAGCAAAGCATCGTCAAGGCAGTCAAAGAGAATGGGCGCATCTGGCAAATGGGTTCGTGGCAGCGTTCCACCGGCAGTTTTCACAAGGCGGCCGAGATTGTCCGCAACGGGTTGATCGGCAAAATTACGCACGTGCAGGTCGGCCTGCCTTCGGGCCACACCGATTTCGCCAAGACCGCCAAATTTGATAAAGTTACGCCGCCTCCGCCTGAGTTGGATTACGAGCGGTGGCTCGGCCCCTCGGCCACCATGCCTTACATCAAGGCCCGCACTCATATGAACTGGCGCTGGAATTACAACACCGGCGGCGGACAGCTCATGGATTGGGTCGGCCATCACCTGGACATCGCGCACTGGGGCTTGGGCTTTGATTTGAACGGGCCATCCGAAGTGGAAGCCGAGGGCGAGTTCCCGCCGCGGCGAGCGATGTGGAATACCGCCACCAAATTCAATGTCGAGATGAAATATCCCGATGACATCAAAATCACCATGGCCGGCGGCCACGACGACATTAAAAGTGGCACCAAATGGATCGGCGCCGACGGCTGGGTGTATGTGGACCGGGGCAAGTTCGACGCTTCCAACGAAGATTGGAAGGACATCAAGGAATTGCCCGAAGACCAGGTAAAACTCCCGCTCTATCGCTCCACCAACCATTGGCGCAATTTTATTGACTGCGTGAAATCGCGGAAGCTGACGATCTGCCCGGCCGACGTCGGCCATCATTCGGCCCTGCCCGGCCACCTGGGTTATATCTCCATGATGCTCGGCCGCAAACTGCGCTGGAACGTGCAGGAAGAACAAATCCTGGACGACCCGGAAGCCGCGTCGATGATGTCCCGGCTGTTCCGCGAACCGTACGCGAACTGGTAAATTCTCTTGACAGAAATTGCCGTCCTGGGAGCATTGTCAGGGAGCCGCCGCCTTGATGTAAGGTATTGCCGCTCAACGGAAACCGAAACTTCCCTCGCAGACAGCGGGCGCGGCATCCATTAGATTAGCCATGCTTGCCGCTCCCCAACAAACCCGCGGTGGCCATGGAAAGGCTGCCGTCAGCCGCGATCACGAAAGTGCTCGCGGCTGCGACGGGCTTTTTGATGCCCCTGGCGGTCTTGGGACAAGCGGCCGCGGGAACGATCCAGGACGTCCGCCATGTAGTTGTGCTCATGCAGGAAAACCGGGCCTTTGACCATTACTTCGGCTCCATGGGCGGCGTCCGCGGTTACAATGACCGCACCATGCTTTCCTGGACCAATGGGAATACCGTCCTGGCTCAGCCCAATCATGCGAATGCGGTGCTTCCGTTCCACCTGCCCGCGCCCTGCATCGATGATGTGGACCACTCCGAGTCCAGCGGCCTGGGCGCATGGGATCACGGGCTGTGGGATCGTTGGGTCAGCGACAAAGGCACGACCACCATGGGCTATTTCACGCGCGCCGACATGCCCTTTCATTACGCCCTGGCCGATGCCTACACCGTTTGCGACAATTATTATTCGTCCTTCATTGGCCCGACTTTTCCGAACCGATTGTACCTGTTCACCGGCATGATCGACCCCAACGGCCTGTTCGGCGGGCCGGTGTTGGACAACAGCCAGATTCCAACCAACGGCCTGGCCTGGACCACTTATCCCGAACGCCTGCAAACGGCCGGCATTAGCTGGAAAGTGTACCGCCCAGTGGACGACTGGTTCGGCGACGCGCTCATGTGGTTCACGGCCTTTGAAAACGCCGTGCCCGGCGACCCGCTCTATGACCAGGGCCTGGCCATGGTGTGGGACCCGATCAAGTCGCTGGCGGAGGACGTGTCCAACGGCACGCTGCCCGAGATTTCCTGGGTCATCCCGACCATCGTGCAATCCGAGCATCCCAGCGCGCCTGCCTGCGCCGGCGAAACCTTCATCAAGCAATTATTGACAGCGCTTGCGGGCGACACCAACGTGCTCAATTCCACCGTCGTCATCATCAACTACGATGAAAACGGCGGCTTCTTCGATCATCTGCCGCCGCCGATTCCGCCGCCGGGCACGCCCGATGAATACGTCAATGGCCAGCCGTTGGGCCTGGGCGTCCGCGTGCCGATGATGATTATTTCTCCGTGGACTCGCGGCGGCCGGGTCTGCTCGCAAGTGTTTGACCACACTTCCGTCATCCGGTTCCTGGAAACTTGGACCGGCGTGCAGGAGCCGACCATCAGCGCGTGGCGCCGCCAGGTTTCGGGCGACCTGACGTCCGCGTTTAATTTTGCCAATCCTGATTTTAGCGTCCCCGCACTGCCCCCCATTCCGCCGGTCGGCAATTCAACGATCGTCGAGCCAGCCGTGCCTTCGCAGCAATCGCTGCCCTTGCAGGAAACCAATACGAAGACCGCCTGCCCCCTCCCTTACCAGCCCAACGCCGCCTGCGCCGCCAACAGCCTGAATACACAGTTGCTCATCACGCTGACCAATTCCGGGACCGCCTCCGTCCATTTCTCCATTTACCGCAACACGGCGCCCTTTGGCTATCCGCAGCAGTACGACGTTCTCGGCGGAGCGTCGGCGCGCAGCTTTTTCTCCATCAATTCCGCGGCCGGCGGCCCCTACGACTTCCTCTGTTTCGGTCCGAACGGATTTGAGCGGCGATTCACCGGCGTTCTGAGCGCCGATGGCGGGCAAATTGAAGTTTCCTCGGCGATTGACGGCACGGCTGGCACGCTGACCTTGACGCTCACCAACGGCGCGGAGACGAATCTGGATTTTACTATTATTGACGGCTACGGCGCCAGCGGCCCGGCCACAATCACGGTGCCAGCCGGTGGAACGGTTGCCAGCGTCCTGGCGCCCGCCAACGGCTGGTATGATATCGCCATCACCAACAGCGGCGACGCCAGTTTTCTGCGCCTGCTGGCGGGCCACATCGAAACCGGGGCTTTCTCGAGCGCGGACCCGCCAATCATCGCCAGCAATTTCCCCCCCGCCATCACCCTGCCCGCCCCTCCGGCGGCGGCCAACAATCCGATCTTAGGCGGCATCACTTTGCCTGTCCCCATTCTTTCCCCGCCCGCGCCCATCGTGACGCTTGCGACCGTCGTCAGCAACCTCATTGCCAGCAATCCCATCCAGCCGCCCACTTCGCCTCCGAGCCTATTGATGGGCGCTTACACCGGGGGAGTGGCGCTGCTATATCCAGTCTGGGCATCCAACAGCATTCTCCAATACAGCCCAAGCCTGCTGCCCGGCTCATGGATCGCGCTGAACGTGACCTCCAGCATGCTGGGAAATTATTTCGTCATCACCCAGCCCGCCACCAACACCGCCGGCTTCTTCGAGTTGACACACTGATCATCGCCTCGAACAATCCGCCTACTTTTTCTTTTTTTCGGGATGGGCTTCCAGGCCGGAAATGATTTGATTCAGCTTTTCCTGTCCGGCGGCGTCTTCGGGCAGCGAGGTGCCTTGGAAGGCCGGATACAGTTTGTTCCAGACGGCGTTCATCTCGCCTTGAAAATTGCCGGTGTCGGCCGTGATCGCCATGACAACATCCTTGTCAGGAATCACCAGGCAAAGCTGGCCATTGGCGCCGTCTCCGCGAAATGCGTTGTGCGTGCAGCGCCAGAATTGGTAGCCGTAGCCTTGCTGCCAGTCGATGCCAATTCTGGAATGGGATTCCTGGTCGTTCGGCGCCTGTTTGCGCGTGGCTTCCTCGACCCATTTCTCCGGGATCAATTGATGGCCATTCCATTTTCCCTTCTGCAAATAAAGCTGGCCGAACTTGGCGACGTCTTCCGTGCGAAGGTAAAGTCCATAGCCGCCGAGCGAATTGCCTTCGGGACTCGCGTCCCAGCGCGGATTTTCGATTCCCAGCGGCTCGAAGAGTCGCGGCTTCAGAAATTCCAGCGAAGTCTGCCCGGTCGCTTTGGTGACGATGGCCGAAAGCGTGTAGGCGCCCATCGTATTATATTGGAAATGGGTTCCGGGCTTATGCACAAAGGGATGGGCCAAAAACTGTTTGACCGATGGCCCGCCGGGGGCGGTCTTTGGCTCGGTGTCGTGGCCGCCGGTCATCGTCAGCAAATCGCGCACGGTCAGGGCCTTGAGATTGTCAGATGGGTCGTCCGGCGCGTCGGCAGGGAAGAATTTCAACACCCGATCGTCCAAGCTCAATTTGCCCTCTTCGATGGCCAGTCCTACGGCGGTGGAGTTGAAACTCTTGCTGAGCGAGTGGAGAACATGCGGTTTGTCGGCCGCCTCCGGCTTCCACCATCCCGAAGCGATGACGAAGCCGTGCCGCACGAGCATAAAGCTGTGCAGCGTGTTGATCTTGTCAACCGCTTCGACGTAATCGCAAACAGCCTGCGACGAAATGCCCTGGGCCTCTGGCGTGCTCCGCGGCAGCGGCATATTGACCGCCCGCGCGCCAGGAATCGCCGCCAGAAAAATCGCGCCCATCAGCGCCGGGGAAAAGGAAGTGTTTGCCATGCCCCATTGATATCCACCCGCCTTTGGTTGTCAAACGGGAACGCGGCAGTCCGGCGGCGATGATCCAAATATTGTTCTTCTGTTCGCGGCCTTTTCCGCTTAACGTCAAATCGCATTTAATATATGAAAACACTCAATTCTCTCCTGCCCAAATTATTGGCCGCGGTCTGCGGCCTTGCGCTTTTCGGGACAGTGGCGCGCGGGCAGTCGATTGAAAATTACGAAATTTGGGTCTCAAACGAACGCTCGGACAATGTCACCGTGATCGACGGCGTTTCGCGCCAGGCCGTGGCCACCATTCCGGCCGGCAAACGCCCGCGCGGCATTCATGTCAGCCCGGATGGCAAGACCATTTATGTAGCTTGCAGCGGCACGCCCCCGGAACCGCCGCCCAAGCTCGATGCCAATGGAAACCCCATCTTTCAAAAAGGCCACGACGACGATGACGACGACAAGAATGCCGATAAATCCGCTGACGGCATCGTCATGATCGACGTCGCCCAGCGCAAAGTGACCGGCAAACTCCCGGCCGGCTCGGACCCGGAACAATTTGCCGTCAGCCCGGACGGTTTGCGACTGTTCATCTCCAATGAGGACGTGGGCACTGCCAGCGTGCTCAACATTGCCGGCGGCAAAGTGGAAAAAATTATCCCGGTTCACAAGGAACCCGAAGGCGTCGGCATCCGCCCCGACAACAAAGTTTTTTACGTCACGTGCGAAACCGATGGCGAAATTTTCGCGATCGATGCGGCCACCTTTAAAATCATCAACCATTTCAATGTGGGCGGCCGGCCGCGCTCCGTCGATTTTCTGCCGGACGGCGCGCGCGCTTTCATTCCTTCGGAGTCAGCGGGGCAAATCCATGTTATTGACGCCGTGAACAATCAGCCGTTGGAAACCATCGCGCTGGCCAAAGGCTCGCGCCCGATGTGCGTGAAAGTCTCCCCGGACGGCAAGAGGGTTTACGCCGGCACCGGGCGCGCCGGAAGCATCGTGGTGCTGGACGCGCAAACCCGCCAGGTCCTCAACTACATTCCAGCCGGCAAGCGCCCCTGGGGGATCGTCATTTCGCCGAATGGCAAACTCCTCTATTCCGCCAACGGCCCTTCCAACGACATCTCGGTCATCGACCTGGACGCTGAAAAAGAAATCCAGCGCGTCAAAGCGGGAACCAGCCCTTGGGGCATCGCACTGGTGCCGAAGTCGTAGTGCGCTGAGTGAGGAATAAAATATCGAGTCGTCATCGAGCCGGATGAGGACGGTGTGTTCGTGGCAGAGTGTTCCGGCTCCGCCGGGTTGCATTTCGCAGGGCAAGACACGACCGCTTGGAAACCATCGGATGATACCTTGGCCGAATATCGCCTTGGGCATGCGGTCAATCTTTGGGAAGGAAGGCCGCCATTTTTCGATTGACCGATGCCGTGCGGGGAGCAGGATGATGTTCGATTGATATGATATGAATTTGGATGACGCTCAACGAAAGAAAGTGGCCGCCTGGATCGAAGAGGGCCTTAAACTGGCCGAAATCCAGAAGCGGCTGGAAACGGAGCTGGGCCTGCGTTTGACCTACCTGGAAGTCCGATTCCTGGTGGATGATTTGAAACTCAGGCCAAAAGACCCGCCTCCTCCGCCCAAGACCGCGGACAAGCCCGAAGACACCCTCGCCGCTCCCACGGCCGCCGCGCCCGGCAAAGTCACCGTGAGCGTGGACCAACTGACGCGGCCCGGAGCCTTGGTCAGCGGCAAGGTCAAGTTCAGCGACGGCAAGTCAGCCGATTGGGTTCTCGATCAATCCGGCCGCCTGGGAATTGTCCCCACGGACAAGGGCTATAAGCCGCCCCAAGCCGACGTGCAGGAATTCCAAACCCTTCTTCAACAGGAATTGCAAAAATTGGGCATCTAATGACATCCAACTTTGAGTTGAAACCTTTCCCGGACGGCCCGGCCCTGGCGGCGGCTGCCGCGAAGGACTGGCTCGCGCTGGTCAAAGCTTCCCCGGCTCAGCACACCGTCGCGCTTTCGGGCGGGCGCATCACCAAGGATTTCTTCGCGGCCATCGTCAATCTGGCCAAGGAATCTGGCGGGCTTCTGGGAAACGTTGACTTTTTTTGGGCGGACGAACGTTGCCTGCCGCCGACTGATCCCGAGAGCAACTTCCTCCTTGCGCGGGAGAATTTGTTCCAGCCCTTGTGCATCGCGCAGGATCGAATCCACCGGCTCAAAGGCGATTGGCTGCCCATGGCCGCCGTGTCCGAAGCCATCCAAGACATCCGGCGCGTGGCTGCGGCGGATGGCGCCGGCATTCCGGTGCTCGATATGGTTTTTCTGGGGATGGGCGAGGATGGCCACATTGCTTCTCTCATGCCCAATGCCACCCCGGCGGCGCTGGCCAGCCGGGAACCATATGTCCACGTCTCCAATTCCCCCAAACCGCCCCCTGACCGCCTAAGTCTGACCTACCCCATGCTGGCCGCGGCCAGGAATGTTTGGGTGCTGGCAGCCGGGACGGGAAAAGCGGAAGCCTTAAAAACGTCCATCAGTCCCGGCGGAAGCACCCCATTGGCAAGGGTTTTGCAATCACGGCAGCGAACCGTCATTTATACCGACATTTCCGTTTGAACGAAACGCCGCCAGGCTGGTCAAATTATACAGTGAGAAGGGTGCCGCTCGATGAGTGTTGGCAAAGAGATTGGTTGCTTGTAATGAGCTTCGGGCGGCGTGAGTGTTGGCTCATTACATTTTTGTGCGTGGCGAGGTGGCCGCGTTCAGTCTCATCACCTTAAGAGCCGGAGCGATCCGGCTCTTTTTTCGTGCTATTTTCGCCCCCGGGCGGCAAGCTGCCGGGCGTAAAATTGACCAATGGCAAATCCATCCTCCAAAATTGGCCCCGCCTGCCTGCTTAACCGCGAGTTAAGCTGGCTGGAATACCTTCAGCGCGTCTTGGAGGAAGCTCTCGACCCCTCCACGCCTCTGATGGAACGGGTCAAATTCTTCTGCATTGTCAGCGCCAATCTCGACGAGTTCTTCGAGACAAGGGTCGCCGGCATCAAACAGCAGATCGAAAACGCCGCCGCCGAACGCAGCCCCGATGGCCTCACCCCCACCGAAATTTATCACGCCATCCACTGCAAGGTTCGCCATCTGGTCGCGCGCCAATACGCCTGCTGGCGCGAGGAATTGCGCCCCGCCCTGGCCAAGAACGAAATTTCTTCCCCAAAGTTAAAAGACCTTTCTGAAACCGACCTGGCCTGGGTCGATCAATACTATCGCGCCCATGTCCGCCCGGTGCTGACTCCGCTGGGCCTGGACCCCGCGCATCCGTTCCCCAAGCTGCTCAACAAATCCCTGAATACCATCGTCCAGATGGAACTGGCCGAAGCCGGCCACAAACGGAAGCGCCTGGCGGTCGTGCAAGTGCCGCGCGTGCTGCCGCGATTGCTTAAACTGCCGCGCGCCGATTCCCGCCAGCGGCATTACGTCTTTCTTGGGGAGCTAATCACCTGCTTTCTCGGCGAACTCTTTCCGGGCGCGGACATCCTCGGCGCGTGGCATTTCCGCGTCACGCGCAACAGCGAGCTTTACGCCGACGAAGAAATGGCCGCCACTCTGCTCAAAAACGTCGAATCTGATTTGCGCGCCCGCCGCCAAGGGGACGCCGTCCGCCTCGAAGTCGGGAATGGCTGCCCGCAGGAAATTTGCGCGTTTTTGCTCCAGAACCTCGCCCTGGATGAAGCCAGCCTCTACGTGATCGATGGCCCGCTGGACCCGGCCTCGCTGGTCTCCGTGGTCGAGTCGATTCATCCCCCGGAATTGCGCGATCCGCCCTTCGTTGCCCCAGTCGCGCCGGCTTTGCGGGATGAGCCGGATATTTTCGCCGCCATCCGCAAGTCAGACATCTTGCTGCATCATCCTTACGAGAATTTCAGCAGCGTGGTGGATTTCCTGCGGCAGGCTTCGGCCGATCCCAAGGTGCTGGCCATCAAACAGACCCTTTACCGCACCGGGGACGATTTGCAAATCGTCGGCACGCTGATGGATGCCGTGCGCAATGGCAAGCAAGTCACCGCCGTGGTGGAATTGAAAGGCCGCACCGCCGATCACGGAAACATAAACTGGGCCCGCCGCCTGGAGGAAGCCGGCGTGCATGTTGTCTATGGGTTGGTCAACTGCAAAGTGCATGCCAAAATGTGCCTGGTCGTGCGCAAGGATGACGACGCCATCCGCCGCTATCTCCACTTGAGCACCGGCAATTATAATCCCCTCACCGCCCGGTTTTACGAGGATTTGGGATTGCTCACCTGCCGGCCGGACTTCGGGGAAGATGCGACCAATCTGTTCAATCTGCTGACCGGCATCTGCCAATTTCCCGGCACCAAAAAACTGATTGTCGCGCCCTTCGAATTGCAGGCCAAGCTAATCGCCTTGATCGAACGCGAGAGCCTTCACGCCCGGCAGGATTTGCCCGCCCGCATCATTGCCAAGATGAACTCCTTGGAAGACCCGCAAATCATCGCCGCCCTGAGCCAGGCGGCCCAGGCTGGCGTGAAAATTGATTTGATCGTGCGCGGCGTCTGCTGCCTGCGCCCGCAACTGGCCGGCCTGACCCAGAACATCACCGTGCGCTGCATCGTGGACCGGTTCCTGGAACACAGCCGCATCTTTTATTTCGAGAACGCCTGCCAGCCCGAAGTTTGGGCCGGCAGCGCCGATTGGACGCCCGTCCACTTCTTTCGCCGCATCGAAGTCCTCTTCCCCGTCGAGGACGGCGTCTTGCGAGAGCGCGTCCGCACCGGGATTTTGGAAACTCTGCTGGCCGACAATGTCAAAGCGCGCCTCTTGCATTCCAATGGCACGCTGGCGCGCCCGCATCGCGCGCGAGGAGCGGCCTTGCGCCGCGCCCAGGCCGAGTTATTGCGCGCCGCCGCGGCCGAGGCGGAATCCCTGCCTTCGCCGGCCAAAACCCCGAAATTCAAATTGGCGCCCAGCCCATTTGCCGCCCAGGGCAAATAGTCTATGTTGCAAACCGAACTGATCCCCGCCTCGCAGCCCATCGAACCCCGCCTGATGGTTGTCCTGCACGGCTTGGGCGACAGCATGGAGGGTTATCGCTGGGCGTCGCGAGCATTGGGATTGCCGTGGCTGAGTTATCTGCTGGTCAACGCGCCGGATATTTATTACGGCGGATTCTCCTGGTACGAAATCAACGGCGATGCCGGCCCGGGCGTCGAGCGGAGCAGAAAGCTGCTCTTTGACCTGCTCGACAAACTGCGCGGCGAGGGCTGCCCGCCGGAAAAGATTGTGGTCTTCGGCTTTTCCCAGGGATGCCTGATGTCTTTCGAGATTGGCGCGCGGTATCCGCATCGCCTGGCGGGCCTGGTGGGCGTCAGCGGTTATGTCCATGAACCGGAACGGCTGGTGCGGGAATTGTCGCCCCAAGCCAGGGAACAGCGCTTTTTGATCACCCACGGCACACAGGACACGCTCATCCCCATCGACGCGGTGCGCGAACAAATGGACATTCTGCGCAAGGCGGGGCTTAAAATTGAGTGGCGGGAATTCGAAAAGGCCCATACTATCGCGGGAGCGCCGGAGGTGTCTCTGGTGCGCGATTTCGTGAGCAAGTGTTATGTTTAGACGGTTCGGAGAAAGGAGTTGTTTGAATGTTCGGCAAATGGCGGCGGGAATGCTGCTGCTTTTTTTGCCCGTGTCCGCCCGATGTTCTTCGATTTCCTTTTCGCCTGGTTTTGGCCAGCCTGGCAACCTGGTCACCATCACCGGATCGGGCTTCGCCAGCGCGACGGCCGTGCAGTTCAATACCAACACGCCCGTGCTGGCCGACTTCACCAATTTGAGCGACACCATAATCCAGGCCATCGTGCCGCCCGGCGCGACTATCGGAGCATTGGGTGTAATGGAAGGAAGCTCCATCCTCGCCAGCACATCCAATTTCCTGGCCGCGCCGACCATCAGCTTCTTTTCACCGCAAAGCGGCGCGTCCCCCGCATTGGTTTACATCACCGGAGCGAATTTTATCAGCAATGGAACGACTGTGTACTTCCCCGGCGTCGCTGCCGGGGTCAAAGGCACTTACGTGGCCGCGACCGAAGTGGCGGCCCAGGTGCCAATTGGCGCAGGCAACGGCCCCCTCACGGTCACGACCAGCGCCGGCACCTGCGTCAGCGCCAGCAATTTTCTGGCGAGCAGCCTGCCCACGATTTCCTCCATTTCCCCCTCGCTGGCCACCAACGGCCAAATGGTGGACATTTTCGGCGGCAATTTCTTCAGCCCGGTCACCGTCAAGTTTGGCACAACCGCGGCCAGCGGCCCGGTCATTGTTTCCACCACGGAAATCAGCGTGGCGGTTCCCAACGGCGCCAGCGGCTCGAATGTCATCGTCACCACACCGAAAGGAAGCGCGACCAATAGCAATTTTCTTACTGCCAACGGCGCCCTCATCACAGGCTTCACGCCGGCTTTTGGCCCGACCAATACTTACGTGAACATCGGCGGCGTGGGCATGGAAGCGGTGACGAACGTGACTTTCAACGGCCACAAAGAAGAGATACTGGCTTACAATCCCACCAACCTGGAAGTGTATCTCTCCAACAGCGCCGGCGTGGGGCCGATCGAAGTCTTCACCAAATCGAACAGCTTCACGTCCACCGCCAATTTCACCAATTCTTCCCTGCCGCTCATCACGGATTTTAATCCCGTCCTCGGCGCGGCCGGCGCAATCGTGGTTATTGATGGGTTAAATTTTGGAACCGCGCCCCAGGTGAAATTCGGGGGCTTTACGGCCTCGGCGACGGTGACCGGCCAGGGCGCTCAAATTTCGGCGACCGTCCCAAACGCAGCCCTCGGCAATTACGCCATCGAGGTCATCACCAGCGCGGGCAGTTCCACAACCAGCAGCAATTTCACCATCACCGGCCCCGGGCCGGTCATCACCAGCTTGGACCCCGCTTTCGGCGTGCGCGGAGCAACCGTAACGATTCATGGCGCCAATTTCGCGAACTTGTCCGCGGCGTCCGTCAAGTTCAATAACGCCGTCGCCAGTTACCAACCCCCGACCGCAACGAGCCAATTGATCGCCACCGTCCCGGCCGATGTCACATCAGGCTACGTCACCGTCAGCAATGCCAATGGCGTCGGCGCCAGTCCGCTCTTCTTCTATATGCAGCCGTGGATTACTTCCTTGAGCGCCAGCAGCGGCATCGTCAATGCCGCGCTCACCATCACGGGGCGCAGTTTGACGAACACGTCGGCCTTGCGGATAAACGGTGTTGATTTCACGAACATCACTGCGACCGCCTCGCGAATCATCGCCGTCATCCCCTCCAACGCCTCTTCCGGCCAGATCGAGATCACCACTCCTGGCGGCACGTTCCTGAGCACTAACACGTTCGCCATCTTGCCGAAGATTTACAGTTTCAGCCCAACCATCGGCCCCGCCGGAACGGTCGTTACAATCAGCGGCACCAGCCTCTTCGATGTCACGAGCGTGCAGTTCGGCGGCGTCGGAACGGCCAATTTCACGGCCGGCACGAACCAGGTTCAAGTCGTCGTGCCCGCCAACGCCGCGTCCGGCCCGCTGACCGTCGTCACGCCCTACGGCAGCGACGTCAGTTCCAATAGTTTCATCGCCACGCAATCGAGCACGGCCCAATTGACCAAGACCTCCATTCCGCTCGTCGCCGGGCCTGGCACCAATATCACTTACCTGCTGCTCGTCACCAACGAGGGGCCGACCATCATTACTTCCACAGTCGTCACCGACACCCTGCCGGCCAGCTTCATTTTTGCTTCCGCCAGCACGGCCGCGGGGACATGGGTTTACACAAACGGCGGCGTGATTTGGAATATCGGCCTCCTGACGAACAACACCAGCGCCAGCCTCAACATCAACGGCACCTCGGCGGGCGCCACCGCGCTGACCAACAGCGCCGCGCTGGCCTTTGCCGAAGGAAATCTGGCCCCTTTTCAGAATTTTGCGTCGGTTGTCAACTATTTCGTGACCGCCGCCCAGCGCACATTGAGCATCGCGCGCGAGGCCAACACCAACATTATTATTGTCACGTGGCCGCTGTCGCCGGCCAACTTCCTCCTGCAAATCAACACTGGTTCCAATTTGAATGCCGGCTGGATCTACCCGACGAATCCCGTCACCGTGAACAATTTCCTGAACACCTACACCAATAGCATCACCGCCCAGCAAACCTTCTTCCGCCTCGCCCCGCCATAGAACGCAGCCGGGAAAAGATGGCCGCAAACGGGCTTATTGCAGCCAATGGCTAATCCCCCAAGCTCGCCAGAAAACGCTCGGCATCAATGGCGGCCGCGCAACCGGAACCCGCGGCCGTGATGGCTTGGCGGTAAACGTGGTCCGCGCAGTCGCCCGCCACAAAGACGCCGGGAATATTGGTCGCGGTTCCCTTGACGGGAATGATGTAGCCGTTTTCGTCCAGGTTCAGGACGCCTTTGAAAAGCTGCGTGTTGGGCACGTGCCCAATGGCCACAAAAACTCCCGCGCAGGCCAGTTCGCTTTCGGCCCCTGTCTTGAGGTTTCGCAGGCGCACCCCGGTCACCTTGTCCAGCTTGCAGTCCAAGATCTCCGTCACTTCAGTGTCCCAGATCGGCTGGATTTTTTCATGGCTCAAAGCGCGCTGGGCCATGATCTTGGAGGCGCGCAGGGAGTCCCGGCGATGCACCAGGCGGACCGACGACGCGAAACGCGTCAAGTAAATCGCCTCTTCGCACGCCGAGTCGCCTCCGCCCACGACCACGAGGACCTGATTGCGGAACATCTGCCAGGCTCCGTCGCAAGTCGCGCAAAACGTCACGCCCTTCTTTTCGAGCAGCCCTTCGCTCGGCAGGCCCAGATGGCGGTGGCCCGCGCCGGTGGCGATGATGAGCGTTTGCGTTTCGACTCTTTCGCCGTCCACCGTCAATGCAAATGGCCGCCGCGAAAGGTCAACCGCCTCCACCGCATGCAGCATCTTGACGCGCGCGCCGAAGCGTTCGGCCTGTTTCTGCATGCGCGTCATCAACTCATACCCATCCACGCCCTCCGGAAAGCCGGGATAATTCTCCACGATGCTGGTCGTCGTCAGCAAACCGCCCGGCATCAACCCGGTCAGCACCAGCGGCGAGAGATTCGACCGCGCCGCGTAAATGGCCGCCGTCAACCCCGCGCATCCCGTCCCAATAATCACAACCTTTTCCATATAAGAACCGCACCTTAAGGGCGAACCGCCCCCTTGGCAAGTATTCGCCTCCATTTGACACATTTCCCTCCCTTTGGCGCGATTCTCTTTTGCGCTAATCCGAGTTTAAACATTATTTTGTGGTATTAAGACCGATATATGCTATTATCGCCCCATGACAATATATTGTCTCAAAGCACTATCGCGCTGCATGGTTTCTTTTCGCGCCGTTCGCGCCTGCTCCCGGCCAATTTCTTTCCTTTCCCTGGCGAAGGCGATACGCGGAAAAACAAGGCTGAACAAGGTTGTTTGCGCCTCTTGCGCTTCGTTGCGGCCAAAGTCTCCGTTTGGCCTTTTCCCGCGCGGGCCGCTCCCGCCTCCAATCTAAACTCACCCAATCACGACAAAACAAGGCAGCACAAGCCAATTTCAGCAAAATTGCGCCGTTGCAAACCCGTTTTTAAACGGCAACAATCTTTCATGCCGCAAACAACATCGCTCAAATGAGACCCTCATTGCCGCTTCCCGCCGTTCTGGCGGCCGCCTTGCTTTGCTTCAACCGTGCCCAAGCCGCGCCACCCGCGCCAGCGGACGCAGCGGAGAAATCGGTCCTTTATTACATCCCGCATACACACTGGGAAGGCGCGGTCTTCAAAACACGCGAGGGCTATCTGGCAGAAGGCTTGCAGAATATTTTGCGCGCGATGCGCCTGCTTAAGGCTTATCCGGATTACAAATTTGCCCTCGACCAGGTCGCTTATTTTAAGCCATTCCTGGAACGCTACCCGGAGCAGGAGGCCGATTTCCGCCGGTTCATCGCCGAGGGGCGGTTGCAAATCGTCGGCGGAATGGATGTCATGCCCGATGACGTGAAGCCCGGGGGCGAACTCTTCGTCCGCCAGTTGCAATACGGCAAGCAATATTGCCGCGAAAAACTCGGCATCGATGTCACGGTCGGATGGTTCCTCGACACCTTTGGCCATCACCCGCAAATGCCGCAAATTCTGAGGCTGGCAGGCATCAAATCATTTTGGTTTTCGCGCGGCGTGCCAAACGACCAGATGCCCGCGGAGTTTCTCTGGCAGGGCATCGACGGCACCACGATTCCCGCCTTCTGGCTGCCGGGCTTTTACGGATTATTCTACGGCCCGCCTCGTTCTTACCCCCAGTTTAAACAGTTTTTTCAGGATCGATTCAATTTCCTGGGAGGCCACACGCATTGGCCCAAGCGGACTGGCCTGGCCGGGGCCGATGTTTCCGCGCCGGAGGATTACGCCCCGCCGCTGGTGCATCAATTCAACCAGGACCCTTCCGCCGGGTTCGAGATTCGCTACGCCGTTCCCACGGATTTCGAGGCTGAGACCGAGCGGCGCCCTGTCCTGCCCACCGTGCGCGGCGATTTCAACCCCATTTTTCAAGGCACCTACAGCAGCCGCGCCGAATTAAAGGCGCGCGCCCGAACCGGCGAAGCCATGCTCCTGACCGTCGAAAAGCTCAACGCGCTTGCCGGAACTCTCGGTGCGCCGGGCGATCCCTCGCTGGCTTGGCGCGCGTGGGAACCGGTTTTGTTCAACCAGACCCACGACCTCGGTTCCGGCGTGATGACCGACACCGTCTATGACGACACCGTGCGGGGCTACGAATTTGCCGAGCGCCTCGGCGGGCAAATGGAAGATGCGGCCTGGGAGAAAATTGCCGCGCGCATCGACACTCGCGGCGATGGGGTTCCGGTCGTGGCGTTCAATCCGCTGGGCTGGCCCCGCACGGGCGCGGCGGAAATCGAGATTGGCGTGACGGAAATGGGCGTGAAGGATTTCCGTTTGGCTGACTCGGCTGGAGCCAGCGTGCCGTTCCAGTATCTGCGCGAGGTCCGTTATGATGACGGCGGCCTGAAACAGGCGCGCATCGTCTTTATCGCGCGCGATGTGCCAGCGATGGGCTGGGCCGTTTATCATGCCCTGCCCTTGCGTAACGACGCCGGTTCAAAAATAACGGATGACTCCCAATCGGCGGCGCTGGAAAACGAATTCCTGCGGGTCGCCATCAGCTCCAATTCGGGCGCGATCACGAGTTTGTTTGACAAGTCCGCCCAATGGGAAGCCCTGGCCGCTCCGGGCAACGTCGTGGCCCGCCAGCAGGATAAGGGCGATCTGTGGGAACTTTACCGCGGCCTCGATGGCGCCAGCTACATTGCCATGACCAACCACGAGGAAGTGCCGCGCTCCGGGCAGGCCCTTTTCAGCACGGACGACTCCACCGCCCGCGGGCGCTTCATTCACGGGCCAGTCTATTCCGAGTTTTCCGTATCCCATCCTTTCGCGAATGGCAGTTTTGCCACGCGCATCCGCCTTTATGCCGGCGCGCGTCAAGTCGAGATCCACACGGAATTGGTCAATAATGAAAAATGGGTGCGGTATCAGGCGTTGTTTCCCACCACCATCCACGACGGCCGCAATTTTCAGGAGATTCCTTTCGGCGCGGTGGAACGCCCGGCGGGCATTGAGTATCCGGCCCAGAATTGGGCCGATTACAGCGATGGCCGCCACGGGTTGGCCCTGCTCAACGCCGGCCTTCCCGGCAATCTCGTGACCGATGGCACAATGATGGTCTCGCTCATGCGCTCCCACAATCTCGGCGGCTACGGCTATGGCGGCGGCTACGAGCCGGGCATGTCCTCGGAGAGCGGTTTCGAGCTGGGCCGGCTCATCACGTTTCACTACGCCCTCAAACCGCACACCGGAGACTGGCGGAAAACAGAAGCCTATCGGGACGGATTGGAATTGGCCGATCCGCTCATCGCGCGCAAGGCCGCCCCCCGCGCCGGCCCCCTGCCCGCCCGCTGGGGTTTGCTGGAAATCTCTCCCGCCAGTGTCGTGCTGACCTCTTTCAAGCCCGGCGCGGACGGCTCCGTCGCTCTTCGCGTGTATGAAGCCGCCGGCGAGAGCGCTCCGGGAGCCTCCATTCACGTCAATACCAAAATAAAATCCGCCCGCGAGGCCAATCTGCTGGAAGATTCCGGGCGCCCATTGACTGTCAAGAATAATACGGTGCGGTTCGATCTCCATCCTTTCCAGATCGAGACCATCAAATTGAACCTGGCCGCTGTCAAACATTAGCCGCCCCTGGCTTGACGGGCGTCCGCAAAGCCGCGAGGTTGTAAATGTTGGATAATCAAGCAGAAGGCTCGGCCGCCGAAGTTCTGTCCGCCGCCGCGATGGCTCCCGCCGCGCAGTCCCTGCGCGAGCGCCTGGAGAGGGGGGAGTCTTTGTCGTTGACTGCCGTGAATTCGGGCGCGCAGCCTTTCGTGGCCGCCTTGCTCGCCCGCCTTTTTCCCAGCCGTCCAGTCGCAGTCGTCACGGACCGATTAAAGACCCAGGAAATGTTCCAGCAGGACATTGAAACCTGGACCTCCGGCGGGACCGCGCCGCTCTTTTATCCGGATTGGGAAATTCTCCCGCACGACACGCGCCTGCCCCACGCCGATGTGGTGAGCGAACGCCTGGCCGCCATCGTCGCGTTGTCGGGGCGGCCGGAGGGCGCGCCGTGGCCAATCCTCGTCGCCAATGTCACCGCCCTTTTGCAAAAGACCATTCCCGCCGCGGAATTGAAAAAGCGCGTCCGCCATTTGCGCCGCGGGGAAATTCTGGACCCGCTCGACCTGGTCGAATGGCTTGAGGAGCAGGCCTACGAACCGGAAGCGCAAGTCACCGAGAAGGGCCACATCGCCATGCGTGGCGGCATCGTTGATGTCTGGCCGCTGATCAGCCCGTGGCCCATTCGCCTGGAATTTTTTGGCAATGAATTGGAGTCCTTGCGCTCCTTCGATCCTGTCACCCAAGTGTCCCGCGACGAAATGACCGAAGCCGCCATCGCCCCTGGCGGCGAAGTCGGATTGCTCAAGGCGGAAAAGGGCGCGCCGGCCGCAAGCCTGCTCGATTATTTGCCAGCGGAAACGCTGTTTCTGTGGTGCGAGCCTGCCCTGCTGGAGGCCCAGGCCGCTCGCTGCCAGGAGCAAGCGGCGGCCGATGATCCCCTGCTCATCTCGTGGGAGGAATTCCGGGAAGAGGTGTCCCGCCGGGGCCTCACGAGCGTCTCGGCCAGCGAACTGGACGAGCATTTCATCGAAGACATTGTAATTGACGGCCAGCGCCTGGAAAAACCCGCCAGCCTGGATTTCCAAAGCCTGGAAATTTTCCGGCCCATGGGCGACCGCCGCCCGGAACCGCATCTGGCGGAGGCGCAGCGCCGGGAATTCTTCCAGCAACTTCACCGCTGGCTGCGCCAGGATTACGCTGTCTATCTATTTTGCAACAACCAAGGCGAACGCCAGCGGTTCGAGGAAATCTGGCGCGAGTACGGCCTTGGCGAAACCGGCCCGCTCAAGATGCGCCTCGGCGCCTTGTCGCGCGGGTTCCTTTGCGAAAGCGCCAGACTCGCGGTCGTGACCGATGCCGAAATCTTCGGCCGTTACAAAGTGCAGCGCCCGAGGCGGCTGAAATCGCCCCACGCCGCTGCCAGCCGTTCGCTGCTGGACATCAATTTCGCGGAATTGGAAGAGGGTGATTACGTGGTGCATCTGCAACACGGCATCGGGCGTTATCTTGGCCTGCAATCGCTGGAGGAAGCCGGAAACGAGGAGGAGTGCATGGTCATCGAATACGCTCCGTCCGAATCCGGCCAGCAGGCGCCCAAGCTTTTCGTCCCGCTGAATCAGGCCCATCTGGTCAGCAAGTATGTTGGCGCGGGCAAAGTGCGTCCTCCGCTGAACACGCTGGCCGGCAAGCGCTGGGCCAAAACCAAGGCCCAGGCCGAACGCGCTGTATTTGACATCGCCGCGGAAATGCTCAACATCCAGGCCGCGCGCGCCGCCCAGCAAGGCCATTCCTTCCCGGCGGACACCACGTGGCAGCAGGAATTTGAGAGCAGCTTTTTATACGAGGAAACGCCCGATCAGGCGCGCGCCATTATCGCGACCAAGGGCGACATGGAAGCCGCCAAGCCCATGGACCGGCTCATTTGCGGAGACGTCGGCTACGGCAAAACCGAGGTCGCCATCCGCGCAGCCTTCAAAGCGGCCATGGGCGGCAAACAGGCCGCCGTGCTTGTTCCAACAACGGTCCTCGCGCAACAGCATTTTAAGACCTTTCGCGAGCGGATGGCGGATTACCCCGTCCGCATCGAAGTGCTCTCGCGTTTCCGCAGCCGGAGCGAGCAGGCGCGCGTGGCCAGGGATTTGGCGGCCGGCTCCGTCGATATCGTCATCGGCACCCACCGCCTGCTGCAGCGCGATATCGCCTTCAAGGATTTGGGGCTGGTCGTCATCGACGAAGAGCAGCGTTTCGGAGTCCTGCACAAGGAACGGTTCAAAAGGCTGCGCACGCTCGTCGATGTCCTCACGCTGACCGCCACCCCCATTCCGCGCACGCTTTATCTCGCGATGGCCGGGGCGCGCGACATGAGCACCATCGAAACGCCGCCGCAGGACCGCCTGCCAGTGGAAACGGTCGTCGCGCAATACGACGAGCGGCTCATTCGCGATGCCATCCGGCGCGAATTAAACCGCAACGGCCAGGTGTTCTATTTGCACAATCGGGTGTTTGACATCGAAGCCGTGGCCGCCCGTTTGCGCGCGCTGGCGCCGGAAGCCCGGCTGGCCGTCGGCCACGGCCAGATGCACAGCGACCAACTGGAGGAAGTGATGACCTCGTTCGTCAACGGCGAAACCGACGTCCTGCTTTCGACGACGATCATCGAAAGCGGCCTGGACATCCCGAACGCGAACACAATTATAATTGACCGAGCGGACCGCTTCGGCTTGAGCGATTTGTACCAGCTTCGCGGCCGGGTTGGCCGTTACAAGAACCAGGCCTACGCCTATTTGCTGCTGCCGCGCCACGCCGGTTTGCTGACGGACGCCCGCAAGCGCCTCAGCGCCATCAAGCAATATTCCAGCCTCGGCAGCGGGTTCAAAATCGCCATGCGCGACCTCGAAATCCGCGGCGCCGGGAATCTGCTCGGCCCGGAGCAAAGCGGGCACATCGCCGCCGTCGGCTTCGAGCTTTATTGCCGGCTGCTCAAGCGCAGCGTTGGCAAACTCAAAGGCGAGCCGGCCGCGCTGGAAATTGAAGTCGAGGTCCGGCTTGATTTCCTGGCCACCCACGAGCAGGACATTGGCGCGTGCCTGCCCGCCAGCTACATCACCGAGCCTCAACAGCGCATCGAAATGTACCGCAAACTGGCGCTGGCATCCGAGACCCGAATGCTCGATGAATTGCGAAAGGAATGGCGCGACCGTTTCGGCCCGGTGCCCGAGGCGGCGGAACTGGCGCTGCAAGTGGCGGCCTTGAAAATCCTGGCGGCCGGCAAAGGCCTGACGGCCATCGAAGTCAACGAAGACAAATTGATGCTCAAGCGCCATGATGATTTCGTGATGGCTAAGGGAAAATTTCCGCGCCTGCGGCAGCGAGGCCCGGCCGCGCGATTAAAGGAAATTAAGAAGGCCATTCTCACCCTAAACTGATACGCAATTCGTGTGCCAACTGTTGCAAATCCCACGTAATTTAGGCAAGAAAATGTTGCCTCAATCCTTGACGAGTTTGCGGACCTTCAACCATATTGAAAGCCATTTTTGGATTTGAAAAACTCCAAGAGAAAACAAATTGTGAAACCTCATTCCGGGGCCGCCTCGAACCTCGCTGGGCGAACCGCGCAAAAAGCCGCCTCTGGCGTTGTCACTCGCACCCGCAAAACGGTGGCCGCCGCCATCACAAACCTTCCCGAAATCCGCTTGCATATCGAACACGCCACTCAAATACTGTCGGTCAAAACCAATCCGATGGATTTGTCCGAAAAAGTAAAAGAACTGGTCCGCCTGGCCCAGGAACAAGGCTACCTCACCTACGGCGACATCAATGACGCGCTTCCGGACGGCGTCATTTCCCCGGATGAATTGGACGATCTTTACGGCAAGCTTCGCAACCTCGAAGTCGAAATCGTCGATCAGGCCGAAGTGGACCGGGTCAAACAGCCTGAGCCTGACGAAGAAGATGACAAGTCCCGCCTGGACATCCTCGACGATCCGGTGCGCATGTATCTCAAGCAGATGGGCCAGGTGCCCCTGCTCACGCGCGAACAGGAAGTGGAGATTTCCAAACGCATCGAGGACGCGGAGAACGAGGTCAAGCGGATCATCTACGGCTTCGGCTTCGCCGGCAAGGAACACATCGCGCTGGCCGACAAGCTTATTTCCCAGCCGCCCAAAGAGCGCTTCGACCGCGTCATCGTGGACAAAAAAATCGAGGGCCGGGACAACCATTTGCGGACTCTGCGCCGCCTGGTCAAACAAGTCCGCGCGCTGGACCAGGAGGTCGATGACAAATACGCCGCCTTGCAGGCCCAGAATGGCGGCGAGCAGGCCGCCGACGACAAGGCCCTGCGCGAGTTCAAGCGGATGGACGAGCGTTTGCAGCGCACCTTCGGCAAATTTTTCTACAAGCAACGGGTCATCGAAGAAATGTCCCTCGTGGCCGACAATATACACGACAAAGTCGAGTTGAGCCGGCGCGTCATTGCCGGGCTGGAGCAGCACGACTCGGGGCCGCAGCAGCAGCACGTCATCCAATGCGAGCAGCGCAAGATCAAGGCGCTGGAGGAATTCGTCCGCATGTCATGCGCGCAATATCTCGCCTCCTATTTGGAGTTGCAGCATTTCAACCGCAAAGCGATTCAGGCCAAGACGGAAATGGTCGAGGCCAATTTGCGCCTGGTCATTTCCATCGCCAAGAAATACACCAACCGCGGCCTCTCGTTCCTGGACCTTATCCAGGAAGGCAACATGGGCCTGATGAAGGCGGTCGAGAAATTCGAATACCGCCGCGGCTACAAGTTTTCCACTTACGCGACCTGGTGGATTCGCCAGGCCATCACCCGCTCCATCGCCGATCAGGCCCGCACCATCCGCATCCCGGTCCACATGATCGAGACGATCAACAAACTGATGCGGGTGCAGAAGCAGCTTATCCAGGATTTCGGGCGCGAACCTTCCCCGGAGGAAATCGCCGACGAAATGCAGATGCCCGTCGAACGCGTCCGCGCCGTCCTCAAGATGGCCCAGCAGCCCATCTCGCTCCAATCCCCCGTCGGCGACAGCGAAGATACCAATTTTGGCGACTTCATCGAAGACAAGTCGGCGGAAAATCCGTCCGACATGACCAGTTACAGCCTGCTCAAGGATAAATTGGGCGACGTGCTCTCCAGCCTGACCGAGCGGGAGCGCAAAGTGCTCGAACTGCGCTTTGGCTTGGGCGACGGTTATTCGCGCACCTTGGAGGAAGTGGGCAAGCAATTCAAGGTCACGCGCGAACGCATCCGGCAGATCGAGGCCAAGGCCTTGCGCAAGATGCGCCACCCGACGCGCATCCGCCATCTCTCCGGCTTCCTGGAAACGACGGAGCCGGCCTAGCCGATTTAACTGATTTGCAGCAGGTCCAGCCCGATGATGTCGGGGTTCCCGTTCTGTATATTTGACAACAACGAAGCTGGCGGCTCCCCCGCCAATTGGAGCCGGCAACTCGCCGCCTGCGCTCCGTCAAATACAACGTTCTGCGCCTCCTCGATGTTCAATCCCGCGCGCCGGATGTGGTCCATCACAAACGCCAGCACGCCGACCCGGTCGTGATGGCGCACCACCAATTGCCAGCGCGCCGGAGTGCGCCTGGCCAGGTTGACGCAGTTCAACGCCGCGCCCGTTTTGAGGAAACTCTCAATCACCCGCACCGCCTCGTCGGCGATGGCCTCCTGCGCCTGCGCGGTCGAGGCGCCGATATGGTGCGTTCCGCAAAAACCGGCCGCTTGGAACATGGGATCGCTGAACGGCCCTTCGCTCGCAGCCGGTTCGGAGTCAAACACATCGAGGCCCGCGCGCACGCGCCCGGACATGACCGCCTCGCGCAAGGCCGCCTGGTCCACGACTTCGCCGCGGGAGGCGTTGATGAGAATGGCGCGCGGTTTCATCAGCCAAAGCCGCGAGGCGTTGACCAGCTTGCGCGTGTCCGGCTGCAACGGCACGTGCAATGTCACGGCATCGGCATCCCGGAAAATATCGTCCAGGCTCTCGCACCGCTGGACGCCCAGTTCGCCGGCCAATGCATCCGTCAGCGAGCGCGACCACGCCTCGACTCGCATGCCGAAGGCGAGCGCCCGGCGGATGACCTCGCGCCCAATCCGCCCCGTGCCAATCACGCCCAGCGTCCGTCCAAAAAGCCCGTCAGCGCGGGAGAATTCCTTCTTGTTCCATTGCCCGGCGCGCAGGGCGGCGGTGTTCTCCGGGATGCGGCGGTCAATCGCCAGCAGCAGTGCGAACACCAACTCGGCCACGGCGATGGAATTTTTGCCAGGACAATTGCTGACAAAGATGCCCCGCTCGCTGGCAGTCTTGACATCAATAGAATTGACACCCGCGCCCGCCCGCAAGACCAGGGCCAGTTCGCGCGAGGCCGAGAGCGTGGCGGCCGTCACCTGTTTGCCGCGCACAACCAGGATTTTGCTGGAAGCGGCCAGGGCGGGAAGCTCCTCGGATTTGGCGGAGGGCTGGTAGTCAATAACGCAGCCCAGCTTTTTCAAACGATGGAGATGCGTTTCCGGGAAGGTGTCGGCAACCAGCATTCTCATAAAGTATTGACAGGACTCTCAGTGAGGCTTGGGGCGGTTCCGGTATTTGTCGTAGAGGCGGGTGTGGCGGTCCTCCAAAGAGACTTCGCGGCCGGTCATCCACATGTGCGTGACATTGGCGCGCAGATCCAGAATGTCGCCGGAGCACGAAAAAAGCGTCGCATCCTTGCCCGCTTCAATGGCGCCCAGCCGGTCATCCACACCCATGATTTGCGCCGGATAAAGAGTCATCGCCTTGATGGCTTCGTCAGCCGGCCATCCGAAGGACACCGATTGCGCCGCCGCGTAGGGCAGGTTCCGAACCATCGACGCTTGCGGCAAGCTCAGCGCCACCTTGACGCCCGCCTGGTGCAACAGTCCAGGAACTCTGTATTGCAAGTCGTAGGAGACCGATTCGCCCGGCATGCCGTAGGTGGCGGTGTATATGACAGGAACCCCGTCTTTGGCCAATTGCGCGGATGCTTTCCAAGCGTCGCGACCGCCCGCCACAACGATCTTGTAATGATTGGTTTCGGCCCATTGGAGCGCCGATTTAATCTGCCGCAGTTCATCGGCGTAAACGATGATGGGCAGTTCGCCGCGCACATAAGGGAGCATGGCTTCCCAGGAAGGATTAAGGCCGGGATCATGCGCGCCATTGGTTTGCGCGGCCGCGCGCGCCTGGGCGTAGGCGCGGGCATCGGCGAAATAATCCGCCAATTCTTTTGCTTTGCGCTCGCGCTCCTTGACTTGATCCTCCATCGAACCGGCGCCCCCTCCCCTGTTCCGCCGCCCGCGCCGCGTAGCCGGATTGACTTCCATCGACGGCCAATAAACACGCAGGGCGGCCGGCTTCTTGACAACCATTTCCTCGGTCGTCCATCCGTCGATCTTTACCAAGCCCGACTGCCCGGCGACAGCGCTGCCCGCGGGCGTTGGCTCGAAATAGGCGATGCCGTTGGCCCGCGCCACGGGCAGCAATTCCGAATCTGGATTGACAGCCACCCACGACTGCACTTCGGGCACGAACGCCCCAACTTCCTCCTCGTCAATCGTGGCTCGAACCGATTCGATTTCCACCAGGCCCAGGTCCGTGTTCAACGCCACCAAGCCTGGATAAAGATGCTGTCCTGTCAAATCGATTGTCTTGTCCGCCTTGGCATCCACGCGGCCGACCTGAGTGACTTTGCCATTCTCAATCAGCACGTCTCCCGGCGAAATTACCGGCCCGGAAACCGGATGCACCGTCGCGTTCTTGAGCAGAAGCGATTCCGCTCGCAACGCCTTCGCTGCCAGGCAGCCGGCCGCGAGCGCAAGCGCGAAGAAAAGATGGCGCGCGTTACGGTTCATACTCGGCTTCATCGCGGTCCTGGTTGGAGAAATCGTTCTGGTGTTCCAGCGCGACTTCAAAGAATTGGGCCTTGGCCTTGGCGCTGCCCTTCTCATTCCCGCCGCCGGCCTGGAGGACTTTTTTGGCCTTGGCCAGGATGGCCTTGCGCTCATCTTCCAATGCGCTCGCGCGCTTGGGGTCGAGCGAACGGTCAAAGTATTTCTTGCCCTCGATCCATGTTTCCAGGCAGACGGTCGTCGAATCCAGCGGCGATTTGGACCAGATGGCAATATCGCCATCCTTGCCGATTTCGAGCGAACCGACGCGCTGATCGACGCGCAACTGGCGGGCTGGATTGATGGTCACGAATTTGAGCGCCTCGGTTTCGGAAAGGCCGCCGTATTTGACAGCTTTGGCCGCCTCGAAGTTCAGCCGCCGGGCCAGGTCGTCCGAATCGGAGTTAAAGGAAACGAGCACGCCGCGGTCGTGCATAAGCGTCCCGTTGTACGGAATGGCATCATAGACCTCGAACTTGTAAGCCCACCAATCTGAAAACGTCGAGCCGCCTACATGCGCGGCGGCCAGTTCGTCGGCGACCTTGTAACCCTCCAAAATGTGGTGCATGGCCGCGATCTGGACGTTGAAACTTTGCATGAGGCGGACGAACATGAGGACTTCGTCTTGACGGTAGGAATGGCAATGGATGAAACGCTTGCCCTCCAGAATTTCCCCCAGCGCCTCCAATTCCAAGTCGCGCGCGGGCGGCACCCCGGCGCCGGCCTTGCGGTAATCCTCCCACGCCTGCAGATATTGCCGCGCGGCGGTGAAGCGGTTGGCGTAGAACGCCTGCACGCCCATGCGCGTTTGCGGAAAACGTGTATTGACGCGGTCGCCCCAATTGGATTGCTTGACGTTTTCGCCCAGGGCGAACTTGATGGTGGGCGGAGCATCGGCAAACTTGAGCTCCTCCGGCGTCGCGCCGTCGCGCAGCTTGATCAGGCAGCACTGGCCGCCGATGGGATTGGCCGAGCCGTGGAGCAAATGGGCTTCGGTCACGCCTCCAGCCAATTGCAGATATATATTGGCGCTTTCCGAATTGACGACGTCTCCGATGCGCACCATGGCCGAGGAAGGCAGAGTGCCTTCGTTGACGCCGCCCAAAATCATGCTGTGGCTGTGGGGATCGATAATGCCGGGCGTGATCTCCCGCCCCATCCCGTCTTCCACCACCGCCCCATCAGGATGAGGCACCGACGTGCCGACGCCGGAAATCTTCCCGTTCTCGATCAGGAGCGAGGCGTGTTCGAGCTTGCCGGCCGGGCCGCAAGTCCAAATCGTGGCATTGGTCAACAATAGGGCGGCCGGCTGCGCCAATACGCCGCGGCCTTCCAGCGGCGAGCGCGCGACCCGCTTCTTCAACAACTCCCGCGTGGCGGCGGCTTTGTTTGGCTTCGCGGTCTTGACCTCCGTCGATTTGCCCTCCGCCGCCTTGCCCTCTGCCGATTTCTCCTCTGAAGCTTTTTCGTCCTTGTCAGCCTCGCCCTTCGGCTCCTCCGCGGAAGCGCGATAAAACCGCCCGTCAATCCAAACTTCCCGCACCTTGGACTCCGGGTCGAAGTAGCCTTTGCCACCCACGACAGTCAAGTTGGCCATTTTGCCCGCCTCAATCGTGCCCAAACTTTTCTCCACCCCGCACAATTTGGCCGGGATGGTCGTCAAGCCCGCCAGCGCGTCCTGTTCGGAAAGGCCGCGGTCGATGGCGGCAGAAAGGTTCTTGCGAAAATCCGATTTGTTCTCCAGTTCGTAAGTGGTCAGCGCGACTTCCAGATTCTGCCCGCGCAAAATGGCCGCGTCTTCCGGCGCCCAATCCCAGGCCCGCAATTGATCCAGGCTGATCGCGTCCCAGTCGTCGTCTTCGGGCATTTTGGAGAGTTCGGGAAAATTCAAAGGCACGATGAACGGAACCCCAGCCCCCTTGGCCAAATCCGGCCGCCGCCATTCTTGGCCGCTGGCCAGGATGTAGAAGTTAAGCCCCATCTCGCGAGCCACGCGCGCGGCGCGGTCCACCATGAGCGCGCTTTTGGGTTCGAAGACCACCGGCATTTCCTTGCGCAAGGCGGGACCGAGGGCCTGCGAGGCGGGATTGAACCCCGGCCGCTTGCGCCCCTGCGGCGATTGCTCGTAACTCTGCCGTTCGAGGGCGTCGTGTTGCGCGTCAAAAAAACTTTGGCGCACGGCCGCGATGATGCCCATGAGCGATTGCGGATAAGCGCCCGCTTCGTCGCCGCGCGACGTTGTCTCAAAGGCGACATGCTGGAAAACATCGGGCCGGATGACGGCGTCGTTGGGGTTGCTGTCGGAAAGCGCGATGAACGCGCTGACGCCGCGAATGATGCCTCTGGAAGGGACGACGTTGCCGGCAGTAAAACCGATTTCGCGCAGCGACTTCAGCGCGCTGCTGTCAGGCGCAAGGCCTTCGACGACGCGATGTTCGGGCGTGATGGAGGGCAATTGCGAACCAGGGCCGGGATTCCCAGGGTCCAACGCCGCGACGGGCAGCCCGTAGAACCGCCCCGCGCGCAAATCCAATTCCCGGCCGGCCGGCGGGCCGCCGCCCGAGTTGGTTCCGAGCGCCAAATACGGATCGATGAAGCCGGCGTAAATCGTCATTCCTTTCATGTCCCAAACGCGCGCGTCGGCCGGTACCGCCACGCCAGCGCCGACCGATTCGATCAGGCCATCGCGAATGAGGACGGTCGCCGAGTCAAGCACCTGGCCGGGTTTGACGAAGACTTTGCCGCCAACAAGAGCATGGACACCGAGGGGAACAGCGCGATTGCCAGGGGGAAGAATCTCCGCCCGCCCGACGCTGGTGAGCGCCAGGAAAGCCGCGCCAATCAAGAGAATGAATCGAGATCGACTCACGTAATGCGGGCGACAATGCACCGCGCGCGGACAAAACACAAGCGCGGACGCGGAAAAAAAATTGGCCTGTCTTTGTGCTGGATAATATCCGCCGCTTCCGCTACCTTTATGCTGACGGCTCACCCGGCCGGGCAAATGCAATTATGACAGGCGAGGATTTTTTCGGCGCGCCGATGGCCCGGAATTTTAAGACCACCCATTGGAGCGTTGTCGCGCTGGCTGGCAGAGCCCAATCGCCGGAAAGCGCCGTGGCGCTTGAAAAGTTGTGCCGCACCTACTGGCCGCCTCTCTATGCTTTCATCCGCGGCAAGGGTTATCACGAAGAGGACGCGCAGGATTTGACCCAGGAGTTTTTCGCCCGGCTGCTGGAGCGGAACGAATTCCAAGTCGTCGATTCCAACAAAGGCAAATTCCGAACTTTCCTTCTGGCCGCGCTGGCCCATTTTCTTTCCAATCAGCGCGACCGCGCGGCCGCGGCCAAACGCGGCGGCGGGCAATTCACCATTTCGCTGGACGACATTGAGGCGGAACGATTGCGCTACATCGAACCGGCTTCCACCCTCTCGCCAGACAAGCTGTTCGATCAGCGCTGGGCCATGACGGTGCTGGATGTCGCGCTCAAATCCCTCGCCCAGGAAATGGCTGCTGAAGGCCGCCTCGGCCAATTCGAGCGCCTGAAATCTTTTCTGACCGAAGACCCGGTCGATGGCGATTACGCCAAAGTCGCCGCGGACCTCGGCGCCCGGCCGCAATCGGTCGCGGTGACGGTCTTCCGATTGCGCCAGCGTTATCGCGACTTCGTGCGCGCCGAGGTTGCCCAGAGCCTTTGCAATCCTCTCGACGTGGATGAGGAAATGGGCCATTTGCTGAAGGCGCTGACTCTCTAACCAATGCCCATGAGCAGCGAACCAGCCTGCCAGAAATGCGGGGCGTCCTTGCGCAAAGATTCCTTGCAAGGACTTTGCCGCCGATGCCTCGCGCGCCTTGCCTTTGACACGCCCGCCAGCCAGGCCGGCCCAGCATCCGCCGGGCGCGTCTTTGGCGATTACGAGGTGCTGGGAGAAATCGCGCGCGGCGGCATGGGCGTCGTGTACAAAGCGCGGCAAATCAGCCTGAATCGCCTGGTCGCTCTGAAAATGATTCTGCACGGCCCGTTTTCCAACCAGGAGTTCGTGCGCCGATTCCAAATCGAGGCCGAAGCCGTCGCGCGGCTCAATCATCCCAATATTGTCACGATTTACGAAGTAGGCGAACGGGACGGCCACCGCTATTTGGCCATGGAATATATCGACGGCCCGGATTTTGCCGCCTTGGCAAGAGACAAGCCGCTCCCGCCGCGCCGGGCCGCCGAATACGTGCGGTGCGTGGCCGAGGCCATCGATTACGCGCACAGCCAGGGCATCATTCACCGCGATTTAAAGCCCTCCAACCTTCTGCTTGACGCAACGGACCGCCCGCGTGTGACCGATTTCGGCCTGGCCAAGCTGATGGCCTCGGACACCGCCCTAACCATTACCGGCCAGGCGCTGGGTTCGCCCGGCTACATGGCGCCGGAACGCGCCTCCGGGGGCAAGACGGCCGATGCCGGCCCGCAAGGCGACGTCTATTCACTGGGCGCGGTCCTATATTGCCTGGCCACGTGCCACCCGCCGTTTCAAGGGGAGACGCTGCAGGACATCCTTCTGCAAATCCACCATTCCGAACCCATTCCGCCCCGGCGCCTTAATCCCGCCATGCCGGCCGATCTGGAAACTATCTGCCTCAAGTGCCTGCACACCGAGCCGTCCAAACGCTACGCGGGCGCGCGCGATTTGGCGGAGGACTTGGGCCGCTTTCTGGCAGGCGAACCCATCCACGCCCAGCCGGTTTCCAATTTGGAAAAAGTCCGCCTTTGGTGCCGCAAGCGCCCGATCCAAACCGCGCTTTCGGTGGCCTTGGCTCTGGCCATGTTTTTCGGTTTGACCGGAATCCTGCTGGAATGGCGGCGCGCCACCGAGCATGCCAGCGGAGAAGAACGCCAGCGCCAAGTCGCGGAGAATTACGCCCAAAAAGTCCGGCTCGATTTGTACGCCGCCGACATCAGTCTCGCCGCCCAGGCCGTTCAACGCGGCGACTACGGCCTGGCTCGCCGCACGTTGGCCGGGCTTCAGCCCAAACCCGGCGAAGAGGATTTGCGCGGGTTTGAGTGGCGTTACCTGCAAAATCTCGCGCGCGGCAGCCAGCTTGCCACGCTGGCGGGCCACACGTGGATTGTCACCTGCGCCGCCTTTTCGCCGGACGGCTCTCTTCTGGCCACTGGCAGCCAGGATGGAACGGTCAAAGTCTGGGACGCTGCCCGCCAAGATCTTTCCTTCACGCTGACAAATAAAGGCGGCGCTGTTTGGTCCGTCGGCTTCTCGCCCGACGGCTCGCTCCTCATGGCGGCGGGGAACGTCCGCCAGGTGGAATTCTGGGATGTGGCCAAACGGGCTCTCGTGGCAACCATTCCCGGCCAGCTTGCCGTGCTGTCCCGAAGCGGATCGGTCGCGGCGGTGGCCCGTTCCAGCCCGTTTTACTGGGAGAACGCGGGCGGCATATCATTATGGGATTATCGCTCTGCCAAAAAGATTCGTGATTTCGACCGCCCGGGCCGGAACATGGCGCTTTCGCCCGATGGCAAGCTTTTGGCTGTGGCCCAGCCGGAGCGCGGCGTAGAAATCTGGGACGCAGATTCCGGCGAGGTCAGGCAAACGTTGGCGACTTCCGCCCCAGCTTGGTCGGTGGCCTTTTCGCCGGATGGCCGAAAGCTCCTGACAGCCGGCTGGACCTCGGAAGTCCTGGTTTGGACGCTCGGCAGCGGCGAACCTCCGGCCAAATTGCTCGGCCATTCGCGCAATGTCTGGTCGGCCGTTTATTCGCCCGATGGCGCTTCCATCGCCACCACCGGCTCGGATCAAAGCGTGCGGTTTTGGGACGCGGCCACCTTGCAATCCGGCGCCATTTTGCGCGGCCACGGCAACGAAGTGTGGTGCGAAGCCTTCGCGCCAGGCGGCAAACTGCTGGCCACCGGCGGCAAGGACCAGATGGTCATGTTGTGGCCATCGGGCCGTTCCGAACGCGCGGCCGACGTTCCGAATTACCAGTATTTCACCCCGACATTTTCGCCCGGCGGAAAATGGGCCGCGATCATGGTCTCATCGAAAACGGGATGGCTGCCAGAAGTCTGGGATTTGGAGAGCCGGAAAGTTTTGGCATCGATGCCGCTGAGAGAAACCATCGCTTTTTCCACCAACGAAGATCGCGCCTTTCTGCTGGATGGCAGCCGCGCCTCGCTGGAGATCTGGTCGCCCGGAGGCGCGCGCGAAACCGTCCCCTTGGAAGGGCTGGCGCCCGGAGAGGATTTGCACACGTTCGGATTTTCCCAACCGCCCGGCCAGTTTTTCGGTGTCAATCAAAGCGGCCTGATTCGCTGCTGGGACGCCGCCACCGGCAAAGCCCGCGCCTCGGTGCAAGGGCCGCCGCCGCCGATTCGTTGCGCCGCCCTCGGTCCGCATGGCCGCTGGCTCGCCCTGACCTTGGAGCACGAGAATTCTGTGCGCTTGTACCAATTGCCCTCCGGCAAAATGACCCAGCTCACGGGGCATCGCGACTTCGTCGGCGGCCTCGCGTTTTCGCCCGACGGAACCTTGCTGGCATCCGCGAGCATGGACGGCACAGTCAAGTTGTGGGACTGCGCGTCGGCCAAAGAAACCGGCACGCTGCCTGGGCATTTGGAGGAGACGACCGGCGTGACATTCTCGCCCGACGGCCGGACTTTGGCCTCAGTCGCGCGCAACGATGGCGTCAAGCTTTGGCATTTGGCCACAATGCGGGAATTGATTTCCATTGATTATCCGAAGGCGGGCAATTTCGTGGAGTTCACGCCCGATGGCACGCGGCTCGCCGTGACGACCACGGAAGACACCCTCCATTTCTTCGAGGCGCCGCGGGCCGAAATTGAAAAAGAGCAAATAAAATGAAAATTCCTGTAATAGAAACGGGTTTTTGCTTCTTACCTCAGCGTGTCATTGATGTGCCATTCAAGACTGGGGGCTTTGGCGGCGGCTTGCGGGTGCCTGCTGCTGGCCGGCGCGGCCCAGGGCGCGCCTGGAAACGCATTGCAGTTCGATGGCGCAAACGGCTACGTAACGGTCGCGAACAACTCGAGCCTGGACGCCTTTCCCATCACGGTTTCCGGCTGGTTCAGAACCACCAACACGACCTACCCCATCCAAGCCATCGCCAGCAAGTATGTGGACGCTTCGGGCAACGGCTGGTTTTTGATCGTTCAAAGCGGCCATTTGCGTGGATACTTTTCCAAATCCGCGGGCGACTACGCGCTCGACCTCACGACCGCCGCGACCGTGGCGGACGGTTTCTGGCACCACGCCGCCATGACGGTGGACGCGTCCGGAGGGAAACTTTACCTCGACGGCGTCCTCATCGGGACGAATGCCTGGACTGGCGCTTCCGGCGCGCCCACTTCCACCGATCCGCTTTACTTTGGCAGGTACTATACTACGACCAATCGCTTTCTGGGGCAGTTGGACGAAATCGCCATTTGGAACCGCAGCCTGGGCGTCGCGGAGATCAATTATGTCAAACATCGGCACGTCATCGGCAACGAGGATGGCCTGGCAGGCTTGTGGCATTTCGACGAAAGCTCCGGCGCGACAACGGCCGACGCCACCGGGCACGGCTTGACCGGGACGCTTGTCAACAATCCCATCCGCACGAACTCGGCCGCCCCGCTGGTCTTTGACCAGGTCGCGGGCAATGCGCTCCACCTGGCGGGCACAGGTGATTGCTTGACAGCACCGAACGCGGCCAGCCTGGACACCGTCCCGCTCACGCTGATGGCCTGGGTGCGCACGTCTGTGTCAAATACAGCAGCCAGCGCTGTCATCAGCAAATATGCCGACGCTTCGTTCAGCGGCTATTCGATGTTCGTTTACAACGGCCACATTCGCGCGTGGTATTTCAAAGACCATTCCGATTGCGTCTGGGACGGCGGCGAGGGGCTGGATGGAGGCTTCATCGCGGACGGCCAGTGGCATCACCTGGCGTTCGTGGTCGATGCCACAGCCGGCCGCGTCTATGTCGATGGAGTCCAAACCGCCGCGATGAATTGGGCGGGCACGGCCGGGGCCACGACTACAACTGATCCGTTGCAAGTTGGCCATTATTCAACGCAGCCCACTTCGCTGCCGGGCGACATCGACGAAGTCTCGATCTGGAACGCCGCGCTCACGCAGGCGCAAGTGGCCGCCTACAAAAACGCCGCGCTAGCTGGATCGGAAAGCGGGTTGCTGGCCGCGTGGCGGTTGAACGAAGGAACCGGCACGGCCGCCGGCGACCTCAGCCCATTCGCGCGCACCGCCACGCTCGTCAACAGCGCTGGCTGGACCGGCTCGACCGCCTTTCTGGGCGACGGCCTTTCTGTGATCCAGGCCACATTGGGCGCCGTGCAATGGAAAAGCCAGTTTGCGATCAACACGGACCCGAGCGCCCGGAGTTTATCCGCGGCCGCCCCGTGCTGGGTGCGGCGGCTGGACGACTTCGGGGCGCCCGCCGGGAACACCAGCGTTCAATTGACACTCGCCTGCTCCCTGCAAAGCGTCAATCTCGCCGGCCCCGCGCCAGTGACAGCAACCGTCAACCCGTTTACAACCAGCCTCGCGCCGTTTCTCGCTGCCGCGCCGCAGCCAGCCGCGGGCGGCGCCATGCAAACGCAATCCATCACTTTGCAACCGCAGCCCGGCGCCCAACTGGCCTCCGCCAGCGACCGTTTCCAACTCGCCGTCAGCGAACAGGTCAGCGTCAACAGCCAGCCGGCCACGACAGCGGACAGCCTCGAGTTGCCGCCAGTGCAATTGCTCCACTTCAATGGCACGCTTTACTTCGGCGCCACGCCGACAACATTCTCTTCGGTCGCCAACACGCCTTCGCCCGGCGTGACGGACAGCGCCGGCGTTCACGCCATCCTGGCGGTCAATAACAATTCAGGCATCATCGCGGGCAATTCGGGCCGCACTTATGGCGACGGCGCGCCGCTCACCGCGGTTCTTCAAGACAACGGCGACGCCCTCCTCACTGGCGCGCAAACCATCAACGTGAACAGCCCCTCGCCCGACACCGATTGCATCCAGAATATTTGCTACACGCGCACCAACATGACTTTAGGCTCCAATGGCGCGGCGGCCTCACTGACGCTTACGTTGCCCGCCGGTTTTAGCGTCTCGCAATCCTCGGCTGCCCGCATCACCCGCGGCTCGCTGTTCATCGGTTCGCGCGCGCTGAACTCTTCTTTACAGCCCACTGGCAGCATCCTCTATTACGCGCAGAACCTGGACGCGCCCTATCTCTGGGCCGTCGAGGAAACCAAGCCGTTTTGGATGCGGATTCCGTCATTCACGTGGGACACAGATTCCGGCCAAATCAGTTTTCAAATCAACAGCGTCCAATTCATCAGGCAACTGGAGGATGACACGTTGACGTCCCTCCAAAGTTCATTGGACGATACGAATACCGCCAACCGCGTTTCCAATGACGGCTACTATCGCGGCGCGCAAGCTGGCTCGCCGCAGGCGATCCTCATGGCGGACGCCAACGGTATCGCGCAACTTACAACTTCGATCACGCTCAATCCTCCGGAGCTGCGCCCGCATTTCCCATACGCGGGCATTCTGCCAGGCCAGCAGATCCCTGTCGCGCCCGGCGGAGAGATCGCCTTCACCAACAGCGTGATTGATCAGGCCAACAGTTCGCTGCCCCTGGCCGGGCCGGCGCCGGTCAACTATAGCGTGGATTGCACGGATACGAATTGCAGCGGCGCATCCGGAGGTTTGATCACACTGCCATTCACGCCGGATGGCAGCGCGCCGCTTGCGTTCACGCCGGATGGGGGCTTCCTTTCCTATGGCTCGGTGCCGGACACCACACTCAATTGGGGCTACATCGGCAATGGCGATTATGCCCAGTATGCCGGCGGCGTGCGGGCAAGCGTCTTTGAAATGGCCGGGACTTTTCTGCGCGCCGATCAAAGCGCCCAGGCCGGCGGACAGCGCGCCGCTGTGCTGCTCTTGACAGGTTTTGGCGACGAAGCGGACCCGGCTTACATCGAACGCCCCGGGACCTCTGAATATGCCAGCGGCTTTGCGAACTATTCCGGCCTGAATTTCCGCGCGCCGCCCACCGGGCGAAGCTTTGTCGCGGGCGTGGCCACCGCTCCTTACACGCTGATGCCCAATTCAAAATATTACGTTCGCGCCGGGGGCGTGAGCGGCATTCACCAGGCGGCCGTATTGAGTTCGCCGATCAATTTGCAGCTTTACGGCTATCCGTTCACCTTCACGAGCTACGCGCTGAGTTATCTTGACAGCCAGAATGACGAGTCGCGCACGGATGGCAGCCTCGTTCTGCCCGTGCCGTCCGGGTTCACGCAGGAATTCGCGCGCATGAAATTCCTCTGCTCCGGCGGGCTTGACAACGCGCAATTGCCCTCGACCGGAGTCACCAAGCATCTGGTTTATTGGGACGTCGATATCATTCCGCGGAGCATCCAGTTCGCGCCGCAGACCAACGAGAATTGTTCGACGGGCAACCGCTGCCTCGTGCTTGGCGTGCAAACTTCCCTGCCCTTCATTCCACAGGCTTTCCACGCGACGCTCGGCTTCATGCCCAACGGCAATCTCGTGACCGCGGCCGACGGCTTCGAGGGCGTCAACTCCCGCTTCGCCGTCCCGGGCATGTTGAACTTGCAAGGATCGGGCACGAGTTTGTATCCGCTCTCGGCGGCCAGCGATGGTTATTTTAATAACTGGGCCAACCCGCAACGCCCGCAAACGGGATTCTTCACATTTGCGGGCAACTTGCGGACACCGTTTTTCGGCCAGGTCAAGGCGCAGTTGCTTATCACGCCGTCACAGAGCGGCGGCGCGCCGCAAATTGGCCTGGCCGGCGGCTGGCCCACCCCTGATGGCGCCGGCCTCGACATGGGCTGGGACCAAGGCTCCAACAATTACTTCAACACCACGACCTTCGATCCGCGGCAATACGGATTCCCAAGCGCGGCCGGATCGCCCGGCAGCTACGCCAATTATTCGACAGAGCAATATCACGCGCGCGCACAGCGGAACTGGATCGACGTCGCGCAATTCGATTACCCGCTCGAGTGGGACCCCGTGCTCAGGCGGTTCACCGGCTTCGGCGGCGGCAGGCAGGTGGCGCTTCCTATCATTAACGTCAACAGCCGGCTGAAGAATCTCTCGCCGGGCGGCATCGATTTCGATTTTCAGCAGGACCTCAGCGTCCAATTGCCCGTGCTCAAGGCGCTCGATTTTATTAATGACGCCGAAGGAGAAATCAATGGCCCTCTCAGTTCGGTGTCCAACGCGTTGCGCCAGGTGTTCGGCAACGCCTTGGACACTTCGGGTTTGACGAGCGGCTTCGACGACTTGCAACAGGATTTAAACGAAGACGCGGGCGCGTTCTTCCGGCCAATACTGGGGACGGCTTTGCAGTTGCCTGTCAACGATCTTTACAATGCCCTGGCCAACAGCGCCACCGCCAACGCTGGCAATCCGCAGGCCTTTCTGGCGGCCATTCCGAAGATCGTCGGACAAGTCACCAATGAAATTAGCCAGGCCATCAACGACCTCAACGGCAATTCCAGCCAGAGCAACTCCGTCATCGGCAAACTGAATTCCACGCTTAACGACGTCGATGACACGCTGGGATTGTTCAATCGCGTCTTGACCAAGGATACCAACGGCAACCGCCCCGTCGTCACGGTCATCATTCAAAAAGTCGTCAACGATCAAAGCTCGCTTCTTGGCTTCGCGGCCAACCTGGGCGACAACGTTGTCAACAGCGCGCTGCAAGATGAAGACTCCACTCTCGACGATATCCAGCAGGAATTGCAGGGCGTGAAGACGCAGTTCGACGACATCCGATCGGACATCACCAACGACACCGGAGACATCAGCTCATCGCTCAGCGAAATCACCAACCAAACCGCGCAATTGCAGGTCATGTTGCAACAGGTTGCAACTGACATTTCCAATGCAGTCGCCGAGACAACGACGCCCGCGATGGATTATTTCTCCTCCGATCCAGACGCGGCCAAACAACGCCTGAGCGACACGATGATCACGACGTTCCTCGGCTCGGCCATCCCCGCCAGCTACCAGGGCACGTTTCGCGGATTTCTCTCGGACAACAATTTTCTTCTCGACCAACTCATGGACGTGACGATGGACCAGATCAACGAGGCCATTCGCAACGAATTGGAAAGCGAGCTGGAAGGCTCGGACGACAGCACGTTCCAGGCCTTGAAATCCCTAGGCACATCCAGCCAGTCCCTTTTCTCGGCCAAAATCCGGGGCGCGCCCACGTTCGACGGCGACTCGCTGCGAAAAATTCACCTTGACGCCGCTTTCAAATTGAACATTCCCGGATCCATGAATTTTAACGCCTACATGGAGATCGCCGAATTGACTTCCGCGACGACTCCGATTGGCTGCATTCCCGCCGGCGCTCCCGCGGCCGAAGTCACGCTGGGGGCCAAGCACGTGCCATTGCAATGGGACAGCGTCAACAATGATCCCGGAAGCCCGCCCTTGTTCCTGGACGTGGATGGCCGATGGACCGTGCAGGGCGGCACCGTGCTCGGCATCGGCGGCACCATTGACATCACGGGGCAATCGGACTTCACCGGGTGCGGGTTGCAAGACCTCGGCCTGAGCTTCGCGGCGGGCGATATCGAGTGCTACATGGCCGCGCGAGGCAAGGCGACTGTTTATATCGGCCCGTTGCCAGTGAATTTCCAGGCAGGCTTCTTTGCCGGGCATTCGTGCTCGATGGATCCGCTGATTTACGTGGACCCGGACGTCACGAACGCCCTGCCCAACGCGACCAGTTTCACCGGCGTTTACATCCAGTACGGAGGCAGCCTTTCGCTCTCACAATTGCTGCTGGGCGAGGCGGATTGCGCGCTGGATGTCGAGGCCCTGATCAGTACGCAACAGTATTTCGAAGGCGGCCCAGGCTCGGTCACCATTGGCTTCCGGCAGAAAGAAGGCCTGGACGCCTCCCTGCTCTGCTGCATCAGCGGGAGCGCGACGGTTATTCTCGGCGCGTCTGGAGGCATCGGGCCGCAGGGGCCGCAATTGAACCTGCTCGGCTCCACCGAATTCTGCGGCAGCCTCGGCCCGTGCCCAGCCTGCGTTTCCGGTTGCAAAACGTTCACGGTTTCCGGCTCGCTGACTGAGCAGGGAGTGGACCTTCATCTTGACTTCTAATGAAGCGCGCCTTGACACAATTCAAGCCGGCGGCAGCGATTCTCGCGCTGGCAGCCATGCTGCTTCCCTGCGCACCGGCCCGGGCCCAAATGCCATTGAGCAACGTCGTCTTCACTGTCGGCACGACGATTCGCGACGCGTCGAATCACGATTGGTCGTTCGTCCTCTTTGGCTCGCCGGAAGCCGGCTTGCTCAGCGGGAAAAGATTCGCGATTTACGGCAAGCCCGGCGCGGCCAGCAACAGCGCGCCATTCACCCTGCGCGGAACCGCCTTCCAACAAACCAATGTCAATACGATCAATTCGCTTCTGCAAAACTCCGTCTCGCTCGGCCAGAATCTGGCGAGTCTGCAAAATGGCCTCATTAGAATGCTCGGCAACCGCTTCCCCGGAGCCAGCGGCCAAACCGCGGCCCAAAATGTCGTGACTGCCTTCCAGTTCGCTGCCGCGGACATGAACGTGGCGCAATCCCTCCAATTGTCCGGCGGCGGCAATCCCGGCCTGAATCTGTGCCTGGGCCGCGCCTTCGGGGAACAAATCACCGGCGTCACCACCTACGAAGTGCGCGAGCTGAATCCCGTCACAGGCGCGGCCGGCAATCCCATCGGCCGGGTGACCATCACGCCAGGCGCGCCCGTGGTACTGCCCGCTCCAGGCGCCGCGTTCCAGGTTGTCACGAATAATTTCCAGGATGATTTGCGCATCCGCGTCCGCTGGGGCCAGCCTGACGCGCTGTTGCGCCTCTCCCTGCTCAGTTACGGATTTGATGTCTGGCGCATAGCCCGCGCCCCCGCCGAATCCGCCGGTTACAACGTGACGCCCCCGACTCCGAGCCAGATCACGAGCGATGCCCATTTCGTGCTGGCGAACATCGGCCCGGTCATGGCGCCCAAATATTTTCCGGCCGCCGCAGCCAATGATCCCGCGGACGGCACGACCTATTTCTTCTCGGACGGTGTCACAGAGGGGCGGAACATTTTTGTCGATGGCGAGCAATTCTATTACTTCATCACCGCGCGCGATGTTCTCGGCCGCGCCGGCCTTGCTTCGCCCGGCGTGCTGATGCAGGCGTGCCGCAAGATTCCGCCGTCGCCCCCGGCGGGCGCTCAAGTGCGGAACATCATCCAGTTGACAAACCAGGAGCGCCTGATGCTCACCTGGCAGCAAAACACCAATGTATCCGACCAGGTATCCGAGTATTGGATTTATCGCTGGCCCAACCCTGCCATGGCGTTGAGCAACGACTTCTCGCCAATGCTCAACCGCGCCGGAGTCGTGCCGCAAGTCCCCGCCGCCGGCGCGAATTCATTTGTTGACAACGGCGCGGGCGCGCCCATTGTGCCGGGAGTTACGAATTATTGGTACAGCGTGCGCGCGGTCAGCCAGTCGGCCTGCGGGCCGCTCTTGTCCGCGCCCACTTCGCCCGCATGGGGCGTATTGCGCGAACGCTTTGGCCCTCCCGCTGCCACCGGCACGGTCTTCGGCAGTTGCGGCGCGCCCGCCGTGATGTTCCAGGCTCTCAATAACAACATCAACGCCGGCGGCTTGGACTCGAGCAATTGGGATTACCGTTTCACCTGCGGGCGGCGCGACCCAGGCATCGCGTGGGTGCAGTATTTTGTCACCAACCAATTTGGCGCGCCGGACATCATCGGCCCTCTTTATTTCCCGCCGGGAGAAGACGCGGCGCAGTTTGATTATTCGCTGCCCGTAACCGGCACGAATTACATCCTCAATGTCACCTGTGTCGCGGGCAATTATTATTCCCAAAGCTCCACGCCTGTGCAATTCATGTTCACTTCGCCGACCGCGTCCGGCATGAGGCAGGAGGCGGTTTTCTATGCCGGCAATTTATTCTCGACAGACATCCAGGCCTCCGATCCGCTGCTTGCGGCTTATGACGGCGGCCCGCCGCACTTCTTCACGGCGGAATCCGCCACCGCGCATCCCAGCGGAACCGTCAGCATGCAATACCCGTTTGGCACGCCCGGAGACGTTTTGATTCAGGTGTTCACGAATTCTTCCTGGCACGACGTTGGGATTTATCAGCCGGACAGCAATGGCCTCTATTGGATTTCGTATCCGGCGTGTTTGCTTGGCCCGTTGCCTCAGTTTCAGGGGGCGATGGTTTATCTGGGGCCCGGCAACTGCAACGAGCACTTCGCGCGCGGCGCCGATGGCGGGCCGGTAGCGCCTATTCACGTGCAATTCGGCCTCACGCCGGGCACCAAGGAATACCGCGTCTATCGCAGCCTCGATGGCGGGCCACTGTCGATGTTCGCCCAGGGCGAGGCCGCGTTCGATCCCCTCAATCCGAACGCGCAGGTCGTGCGCACGGACGACTCCATGCCGCCAAGCTTCACGCGCATGGGATATTTCGTGCAGTTGCTTGACAGGCAGGGCCACGGCAGCCCGATGTCTTTGATGGGTTTTCGGCTTATCAAGCCGCCGAAGCCGCCGCGCCCTGTCCTTTCGCAGCCCCTGGCCACCGGCGACGCGAACAATCCGCAAGTCGCCCTGAGCTGGTTCTGTCCGCCGGCGGGTGTGAACCGATTCGGCATAAAAATTGCGCGCAACGACCAGCCCGGCAGCGGAAAATCGACGGGGATATTCAGCTCAAAACTGGCCCACCTCTCCACCTACAATACAGGCTCGACTTACCTGGGGCTGTTTTCGCAAAAGCTGAAGACGATCCGATTTGACGAAGAGCAATGGACGCCGCCGATCAGCACGAACTTCGGCCCCGGCCCCGCCTTCACCATGAACGTTAGTTTGACGCCCAATGTCCCCTACACTTTTTCCGTGGCCGCGGTGGACTCGCAGGGTGGCGAAGGCGATCCTTCACAGGTTTGGAACTTTACCTGGGTCCCGCCCGCCGCGCCGGAACTCGTGCCCTGGCCCGCCCGCCCGCCCGCCGCCATCACTGTATTTGACGATCCCACCAATACCAGCCCGCGCGTGGCAGCCGTGCTTCTGGAGACCGGCAACGTCCTCGATGCGACTTATCCCGTGGGCATCCGCATCGGAAACGTGCTGCCGCTGGCAGACTTCGAGTTCTCAACGACAGTTGGCACGACCAATTTCTTCGACTACGGAGGATTTGCCGCGCTGCCCGATCCGAGCCAGTTGATTTTCCGGCGCAGATCCTCGGACTCCGAGAAAAATGGCGATTACCTTTTGCCCATTGTCGTCTATCGCCAGCAAGTGACGAATGCTCTCTATCCGCGCGTCTCCGGGCATTTGACTCAAGTGACGCCGTTGATTGAAAAAATCCCTTCGATCACCTTCCCCAAGCGATTCCCGACGCGCTTTATTCCTGATTTGCTGATTGGCTGCGGCCAGGAACCGCCGCCGCCTTCGAACCCTTCGCTGCCGGCCCTGAATTGCACATTTATTTACCTCCGCGACCAGCAGCCGGTCGTGCTGGGCGCTGCTTATCAATACTATGTTGTGCGCCTGAACAGCCAGCATGAGGTCTCGGAAGTCATCGACGCCGGCCAGGTGCAAGTGCCCACGAGCCAACAATGAGAACGCTAACCGCCATCCTAAGTTTTGCGCTGGCCGGGCGTGTCTTCGCCGGCGTGGTTTACGAAAACCAAACCGAATTCTTCACGACAGGCGATTTCAATGGCGACGGCGTCACGGACATTTTGGTGTTGGACAAAAGCACCGGCAACGCCCGCGTCGGCTACCTTAATGCGGCGGGAAGCATCGCCTGGTCCGCGCCGCTGGCCACTGGCACGGAGAACGTTTCCGGTTGCGCGGCGGGCCGCTTTCTCAAGGCGTCGCGCGATGGAATTGCCGTGACCTCGGCGGACCTCAACCGGGTCAACTTGGCAGACTTATCCAATTCCAATTCCGCTCCTTCGCCAACGGTGGTTTCACCGGCAGGGATCGGAGCGCATTCCATCGCGGCGCTCGCCTCGCCATTGGGCGGCGCGGCGCCAGCCTACAATTTTCTACTTGTCGCCAGTTCGCTCAATCCGCCGCCCCAGAAGCGTTTGGATTTGCTGGGCTTGAACTCGGGCGCCGCGTCGCCCGTAGGCCAATATCCGGAAACCGGCTCATTCGACCGGCCCAACGCGCTGCCCCTGCCCTCGAACGGCCCGACCCTCGCTGCGGGTCTCGTCCGCGGCGGGACCAATGACAGTTTGGATATTTGGCAATTCACCAATTCACCTTCCGTGCTCGCGACAGCCAGCAATCTGCCGTCCAATGGCGACTATGCCTTTGGCCAGTTCAACGGCGAACTGCTGCCGCGCTTTTTGTTCTACCAACCAGGCCAATCCAATGTGACGGTGATGTCGCTGTTGCAAACCAATGGCGCGTATGTCTTTGGCCCGCCGCTGGCTGTTTCTTTGACAAACGCGGTCACGCAGGTTTTTTACACCGCCGTCGGATCGAACGGCGCCTTTCAGATCAATTTTGGCGGCGCCATCCAGGGTTTGCGGCTGCCGGGGAGCGTTCCGTCGCTCACCTCGCCGTACGGGGCAGCGGCGGGTTCGGTCGTGACCGGGATGGCTCCGCTGCAGAATGGAACGTTCGCCTTGCTGGACGCGCCGGCCGGCAGTCCCATCTCCATGCACGCCTCCATAGTGCGATTTGATGGAACCAATTACACGCAGATCAGCTCGAGCAACATGCCCAGCGTCACGACCAGCGCGACGCGCGCGAATGTCTGGCTGTTTGACAGCGAGCCGTTCGTCAGCCAGTCCCTGGGATTCATTGAATCGCTCTCCGCGCCGGTCTGGAGCGTCAGCGCGGCGGGCCTGCCCGGCAGCGACAATGTAACGGCCGAGAGCGACGGAGGCCCGACGAACGGATTGAGCACGACTCCGTCAACAAACAGTTTCGGGGCGCCGCCAAGCCCCAGCAAATTCGCGCTCGTTAATCAATATAACGACGCCATCTCAGTTTTCTCCTACGGCAGCCCGCGCCCGCCGGAGTCGGCAAACGTTCTTATCTCGCCGCCGCCCGGCGCGTACCAGCCGCCGATTCAAGTTTCCTTCACCGTCTCCGGCGGAGGTTCCACCGTGTATTACAACACCGGCCCCACCAATGGCTGGCATTTGTATTCCGCTCCGTTCAGTTTGATTTACAACACCACGGTGACTTATTTTGCATCCAATTCGGCGGCCGCTCTGCGCTCGCGATTGCAAACGGCGAACTACCTCCTCGGCAATGCCGGTCCCCCGCCAAGCCCGATCGTGGACAAGCCCGGCACGGACACCAACGCGGAGCCGCCCATCACCACCAACGTGGCCGTTCTCTCCTCGGCGGGAACGGTCTTCTATGGCCGCCGCGCGGCGGACAACACCGGCACGATTTGGTGCGTCAACTTGGACGGCAGCGGCGAGACTTACATCACTTCCGGGGCGCGCCCGCGCGTGTCCCGCGACGGCAAATGGCTGGCGTTTTTGCGCGATGGCAATCCGTTCGCCAATCAGGGCAACCTGTACGCGCGCAATCTGTTGACAGGAACGGAGACGCTTTTGGTCAACAACACGAACACCATCGTGCATTACGATTGGGACGCGACCGGGACGAACCTCGTCTTCGATTACAATTGCCTGTTCTACCGGGTAAATCTGTTTGGCCAAACGGCCGCCATCACTGCCAGCCCGGTCTGCGACGCGTTCGCGCCCGCGGTCAATCCGGCCACCGGCGGCGTTGCTTACTTTGACCTGAATCCCAACTCGAGAGGCATCTTTGTCGCCACCTCGAACTTCACGGCGGCCGGCAAGGTCAGCGGCAGCATCACTGGGGCGCGCTGGCCAGAATGGTCGCCCGATGGCCAGGCGCTTTCATTTGTAAACGGCGCTTTGGGCGTCTCGGTGGATGGCGGCATGGATTTATGGATCGTCAACGCGGACGGGACGGGATTGAACGCCATTACGGCCATCAGCGGCGATGGCACCAACGGCTTTCCGCACGGGGCGGTTTGGTCGCCCGACGGCGGTTCTCTCGTGGCGGCGGGGACCATCTACGGAACGAACGGACTGTGGGTCATTCCGTTGACAGCCGATCACACCTCGTGCGATTGCGCGGAGCCTCTGACGCCGCTGCCCATCTCGCCGGGAGATCCCGTTGACTTTGCAGGCTCGACACTGGCCGCGGCGGTCCCGCCGATCACCAATTTCCCGAGCCTCTATATCCGACTGGATCCGACGATGGTCGTTGTCTATTGGAGCACGAACAACGGAGATTATACGTTACAGACCAGCGCGGCTTTGCCAGGCGCGTCCCCTGCCTGGAGCGGCATCACCGGGCCGTATTACCTCAACGGCTCCAATATCGAGTATGACCTGCCTCGCACCAATTTGTTGACACACCAATACTTCCGCCTTAATCTAACCGGCGCGTTTGTGGCCGCGCCGCAATAGTCAATAATAATTGATTCCCTCCCGCGCCTGCCGCAAGTCAAGCGTGAAAGGGAACTCCCTGCTCCGTTCCGCCACGCGCGGCCGCGACGCGCCCGGCGTATGGCCCTCGCGGAAGAACCGCCCCAGGCGGCGGCTTTCGGCTTCGTAGGAATTCACCGGGAACACATCGTAACTCAGCCCGCCCGGATGCATGACATGATACGCGCAGCCGCCGATGCTTCGACTGTTCCATGTGTCGAAAATGTCGAACACAAGCGGAGTATTGACACCAATGGTTGGATGCAGGCAATGGGCCGGCTGCCATGCGCGATAACGGAGTCCGCAGACATATTCGCCGTTGACGCCAGTCGGATGCATCGGCAAGGCCCATCCGCCCGCCGCGAGGACATGCCGGCCGCCAATCAGCCCCCGCGCCTTGATCTGCACGCGCTCGACCGAAGAGTCAACATAACGGACCGTTCCACCCGGGCCGGGTTCCTCGCCCAGGACGTGCCAGGGTTCGAGAGCCTGGCGCAGCTCGAGATGAACATTCCGCCGGTCCAAATCGCCCAATTGCGGAAAGCGAAATTCAAAGTGCGGCCCGAACCACTCGGTCCGCATGGGATAACCGTGCTCGCCCAAGTCTTCCAGCACGCCGCAAAAATCGTCCCAAACAAAGTGCGGGAGCATCCAGCGGTCGTGGATGTCGGCGCCCCATCGCACCAGCGATCGCGTGTAGGGCTTTTGCCAAAAGCGGCTGACCAGGGCGCGCAAGAGAAGCTGCTGGGCCAGGCTCATGCGGGCGTGCGGCGGCATTTCAAAGGAGCGCATTTCCAGCAATCCAAGGCGGGCGCCCCCGCTGGCCGGCGGGTAGAGCTTGTCAATTGAAAATTCGGCGCGGTGGGTGTTGCCGCTGGCGTCGATAAGCAAGTTGCGGAACAGGCGATCGGCCAGCCAGGGCGAGATGTGTTCCCTGGCCTCCACTTGTTTGAAGGCCGCCTCCAACTCGTAAAGGGAATCGTTGCGCGCCTCGTCCACGCGCGGGCTTTGGCTGGTCGGCCCGATGAACATGCCGCCAAATAGAAACGAGAGCGATGGATGGTTCTGCCAATAACCCAGCAGCGACCGCAACAAATCCGGACGGCGCAGCAATGGCGAATCCGCCGGGGTTGGCCCTCCGAGAACGATGTGATTGCCGCCGCCGGTGCCAGTGTGCCTTCCGTCCTGCATGAACTTTTCCGTGCTCAAGCGGGTTTGCCGGGCATCCTCGTAAAGGCCCTCTGTTTGCAGCACCATTTCGTCCCACGAATTGACAGGATGCAGATTGACTTCGATCACGCCGGGATCGGGCGTCACTTTGAGCACCTCCAGCCGATGGTCGCGCGGAGGCGCGTAGCCTTCGACCACTACCGGCAGGTCCAACTTTTGCGCTGTCTCCTCCACCGCCGCGATGCACGCCAGATAATCCTCCAGCGAACGCAACGGCGGCATGAACACATGCAACCGCCCATCGCGAGGCTCGACACACAACGCCGTTCGGATAATCCACGAGGCTGACTCGCCAGCGCCAGGAGCGCGGGCCGCCTCCACTTCCCGCGCGGCGGGGCCAAAGAGCATTTGCCGTTGAGGTTCGCGCGGCATCATCGGCTGCTGCGAGCCAACGCGCGGATGCGGCGGGAGCGGGAAGCGTTGCTCGAAAGGGTCCTGCGCGCAAACATAAGGATAATCTCCGCCGCTGATCCACGGCAGCGAATCCAGCGGCAATCGGAGACCCATCGGTGAATCGCCCGGAACCAGGTAACATCGTTCCGTGCGCAAAAAGCGGGGGCCGCTCAACCAGCAAGGTTCCGCTCCTTTGTGTCCGCGCTGCAACGGCAGGAGAAAGCCGACGACATTCTGCAAGCCCCGTTCAAAAACTTTGGCGAGGCGCGCGCGTTCTTCCGGGTCTTTGAGATTGGACTTGAGCGGATCGACATTGGCCGGCAGCCGGCGTTCCTTCCACAAATAATACCAGGCGTCTTCAAAACCGGGCTGAACCCATTGGCCGCCGCAGCCGAGTTTATCGGCCAGCGCGTGGATGAATTGTTCAGCCGACTTTTCGCCATGCCCATAATTCTTTGACTCGAGCGCGAATAGCTCTTCGTTGGTCCAAACCGGCTGGCCATCTTTGCGCCAATAAGCGGCAAAGGCCCAGCGCGGCAGCGGCTCGCCCGGATACCATTTGCCCTGGCCGTAATGCAGCAGCGCGCCCTTGGTGAATCGTGTCTTGAGGCGGCGCATCAGGGTGTCGGCCAATTGGCGTTTGGAAGGGCCGAGCGCGGCCGTGTTCCATTCGGCGCCTTCGCGGTCATCGGCCGAGACAAACGTCGGCTCGCCGCCCATCGTCAACCGGCAATCGTGGCGAATCAAATCGGCATCGACCTTGCTGCCGAGTTTGACGATCTCGCCCCATTGCTCGTCGGTGTAAGGCTTGGTAACGCGCGGCGATTCAAAAAGGCGCGAGACGGACATCTCCACTCGCATCTCGCATTCGCACTTGCCGACCACACCAGAAATGGGAGCGGCGCTTTGTGGATCGGGCGTGGCCGCCAGCGGGATGTGGCCTTCGCCAGCCAGCAAACCGGAAGTCGGGTCCAGGCCGACCCAGCCGGCGCCCGGCAGGTACACTTCGCACCAGGCGTGAAGGTCGGTAAAATCCTTCGCCGTTCCGCTGGGGCCGTCGAGCGATTTGACATCGGGCGCCAGTTGAATCAGATAGCCGCTGACAAAACGGGCCGCCAGCCCGCAATGGCGCAGCAGTTGTGCCAGCAGCCAGGCCGAGTCGCGGCACGAACCGCTGGCCAGGCCGAGGGTTTCCTCCGGCGCCTGCACGCCCGGTTCCATGCGGATGACATACTTGATGTCCTGGCGCAAACGCTGATTGACATCGACCAGGAAATCGATCACACGCGGACGGCCGCCCAAACACGATTGGATTTTCTGGCAATAGGCTGTGAAGAGCGGCGTCCCTTCGCAACGCAATCGGAACGGCTCCAGTTCGTGGTCCAACGCGGCCGCGTAAGCAAACGGCATTCGCTCGGCCTCCGGTTCGAGGAAGAAATCAAAGGGGTTGAAGACAGCCATCTCGGCGACCAGGTCCACTTCGATTTCCAACTGCCTGGCAGGCTCTAGGAAAACGAGGCGCGCAAGATAGTTTGACTGCGGGTCCTGCTGCCAATTGATGAAATGCTTCTCCGGCCGCACGCGCAGGGAGTAGCTCAGAATGCGCGCGCGCGAATGCGGGGCGGGGCGCAGCCGCACCGTTTGCGGCCCCAGCTCCACCAGGCGGTCATAACGGTAGATTGTGCGGTGGCGCAGGGCGGCGTGTATGGACATGATGCCTTTGGTCTTGCTGTTGCTGTTGCTGTTGCTCCTCTTGCTGGATCATCAGCTCTCCCGATTCTCCGCTGAAGTCCTGGAAAATGTAGGCGTTGAAAGCAGCGGCGCCGATGTCGTTGAGCTTGGTTTGGAACAGGTCAAGATAACGATGCAAGCCTTGCTCGAAAATTTCATCGACGGTGCTGAATTGCAATTCCGCCTCCAGCCGTCCGGCCAATTTTTCCGCCTCATTGCAGAACCGGCCGCTGGCCACTCCCGAAATGTGCCGCAATGCTTTGTTGAGTTCGCTGACGCAAAATCGGGCCGAGCGCGGAAAGTCTTCATCGAAGAGCAGAAACTCCGCGACATACCGCGGATGAACTTCCGCGCCGCGAATTGACTTGAAAGCATCCCACGCGCTGCACGAGCGAAGAATGGCGGACCAGCCCAAGGCTTCCGTTTGGCTGATGGTCTTGGGCGCGCCGCGATCGGGCAGGCTGTGATAACGGACATCCAGGATGCGCGAGGTTTTGTCCGCGCGCTCAAGATACTGTCCGGCTTGCGAGAACCACCAGCCCTCGTTGCGCAGAATCGTCGCGCAGCCGATGCCGACCAGGTGAAGGGAAGCCGATTTGACCTGTTGGAAAAATTCGCTCGGACTTTGCCGCCACACCTTGCGCGCTTCGGTTGAGCGGACGAAAAGATAAATGCGGTTCAACTCCTCCCAAAACTCGATGGAAATCTGGTCGCGCACCATGCGGGCATTTTCGCGCGCCTGGCAGATAGAGGAGAAGATGGAGTTGGGATTCTCCGGCTGGAAAACCAGGAACTCGGTCACAGATTGGGCGGTCGCCTTTTTGTGGTGTTCGAGGAAGCCCTCCTCGTCGCCGGTGCTTTGAACGATGGGCATCCAATATTCAGCCAGCCTCTCGTCGTTGATGTTGCTCAAGTCCAGCAGCAACTGGAGATTGACATCGACAATGCGCGCGATGTTCTCCGCCCTTTCGATGTAGCGCGACATCCAATACAGGCAGTTGGCGACCCGGCTAAGCATGGTTATTCATCTCCGTAAAGCACCCACGTGTCTTTGCTGCCGCCGCCTTGCGACGAATTGACGACCAGCGAACCAGGCCGAAGCGCGACGCGCGTCAACCCGCCCGGGGCCACGGTATTCTTTTCCCCGCATATTATATAAGGACGCAAGTCGATATGCCGGCCTTCAAAACTGGCGCCATCAATGTGCGTGGGGTGGCAGGAGAGCGCGATCATCGGCTGGGCGATGTAATTGCGAGGGTCGGCCAAGATGCGTTCGCGGAAGATTTCGATTTCCTTGGCGGCCGCCTGCGGCCCCATCAACATTCCATAGCCGCCCGATTCGTTGGCCGCTTTGACAACAAGCTTCGGGAGATTTTCCAGAATGTACTTTTTGTCCGCCTCCTCGCTGGCCAGATAGGTGGGAACGTTCGGAATGATTGGCTCTTCGCCCAAATAATATTTGATCATGCGCGGCACGAAATAATACATGACCTTGTCGTCCGCGATGCCGGTGCCGATGGAATTGGCGAGCGAGACATGGCCGGCCCGGTAAGCGTGGACCAATCCTGGAACGCCGAGCATGGAATCGCGCCGGAAAACCGTCGGGTCCAGAAAGTCGTCGTCGATGCGGCGGTAAATGACATGGACGGGCTGCAATCCCTTGGTTGTGCGCATGAAGACCCGCGAGTCGCTGACCAGCAAATCACGGCCCTCGACGATTTGGATGCCCATTTGCCGCGCCAGATACGTGTGCTCGAAATAGGCGCTATTATAAACCCCCGGAGTCAATAAAACAATGGTGGGATCGGGCACGCCGGGCGGCGCGATATATTGCAGCATCTTCAGCAATTCCTGCGGGTAATGATCCACCGGCCGCACCCCGATGCGTTCGAACATGTCGGGAAAACTCCGCTTCATCGCGCGCCGGTTTTCCAAGACGTAGCTCACGCCGCTGGGGCAGCGCCCGTTGTCTTCCAGCACCATATAAGTTCCGTCGCGCCCGCGGATGAGGTCGGTGCCGCAGATGTGAACATAGATGTCCTTGGGCACATTGAACCCGACAAATTCGCGGCGGAAATGCTTTCCGGAAAGAATGTAGAACGGAGGAATGACGCCATCTTTGACAATCTTTTGCTCGTGGTAGATGTCCCGCAGGAAAAGGTTCAGGGCGGTGATGCGCTGGATCAATCCGCGCTCCAGATGCTCCCATTCCTTGGCGGGAATGACGCGGGGCATCAAGTCAAATGGAAAAATCCGCTCGGCGCCCTGGGAGTCTCCATAGACGTTGAAGGTGATCCCCTGGCGGAGGAAAGACATCTCGATGGAATGGCGCTTCTCCGCGTATTCATCCGGGCTGATGGATTCCAACAATGAGCAAAATCGCTCGTAATGCGAGCGCACACTGCCGTGCTCGGTCAGCATTTCGTCAAAAAAACCGTTGTGCTTATAATCTTTCAGCATCAGCCAAAAAGTTTCGTTTTGTGCAATCTGTTCAAATTTGAACTAACAAAATGGCACACCCGCGTCGAGCGAAAGGTTTGAAAAACCGCCCGCCCCAAACGCGGCGCATCCCGACAATACGCCGGCAGCAGAGGCGCTTTCGAGGTTCCGCTTTGCTCCGATTGACGATGCGTTGTCTGGGAGACATCGGCCATGGCAGCCCTTAAAGCATTCCGCTTGCCGAACATAAAAGATTTATTCGGGACGGATCACGCGAACGGAGACCCAGCGGGATTCCGGCAGCACGAACTTTTTGACTTCCACGGTGACGCGCGCGGGCTTGAACTCGCGCAGAATCATCACGGCCAAATCGACAGCGAGCGTTTCGATCAACTTCCATTCGCGATCCTGCCCAAAAACGAGCAGCCGCCGCGACAATGCGAAGTAATCGATCGTCCTTTCCAGATCGTCAGCCTTGGCGGCGGCGGCGAAGTCGTGCTCCAATTGGATAGTCAACAAAAGGCGTTGCGGCTTGGCCCGCTCCTGGGCGGGAACGCCAACATGGCAAAAGACTTCCAGGTCTTCAATGTTAATCTGGTCCACGGGTGGTCTTGATGTGTTCCAACAGCGTCCGAGTGGGCTGGTTTAACGGCATCTCGAGCGCCTGCTCGACGGTGACCCAGCGGAATTCCTGCGCCTCTTCGTTCAGGCGGACTTCCGCTGGCCCGCGGACGCGGCAAATGTAATTGAGCAGCACGAAATGCGCGCGGCGGTAAAACTCGCGGGAATGGATGCAGTCCTGCGCCATCGCGAACGCGATGCCATCCACGTCAAGACTGGTTTCCTCTTTGATCTCGCGCTGAAGCGCCTGCCTCGAAGGCTCGCCGTATTTGATCTTGCCGCCGGGGATGCCCCAGAGGTTGGACCATTTTTGGGTGCGGATCATCAGGACGCGGCCGTCTTCGTCAAAAATCGCGGCGCCCACGGTGCAAACCGGGCTGCCGTCCTCGCTATCCCGCAACTCCAGCCCGCCGCGCTCAAGGATTTGGCGCAGTTCGCCCAAATGCTCGACGATCACATCCGGCTCGCTGGCCCGCAGTTGTTCCAGATGATTGTAGCCCGTCAAAACGGCGCAGGAAAAGACGCCGCCGTGCTTGGCCGTCTCGACATCATGCTGCATGTCGCCAATAAAAAGCGTGTCGGCAGGCGCGAGCTGGTTTTCCGCCAGCAACTCAAGAATCTTGAGGCGCTTGTCCCAAATCCCCGTGTAAGGGCGGTCGATGAATTCACCAAAGCCGCTCGCCCCGGCCTGAATCGCGAAATACTCCTGGTGAACCGTGCTGAGAACAAACGTGCGCAGCCCGCGCTGCCGGCAGAAAACCAAAAAGTCGCGCGCGTGAGGGAGCGCGGCCACCTGGTCCTGCACGCCGCGAAAATGCCTGTGGAAAATCGGTTCCAATTCAACCACCGGAACATGCGGCACGAACCTGTCATAGAAATGTTTGAACGGCAGGCAGAACTCGGCGCGGAATTGCGGGAGGGTCAGTGCTTTGACACCGCACTGTTCAAAGACGGCATTCGTCGCCGCCCACACCGCCGGCAGGTCGTCAATCAAAGTGCCCGACCAATCAAAAATGATGTTGCGAATCATGAAGGAGGGCGAGGCGTGTGAGTATCAGCGCGGGCCATAAGTCACAACCGCGCGCTCCGGGTCAAGAAAGGCAACACTCATAATCACCACAGGACGGACCTTCTGGACATCCCCAAATCCACGAGCCAGATTTCGCGGCGTCCGGGAAGGGGCATTATGACTTTCCCTCTTCTTCCTCGTCGTAGAGGGAAAACACTTCCGCCGAAGCGCTGACCATCTGCTGGTATTCATCCAGCCAGGCCGCCAGTTCTTTTACTTCGCCAGGCGAGAGCTTCTCGATAGCTGATTCCATATCCGCGACCGCAGTCATGCGTGGATGATAGTCCATCCGCCAAGGCTCCGCAACGACGAATGAGGGACCCGCGTGCTATTATCTTGGATTATTCCTTCTCCATTTTTAATTTCTGCTTTACCTTATCTTCCTGTGCAGGATGCGAAAAGAACACGGGTGATTGTGGGGATGAGCGGAGGCGTTGATTCCTCGGCGGCGGCGGCTCTTTTGCTGGAACAGGGCTATGAAGTGGTCGGCATCACGCTCAAGCTCTGGCCGCAGGATTGCGTCTCTCGCGCGGAGGACAAATGCTGCGGGCCGCAGGCAGTCATGGACGCCCGCGCGGTCTGCCACAAGCTGGGCATCCCCTATTATCTTATTGACGAAGCCGAGGCGTTCCAAAAGCAGGTCATCGCCTACTTCGCGGCCGAGTATAAGGCGGGGCGCACGCCCAATCCGTGCGTGATGTGCAACGAGAAATTGAAGTTCGGCGCGCTGCTCGACCGCGCCCGCCAACTCGGAGCGGAGCGCGTCGCCACCGGGCATTTCGCGCGGCTGGAAAAGAGCGCCGACGGGCGCCGGACGCTTTTGAAGAAGGGCCGCGATCCGCGCAAGGACCAAAGCTATTTTCTTTTTTCCCTGCGCCAGGAACAATTGGAGCGCGCTCTCTTTCCGCTGGGCGAAATGACCAAACAGGACACGCGAGGCGCCGCGCGCGAGCGCCAGTTGAAGACAGCCGACAAGGAAGAGAGCATGGAAATCTGTTTCGTGCCGGACAAGGATTACGGGAAATTCCTCTCTACAGCCAAGCTCGTGGAGCGGCATCGCGGCGATATCGTCGATCAGCGCGGGAGCATTTTGGGCCAGCACGACGGCGTGGAGTTTTTCACCATCGGCCAGCGCAAGGGGCTGGGGCTTTCGTCGCCCAGGCCGCTCTACGTCATCGAACTGGATGCTGTCAATAATCGCGTAGTGGTGGGCGATGATTCGGCGCTGGAGCGCGCCTGTTTTGAAGTGGAGCGATGCAATTGGATCCCCTTCGAGGAGCCGCCGGCGGAGATGCGCGTCTCGGCCAAAATCCGCTACAACCATCCTGGCACGGATGCCACGGTGCGACCGCTTCCCGGCGGCGGCGCGTCGGTCACGCTGCATCAGCCGCAGCGGGCCATCACGCCCGGCCAGGCGTGCGTCTTTTACGATGGCGATTTTGTTGTCGGCGGCGGTTGGATCACGGCGCACAAGTAATCCACTATGTGCATGACACGGATGTTCGATCCTGCCTCGGCCAGACCCGCGCGGATTTGCAGGATGCAGCCAGGATTGGATGTGACTGCAACATCCGCGCCGGTGCGGAGGATGTTCTCGATTTTGCGGCGCTGAAGACGCTTCGCCATATCCGGCTCGGTCAGGTTATAAGTGCCGGCGCTGCCGCAACAAACGTCGGCTTCGGGCATGTCAATCAAATTAACGCCCGCGGCCCGAAGCAATTCGCGCGGAGCCTTGGTGATTCCCTGGGCGTGCGCCAGATGGCAGGCGTCGTGGAACGTCACGCGTTCGCCGTTCGGGCGGGACGCGATTTCACCGCCATCCGCGGCGAGGAATTCCGCGATGTCTTTGATCTTCCCTCCGAACGCAGCCGCTTCGGGCGAACTCAGCCAGTGGCCATACTCCTTCAAACTTGAGCCGCAACCGGCGGCGTTCGTGATGATGGCCTGGCAATCCTGGCCCGCAAAGGCCGCGATGTTCACGCGAGCGCAGGCGCGAGCCGCCTCCAGATTGCCGCCGTGCGCAAAAAGGGCGCCGCAACAGCCTTGGGCGCGAGGCGTGAAGACATCATATCCGGCCGCGTTGAGGAGGCGGACGGTGTTGAGATTAGTGGGGCCGAACATCGCGCTCATTACGCAGCCCTCTATAAATCCGACGCAGCCGCGGCGCGGCGCGGTGGCGCGGGACCATTCCGGCAGCGTGGCGGCGCGCGCATCGGCCGGCGCCAGGGCCAGGGATTCACGGAAAAATCGCGGCAGAATATTTGACAGCCCCGCGGCATTGGCGAGCCGGGCCGGGGCCAGCAGCCATTTCAACCGGGCGGGATGAGGGAAAATTTTTTCGATCAACACGCGGCGCAACCATCGCTGGGCGGGCGGACGGAGATAATTCTTCTCGACATGGTCGCGGGTGTGCTCAAGCAAATTGCCGTAGGCCACGCCGCTGGGGCAGGCGGTTTCGCAGGCGCGGCAGCCCAGGCACAAGTCGAAATGGCGCACGACCGCGCTCTCCAGAGGAAGGCGGCCGTCCTGAACGGCGCGCATGAGATAAATGCGGCCGCGCGGGGAATCGTTTTCGTTGCCGGTTTCCAGATAAGTCGGGCACGAAGAAAGACAAAGGCCGCAATGAATGCAGGCCAGCGCTTTTTTCTCGTCCAAAAACGGCGCGCTCATATTGGCAAAGCCGGCAGAAGCCCGGACGGATCGAAAGCCTCTTTCACACGGCGCATGAGAGACACCGGCACGTCCGCCTTCGGCATATTCAATGCGCCGCGGCAGTAGATGATGCCGTTGGCGGCGCGCGCCACAAATGCGACACCGCCCAGGCCGGAAATGGTTTCAATCAAGCGCGAAGGCAGAACGGAAATTTTTTGCGCCTCGCCATTCCAGAAATTTTTCTCGTAATCCAAATTGGCAGGCTCCGAAAAGCCAAGCGCGCGCGCGCGGGACAATTGCCAGTCCACGTCTTCCCGCGGGCCGGCCAGCCCCAGGACCAGCACGGCGGGAGAATGCAGGTCGAGCACGGCTGGCTCCAGCGGCGATTCCAAGACCGCTTCCAGCAGCGCGCCAGCCTCGGCCAGGGAGGCGCAGGTTCTCTTGACAAACTCCTCGCACTCCGGCAGCGGACGCAGTTTGAATGCCGCTTCCACGATGGGGCCCAATGAGCCGCGCGCGCCGATGAACAGTTTGAGCAAATCATAACCCGCCACGTTTTTGACAACCTTTCCGCCCGAATGGATTACCCGCCCATCCGCCAGCACAGCCTTCAGGCCGATGGTGAAATCGCGGATGGGGCCATAGCCGCAGCGGCGCGGGCCGCTGATGTCGCGGGCAAGGGCTTCCGCAACTGTCAACCATTCGGGAGCGGGCGGGTCGAGCGGGAGCCATTGGCCGTTTTTGGCGAGGCGCGCCTGCAACGCGGCGATGGTCATCTCCCCCGCCACGGTGGCGGTCATGTCAGCGGGGTTGTGTTCGAGGCCGTCGGTCATGCGGCGATTTGTTTTTTCGGCGCGAAATCGCCGCACCGTTTTGAGCCGGGAAAAACCTTGTGCGGATTGCACCGGCCGGCCGGATCGAAAACGGAACGCAGCGTCCGCATGGCGTCCAGATCGTCCGGCGTAAATTGCTTCTCCATGAAATCGATTTTTTCAACGCCGATGCCGTGTTCTCCGGTGACACTGCCGCCGAGTTCGATGCACTTTTCGAGGATGGCGTTGCCAGCGGCCACAGCGCGGCGCACCTGGTCTGGCTCCCGTTCATCGTAAAGAATGATCGGGTGGATGTTGCCGTCGCCGGCATGGAAGACATTGGGGATGCGCAAGCCGTGCCGGGCGGAGCAATCGGCGATGAAGCGCATGATTTCCGGGAGTTTGGAGCGCGGCACGACTCCGTCCTGCGTCAGGAAATTGGGGCTGAGCCGGCCAATGGCGCCAAAAGCGCGCTTGCGCGATTTCCACAAATCCATCCGCTCCTGTTCGCTTTGGGCCAGGCGGACTTCGCGCGCGCGATTTTTCCGGCAGAGATCGGCCGCCTTTTGCGCCTGGCGGCCAAGGCCGGCGGCCAAGCCGTCCAGTTCCACAATGAGCGCGGCGCCGGCGTCAAGAGGAAATCCAAAATGATACGCCGCTTCGACCGCCTGGGTGATGAGGCGGTCCATCATTTCGACGGCCGCAGGAATGATGCCCGCCGCGATGATATCGCTGACCGCCTGGCTGGCGTCATCGACGCTTTCAAAAATGCCGAGGAACGTCTTGCAGGCTTGCGGCGCGCGCGCCAGCCGCACCAGCGCCTGGGTGACCACGCCAAACATGCCCTCGCTGCCGATAGCCGCGCCGCGCAGATCATAGCCTTCGGTGTCCTCGCCGCCATCGGGCCGGGCGCCGAGCCAGGCAATTTCCCCATCGGGCAGAACGATTTCAAAGCCCAGCACGTGATGGGTGGTGACGCCGTATTTGAGCGTATGCGGGCCGCCTGAATTCATGGCAACATTGCCGCCGATGGTGCAGGCGGACTGGCTGGAAGGATCGGGCGCGAACAGCAAGCCCATATTCTTGACAGCTTGGGTGACGCGAGCGTTCACGCAACCGGCTTCCACCAGCGCGCGGCGGTTTCGGGCGTCGATGGAAACGATCCGGTTCATGCGCGAGAGCGCGATCATCACGCCCCCCGCCACCGCCAGCACGGAGCCGCTCAAACTGGTGCCCGCGCCGCGCGGGATTATCGGGACGCTCTCCTCCGCGCAGGCGCGAACGATGGCCGCCACTTGCGCGGTGTTTCGAGGAAGCGCGACCAGCGCGGGCGGACGCCGCTCCAGCATGTAGGCGTCGCACTCGTAAACCAGCAATTCATGGGGCTGGTCCACGACGGCATCGGCTCCGGCCGCCGCGCGGATTTTGGCCGCGAGAGCGTCGAGGCGAGGCGGCGGCGAAGTCGGCAAACTCATCGAGAAAGACTAATGGGATGCCTTGCCATGAAGGGCCGCCATGGCATCCGCCAACCCTCTGATGTGCTCGGCCGGACTCGGCGAGTCGGTTACGCGCAGAACGCGGCCATCCAGGCCGATGACGAAGCTGACGCGGCGGTCCATTTTCAAGTCATCTTTCCGAGCGCCGTAAGCATCGGCGATCATGCCGTTGGTGTCAGCCAGGAGGGGAAAATCGAGGCCGTATTTGAAGATGAAGTCCTTGTGGGAATCTTTGTCATCGAAACTGACGCCCACGACTTCCACGCCCTGGCGGTTCAGCTCGGACATATTGTCGCGCAAGCCGCACGCCTCAGCGGTGCAGCCGGCCGTGTCGTCTTTGGGATAGAAATACAAAAAGACCACGCTTTTTCCGATATGATCGGCGAGTTTCCAATGGCCGCCATCCTGGTCTTCTCCGGAAAAAAGCGGAGCAACCTGGCCTTTTACAACAAGCTGATTGGCGAACACAGAGAGTGCGCCCGCCAGCGAAGCGGCGCCAATCCAGCAAAGCAAACGTTGGGAAGTTTTCATGATGTTTATTCCTGAGTCTTAATTAAGCGTTTGGAGGCGCATTGTCAATCGGGGCCGGGATGGCAGGCGCGCTGGCGCCGGATTTTTTTTCTCGAAAAGCCGTGTTCAGGCGTATTTAGGTGCATTTTACTGCAAGCTGGCGCGGACCCGGCGCATTTTAGGGCGGGTTTGGCGGACGGGATGGACGGCATTGGACGCGGGAAGCTGCAAGCCCCGACCCGGCGGCGGTTCTTTCTTGAAATTGGCTTGTTCTGGCTTGTTTTTCCGTGTTTTGGCGCCATGAAAAACGCAAGGCTCGCGGAGCTCGCCTCTCGCGCTGTTGGGGCCGCGCGGCTTCGATTTCTGAACAATTTTTTGTGTTCACACGCGAATTGTGACAGAAACGCCAAAAACCGAAAAACCTACCATAGGTTTTTGGGCATGTTTTTTTGGGCATGACGCCGGGCGCGGAAGTTGTTGCGGGAGAACTTGTCGCACATGGAAAACCCATGAAAACGTGAAAAACGCTGTGCGAAAGCTGCATTTTTCCTGGCCGGGCAATCCGTTTTTCTGCAAAAGCGGCTAAATTTTTAAGCGCCAGATTTACAAGCCACTGCGACCGTGGTGTTTATGAAAGTCGTGTTTTGGCCAATTCTTCCTCGAAATCGACGATTTCCTTGATTTGCGCCAAAAACCAGCGGTCGATTTTGGTCAGTTGGAATATCTCTTCGATGCTCATCCCAGCGCGCATGGCGTGGCGGATGAAGAAGATTCGCTCGGCGTTGGGCCGGGCCAGTTTCCGCGTGATGAGGTCGCGCGGCAGAATGTCGCGGTCGCCATACAAGACGCCCTCCACGCGCCACGGATGCCCGTCGCCGCCCAGACCGGAGCGGCCGATTTCCAGGGAGCGAAGCGCCTTTTGCAATGATTCCTTGAAGGTGCGGCCAATGGCCATGGCCTCGCCCACCGATTTCATTTGCGTGTTCAAAGTCGGGTCGGCTTGCGGAAATTTTTCAAAGGCGAACCGGGGAATTTTGGTGACGACGTAATCGATGGTCGGTTCAAAACTGGCGGGGGTTTCGCGAGTGATGTCGTTGCGGATTTCGTCCAGCAAATAGCCGACGGCCAGTTTGGCCGCGATTTTGGCGATGGGAAAGCCGGTCGCCTTGCTGGCCAGCGCGGAGGAACGGGAGACGCGCGGGTTCATCTCGATGATGACCATGCGCCCGTTGTCCGGGTTGACGGCAAATTGGATGTTCGAGCCGCCTGTCTCGACGCCGACGGCGCGGATGACCGCGAAGCTGGCATCGCGCATGATCTGATATTCCTTGTCGGTCAGCGTTTGGGTGGGTGCGACGGTAATGGAATCGCCGGTGTGGACGCCCATGGGATCGAAGTTCTCGATGGAGCAGACGATGACGCAGTTGTCGGCCTTGTCGCGCATGACCTCCATTTCAAATTCCTTCCAGCCCAGCAAGGATTCCTCGACCAGAATTTCCGAGACGGGCGAGAGTTCCAAACCGCGCCGGGCCATGACCTCAAATTCCTCGCGATTGTAAGCGATGCCGCCGCCGGAGCCGCCCAGCGTGTAGGCGGGCCGGATGATAAGCGGGTAGCGGCCGATTTTTTCCGCGACGGCACGCGATTCTTCCACGTTGTGGGCGGTGCCGCTGACGGGCACGTCCAGGCCGATGGTGAGCATCAATTCCTTGAAAATCTGCCGGTCTTCGCCGCGCTCAATGGCGGCCGCGTTGGCGCCGACCATTTCGATGCCGTATTGCTCGAGCGTGCCGCGCTTGTAGAGAGCCATGGCGGTGTTGAGGGCGGTCTGGCCGCCGAGCGTCGGCAGCAACACCAATTTGCCCTGGGCATCCATGCGCTGCATTTCCTCCACCTCGCGGGCGATGATTTTTTCGACGCAGGCGGGAGTGATCGGCTCGATGTAAGTGCGGTCGGCGAATTCCGGGTCGGTCATGATGGTGGCCGGATTGGAATTGACCAGGATGATGCGGTAGCCCTCTTCGCGGAGGGCCTTGCAAGCCTGGGTGCCGGAATAATCAAATTCACAGGCCTGGCCGATGACGATCGGGCCGGCGCCAATAATTAAAATGGAATGGATGTCAGTGCGTTTGGGCATAGCGTTACAAAAGACCCCCTTGTGATCCGCCGCGGGTGGCGAGGCCGAGCTTTTTATAACTCAACTCGGTGGCGACGCGGCCTTGCGGGGTGCGGTTGAGATAGCCTTCCATGATGAGGAACGGCTCATAGACTTCTTCCAGCGTGTCCGATTCCTCGCCGACGGCGACCGCCAGCGAATTAAGCCCGACCGGGCCGCCCGCAAATTTGAGGACGATCGTTTCGAGGATGCGCTTGTCCATTTCATCGAGGCCGTTCTGGTCGATGGCGAGCATGGCCAGGGCCTGGTCGGCCACGGGGACAGTGATGCGGCCGTCGCCGCGGACTTGGGCGTAATCGCGCACGCGGCGCAAAAGATTGTTGGCGATGCGCGGAGTGCCGCGGCTGCGGCGGGCGATTTCGAGCGCGCCCTGCGTTTCCAGCGCGACGCCCAGCAAATTGGCGGAACGAAGGAGAATCTGCTGGAGCTGCTCGGCGTGGTAGTAATCAAGGCGTTCGCGAATGCCAAAGCGCGTGAGCAACGGGGCGGTCAGGAGGCCGCTGCGAGTCGTCGCGCCGATGAGGGTGAAGCGCGGGAGAGTCAAACGCACGCTGCGGGCGTTGGGGCCTTGGTCGATGATGATGTCCAGCTTGTAATCCTCCATCGCGGGGTAGAGGTATTCCTCGATGCTCTTTTGCAGGCGGTGGATTTCATCGATGAAAAGAACGTCGCCTTCCTCCAAATTGGTCAGCAGGCCGGCCAGGTCGCCTGCTTTTTCAATCGTCGGCCCGCTCGTGCATTTGAGAGCGGATCCCATGCTTTTGGCGATGATGTGGGCCAGGGTGGTTTTGCCAAGGCCGGGCGGACCGCTGAAAAGCAGATGATCAAGAGCCTCGCCGCGCTGCTTGGCGGCCTGAACGGCGATTTCCAGGCGTTCCTTGATGCGGGGCTGGCCGACAAACTCGGAAAAGAGCGAGGGCCGCAGCGTGATTTCCAACGCCGCGTCCGTCTTGGTCAAAACTTCTGAGATGACTCGCTCCGCCATGCGCGTGGAGGATGGTCAAGGCCGGGAGCAGCGACAAGGGAAATCGAATTTCCCAGGAAAAGCCATCATCTGGGCGGCGGCCTGGCGGCCATCACGCTTGTGCCAAGGCCGGGGCATGCCGCTTGCGCCCCCGGGTAACTTTGGAACGCGGAAGAAAGCGAATTTCGAGGCTTTGGCCCAATGCGGCCGCAATGCGTTGCAACATGGTCAATGAATGGCCTTCATAATCGGCATCTTCAAGGCGCGAGATAACAGACTGCCTGGTTCCGATTCTCTGGGCAAGCTGGGACTGCGAGAGGCCAGCTTTTGCGCGGGCCGCGAAGATCAATTGCGCCACGACAGCATTGACGCGCGCTTCGTCGGTGAGCTGCCGCAACTCGGGGTTGTCCCCGGCCATCCGGTCGAGAATGGCCAGCGCGTCCATTGTCCTTTTGTTCTCAATCTTCGCTTTCATAGGCGTGGGCTTGCGGATTTGATTTAAACAAAACAAATTCATTCGTTTGATTGCGCGATCAATGTCAGGCTTCGGAACTTCGTCTTCCTTTGTGAGCGCGTGGGCAAGAACCACCACGTCGCGGCCCTGAAAAACGTAAAGCATCCGATATTGGACATGCCCTTGTTTGGCGCGCAGTTCATAAATTCCATCTCGCAAGTAATCGGCGGCCGGCCGCCGCAATTCGGGCCCGAATTGGCTCAAAAGCTCAATGCGGACTCGACAATGTGTCCATGCCCGTTATTTCGTCTCCAGAAGTTCCTGGAGTCATCTCACAACCGGCGCTTCACCGCCAGCTTCGCAAGAGAACGCAACATGCGTCTCAGGCATATTTGTACGCCTGCTTGCAATATCACATTTTTGATATAGGGCGCAACTGAAATTTTTCGGTTGACGCTCGGCGTGGTTGGATAATCATCCGGCCATATGAAACCACGATTGCTCTTTTTGGCCGCCATGCTGCTGGCCGGTGCGTCCGCTCTTGCCCAGCCCTGGGCCAAGGAGAAATTGGAAAAATCACCGCGCCACGGCGAATGGGTGGATGTCAAGAACGGCGACCGCACCGTTCATTGCTTCATCGTCTATCCGGAGGTCAAGAATCCCGCGCCGGCTGTCGTCGTCATCCATGAGATTTTCGGTTTGACGGATTGGGTGCGGGACGTGGCCGACCAATTGGCGGCGGCGGGTTATATCGCCATCGCGCCAGACTTGCTTTCGGGCACAGGGCCTAATGGCGGCGGGAGTTCCTCGTTCGCCAGCTTCGACGACGTCCGGCCCGTGATTTCCAAGCTGCCGCCGGATCAAATCACAGGCGACTTGAACGCGGCGGCGGATTACTTGAAGACGCTGCCCTCGTGCAATGGCAAATTGGCGGTGGCTGGATTTTGCTGGGGCGGCGGGCAGTCATTCAGGTTCGCGTGCAACCGGGCGGATTTGAAGGCGGCGTTTGTTTTTTACGGGCCGCCGCCGCCAGCCGCGGACATGGCGAAGATCAATTGCCCGGTCGATGGTTTTTACGCGGAAATGGACAACCGCATCAGTTCGACCATTCCCAAAACGGAGAAGGCCATGAAGGACGCCGGCAAGACTTATGAAGCGGTCATCTACGACGGGGCCGGGCACGGATTCATGAGGGCGGGCGAAGACCCGGAAGGATCGGACGCCAATAAAAAGGCGCACGACAAGGGATGGGAGAGCATGAAGGCCGGGCTGGGAAAACTCTAAGCCCCGGCGATTAGTGGAACGCGTAGTTGCGCTTCTGCAAATTGCGGTTTAGGTATTCCAGGACAAGGCCGGCGGAAAAAAGATTCCCGACTAAAATGGCCAGGCAAAGGGACGGCGGTCCCACTGCTGCCAACCGTACCGCAAACATCCCTATGAACATGATGCCGGCAAACGGGGCCGCCAGCAACGCCATCCACGTCAGCGCGGCGGCGAGGAACAGGTTTCTTACGTGCAACGCGCAGAATGTCGCGAATACCGGCAGCGTGAGATAAATGGCGATGATTTCAACGTCAATCACCCAGAACCAATTGGAACCCGCATCGGGAATCATGGTGTGGACCGCAAAGTCCGAAGCGACCAATAAAAGAACGGACGGCAGAAACTGCTTCCAAAGCCCCCAGACGCGGCCGACGATAATTTCTTTGACAGAGATCGGCGAGACTAGGATCAATTCGAGCGCGCCGCTGCGCCGTTCCTGGAGGAAGCCGTTGACGCCGGCGTAGGTGTAGGCAGCCGCCAGCACGGCCAGAAGAAATGTCACGGTGGCGGCCAGATGGTAGGGCTGGCTGCCGTCGATGGCGGCGCATTCCAGCAAAACGAACAGCAGGCACAGGCCCCATTTGCTGACGCGCGCTTTCCAGGAATATTGCTGGAGCCAGGCGATGGGATTCCATTCCTTGGTGCGCCTCAGATGGTCCGCAAACCAGCGGGCAAAGAGCGGCGTGCAATAGCGCCTGACCAAGCTCTGTTGGCGCTTGGATGGAATCTTGTCCTGCCACGATTTTTCGATGCGCCAGCCGGCAAAACGAAGCGTGATCAGGAGCACGATGGCGGCTATGGTCAATTTTACGGCCAGCGGAGTGACGAAGGCGGGAACGGAACGCACTACCGCGGGCGGCCTGGCCGGCCGCCCCATCGACCGGTTCCACATTATGACCCTCCCGTTCGGTGAGGCCGCAAAAAACACGGGGTTGGGGTACCCGCCGCGCCATAGGCCGGGGCCGTAGCTGCTCCCAAACGGGTTTTTGAGCTCCGAAAAGCGGTAACCGGCAGGCCCGCCGATAAAAATCCCCATGAGCAAGAATGCCAGGATGAAAGCAAGGGCGCGATTATCGGTCAAGGTCGAGGCGAGCATGCCCGCCGCCAGGCACAACATGGCGGCGCACAATTCCGCGACCAGGCAAACAACCACATCCGCCCAAGTCACGCCGCCGTTGAGAAAGGGCAGTGTGAGGATTGGCACCATGGCCAGCCACAACATGACGGCCCGCAGAACTTGGGCCATCGTTTTGCCCACGACGATGCCGGGGGCGGTCAGCGGAGTCATGAAAAGCAGGCCGAGCGTGCCTTCGCGCCGTTCGCGGGCCAGACAATCGGCCGTCAGAGCCGGAACCAGGGCGCAAATCAGCCAAAGCAGCAAAATGTGGATATTCTCGAAGAGTTCAAGCCCCATGCCGACTTGCGTGGCAGTGTCCGCGAGCACGCAAAAGACGGCCACGCCGCAGAGAGCGCCCCCTGCCCTGAGCCAAGGCCCCAGCGGCCATCGCGCGGTCGCGCGAAGTTCGCGTTGCACCACCGGCCAGACTCCGCCGCCGAACATCGAATTTCCTGTTTTATTGAGTTTCGCCGCGAGTCACGCGCAGGAACACTTCTTCCAGGCCCAATTCATCTTCCCACAGGCCCGTGAACTTGACGCCGCCGCTCACCAGGGCCTCCGGCAGGAAGGACGGGTCCACCTGATGATTGACAAAAGTCACCTTAACCTGGCCATCCACGGCCACCGCTTCGGTCACTTCGGGGCGCGCCTTGAGCAATTCCACCGCCCGGGTGGAATCTCCTTGCGTGACGACCCAATAGATTAGACCGGCTGCCATCTGATCCCTCACGCCTTGAACGGGGCCGCTGTAAATGAGTTTGCCTTTTTCGATGATGGCCACGCGATTGCACAGGGTCTGCAACTCGCTGAGGATGTGGGAGGAAATAATGATCGTTTTGCCCATGCGCTGAAGCTCCTGCAGGATGGCCATCATCTCGATGCGCGCGCGGGGGTCCAGGCCGCTGGCCGGTTCGTCCAGCAGAAGGACTTTTGGATCGTGAATGAGCACGCGGGCCAGCCCGAGGCGCTGTTGCATGCCGCGGCTGAGGGCGCCGATGATCGAGCCGCGCTTTTCGGCCAGCCCGACCAGCTCCAAAACATCGTTGACAGTCTTTTCCCGCTGCGCCGTCGGGATTTTGTAACAGGCGCCGAAGAAATCCAGATATTCGGTCACCTCCATGTCCTTATAGACGCCAAAGAAATCGGGCATGTAACCGATGACATGGCGGACGGCGTCGGCCTCGCGGATGACATCGTGGCCGAGGACTTTGGCGGTGCCGGCGCTGGGCGCGAGGAAGGTCGCCAGGATGCGCAGCGTGGTGGTCTTGCCCGCGCCGTTGGAACCAATGAAACCGAAAAGGTCGCCACGATTGATGACCAGATTCAAATCGTTGAGCGCCGTGATATTGCCGTAGGCGCGCGTCAAATGAACGGTTTCAACGGCGGGCACGGGCGGCGCTGAGATCGGCGGGTTTCCGGGTGCGGAGCTCATAGTTGCGAGTTTAGGTTTTCACCGGCACGACCAGCCGGAAGAGGGTGTCGCTATGATAGCGTTTGGGGGTGAATTGGTTCAACTTCGCGGGAGAATGGTTGCCGTCCCAGGCCAGCAAAATCGCGAAAGGCCCGGTCGTGAAGCGGCTGATGTCGAGGCTCGACGGCCCCGTGAAGTTGTTCCAGGCTTGCTGGTCCTGGTTGTTGATGTAGCTGAGAAAGGACGCGGCCTCTGTGGCGGCCCGGGGATTGGGAATATAATTGGCGTTGTTGCCGAAGCTTTGGTTGAGGGCCTGCACGGCCTCGCGGAAACTTTGTGAGTACTGCCTGGCCATTTCGCCAATCGCGGTGCCGCCGCGGTCCGAGACTGGGAAGGTTTTTGTCTGGCCAGCCGGAACGTCGCCCAGGGTGTAGATGCTGCCGCCCAGAACCACCCGCAAGCCGGGCAAATCATGGTCCAAGCTATTCGTAACCGTCACGTCCCATCCGCCGCTGTTGTGCTCGACGGCCATGCCCAGCGGTTGCGCCGCCTTCTCAATCCAATCGCTGACAAACATTTCGCTGGTCCAAACCTGGACAAAAGCGTCGGCCTGGAAATTGTTCCCCAACTGGTTGACCGTGGCGCCGCCGTGTTCCTGGTTGCCGCCGAAATTGCCCATGTATTCGCCGCGCAGGGAGGCGAATTTCTCGCTCCCAGCCAGTTGATAATGGGCGTTGTTGGGTGAATAAATGGAAACGTAAGTCTGACCGCGCAGCACGGCATGGTCCTCGCTGGGCAGGACATCGACTACATTCAGTTCGTTCCATTCCAATTCGCCGGCGCGCAGATGGAAGCCGATAAAATAAATGAGCGCGGAGAAAAAGACGACGTAACAGGGAAAAGTGATCCACGTGAGCATTTGCCGGTTGAGCTTTTTAAGGCAGTACTGGTCCAGCGGCCCGATGACTACCAGATAGGCAACCAGCAGGGCCAGCAGCCAGCCCAGCGGCAGCTTGCGCACTTGCTTGGTTTCAATGATGGCCCGGAAAATTCCGTCGCTGCTCAAACGGTTGGCCAGGACCGTGGCATTTTGATTGAGAAAAACCCCGGGGGCGACCCCGGCCAGTTTGCTCCAGAACCAAGTCCGGTTTTTCCACGAAATAAACGGCTCCCGCTCCGCGTTGAACATCAGTACCGTGATGGTTCCGCGCCCGCGGATGCCCTCTATGGCGAAGGGCGCGCCGCCATCTCCGATCAAAACTTTTCCATCGCGCATCTGCCCCGTGGCGATCGACATGGGAGCGGCGTCGAATTGCACGTCGTCGGCGCCGGAGTCTGCAAGGTCCAAGGCGGCGCCGGGCTTTTGGCGGCGGGGCTTGGCCTGGGCGGCGGCGTCCGAGTAGCTGGCCGCGCCTCTGGCCCATTCCTGCAGGGCCTCGTGCGAGTTCGCATTTCCAATGGAGGAAACGGTGCAGGGCAGCAAATCGCGCAGCCATGCGGTGCCGTTGACGTCTGTCAATTGTTCGATGCCCACGACCAGGTGGCCGCCGTCTTGCAGCCAGGCCATGAGCGCGTTGACCTGGCCGACGCTTAGTTCCACCGCCTTTTCCGAGCTAAGATAAAGCATGTTGATGCCATCCAGCGCCAGCGGGTTTTCCGGGAAAAGGGACGTTTGCAGGCGCGCCACCGGATATTTGGTGTCGCCGTTCTGGCTGGACAGCACCTCCGGCAAGGCTGGTGCGCCGCCGACGGTTCGGGCCAGGGCGGCGACGAGCGGCAAATTGTTCTTCATGACGCGGGTCGGCTGGAGCGCCTGTTCGCCGCGGACTTTACCGCTTTCATCCAGCAGGCGGGCCGTCCAGTCCACGGCGGTGGTGAAGACGGGAATGGTAATGCGCTTGCGGGTATTGGTCGGCAAATCGAGCTTGAAACGGCGCGATTGCCCGGCCCCAAATTGCGCGGCTGAGACTTCGACCGTGGCATTAAAGGCGGGGCCGTCGTTGTAAATCTCGCAAGTGACAGGGAACCAGCTTCGCTCCGGCAGAATATTGTCGTAACCCAGAAACGCGTCGAACCGCAAATCGGCGCGGGCTGCCAGCGCGGCGAGGCTTAAAAGAGCCGCCCACACGAACCAGGCGCTTCGCCTTGGAATGAGCTTCCCCATCATCGTCTTAAGCGGCATAGGTTGCGTAACTGGGAGACTTATAGCGCAAACCTTGCGGAAGAAAAGGCAAAATGATACAGGCTGATGGATGAACAACAACCTTTGCAGATTCACGGCCGCCCCTGCCCTTCTCGCACTCATAATCCTGGCGGGATGCGCGGCACCGCAATCAACCATGCCCGTTCTGCCGCGTTTTACCGCCGCCGATGTCCCGGCCGCGGGTCCTGAAGAAATTCCGATTGACCCGCCCACCTGGACCGTGACGCCGGGCGACGACAGCCGCGCCCTGGCCCGGCATCCGATGCTCTACATTGGCGAGGGCTGCAACAAAATGTTTGTCATCGACGGCGGCAAGGTCATTTGGACTTACTCCACGGGCAAGGGATGGGAGTACGACGACGCCTGGCTGCTCTCCAATGGGAACATTCTTTTTTCCCGCATGAGCTATGCCGCCGAAGTGACGCCGCAAAAGAAAATCGTTTGGCGCCTGGATGCGGACAAAGGCGGCGAAATCCATTCGGTGCAGCCCATCGGCTTGGACAGGGTGCTCATCATGCAAAATGGGACGCCGGCCCGGCTGATGATCGTCAATAAGAAAACGGGCGCGGTCGAGATGCGGCACGACATTCCGCAATCCGTGGCCGGAGCGGGCGTGCATGGGCAATTTCGGCGCGTTCGCATCACCGCCGCGGGCACTTACCTGCTCTCCTGCCTGCAAGCCGGCAAAGTTGTGGAATACGACAAGGCATTCAAGGAGATTTGGTCTTACACCATCCGCAGCCCCTGGGCGGCCGTCCGCTTGAAGAATGGCAACACGCTCATCACCGACGAGCGCGATGAACTGGCTCGCGAAGTCAACCCCGCCGGAGAAACGGCCTGGGAGTTTCGGCTGTCTGAATTGCCGGGCGAGCTTGGGTTTTCCGGAAGCCAGAGTTGCGTCCGGCTGGCCAATGGAAACACCCTGTTTTGCTCGCGCGCCGACAACGGCAAGAGGCCGCAATTGGTGGAGGTGACGCCGGACAAAAAGGCCGTTTGGTCGCTGAAAGATTGGAAAGACCTCGGCCCTGCCACGGCCATCCAAGTGCTGGACGATCCCGGCGTTCCCGAAATCCCCGGCAGCTTGCAAAGGTGATGCGAACGGCCATTATCATTACCGGAATGGTGCAGGGAGTTGGCTTCCGGCCGTTTGTTTATCGCCTGGCGATGCGGCATAAGTTGCGCGGGTTTGTCAAGAATCAGATGGGCGGCGTCCGCGTGGAAGTGGAGGGCAGCGACGCGGCAGTGGATGGCTTTCTTGGCGAACTGCCTTCCTCCAAACCGCCGATGGCGCGGATTGATTCCATGCGCATCGAAACGCTGGCGCCGGGGAACGACGCTGATTTTCAGATCATCGCCAGCGAAGGCGGAGCGGTCGCGGAGGATTTTGTGCCGCCGGATGTGGGAATTTGCGCGGAATGCCTGGAGGAGCTTTTTGATCCCGGCAATCGCCGCTGGCGCTACCCGTTTATCACATGCATGAATTGCGGGCCGCGCTTGACGCTGATCCAGGCGATGCCTTACGACCGGGAGCGCACGACCATGGCGGCCTTCCCGCTCTGCCCGCTGTGCCGGGCGGAATACGAAAATCCGGCCAACCGAAGATTTCACGCCGAGACCACTTGTTGCGCCGCGTGCGGCCCGCGATTGCAATTGCTCGACGGCGCGGGCCGGCCCATCGAGGTGGACGACCCCATCGAGCGGGTGGCGGAAGAAATTCTGGCCGGGCGCATCGGCGCGCTGAAGGGGCTGGGGGGATTTCATTTGGCCTGCGACGCCCGCAATGAAGGCGCGGTGGCGGAATTGCGGCGGCGCAAGATGCGCGACGAAAAACCATTCGCGATCATGGCGGCGGATTTGGATGAGACGGCGAAACTTTGCGAATCGGGCGAAGACGAAAAGCGGCTGCTCAACTCGCCGCGGCGGCCCATCGTTCTGCTGCGCAAGCGGGCGGGCGCGGGAGTGGCGGAATCGGTGGCCCCGGGCAATCCGTGGCTGGGCGTAATGCTGCCGTACACGCCGCTGCACTGTCTTCTCTTGCGCCAGGCCGGCATTCCGCTGGTGATGACGAGCGGCAATGGGCGCGATGATCCGATTGTTTACCAGAACGCGTGGATGCGGGAAAAACTGGGCGGCCTGGCGGATTTCGTCTTGACGCACAATCGCGCCATTGAATCCCGTTGCGACGATTCGGTCATGCGCGCCAGCGGCGGGCGGGAGAGGCCGTTGCGGCGCGCGCGCGGGTACTCCCCGGCGCCGATTCCCCTGCCGGCCGAGTGCCCTTTTCCAATTCTCGCCCTTGGAGGGCAGATGAAATCGGTTTTCGCGCTGGGCCGCGGCGCGCGAGCCATCGTGAGTCATCACTTGGGCGAACTGGATCATCCAGAGGCATTTCGCGGATTCACGGAAGCGCTGGAACGCTACGAACGGCTTTTTCGATTTGAGCCTGAGTGGCTGGTTCACGATTTGCATCCCGATTACGCTTCAACGATTTACGCGGCGGAACGCGCGCGCCGGGACGGGTTGCATTGCGTCGCCGCGCAACATCATCACGCGCACATTGCAAGTTGCATGGTTGAGCATGGATTAACGAAGCCCGTCATCGGCGTCGCCTTCGATGGCACCGGCCTTGGAACTGACGGCACGGTTTGGGGCGGGGAATTTCTGGTGGCTGATTACAATTCGTTCGAGCGGGCGGCGCATTTTCGCTGCGTCGCGATGCCCGGCGGTGAGGCGGCCATCCGCCAGCCGTGGCGAATGGGCTTCGTTCATTTGCGAGACGCAGGCGAATCAACGGCGGAGATGTGCGAAGGCATTTCGCCCCGCGCGCTGAGCGTATTGGCCCGGATGGCCGAAGCCGGAATCAACAGCCCGCGCACTTCAAGCTGCGGACGTCTCTTCGACGCCGTGGCGGCGATGCTCGGGGTTCGCCGACGCGCGGTCAGTTATGAAGGGCAGGCCGCGATTGAATTGGAATGGCTGGCTTTGCAGACTGCCGGTGACAAATCATATCCGTTCACTCTGGAATCCGGAGCGCCGATGGTGATCGATACGCGCCCGATCATCGCCTCGGTCGCGCGAGATCTTCGCGACGGAACGGCGAAAAATAAAATCGCGCGACGATTTCATTCGACAATTTGTGAATTGACTGCCAGAGTTTGCATAGAACTCCGACAGAAGTTTCGGGTGAATGAAGTGGCGTTAAGCGGAGGCGTATTTATGAATTCAGCGCTTGCTCAGGAATTGCCCGCGCGGCTGGCGCGAGAAAAATTTAACGTTTTCCAACATGCGCAAGTCCCCCCCAATGACGGCGGCCTCTGCCTTGGGCAATTGGCCATCGCGGCCGCGGCGACGCGGAAGCCGTTGACAGCCAGCGAGGAACTGATACCATGAATTTATTGTCAAGCGGCGAGCGCGAACAACTGGCGAGGATTTGCTGATGAACGAGACTGTCAAAGAAATAGATGTTTTGTGGATCACGGCCGGCCTCGGTTGCGACGGGGATACAGTGGCCATTACGGCAGCCACGCAGCCCAGCCTGGAAGACATTCTGCTGGGTTTGATTCCGGGAATCCCCAAAGTCAATTTTCACAACCCCGTCCTGGCCGTTGAGAACGGCGCGGAGTTTATGCAGTTCTTCCATGACGCCGCCGCCGGAAAGATCGACCCATTCATCCTCGTGATGGAAGGCTCCATCCCGAACGAGAAGAACAAGACGGAAGGGTACTGGGCCGGGTTTGGCCTCGACGAGACCGGCCAGCCCATCACGACGTGCGAGTGGATCGACCGGCTGGCGCCCAAAGCGTGGGCAGTGATGACGGCCGGCACGTGCGCGGCTTACGGCGGCATTCACGCGATGGCCGGAAATCCGACCGGCGCGATGGGCTTGGCGGATTATCTTGGATGGAAATGGAAATCCAAGGCGGGCATCCCGATTGTCAATGTGCCAGGCTGCCCCGTCCAGCCGGACAATTATATGGAGACGCTGCTGTATCTGCTGCGGCAGGCGGCGGGCAAGGCGCCGATGATTCCGCTCGACGCGAACATGCGCCCAAATTGGCTCTTTGAACAGACCGTCCACGAGGGCTGCGATCGCGGCGGCTATTACGAACAAGGCAACTTCGCCAAAGAACACGGCAAAAAGGAATGCATCGTCCGGCAGGGCTGCTGGGGGCCGGTCGTGCAGTGCAACGTCGGCAAGCGCGGCTGGATGAACGGCATCGGCGGATGCCCCAATGTCGGGGGAGTTTGCATTGGCTGCACGATGCCGGGATTCCCAGACAAGATGATGCCGTTCATGGAGCAGCCGCCCGGTTCGATACTTTCATCGCAGGCCATCCAGACTTATGGGAACGCCATCCGGGCGTTGCGCGCTTTCACCCAGGCGACCATGAACAAGGAACCGGCCGAACGGACCCCTAATAGCGCCGCATGAGCGAAACGCCCGAAACTCCACTGCAAAAAAAGCTGGTCGAGATGTCGTGGGATCCCATCACGCGCATTGTCGGCAGCCTTGGCATCCACACCAAAATTGATTTCGAGAACCGCAAAGTGGCCGAGTGTTACAGCACTTCCTCCATTTTCCGCGGTTACAGCGTCTTCATGCGCGGCAAAGACCCGCGCGACGCTCATTTCATCACCAGCCGCATCTGCGGCATCTGCGGAGACAACCACGCCACCTGCGCGGTTTACGCGCAAAACATGGCCTTCGGAGTCAAGCCGCCGCATCTGGCTGAATGGATCATCAACCTGGGCGAGGCGGCCGAATACATGTTCGACCACAATTTGTTCCAGGACAATTTGGTCGGCGTGGATTTTTGCGAACAAATGGTGCGCGAGACCAACCCCGGTGTGCTGGCCAAAGCGGAAAAGACCGAGGCCCCGCACGGCAAGACGCACGGCTACCGCACGATCGCCGACATTATGCGCGCGCTCAATCCGTTCACCGGCGCGTTTTATCTTGAGGCGCTGCAAATGAGCCGGCTGACGCGGGAAATGTTCTGCCTGATGGAAGGCCGGCACGTGCATCCGTCCACACTGTATCCGGGCGGCGTCGGGACAGTGCCAAGCGTGCAGCTTTTCAATGACTACCTGGTGCGGCTGCTCAAGTACATTGATTTTCTAAAGCGTTGCGTGCCGCTGCACGACGACCTTTTCAACTTTTTCTACGAGGCCCTGCCGGGCTACGAGGAAGTGGGCCGGCGGCGCATTCTGCTCGGCTGCTGGGGGTCGTTCCAGGACCCCGAGATGTGCGATTTCCGCTACGAGAACATGGCCGCGTTTGGCCGGGCCATGTATGTCACGCCGGGAATTGTCGTTGACGGCAAGCTTCTCACCACAAACCTTGTCGATATCAATCTGGGCCTGCGGATTCTGCTAGGCAGTTCGTTTTACGACGATTGGGAAACGGCGGAACAATTCGTAACGCACGATCCGTTGGGCAATCCCATTGACCGCCGCCATCCGTGGAACCAAACCACGCTGCCCAAGCCGCAAAAGCGCAATTTCTCCAAAAATTACACGTGGGTCATGTCGCCGCGCTGGTTCGACAAGACATCGGGCAACCATCTGGCGCTCGACACCGGCGGCGGCCCGCTGGCGCGGTTCTGGGCAACGGCCCTGGCGGGACTGGTCGATATGGACGGCCACGTCAAAGCGACTGGCTCCAGCGTGAAAATCCGGCTGCCCAAAACGGCGAACCACGGCGAAACGGAATTGGAATGGCACATTCCCAAATGGAGCAACACCATCGAGCGCGATCGCGCCCGGAGTTATTTTCAGGCTTACGCGGCGGCGGCGGCCCTCTACTTTGTTGACAAGGCCCTGGCGGAAGTTCACGCGGGCCGGCTCAAAACGTGGAACGAATTCAAAGTGCCGCGAGAGGCCATCGGTTGCGGATTTCACGAAGCGGTGCGCGGAGTCCTCTCGCATCATGTGGTCATTCGCAACGGAGTCATTGCCAATTATCATCCCTATCCGCCGACGCCCTGGAACGCCAGCCCGCGCGATTCATTCGGGACTCCTGGGCCGTATGAGGATGCGGTCATGAACACACCAATCTTCGAGGAAAATGGCCCCGGCAAATTCAAGGGCATCGACATTATGCGGACGGTGCGCAGCTTCGACCCGTGCCTGCCCTGCGGCGTGCATATGTACGTGGGCGATGGCAAGGTCATCGAGGCCCGGCATTCGCCAACTTTTGGCCCGCTGGTGACATAGACTCGATGAGGCCGATTGAACAAATCGCGAATGCGGTCCTTTACGAGGGCTTTCTGCTTTATCCCTACCGGCTTTCGTCAGTCAAGAACCAGCATCGGTGGAATTTTGGCGTGCTGTGCCCGGAGCCGTTCGCGGGCGCTCATGCCGAAAAGTCTTCGTGCCAGGCCGAATGTTTATTCGATGCCAAGGAAGGCGCTTCGGTGGATGTCATGGTCAGGTTCTTGCAATTGGTCGATGGCAATCCGGTGGAACGGGAAATTTTGGCGAACGATGTAAGCCTCGATGCGCAGGCTGGGCAGCCGCGCGAGTTCCCCGTGTCCTTTTCGGGACTCGCGGGGAAATTGGAGTTAAGCGTTCCGAGGCCGAACGTGTTTCGCGCGCGCATTACCAACGGCGGCTGCTTCAACGGCAAAGATCGCGGCCATGCTCTCGATCACTCGCTCATCGCCACCCACGCCATCCTCAGCTTGCGCGGCGGGAAATTTATTTCGCTCATCGACCCGCCTTCAGAGTGGCAGCCAGCGGCGGCGCAATGCCAGAATATTGGCCTTTGGCCAGTTCTCGCGGGCGCTGACGACACCGAGGTTTTGGCCGCGCCCATCATACTTTACGATCACCCGCAAATCGCGCCGCAGAGCCGCGGGGATTTGTTCGACGCCACGGAAATTGACGAAATTCTCACGTTGCGCATCCAAACGCTGACCGACGACGAAAAGGACGAAGCTCGCGCTGGGGACGCTCGCATTCGCTCGATGTTCGAGCGTAGCGAGACACTGACACGTGAGCAAATGTTGAGCCTGCACGCCTCCATGCGGCCTGATCCGGGCCGCCTTTTCCAGAAGGGCGACCGCGTGCGTTTGCAGCCGCGCCGCCGCGCTGATATTTTTGACATTGCGCTGGCCGGCAAGCTGGCGACCGTCCTCTCCATTGAGCGCGATTTTGACAACGCGGTTCATGTTTGCGTCACGGTGGATGACGATCCCGGCAAGGACCTGGGCGAGGAAGGAAAACCCGGACACCGTTTTTTCTTCCGGGCGGATGAGGTGGAACCCGCATGAGTCCGCCGCGAATACTCATCGCCGGAGTCGGAAACATATTTCTGGGCGACGATGCCTTTGGCGCCGAAGTGGCGCGGCGCATGGCCGGACGGACTCAATTGCCAGGCGTGCGGGTGGCCGATTTCGGCATTCGCGGGATTGATTTGGCCTATGCGCTGATGGATGGATATGACCGCGTTATTTTCGTGGATGCGATGCGCCGCGGCGAACCGCCCGGAACGCTGAGCGTCATCGAACCGTCCACGCCTGGTTCCGGCGCGATGGATACGCACGAGATGACGCCCGCCAAAGTGCTCGCCTGCGCCAAATCTCTCGGCGCCAATGTGAGCAACGTGCTGATCGTCGTTTGCGAGCCGGAGAGTTGCGAACCGCAAATGGGGTTGAGCGAGACGGTGGAGGCGGCGGTCGAGGAAGCCATCGCTTTGGTGGAATCCGCGGCCTTGCGTGGATTGGAGGCCGCGCATGCATGAACTGGGCGTCACCCAGGAGATTATCGAGGTGGTGGCAGGCCGCGCCCACGAGCGGAAGGTCAAGCGCATCGTATTGGAAATTGGCCGGCTGTCGTGCATTCTGCCGGATGCGATTCGCTTTTGCTTTGAGCTTTGCAGCGAGGGGACGGTGGCGCACGGCGCGGCACTGGAGATTCAACAACCCAGCGGGCGCGGCCGCTGCCGCCAGTGTGGCTCGGAAGTTGTTATTGACCGGCTGCCAGGCCAATGCGGGTGCGGCAAGAGCGACCTTGAATGGCTGGCCGGCGAAGAGCTGAGAATCAAAGAAATGGAACTTGCGTGATATGTGCATGACATGCGGCTGCTCGCCGGAAGCGGAAATCACATTGACCGACATGCAAACCGGGCGGCACGCCCGCCTCGGCGCGGGCGCTCATGAGCATCACGACGGCCATGGGCATTCTCATTCACACGAGCACGGCACGATCATCCCGCTCGAACACAATCTTCTTTCCAAAAATGACCGGCTGGCCGAACGAAACCGCGGATGGCTGGCCGGCCGCGGCATTCATGCTGTCAATTTAATGAGTTCTCCCGGGGCCGGGAAAACAACCCTGCTCGAACGCACCATCCGAGAACTGGGCGCGGAATTGCGCATCCATGTCATCGAAGGAGACCAGGAGACCGCGCTGGACGGGAAACGAATTCGCGCCGCCGGGGCTGCCGCCATCCAGATTAATACGGGCGCGGCGTGCCATTTGGACGCCGAAATGGCTGGCGCGGCGTTGCGGCAACTGGACCCGCCGCAGGGTTCGGTCGTGTTGATAGAAAACGTCGGCAATCTGGTCTGCCCGGCCATGTTCGATTTGGGAGAGCAGGCCAGAGTAATCGTGGCGTCCGTGCCCGAAGGCGACGACAAGCCGGCCAAATATCCGCACATGTTTCGCAAGGCGGACGTGATCGTGCTGAACAAAATGGATTTGCTGCCGCACGTTCAGTTTGACGTGGCCGCTTTCGAGCGAGCCGCGCGGAACCTCAATCCGGCCGCGCTCATTTTCCAAGTGTCCGCCACGACTGGCCAAGGGCTGGAGGCCTGGCGCGAATGGTTGCGCGCGGGCGCGAAAGGCAGCAAATTATGAGCGTGCCGGCTCCAAAAGATACGGAAGAGCAGTTCATGCACGAACAGCCCGGATTTGAAACGCTGTTCGGGCTGGCGCGCACGTTCCTGCCGGGCTTGGGCCTGCCAGAGGGGGCCGCCACCGCGCCAGAGCTGCCGGATGGCAACACCCCGGAGGCGCGCGCGCGCAAGGCGGAGAGCCGCTACAAAACCCTGGTCGAACACATCCCCGTGGTCACGTTCCTGGTTTCATTTGACAACCGGCAGAGCGAGATTTACGTCAGCCCGCACGTGGAAAGCCTTTTGGGTTACACGGCCAGGGAATGGATTGAGAACCCGATTTTGTGGTATCAACGCCTCCATCCAGATGACCGGGAGCGGTGGAACGAAGAATTTTCCCGCACGGTCGCGCGGGCCGAGCCGTTCAAAGCCGACTACCGATTCATGGCCAAGAATGGGCGCATCATTTGGATTCACGGCGAGGCCACCGTCGGCCGCGATGAGTCAGGCATGCCGTCCTTCTTGCAAGGAATCGGCTATGACATCACGGAACTGAAGCTGGCAGAGGAAGTGTTGCGGCGTTCGCGCGAGGAACTTGACGGGCTGGTCAAGGCGCGCACGGCGGAAATCGCGGCCGTCAACAAATCGCTCGAGTCGGAGATCAAGCTGCGCGAGCAAATCGAGCAGGACATGCGGCGCAACCTGAAGGAACTGGCCGACGTAAAATCCGCGCTCGACGAGCACGCGCTGGTGGCCATTACGGACCCGCGCGGAAGAATCACTTACGCCAACGACAAATTCTGCGCGATTTCCAAATACTCGCGCCGCGAATTGATCGGCCAGGACCATCGCATCATCAACTCCGGCCATCATTCCAAGGAATTCTTTCGATTTCTCTGGAACACCATCGCCAGCGGCGAAGTGTGGAAGGGCGAGATTTGCAACCGAGCCAAGGACGGCTCCATTTATTGGGTGGACACGACGATCGTGCCGTTCGTGGACCCGATTAACGGCAAGCCCATTCAATATGTCGCCATCCGCAACGACATCAGCGAGCGCAAGGCGGCCGAGGCGGCGCTGCGCGGCAGCGAGGAGCGCATCCGCTTAATGGTCGAATGGGTTCGGGACTACGCGATTTTCATGCTCGACTCCGAAGGGCGCGTGGCCACATGGAACTCCGGCGCGGAAAAAATCAAGGGTTACAAGGCGAGCGAAATCATTGGGCGCCATTTTTCCACTTTTTATCCGCCCGAAGTGGCCGCCGCCGGCAAGCCAGCCGAAGAATTGCGCATCGCCTCGGAAAAGGGTTCCTTCGAGGAGGAAGGCGTGCGCGTCCGCAAGGATGGCAGCCTGTTTTGGTCCCACGTTGTCCTGACGGCCGTGCGCGACGAAAAAGGCCAGCTTCGCGGCTTCGCCAAAGTTTCCCAGGACATCACGGAGCGCAAGCGGGCCGAGGCGCGCCAGGGCCAATTGCTCCAGGAATTGAAGGAGATCAACCAGGAGTTGAACCAATTCGCCTACGTTGTCTCCCACGATTTGAAAGCCCCTCTGCGGGCCATCAGCTCCCTGGCGGATTGGATGGTGACCGACTACGGCGAAAAAATCGGCGAAGACGGCCGCGCGCAATTGAATTTGTTGCAGGGGCGTGTCAAACGAATGAACGCGCTGGTGGACGGCATCCTGCGTTACTCGCGCCTGAGCCGCCAGCATGAGGAGCAATCCACCGTGGACCTCAACGTCCTGGTGCGGGAAGTGTGCGAATTGCTATCGCCGCCGCCCGCGATGGTGGTGAAAATCGCCCCTGGCCTGCCGACGGTCGTTTGCGAGCGCACACGGCTGCTGCAAGTGTTCGAGAACCTCATCAGCAACGCCGTCAAATACATGGGCAAACCCGCGGGAGAAATCAACATTGGGTGCGAGGATGACGGCTTTTTTTGGAAGCTTTGCGTGCGCGATACCGGGCCGGGCATCGCGGAAAAATACTTCGAGAAAATTTTCCAGATTTTCCAAACGCTGACCCCGCGAGACGAGCGCGAAAGCACCGGCATCGGCCTGGCCGTCGTCAAGAAAAACGTCGAGCTGTTTGGCGGGCGCATCTGGGTCGAATCCGAGCTTGGCGAGGGCAGTGCCTTCTATTTTCAAATTCCGAAGTCCCGCAAAGCCGCGGCCAAGACAGATACCACATTCTTTACCAACGCGAACACCCCCGCGGCCGGTCCTTCCGGCACACCGAACCAATGAAAAGCTCATTCTCCATCTTGCTGGTTGAAGACGATGTTGTGGACGTGATGTCCGTGACTCGCGCGCTGCGCGAACTTCACGTGGCCAATCCGCTGACTGTTGTCGGCAACGGCGAGGAAGCCCTGGAGCGGTTGCGCGACGAGCGGCTGCCCATTCCGGGAATTATCCTGCTGGACCTGAACATGCCGCGCATGAGCGGACTGGACTTCTTGAAAGTCCTCAAAGCCGACGAGCGGTGCCGGCGCATCCCCGTGGTGGTTCTGACCACTTCCAAAGAGGAGAGCGACCGCCTGCAAAGTTTTAACCTGGGGGTGGCAGGTTACATGACCAAGCCGGTGGACTACGCCAAGTTTGTCGAGGTGATGCGCACGATTCAAAATTATTGGGCGGCCAGCGAGATGCCGCCTTAAGCAACCGTATGAGCGAAGTTAAAATACTATTGGTGGAGGATGATTTGGTGGACCGCATGGCGTTTCAGCGCCATGTGGAGAGGGAGGGGCTGCCCTACCGCTGCCGCTTCGCGGAGTCGCTCGCCGACGCGAATGAATTGCTGGCCTCCGAGCCGTTCGACCTGATCGTCCTGGACCACAATCTTTCCGACGGCATGGGTTTTGAACTGCTCCCCCGCGTGGGAGAAACCCCGGTTATATTCGTGACCGGCTCCGAAAATCCGGAAAACGCCGTGCGCGCCATGAAGAGCGGCGCGAATGATTACCTTCTCAAGGACCAGGACCGCAATTACCTCAAGCTGCTGCCCGTGGCAGTCGAACGGGCCTTGCGCCAAAGAACGGACCGCGAGCAATTGCGCGAATTGCAGGAGCTTTTCCGCAAGTCGTTCAATGAAGCACCCATTGGCAAGGCTTTCATCTCCCCTTCCGGCCAGTTTCTGCGGGTCAATCACGCCTTATGCGATATCTTCGCGACTTCCGAACAGGAGTTGCTGGAGCGCGGCTGCCAGCTCCTTTTTGGCATGGACGCCAGCCCCGATTGCATGGCGTCGCTCTTTCCGATGCTCAGCAGCGCCGCGAAATCGACCCGCATGGACATGCGCTGCCGTGTCCCGCGAGGCCATGAAATTTGGATTCAACTGGACATGGCGCTGGCGGCGGACAGCCGCGGCCAATCCATGACTTACATCGCGCAAATCATGGATGTCACTGCCCAGCGCCGGGCCGAGGAAGTTCGCGCCAGCCTGGAGGCGCAATTGCGCAAGGCGCAAAAAATGGAAGCGCTCGGATCGCTGGCCGGCGGCGTCGCCCACGAATTCAACAACATGCTCGGCGCCATCATCGGGTACACCGAACTGACCAAGATGGAACTGGGCGGCAACGCCGAGCTTTGCGCAAACCTGGACCAGGTTTTGCAGGCCAGCGCGCGCGCCAAGGAAATCGTCCAGCAAATCCTGACTTTCAGCCGCCGCCAGGACCTCAAGCGCGACTTGCTTCAACCCAGCGCGGTCGTGCAGGAGGCAGCCAAGCTCATCCATCTGAACGTTCCCAAGAACGTGGTGATCCACGTCGAGACGGCGTCCGACACACCGCCGATCTTCGGCAATTCCACTCAAATACAGCAGGCGCTGATGAATGTCTGCAATAACGCCGCCCATGCCATGGGCGAACGCGGCGGCGTCATCGTTATCAAACATAAGATTATGATGGTTGGCGAAGAGGCCGCCACCCGCCTCTCCCTGTCCAAGGGGCCGTATTCAATTATCGCAGTCACGGACAACGGCCACGGGATGGACGCGGCCACATTGGAGCGGGTATTCGAGCCGTTCTTTACGACCAAGGGGCCGGGCAAAGGCAGCGGGTTGGGCATGGCCGTCGTGCATGGCATTATGAAGGCGCACGATGGCGCGGTCACGGTGCAAAGCGAATTGAACAAGGGAACGACCGTGCAGCTATACTTTCCCGTGCGCCCGGCGGGCGGAGCGGACATGGATGTCAGAGAAGCGCCGCTCATTCCGAGCGGCCGCGGCCAGCACGTCCTGTTCGTCGATGACGAACCGGCGCTGGTGCAAATCGGGTGCAAGCTCCTCCAGCATTTGGGCTACAAAGTTACACCCTTTAGTTCCGGCGTCCCGGCCCTTGCCGCGTTCCGTGAAAACCCGCGCAACTTCAGCCTCGTGCTGACCGACTTGACCATGCCTGGGATGACGGGCATCGACCTTGCGGATGAACTCCTAAAAGTCCGGAGCGACATCCCCATCATCATGGCGACGGGATTTGTGGAAGACAGCGTGCGGGAACAGGCGGGCTTGCTCGGATTCAGGGAAATCCTGCTTAAACCCCTGACCGCGCAGGTTTTAGCCAAATCCATTCACCGCGTCCTGACTGCTCCGGCCGGCGCGAAATAATTACGGCTGCTGGCCGTACTTGCCGATGACCCACTGCAAGGCCGCCTTTTCGCCAAAGGCCATCCAGCGCGACTTGTAGGTAAGATAATCCTGGTCCGACATTGAATCGATGAACGGTTGCGCTTGCTGATCGAGAGAATTCAAGTCCGCTCGTTCCTGAGCGACTTGGTTCAGTTGGTCCTGGACGGTCTGCCCGTTGTCGCCGCAAGGGAGGCTGGGGTCCATCGCGGCAAAGGCCCTGCGTTCGACAAACAAGCCAACAAGCTGGCTTATCTCCGCCTCAGCCGGGGCTTGCGTCGCGTAGCGCTGGCCCAAGGCGGCGGCCATTTGAAGAGCGCTTTGGGCCGAATCGCTGTCGCCCGCCTGCTGGTAAGACTTGGACAAATCGACCAGGTCCAATCCCAGGTTCCTAATCTGCAGAAGCTGCGGCAGCATCAATTGGGTGCAGGACGAGATTTCCGCTTCCGCATCCGTGCAACCGGATTCAATGTAGGCTTCGCGGTCGTCCATGACGCGCTCGATCGAGTAATCTTGAAATCCTGGTTTGTCCGAGGCGGCCAGCATTTCCTGCAAGGCTTGGGCGGGGTCGCCGGCCTTGAAATAAGCGCCGGCCGAAAGATAGTTGGCCAGGGCGTTGTTTGGCGCGGACTGCTCAAAAGCTGTCAACCATCGGCGCTGCTCCTCAGGCGGGGCGTTGCTTTGAAAGAGCGCCTCAAAATCGACGTGTGGATCGGAGGGATACTTTTGCATTGCTTCCGCCAGCAACGCCGGATCATGCGTCACGCGAAATGAGGCCAGAAGGCTGCCGGCATCGCGGTGGCGCCTTTTAAGGTAGCTTTCAAGCTGGCCGGCGGTGACCTTGATCGGGTTGTCCATCAGGCGCTGGCGAAAGCTATTGGTCGAAAACACACCCGGCGGCGTCCCGGCGGAGGCGCCGGCATTCGAGGCGGAAGCGGCCAGGCGCGCCGCGCGCTCCCGGGCGGCTCGATCCAAGCGGTTGGAGAGCGCCTCGTTGTCCGTTTTCATTTGCGCAAGTTGGAGGCGCAGAATGTCATTCTCATCCTGCGCCTTGAGGCGCGCCTGGTGTTCGAGCACAAGGACCACCGCCGCCCCGGCGATGACCAGGGCGGACAGTCCGAATTTGAGTTTCGTGGAAGCCATAAATTTTAAAAGGCCAAGAGCGGTTCCGGTTTTGGAGGCAGCCCCGGCCAGCGAGGCTTGGGCCAGCGCGGCCGCGAATCCCGCCGGGGCGGCATTGACAGCGTGGGCGGACATCGCCAGGGCCGCGGCGGCCGCAGTCGAAGTAACGCCGTGGCGGGCCAGGGCCAGGCGCAGTTTATCCAGCGCGCGCTCGACGCGCATGCGGGCGGCGTTTTCTGTCAAACCCAATTCAAGCCCCACCTCGCGCAGGCTTTTGTTTTTGAAATAGCGCAGCAGCAGGGCCAGGCGGTCGGCGTTATTGAGTTCGTGCATCGCGCCATCGAGCGCCGGGCGAAGATGGTCCCAATCCGGCTCGGCGGCGGGACGAAGGAGTTCGTTCATGGCATGGGCCTCGTGTTCGCGGGCGGCGCGGCGCTGTTCGGAGCGGAGGGCCCGCCAGGCCATCTGCCGGGTCGTCGTGTAAAGCCAGCCGGCCAGGGCGGGATGGCGCGAGAGCGGCCTCGCCTGCCGGGCCATTTCTGAAAATACCTGCTGCGTCAAATCCTCGGCGCGATGCGTGTCGCCGTGAAGCTGGCGCAGCGCGGCGGAATAAACCAAATCGACATGCCGCCGGACCACTTCGGCAAAAGCCGCTTCTGAATTCTCGGCGGCATAGCGGCGTAATAATGGGGCGTCTTCGTTCATCGTCCTCTTCTGGTAATGCCCGCCGGGCCGCGAAACCGCACAAAAAATCCGGCGGAGGTCAGGAATACTTTTTCAGCAATGGCGCAAGTTCCGCGGCGGTTTTGCGGGGCCAGAATTCCTTATGAGTCATAATGGCGTGCTTCAGGGCGTTGTGGCAGGGCCAATTGGGTTCCGCGGGAATATGCTTGATCGCTCGTTTGATGACCGCCTGGGCGTGCCCGGCATTCCGGTTCAGATTGGCCACGATCATTTCCACCGTCACGTGCGCCTCGTCCGGTTTCCAGCAATCGTAATCGGTAATCATGGCCATGGTGGCGTAGGCGATTTCCGCCTCGCGCGAGCAGCGGGCCTCGCCAAGATTGGTCATGCCGATGACGTCGTAGCCAAGTTTATGATGGGCCACGGACTCGGCCCGCGTGCTGAAGGCGGGGCCTTCCATGTTGACATAGACCCCGCCGTCGTGGACGCGCGCCTTTTCGGCCCGGCAGGATTTGAGCAGCAATTGGCGCAATTCCTCGCAGACCGGGTCCGCAAAGGCCACATGGGCCACAATGCCGCGCCCGAAAAAAGTATGCTCGGACGACCGCTTGGTCTTGTCCACGAATTGATCCGGCAAAACGATGTCGCACGGCCGGTGCTTTTTGCGCAGCGAACCGACGGCGCTGACGCTGATGATCCAGGCCGCGCCCAGCTTTTTCATTCCGTAAATATTGGCGCGATGATTCAATTCGCTGGGCATGATGCGGTGGCCGCGCCCATGCCGCGGGAGGAAAACGACTTCGCGCCCCGCCAGTTCAGCCGTCAGGAAATCGTCCGAGGGCCCCCCGAAGGGAGTCTTCATCTTGACCCATTTTTGGCGGGCCAAACCTTCGATGTGATAAAGCCCGCTGCCGCCAATCAAACCGATGCGATGTTTTGTCATGGCTTTGACTCTATCCAAGCCCCTCGGCGGGTTCAAGGCCCGGGTCGGAAGGCTTCGTCAAAGTCCTTCAACGAGAGCGGCGTCGCATAGAATCCTTTCAGCTCGCGCCGCCACCATTGGCCGGTGGCGCGGCGCGTGGCGCGGTCGGTGAAGTGATACTCATACAGCATCGCGCGCACGTACTTGGGCGGCTCCTTGGGAAACGGGTTCGGCCCCAGCAAATGCAGCACCGGAGGCGAGTTGCGCAGGAGGCATTGTTCAAAATCAAGAAACCAAGGGCTGCGCCGGATTCCTTCCAAAGCGGCGAACCACATTTGCCAATCGAGCCGGGGCTGGCAGGGCGCGACAAATCGGGGCGCGCGCCGCAGATCGCTGCCGGGCTTGTACTTGAACGCATAGTCCAGCCAATGCTCGCCGTCGGCGCTGCCTTGCACGATGATTTCCGGACGCGTTTGGGTCATCAACGCGAATAGTCCGTAACTGTTAAAAGAACGCAACGGCCGCGCCCATTCATACGCCCAAACCACAGGCGCGGGCCAGGATTGCCGGATGCCGGCGGTCAATAGGAACGGGATCGTGGTCAGCGGGATGACAATCAATGCCAGGGCCAGCATGACGGGCCAGGGCCATCGCGCGGCCCGCGATCCTGCCTCGGGGGACGGCTCCCTGGCCGCGCGGCCAAATCTCAGCGCCCGGTCATCCAGCAGCGGCACGCACAGCAGAATGGAGAGCCAATTGAAGAACGTGTAATTGCCTGTCAAAATAATGATAAATTGGAACGCGGCGAAAATCCAGGCCGCCGCCAGCCGCAATCGCCGCCCGGAAAAAATAAAAACCGGCACGATCAACTCGATGCCGAACATGACGGCCGCGCAAGCCGTTTGCACGGAGGCCGGCAATTGATGGGCGTGCCATCCAATCCAAGTCGGCAGAGGCTGCGTTTCGTAATGAACCCGCAGCGCGCTCAGGCTCCACCAGGAAACGTCGCCGCTTGTCAGTTTGACCATGCCGGATTCGAGCATCAGGCGGAAAATCAGCCAGCGCAGCAGCCACAAAATCAACCCGGATGGGCGCGCCTGGCGGGAGGGGCGCTCCCATAGTTGCAGCGGCGCGAAAAAGATGGCCAGAAAACCCGTTTCCAACAAAAGCTCGTCCCATTGAAAATCGTAGAACGGCCCTGAGACCGAGCAGAGCGACAGATAAATCGCCCACAACAGAAACAGCATCACCGCAGGCGAGAATCCAGCCAGCAACGCCACCGCGCATCCGATGCCCACGCCGCATTGCCAGTGCAGCGCGTGATCGCTCGCGCCCCACCAGGCGAGCGTGGGCATCAGCCAGAATCGCTCCACGCCAATATGCGCGAGCGATGCCTTTTGCTTCGCCTCCGCCATGGTCTGCTGGGCGGGGACGATTCCCTGGCTGCCAATCAAGCCATCCATCTGCGCCCAAAACGAAACGAAGGCGATGAGGTAAATCAGCGCCAGCCCGCGCAAAAAAATAAAACGCACCCAGGCATAACCGGGCGGCTCAGGTCCCGGGCCGGCATAAACGCGATCCAGCTTCGAGAGCACGGACCGATGCAGAGCGACTTCCTCGTAAAGCAATTCCGTCATTTCGGCAAAGGCCGCGACCTTCCTGTATAAGTAAAGAAGCCACTGATGCCGGCCGCCAGCCGCCAGCGATTTAAACACGGCCTCCGCCCCGCGGCAGACGGAGCCGCCGGGCAGAATCAAATGAACAGCCTCTTCATAATCCTCTCGTGGAATTTCGGGAAAACGGACGGGAATGGATTCGTCCTGGAACTGGATATAATCGACGGCGTCCCCGGTGGCATTTTTCCAGCGGGCAATCCAGCGCCGGCAAAACTGGCAATCGCCGTCAAAAACCATGAGCGGTTTGGGCGGCGGCGAGTGGACTCGAATTTCCAGCGGCACGAAGGCAATTTGGCCCGCGACGGCGGAAAGTCGAGCAGGTTTCTATGGACGCCTCGCACTGCACACTTTATCTTCAACGCGGATGCCGACGTTGTTGGAAAAAATCCAGACCAGTGCGGCCGCGCGGTTGACACTGCCGGCCAAAGCGCATCCGCGCCAGGAGGCCGCCCGCTACAAAAATTTCCTCAAAGTGGAAACGCACCGGCTGAAAATTCTCCATCGCGCTGGAGGAGACGGGCGTGAGATTTGCCGCGCGCGCTCGGCGATCATTGACCTGGTGCTCCGCTCCATCGTGGAAGGGGTCAAGGCCGCCTCCCCGCTGGCCCAGGAGAGGCCGGCCGCCGCCGCGCTCGTGGCCATCGGCGGTTATGGGCGGGCCGAGCTGAATCCGCAAAGTGATATTGACATCATGTTTCTGCACGAAAGCGACATGGTGTCGCAGGGGAAGGCCCGCCCTGCCCTGGGCGAGTTGGTGGATGGCACGCTCTATACGTTGTGGGACCTGGGTTTCAAGGTGGGCCACTCCGTGCGCTCCATCGACGATTGCGCCGCCGCCGCCAACAGCGACATGCAAACCAAAACGTCCCTGATCGAGGCGCGCCGCATCGCCGGGGACGAAACATTGTTTGACAGGTTCAATCGCACCCTGCTGGCCAAATGCGTGATCGGCCGCGAGAGCGAATACATTCAGATGCGATTGGAGGACCAGGCCGCGCGGCGCGCGAAGTTCGGCAATTCAGTCTTCATGCAGGAACCCAATCTTAAAAACGGTTGCGGCGGCCTGCGTGATTATCAAAATTTGCTCTGGATGGCTTATTTCAAATACCGCACGCGCACCCTGGCCGACCTGGAGGAGCGCGAAATGATCAGCGCGCGTGAACGCAAACAGTTGGACAGCGCCTATGGCTTTTTGCTGCGGCTGCGCAATGAGCTGCATTACTATCTCAACCGGCCTTCGGATGTGCTGGGCCGCAGTTTGCAGCCGTCGATCGCGACTAATCTGGGCTGGCACGATCGCTCGCCGGGCAAGCGGCTGGAGGAACTCATGGGCGCGCTCTACGTCCATGCGCGCAACATCGATCTCATCACGCGCACCGTCGAACAGCGCCTCGCGCTGGTTCCGCCGCCCAAGCGGCTGCTCTCCTTCGCGCGGAACTTGTTCAGTTCGCGCGCCGCGAAGGAGGATGAAGGGACGGTCGATGGCCTCAAGTTTTCCGGAGGAGAAATCCGGGCCGCCTCGCCAGGCGTCTTTCGCGACAGCCCCAAACGGCTGATGCGCCTCTTTTTGCACATGCAGCAAAAGGGGCTGAAGCTGCATCCGGCCACCTCGCAGATCATCCGCAGCCAGCTTCCGCTTGTCAATAAATCGTTTCGCTGCGATCCGCATGTGCGGGCCACATTTTTGGAAATCCTGGACCAGCGCGGAAGTGTCGCGCCCATTTTGCGCGCCATGCACGAAGTTGGGTTTCTGGGCAAATTTCTGCCTGAATTCGGCAAGCTGACCTGCCTGGTGCAATTGGAGTTTTATCACCAATATACGGCGGACGAGCACACGCTCCGTTGCATTGAAAAACTTGATCAAATCTGGTTTGCCAAAACGCCGCCCTTTGCCGCCTATGGCGAGATTTCGCGCGAGGTGGAAAATGCGTATGTTCTTTATCTGGCCCTGTTGCTGCACGATGCCGGCAAGGCCTTCCGCACGGGGCGTCACGAGGAAATCGGCGGCAGTGTGGCGTTAAGTGTTTCGCGCCGCCTGGGCTTGGACGGGGCCAAGGCGCATACGCTGCGCCTGATTATCGAGAACCATCTCGCCATGGCTCAAATCTCCCAGCGCCGGGACCTGGACGACGACACAGTCATCAAGAATTTCGCGCGGCAAATCCAAAGCGCCGAAAATCTGGCCCTGCTGACCATTCACACGCTGGCCGATTCGATGGGCACGAGCGACACGTTGTGGAATGGATTCAAGGACTCTGTGCTGTGGCAGCTTTATCACCGGACGCGCCAGGCGCTGACCGGCGGCAGCGAATTCCTTCTGGCCGAGGCGCGCCAGCGGGAATTGCTGGTGGATGAAGTCCAGCGGATGGCCCCGCCAACGTTCGATCCAGTCGAAATCCAGGCTCATTTCAACAATCTTCCCCCGCGTTACTGCCAGATCAATGACGCCGCGGAAATTTTGGGCGATGTCACGCAAGTGCATCGCTTCATCCAGTTGCAATTGTCCGACGCGGAAGTGAATGCCCTCGTGCCGATCATCACCTGGCACAACGAACCGGACCGCGGCTATACCATTGTCAAACTTTGCACTTGGGATCGCGAGCGGTTCTTCACGCACATCACCGGCTGCCTGACGGCGGCGGGTTTGAACATCCTTGGCGCGGAAATTCTCACCCGGTCCGACGGCATCGTTCTGGACACTTTTTTCGTGACCGACGCCCGCACCAAACTGCTGGCCAACCGCGAGGAACGGGACAAATTCGAGCTGCTCGTGCAAAAGATTTTGACAGGCGCCCCGATGGATTTGCCCGCGCTCATCGCCAAGGGCCGCCACGCGCCCCCTATTTACAAGTCGCTCGATGGCGAGCGGATTCCGACTCTGGTAGAGCTGGACAACGCCACCTCCGACACCAGGACCATCGTGGATTTGCAGGCGGAGGACCGGGTGGGATTTCTATTTGATGTGTCGCGGGCGCTGACGGAATTGGACGTCAATATTTACCTGGCGAAAATCCTGACCGAAAAAGGCGCTGCCATCGACACGTTTTATATCACCGAGCGCAACGGCTCCAAAGTGCTCGCGCCCGAACGCCAAAAAGCAATCAAACAGCGGCTCCGCCAGGCCGCGCAGCTTGGACCTTGAAAACTTATGTCAGAACATAAAGTGACAATCAGTTGGAAGCGCCCAAGCCCTGATTTTCTCAAAGGGCAGTACTCGCGCGAGCATACTTGGACATTCGACGGCGGCGCGGCCGTGCAGGCGTCCGCATCGCCATCGGTGGTGCCCGCTCCATGGTCGAACCCGGCCTTCGTCGACCCGGAGGAGGCATTTGTGGCGTCGATTTCAAGTTGCCACATGCTCACGTTCCTCTATCTGGCCGGCAAACAGGGATTCCAGGTGGAAAGCTACGACGACCAAGCCGTTGGCGTGATGACCAAAAATGAAAAGGGCGTGCCGTGGGTGAGTTTGGTCACACTTCATCCGCGTATTGTTTACAACGGCGCCACGCGGCCGGCTCCCGCCGATGAGGAGCATTTGCATCATGCAGCGCATGAGCAATGCTTCATTGCCAACTCCATCAAGACCGAGGTCGTGGTGGCGCTGCCAAAATGAAATCTCGGACCTCTTTTATTCTTTGAACGTCAGAACGCGCCCCCATAAATCCGAGGTGCCCCAGAGGCCGCGCCGCAATGCCTCGAGTTGCACAATCTGGCTGTGATCCACGAATAGATTCACTTCCGGGCCAAAGTTTTGCACGTACCACGCGAACACCTGCGGGTCGGCGGCTTCAAACATGACGTGTTCGAGGCCCAGCGCGGCGGCGAATTGGGCCGGAATCTCTGAACGCGACGATTTGACGCTTTCGGTAATCCCTTCCGATTCGATCATGATGAGCTTCGCCCCGGCATCCAGAAATCTCCGGGCGCGATCAATGGCCATCTGGGGCGAGACCACGCCGATGGCTTCGAGCGCGGACGATTCGCTGGCTCCGCCGGCTCCGAATTGGATGCCCACTTCCGGTTTCGCCTTCAACCCGGCCTCTTGAACTTTTCTGACGAGCGAAAGCCAATCCCCCATTGGCAGCGTGATGAAACCGGCCGAGACTTCAATCGTGTCAAAACCAAGCTCGGCGCACTCGTGAATATAGCGATCCACCAGTTTTGGGTCCTTGGCCAGCACGCGCTCGATGAATCCGCCTGTTGAAACTTCGACGGCAAACCGATGCGCCGTGTCAATAATTTCTTGGAGCGCCGTTCGCGGCATCAACGTGAACGAACCGCCGGCAAACTTGAGGGAATCAATGTGGGCGCCCATTGTCTCGAGCAAGTCCTCCAAATAACGCCGGCCCATCGGCGTGTAATAAGGGCCGCGAATTTCCGTCAGCCCAACCGCGCGCGGCTTTTCGGCACGGGCATTCATCGCAATGAATGCGAAGGGCCGTTCGCGTTCCTGGGGCGGATGATGTCCGTTGCCTTTGGCCGTGTGAATTGAAAGTTGCCCGGGGAGACGTTTCTTATGCGTTTTCATGGGCAAAATTAAATCACCTTGGCCTATAATTCAAACGGCCTGCCCGCTTTGATCGCGTGGATCGAAGGCGTCGCGCAGGCCGTCGCCGACGAAGGTTAGCGCCAGCAACGTCAGCGCCAGCGCCGCTCCCGGAAAGACGATCAGCCACCAGTAAATCCGAATCGGGTTGATCTCCCCCGCCCCGCTGGCAATGAGCGAGCCAAGGCTGGCCTGGGGCGGCTGAATGCCCAGGCCCAGGTAGCTTAAAAACGATTCGTAAAGAATGATCGAGGGGATCATCAGCGTCAAATAAACGATGATGATGCCATAGACGTTGGGCAGGATGTGCCGCCAGATAATCCGCGCGTGGCTTGCGCCGAGCGCAAGGCTGGCATCAATGAACGGCCGGCGGCGCAAGGACAACACCTGGCCGCGCACAATCCGCGCCATGGTCAGCCATGACACCGCGCCCAGCCCCGCGAACAAGCCGGCCAATTGCAGAAATCGGGCGTTTTGATCGGAAATGGCATGCGGACCGGTTTGCCATTTCGCCAGTACGGCGTTGAGGGCCGTGATGAGCACGATGACGAACACGACCGTTGGCATCGCGTAGAGAACATCGACGAACCGCATCATTGCGCTGTCCCATCGGCCGCCCGCGTAACCGGCCACCGCGCCCCACAAAACTCCGATGACCAAACTGACCGCTGCGCCGACCAGGCCCACAGCCAGGGAAATCAACGCGCCGTGACAGACGCGGCTTAACAGGTCGCGCCCGTGCTCGTCGGTGCCGAACCAGCAGTTCCGGCTGGGCGGGGCAAATTGCGCGTCGGAAATTGAGTCGGGCGGATGCGTCATGGCTTTGGGCAGAACGCCCGCCATGACCGCCGTCCGCCCCAGCGGCCACAATAAGACGAGGGCGATCAACGCCAGCAGAACCATCAGCGCCGCGGCCGCGCCGCGATTGCGCCAAAACCGGCGCCAGGCTCGCTGGTTGGGGCTGAGGTTGGCCGGGTCAGTCATAACGAACGCGCGGATCCAGCCACGCGTGGGCGAAATCCACCGCGAGGTTCAAGGCCAGCAATAGAATGGCGTAGAGCAGCACCAGCCCGACAACCATCGTGTAATCGGCATTCAGCGCGCTGTTGACCATGAAGACGCCGATCCCTGGGATTTGAAATAAATTCTCGACCACGAACGAGCCTGTCAATAGATCGGCCAGCATCGGCCCGGCGTAGGACAGCACCGGCAGCACGGCGATGCGAAAAGCGTGCCGCAGAAGAATGGCCGTTTCGCCCAGGCCTTTGGCGCGCGCTGCCGTGATGAATTCGGAGTGCAAAGTCGTGAGCATGCCCTCGTGCATCAGGCGCGCCACGCGGCCGCTGAAATAAAGCCCCAAAGTCAGGGCCGGCAAAACGGCGTGCCACGGCGAGCCCCACAGCGCGACGGGGAACCATCGCCATTTGAGGGCGAACAGCATGATGAAAACCGGCCCGATCACCAGGTTGGGCACGCAAATCACCGCCGCCGCGGCCAGATTGCCGGCGTAATCCCCCCAACCCGCCTTATGCACCGCCGTGAAAAAGCCCAGCGGAATGCCCGTTCCCATCGCGAAGAAAAACGCCAGCGCGCCGAGTGTCAACGAAACGGGCAGCCCGGCCGCGATGATGTCGGTCACGGAATGGTTGCGGTACTTCATGGAAGGGCCGAAGTCGCCGTGAAGAAGGCCGTTGAGATAGCGGGCATATTGTTTGAGAACAGGCTCGTCCAAATGATACTTGGCCAGCAGATGATGCTCGATTTCCGGCGAGGCTGGGACGCGCTCCCGGTCAAACGGCCCGCCGGGCAGCGCATGCACAAGCAGGAAAGCCAGCAGGCTGGTCAAAAGCAGCAGAGGGAACAGGAACAGAATGCGTTTGACAAAATACATGGCGCGCCAGTCCTATTCGCCTCCGGTTTTCCAAATGGCATTGAGCGCGTGAATGTCCACCATGTTGGGATAAATCCCCTTGATGCGGGCAGGGTTGTAATAATTGAACCCAACGTAAAAATAGATCGGGATGATGGGCGCCTCATCATGCACCAGAATCGTTTCCGCCTCCCGCAGCAGCGCGGCGCGCTTGGACAAATCGGCCTCGCTGTTGGCTCGGTCCATCAAGGCGTCATAACGGGCATTTTTCCAGCCCGTGCGGTTATTCCCGTTGTCGCCGCGGAACAAATCCAGAAACGTATTGGGGTCGTCATAATCGCCGAACCAGGAACTGCGGCTGATATCATAGTCGAGATGATTCTGGGCGACCAGATAAACCCGTTTCTCCATTTGCTTGAGGTCGATCTGGATGCCCAATTGTTCCCGCCACATCTGCTGCAACTCCACGGCCACGATTTCGTAAATTTTTCCGCCGCCTGCCGCGGCGTCAAATAAATACGCGCAGCGCGGAAAGCCCTTGCCGCCGGGATACCCGGCTTCGGCAAGCAGGCGGCGCGCCTGGGCGGGGCCGTATCCCAGCCCGGTGGCGGTTTCGCAGTTGGCCGTGCCGTCGGGTACGAGATGGTCCGCCACGGCCTCGCCGCCGCGCAGGAATTTTTCCACCAGCCGGTGTTTGTCGATGGCCAGGGCCAGCGCCTTGCGGACACGGACATCGTTGAAGGGCGGGCGGCTTGTGTTGCATCGCAGAAAATAGGTGGCCAGATAGGGAAAGGTATGGAAGTCAGGGCGGTTGCGCAGCACATCCAGCAATTCGTTCGGGACATTTTCGCGGTCCCAAATGATGTCGGCCCCGCCAGTCTGGTAAAGATTCAAGGCCGTGGCGGGCGCGCTGATCGGAAGGCAATCGACGACCGCGCAGCGCGTGTTGGCGGCATCCCAATAATACGGATTCTTGACAAGGCGGATTCGGTCGTTGAGCCGCCACTCCTCCAACAAATACGGGCCGCTCGCCGGCAAGGGGCGGGCGCGCATCCAATCTTCGCCATGCTGCTCGATGATTTTGCGCGGCACGACCGCGAGCGTTTGAAACGCGCAGAGGTCCAGGAAGAAAGCCGTGGGATGATTCAATTCAACCCGCACCGTGCGCGCGTCGATGGCTTTGACGCCGACTTGGGACGGGTCCTTGATCTCGCCGCTGTTATAGGCCCGCCCGTTCTTGATGTAGAAAAGCTGCCCGGCGTATTCGGAGGCGGTCATCGGGTCCAGCGCCCGCAGCCATGAATAAACCACGTCGCTGGCCGTGATGGGTTCGTTCGGCGACCATCTTAGGTTGTCCCGCAAATGAAACGTGTAGATGCGGCCATCCGGAGAAATGTCCCAGCTTTCGGCCAGGCCGGGAACAGGGCGGCCCGTAGCCGGATCGTTGCGGGCCAACCCTTCAAACAGAGCGCCGATGACGCGCAAATCCGCCAGGCCGGTGCCCAGGGCCGGGTCCAGCGTCTCCGGGTCCGGCCCATTGATGATGACCAAGTCCGCCTTGGGCTGGCCGCCGCCGCAACCAGCCAGCAGCAGGCCGGCTGCCACGAGGACCCCGGCCATCAGAGACTGTTGGAAAACAGCTCGACGCCGGTTCGGCGGCGCCACGCTCATCGCCGGTTACCGGTTGGTTTTGGCCGTCGATGCGGGCGGAGGAGAGGACGGCTGGGCCGGAGCAGCGGCGGCGCTGGGCGCGGCCGCGGGAATATTGGACAACTGCAAGAGGCCGGTTCCCGGGGCTTGGGCCGGAGCGGCTGGGCCAGGGGCCGAGACCGGCGCGGTGGCCGCCGGACCAATAGGCGCGCCAGAGCCTGAAAGCAGCTTCTTCGCCAGCAGCGAGGCGCTGCTCGGCGCTTTGTGCGACGCCATCAGCGCCATCACAAGGGCCAGACCGAAAAAGATGCCCGCCATATATTTGGTAATCTTGGTCAGCACGTTGCCCGAACCGGCCCCGAAGAGGGCGTCGGTGGCCGCGCCGCCAAAGGCCATGCCGGCGCCGGCCTCTTTCTTGGGCAATTGCAGCAGGACCAGGAACACCAGAAAGACACAGTCCAGGAACATCAATACTGTCAATAATATATATAATATGCTCATACTTCTTTAAATCGAGTTCTTGATTATATCAGAAAAACTCCGGGCGTCCAGTGCCGCGCCGCCGACCAGCGCGCCATCCACATCCGGCTGGCCCATCAATTCGCGGGCATTGGCCGGTTTGACGCTGCCGCCGTATTGGATGCGCACGCGCCCGGCCACGGCCTGGCCATGCGTTTGCGCGAGCAATTGGCGGATGAAAGCATGCGCCTCCTGCGCCTGGGCGGAGGTCGCGGTGCGGCCCGTGCCGATGGCCCAAACCGGCTCGTAGGCGACCACCGTTTCGTCCATTTGCCCGGCCGTCAAACCGGCGAAGCTGCCGCGCACCTGGGTTTCCAGCGCTTTTTGCATCAAGCCGCCTTCGCGTTCCGCCAGCGTCTCGCCGACGCACACGATGGGCCGGAGCGAAGCGGCGTGGGCGGCGCGCGCTTTGGCGGCAATCAATTCGCTGCTTTCCTTCTGGTATTGGCGGCGTTCGGAATGGCCCAGAATGACATAGCGGACAGAAAATTCCTTGAGCATTCCGGCCGCGATTTCGCCCGTGAAGGCGCCATCGTTGTGCTCGCTCATGTTTTGCGCCCCAAGGCGGATGCTGCTGTCCAAAACCTCCTTGGCGACTTCGCACAGGGCGGTGAAAGGCGGGCAGATGACGACATCGACCTCCTTGATATGGGCCAATTCCAGTTTGAGATGGCGGACGAGGGACAGCGCCTCAGCGGCTGTCTTGTTCATCTTCCAATTGCCTGCGATGATGAGTTTGCGTTCTTTGTTCATTAGGATTTGTCGGAAAGCGCCGCCACGCCGGGCAGGACGCGCCCCTCTAAAAATTCCAGGCTGGCCCCGCCGCCTGTGCTTGTAAAAGTGACTTTGTCGCCCAGGCCGGCTTGATTGAGCGCCTTGACGCTGTCCCCGCCGCCGATGATGCTTTTGGCGCCGCTCTGAGTCGCCTCCGCCACGGCATGGGCCACCACGTTGGTGCCCTCGGCAAAACGCGCGTCCTCGAAGAGGCCCATCGGGCCGTTCCAAATGATGGTCTTCGCTTTGAGAATGATTTCACTGTAACGCCGAGCCGTGTCCGGGCCGATGTCGAAACCTTCCGCATCGGACGGAATATCGCGCTCCTTGTTAATGCGCGGATTTTGATTTTCAAAAACGGGTTTGCCTTTTTTGTTGAGCTTGCCGGTGTTGACGGGTGTGGCGATGACATTGTCCGACGGCAGCAGAAACTGGACGTTGCGGACTTTGGCTTTTTCCATCGCGGCCCGGGCGACGTCTTGTTTGTCCGGTTCGGACAGCGATTGGCCAACCTTGCAACCCATGGCCAATTTAAAAGTGTAGGCCATCGCGCCGCCGATCAATATGGTGTCGGCCATTTCTAGCAGGCGGTCGATGACCTTGATTTTATCGGAAACTTTGGCCCCGCCGAGAATGACGACGAATGGGCGGGACGGGTTATCCAATTCACGGCCGAGGTAGCGCAATTCGCGCTCCATCAACAAGCCGGCCGCGCATTGGCCGCCGCGCCCCGCAATGACACGAGCCACGCCTTCGGTCGAAGCATGGGCGCGATGAGCCGCGCCAAAGGCATCGTTGACATACAGGCTGGCCAGGCGGCCCAGCTTTTCGGCAAAGCCAGGGTCATTGGCTTCTTCCTCATTATAATAGCGGACATTTTCCAGCAGCAGGATGGAGCCGGGCTGGAGGGCGGCGGCGGCTTTTTCGGCCACGGGGCCGATGCAATCGCCGGCAAAGGCCACGGGCTGGCCGATCATTTCGGAAAGCATTTCCGCCACGGGGCGAAGGGACATGGAAGGCTCGCGTTTGCCTTTGGGCCGGCCGAGATGGGCTGCCAGAATGACCTTGGCTCCTTTGGCCACGAGCATGAGCAGCGTAGGCAGGGTTTCCTTGATGCGAGTGACATCGTTAATGACCATTTTCCCGCCCTGTTCCTCCATGGGAACATTGTAATCGACCCGCACCAGCACGGGCTGCCCTCTGACCTCAAGGTCATGCACGCTCATTTTATTCATAAAGCGCGCCAAGCTTAATCGGCATCGCCAGGAATTCAACTGAGAAACGGCGGGGGCGCGGGGCGGGGTTAGTTCAGGGCGTTGACGTCCAGGATCAAGCCGACCCGGCCGTCTCCCAGGATGGCGGCGCCGGCGATGCTTGGGTTGCGCTGGCGGATGGTCTCGCTGACGTTCTTGATCACGACTTCCTGCCGGTGCAAAAGCTGGTCCACCAGCAGGCACTTGAGGGTCGGGCCGGTTTGAACCACCACGATGATGCCTTCGCCGGCTTCCGGTTGAATTCCAAAATGCTCGCCTAACCGGAGCATCGGGATGACGCGCCCGCGCAGGTTGACGATTTCTCCCCGGCCAGGAAGGGTCGAAATCATGCCGGGTCGCGGGCGGAATGATTCGCGCGCCAGCAATGTAGGCAGAATATAACGCTCGCCGCCGACCATGACAATCAGGCCGTCGATAATGGCCATGGTCAGGGGCAGCACCAACTTGAAGAGCGTGCCTTGGCCGGGGCCGGATTCGACATCCACGCGCCCGCGCAGCCGTTCGATGTTCCGGCGAACCACGTCCAACCCGACGCCGCGGCCGGAAAGATCGGTGACTTCCTGGGCTGTGGAGAAACCGGGGGTAAAGATGAATTGCCAAATCTCCAGGTCGGTTAGCTTGGCGCCCGGCTCGGCCAGGCCCTTGGCGGCGGCCTTGGCCAAGATGCGCTCCCTGTCCAAGCCCTGCCCGTCGTCTTGCAGTTCGACGATGATGCCGCCGGATTGATGGCGCGCCCGCAAATGGATGACGCCGGCGCGGGGCTTGCCGCGGGCTTCGCGGGCTTCGGGAGATTCGAGGCCGTGGTCGATGGCATTGCGCACCATATGCAGGAGCGGGTCGGCCAGTTGCTCGACCAGGTTGCGATCCAACTCCGTTTCCTCGCCCTCGGTGATCAATTGGACTTCCTTATTTTGGCGCGCGGCAAGATCGCGCACGACTCGCGCCATTTTTTGGAAGACGCCGCGAATGGGCACCATGCGCAGGGAAAGGCTCACGCGCTGCAATTCGCGGGTGACGCGCGCCATTTGGGCCATGTTGCGCGCCAATTGGGGATTGGCGGCGGCCTGCGAATTGGTGTCCTGCGCGACCAGCGATTGCGCGATCATGAGTTCACCCACCAAATCGACCAGGCTGTCGAGCTTGCCGGTATCGACCTTGACGGTGGCGCTTTCGGACGCGGAGACCGGCGCGGACGTTTCGGCGGGCCGAGGAGACGGTTCCGGTTTCGGCTGGACGGCCATGGCGGCCTCGATTTTGCCCATGAAATCCGAGATTGAAATCGCGATGGGCGACAGCGGCGCGGCGCCGGTGAGTTGCGCGTCAATTTGATCGATGAATTGCTTAAGAAGGTCGCGTCCGCGAAGGATCAATTCGATGCCCGGCGCGTCGAAGGCCAGCTTTTGCTGGCGGGCCAGGTCCAAAAGAGACTCCAGGCCGTGCGCCAATTGGCTGATTGGATTGAGATTGAGAAAGCCCGCGCCGCCTTTGAAGGTGTGGAAGGAGCGAAAGACGCTGTTCAAAGTATCGGCGTCGTCCGGATGCTCCTCCAGCATGAGCGCGCCCTGTTCGATGTTATTCAGGTGCTCGCGAGATTCGATGACATACTCTTTGAGCAGGTCGCCATCGCTTTCGAGATTCAGGACGATGGGGGAATCGGCGTCGCTCATGACGGCGCGGATGTTTGGTCGCGGAGGATGCGGTCCAGATCGAGCAGGATTTTGACGGCCTGGCCGGATTTGGCGACGCCCAGCAACGGCTGGTCTTCCATGCGCCGGCCAAAATCGGGCGGCGCTTCAATGTCCTTTTCCGAAAGATGAATCACTTCGTCCACGGTATCGACCCACAATCCGGTCAAGGCGCCCGCCGCATCCGCCTGCCGGCCTTGGACGACCACGATGCATGAGCGGTCATGGCCGGCGGCGGCCGGCAAACCGAACATGGCGCGCAAGTCCAGCACCGGAATGATTTTCCCGCGAAGGTTGATGACGCCCCGGATATGCGGGGGCATTTTCGGGACGGGGGTGATGGCAATCAGCCGCAAAATCTCGCGCACCCGCAAAATGTCGATGCCGTACGATTGGCCTCCCAGGACAAACGTAAGGTATTTGCCCGGCCGCGCCGCGGATGGAGCCTCGGCAATAGAGCATTCTCCGGCTTTCATGACATGATGCCTGATAATTTGTCGGCATCTCGCGGGGAAACTTAATCTCTTAACTTGCCGCCAGGATCGGGATTAAAAACGTTAAGTGCCGGCGCGAAAAATCCGATGCCAAGAGAGGATTTCGCATGGTTACATTATCCAGCAACCCTTGGCCCAGCCCGGCGGAATATGAATTCATCCGCCAACTGGCCTACACGCACAGCCGCATCCATTTGGGCCTCGATAAAAAGGAAATGGTGGGCCAGCGCCTGCAACGGCGTCTGAAAGCTCTCGGACTGGCCGGCTTCCAGGAGTATTGCGAATTCCTCAAAGGCCCCGAGGGCGGCAACGAATTGACGAGCCTGATCGACGTTATCTCGACCAATGTCACCAGCTTCTTTCGCGAAGAGCAGCATTTTCAATTTCTCTCCAACGCCGCGCTGCCGCAATGGGCGGCCAGCCCAAATCGCCGGGTCGGAGATGTCTTCCGCGTTTGGAGCGCCGGTTGTTCGTCAGGCGAGGAGCCTTATTCGGCGGCCATCGTGCTGGCAGAATTTTTTGCCCGCAACCCAAGGCATCGCGGCCACGTGATGGCATCGGACATTTCCGGGGACATGCTCCAGCGCGCGCGCGCGGGCGTTTATCGAACCGATCAAATCAGGTTGCCGGAAGTGGAATGGCTGAAACGCTATTTCCTGAAAGGCGTCGGCGCTTTCCAAGGCTGCTGCCGGGTCAAGGACGAACTCAAAAAGCTGGTGGCCTTTCACCATGCCAATCTCTTTGCCCCCGGCTTTCCGACGCACGAACAGATGGACGCCATTTTGTGCCGGAACGTGATGATTTATTTTAACCGGCGGACCCAGGAAGAATTGGTGCAGCGATTGTCGGCCCGGCTGGCTCCGGGCGGGTATTTGCTCATCGGGCATTCGGACAGCCTGCTGGGGCTGCCGCACGCTTTCACGCCGATCGGCCCCAGCGTTTACCGCCTCATCCCCCCCGCCGCGCGGGCTCCCGCGCAGCGCCTTGCCATCGCATAAAATTATGACGGCCACAGAAATTATCGGTCAAGTCAAAGAATTGCCCATGGTGCCGGATACGGCGCGCAAGATGCTGACCATGCTCAACCGCGCCGACACCCACCGCGACGAACTCATCCGCATGCTCCGCTGCGACAATGTGCTGACGGCCAAGCTGCTGCGCGTTTGCAATTCCGCCCACACTGGATTGAAAAATCCAGTCGCTTCCATCGATCAGGCGGTCCTCCTGCTGGGAGACAATACGATTTTTCGCATGGTTTGCGCCATCGGCTTCGGCGGCTCGATGGGATTCACCCTGCCCGGCTATTCCGCCGAGGCCAACGGGTTGTGGGGCCATTCCCTCAGCACCGGCATGGGCGCGGAATACTTGACCGAGGTCGAAGCCTACGGCGAGTTCCAGCCTTCGATGGCCTTCACGGCCGGCCTTCTTCATGACATCGGCAAGCTCGTCCTAAACCAGGCGCTTTCCCCGAAATGCCGGACGGAAATCCGCGCGCTGATGTCGATGGACAACCTCTCACGCGTCGATGCCGAACGGCTCGTGCTCGGCGCCAGCCATGCGGAAATCGGCGCCTGTCTTTTGCAAAAGTGGGCCTTGCCGGAGGTCATCATTGAAGCGGTCGCCAACCATCATTCGCCCATCGTGCAACCCGCCGTGCAGCTTTCGGCGGTCGTTTATCTGGCGAATTGCGCGGCGCATCTTTGCGGGCCGACTCCGGGCGGCTCCGATGCTTTCGCGATTCGCCCCAGCCCGGCCATGGCGCAGTTGCTCGGGATGCAACTCGATCGGGTCGAGCAGATTGTCACGGGCGTCCACGGCGCGATGAAAGCCGTCGGCCAATTTATGTCCGCCGCATGAGTGTTCCGCGAAAAATCCGCGTGCTGGTCGTCGATGACTCGGCCCTGGCGCGCAAAGCCATCAGCGACATTCTGCGCGACGACCCGGAAATCGAGGTCGTCGGCACGGCCAACGATCCTTACATGGCGCGGGATAAAATCATGGAGTTGAACCCCGATGTCCTGACGCTGGACGTGGAGATGCCGCGCATGGACGGCATCAGTTTTCTGCGAATTTTGCAAAAGCACCGTCCTGTTCCAGCGGTCATTGTCAGCTCGGTGACGCAGGCCGGCTCGAAGGCGGCCCTGGGAGCTTTGGCGGCCGGGGCGGTGGATGTGCTGGCCAAGCCTTCCGGGCCGCGCACCCTCGGCAATCTCGAAGCGCAATTGGCGTATCGCGTCAAAGGCGCCGCCGGAGCGCGCGGCATTCCGCCGGTCACCGCCAAGCCCCTCCCCTGCCCCGCCGCCCGCAAAACATATGATCCGCGGCAGATTATCCTGCTCGGCGCCTCGACTGGCGGCGTGGAAGCTCTTTCGTCCGTGCTGTCCCGGCTGCCGGGAGGATTGCCGGGCATCTGCCTGGTGCAGCATATCCCGCCGGTTTTTTCCCGGACCTTCGCCGAACGCCTCAACCAGACCTGCAAAATGGAAGTGCGCGAGGCCAGCCAGGGAGATGAGGTGCGCCCCGGGACCTGCCTGGTCGCTCCGGGAGATTACCATTTGCGGCTGGAGTTTTGGCATGGGCGCTACAGGGTCAAATTGAGCCAATCACCCCTCCTGCATTTTACCCGCCCGGCCGTCGATGTGCTCTTTGAATCCGCCGCCGCCTGCGCCGGTTCACACGCGGTGGCGGCCCTGCTGACCGGCATGGGGCGGGATGGCGCGCAGGGGATGAAAATGCTCAAAGCGGCCGGCGCGCGCACGCTGGCGCAAAATGAGGAGACATGCGTCGTTTACGGAATGCCGCGGGCCGCGGTCGAATTGGGCGCGGTGGACCGCCAGGTCTCTCTGGAGAACTTCCCCCAAGCGATCATCCACGAATTGGACCGCCACGCGCAGCCGGCGGCGGCGCGCCGGGATTGCCAAGTTTATGCCCATTAAAATTCTCAGCATCGATGACAGCAGGACGATCCGCCTGATCGTCACCCGCGCGCTCATGCCCTACGATTGCGTGGTCGTCGAAGCCGCCAACGGCCAGGAAGGCTTGGCCGCGGCCGCGCGGGAAAAACCAGACCTCATCCTGCTGGACATTACCATGCCGGTCATGGACGGCGTCACCATGCTTGCCGAATTGCGGCAAGACCCGGCCCTGAAAGATTTGCCCGTGATTATGCTGACCGCGGAATCGGGCCGCGAGAACGTGCTGCACATCGCCAAGCTGGGCGTCCACGATTATCTGGTCAAACCGTTCCGAGCCGAGCAATTAATCGAAAAGGCCTCGCGCGCGGTTCGGTTGGAACGAAAGGCGGACAAGGCAGCTTGAACGAATCATGAGAAGTTTTGAAACAGAAATGATCGCCCGGCGTTTCGGCTTGGAACCAATCCCCGAAAGCGTGCTGCGGCTGACCAATTTGATCGCGCGCCAGGATGCCGATTTGGAGGCCATCGCGAAGGTCATCCGCGAGGACCCGGCGCTGACGGCGCGCCTGCTGCGCATGACCCAGCGGCCCGGGCGGAATGAACAGCCGTCCGATGAATCGGCGGTGGAAATCGCGTTGATGCGCTCCGGGCTGGGCCTGGTTTTTCTGCTGGCCATGGGCGACTTGCTCACGCGGGCGTTGAAGAAGACGTTCACGGTCATGCTGGCCCTGAAACTTGACGCGGTTAATCCGCGGGACGTGACGCCCATCACCGAGGAGCACATGCTGTGCGAAGTGGATTTTCGCGGCAAGGCCATCGGAAAAATCCAGCTTCGCTTGACTGAACAAACCGGGCGCATGCTGGCGGCGCGGATGTTGAGCGTGCCGGCGGACCTGCTTTCCTCCAGCGGCGAGAAGGACGACGCTGTCAACGAACTGGCAAACATGATCGCCGGCAATTTCCTATCCAACCTGGCCGACGCGGGCCTGCCCTGCCAGTTGACTGTTCCCATTGTTTATCGCACTTCCGAGTTCACCATCCGCTCGGTCGCGGGCGGGATTTGCGAGCGCATGGCCTTTCGGTCCCCGGAAGCCAAAATGTTTCTCGACGTATCCGTCAATCCCTGGAACGACGGCCGGGGCGCGCTCAAGTAACGGAAGAAAACACTCTCGCCCGGCGTTCCGGCCCAAAGATAATGACCGCGGCGCCGAGGCAAAAAGCGGCCGCGGCCGTCATGGCCATCGCATGGGCGTAGGTGCTGCTTTTGGAAAGTTCCGCCTCAACGTAGGCCGCGTTGCCGGCCAGCAGGACGCCGCATTGGTAGGCAAAGCCCGGCAGGAAACCGCGCACGGCGTTGGGCGACACTTCGATGATGTGCGCCGGGATGACGCCCCACGCTCCTTGCACCATGAATTGCATCAGGAAGGCTCCCGCCGCCAGGGCCGCGGCCGTCCGGCCGGAAGTCCAAAGTGGAATGGCGGCCGCGGCCAGCAACAATGCCAGGGCCATGCTTCGCCGCCGGCCCGCCTTGTCAGATAAAAGCCCGAAAAAAATGCCTCCGGCGATCGCTCCCAGATTGTAAATGATCGCGGTGTTGCCGACCTGCGCCTTGCTGAAATGGCGCTCCTGTTCCAGGAAACTCGGATACAAATCCTGCGTGCCGTGCGAGGCCAGGTTCATCATGGCCATCAATACTGTCAAATATATGAACAATTTCCAATTCGCGGCCGCCGCGCGGGCCAGGCCGGACCACGAGCTTGCGCGATGTTCCCGCCAGGCCTCCGATTCTTTGACTTTCCAGCGCACCAACAGGGCCAGCAGCGCGGGCAGCCCGCCAGGAAAAAGAGCGCGCGCCAGCTCCAGTTGTCCGGCAGAAAGCGGAAACAGCACGCCGCCAGCAAGTAGCCGCACGGGTAGCCTTGCTGCAAAAGCCCGGATAGAACTCCCCGCCACCGCGGCGGGGCTGTTTCCATCGAGAGCGCCGCGCCCACACCCCATTCCCCGCCCATCCCAATGCCAAAGAGAGCCCGGCAAACCATGAACACGCCGAAGGTCGGGGCGAGGCCGGAAAGGACTTCGGCGACCGAGAAAAAGACCAGGTTGGCCATCATTGGGCGGCGCCGCCCGTAACGATCGGCCAGCAATCCGAAAAGCAAAGCGCCCAGCGGGCGAAAAGCCAGGGTCACAGTGATGGCCAGCGTCATGCGGTCCTTGAGAGACACATGAAAATCCGCCGCCGCTTTCGAGAGGACGAAGACGAGGACAAAGAAATCAAAAGCATCCATCATCCAGCCCAAAAAGCTGGCAGCCACGGCATAGACGGCGTCGTTTTGCGATTTCAAAATTGGCTAAAAGGTTATCCTTAAATAAGAAGGCTTCTACGGCAATGGATTTTGGCGGCAGGCAAGGCGGCCCCGCCGCGCGGACGTCAAAGGAACAAGCGGACACGGGCCATTCGCGGCCTCTTTTTCATCGAAAATGCCGTGTTTTGGCTTGTTCAGCCTTGTTTTGCCGTTGATTGCCTTGATCTGAGTGAGTTTTTTACATTTTTTTTTTGGAAAAAGCCCAGGCAAATTCCCGAAAAGAACACGCGCCGAAGCGCAACATGACACCATATTACCATGCTTTGATGGTAATGCAATACAAAAACCGCAACAGACTCAATCTAGTAAAATTACAACGTTTTAAGGACGGCGCGTTCACTTTCGGCGGCCGTCCAGATGCGGGATTAGATACCCTGGATGTCTATTGCTATGTTAAACACGGAGTCAGTGGAAATCGTAGGACTCGGAGCCTTGGAAAGGGCCGGATGGGAGGCGCTCGATTTTGTCAGCTTTGACATGGGTGACGCCGTCGGCGTGTTGCAGCGGGCCTTCGATCAATAAGAATCGTTCCTCCGTGATTCGCAGCCGGCAGGCTTCGAAAACGGGCGGGGCGACGATCACATTGCTGATGCCCGTCTCGTCTTCCAGCGAGATAAAAACGAATCCCTTGGCCGTGCCAGGGCGCTGCCGGCAGATCACGTTGCCCGCGACGCGGACGCGCCGCCCGTTTTCGATCGAGGCCAGTTGGGCCGCCGGGCAAACATCGCGCAAACGCGGGCGCAGGAGCGCCATCGGATGTTTGCCGGTGGTCAGCCCCATGCCGCTGAAATCAGCCTGGATGCGCTCGGCGTAATTCATGGGCGGCAATGGCGAAGGGACGGGCCCCTCATCGATTTTGGCCAGCAAATCATCCAAGGGCAGGCGCGACTCCGCTTCCCACAAGGCCTGGCGGCGGTGGGACGCGAAACCATTGAGCGCCCCGATTTTGGCGAGCACACGCAATTCGTCCTTGTTCAAGCGCGCGCGATTTTTGAAATCCGCCAGCGACGCGAAAGGCGCGCGGCGCCGTTCCTCAACGATTTGCAGCGCATGCGCTTTGCTCAACGTTTTGACAACGCGCAATCCCAGGCGGATGGAATCGCCGGAATTGACCGTGCAATCCCATTCCGAGTTCGCGACGCAGGCGGGCAGAAATTTGACGCCGTGGCGCTGGGCATCCTTGATGAGCGTGGCGGACGAATAGAAACCCATGGGCTGGTTGTTGAGCAGGCTGGCGAAAAATTCCGGCGCGCGATGCGTCTTGTAACAGGCCGAAGCGTAAGCCAGATGCGCGAAGCTGATGGCGTGCGATTCGGGAAAGCCGTAAAGGGCAAAGGAACTGACGGTCGTGATAATCTGCTCAATGACCGCGGCGGAATGCCCTTTGCGCTCCAGGGCGGCGCGAAGTTTCGTCTTGACTCGATCCATGCGCTCCTGCGAGCGGTGATAACTCAAGGCCCGGCGCAATTCCTCGGCCTCCGCCCCGCTGAAATCGGCCATCATCATGGCGATTTGCAGCATCTGCTCCTGAAACAACGGCACGCCCAAGGTCCGCTCCAGCACCGGCTTCAAATCTTCGTGAAAGTATGTGACAGGCTCCCGGCCCGCCCGCCGCGCCAGGTAAGGATGCATCAAATGGCCGACGATCGGCCCCGGCCGGATGATGGCCACCTCGATGCAAATATCGTAAAAGCAGGCCGGCTTCATGCGCGGCAGCGTCGCCATCTGCGCCCGGCTTTCGATCTGGAACAAACCGATGGTGTCGGCTTGTTGAATGGCCTCATAGACTTTGGGGTCGTCCGGCGGCAATTGCGCCAATTCCAGGGGCCGGCCGCGCCCGCGCGCCAGTTCCACCGCGTCCTGCAAAACGGACATCATGCCCAGCCCGAGAAAATCCACTTTGATGATGCCCAGGTCTTCGCAATCGTCCTTGTCCCATTGGGCCACGACGCGATTGGGCATCGAGGCGCGTTCCAAAGGCATGACGGAATCGAGTTTGCCTCGCGAGACAATCATCCCGCCGGAATGCTGGCCGAGATGGCGCGGCAGCCCGCGCATGGCTTCGCATAACCTGGCAAAAACGGCGGCGCGCGGATGCCGCGCGGGCAAGCCGGCCTGGTCCATTTGCTGGGGCAAATCCAGCGTGTGGGGAAAATCGCCGTTGGCAAAAAGCCTGGAAAAACGGTCGAGAATGTCCGGGGAAAGATTGAGCGCCTTGCCGACCTCGCGGGCGGCGCTGCGGCCGCGATACGTGATGACGTTGGCCGTCATGGCCGCGCCGTTCTGGCCGTAACGGCGGTAGGTTTCCTGGATGACGCGCTCGCGGCGGGCGCCGCTGGGCAGGTCAATATCAATATCCGGCCAGCTTTGCGTGCGGCCCTCCGTCAGAAAACGCTCAAAGAGCGTGTTGAACTTGAGCGGATCGACCGAAGTCAGGCCGAGGCAAAAACAGACGGTGCTGTTGGCCGCGCTTCCCCGGCCCTGGGCCATGATGTTTTGGGCGCGGCAAAATTCCACCATATCCCAGACAACAAGAAAATAACCGGCCACCTTGAGTTTTTTGATCAAGGCCAGTTCCTTCTCCATTTGGGCGCGGACCTTCTCCGGCGCCGTGCCGCCGTAGCGTTTGCGCGCGCCGGCAAAGGATTGCTCGCGCAAAAAGGAATCCATGTCGTGGCCCGGCGGCGTGTCGTATTGGGGAAACTCGTAGCCGAGATTCTCCAGCGTGAATTCAAGGCGTTCGGCCAGGCGCGCGGTGTTCTCCACGGCGGCGGGGCAATCCCGGAATAGTTCCCGCATTTGCCGCGTGTTTTTCAAATAGCATTCCGCGTTGCGGGAAAGCAGCGGGCCGGCCGCGTCCAGGTTGGTGTGATGGCGGATGCACGTGAAAACGTCGAGCAAGACGCGCTCCGATTCCGCCGCGTAAAGGGCTCCATTGGTGGCGAGCAGCGGGAGGTTGGATTGGGCCGCCAATTCGCTTTGCGCGCGGACGATGCGTTCCTCGCCGCGAATGCGATGCCGTTGCGTTTCGATGTAGAGATTCTCCGCGCCAAAAATATCGCTCAACCTGGCGATGACGGCCATCGGGTTTCGCCGGCCCAGAATGGATTGCACGAGCGGGCCGTCCTCGGCGCCGGTCAGGGCCGCGAGGCCGCCGGCAAATTCCGGCAACTCATCCCATCGCACGGCCGCCTTGCCTTTTTCGGCGCGCAAGTGGCAGCGAGTCAGCAGGCGGCAAATATTTTGGTAGCCCGTCCTCGTTCGCGCCAGCACTGGCAAAACAGTTTGGTCTTCCATCGCCAAATCCGCGCCGACGATGGGGCGCACGCCTTGTTCCCTGGCCCGGCCATGCAAACGCGGCGCGCCATAGACGCCATTGCGGTCGCACACGGCCAGAGCTGGCATGCCCAACTCGGCCGCACGCTCGGCCAGGCGTTCCGGCAGCGACGCTCCGCGCAAAAAACTAAAGGCGCTCCGGGCGTGAAGTTCGACGTACTCAGTCATAAACGCCCTCCACGAAACATCCCTCCGGCGAACGGAACACGCGGTAAAGCCCGGCCTCGGTTTGCACGTCCCATTCCTCCCTGGCCCACGAACGGCCCGGCTCCCACCAATCGCCCGAACTGGCAAACGGCCCTTGCGTCGCGACCACGGGGCCGCGGCAGCGCTGGCTGTGAATCAACGCGGGCTGGTTTCCGCGAAATTCAACGTGCGCGGCCAGCGGCGGGCGAAACCGCCGCAATTGAAGCCCCTGCCGAATCGAATTTTCTCGCGGAGCAACCGGCAGCGGCGTTTTGCCGGAGGAAAATTCCGGCGCGGCCATGCGGAAGCTGTCCGGGCGCAGGCTGGCGGACAATTGCGGGGAACCGGCGTTGTCCGGGCCGCACAGGACGGACAGGCGCGCCAGCGTTTCCGCGAATTGGTTGGGATCGCGCAAAGCGGCCTCGAACAAGCCAAATTGATGGCGGCCGGCTTTTCCGGGTTCGGCGCGAAGCTCCAAAGCGGTCACGGGAGAATCGGCGCGCAATGTCTCCAGGTGCGTCTGCAACATGCGGAAAAGAATTTGCAGATTGTTCGTCGGCGACGGAATTTTAAAGACGCGTTCGTAATGATCGCCGGAGGCCAGGGCCAGGCGCAAATGCAATTCCGCCACGACCAGATAAACCGCGTCCAGCCGCAGGGCCAGTTGCCCGATAAACCGGTTCAGGACAAAGAGCAGCGCTTCGGTTGTTTCGATTTCGCGCTCGAAATCCATGCGCTCAGCAAATTCCACCGGGGGCGAAACCAATTTTAACGGGCGGCGCGTTTCAATCGTTTCGAGCAATTGGACCGCCTCCTGGCCCAGGCGCGCCGCGATCTGGTCCTTGCCCAGGGCCGCGAAGTTCCCGATGGTTTGAACGCCCCACAAGTCGAGCGCTTGCAGAATTTCCATCGGGGGCCGCAGCGCGGAAACGGGCATGTCAAAAATAAATTTTTTCGGGTCAGCCAGCCACAGCGCTGGCGCGGCCGCCCGCGCGGCCAGCCAGGCCAGGCCGGGATTGGGGCCAAACCCGGCGCGGGCGTCCAAATTAAACCGCGCCAGGGCGCCCAATAATTTCGCGGCCCAGGCCCGCGCGGCCGCTTCGGTTTGCAAAGGCAGTCCTGTCAAGTCTAACGTGCAAACACCCGGGGCCGTGGATTCGATGTTTGGGGAAAAGGCGAAAGCCGTTTGCAGCAGGATTTCGGCGGCGCACAATTCCTGGGCGGCGTTGCGGTTTCTCACGGCCAGGCCCGGACAGCGCGCGGCAGCCTGGCTCGGTGTCATGCCGGCCTCGACTCCTTGACGGCGCGCCGCCGCCGTAGGCTCCACGACAACCGGCTTGGCCAAGCGGGCATCGACCAGGGCCACGGCTTGCCCGCGCAGTTCAGGCTCCGGCCGAAGCGCGGCCTGAAGGAAAAAATCCGGCAATTGAACGACGGCGAACATGGGTCATGCCGAGTGGAGATTCGCGTTTCGCTGCCCCAGGGCGTCCGCCTCCCAGCTTGCGGCATCCACCAGCTCAGGCGCGTCGCGTTCCAGGTCGCGGAGCGCGAAGCTCGTTTTCAGGACGAAGCGCGCCCGCGCGGCCGGGATCATCGGGCGCGGCGTGATGGCCAGGCAAATGGCGGAGGTGGTTTCGACCAGCCTTTGAAAACGATACCAGGTGGTGGCCGGAATTTTGCGGAGTTGAGCTTCCGGGTTGAGTTTCAAATCCAGGAAAATCAGGGGCAGATTGCCATCGCGCAAAAGCAGGTCGGCCGCTTTCAAGGCAGTTTCCGCGTCGCGGCAGCGAATCCACAGCAACCGCGCCAATTCGGCCGGCTCCAGCGCGGAAACGTCGAGGGAATCAAAGCCATCGACGGCCGCCATGATTTGATTTCGCGCGGCGGCGTGAGCGATGAGCGCGCGCATCATTGTGGCGCTGCCGGTTGATTCACGGCCGGCCGACAATTCATTCAAAGCGCCCTTGACCAGGCAATTCTGGAACAGGTCCGGCTCCGGCCCGGACTCGCGCGCCGGTTTGGCCTCCAAACGCATCCTCATGCCGGGAAATTTTTCGGCCAGGGCCTGGCGCAATTGAATGACTTTCAACGAAGGCATAATCCGCACTTTTAACCCTATGCCGCCAAGCGCGAACAATCAATCTTAAACCATCGCCCGTGACAAATGTACAAAAAAATTCTTCGTTACCAGCAAGCATTGATAACGAAGAATTCCCTTTCGCGCCTGGGCGCGCCGCACTAAAACGTGGCGCCAGTGACGCCGGCCACTGTGTTGAAGCCCAGCGGAAAACTGGCGCCGCTGGGGGAAATCCATGCCAGGCTTCCAGCCACCTGGCCGCCGCTTAGATTGAGCCATCCTTCGAGCAAGCCGCCGCCATTATAAAGGCTGGTGTAAACCGGCACATACCCGCCCTGCCCGACCGGCACGCTCTGCGAAAAGGACGTTCCATCGCCCAGCACGCCATACAAAACCAGGGCGCCGTTGACCATCATGCCGGTGGCCGCGCCCGCTTTGGCGGGCGCATTGGTGGCCCCGGCCGTCGAGAGGGCCAGGTTGACTCCGTTCAAGTTGGTGATGGAGTTCGTGGCTTGCACGGCGAAGAGCGGAGAGCACCAGGCGTTGGTTTTGACCATATTGGTCATATAGCCCGCCAACTGCGGGTTGCCATTGATGGAACTCAATTGAATTCTCACATTCAAAATGCCCGAATTGGTGCTGATGGTGGCGGCGTAAAGCCCGGTGGTGTCCAAATTGCCCGACCAGGAATACGATTGCCCAGCGTTGTAAAGTTTCGCGCTGAACGCGCCATTGGCGGCCACGACGCAGTTGCCCAAAAATCCAGAAGTGGCTTCGGAAGCTTTGGCCGTGCCATTGGCATTGGTTTGATAAAACAGCCCATTATACGCGCCAGCCCCGTAGGCGAACATATTGCTGGCGTAAACCGCCAGGGTCGCGGGGGCGCTCGCGGCCATGCCCGCAACGTTGGAGGCGGTCAATATGTAAGGCGGCGTCAATAAATAACATTTACAACTCACTGGGGTGATGTTATCCATCACGGCGTGGTATCTCTTCGAGATATGCGCCGGAAGTTGCAGCATCTCTGGCCGCACCTGAATGAGCGGTCCAGGCGAATGCTGGC
>DASXZY010000009.1:0-167649 GCA_036501625.1 Verrucomicrobiia bacterium
ATCGCATCCTCGGCGTTGACTAACCCGCCGAGGCAAAACAACCCAAAACAAGGCATCACAAGCCAATACCGCCATGAGGATTATAAACCGTCCAGAATACAAAGGCGCTCCCCTCCCTCGATCGGGACGGGCGAGCGCCGCAAGTCCCGCTTTTTCCGGGTCGCGGTAGAACTGCGCTCCCGCTATGTAAAACAATTCAAAACAAGGTGGAACAAGCCATTTTCGGCTGTCCACCCGCGCGCTTTCGTCCTACACTTCGCGTTAATCTATAACATTGAATACTAAACTTGAATGAGTGTCCTGATTGTTGGCTCGACGGCCCTTGATTCCATCAAAACTCCGGCAGCGCAGAACCCGCGCCTGCTGGGCGGCTCGGCCAGCCATGCGGCCATCGCGGCCAGTTTTTTCGCGCCCGTCCGCCTGGTCGGCGTGGTGGGCGAGGACTTTCCCAAAGCCTGCGTGCGCCTGTATCGCAAACATAAAATTGACCTGGAAGGGCTGCAAATCGCGCCGGGCAAAACTTTTCATTGGTCGGGCGAATACGAGGTCAACATGAATAATCGCCGCACGCTGGAAACGGAGCTGGGCGTGTTTGAGACCTTCACCCCGCGCCTGCCCGCCTCCTATCAAAACAGCGAGTTCGTCCTGCTGGCCAACATCGCCCCCGGCTTGCAGCATCACGTGCTCGACCAGATGCGCCGGCCCCGGCTGGTCGTGGCCGACACCATGGATTTGTGGCTCAACATCGCGCTGCCGGAATTGCTCAAACTGCTGCCGCGCGTGGATGGGTTCGTGCTCAATGACAGCGAGGCCCGGCAATTGACGCAGGAGGACAACCTGCTGCGCGCCGCCAAAAAAATCCACAAGCTGGGGCCCTCCTTTGTCATCATCAAAAAGGGCGAGCATGGCGCCATACTGTCAAGCAGACAGGGCCTATTCCTCTCGCCCGCCTTTCCGCTGGCCAAGGTGGTCGATCCCACCGGCGCGGGAGATTCGTTCGTGGGCGCGATGATGGGGTATCTGGCCAGCGCGCCCGGGTCGGTCGAGCGCAATCTGCGCCGGGCCATGATTTACGGAAGCATCGTGGCCTCGTTTTGCTGCGAAGGATTCGGGGTCAAAGCGACCACGCGCGCGACCCGCGCCGGCATCGAGAACCGCCGCAAGGCGCTGGAGAAACTCACCTCGTTTTAGCAGCCTCGGAATTTATGAACCGCCAGCAAGTTGTCGATCTTTACTTCATGGAAGCACGCGCCAAGCTGATCGATTTGGCCGCTTTTCTTGACAGAGTGGACCGGGCGCCCGGAACGGATGACTTCCGCGCAACCGCATTGCGCGAGGCTCTGCGGGAATTGTCCGCCAGCCAGCCCGGCCGCGCCAGACGCATTTTGCTTGATTTGAGCGATCCCACTGGCGAACCCGCGCCCGCGGCGGGCGGCAGGCCGGCCACAGGCGCATGGCGGCCGTAGCCTGCTAATTTTATGCGCTACATCGAACCTCACGCGCACATGGTCAGCCGGACCACCGATGATTATCTCGCCATGGCCACGGCGGGTTGCGAAGCCGTTTGCGAGCCGGCGTTCTGGGCGGGATTTGACCGCGGCTCCGCGGATGGCTTTTACGATTATTTCCGGCAATTGACCGATTACGAGCCGAAGCGCGCGGCGAAGTTCGGCCTGGCCCATTATTGCTGGCTTTGCATCAACCCCAAGGAAGCTGAGGATGTCAAATTGGCGGACGAGGTGCTGGAGTTGATTCCAGAATTTCTAAACCGGCCCTCTGTACTGGGCATCGGCGAGATTGGATTGAACAAGAACAGCCGGAACGAGCTGGCGGTTTTCGAGAAGCACGTCGATCTGGCCGCGCGGCACGGGCAATTGATCCTGGTCCACACGCCGCACCTGGAGGACAAATTAAAAGGAACCCGCCTTATTGTTGACGCGTTGAAGGCCGACGGGCGGGTCGCGCCGGAGCGGGTCATCATCGATCACGTCGAGGAGCACACGATTGAATTGGCGCTGGACGCGGGTTTTTGGGCGGGGATGACGCTTTACCCGGAGTCCAAATGCACGGCGGCGCGCGCGGCCGACATGGTGGAGATGTACGGCCAGGAGCGGCTCTGGATGAACAGCGCCTGCGATTGGGGCGTAAGCGTGCCGCTGGCCGTGCCGCGGGCGGCCTTGGAAATGCGGCTGCGCGGCCACGCGCCCGCGGCGGTCGAGCAATTGGTTTTTCGCAACCCAGCCAAGTTTCTGGGTCAATCAAAAAATTTCCAGCCCCCCTCCTGATGCGCCTGGCCAGGGGACATCATCTGGCTTATTGCACCAACGTCCACCGAGGCGAGACGTGGGCGGAAACGCTGGCCTCTTTGGAAACGTCCACGCTTGCTGTCAAACGTATTGTATGCCCGGCGCGGCCGTACGCGATCGGGCTGCGATTGAGCGCGCGGGCGGCTTGGGAATTGGCGCAAGGCCGCGCGCTGGCGGAATTTCAACATTGGCTGGAGCGGCACGATTGCTATGTCTTCACCATCAACGGCTTTCCGTTCGGGCGCTTCCACGGCCAGCGTGTCAAAGAACAGGTCTATGTGCCCGATTGGACTTCGCCCGAACGGCTGGAATACACCAACCGGCTGTTCGATCTGCTGGCCCAATTGCTCCCGCCCGGCGTGGAGGGAAGCGTCAGCACGCTGCCGGGGTCGTTCAAGGAATTCATCACGACAGACGCGCAACGCCGCGCGATTCGCGATCAGCTTTTTCAATGCGTCAATCATATTGACCGCCGCAGCCAGGCCCGCGGTTGCGCGTTGCATCTCGGCTTGGAGCCGGAGCCGCTGGGCCTTTTTGAAACGACGGCGGAGACAGTGGAATTCTTCGGGCGGCTGCGCGATGAGCATCCGAACGACCCGCGTTTGGAGCAATGTTTGGGTGTCAACTATGATACGTGCCACCTGGCCGTGGAGTACGAGAATCCCGCCGAGGCGCTGGCCCGCTTGCGGCGGCACCAGATCAAAGTGAGCAAGCTGCATCTGAGCTCGGCCTTGAAAATCCGGCCGTCGCCCCGCGCGCGCGCCGCCCTGGCGGACTTCGCGGACGACGTGTACCTGCATCAAGTCGTGGCCCGCGCGGCCGATGGCGCCTTGGTTCGCTACCGCGACCTCGACGCGGCCTTGGGCGCCGATGCGCCGGCGGAGGAATGGCGGGTTCACTTTCACATCCCGCTGCACTGCGAGGCCGCCGATTGGTTCGAGCCGACCACCGGCCATTTGCTGGGAGCTCTGGATGTTTTGCAGGCATCGCCCGAAATGTGCGCGCACCTGGAAATGGAAACCTACACCTGGGAAGTGCTGCCGCCCGCGATCAAGAGCCGCGGCGTGGTCGGTCAACTCGCCGCCGAATACGCCTGGTGCCTTCGGCAATTGCAGTCAAGAGGATTATGAACCGCCGGCGCGCATTTACACTCCTGGAATTGCTCGCAGTCATCGCTGCCATCGCCATTCTCGCCGCGTTATTGCTTCCAGCTCTGGCGCACCCCAAGGCCACAGCGCGGCGGACTTTGTGCATGAATAATCTCCGTCAAATCAATATCGGATTGCGGATGTATTCGGACGATTCCGCTGACAAAGCGCCGCGCACTCCAGGTTCGGCGAATGCGCCCGGCTTGAATTGGACAGGTTACAAAAATCTGATGAAAAGCTATGTTGGCCTCAAAGGCGCGTCGCCGTCCAAGGACGCATTATTCGCATGTCCCGCGGACGAGTTTCATTACGACGTCACAACCAACTTTGGCGCTTATGTGCCGCGAGGATTGCATGAAGAGGCGCCTGACTTTCTGAGCTATGCTTTCAACGGCGGAAATGCCCGGACGAACTCCAACGCGCCCGGCATCGCCGGAAGGGCGCTCTCGTCAATCATAAATCCTGCCAAAACTATTTTGGTCATGGAGGCGCCGGCATTGATCCCCTATTCGTGGCACGATCCGAAGCTCCCGCGGTCGAGGGAAAATGCTATTTTCAACGACGCATGGAACATGGTCAGTTTCGTGGACGGCCGCGTCAACTACATCAAGATTTACTGGGGCGGCAATAATCCGCCAGGATTGCTGGCGCTGCACCAGGACCCGCCCCCCGGTTACGCTTACAAGTGGAGCGGGGATTAGGCATCCCCGGGCAGGAAGAGATCGACGAAGCCAGACACTTTGGTGTTCTCCAATTGGCCGGCGTTTTGGGCGAGTCGCAGGATGCGCTCCACCTGCGCCGCCGGGAATCGTGTTGACAGGTTTTCGCGGGCTTTTTGCAGGAGCAGCGGCTTGCCTTCCTCGCGGCGGCGGCGGTGGCCGATGGGATACTCAACGGCCACTTTTTCCGTGCTGGTTCCGTCGCGGAAAATGACCCGCACGGCGTTGGCAATGGATCGTTTGCCCGGCTCCAAATACTCGCGGCTGTAACGCTCGTCTTCCGCGACGGTCATCTTCGCCCGCAACTCGTCAATGCGCGGATCAGCGGCGGCGGCGTCCTCGTAATCTTCGGCGATGAGGCGGCCGTGAATCAGGCCGATGGCCGCGATGTATTGCAGGCAATGGTCGCGGTCAGCCGGATTATTCAGCGGACCTGTTTTGCAAATGATGCGGATGGCCGACTCATGCGTCGTCAATTCTATTTTATCAATATCGCCCAAGCGATGCTTGACTTGCGGGTGAAGCTGGATGGCGGCTTCGACGGCGGTCTGCGAATGGAATTCCGCCGGGCAACGGATTTTGAAAAGGATGTTTTCCATCACGTAACAGCCGAGCGGGCGCGTCAGCTTGATGGGCTGCGAACGGAAGAGCGCGTCAGAAAAACCCCACGTCTTGGCGGTCAGCACGGTCGGGTACCCCATCTCGCCTTTCATGGCTTGCAGGGCCTGCCAGACGCCGCGCGCGGTGGCGTCGCCGGCGGCCCACGACTTGCGCGAACCGGTGTTGGGCGCGTGCCGGTAAACACGCAGCGCGCCGCCATCGGCCCAGGCGTTGGAAACGGCATTGATGACTTGCGCGCGGCCGCCGCCCAGCAAGCGCGCTGCCACCGCTGTCGTGGCCACGCGCACGAGCAGCACATGATCCATCCCGGCGCGATTAAAGCTGTTGCCCAAGGCCAGGACGCCTTGAATCTCATGGGCCTGAATCATGGCGTTGAGGACGGCGCTCATGGCGAGGTTTCCATCCGGCTGCGAGCGGCTCAGGAAATCGGCCAGGGCCAGGATGCCGCCCAGATTGTCGGACGGATGGCCCCATTCGGCGGCGAGCCAGGCGTCGTTGAAATCGAGCCAGCGCAAAGCGCAGCCGAAATTGAAGGCGGCGTTGACGGGGTCCAGTTGATGGCGGGTGCCCGGCACGCGCGCGCCGTTAGGGACGACAGTTCCGGGCACGATCGGGCCCAGAAGTTTAACGCAAGCCGGGAAATTGAGGGCGAGCATGGCGCAGCCCATCGTGTCAAGCAAGCACAGGCGGGCGGTCTCGCGGGCTTCGGCGCTGAAGGGCGGCGGCGCGCACACGAATTCGGCGATCTCCGCCAGCAGGGCGTCTGGCGCGGCGCTCATCGTTTTTCCAGCGGAATGAATGGCCGCGGCGGCGGGCCAATGTATTCGGCGGTGGGCCGGATAAGACGGTTGTGGGCGCGCTGTTCAAAGATGTGGGCCGCCCATCCGGAGATGCGCGCCATGACGAACAGCGGCGTAAACATCGCCGCGGGGATTCCCAAAAAATGAAAGGCCGGAGCGCTGTAAAAATCCAGGTTGGGAAACATTTTCTTTTCCCGGCGCATGACCGCTTCGATCCGCTCCGCCACGGCCATCAGGCCCGCGCCGCCTTGCGCCTCGGACAATCGCGCGGCCCAGGATTTGATGACATCCGAACGCGGATCGGCCTTTTTGTAGACGCGATGCCCGAAGCCCATGACCAGTTCCTTGCGGGCCAGCATTTGCAGCAATTCCTTTTCGGCCTGGTCCGGCGTTTTGAATTGCTGCATCAAGGCCATGGCCGATTCATTGGCGCCGCCGTGCAACGGGCCGCGCAAGGCGCCGATGCCCGCGGTCACGGCCGAATAAAAATCCGCCAGCGTCGAAGCCACCGTGCGGCAGGCAAAAGTCGAGGCGTTGAATTCGTGCTCGGCGTAAAGTATAAAGGCCGCGTCGAGGGCGCGGGCTTCCAGGGGCGGCGGCACGCGCCCGTGCAGCAACTCCAAAAAATGCGCGGCTGTGCTGGGAGCCTCGGTGGCAGTCTCAATGCGCGAACCGTTGCGATGAAAGTGATGCCAGTAAAGCAGCATGGAAGGGAAGCATGCCAGCAGGCGGTTCGCGATTTCGATTTGACTGCGCGCGGGTGTTTCCGGTTCGAACGCCCCCAGCGCTGAACAGCCGGTGCGCAACACGTCCATCGGATGCGTGACGGCCGGCAACTGTTCCAGCGCCACGCGCAACTTGTCCGGCAGACTTCGCATGGATTTGAGCGTCCGCCGATAATCCTCCAATTGCCGCGCCGAAGGGAGCGCGCCGTAAATGAGAAGCCAGGCCACTTCTTCAAAGGCGGCATCCCGCGCCAAGTCCTCAATGCTGTAGCCGCGATAGGTCAGCCCCACGCCCTCCTTGCCGACGGTGGCGATAGCGGTTTGGCCCGCTACGATTCCTGCCAGGCCCTGGGCGGAGAGTTCACTCATGGCTTTTTCTTCCGGGCGAGGAGTTCGTCCACTTTGGTTTCGTAACGCTCATAATCCAGGTATTGGTAAAGCTCCTTGCGGGTTTGCATTTTGTCCACGGTCGCGCGCTGCGTGCCGTCGCGGCGGATCGCGCGGTACACTTCCAGCGCCGCCGCGCTCATGGCGCGGAAGGCCGAGAGGGGATAAAGCGCCAGCGCCACGCCAGCCGAGGCCAGTTCGTTTGCCGTCAACAATGGCGTCCGGCCAAATTCGGTCAAGTTGGCCAGCACGGGCGCGCCGATTGCCTGGCAAAATGTTCTGTACTCTTCAAGGCTCGTCAGGGCCTCCGCGAAAACCATTTCGGCGCCGGCTTCGCGATAGGCCCGCGCCCGCGCGATGGCCGCCTCCAAACCCTCGACAGCGGCGGCGTCGGTGCGCGCCATGATGATAAAGCGCGGATCGGTTTTGGCATCAACGGCCGCCTTGAGCCGGCCGCACATCTCCTCGGTGCTTGTCAAATGTTTGCCGGGACGGTGGCCGCAACGCTTGGCAGCCACCTGGTCTTCCAAGTGAAGACCGGCCGCGCCCGCGCGGATCATTTCGCGCACCGCGCGCTGGATGCCCAATTCGCCGCCCCAGCCGGTATCGGCATCGACGAGCAGCGGCAGGCCAGTGGCAGCGGTGATGCGGCGCGTGTCCTCCAAGACATCGTTCAGCGAAGTCAGGCCGAGGTCCGGCAATCCATGCGAGGCATTCGCCACGCCCGCGCCGGAAAGGTAAAGAGCGCGGAACCCGCACTGGGCGGCTTGGAGAGCGGCATAGGCATTGATGACGCCGGCAATTTGCAGCGGCTTCTCCAACAGCATGGCGGCGCGAAAGCGCGCGCCCGCGCTTTGAATCGCAGTTTCGGGCATTGCCACGAATGAGTTCCGCAGAACTCAGAATCTTTATTAACCAGCCAGCGGCGTTTCCAGGACCAGCGCCGGAGCGGCTTCCGTTTCTTCCACCGGAAGAGGCTCGACCAAGGGCTTCAATTCGACCCGGCGATGGGTCGTGTAACCCGTGCCGGCTGGAATGATGTGGCCCATGATCACGTTCTCTTTGAAGCCGCGCAGATAATCCACTTTGCCCATCGTGGCCGCTTCGGTCAGGACGCGCGTGGTGTCTTGGAACGAGGCCGCGCTCAGGAAGCTCTCCGTCTCCAGCGAGGCCTTGGTGATGCCCAGCAGGACGGGTTGCGCCTCAGCAGGCTTGCCGCCCATTTTCTCGACGCGCGAATTCTCTTTCTCGAATTCGATCTTGTCGATCTGTTCGCCCCAAAGGAATTGCGTGTCGCCCGGCTCGTTGACGCGGACTTTGCGCAACATCTGGCGGACGATGATCTCAATGTGTTTGTCATTGATGGTCACACCCTGCAGGCGGTAAACCTCCTGCACTTCGTTGACCAAATGCTCCTGCAATTCCTGCGGGCCGCAAATGTCCAGAATTTCGTGCGGGTCAACCGGGCCTTCGGTCAATTGCTGGCCTTTCTTGACAAAGTCGCCCTTGAACACGATGACGTGTTTGCCAATGGGGATGAGGTGCTCCTCCTCCACGCTGGTTTGCGGGTCCTTGATAAGAATGGTGCGCTTGCCGCGGACGCTGGGGCCGAAATCGACGATGCCGTCGATCTTGGAGATCTCGGCTGCGTCTTTCGGACGGCGAGCCTCGAACAATTCGGCCACGCGCGGAAGACCGCCGGTAATGTCCTTTGTCTTGGACGATTTGCGCGGCGTTTTGGCCATGAGGGTGCCGGGCACGATTTTTTCGCCTTCGTTGACAACGATGTGAGCGCCGGAGGGAATGGGATAATTAGCCGCCGGCTCGCCCTTGTCGTTGAGGATGACGATCTGCGGATGCAGGTCTTCCTTGTGCTCGATAATGACCATGGCTTCCTGAGCCGTGGCCTGGTCGAGTTCCTGTTTCATGGTGACGCCTTCGATAATATCGAGAAACTTCACCTTGCCGCCTTTTTCGGAAAGGATCGGGACATTGTACGGGTCCCACTGAACGAACGGCTCGCCCTTCTTGACCTTCTTTCCGTTCTGGACCGAGATGACAGAGCCGATGACCAGGTTGTGCGTTTCCAATTCGCGCCCGCTGTCTTCGGCCATAATGGAAATGGAGCCGTTCTTGTTCAAAACGATGTTGTTGCCGTCCTCCAATTCGACCAAGCGGATATCATTGTATTGCACGACGCCATCGAACTTGGCCTTGATGTGAGGCTGCTTGAACACCTGGGAGGCCGTGCCGCCGATGTGGAACGTGCGCATGGTCAACTGGGTGCCGGGTTCGCCGATGGACTGGGCGGCAATAATGCCGACCGCCTCGCCGCGCTTAATCATCCCGCCGGTGGCCAGATTGCGACCATAGCAGCAGCCGCAGATGCCCTGCTTGGATTCGCACGTGAGGACCGAGCGGATGCGGACTTTTTCCACGCCGGAGCTTTCAACCTGGCGAGCCTTGATCTCGTCGATCATGTCGTTGGCGTGAACCAAAACCTTCTTGACGTCGCCCGGATCGACAATGTCGTCGCAGGAGAGACGCCCGATGATGCGCTCGCTCAATTTGACAACCTCGTCCTCGCCCTCGTAAATCGCCTGCACGAGAATGCCGTTGGTGGTGCCGCAATCTTCCATGCGGATGATGACGTCCTGGGCCACATCGACCAGTTTGCGGGTCATATAGCCGGAGTCAGCCGTCTTGAGCGCGGTGTCAGCCAAACCTTTGCGCGCGCCGTGGGTGGAGATGAAATACTCCAGCACCGTCAGGCCTTCGCGGAAGTTGGACAGAATGGGCTTCTCGATGATGTCGCCGCTGGGCTTGGCCATCAAGCCGCGCACGCCCGCCAATTGGCGGACTTGCTGGCGGTTGCCGCGCGCGCCGGAATCCACCATCAGGGAAACCGGGTTGTACTCGAGTTTGTTCTGGTTGGCTTCGAGCGTGCGCAACATGACGTTGGCAATCTGGTCGGTGCAATGCGTCCAGATGTCGATCACTTTGTTGTAGCGCTCGCCTGGAGTGATGACGCCTTTGCGATATTGTTTTTCCACTTCGGAAATCTGCTTCTGGGCGTTGTGGATTTCCTGGTCCTTTTCCTTCGGGATGATCATGTCATCAATGCCGATGGAACAACCCGAACGGGTGGCCGAGCGGAAGCCCAGCTCCTTGAGCTTGTCCAGCATGATGACGGTCTTCTCGTGGCCGCACTGCTTGTAGCAGGTCCAGATGAGATCGCCCAATTGCGATTTGCCAACGACTTTGTTCAGGAAGCCCAATTCTTCGGGCCAGATTTCGCTGAAAATGACCCGGCCGACTGTCGTCTCAATGGCGGCGACTTCGGAGTTGCCGTAAAGGGTCTTGTTGCCGCGGTCCGGATTGGCCATGCGGATGCGATTATGCAGCGCGGCGCCGCCGTCGCTGTAGGCGAAAATGACTTCGGACTTGGAGCCAAAGAGCATGGTCTGCTTGCCGTCCTTTTTGGCGCGCGGTTCGGCGGTCAAGTAATAGCATCCCAGCGTGATGTCCTGCGTGGGCGTCATGATCGGGCGTCCGCTGGACGGGCTGAAGATGTTGTTGGGCGCCATCATGAGCAGGCGCGCCTCCATTTGGGCCTCGACGGAAAGCGGGACGTGGACGGCCATTTGGTCGCCGTCGAAGTCCGCGTTGTAGGCGGTGCAAACCAATGGATGAATCCGGATGGCCTCGCCTTCGATGAGGATCGGCTCGAAGGCCTGGATGGACAAACGGTGAAGCGTCGGCGCGCGGTTCAGCAGCACTGGATGGCCCTTGGTGACTTCTTCCAGGATGTCCCACACTTCCGGCGATTGCCGCTCGATCATTTTCTTGGCGGAACGGACAGTGTGAACGTAGCCCAATTCCTTGAGCCGGCGGATGATGAACGGCTCAAACAGCACGAGCGCCATTTTCTTGGGCAAACCGCACTGATGCAGTTTCAATTCCGGCCCGATGACAATGACCGAGCGGCCAGAATAATCGACGCGCTTGCCCAGCAGGTTCTGGCGGAACCGGCCGCTCTTGCCCTTGAGCATGTCGCTCAGAGATTTCAAGGCGCGGTTGCCGGCGCCCGTGACAGCGCGGCCATGTCGGCCGTTGTCAAACAAAGCATCAACGGCTTCCTGCAACATGCGTTTTTCGTTGCGGATGATGACTTCCGGCGTCTTGAGCTGGAGCAGGTTTTTGAGGCGGTTGTTCCGGTTGATGACGCGGCGGTAAAGATCGTTGAGATCGGAAGTCGCGAAGCGGCCGCCTTCGAGCGGCACCAGCGGACGCAGGTCCGGCGGGATGACCGGCAGGACGGTCAGGATCATCCATTCAGGACGAGCCTTGGACGAAAGAAAGGCCGAAAGGAGCTTGATGCGCTTGGCAATTTTCTTGCGGATCTGCTTGCTCTTGGTTTCGGTCATGGCGATGGCCAGGTGATCGATTTGCTTTTGCAGATCGACATTGCCCAAACCCTCGCGGACGGCTTCGGCGCCCATCTTGGCGATGAAAGCTTCGGGGCCGTAGGTTTCGCGGGCCTCGCGATATTCGTTCTCGCTCAGCAACTGGTGCAGCTTGAGCGGAGTCGAACCCGGATCGATGACCATGTAGTCCTCGTAGTAAATGACGCGCTCGAGGTTGCGAGCGGTCATGTCCAGCACCAAGCCAAGGCGCGAGGGCATGCATTTAAAGAACCAGATATGGGAAACCGGCACGGCCAGTTCAATGTGCCCCATGCGCTCGCGGCGAACGCGGGCCAGTGTCACTTCCACGCCGCAACGGTCGCAGACGACACCACGATGCTTGATGCGTTTATACTTGCCGCACGAGCACTCCCAGTCCTTGACGGGACCGAAAATGCGTTCGCAGAAAAGGCCGCCTTTTTCAGGCTTGAAAGTGCGGTAATTGATCGTTTCTGGATTCTTGACTTCGCCTTTGGACCAAGCCCGGATCGACTCCGGCGAGGCGACGGAAATGGCGACGTATTCAACCTGATTGACTTTATCCAAGCCAAGCAACTCGCGGGCCGTTTCTTTAGTATTCATGTATGCTTTGCCGTTTGGGTAAGAGGAGATTGGTGCTGATATTATTTAAGGCTGCTTAGGGCCGTGGCTTGCACGGCGGCGGCCTGTTCCACAGGGTTCGAATAGCCGACTTTGACATCCATGGCCAGGGATTGCATTTCCTTGACCAGGACGTTGAAGGATTCCGGCACGCCAGCTTCGAGACAATTGTCGCCCTTGACGATGCTCTCGTAAATGCGGGTGCGGCCCTGCACGTCGTCAGATTTGACGGTGAGCAATTCCTGCAAACTGTAAGCGGCGCCATAGGCTTCCATGGCCCACACTTCCATTTCGCCGAAACGCTGTCCGCCATATTGCGCTTTGCCGCCCAGTGGTTGCTGGGTGACCAGGGAATACGGCCCGACGGCGCGGGCGTGAATTTTGTCCGCGACCAAGTGGCCCAGCTTCATCATATAGATGTAACCGACTACGATTTCCTGGTCGAAGGCTTCGCCCGTGCGGCCATCGATGAGGAGGGTCTTGCCGTGTTCGGGCAATTTGGCCTCCTTGAGGTAACCGCGGATGTTCTTCTCCTTGATGCCATCGAAAACAGGCGTGGCAAATTTGAGGCCCAGCAAGCGGGCCGCCCATCCCAAGTGCGTTTCGAGCACCTGCCCCACGTTCATGCGCGAAGGCACGCCCAGGGGGTTCAATACAATATCAACAGGCGTGCCATCAGACAGGAAGGGCATGTCTTCCTCGGGCACGATCTTGGCCACGACGCCTTTGTTGCCGTGGCGGCCGGCCATTTTGTCGCCGACGGAAAGCTTGCGTTTGGAGGCGATATAAACTTTGACCGATTTGATGACGCCGCTATCGACTTCCTCGCCAGCTTCGGCGCGCTCGATCTCTTCGTCGTGCTGCATTTGCAAATCGTCGAACTTCTTTTTGAAGCTGCCGATGATCTCATTGATCTTGTTACGAATGGGCGACGGGTCGATCTCAATGCGATCATAAACCTGCGCCAATTTGCGCAAAAGCGTCTTGGTGATCTTGCGGTTGGCCGGGATGATGATTTCGCCAGTCTCGGAATTGACGACATCGAGCGGAATTTTTTCGCCCAGCAAAATGTTGCTCAAGGCTTCCGTCAATTGCTCGCGCAACTCGTCGGCTTTGCCCTTGTGCTCGTCCTGGACTTCCTTGGCGTGGCGGCGGACTTCCGGCACCACCTTGACTTCGACTTCGCGTTCCTTCTTGGAGGAAACTTTGACATCCATGATGATGCCGTAAGTGCCGGAGGGCACTTTGAGCGACGTGTCTTTGACGTCGGCCGCCTTCTCGCCGAAGATGGCGCGCAAAAGGCGCTCTTCGGGAGCCAGCTCGGTCTCGCTCTTGGGCGTGATCTTGCCAACCAGGATGTCCCCCGGCTTGACTTCCGCGCCGATGCGAATCACGCCGTCGGAGCCGAGGTTTTTCAACGCTTCATCGCCCAAGTTGGGAATATCGCGCGTGATTTCCTCCGGGCCGAGCTTGGTGTCGCGGGCGCCGACTTCAAATTCATCAATGTGAATGGAAGTGAAAACGTCGTCCTTGACGATGCGTTCGCTGATGAGGATGGCGTCCTCAAAGTTGTATCCGTTCCAAGGCATGAACGCGCACAGGACGTTGCGGCCCAGGGCCAGTTCTCCGCCTTGCGTGCAAGGACCATCGGCGATGACCTGGCCTTTTTTGATCGCTTCGCCCTTGGCTACGACAATTTTTTGATTGATGCAAGTGGCGGCGTTGGAACGCATGAATTTGCGGATGGGATAAACCCACACACCGGCAGCCGCGTCCGTTTTAAGCTTTTTCTTGGTGTCAGGGATTTTGCCGTCGCTGGTCACCAGCACCATGTTGCCGTTGACCGAGGCGACTTTGCCGGCTTCTTCGGAAACGAGCACGGCGCGGGAATCGCGCGCGACCCGCTCTTCCAAACCGGTCGCCACCAAGGGCGCTTCGGTCACCAACAGCGGCACGGCCTGGCGTTGCATGTTGGATCCCATCAACGCGCGGTTGGCGTCGTCGTGTTCGAGGAAGGGAATCAAGCTGGCGGCCACTGAAACGAGTTGTTTCGGCGAAACGTCCATGTAATCGACGCGGGTTGGCTCGACGTCGATGAAGTCGCCTTTGCAACGGCACGGGACGTGTTCGCCCATGAAGTTGCCTTTGTCGTCGATGGGCGCGTTGGCTTGGGCGATGATAAAGGCTTCCTCGCGATCAGCCGTTAGATAATCAAGATGCGCGGTGACACGGCCCTTCTCAACCTTGCGGTAAGGAGTTTCCAGGAAACCGAAGTCGTTGACCTGCGCGAACGTCGCCAGCGAGGCGATCAAACCGATGTTGGGGCCTTCGGGCGTTTCCACCGGGCAAATGCGCCCATAGTGGGACGGGTGAACGTCGCGCACTTCAAACCCCGCGCGGTCGCGCGAAAGGCCTCCAGGCCCGAGAGCCGAAAGGCGGCGCTTGTGCGTCAACTCTGCCAGCGGGTTGATTTGGTCCATGAACTGCGAAAGCTGGCTGCGCCCAAAGAAATCACGGATGACGGCCGAGAGCGCCTTCGGATTGATGAGCTTCTGCGGCGACATCGTTTCCAGGCTTTGATCGAAAAGCGTCATGCGCTCCTTGACCAGGCGCTCGGTGCGGGCAAGGCCGACACGGCATTGATTGGCCAGCAATTCACCGACCGTTCGGATGCGGCGGCTGCCCAAGTGATCGATGTCGTCCAGGCTGCCTTCGCCCTTTTTGAGGCGCAGCAGGTACTTGGTGGCGGCCACCAAGTCCTCCTTGGTCAAAATGCGCGAATCACCGCCCTTGATGCCCAGCTTCTGATTGATCTTGTAACGGCCAACGCGTCCGAGATCGTAACGTTTGGCGTCGAAAAACAGCCGTTTGATCAGCGCGCGGGCGTTGGCGGCCGTGGGCGGATCGCCGGGGCGCAGGCGGCGGTAAATGTCTTTGAGGGCGTCGTCCTCGTTTTTGGTCGGGTCCTTTTTGAGGCACTTAATAACGATGCCGTCGTCAACGTTCGTATCGACCACGCGGATTTTGTTGATGCCCAATTCGGCGATCTGTTTGACAACCGCCTTGGACAGCGGCTCGAACGCGCGGGCCACGACCGTGCCCTTGTCGGCATCGATGGCGTCCTCGACCAGCACCTTGTTTTGGATGTCTTCCAGCTTCTCGGCGTCCTTGACGCTCAGTTCCTCGATGTCATAGAACAGCTTGAGGATGTCCGCGTCGGAGCCGTAGCCCAGGGCACGGAAGAAAGTGGTCGTGAGAAATTTGCGGCGGCGCTTTTTGCGGTCGAGATAGACGTAAAGCAAATCGCTCGTGTCAAACTGCGCCTCGTACCAGGAACCGCGGTCGGGAATGATGCGGAAGGAATACAATTCCTTGCCGTTGGGATGGAGGCTCTTCTCGAAGGCCAAGCCGGGAGAACGGTGCAACTGGCTGACGATAACGCGCTCGGCGCCGTTGATGACGAAAGTGCCTTGGGGCGTCATCAGGGGCAATTCGCCCATGAACACCTTTTCTTCCTTGGCTGCTTTTTCCTCCTTGAGCTTGAACGTCACATGCAGCGGCGCGCCGAAGGTGATGCCTTCACGCAGGCATTCCAGCCAGTCGTGCTTGGGTTCGCCGATTTCATAACTGTCGTAATCGAGCTTGCATTTGCCATCGTAACTGTCAATAGGAAAGACCTCCGTGAACACGGCTTGCAGCCCGGTGTTTTTGCGCCTGGACGGCGGCGTTTCGACTTGCAGAAAATCCCGGTAGGAATTGGTCTGCAACTCGATCAGGTTGGGCGGCGCGATCACCTCTTTGATCTTGCCGAAGTGAACGCGTTCAGTAATTTTCGATGGCATTTTAACCTTTGGTCATGGTCTGGCGCAGGCCAGGTTATTTTCAGGCACAAACGACGGCAGGCGCGTTCGCGGGGCATCCGAAAACGTGCCGGAGCAAAAATCTTTTGATGAAACGATGATTCTCGTTTTGGAAATCGCTCTTTAAAAAGTTTAAACGAGCGGCGGAATGTCTCCCGCCGCTCCTAAGTTTACATCATTGTTACTTAATTTCAACTTTGGCCCCGGCGTCCTCCAATTTTTTCTTGGCGGCGTCGGCGTCAGCCTTGTTGGCCCCTTCCAAGACCGGCTTGGGCGCGCCTTCAACGAGAGCTTTGGCGTCCGCCAAGCCCAGTCCGGCTTTGATCTCGCGCACCACTTTGATGGCGGCGATCTTCTTGTCCGCCGGAGCGGAGACCAGAATGACGTCGAAGGCCGTTTTGGCTTCGGCGGCAGGAGCAGCGGCTCCAGCGGCGGCAGCTCCAGGCGCGGCAGCGGCAGCGGCGGGTGCGGCAGCAGTCACTCCCCAGGCGGTTTCCAATTGTTTGACCAAGTCCGCGGCCTCAATGACCGTCAACTTGCCCAGTTGTTCCACTAATGATGCTATATCAGCCATGTTTCCTTTCAGTCTCGTTGCCACCCGCAGCCGCGGATGGATTGCGCTCGCAAGCCTGCAAGCCGACGATTTACTTTGTTTTTGTTGTGTGCTTCATCTCCGCGAACGGCGATGAAATTGTTTAAGCTCCTTTGTCCACACGCGCCTTGAGGACGCGCGCCAACTGCGTGCCAGGGGTGTTGATGGTGGCCGCCAATTTGGTGGCCGGACCCTTGATCACGCCCAGCAATTTGCTGCGCAAAACCTCGATGGATGGCAAATCGGCCAGAGCCATGAGATCGGCGCTTTCCAAACGCTGGTCTTTCAAATAACCAAACCGCACTTTGGGCTTGTCGAACTCCGCGCTAAAGGTCTTGACGATCTTGGCAGCGGCAGAGACGTCGCGCTGGCCCGTCACGACGGCCAATTGGCCGCTGAGGGAGGTTCCCAAATCGATGCCAGATTCCTTGACCGCCAGGCGGAAAAGGGAATTCTTGACGATGTGCATTTCCGCTCCCGCCTTGTGGAGGCGTTTGCGCAATTCGGTGATCGGGCCGACTTTCAATCCCCGGTAATCGACCACGATGAAATAAGGCGAGGTGTTGAGCCGGGCCTGATATTCGTTGCTAATATATTGTTTTTCTGCGCGCATGGTGATTTTGGTTTGGGTTAGGCGGCATCCATGAATTCGCGAACATCAACCCGCACGGGCGGGCTCATCGTGGCGGAAATGGTGCAGGTGTGGATGAACGTCCCTTTGGAACTGCTGGGCTTGGCCTTGGCCACCGCTTCGATGACCGCCCGCGCGTTTTCCATAATGTGATCGGCCGGGAACGAAACCTTGCCTATGGGAACGTGGATGTTGCCGCCCTTGTCCACCTTGAATTCAACACGTCCGGCTTTGACTTCCTTGACGGCCTTGGCCGTGTCGTCGGTGACGGTGCCGGTTTTGGGATTGGGCATCAACCCGCGCGGGCCGAGCGCCTTGCCCAATTTGCGGACTTCGGACATGGCTTCGGGCGTGGCGATGGCGACATCGAAATCCGTCCAGCCTTCGTTGCACTTTTTGATCAACTCATCGAAGCCGATGTACTCGGCGCCAGCCGCGCGGGCGGCCTCGGCGGCGGGGCCGGGCTTGGAAAAGACCAGCACGCGGACGTTCTTGCCGCTGCCATGGGGCAGAGGGACAGTGCCGCGGACCATTTGGTCCGATTGTTTGGGGTCCACACCCAGTTTGAAAGCCATGTCAATGGTTTCATTGAACTTGGCTTTGGGAAATTTTGCGAGCACCTCGACCGCTGATTTCAACGGATAAGGTTTGTGGCTGGAAACTTGTTCCAGCCCCTTTTTATATCTTTTGCTTGGCATAATGATGTGCGGTGCGAACGAGCCGCCGCCCCGGGGACGGAGACTCTCCCGCGGTTGATTATTCGACGACCTCGATTCCCATGCTGCGGGCGGTGCCCGCAATAATCCTGAACCCCGCCTCGTCGTTGGCGGCGTTCAAATCCTTGATCTTGAGCTTGACGATTTCAAGCACCTGTTTGCGCGTCACCTTGCCCACTTTGTCCTTATTGGGAACTTTGGAGCCGGAGGCGATGCCAGCGGCCTTCTTGAGCAGGACCGACGCGGGAGGCGACTTGGTGATGAAAGTAAAGGACTTGTCGGCATAGACCGTAATCACGACCGGAATTATCATGCCAGCCTGCTCTTTGGTCGCGGCATTGAATTCCTTGCAAAACGCCATGATGTTGACGCCTTGCTGGCCCAACGCGGGGCCGACGGGCGGAGCCGGGTTGGCTTGACCGGCCGGTATCTGCAACTTGATTTGTCCTGTAATCTTCTTGGCCATAAAATTCGCGCTTAATTAAGCTTTTTCCACCTGCCAATACTCCAGTTCGACGGGAGTATTGCGCCCGAAAATATTAACGGTGACCTTGAGTTTGCCGCGTTCCGGCTCGATTTCCTCAATCACCCCGCTGAAATTCAAAAACGGCCCGTCGTTGATCTTGACCGTCTCTCCAACATCGAAATGAACCTTTGGTTTCTCGGTTTCTTCGCTTTCGGAGATTTGCTCCTTGATGACCGCGATTTCATCCGGCGTCACCGCGATGGGCCGGTCCCCGCCCACGATGCCAATTTTTCCTGGCGTATCTTGGATGAAATACCACGGCTTTTCCAAAATCCGCTTGTCGTCATCCAGCAGCACCATGTCGATATACACGTAGCCGGGATGGAGCTTGCGGCTGGTCACGGTTTTCTTGCCGCCGCGCACATCGACCACCTTCTCCACCGGGACCAGGACTTCTTTAATGAAATCGGTCATTTCCTCGGCTTTGACGCGCTTCTCGATGTTCTCTTTGACCTTCTGCTCCTGCCCGGACAAAGTATGTATGACGAACCACTGGCTTTTTGGCATCAGCTAATCCTTAAACGATGATTCGAATGATGGAGGCGACCAGCAGGTCCACGCCCACTGTAAAAAGCCCCAGCAGCACCACCGAAATGATGACGACCACAGTGGAACCGTGCAATTCAGTCCAAGTGGGCCAACTGCATTTCTTCAGTTCTTCCATCGTCTCGTTCCAATAAGCGGACAAGCGAAGGAAAGCGCCCTGGCGCCACAGGATCGTGAACGCCACTGTGGCGACCACGATCATAATGATCATTGGCAAATAATCTTTCATTTCTTCTTCTTCTAATACCTTTTTTTGGCGGAGGGGGAGGGATTCGAACCCCCGGTGCGGTTTCCCGCACAACGGTTTTCAAGACCGTCGCGATAGACCACTCTGCCACCCCTCCGGTCCTTGCCTCGAGTGGCAGGGCGGGAGGGACTCGAACCCCCAACCGACGGTTTTGGAGACCGCTACTCTACCAATTGAGCTACCGCCCTATGCCCCCGAGCAGTCCCTCGTTGCATATCAGCAGGGGCGTCTGCGCGCTCCTGCCGTTAAATCAAACCCGCTTAGGCTACGATGTCAGACACCCGGCCCGCCCCAATCGTTCGACCGCCTTCGCGGATGGCGAACCTTTGGCCTTTTTCCATCGCAACGGGAGCGATCAATTCAATATCGACCGAGACGTTGTCGCCGGGCATGACCATTTCGACGCCTTGCGCCAAATGGACCGTGCCGGTCACGTCCGTGGTGCGGAAGTAGAACTGCGGGCGATAATTGGTGAAAAATGGCGTATGCCGCCCACCCTCGTCTTTGGAAAGCACATAGACTTCCGCCTTAAACTTCGTGTGCGGGGTAATCGTGCCCGGCTTGGCCAAAACCATGCCGCGCTCGACTTCCTCTTTCTTGGTGCCGCGCAACAGCACGCCGACGTTATCTCCGGCGCTGGCTTTGTCCAAAAGTTTGCGGAACATCTCGATATCGGTCGCGACGGTTTTGCGGGTGTCTTTCAGGCCGACGATTTCCACGTCGGACATTTTGTTCAATTCACCCCGCTCGACACGGCCAGTGACAACCGTGCCGCGGCCTTCAATGTTGAACACGTCTTCGATGCACATCAGGAACGGCTTGTCGATCTCGCGCGTCGGCAGCGGGATGAAGTTGTCCACCGCGTTGAGCAGGTCGTCGATGGCTTTGAGGCCTTCGGGCTTGGCATTCAGGGCGGCAGTGGCGCTGCCGCGCACAACCGGAGTCGTATCACCCGGAAATTGATATTTGCTGAGCAGATCGCGGATTTCCATCTCAACCAATTCGAGCAATTCAGGGTCATCCACGAGATCAACCTTGTTCAGGAAGACCACGATGGCCGGCACGCCGACCTGGCGGGCCAGAAGAATGTGCTCGCGGGTCTGGGGCATGGGACCGTCAGCAGCGCTAACCACCAAGATGGCGCCGTCCATTTGGGCCGCGCCGGTAATCATGTTCTTAACGTAGTCCGCGTGGCCGGGGCAATCGACGTGGGCATAATGGCGCTGCGGGGACTCGTACTCGACGTGCGAGACCGCGATGGTCACCGTCTTGGTGGCGTCGCGCACTGTGCCACCTTTGGTAATGTCCGCGTAGCTAATGGGCTTGGCCATGCCTTTTTTGCTTTGGACTTCGACAATGGCGGCGGTCAAGGTGGATTTCCCGTGATCAACGTGGCCAATGGTGCCGATATTGACGTGGGGTTTTGTTCGTTGAAAGGCTTCTTTTGCCATATTCTTCTATATTTTAATTAGATATTCCGTTTCAATATTCACAAGTTATGGAGCCCATGATCAGGATCGAACTGATGACCTCGTCCTTACCAAGGACGTGCTCTGCCAACTGAGCTACATGGGCAAAAGCCAAAATACTGCTTACTCTGGCATCCTGACCGTGCAAAAACGACAAAGCACCACGACCCCTGCCATTCTCAACTTTTAAAGCGAAGCGGCGTCGGGGTTCATGGCTCCTGCGACTATGCCCGATAACTGGGACTCAGATTACGGGGGGCAAAACGCAATGTCAACGGCTTTTTTCACTTTTTTAGCCGATCCACCAATGAAACGCCCTGAATAATCCTGGCAATCAATCGTCCATCTTAGACGGTGCTTATTCACGGTTTGGAATGCACAATAAAACGACCAAAGGCGGACGGGCGTTTACGCTCATCGAATTATTGGTGGTCATCGCCATCATTGCGATTCTTGCCTCCATGCTTTTGCCTGCTTTGAGCAGAGCCAAAACCCGCGCGCAAGACGCCAAGTGCATGTCCAACCTGCGCCAGGCAGGAGTGGCATTGCATCTGTACTTGCAGGATTACAACGACCGGCTTTTTTGGAAGTCCACCAATATCTCAATCGATGGCATGGAGTGGTTTGTCTGGGCCGGCCGGACCAACAACAACAAGATCGGCACAGCGCAAGACAATATCTTCAACCGCACCGATCGACCCTTGAATCATTATGGATTGACTGAAGGCACCGTGACTTGCCCCATGGACCAGGGGCGCACGGTGGATGGGACAACCTACGATCTGTTCGAATGGGTGGGCAATTCCTACGTCTTCAATTGCGGCTCAAACCCGCCCGCGGCCACTTCTCCCGGCCTGGATGGTTTGTCCATCAACAGCCTGACCAATCTCACGCAAACGGTCCTCTTCGGTTGCGGCATACTGCCCTTTCCAGCCGATACGAAAGGCTGGCACCGTAACAAGCCGGCCGGGAATATACTCTTCGCTGACACGCACGTCAGTTTTTATCAAGCGACGGCGGCGACCAACTTGATTTGGTAGCGAGCCGGGAGGTTCCAATCCATGCTATAACGAGAGAATTTGCCGGCCATCCGCAACAAGGCGATCCATCAGTGCCTGGCTAACGATTAGCGATTGGGGCCGTTCGACGCTCTCAGGTGGCTCCGGCGGTAGCCATAGCAGAAATAGACCACGAGGCCGGCCGCCAGCCAAATGACAAATCGCAGCCACGTCACGGCCGGGAAGGCGGACATGAGCCAGCCGCTGGTAATTATCGAAGCGATCGGCACCCAAGGCACCCAGGGCGTCCTGAATCCGCGCGGCCGGTCTGGATCGATTTTGCGCAGAATGATGACGCCCGCCGCGACCAGCACGAACGCGAAGGCGGTGCCGATATTGCACAGTTCCACGACCTCGTCAATGTTCATCACCCCGGCGAAGGCGGCCACGAGAGTGCCGGTCAGCAGCGTTGTCAGGAATGGCGTGCGAAATCGGGGATGGACGCTGGCGGCCCATGACGGCAGCAAACCGTCCCGAGCCATGCTGAAGAAAATCCGCGACTGCCCCATTTGAAAGACCAGCAAAACCGAGGCGGTGGCCAGCAGCGCGCCGATGGAAATGATGACCACCGCCCAATTCATGCCCAGCCCCGTGAATGCGGTTGCCAGCGGTTCGGCTGTATCGAGCTTGCTCGCGGGGAGCATGCCCGTCAGGACGACGGCGACCGCGACGTAGATCACCGTGCAAAGGCCCAGGCTGCCGAGGATGCCTATGGGCATGTCGCGTTGCGGACGGCGGGTTTCCTCGGCGGCAGTCGAGACGGCGTCGAATCCAATATAGGCGAAGAAAATGACGGCCGCGCCGCTGGCGATTCCCTTGAATCCGTGCGGAGCGAAGGGCTTCCAATTTTCGGATTTCAAATAGAACGCGCCAATAACCAGAAAGAACAAGAGAATGACCAGCTTGAGGACGACCATGGCCGAGTTGAACCAGGCGCTCTCCTTGATGCCAATGGCCAGCAGCCCTGTTAATAATATGACGATCCCAAATGCGGGCAGGTTGAAGATAATCGGGGCGCCCAGAATGCGCGGGGCGTCGTGCCAGGCTTGGGCGGCCTGCACCACGCTGGCGTCGAGAGTGGAAAGATCAACGTGCCTGCTCGTGGCATCGGCGACGGCATGAAAGGCTTGCAGGGCCGTGCGGAAATCCACGCCCAGCCATGCCGGCCAATGATTGTGCATGAGCGCCTGGAAATAGCCCGACCACGAAATTGCCACCGCCACGTTGCCGACCGCGTACTCCAAAATGAGGTCCCAGCCGATGATCCACGCCGCCAATTCGCCCATGGTCGCGTAGGCATACGTGTAAGCGGAGCCGGACACGGGCGCCATCGAAGCGAATTCGGCGTAGCACAATCCGGCCAGCGCGCAGATTGGAGCCATGATGAGAAACGAGACAATGATGGCCGGCCCGGCTCCGATATGATCCGCGCCGCCCGCCGCGGCGGTTCCCACAGTGGAGAAAATGCCGGCGCCGACAATCGCGCCGACGCCAAAGAGCGTCAAATGCACCGGGCCGAGCGCCCGCTTGAGCTGGTGGCCTGGCTCGGTGGTTTCGCCCACCAAGCGGTCAAGAGATTTGCGGCGGAAAAGCTGGCGCATCGGCAAAGCAAATTTGACTCGCGGCGCGAAGGCAAGCAGAAACGCGCGGCGCCGCTGCTTCCTGCTTTGGCTTCTCAGCCTTCGTGGTAAACTTTCTCTGCAATGTTTCGCGTGATTTTCCATTTGGATATGGATGCGTTCTACGCCTCGGTGGAGCAGCGCGACCAGCCCAGCCTGCGCGGGCGGCCCGTGATTGTCGGCGCGCCGCCGACCCAGCGCGGCGTGGTCTGCGCGGCCAGCTATGAGGCCCGGAAATTCGGCGTCCGCTCGGCCATGCCCAGCGCCACGGCAGGACGGCTTTGCCCCGGCGGCAGTTTCGTGCGCCCGCGCATGGACCATTACCGCGAGGAATCGCGGCATATCATGCGCATTGCCGCCGAAACCGGGGCCATCGTTGAGCCGGTCTCCATTGACGAAGCGTATCTGGATGCCTCCTCCCTCAGCCAGGCGGAGGACGCGGATGCCTCGCTGTTTGCAGCCATGCCGATGGCGCGGGATGTCAAGAAACGGATTCTGGCCGAGCGCGGCCTGACCGCCACTATTGGCATCGCCGCCAACAAATTGCTGGCCAAAATCGCCAGCGATCATAAAAAGCCCGACGGGCTGACCATCATCGCCGAGAGCGAAAAGAAGCAGTTTTTGCGGCCGCTGCCGGTGCGCGCGCTTTACGGCGTGGGCAAGGTGACTGAACAGACATTGAACGAGGCGGGCATTGCCACGGTGGGAGATTTGCAGGATTACCCCGGAGACCTGCGCGCGCTGGCGGGATCGTTTGGGAGCAAATTGAGACAGTTCGCGCTGGGCGAGGACGATCGCCCGCTCGAAATTGGGAATGAAATCAAAAGCATCAGCAACGAAGAAACATTTCTCAATGACACCGAAGACCGAAGGACGCTGCGCGCCTGCCTGCGGGAACAGGCGGCGGACATTTCGGCGCGGCTGAAGCATCGGCGACTGGCCGCGCACACGGTGCAAGTGAAAGTGCGCTACAGCGATTTCACCACGCTGACGCGCCAATTTTCCGTCGAGGAGCCGATGACCGAGCCAGCCGATATTTACCGCCTGGCCTGTTTCCTTTTGGGCCGCGAAAAACTGGTATCGCGCCCGCTGCGATTGCTGGGTGTGGGCGTCAGCAACCTGCGCGAACCGAGCAACCAGCAATTGGCGCTGCTGTAGCAATGCGGGTGAAAAAGCGCTTTGACATTTGTCGCAAATGAGACTCTTTGCAGTCTCAAGTGAGTGCGACGATTGCGAAACCACGGGCGAAGAAAAGCGGTTTAGTGAACTGTTTTGTCAGCGCGCCGCGGAAGAATGGGACGGATGCCAGCATCAACGCGGGCGACGTCATCAAGGCGTCGGAGGCTGGTTTGCCCGTAAAAGAGTTGGCTGATTTGCAGGCCAGCCTCGACATTCCTGCCGAAAGGCTCGCTCCGATGCCCGGCATTTCCAAGGCCACCGTCCATCGGCAGAAACGCGCGGGCGGCAAGCTGAATCTGGCCGTATCCGACCGCGTGGTGCGTTTCGCGCGGCTGCTTGGCCAGGCGGTCCGAGTCTTCGGGGACATTGAGGATGCGAAGCGGTGGCTGAATTCGCCGCAATTTGGTTTGGGCGGCGCGGTTCCGTTGGAGTACGCGATAATGAAGCCGGCGCCCGTGAAGTCGAAAATCTGTTGGGCCGTGTCGAATACGGAGTTTATTCGTGACGCTCACGGGCTGGCGCATTGTGCCAGAGGATCAGGCTGAGGCGGCGTTCGATGGTGAAGGCGCGCGGCGCTATGGCGGCCGATGGAACCCAGTCGGCGTCCCGATGATTTACGCCAGCGAACATCAATCGCTGGCGGCCTTGGACGTTCGAGTTCATATTGACAAAACCAGGATGCGCAAGCTCTACAAGTGCTTCTCCCCCCAGCTCGATGAGCGCTTGAGGGAAGTATTTCGCGTTAGCCGCCCTTCCCAAGGATTGGCAAGGCGAGCCGCCGCCGCCGCTCCAAGAGTTGGGCTACGATTGGGTCAAATCGAACGCTTCCGCAATCCTTGCCGTGCCGAGTGTAATCATCCAGAAGGAATTCAATTACCTCATCAATCCGAAGCATCCCGATTTCGCCAAGCTCAAGATTGGCCCGCCCGCAAACTTCGCGTTTGATCAGCGCCTTTTCGAGCGATGAGCGGCCGTTTGGAGGCTGGCCTTTTGACGGTGACGGGCGCCGTCTCGGCAGGGTAAGTGATCGTTCGACCGCGGACTTTCGCAAAGGCCGTCAGGGCATGAACTGTGCGGCGGGTCAGACTCATGATGTCCTCGGTTTGAATTCCACGGACGAACAGAGCATCCGCGATGAGCGAACGATGGCAGCGCCAAGGCACGGCTTCGGCGCACATCAACGCCACGCGGCCGTTCTCCGCCAGCCGGATCATTTCCGCGAGGCTCTGCTCGAATTCCGGCGTCTGCATGTAATCCGCGTAACCGCGGAAAGATGAATTTCGCCAACCCAAGTTCATCGAGTCCCGCTTCGCGTGGCGCAAACCGCCAAGCCCCGGCATGTGAACGTATCCCACGCCCGCTTTCTTCAACGATCGCGGCAGCGCGGTCTTGTTGAATTGCGGGTTGCGCCGCGACCGCGGCACCGTCCGCACGTCCACAACGAGCAAAACACCGTGAGCCTTTAACAGGCGGATGAACTCAGAGATTGTGCGCGTAGAATGGCCGATCGTCAGCACCCGTGGAGATGATTCCGCCTGTTCCGCGCTGGAGGGTTGAGCCGCACCCGCTTTCGCTGGAACCAATCCGCGCTTCCCTGCTTCAAGCGCTTGGCGGTTAATTTTGGCTCGTTCCATGGTCCATTTGGATTTATTTTAATGCAGGGGCGAACATCGAAACAGGGAGCAGTGTCCCTACCCAATGGGTGGCCGCTGTCTGCCGAATTCTCTCGACAGCCGTTTCTGGCCGCGGGCAAAGTCTGGGACAGATGGCAATCCATTCCCAGCTGCCGTGACTTTTTTTTCAAAGATTGAGATGGAAGCGCGCCAGCGCCAATTGCCGTTTCTGGTGATTGGCGGCCACGCGGTCAACTTGTACGGTTTTCCGAGGGAAACGGCCGATTTGGATTTCCTCGTTTGTTCGAGCGATCGCCCGTCATGGATCACCTTATTCGTGGATCTCAGCTACCACATTTTCAACGAGACTGCGAACTTCGTTCAACTGGCCTCGGATAAAAGGAACGCCTGGCCAATCGACTTGATGTTTGTGCGGCCGGCAACCTTTAAGCCGATGCTCAAAGCCAGCCGCGGGATGGAATTCTACGGAACGTCTTCGCGCGTTCCCACATTGGAACATCTCATTGCCTTGAAACTGCACGCCATAAAAAACACGCGGGGGCATCGGTTTTTGAAGGACTTCCTCGATGTCGAAAATCTCATTCGTGTCAACCGTCTGGACATTAAATCGAAAAACACTCGCCGGTTATTCGAAAAATATGGCACCTTGAATCTGTATGAGAAAATGTCAGCCGCGCTCGAGACGAAAGAGTGAGGTGACGCTGGAACTTCCGGTGGCGCCCGATTTTGTTTCTCAGCCTTCGCGAATTGATCCGCAAGCGATGCTTGAACGAATTGCCCGCGCCATGCCGCTGCGGAAGAATCGTCCCGGCGAGGCTGCCCGCCGCGCCGCCGAGAAAATCCCCATCGAGTTCGTGCTCTGACACGGATCAGGAGGCGCTCGCGGCGAAGATCGCGGCGGCAAGGGAATATTATTTGAGCGGGACGTTAAGCTAGATGCTATCGTTTAAGAGGGCGCTGGATTAAGCGCTCCACCGAAAGATGACTGAACCAGGATTTCCTATGACATTCAATAGCTCTTCGGGCCTCCGCTGTGCGACAATACCTCTTAACTTCGGGACCGGCGCCATCCCGGCTCTCGGTTTCGGAACTTTGATCCCGGACCCTGTTGAAACCAAGAGCGGGATAAGGGACGCGTTAAGGGTTGGATTTCGTCACTTTGATTGCGCGGAACGATATCGGAATGAACGGGAGGTTCTAGCCATTGCCCGGCAAACCTCTCAGACTCCAGCTCAAGTCCTGCTCGCCTGGGCGATTCAACGTGGAACGGCTGTGCTTACCACGGCAAAAACTCTGGATGGAATTCGCGAGAATTACAACATTTCAGAAATTCCAGAAGCTGCCGTTGACAAGATTAACCGAATTCAAACCAGAACAAGGCTCAACAAAGTCGTAGAAACCGGCGTTCCAGGTTTCATTCCGAAAGCTGACTCTGTTGCTTAATACGTTAGCCAGCCCATGCGCGATGTTCAGCGCGTGGCGTTGGTATCGATGGGCTTTTTGTCTTTGGGCAGTTGCGCGGAGAGTTCGTCCATGATGCGGGCATCGTTCGGGTCGGCGGCCAGGTTGTGATATTCATGCGGGTCAGCGTCATGGTCGTAAAGTTCTTTGCCTTGCGCGCCGCCGGCCCATTCGGTGTAACGCCAGCGCTCGGTGCGGATGGAACGGCCCAGGACGCCTTTGGCGCGCGTGACTTGGGTAAAGGCGGGATACGGCCATTGCGCTTTCGGATTCTCCAGCAAGGGCCGCAGGCTTCTGCCTTCCAAGTTGGAGGGAGGCGTCAACCCGCACAAATCCGCCAGCGTGGGATAAAGGTCCACCAGTTCGACCGTGCGCGGGCACGTTTCGCCGTTGGCGCCGGCTCCAGGAATTTTGACCATCAGCACGACGTGCGCCGACTCCTCGAAGAGCAGCATCTTCTGCCATTGGCCATGCTCGCCCAGGCACCAGCCGTGATCGCTCCAAACGACCACGATCGTGTTGTCCTCCAAATGGAGGCGCTTCAACGCCTTCATCACCAAGCCGAATTGCGCGTCCGCAAAACTGGTCGCCGCATGATAGGCGCGCTTGAAAATCCGCAGCTTCTCGGAGGGCAGCCCGTAATTGGCCGGCTTGACGGTCAAAGCAATGGGCGGAATCCCGGCTTCGTGCCCCGCTGGCTCGACGGGCAGCGTGACATTCTTGAGCGGGTACATGTCAAAGTAGCGCTTGGTCGCAATGTCTGGCACATGCGGACGGTAAAATCCGCAGGCGATAAAAAATGGGCGGTCTTTGTTCGCTTCGAGCAATTTGATGGTGGCGGCGGCGACTTTGCCATCCGTCTGCTCTGCATCGGTGCCCTTGGCTTCCATCCACGTCAGCGAGGCGCCCAAGTTTTTGTTCCATGAGGTAAAGTTGATGACGTCCTTTTCGTCATCTTTGTCGCGGCCGCGCGGATTGACGAATTGGTCCCAGGACGGCACATCATCCAATCCGCTGGTGCCGATTTGATCCGGCACGCCGTAATGGAATATCTTTCCGACCCGCCCGGAAAAATAGCCGTTATTTTTGAAAAGCTGGGGGAGAGTGACGACATCAGGAAAACGCTTTCGGATGGGGATGCCGTTGCCGAAAATTTTGGTGGTGTCAGGACGCAAACCGCTCAGGAGAGAGGAGCGGCTGGGATTGCAGAGCGGGAATTGGCAATAGGCGCGCTCGAACCGGACGCTCTGCCGGGCGAAGCTGTCCAAGTTCGGCGATTTTACTTCCGGGTGACCGTAGCAACCCAAGGCGCAAGTCAAGTCGTCGATGGCGACGAAGAGAACATTCCACTTATGCGGCGGGTTGGCCGCATCCGCGCGCCGTGAAAACAACGCAAGCGCCGCGCAGACAAGGCAGACGAGGGCTTTCATGGAACGAATGATTGACCAAGCCAGCCAAACTGGCGAGCTAAATGAATCGGCCATCGCGCAATTCGAGCTGGCGGGCCATTTGCGCGGCCAGATCGCGCGCGTGCGTGACGACGACCAGTGTCACGCGCTCCTCGCGGTTTAATTCCACCAGCAAGCGCGCCAATTCCTCGGCGGCGGCGCGGTCCAAGGCCCCTGTCGGTTCGTCGGCCAGCAGCAGGCGGGGCCGGTTAATCAATCCGCGCACGACGGCCGCGCGCTGGCGTTCGCCGCCGGAAAGCTGGCCGGGCCGATGATGCAGGCGCGGCCCAAGGCCAACTCTGTCAAGAAGCTTTTTCGCCCGTTCCGGCGCTGATTGACGGAGCGCCTCGTCCTGGCAAACGAGCGTGGGGACCAGCACGTTTTCCAGGACGGTGCATTGCGGAAGCAGATGGTGCGCCTGGAAAATAAACCCAATGTGGCGGTTTCGCACCGCGGCTAGGCGGTTTTCATCGAGTTGGGCCAGATCCTGGCCTTCCAGCAACACTTGCCCGCTCGTGGGCCGGTCGAGCGTTCCGATGATGTTCAGCAAGGTGCTCTTGCCGGAGCCGGACGGGCCAATAATGGCGGCGGATTGGGCTTCCTGAATTTCCAGATCGATGCCTTCGAGCACCGTCACAGGCGGGCCGTCCAAAACCGACTGGTAGGATTTGGCAACGCCGCGAAGGACCAAAAATGGCGTCATACTAAAAAGAGGTTGGCATGTCATTTGGCGGGCCGCCCGTAGATTTCCACCTCGATGTATTCGTTGAGCTTGCTGTCGCTGCTCCCGTTGGAATAGAGGCGGACATAACGGGCGCGCGCGCCTTTGGCATCGACGACTTTGCCGAGATTGCTCTCCATGTACTGGCGGTCCGCGCCAATGCCCAAGCCGGCGCTGTTTTCCCGGTCATTGTTGAACAAGGTGCGCACGTTTTCGGTGAAATCCGCGTCATCGGCAACCTGGACGGCGACGGAATGAAATATCTTGTGCGTGTCAAATGCATGCCAAAATGCGACGGCGTAAATTTCATGCGGGACGTTCAGATCAAATTGCACCCACTGCAATCCTTTGCGCAACTGGACGATGCCGTTTTCCTCGGCTTCCTTGTCGCCGTCAGCCAATTTAGCGAGGTCGCTCGCGGTGGCATTTTTGTCGCTGGAGGTGATGCGTTTGCCCGGCGCGACGTTGCGAGCATCTGGCGGCATCAAAGGCGGGGCTTCTGGTTTGGCGTTCAATTCCACCGTGCTGCCTGGGGGAAGGTTTTTGGGGGTGCCGGCATCGACGGGGGCTGGGAGCTTCAATTTCAGCGGCACCCAATCGCTCTCGCCCGCCTGGGCGTTTGCGACCCAGAACAGGCAGGCGGCCCCGAAGAGGAGCAATCGGGCGGTTGTTATCACATTTCGAATCACGAGACAAAGATTGCACGGGTGCGCGGGCGGTGTCAGGGCAAAAAAAACCGGGCTTAGTGATCAGAGGGTGACCAAGAAGCCCGGGGAATTTTCGAATTTAGTACAAACGTAGGATTAGGGGCTTCCCGGCAGATGCTGTACAAACACCAGCCGAAATCGTAACGGGCAATCAAAGAACAATTCCTAAACAAATTTTGCCCGCGTCTAACTCTTCTTCGGCCTAATCCACAACCAACTAAACACGCTGTGCAACTAAAGTCAAAGACTATTTTTATTTAAATTCATTCAAAATCTTTTCGGTTTTTTTTCCAAAAACTTTCAGATTCATGTTTACATGGCCGCAACGATTGCTAGTATCCCTTCTGCGCGCGCGGAACTCCATGAAGAAAATCGATGCCATTATCAAACCATTCAAACTCGAAGAGGTCAAGGAGGCGCTGGCGGCGGCGGGTGTGCAAGGGTTGACGATCTCCGAAGTCAAGGGATTCGGGCGGCAAAAAGGCCACACGGAAATTTACCGCGGAAGCGAATACACCGTCGATTTCCTGCCCAAAATCAGGATTGAGGTGGTCGTGGCGGATGCACTCAAGCAACCGGCTGTCGAAGCCATAGTCCACGCCGCGCGCACTGGGAAAATTGGCGATGGCAAAGTGTTCGTCAGCAATGTCGAATCGGCCATCCGCATTCGCACCGAGGAATCGGGCGAAGAAGCCGTTTGATTTTAGTCCCGGCCGGGTTTCCACCCGACGGGGCCGTTTTGTCTGTGGATATAAGATAACGAAGCGAAAAGGCGCTGGAATGATTTGTGATGCGGATTGCAACTGGGAAGCGGAACCAGTGTTTCACCGGCGGGAAACATGGGGAAAATGCCTGATAATAAAGGCTTTTCTCCATTGTGAATAACCCGTGGATAAAAGTTAATATGTTGTTCTCGTCAGGCTGGCCTGACTTTGTTTAAAAAACATCTGCCAGCCGGAAAAGGTGAAGCCAGAATCAGCGTCGGCGTGAACCAGAAAAACGGCCGTGAATTTTTTCGTATGCAACTTATTCAATATCAGTCACTTAAAACTGTTCTCCGAGGAGCCTTTGGAGGCTTGGCCGCGCGCGCCGCGTTCGGCCGCCCAAACATCGAAAAGGAGGGCGCCCGCGCGCCCGGGAAAAATCGCGCTCAGAGAGGGCGGAAAAGTGCCGGTGAATAATTGTTGAAAACTCAAAGTTTGCCACTGTTATCACGCACTTAACATGCAACTAACCGCCGACACCGTCTGGGGGGCGGCGCAGCAGCAACTGCGCGCGCTTCTAAACACGGACATTTACAATCTTTGGTTCCAGCCGATCAAAGCCGAGACGCTGGAGCAGGAGATTCTGACGCTGGAAGTCGCCAACGATTTCTGCGAGGTTTGGCTCAAGGATAATTACCTGGGCCTGATCCACGATGTCCTCATGCAGGCCTCGGGCCAGCACCTGAAGGTCAAGTTCCACGTCAACCCTGCCGGGGCCGAGGCCAACGGTTTGGGCGCGCCGGAATCCAAAAACAAGCCGCGGCCGCCTGCGGAAGCCGTCGAACGCAACGTCCCAGTCCTCAAAGAATCGTTGTTCAATCCGAAGAACACGTTTGAAACCTTCGTGGTCGGGGAAAACAATAATCACGCCCATGCGGCCGCCATGGCAGTGGCGCAGGCGCCGGGGCGATCTTACAACCCGCTCTTCCTTTTTGCCGGCGTGGGCCTGGGCAAAACGCATTTGCTCCAAGCCATCGGCCAGCACGTGGCCGCCAGCAAAAAGACCTCGCGGGTCACGTATTTTTCCGCCGAGAAATTCACCAACGAATACATTGACGCCATCCAGAACAACCAACTAGTGCGGTTCCGCCGCAAATACCGCCAGGCCGACATGCTCTTGATCGACGATGTGCAATTCCTGGCCGGCAAGGAACGCATCCAGGAGGAATTCTTTCACACCTTCAATGCCCTGCACGAGGCCCGCAAGCAAATCGTGCTCACCTGCGACCGGCCGGCGGCGGAAATCCAGAATTTGGAGCAGCGGCTGGTGTCCCGTTTTGAATGGGGCTTGGTCGCCGAGATGCAGGCGCCGGATGTCGAGACACGCATGGCCATTTTGCGCAAGAAGGAACGCGCGATGGGCGTTGATCTGCCCGAGGATATTATCAATTTCCTGGCCAGCCGCATTCGCACGAATATCCGCCGCCTGGAGGGGGCTTTGATTCGCGTCGCTTCCTACGCCTCGCTGACGGGCAACAAAGTGACGTTGCAGACCGTCGAAGGCTTGTTGCGCGAACTGCTGCACCAAGAGGGGCGCTTCACGGTCAATATCGAGATCATCCAAAAAAGGGTGGCCGAACATTTCGATCTCCGCGTTTCCGACATGACCAGCAAACGGCGCCCGGAGAACATCGCTTTCCCGCGGCAAATCGCCATGTATCTGGCCCGGCATATGACCGAAAGCTCGCTCAATACCATCGGCGAGGCCTTCGGGGGGCGCGATCATGGCACGGTTTTGCACGCGTGCCGTTTGGTCAAAGACCGCATGGAAATCGACGCCGATGTCCGGCAGACGGTCCAATACCTGGAAAAGCAACTGCTCCGCTGAACCGGTGTGGAGCCGCTGATCAAAGTCCAGGAACTGACCAAAAGCTTTCTCACCTACAAGAAAGAGCCGGGTTTTAGCGGCGCGGTGCGCGGACTTTTTCACCGCCGCTACGAGCAAACAGTCGCGGTCGATCACGTCAGTTTTACCGTTGAGGAGGGCGAACTGGTCGGCTTCCTCGGCCCCAACGGCGCGGGCAAAACGACCACCCTCAAGATGCTGGCGGGGCTGGTGCACCCCAGCAGCGGCTCGGCGCGCGTGCTGGGTTACGTGCCTTGGGAGAGGGACGATGGCTATCGGCGGCAATTCGCGCTGTTGCTGGGGCAGAAGAACCAGCTTTGGTGGGACTTGCCGGCCCGCGAGTCGCTCGAACTGAATGGCAAAATTTACGGCCTGCCCGCCGCCACTTTCAAACGCACCGTCGATGAATTGACCGACCTCCTGGCCGTGCGCGATAAATTGGACGTGATGGTGCGCGAACTTTCCCTCGGCGAACGGATGAAGATGGAGTTGATCGCGTCCCTGCTCCACCAGCCGAAGGTTCTTTTTCTGGACGAGCCCACCATCGGCTTGGACGTGGTCTCGCAAAAAACGGTGCGCGATTTTCTCCGCCAGCACAATGCCCGCCACAAAACCACCTTCCTGCTGACCAGCCATTACATGGCGGACATCCAGGAATTGTGCCAGCGCGTCATTATTATTGACAAAGGCAAAATCTCCTTCGACGGCCGATTGGGCGCCATTATCGACCGCTTCGCCGATTTCAAAATCCTGACCATTTCCTGGCAATCCGGGGCCAGTTTTCCCGCCGTCGATTTCACCCGCTTTGGGGAGCTGATGGAACACAGCGCCAACCGCATTCAGCTCAAAGTCAAGCGTGACCAGGTCATCGCCGCCTGCAAGGAATTGCTGGACAAAGTTCCTGTCAACGACATCGACATCGAGGAAGTGCCGATCGAGGATGTCATCCGCCAAATCTTCGCCAAGTGATGTATGCGGCGGAGCGGCATCAAGCCGGCGGAAGCGGGCGCCTGAATCCATGGTAAAATTCTTCGTTGTCATTGCCGCCTTTTGCTCCTCTTTCAGGGCCGCTGGTTCGCCCCGGGCAAGGGCCGCCGGGCGGCCATTTTATCCGGAAACGCCGCGATTTGGCTTGTTCGACCTTGTTTTCCCTTTATTTGCCTTGATCTGCTTAAGTTTTTTCTAATTTTTCCCGATAAAATCCGCCGAAAATCCCGAAAGAACATGCGCCGAAGCGCGACATGGCTCAAATAATACCATGCTTTAGTGGTAATGCAAGAGATGAGTTTTGAGATAACGGTTCGGCCGAGGGCTGCTCTTTTATCGACTTTGCCGGCGAAATCCGGCAGGATCAACGCATGCCGCGTGAACTGCGCATCGGGCATCAACCGATTCTTGGCCGCCCGCCAAGCCGAAGGGGCGCCTCCGTAGATGGAGGAAAACCAATTGAACCACGGACTGATTGTGCAAAGGCACGGTTTGACTCCTTTGACCGCATCAGACCTGTTGAGAAAGCCAAGAAGTGCAAAAAGTGAGGCCTGAAACCGAATCACACTGGCATCATAAGATCGTGGCAAAAACTTGGGCCGGCGTTTTTCCTGCTGCTTATTTTGGTGGCAGTGGAGATGGTGCGGGTTCGCCTGCTGGCGTTGCCGCTGGAACGTGATAGTAAATAGTTGTTTATGCCAAAAATAAGGACAAATCATCGTTGGGTTTTTTCATTAGTGCTGGCACTCGTAGGCGGACCTTTGATTTATGTTTTTCTTCGGGTATTCCACTGGCAATTTTATCTATCGGTATTGTTCGCTACGGTCGCAAGGGCTCGATTCACATGCGGTATTGTGAGGCTTTTGAAACAGTGAGGAAGCCAGCCCAGGGTCACCCATTGGTAAATAAATGCAAGCGTGCAAGCGTCACAACACCATGATTTAGTGGTAATGCAATAGGCGAGTTTATGGCAGAGTGGATAAAACAGCGCATTCGCGCTTGACGTGCCTGGCACGGGGTGGCTTAATCCTCGTCGTTACGACGTTGATGCCGTGACCGATTAGGAAATGGAATATGCAGACCTTTGCGCAAAGCCAGCATCATAATCAAAAGCCGGCGTCCTCCGGGCCGGCTCGGTCTCACATTGCAAAAACTAAACACGATTTTCACGAACATCCCGTCACGCATTTGCAGCGCGCCCTTGGCAATCAAGGAGCAGGACGGATGTTGGAAACTCGTGCTGAAGAACGCGCAGCCGGCACGACAATCACGTCATTACGCCGCTTTGGGCACGATTTTAGCCGGATTCCCATACATCCGGCTTCGGCTGGGGTGATTCAAACTAAACTGGCAGTCAACCAGCCGGGAGGCAAATGCGAGCAGGAAGCAGACAGCGCCGCCAAACGAGTGATGCGCATGCCCGAACCGCGACTCCAGCGCAAATGCGCCTGCGGCGGCACACCCGGTTCCGACGGGGAATGTGCGGAATGCAAACGGAAAAGAGTGCAACGCAACGCCGCTCAACCTTCAACCGCCAGCGCTCAACCTTCCGAAGCGCCACCGATCGTCAATGAAGTCCTGCGTTCGCCCGGCCGGCCGCTCGATGCCGCGATTCGCACGGATATGGAGCCTCGGTTTGGCCATGATTTCAGCCGGGTGCGCGTGCATACTGATTCCCGCGCGGCCCAGTCCGCGCGGTCTGTCAATGCCGCGGCCTACACTGTTGGCAGCGACATCGTATTCAGCATGGGGCATTACGCGCCCGGCACTTCCAATGGCAAAAACTTAATGGCTCACGAGCTCTCGCATGTGGTTCAAAATGCCCGCTCCGCACCCGGCGCCGGAATAAGTTCCCCTGGCGACGCCTCGGAGCGGGAAGCGGAAAGCATGGCAGGCCAGGCTTTATCCGTGGGATCGGGCCGGAATACTCCGGGGACAACGGGCGGTTCAGCCACTCCCCCGTTCCTTTCCCGATTGGTGTCCGGAAACTTCAATTGCGCGGCTGGAACCGATGGCGCCTCGGCAAATCCCCTTCCCGATGTCACCGCGATGGACGCGCAGGCGCTCACTTTCGCGCAGGGAGCGGTCGGAGTATTGAATGCCTATTCAATCAACGTGGCCGGCGGACATCGCGACGCGACGGCCCAGGTTGACGTCGCCTATCAAAATCGCTTTGGCATTCCTCCCGCCTCGGGCGCGGGTTTTTTGAATCGACTTACCGGAACCGTGCGTCCGACTTTTAACCAGGCCTTCGCGGAAGAGTTATCCATCATGTCCCGCCGGTTTCAACTTGTCGCCAACCTCTTTTCCCAAAATGTCATCTATCGCTGCAATCATGGCGGGATCACGTTCGCGGGATGCGGGCCTATTAATTGTAACAATATATTTGCTGAATCATGCGCTGGCATCGGCGTCATCTTCCTTTGCCCCACATTTTGGACGGGCAACAACGCGAACCAGCAAGCGGCGATACTGGATCACGAGGCCATGCACATAATTCTTGCCGCAGTTGGAGACACGGCGCTTCGGGGTTCAGGAGGAAACTTCCGGTTCGCGGAGTGTTATGGCTCGTTCATCGCCGACCTCAATGGATTTGCCACCAATGTCGCGGCCTGCCCCGCGCCTGGTCCTTAGTCAGGAAAGATCATGAGCCGGCGTCAGTCCTCACTTTTTGCACTTCTTGGATGGAGGAAAACCAATTGAACCGCGGACTGATTGCGCAAAGGCACGGTTTGACCCCTTTGACCGTATCAGACCTCTTGAGAAAGCCAAGAAGTGCAAAAAGTGAGGTTTGACACTGGCTTCTCCGGCTCCGGCTTTATAAGTATGTTTATTGGATTGTCTGCACTTTGGCGTTGGATTTTCTAATCCACGCCGAAAGCGGGTTAAAACGAGCCGGGGGGCGACCTGCTCCGAGCTGCCTGACAAGAAATGGCGGAGGAACGAATGTCATCGTCGGGTTAGGAACCCCAGGGAACTCATACGCCCTTGATTTGGCGACGAACCTTACGCCTCCGGTTAGTTGGACGCCCCAAGCTGCCAACACGTTGACGGGAAGGATTCTGAATTTCACGAACGTCACTAGCTCTCCACAAGGTTTTTACCGAACACGATTTGTGCAATAAAGCCATATATGCCGCGCAGTTTCAAAACCCGGTTTTGATTCGGTTGACTAACACCAGCGCTCTGAGGTAATTGGGATGCCGCCAACAATTACCAGAGAGCCGGCTCTCAAGGCCATTTGTCGCAGCATTACCCCTCCAACGACACTTCGGACGGGTCGCTATTGGGTCGCTTTCTCAATCCTTTTCATTCCATATCTTCAAGGCGTTTCCAGCAGGCGATAAAACCGGGCGGGGCTATGTTGCGTGTTCGTATCCGACAGGACGAAGGGCGACGAAGCGGGCGTGTTGGTGACGATCGAAGTCCACTGCGCCAAATTGGCGCTGACTTGGAGCACGTAATTGGAGCCAGCCGGGCCGGCGAATGTCATTTGGAAGGCGCCATTGCTGAACACCCCCGGAGTCAGGAAAAAGACGCCGGGCAGGATCGTGTAACTCTGCGTTCCCACGACGCTGTTGATGTAGCCGGGCGCGAAGGCGTTGGCGCTGACAGTCGCGCTGTTGGTCACCAGGAACGGGCCAGTGTAGAGCGCGGAACTGGGCGTCGGCAGGGAGCCATCCAGCGTGTAGTAGAGGGTGGCGTTGGTGGCGGGCGGTGTGATGGTGACGCTGACAAAGCCTTGATAGATGCCCCCAGCGGGCGAGACCGCCGGCGGCGGAAGGGCGGGCGGGCCGCCGAGGCTGTTGATCCATTGGGCCATCAACTGCACGGCGTTGGTGTCAATCAAATTGCGAGCCAGGGGCGGCATTTGGATGTTCGGGCTGACGATGTTCATCCGGTCGTAGAGGCTTGAGCGCCAGACATCGCCGGGCGTCACAATATCCACATTGTCGTAACCCAAATTGCCTTTGACCGCCGGGACGCCAATGATGTTCTGGCTGGCCAGCGGCGTGTCGTAACGGGCGTCGAAGGTCGGGCCGGTTCCGCCGGGTTGATGGCACTGCGCGCAATTGGCATCCAGATAGGAACGCGCGCGCTGAACCAAACTTGCGGAGGCATTGGTCACCGCGGAAAGCTGCTCAAAGCCAGCCAATTGAGATTCGTCGAAAGCCGGATAGAACAGCCCCGCGCGGTTCATGGCGCGCAACTCATTGTCGGTTACGCCGTTGGAATAAACCTGGGTGTTGTTCAACTGCCGCGTATTGAGGCCCAGCACATAATTGGCCGCCGGCGTATGGCATTGCAAACAATCGCTGGGGCTGGGGTAATACCATGCCTGCGTAATGACGCCGCCGGGAGTTTGCACGGGGATCGCCTCGGTCAGGTTGCTGGAAAGCAGATCAGCGTCGCTGTTGTCCGCCCGCCATTTGTAGGTGACGCCATAGACCGCGCCATTGGTGTCGCGCACCAACAGGCGGGTTTCCAGTCGATGGAGAGAGGCCGGATCGCTTTGGTTGGTGAGCAATTCAAAAGTTTTGACAAAAATCGTCCCGGCCGGGAACGACCACGTGCCGGTGGGGGAGAACGCGATTTGCCCGGCCGGCGAATAGGGCGCGCCGGTATTGGGGATGGACATGTAACGCACCTTCTGCGCGCCATCGGACCAGAGAGGCGTGTTGGGAACGTAAGGAATCAGCGTCGCGGCCGGGGCCATGGCGGGTGTGCTGGCAAAGACGCCTGTCCCCGACAATAAAAGAGGCAGCGGCCCGGTGAAAACCGGCGGCATGTTGTAAAAGGCCGGGGCCGGCGGATAATTCGTCAGCCCGTAAGCCGCTCCGCTGCCGGCATTGATCGTGATATTGACAGGCGCGGAGGTGGCGGACAGGCCCGTGGTATCCGAGGCGACCGCTGTCAAGACGTATTGGCCGGCTGCCAGGCCCGTTGTTGTCAAGACGTAGGGCAGATTGGTGATGGCGCCCACCGGGCTGCCGTTGATGTAAAAAGCCACCTGAGCGACGGCGTTGGACTGCGCCGCGGCCGTTGCAGCGAGCGTCATGGTGGCGTCGGCGGCCAAGGATGTGTTGGTGGGCGAGGTTATCACCACGACGGGCGGCGGATTGGAGACGGGATAAAGCTGGGCTTGCGGCACGATGGCGAACGGTGTGGAAGGGCTGCTCCAGGACAACTGCGCGACGGCGTCGCCATTGGTGTGATAATAGTAATCCATCTGGATGTTGTAAATCTGTTGCGCGAGCATCGGGATGCTGGCGCTGGCCAGAGTGGGCGACTGGTTGCTCCAGCTATTGATGAGAAGCTGGCCGTTAATCCACAGGCGGGCGCCGGTGTCGCTGAGCGTGGAGAAGGTGTAGGTTTCGTTATATTGCGGCTGCACGCATCCGGTCCATCTGACGCTGAAATTGCTCGAACCGATGCTCGGATCCGGCGACGTGCCGGTCCAGTTGAAGTTGATGTCCGCATCGATCCGCGCGAGCGTGGCTGGCGGAACGAACGTGCCGATTTGATTGGAGAAATACGAGCCAGCCAGTCCGAGTCCGCCGCCAGAGGCCGCGCTGTTGATGAAACCGGCGCTGGTCACGGCGCTGACGGAGCCGCCCAGACTGGCAATCACCTGCACGGTGGCAGCATTGGTCAGCGTAAACGGACTGGCGTACCGCGCGGAAAACACCGTCGGCGTTGTGCCGTCGGTTGTGTAGTAAAAGGCCGTGCCCGCGTCGGCGTCCGAAAAACTAACCGTCACTTGATTGGTGAAAATCCCGCCATTCGGGTTAATGGAAGGCGGGGGCAGGAATGCTCCCAAACCGTAAACCGTCAGTGTATATTGCCCGGCGACGTAGACCTTGCCGTTGACAATCGTTGGCGCGATAAACTTCACGGCGCCGCCGGCGGAATCCCGCACCGGGATTTGATCGCTGGAGTAGATTTTCTGCGTCAAATTGGCCGCTTTGTAGGCGCGCAAAACGCCGGAGGAAGCGGGCGTTTCGCCTCCGGCGTTGTAAATCGCCCAGGCGATGGCATTGCTGGTTCCGTTGGCGGAAATGCAGACGGTCGCGCCGCCCTTGTTGTCATACCCATCGGGCGTTTCCACGGGTGCCGTGTTAAACAGCGCGTTGGTGATCGAATAGGCGGCCAGCCTGGAATTGTAGTCAATAATATACAGCCTGTTATTGTAAAAGGCGGGCGTGATGTCACGGTCTCCGCTGGGGCCTCCATCGAATTGTTGCACGATTAGGTCCGTTCCGGGATTAAACCGCCCCATGTTATCCCGGTCCACTAGATAGATGGGCGAAGTCTTGCCGCCGCCGACGACCAGATGCCGATGCGCGGCGCTGCCGGCTGAATCGGGCAGCACAATGGGCGCGCTGGAGCCGAGGTCCTGGTCCGAGCCGCTCAAATTCACAGCATTGGAAGGCGTGAAGAAATCCGCCGCCGCGAGGCCGTTGGAGGTGGAGAATTTCAGCAAAGTCATGGCATAATTATTGGACGGAGTCAGATTGGCAATGCTATCGAACGAGCCATTTCCGGTTTGCAGGTAGAAATTTCCTTGCGCGTCCACGGAAGGGCCGCCGCCGCCGTCCCAGAATCCGCCCTCGAAGCCATTGGGAGTGGGGTTATAGACGGAGGGGATGTTTGTGAAGTTGGTGGCGTTGTAGGCAAAAAGCCATCCGTGATACGGCTGGTTGTCTCCGTGCGAGGCGAAGGAGAGATAGACCGTGCCGTTAAGGAGCGTCAATGCTGGGCGGCTGTGGAGTTTCAGCGGATTCCATAGCACATGGCTCGGATTCTGGCCGTCGTTGTCGCCATCGCCCGACCCAGGATAATTGGTGCATTGAATGACGACGGGGCTGTGGAAATTGGTCCGTTCCAGGCCAGTCGTGATGTCCAGCGCGTGGAGGCGATGCACGTAAACGGCGGCGGAATTGCTCACCTCCGCCGTCTTGACCTCCACATAAAGCGTCCCGCTGGAAGCGTCAATGACCGGCGTGGCCGTGATGCCGATCGTTGGAGTGATGTCCTGGCTTCCGGTAACGGAACTAGACACCGTCGTCACTCCCGCCGCCGGATTCAGGAAACTCGTTTGCCAGAGCGGGTTGGCGTTTGGCCCTTCGTTGCTGTCCGCGTCAAACGCATAGACGCTGTCGTTTTCCGTGGCCACAAAAACGACGTTATGCAGGCCCTTGCCGGGGACGATGACATTGGTCATGACCAGCGGCTGCGCGTAAACGAAACCATCGACGTTGTAAGTGAAGAGCGCGCCGAAAGTATTCGTATTGACGTTGGCGAGAGTCAGTTGTGTCTCGTTGGTGTTGGCGCCGTCGCGGGCGTTGTCGTTGTGATAGGTCAGCATCGGAACGCCGGTGGAAGGAGGATTGGCCGCCAGCGTCGTGAACGAGAACGACGGCGCGGACCAGGTTGCGCCCTGGCTGTTGCTGGCTTGGGCGGTGAAATGATAAGCCGTGCTGGGAGTTAGATTGGGGACGGTGACAGCCGCGTAACCGCCTTCCAGTCCCAGATTGATGCTTGAAGCCCAATTGGCGGCATTGGTCCCGCCATCGGACGGGCCGTAAAAGATCGTTACGACGGGAGTCAGTCCGCCGGTGCTGAGAACCTGCGCCGCCAGAGTCGCGCTGGTGCCGGCGATATTGGCAGCGGGCAGGTTGGTAACGCGGGCGGTCGTTACGCTCGGAGTGGTGAAAATTTGCGGTGGCCTGGCCCAGGAAAAGCCGGCGATGTTATCGGCCTGGACGCTGGCGTAGTAGGTCACGCCGGGGGAGAGATTGCTCACGATCTGGCTGAAGGCGCTGCTTTCGTAGCCGAGCGAGACGCTGTTGGACCAGGCTGCCGAGTTTGTGCCGCCATCGGCCGGCCCGTAGAAAATGCGAGCAGTCGGCACGTAGCCGCCAGTCGATTGCACGCCACCGCCGAGAATGGCGGAAGTCGCTTGGATTTGCGACGGCTGGGAGTTAGTCACCACGGCCAGCGAAAAGGAATTGGTGCCGCTGACGAGGCCGCTGACCGCGTAAATAGCCGTCGCGCCGGCGCCAGGAGCTTCGGCAAAGTCCAGGCTGACGAGCGTTTTGCTGGACGCGCCGATGGCCCCCAGATCGATGGTGGTTTGGTAAAAGCGCGGGTCGGTCGGGCCGCCCTGTGCCCCGCCGCCGCCAATGTCGATGCGATCCACGCCTTGCAAGGCGAAGCCGGGATTGAAAAACCAGTCCGCCGCGTCGTAGTTCGTTGTAAATGTGCTGCCGTCCGCAAAGCGCAGCGTGACCGTTCCCACGCTCGTCGGGGAGGCGCTGGCCGAGTTGGCCAAAATGGCGATGCTCGAATACTCGGCCGGGCCAAGCAAGGTTAGCGCGCCCTCATTGATGCCGGTCTCGCCGCTCATGACCAGGGCGTTGTTGCCGGTGTAGGGCTGAAACTGGAATTGCGTCAAATCGATGACACTGTTGAAAATGCCCGAAGCCGGCAGTCCGTAGGTTGTCCCCGGCAATCCTTGCTGGTAGAAGCAGGTGCCTTCGCCAGGATTAAATTCCGAAGCAGCGCTGGAATAAGGCGGGCCGACTGCGTTGCTCTCGATGACAATGTCCCGATTGTATCCTGTCAACGCGATGGGCGAGTTGGGCGCGATGACGATGATGCTGGCCGTGCTGCTGGCGGACCCGTTGGCGTTCGCGGCGGTGACTTGAACGCTGGTCAAACTCGTCGAGGCCGATGGGACGGTATAGTTGAAATTGGTGGCGCCCGCCACGAGCACGCCGTTGGTATGCCACGAGTAGGAAATCGTGCCGGGGCCGTCGAACAAGCCCGTAAATGTGGGGGAGGAATCGACCAGAACGGTGATGTCGTTGAGCGGACGCGTCAGCACTGGGGCGGTGTGTGGCGTATAAACGAGGAAGTCATCGAAGGCGCTGATGCCGGCATCGTTGTAGGCCCGCACGCCCGGCCAGACGGCTGTGTTGCTGGCGATGTTCAGCGCGAAATGATCGGAAACGGTCGAGAACGTAATAAGGTTGGCGCCTGGCTCAAGGCCGTTGGTTCCGTAATCAAAGAGCGCGCAACTGGCTTCGAGAAAGCCCGTGGCGCCGGTCGAATTGGTCATGTGAACCACAAATTTGTACCAGTGGCCGGCTGTTACCGTCACGCCGCCAAAGCTTGGGCTGCTCACGGTGACATTGTTGGTTCGGTACTGCTCGAAGATGGCCCACGACGCAGGGCCGGCAGGGACGAAACGATAGGTTTCAAAGGACGCGCCGGGGTTGGAGTTGAAGCCATTGGTGGTGGAATTGAGAACGCCCACCTGGACTTTGTCCCCGCTGTTCAGGCCGTCCGCGTAAACGAGCATGGAGACAGAAACCGAGGCGCCGTTGGTTGCCAAATTCCAACTGCCGCTCTTGTAAATCGCCGTGGTGTCGTTGTTTTGGTAAACCGCCACGCCCCCGCCGCCCCCAACGCCGTCCGTGGTATTCTCTTCAAAGGAATAATTGCCGCCGTTGGCTCCATTGCCGTTGTCATTCCAGGGACTGAAATTGTTGGTGTATTGGCCGATGGTGTCAAAATTCAGAAACGCGGTCTGGGCCTTTGCCACTCCCGCGGCTAAAGTGAGCGCCAGAAGAAATGCGCGGCCCGACAAGGGAAAAGTCAGCTTAGGCATAGAATCCTTGGAACATGCACTTTCGAGTATGCCACTTTCAGGGCAAACCGCAAGTGATTCAGATGGTTTGCGGATTTGGCCCGGATTGGCTGATGACAGGAGGCCACACTCCAATCAATGCGGGTCCGCCAATGCCCGCATCCCCGTCGGGACTAAAAAGGGCCGAGGGAGATCGGGCCGGTCTCTTTATCGGACGCGCTCCAATACCCGTAACCGGCGCCACTCACAATCAGGCCCTTAAAAGTGGAAGGCTTGCCATTGTCGGGATTGGCGAAAGTGCCGGACAACGCCCCGGTTAAGGGCAAAAGGTTGATGCTGAGTTTATCCACTTTGTTTGGGTTAGTGAAGGTGAGTTTGCCGGGATTGAACGCAACTGGAATGTCCACTTCCTTCGGCAGATTCACATTGGTGCAACCGGGATCAATCTCAAAAATCGGCGTGGTGGCGGCGAGGCTATCTTAGAATTTCAGGACAGGGCCGGGCACTCAAATAGGTTCCTGATTATGGGCCTGCAGGAGCCGCGATAATCATTGATACGATGGCGCCGTAGGCGTCAGTCCAATACCCATAGCCAGTCCCGTTCACGATCAATCCCTGGTAGGTGTCAAACTTTTGGAAGAGCAATCCATAGACGGCGCCGGAGAATGCTCCAGTCGCGGGGTTCAGGTTAACGCTCAATTTATTCACGTTATTTGGAATACTGAACGTGGAGTTTTTCGTATTGAAGAGGACTGGAACGTTCATTTCCGCCACGTCAGGGGCAGTATTACCGGGAGCGAACTGAACAATCGGCGCAGTGGTGGTGAGAATGTTGGCGCCCGGCTTGGGGGCCAGGTAAAGACCGCCTGACAAGGCTGGCAGCGCGGCGAATCCATAATAATAGTTGTCGGGAGAACCCGGAACCTCCACCCAATAGGCGGCCGTTGTGTTCATGGCCCCAGAGCCATTTGTGGCAAACCGCAGCCAGCCAAGGATGACGCCGCCGCCGCCGACAAGAGAGGCGTAAAAGGGGCAGGCGCCATCCCGGGCCAGGGCACTGCCAACTGTGATCTCCGGCAGCGAACCTTCAGCTAGCCTGAGCGACATCGTGACGGAACCGCTCTTGCTGACGGTGGCAGTTCCGAAACTGTAGCCACCGGGGCCATTATTTGGATCGGCGGACGGCGGGGCGATAACAAAATTGTAATGTCCCGGCAGGATGTTGGTGTTGTAATGGGTAGCTTCTCCCTGGATTTCGGCCGTGCCGATAAAGTTAGTCCCAAAGGCGTCGCTAAAAGAAGTCACAACGCCACTTAACAAGCCGGCCTCGGCATCCGTGGCAATTCGCAGCGTCAGTTGAAGGCAAGTCTGCCCGGATAGCTTCATCAACGGCAACTCCGCCTCCGCATACGAACCGTCCGCGGACTCCGATAGCTGCCCCGAGAATGGATAGGCAAAAGCGAAGCGGCTGGCATTGTAGAGCCGCCCGGAAAAGGCCCCGGTCTTGGTGACTGAGAGCATTAGATAGCCGTCATCGAAGACTTGCGTGTTGTTGGTGGTATCAAAGTAGAGGCCGGTGTAGGCGCCGGCCAGGCTGGCATTAGCGAAAGGGTTAGGGACGAAAACCGCGGTCAAAGCGGGCGGCGCGCTGTTCGTCAGCGTTACATTTTCATCAAGAAAGTCAAATCTGGCGCTGGATGAAAGCACATGACCGGAGCCATCGGTCCATCCGGAAAATATCCAATCGTTGCCAGCGGGCGCGGCTGAAACGGGGTAGCCACGGCCCACACGCAGGATCTGGCCGTTCCTGATGCCCGTGATTTTCCCCGCGTTGGGCGGAGACACCGAGACCGCGGCAATGTTGGTTTCCACCCAATAATAGGTGCGAGAAACCGCAGTCCGGGCGCCATCCCCATTTTGGGCAATGACGGTAACTATATTCGTGCCAGGATGTCCTGTGGCGCTCATGTCCACATCCGCCGTCCATGCCAGCGAAGCGGCCGGCAATAAAGAGTCCTGGTCGATCGAAATAAGATTATTAGTGTCGCCATTTACGAAGCACTCGACATTTGTGATAAAACTGCTGTCGCTGGCGGTTCCCTCCAGGGCGATGATGGGATTGGTGTCATAAGCCATGAAGCCGGATGCCGGAGAAGCGATGCTTAGCTTTGGGGGAGTGAAGTCAGCCGTGCCAGTAATGCAGCCGGCTTCCAGCGGAGTGGACCCGCCGCCTGGTATGTTGTCTTCGGTCTCCTTGTTATAGCCCTTTACGGACACGTACGTGTTATCATAAGTAAAGACACCGCCGCCGTTTAATGAATTATCCAGCGTCAGGCTGACTTCGTAAAAGCCAGTAATAGCGAAATTTGTTGGCTTCCCGGTTGAATAACTCTCGAACAGCCCGGATTCACCCAGACAATCGCCCCACACGTTGGCGGTTACTGAAATCGTGTCATTCGTCCAAACGACCTTCACAGTTCCGTAGTCTTCGAATTGGCCGGATACCGGGTCCTCAATGCCGCTAAGGAAACTATATATGGCAAAATTCTGGCCCGGCGTATAATCCGCGCGGCCCAGAATTTCCTGGTCGATGACGCCGCTCATCTGCCCGGCAGGTCCGATGTTGAAACTCACGGCGGTATAATAGCCGAGCTGGCTCAGATCGAACCCGTTGACGGGGACGGTCATAGTGGCGCTGAATGAACCGGCCGTTTCGATGCCATAGCTTCCATACAGCCAATTATAAGTTCCCAACATTTGCCAGCTATCGCTGAAACTCAACCGGGGCGCCGCCCCAGCGCCGAAGGCCAGCGTGAAGCAAAGAGCTATTGAGGCGGCGATTTTCGCAATAGGCACAGCCGCAGAGTCTTTCACATTCGCTCCGGCCTGTCAACCGGGCCACTGAGTTTTTGCCAGGCCTCTTTTTCAAACTGTCACGATACCAATTGGAATCACGGCCCGGAAAAGTCGGAAATCTCGGCGCCTTCGCCTCTCTGCGCGTCCAACTCTTCGCTGAGTTCCATTTTAGGCAGCGTTTTCACGCAGTGATTTCAAGGCGCCCCTCTTTTTCGATTTTTTCATGTTGGGGCGATTTTTTCACTGCAATTTCCGCGGAGCGGCTTATATTGTTTCCACGCCCAAACCTGAATTAATATTATGAAGACAAAGACGCGCCGCCAGGCATCTCCGCAAAAAGCAAAACTTTCACGCTCCCGCCTCGGCAATGGGGCTTCCATCGCCCCGCCCGTGCCAGGCGTCTCGCCCAAGGCCGCGGCGTGGCTTGCGAAAGCCAAACACAATCTCATCGCGGGCAAGTGGGTTCCAGCCGCGTCCGGCAAATTATTCGATGTTTTCAATCCTGCCGATGGCTCCGTCATCGCGCGCGTCCCGGATAGCGACCGCGAGGACATCAACCGCGCCGTCGCGTCCGCCCGGCGAGCGTTCAATGCCCAGGCCTGGCGGCACATGACTCCCAGCGATCGCGGCAAAGTGATCTGGCGCATCGGCGATGCGATACTTGAGCACGCCGATGAACTTGCGGAATTGGAGTCCATCGATAACGGCAAGCCGCGAGCCGTCGCGCGCGGGGCCGATGTCCCACTGGCCGCCGATCTTTTCCATTACATGGCCGGATGGGCAACCAAGATCGAAGGCCAGACCATTCCGATCAGCGTGCCCTACGCACCTGGCGCTCGCTTCCACGCTTTTACGCTACGCGAGCCGGTTGGCGTCGTGGGCCAGATCATTCCGTGGAATTTTCCGCTGCTGATGGCCGCCTGGAAATTCGGCCCTGCTCTCGCCACGGGCAATTGCGTCGTGCTCAAACCCGCCGAGCAAACGCCGCTCTCCGCCTTGCGCCTGGGCGAATTGCTCCTTGAGGCCGGCTTGCCCGAAGGCGTCGTCAACATCGTGACCGGTTTCGGTGAAACCGCCGGGGCCGCCCTAGCCGCGCATGATGATGTTGACAAGATCGCCTTCACCGGCTCGACCGAAGTGGGCCGGATTATCGTGCGCGCCGCCGCTGGAAACTTGAAAAAAGTGAGCCTCGAACTCGGTGGCAAGTCTCCCAATATTATCTTCCGCGACACCGCCGATCTCGGCGCCGCCATCAACGGCGCGGCCAGCGCCATTTTCTTCAATCACGGCCAATGCTGTTGCGCCGGTTCGCGCCTCATGGTCGAGGAAGCTGTCTTCGATTCCGTCGTCTCCGGCGTGGCTGAGCAGGCGAAAAAAATCAAAATTGGCCCCGGCCTCGACGCCGACACTCAAATGGGCCCGCTCGTTTCCGAGGAGCAATTGAAACGCGTGACCGGTTACATGAACCAGGGCAAACAGGAAGGCGCCTGCTACGTGACCGGCGGCTCCCGCAAAGGCAGCCGCGGCTATTTTGTCGAGCCAACCGTCGTCAAGGACGTCAAGCCGAACATGAGCATCGTGCGCGAGGAAATCTTTGGCCCAGTCGTGGTGGCGGAATCGTTTTCCAGCGTGGACGAACTCGTCGCGCGCGCCAATCAAACCCAATACGGATTGGCGGCCGGCGTGTGGACGCGCGATCTTTCCAAAGCGCACCGGGTCGCCGCCGAGTTAAGGGCGGGCACCGTTTGGGTCAACTGCTACAATATATTTGACGCAGCCCTGCCCTTCGGCGGATACAAACAATCCGGCTGGGGCCGCGAAATGGGCCGCGAAGTCCTGAACCTCTACACGCAGACGAAAGCCGTCGTAGCAGGGCTTTAGCCGCAAGAGGGATCAACCCCAAACTTCCGCCTGGCGCAATTGTTTTAGCAGGAGCTGTTCCAGCGGCGTTTCAGAGCTGACGCTAAAGAAAGTCATGCCGCGCCCCGAACAAAATTCGCGCAGGCGCTGGCAAAAGTTTTGCACCGTTTGCTGGTAGGCCTTAAGCCGGTATTTGCCGAACGTCACCTCCTGCATCGCTCCCGTCTCGGAATCCACCAGGCGCAAATCGCCGTAGGCGCCCGGATTCAATTCCTCTGGCGACAGGATTTGCACCGCGTTCACCTGGAATCCCCGCCCGATCAGCGCGTTCAGCCCCGCTTCATATCCGGCCGAATCTAGAAAATCGCTCAACACCACCGCCACGCCCGTTTGCCGCGAGGCCAGCGCGCCGCGCCGCAATCCCTCGTTCAAATCCGCCGCGCCGCGCGCTGTGATTTGTGAAAGATTCTGGAAATATTGCAGCGAAGATTTCCGCCCTCGAACCGCCCGCAATCCGCCCCGCGCCGCCAATTCCGCGCTCAACGCGGCGGCGTCCATGCCGGGCGCGGCGGGCGCGGCGTCCGGGAAAATATGCACCGTCACGCGGTCGAATCCGCACAACGCTACGTAGCCAACCGCCGCCGCGACCTGGCGGGCGAAATCGAACTTCGGCGGCGCGCCGAAATTCATGGACTCACTGGCGTCAAGAAAAATGCGGACGGGCAGTTCGCGTTCCTCCTCGTAAAGTTTGAGAAAAAGTTTGTCCAGCCGCCCGTAGAGGTTCCAATCGAGGTGTCGAAAATCGTCGCCCGCCACGTAACTGCGAAAATCGGCAAACTCCACTGATTGCCCGCGGGCCTTGCTGCGGCGTTCGCCCTTGGCGGAACTCTTGGAGCGCCGCGCGGCCAGCAATTGAAACTGCTCCAGCCGCCGCAAAAGTTCAGGAGTCAGCAGCGCCATGGCCGGCCCTATGCTGCGACCGCCGCGGCGTCCCTCGGCACGTCCTTCAATATCTGCGTGATGATGTGGTCAGTCGTGATGCCCTCCGCCTCGGCCTCGAAATTCAAAATCAGCCGGTGCCGCAGCGCCGCCGCTGCCACCGCGTGAATATCCTCGAAGCTGACATTGAATCGCCCAAGCGTGAGCGCGCGCACCTTGGCCGCCAGCAATAGCGTTTGCCCCCCGCGCGGGCTGCTCCCAAATCGCAAATACTGGTTGGCAATCGGCGCGGCCGTTTCCGTCTTCGGATGCGTCCCCAGCACCAGCCGCACGGCGTAATCCTTCACGTGCGACGCCACCGGGACCTGGCGCACCAGCTTTTGCAATTCCACGATTTGCTCCTTGGCCACCACGCGGTTGATCTCCACTTTCGCGCCCTCGGTCGTGCGGGTCAGCACTTCCGTCAATTCCTCCCCGGTCGGGTAGCCCACGATCAATTTGAAAAAGAACCGATCCAATTGCGCTTCGGGCAGCGGATACGTCCCTTCCTGGTCAATGGGGTTTTGCGTGGCCAGCACGAAAAACGGCTCGGCCAGCTTGCGGATCTCCCCGCCGGCCGTGACGCTTTTTTCCTGCATCGCTTCCAGCATGGCCGATTGCGTTTTGGGGGTCGCGCGGTTAATTTCATCGGCCAGCACGAGATGGGCGAAAATCGGGCCGCGCTGAAATTGGAACTCGCGCCGCCCCCCTGGCGTTTCCATGACGATGTTGGTGCCGAGAATATCGGCCGGCATGAGGTCCGGGGTGAATTGGATGCGGTTGAAGCTCATGTCGAGCACCTCGCTCAAGGTGCGGACGAGGAGGGTTTTGCCCAGGCCCGGCACGCCTTCCAGCAGCACGTGCCCGCCGCCAAAAATGGCGATCAGCGTGCCATCGACGATTTCCTGATGGCCGACGATCACTTTGCCAATTTCCGCGCGAAGCGACAAATAAGCCGCGCGAAAGGATTCGATTTGCTCTTCGGTGCTCATGTTTTAAATCCTTGCTGTTTGCTTGAAACCATAGCTACACGCTCCCCCGCGAAAAGCAATCTGTTTTTGCCCGGCAGAGATTTCCGCGGCCAGCCCGGGCTGAACCGCAGCCTTGTCCCGCCAGCACAATGCAATTCGGTTATGCGGGAGAGGCGAGCGCCGCGAGCGCCCTGTTATTGGCGAGGTTGAGGCCGTCACACTCTAAAATGCAAAAGGCGTTCATCCACTCCAAATTGCGTAGCGGCATGTTCTCCTCGTAATTCTCAAGCTTTTCGTGTTAAACCGCATAAGAAAAGCGCCACATCCCCAAGACGGGCTTCAGTTCAGGAAGGTGCAAAGACACGCCGCCAATTTGCTTGGGCGTCAATTACCGCCGCAAATTCAAGCAACTTCTCTTTCGCAGATTGAACTGGCAGATCAAGCGCGGCGTTTTGGTCCGCCCGCCGAGGCGGGCCCTCAATCCCCCAGCAGCCCCGCAAACGCTCTCCGGTACGCCCACAACAAAAACAGCGCAATAAGCGCGATCACAATCGCCATTGGCAGGGACGTGTGATCGAGGAATATCGAGTAAAATAAAATATTCACGATCACCGGCCCCAAAAGCGTCAAGCCCAGCGGCACTTTTTTGCCGATGAGCAGGAGCGCGCCGCCGGCCACCTCAAAACATTTGACGGCGTAGATGTAGCCGCTGCCGAAAAGCGCGGCCATGAATTCGCCCGCGTGGCCCTTGGGCGGCGGCGGGGTTGGCATCAAGTGCAGAAGCGTAACCAGCCCGAACACAAAAAATACCAGCCCCAGCAAAACGCGGGCAATGATGGTTGCAATTTTCATCGTGGCCTTTCTATTTTCAGTTTAGGTCAAATATAAGCACTTGCGAAGGCTTCGACGCGCTCAATTCCAACGCGCCTTCCTCGCTGATGGCCGCGGCGGCGCCCCCCGCCAGCTTCTTGCCGTTCAGCGTGAGTTCGCCTTCGGCAACATGCACCCACGCATGGCGCCCGCGCGCGAGCGGAAGCGCGGCGCGGTCTCCGCTCTTGAATTTGGCCAGCCAAAGATCGGCGTCCTGATGGATGGCAATCGAGCCGTCGCGGCCCGTCTTGCTCGCGACCAGGCGCGGCACACCCGCGGGCGCGTCCGTCATCGATTTCTCCGCGTAGCGCGGCGTGACGCCCATGGCATCCGGCTGAATCCAGATTTGCAGCAAATGCACCGCCTCATCTTTGGACGGATTGAACTCGCTGTGGCGCACGCCCGATCCGGCCGCCATGTATTGCACCTCGCCGGGGCGGATGACTCGCCCGTTGCCCATCGAATCCTTATGTTCCAGGGCGCCGCTCAGGACATAAGTGATGATTTCCATATCGCGATGCGGATGCGTGCCGAAGCCCATGCCGGGCATGACAAGGTCATCGTTAATCACGCGCAGGCTGCGAAAGCCCATCCATTCCGGGTCGTAATAATCCGCGAAACTGAACGTGTGCCAGGAATCCAGCCACCCGTGTTCGGCGTGGCCCCTTTCGTTTGCTTTTCTAATTTTCATCATGGCTCAAACATTGCACAACACCGGCCGGCCTGTGAAAGACCAAGTTTCTTGACTGAGTATAACTTAGAGTTCTGCTTGGCAAGAGGCATCCCGCGCGCAAGATCACTCAGCGGCAGACATTTGGAAGCTCGTTGAAGGTGAGCCAAAAGCCTTTAATGAGCTTGGCGAGGTCAACGCGGCTTTCAGTTCCTTGCGGCTTCACGACGAAGGCGTTGACGCCAAGCCGGTAGGTGTTTTCGACGTCCTCCGGGTTGGCGGAAGAGGAGAGCATAATGGTCGGGAGACAGGACAAATTCTCCTGTTTCTTGAGCCATTGCAGAACTTCAATGCCGGTCTTGCGCGGCATTTTGACGTCGAGAACCAGCAAAGTGGGAAAGGGAAATTTGTCACGGTCCGCGAATTCTCCGGCGCCCGAAAGATAATCAATGGCCTGCTGGCCGTCGTTGACGACTTGAAGGCGATTATCGACCCGCGCCGATTCGAACGCATGTTTAAAAAGAAAGACATCGTTCGGATCATCTTCCGCAAGCAGAACAGTTTGCGCGTTTATGTTCATGTCTTTATGGGCGCCGCAGTTGCAACCAGAAACAGCTTCCCTGGCCAAGCTCGGATTGAACCCCGGTTTGACCATGCATTCTCTCAACAGCTTTGCGGACAATGGCCAGGCCTATGCCGGTTCCAGGATACGAGGTGCTATGCACCCTTTGAAACATGTGGAACAAGCGGTCCTGCTCTTTTTTGTTGATGCCAATCCCATTGTCCTTAAAGCAAAGACGGACACCGGCCTCGTTTTGTTCAGCATAAACGCTCACCTCCGCCACAGCGCCTGCCGGAACGAACTTGACAGCATTTTCCAGCAGGTTGGCGATGCACTGCGTCAGGGAAGGCGGATTCGCGCTGACATGCGGCAACGGGCGCTGAATTTTGATGACAGCTTTGGGCGGTTGCAATTCAAGCCGCTCGCCAATAATCGTGTCTATGAGATGCTCGACGTCCACAGCTTCAAGCCGGATGGGCGAGCGCGAGATGCGGGTGAACTCGAGCAAGTCAAGCACCAGCCTGTCCAGGCGGCGGGACGACTCGATGGTTCGCCTAAGAAGTTCCACGTCTTCGGGGGCAAGTTTGTCTCTCCCGTGTTCTAGCACGATTTCGTTAAAGCTTTGGATCGTCCGCAGAGGCGCCCGCATGTCGTGAGTCAAGCTGTAGGAAAAAGCTTCCAATTCGGCCACGGCCTTCTGCAATTCGTGCGTCCTTTCCGCCACCTTTTCTTCCAAAGCCTGCGCGTGGGTCGCAAGCCTTTGGTTGGCCTCTGCCAGGGCATGCTCGTTCCGGTTGCGCTCAGTAATGTCGCGGGCGATCTTGGACGCTCCTATATGTGCCCTTCCTTATCCTTGATGGGAGAAATGCTGAGCGAAACAGGAATGTTCCTGCCGTCTTTGGCCATTCGAATGGTTTCAAAATGCCGTATTCGTTCGCCTTTGCGGAGCCGCGCGAGAATTTCGTCCTCCTGAGGCTGCAATTCTTGCGGGATTATTTTCTTAATGGATTGACCCACCATCTCATCCTGAGTGTAGCCGAAAATTTGTTGCGCCCCTTCATTCCAACTCGTGACTATGCCTTCAAGATTCTTGCCCACGATGGCGTCATCTGAGTTTTGGATGATGGCGGCCAGGCGCAACGCAACCAATTCCGCCGCCCGCCGGTGGCCAACGTCGCGAAATACCAGCACGACGCCCTTCAATTCTGTCCCGCCTGCCCGGATTGGCGAACCGCTGTCTTCAATCGGGCGTTCCTGCCCGTCTTTGGAAATTAAGAGGGTGTGGTTTGCGAGCGCCACCACCTTCCTTTCCGTCAGCGCCTTGGTCACTGGGTTTTCGCATTTCTTCCTCGTGAATTCATTGATGATGTTAAACGCCTTGTCCAGCGGGGCGCCGAGAGCCTCCCGCGCTTCCCATCCGGTCAAACTCTCAGCGGCAGAATTCATAAATGTGATCCTGCCCAAATTGTCGGTCGCGATCACGGCATCGCCGATGCTTCCCAAAGTGATGCGAAACCGCTCCTCGCTTTGGGCTACGCTTTCGTGCGCCCGCACTTCACCCGTAATGTCCCGGGCGATTTGCGAGGCTCCGACGACTTTGCCTTCGGAAGTGATGATTGGAGAAACCGTGAGAGAGATGTTCAAGTGGGCGCCGTTCTTGGCCTTGCGGATTGTCTCGTAATGACGGATTCGCTCTCCCCTTCTTATTCGCTGCAAGATAAAAGCCTCTTCATCCTGGTTTCCATCAGGAATAAGCATGGTTGCTGGCTGCCCTACCGCTTCCTGGACTGTGTAGCCGAAAATTCCCTGAGCTGCGGCGTTCCAACTGCAAATTGTGCCATCAAGATTCTTGGTCATGATCGCATCATCGGAAGATTCTACGATCGCTCCCAGCAACTCTTTGGCGTTCTCTAGCGGATTCATGGGCTTGCCCTTAACCCTAACTGTACTGGTTGATCTGCATTCTTCAAGCAGAACCTTCTTCTTGCGTGCGCCGCAGTCAAAACTGTGGCGTTCCCAACCACAACAACTTTAGCATTCTCCTTTGGGCGGGAATTCAACATCCGTGGCTTTCAGCGCCATGTTTTCCCAGGCCACCGGTGTGCTGGACGCAGCCGGCACAATGTCCATGCTGGGTTTCAGGTTGGCTGGCTTGGCCGCATTGCGGCGTCGGCTTGGCAAAAGCCCGGCCGGCAAGGCGAGAATCGCAAATCTTCATAACCCGCCAAGAACTGTCCGGCCAGTTTTTCTTTTGAAAATGCGTCCCTTGACATTCTTCCCATGTTCGACCACAGTTGGGCTGTTAATTTTGTAATCGTTATGAAAAAAGTTAAAGCTCGCAAGCAGTGGAAGAAACCGCAAGTCAAAGCCGTCCAACTTTGTTGTGAGTGTACGGCTTACGTCGGCGCGGAATAATTCGCTCTTTGTTCCAAGGCCTGGAGGCCGCTATTCGTGTTCTGCTGTTAGGGGTTGCTGCGGGCGGAGGCCTGCCGCAGTGGAACTGCGCCTGCGCCAATTGCCAGCAGGCGAGGCGCGGTGTCATCCGGCCCCAAACCCAGTCTTCCGTCGCCATTGGCGATGAGCGCGGCCATTGGTTCCTAGTCAATGCTTCGCCAGATTTGTCTGCCCAGATATTAGCCCATCCTGACTTGGGGCCGCAGCCCGGCTCCTCGCGCAATTCTCCCATCGCGGGTGTTTTCCTGAGCAGTGCCGACGTGGATCACGTCACGGGTTTGCTTTCTTTGCGGGAGGGAAACGCGCTCCGCATTTATGCCACTCCCGCCATTCAGCAGGCGGCTTCCATTCTAGTTGACCCTGTCTTGCAGTCTTTTTGCGGCGTGGCTTGGGGCTTGCCTCGCCAGGGCGAGGGGTTGCAAGGGCCTGATGGCGGTGAAACTTCCCTGAAGGCTCGCGTCATCCTGCTTCCTGGACATGCTCCCCGTTACGCCCCCAATGACTCCAAAGGCGATTATACAGCGGCCTGGCAATTCCTGGACGAACGCACCGGCGGACGGCTGCTGGTAGCGCCTGGGGTGTCGGAGTTGACCGGCCCGTTGGAGGATGCGGCCAAGGAATCCGATGCCGTACTCCTGGACGGCACATTTTGGCGCCAGGACGAGTTGAGCGACATCCGGCCCGGCGCTCCCAAAGCCTGGGAAATGGGCCACAAGCCGATCAAAGATGGCACGCTGCCTTTTCTCGCTTCTCTTCCCGGCCGCCGAATTTATATCCATATCAACAACACAAATCCCATCTTCGATCCCGCCTCGCCCGAACGCGCCGCGGTCGAAGCGGCTGGCGTCGCCGTTGGCCATGATGGGATGACCTTCGATCTATGACAAAGCCTCCGTGGAGCCGGCCAGTATTCATAGTGCGCCTGCGCAAAATCGGCGGCGCGTCGTATCACAACAAGCACCCGTTCCATGTTCAGATGAACGCCGGGAAGCTGGACCGCGCGGCCATTCAAACGTGGGTGGCGAATCGGTTTTATTACCAATCCAACATTCCCATCAAGGACGCCGCCATTCTTTCCAATTGCCCGTCGCGCGATGTGCGCCGCCTCTGGCTCCATCGCATCACGGATCACGACGGCACGCAAGGAGACGAGGGAGGCATTGAGGCTTGGTTGCGCCTGGGCGCGGCTTGCGGCCTGCGCCGCAACGATTTGCTGGCGCAAAAACATGTCGTGCCGGGCGTGCGCTTTGCCGTCGATGCCTACGTCAATTTCACCCGCCGCGAACCGTGGCCGGTCGCCGTGGCTTCTTCGCTGACGGAATTGTTCGCGCCGGATTTGATGGCCAAGCGGCTGGAAGCCTTCCGGCGTTATTATCGCTGGGTGCAGCCTGAAGGGCTGGATTACTTCAGCCGCCGCTTGACCCAGGCCCCGCGCGATTCCAACGAAGGCCTGGAACTAACTTTGCGATATTGCGCCACGCGCGACATGCAGGAAGCCGCCGTTCGCGCGCTCCAATTCAAATGCGATCTGCTCTGGGCCATGCTCGACGCGATCCAATCCCAAAGCCTCCGATGAACGCCCCCTCCGCCGAGAGCCGCGCCACGCTGGCGCGCGGAGTCCGATTGCGGAATGACCCGCTCACGGGCGAGCCGCTGCTGCTGTATCCCGAAGGCATCCTTCCTCTTGACGAATCGGCTCGCGACATTTTGATCCGCTGCGACGGCAAGCTGACGCTGGCGGAAATCGCCCGCGCGCTGAGCGAAGAATACGAAGCGGAGCCGGACGATTTGCTGCCGGACATCACCGAGTGCCTGGTTCAATTGCGCGAGGAGATGCTGGTTACATGGTAATATGAATTACCGGCCCCACATGCTGCTGGCGGAATTGACGTATCGATGCCCGTTGCATTGCCCGTATTGCAGCAACCCGGCCCGTTATCCAGGTGGCGAAGAGTTGTCCACGGCGGAATGGCAGCGCGTCTTCCGCGAGGCAGCCGAACTGGGCGTCCTGCACGCGGGCCTCTCCGGCGGCGAGCCGTTGCAACGCCCCGATTTGCCCGAGTTGATCGCCGCCGCGAGCGAAGCCGGGTTGTACACCAATCTCATCACCAGCGCGGCCGGCCTGAACGAATCGCGCCTCGCCCGCCTCAAAGACGCGGGGCTGGACAGCATCCAAATCAGCTTTCAATCCAGCCAGGCCGCGGCCGCCAACCGCATCGCCGGCGCCGCCATGCACGATGTCAAATATAACGCAGCCCGCCTGGCGCGCGCGGCCGGTTTTCCGCTGACGGTCAACGTCGTGCTGCACCGGGACAACATCGGCAGCCTGGAAGAGATCATCGCCTTGGCGGAAGAATTGGAAGCCGAGCGGCTCGAACTGGCGAATGTCCAATATTACGGATGGGCTTTCCGAAATCGCGCCGCGCTTTTGCCGACCCGCGAACAAATCGCCGCCGCCGCCGCCATCACAGCCCGCGAAAGAAAGCGCCTGCTGGGCCGGATGCGCATCCTCTTCGTCACGCCTGATTACTACAGCGACCGCCCCAAGCCCTGCATGGACGGCTGGGGAACAAAATACTTGACTATCAATCCGGCGGGCCAGGCGCTGCCATGCCCGACCGCCGGGGAGATCAAGGAACTTCGGTTTGACAGTGTGCGCGACCACGCGCTCGGCTGGATTTGGCGCGAGTCGGCCGCCTTCAACCATTTCCGCGGGACGGATTGGATGCCGCTGCCCTGCCGGGAATGCGAATTTCGGGAGGTGGATTTCGGCGGCTGCCGCTGCCAGGCCGCCTTGCTGGCTGGCGACGCCGGGCGGACCGATCCCGCCTGTTCGCTCTCGCCATATCGTGAGCGTTTGACAGAATTCGTCGAGTCCGCCCAAACAGCCGAGGCCCCCGCGTTCGAGTACCGCCGCAACCCCGAGCCGTCAAACACAAGGTAGGGCGAGGCCAGCGGAGCCATTTTGCGAAGGGGGCCCCGGCTCCGCTGGAGCGTCGCCCTGCCTGGCTCCCGCCGCTCCCAAAACCGGCTGATTTGCGCTCGAAAAAGGCCTTGCTACGCGGATGGCCGCCCGCTATCTTACGCCAGCGATCATGCGCGGTTAGCTCAGTGGTAGAGCATCACCTTGACACGGTGGGGGTCACAGGTTCAATCCCTGTATCGCGCACCATCGGCCAGAGGAGGAAAGTTTTGACAAGGCGGAATCCGCCCGTTACAGTAAGGAGAAGCTTTAATTATGAAACAAATGCCCGTGCCACGCAACGTCCGCAAGGCCTTCACGCTGATCGAAATGCTCGTGGTCATCTCCATCATCGCCATTCTCGCCGCCCTGCTTTTGCCGGCCTTGGGCCGCGGCAAAGTCCAGGCGCAGCGCAAGGTCTGCCAGACTGAGGCCGTCGGTTTGGTGGGCGCCATTGAGCAATATTACGCCACCTACAGCCGGTTGCCGGCTTCCACCAATGCGGTGGCCGCGGCGGCGGCATCGCCGGGGTATCCGGGCGGAGATTTTTATTATGGCACAACCGCGGCCGGCACCAGTGGAGCCTCGATTATCCCCGCAGGCATGGGCGCGATTGGCACCCCAAATTGGACGATTCCAAGCCTGTATCAAAACAACAATTCCGAAGTGATCGCGATTCTGCGCGACGACAATTTTTACCCCGAGATTGGCACCAATGGCGCCCAAACGATGGGCCATATCTATAACCCGCAGCAAACGTCCTTCTTTCAAGCCAAGTCCGGCATCACGACCAATTCGCCTGGCATCGGCCCGGACAACGTGCTGCGCGACCCGTGGGGCATGCCCTACATCGTTTCGCTCGACCTCAGCGGCGACAACCGCGTCATGGACCCCTTCCTGAGCCAGATTTACAACAACACCTACCTCACCAACCTTTACACGCCTGGCCACGCCGTAGTCTGGTCCTTCGGTCCATCCCAAAAAATTGGCCTGACCAAAGGCTGGGCTGACCCCTTCAACAAATACATGGTCCGCAGTTTCTAGCCCCGGATATTTCAGTTTTTGGGCGAGGCTCCGGCCGAGGCGTTCCGGCGGCTTGGAATCAATGTTAATGCAGCCGGTCGGCAGATCAGTCGGCGACGGACCCGTCTAAGTTTTTTTGATGTGTTCTACGTCCTCCATTCGGCCATTCCTAAAAAGGCATTCAATTAAGTCAATCCAATTGCCTTCAAAATGACGCCAACGATATCCCTTATAATAAGCAATTATTGTGACAGACCGTGCGGGTCGAGGTTCCAGCCCCGGTAATTTGACAACGCGCTGTTGTGTGCCATCGTAGTGCCGTAGCCTAAGCTGGCTCGCCTTCCTGCGGGCCAGCGCGGGGGACCCAATTCCCGGATGCTTGCATTTCGGGACGGGGCGAACGGCAGAAGACTGCCGAGGTCACCTTCAGGACCCAGCCCGACAGCTAACCTCGCCGGCGTCTGGAAGGGCAACCCTCTTGGTCCCGCGTGTGTGGGAATCTCATGGTGCCCCAATCGCAATGTCGTTGCCTCATCGCGCGGCCTAAAACCGTTGCGGGTTGCAACCGCATCGGAGTCGGTTTATGACGTGGAATATTATTATTCTTTTGGTCATGGCGGCGTTCCTGGCGTGCCTGCTTCTGCTCTCGCTGGGAACGGTTATAATTCGGGAATTGCAGGTGGGCATTGTTGTCAAGCGTTTCGGCGCGCGCGGGCTGGCGCCAAGCCGGTTAATCGCGCTGGATGGCGAGGCCGGCATACAGGCGGATACGCTGGCGCCCGGATGGCATTTCGGGCTTTGGCCGTGGAAATACCGCGTTGTGAAAGCGCCCGTCACCATCGTGCCCCAGGGCGAAATTGCCCTGGTGCTCGCGGCGGACGGCACGGCCATCCCGGCCGAGCGCATCCTGGGCAAAGTCGTCGATTGCGACAACTTCCAGAGCGCGCGCAAATTCTTGTTGAACGGCGGCGAGAAAGGGCGCCAATTGGGCATCCTGACCGCCGGCACGTATCGCATCAACACGGCCCAGTTCGATGTCATCACGGGCGCGGTGGCTCTCGCTCACGGCATGGGGCGTGAAGAATTGATACTGCAACAGGTCGAGTCGGACATGGTGGGCATCGTGACGGCGATGGATGGGCGGCCCATTGAGGCGGGAGAAATCGCGGGGCCGGTCATCGCAGGCCACGAAAACTTCCAGAACGCGCAGGCGTTTTTGGATGGCGGCGGCGGGCGCGGATTGCAGGAACAAATCCTATTGTCCGGCGCCTGGAACCTCAACCCGTGGTTCGCGCGCGTCGAGCAGGTGTCGATGGTGAAAATTCCCATCGGCTGGGTCGGCGTGGTCATCTCGTTCGTCGGCATGGAACACTTGGATGTCAGCGGCCTGGAGTTCAAGCACGGCGATCTGGTCGAAGTCGGCCACAAAGGGGTCTGGGTCACGCCGCTTTATCCCGGCAAGCATCCGATCAATACCAGCGTCATGAAAGTCGAGCTGGTGCCGACCACCAACATCGTCCTGAACTGGGCTACGCGCACGGAAGCGCATAATTACGACGCCAAATTGTCGTCGATCACGGTGCGCTCCAAGGACGGGTTCGGCTTCAACCTGGATGTCTCGCAGATCATCCACGTGGGCGCGCTGGATGCGCCCAAGGTGATCTCGCGCGTCGGGTCGATGCAAAACTTGGTCGATCATGTGCTGCAGCCGATTGTGGGCAATTACTTCCGCAATTCGGCGCAGGGATTCACGGTGCTCGATTTCCTGAGCGCGCGCAGCCAGCGGCAAATCGAGGCCGCCTCGCACATCCGCACGGCCCTCGCGGCTTACGACGTGCAGGCCATTGACACGCTCATTGGCGACATCAATCCGCCCGCGGAATTGATGCAAACGCAGACCGACCGGAAAATCGCCGAAGAGCAGCGCAAGACGTATGAGGCGCAGGAAGCCGCGCAAATCCAGCGGCAACAATTGGTGCGGCAGACCTCGATGGCGGACATCCAGCAGCAGATGGTCGGCGCTGAGCAGGGCGTCCACATCGCGGAGCTGAACGCCAGCGCCGGTGTCAAACGCGCAGCGGGCGAGGCCGAATCGACCCGGCTGCGGGCCGTGGGCGATGCCGAAGCCATCCGCGCGACCGGCGAAGCCAAAGCGTCCGCTTACCGGGCTGGCGTCGATGCGGTCGGAACGCAAGGCTACACGGCCATGCAATTGATGCAAACCGTGGGCGAGCGCAGCGTGCGCATCGTGCCGGACGTGGCGGTGACCGGCGCCGGCGGAGCGAACGGCATGGTGGAAGGCCTGCTGGGCATGGTCCTGCGCCAGCAAAGCAACGGCCACCACCCCGCCAAAGAAAAGTGACAGAGCACAAGGAGCGCGTTCAAGACAGGGCGCGCTCCTTTTTTGCGCAACGCGAAAAAGAAAAAGAGGCCGTCCTTTGGCGTGTTATGCCATTTCCATTTTGTAATCGCACTATTGCAGCGGGTGCATCGGCGACTTAATCAAAGACCGGATTGACAACAGTCTCTTTGAGAAGATGGAATTGCTGGAAGAGGCGATCGGAGCGGAACCGCGGCCCCCAAGGGAAACGCAGAGCGAGCGCGCACCCTGGTTTCACACCCAGGACGGATGGCGCGCTTATGGGCGGGGGGGCAGGAGGACTGTGACGCGGCCGGTGTATTTGGCCAATAAGGGGCGGGCGTGTTTGTTTTTGTCGTCGGTGATGTCGGTGGTGGCGGGCTGGTCGGAGGTTTCGGCTTTTTGCGAGTTGGCCTCGGAGGCGGCGGCTGTTTGAGTGCCGGCCGCGGCGGTGGCGGATGAGGCCAGCGCGGATTGGGCGCCGCCGCCGGCCACGTTTTGGGAGAGGGCCACGCCTGAAAAAGTGCCGCCCCCCACACTGATGCCGCCGCTGGCGATGACGGTGCCGGTGATGCCGCCCACCGCGCCGACTGAGGCAATTCCGCCGGCGACGTCGGTGACGTTGAGGGTGTTGCCGAAGATGGTTGAGTTGCCGGCTGAAATAAACAGGCCGTTGATCTTTCCCGTGGCCTTGGCGACCGTGTTGATCGCGATGACACCGGAGTTTCCCGCGTCGATGTCGCCCTGGGCGATCACCTCGCCGTTGGGGCCGTAGGTGCCGGCGAGCAGCGTCACGGTTGGTTTGAGAGATGTGTTTCCGTTTTCAGGCTGCTGCGTGATGCCGCCGCTTCCCGTCACGATATTCCCGTTTGGAGTTTCCACCGTGATGTTGCCGACAAGCAAATTCTTGGGGGAACCCGGCAGCGTCGTGGCGATGATTCCGCTGCCTTCCATGGGTTGCTGAGGCTCCAAGACCGCGCCCGTCTTGGGATCGACAAGCACTTCATTGACCAGAACTTCAACGAGGCTTCCGGTTCCGGCGTTGACATTGCCGTTGAGGGATTCGATGAAAACGTCTCCGCCGTCATAGGTGGCGATGCGCGAACCGGAGACATTGATGTTCCCCCCGGCAATCACGCTGATGTCGCTATCGCCCGAAGTCCAAATTCCGTGAGGAACAAGCGGTGACTGGACGGGGAGATCGGCAAAGCCGGCGTTGACGGAGCCGCCGACGTTGATGCTAATCGCGCCGCCGTACCAGGAGCTGATCTGCGACGCGAACAAATCCAGGTCGCCCGTGAGTTTGATGTTGATGGCCGCGCCCGTCGTGGCGAGCTTGGCCAGCGCGTTGTTAATCGCGGGGCCGACGGTGCTGATGCCCTGGGCCGCAACACCCAAGTCCATCGACTGCGCCGTAAAATCGAGGGAGCCGGGGCCGCCGAGGACGATGCCTTGCGGGGCGTTGGCAAGATTGATGGAATTTTGGCTGGCAGAATAAAGCGCCTGGATGGAGGAAGCCAGAGCCGGTGTGTTCGCGAAGATGACGGGTGTGGTGACGTAGTTGCCGCTTGTGTCAAGAATAGGCTTGCCGTCTGACGTGTAGGTTTTCTCGTAAAGTGTTCCCAAGAGCAGAGCTTCTGTGGCCGTGCTCATGATTCCGTCGTAACCGAGTTGCGAAGCGCCCGGCAGATAGAACAGGCTCAAGCTCGAAAAAAGCTGCCCGGCATTGGCCGAGCTTGGCCCGGAGCCTTGCGCGACCGCGTTCTGGAGCAGTTGCAGATAATTCAATTGCGCGCCCGGAAAAAGCGCGGGCGGCAAAGTCAGAGGCGTGTCCAGGGTGGCGAAGGCGTAGGTATTCTGGTCCGTAATGTCCCCGGCCACATGAAAGTAAGTCACATCGCCGCTGTGGAGGTTTTGGCCGGTGAAGCTGACGTTTTGCATGTTGCCGCCAACGGTGACCTCGGTTTCCTTTGGCATGATGAGCGTCACGTCATCGAGGTTGCCAGCGATGTTGAAGACGACGGGCTGATTATTATTGATTTGCATGGGCATGGCCGCGTGGTCAGTCGCAAAATCCGTGGAGCCTTGAATCCAGCGGGTCGCGCCGCTGTCGGACATGGCGAGCGTAAAACCGTTGCCCTCAAAACTGCCCGGCGGCGGCGTTCCCGGCGCGTTGGCGGGCGTGCCGGCTGGGACGGTCGTATTGACAGTCAATTCGCCATTCGGCGAGGGGAACAGCGTGAGGTTGTTGCCAAGGGAAATGCCGCCCGCGCCCGCGTCGATAGTCAGCGACGGCGGGTAAATGATCGGGACGAGCGCCGAGCTGTCGCGCGGCAAGTCGATGCCGAGCAGGTTGACGGCATTGCCGGCGTTGAGCGTAACGGAAGCGAAGGGATCGTAGTTGAACACATTGTTCTGATTCGCGTCCGCGCCAATGCCGGTGGCGTTGAGCGTGCCGTTGGGATTGCGCACTTCCTGAAGATTGATGCTGCCGTTCGGGGCGTTGACGACCCAACTGCCCGCGGCCAGGCTCAGGGCCAGCAGATCGCTGATGCTGGCGGTTGAGCCGGCGTTGCCGTTGAGGGCTGTGATCGTGCTCGGCACATCCACGCCGTTGACCGTGCTGTTGGCCGCGACGTAATGGCCAAAGACGCTGCCGCCAGCCGTGATCGTGACCACGCCCGGCTCAGGCCCGAAGGCGCCGGAGCCAGCGTCGGTGGGGCCGGTGCTGGCGCCCGTTGGCAAAAAGCTGGTGATATTTCCGCCCGCCGTGATCGTGACGTTGCCGCCCGCCGCCGTGCTGATGCCGCCCAGCAAGGAGGAGACCCCGCCCAGCAGAAACGTGTAGCCATTCTGATTCTGGCCGCAATTGACATTGCCAGCGAGCGCGTTGACATCGACGCTGCCGCCGTTGAAGGTGGCGATGGAGCCGCCCGCCACCGTAACATTGTTGCCGGCGCTGACGTTGATATCGCCATTTTGCGTTTGAAGCGTGCCGCTGCCGGAAAGCGTGACGGAGCCGGCGCCTTTGGCATTGACGCCGACGGTCGAGCCGAAGGTCGCGCCCGCCACCAGATTGAGCTCCCAATCCTGACCCGCGAGAACGCCGCCGCTCATGCTGATGTTTCCTCCGGCTTCCATGGTCAGCGAGGTGGGCGCGGAGCTGTCGGCCAGATTCCATGGGGAAAAGCCGCCGAGGGTGATATTGCCGGTCGCGGCCTGCATCAGAATGGGGCCGCCGCCGGTGGATGTGATGCTGCCCGTGCCCATCGTAATGCCGTTGCCGGCGATCAGGCTGATGGAACCATTGGCGGATTGCACACCGGCTGTGCCGGACATGGTGATTGAGCCTGTGCCGGGCGTGACGCCGGTGGAGGAATTAAAATTCGCGCCCGCGATCAAATCGACGTTCCAGTTTTGCCCCACAATCAATTTGTCGCCGCTGTTGAAGATGATATTGTTTCCCGCCTGCAATGTCAGCGTCGTGGAAGAGGGGCTGTCAGGCACGATCCAGGTCGAGGCCAGGGTGATGTTTCCCGAGGCCTGCAATAGAATCTGGGAGAATGAGCCGAAGGAATTGGGATTCAGCGTCAAACTGGAGGGCGGATCGCCTTCATTGATCGTGCCGGAAGTGGCGCTGGAGCCGGAACCGCTGAGCGTAATATTGACAGGGTCGATCGTCAGTTTGCCGCCGGTCCAGCCATCGTTGGCGTGGCCGTTGATTTGAGATTCAATGGCGCCGATCTTCTGAGCCGATATTTCAACCTGCCCGCCATTGCCGCCTTGCGCGCCGCCGGCAACGTCGATGACGGACGCGGCCGTGTCGTTGAACGTGTTGCCGGATTTAATGGTGACCTGTCCGCCGGCGCTGGCGCCTTGGGTGTCTCCTGTCGCTGAAATAGTCGAGCCGGCGCCAAGGGTCACGTTGTCGCTCGCCACAATTTCAATGACGCCGTTTTGCTCCTGGACGGAATTGGCTTGAATCAGTCCGCCTTGATTTACGACCCGGGCGTTGAGTGCGATGGTGCCGGCGTCGGCGACCAATTTGCCGGAATTATCGACGGAGCCTTGCGGGAGCGTCACCTGCGCGCTGAAGCCGCGGCCGTCGGCGCGGGTGGACACCAGGACATCTTCCCCCGCGTAGAGGCCGATGTTCCCTTGCGGGGCGGCGATGCTGCCGTGGTTTTCGATGTCGTGACTGATGAGAAAAACCGAGCCGGCCGGCCCGGCGTTGATCTCGCCATAATTGATGATGCTGGCCGTCGGGGGCGGCGCGGTGAAATCCCAGGCGCCTCCGCCGAAAACATCCAGCGGGACGTTTGGCGTCGTGGTCATGATAAGCCCATGCGCATCAATGACCGCGTTGCCGCCGACGTAAAAGCCGGATTGATTTTGGAGAATCACGTAACCGTTGGCGTCGAGATGTCCGAGAATCTGCGTGGGATTGGGATCGGTAATATGGTTCCACACGACCGAACTGGAGGAAGGCTCGATAAAGACGGTGGTTTCGTTTGCTCCGATGTTGAAGCTGGACCAATTGATGACGGTGTTGCCGCCGGTCTGAATCGTTAATTTCGGGCCTTGGCTGGAAATGGTCGCGGAACCTTGGGTGATGACTGGATTGGAGGGATTTGCGGCAGCAGCCGCGGCCGCGAGCGCCGTTGCATACGCCAGTTTGCGCATCGTCATCCCGCAAAATACGCCCATCCGCCGCGAGCCGGGAAGGCCCGCCATGTTAATTCCAGGTGACGAATGTCCAGTCATGGGAAATTTAGAACTGCGCGCTCAACGCAAACGCGATGCGCACGTGATAGGCTTCCGAAGAAGGAGTGCTCAACAGCGGCCAGGCGAAGGAGAGCATTCCGTTGAAATGCGAACCCAGCGAGATCGCGCCGGCAAAGCCTGTTCCCCACAGCGGAGTGACAGCCGGAAAACCTTGCGGGTCCAACAAATACGTCTCGGCGTAGTCCATGAAAAACGATGCCCGAACCGTCAGAGGCTCGTGCGTCCCGCGGGTAGCGTAGCCGATTCGGTAGGGCGGCAATTTCAATTCCGAGGTCACGCGCCAGCCTTCATCGCCGAACACTTCGCCTTCGCGATATCCGCGAACGCCGGCGATGCCGCCCGCGCCAAATTCCTCGTTGCTGATGAGCGGTTCGCTGGACCATTGGCCGTCCGCGCGCAAGGCCAGTTTCCAATTGCGGGGAAGCGTTTCCTCGCGGCTCACGTTGCCGGACAGGATATGCCAATACCCGGTCGCGTGGGTTGAAACGGCCAGCTCGTCCAGATTGGAGCGCGAGCCGGAATGCCAGACGTTGGGACTGTAACCGAGGCCAAATCCCGTTGTGCCGTAGTGATCATTGCGAGTGGCATCCCAGCGCACATTGATCGGCAGATAAAGCAGCGATAAGCGCGTGGCTGGTTCGGGCGAAGTGAAAACATTGTTTAACAGGAAGGGCTGGCCGTTGAGGTTCGTCTCATATTCCAGAAAATGGAACACGTTGGTTTCGAAAAACACCGTTTTAAAATCCTTAAGGTCCATGCCGGCGCGGAAGCGGCTGCTAAAGCCCCAGAATTCCGGCAAGGGCTTGGTCACGCGCCAGCCCAAGTCGTAGTTTTCAGTCAAATCCTGGGTGACGTCCTGGCGGAAGGCGCTGTTGCCCGCGCCGCCATTGGTCCCAAGGGGAATGTTTTGGGCGGCTCCATCCTGCACGCCGGTATCGATGGTCGAGCCGCTGGCGTAGATGTTCAATTCCGGGGCACCCGTGCCGGGCGGCAGCACAAACTTGCGCGTGGCCTCGTTGTAGCCAAATTTGTCAGCCACGCGGGCTGCTTCATCGGCGAACGAATCGGGGCTGCCCAGCGGCAATCGGTAGAAAATGCTGTAGTTGGCCACCTGCGGCTGGTCGTAGAAGTTCCATTTTCCACCCTGTTTGGAATCTTCCTCGGAAAAGGTGTACTGGATTCCAAAGGAATGATCCAATTGCCAGAGATTGTTATAGACGGCTGAGGAAGCCAAGCGCATATCCGGCGTGCCGGGAGTGCTTTGGTTGTTGGCTTCAATCTTGGCGTGCAACGGCTGGCGGTCCTTCACTTGCAGCACCAGGGAAGTTGTGTCGGGCGTCGGGCCGGGATGGATTTCGGGATAAATCTGGCGGTCCTGATTGGCGTTGGCCAAATCCAATTGCGGCTGCAGCAGCTTGCTGTTCATGTGGATATTGGGCTTCAAGCCGGGCAGCGCGCGCATGACGTTGTTGGAGCTGTAGAAGCGGTTGCCCTTGACGATGATCTCCGCCAGCCGCCCTTCAAACACTTGAATCTTGAAAACGGCATTGGTCAGCCGTTGCTGCGGAATGGTCACGCTGATGGTGTCGAAACCTCGGTCGTGATATTCCATCTGCAACTCCTTGACGGCTTTGGCCACGTCCACGAAGGTCACATCGCCGGTATGTTTGGCCAGGATGCCATGCAACACCTTTTCCGGAAGAAGTGTGTTGCCGGCGACGTCGTAGCGGTCGATCCGAAAATGGAGTGTCTGCGCGGGCGGGGCGGCGTTGGTTGAGGCCTGGTTGGTTTCGGCGGCCCGGCATGTCAAACAAAGGCCCGCCAAAACGGCGGCGAGCGCGCACCGGAAAAAAAAGGCGCGATGGTTTGGCAGGGGGTTTGGGGCGGCCATTTAGAGGTTTATCCGCGCGGCCGGGCGGGCGGAGTATTGCTGGCGCCGCCACCGTCCCGGGCTGACGCCAAAACGCCTCTTGAATAATTCGCTGAACACGCTGCTGGACTGATACCCGCTCTCGAGAGCGACCTCGACAACTTTGGCGCCGGAACCGGCCAGCAACTCACAGGCGCGATTCAGGCGCAGTTCAATCTGCTTCTCCCGGAACGAAGCTCCCAGTTCCTTTCGGAACAGGCGATGCACGTGCCTCGTGCTGCACGACATCATGGGCGCGAGGTCCGAAACCGACAATTGCACGAATTCAGAAGCCGCCATTTGGTTCATGATTTTTCGGAAGCGATCCCGCCCATCCATCCACGTTTTGGGGGTGGACGAATCGCGGCCGGGTTCCCATTCAAATAAATCCATGAACAATTGCACCAAGCGAAGGCGCATCGAAGAATCGCTCGCGCTGAAGCAGGGCCGAAGCGCCAACATGGGACCGCCGGGAGGCAGCACGCGCACGGCCTGGGCCTTGTGCCCGGCGGCTTGTTTGAGAAAATGTTGTTCTCCCAAGCTTAACAGCCCGGAGAGTTTTCCAGTTTCCACGCAAAAATAGGTGATGGCCACCTCGCTCAACTGGCTGGCGCGGACAGCTCCGCGGGCTTCGGCGGAAAGAACCAGAGTCGAGCCGGCGGGGACTTCGCGCGCGTCGTTCTGCTCCTGCCAATAACTGATTCCGCTTCCAATGTGTGCCAGACACCAGCCTCGGAAACGAGGCTTCCATTCCGCGCCTTTGGGCAGGCGGATTTCCCGGATGGCCAAATGCGGCTCAAATTGCGGCAGCGTTCTCATGCGCGGCGAGTGTTCCAGAGGATTGTGGCGATTTGATTGCGCGAATGTTAAGTTTATGAGACGAACTATTCCCAACGCGCAACGGCCCTTTTTAAGGCGCCTGGGTGGCCAAACCGATCTTGGTGATTTCCAATTGCTGGAGCGCGTCCAGCACTTTGATCATGCTTTGGTAAGCGACGTTGTCCGCGCCTTTTACGACGATTTTGGGGTCGGGGTCGGTTGCCTTGATGGCGCGCAATTTGTCCATGAGTTGCGCGTCGGGCACGACGTCGCCATTGAGAGTCACGCGGCCTTTTTCATCCACTTCGATGCGATTAACCTTCGGTTTGGGAGCATTGGGATTGGGCGGCGGCGGCCTGCCCGAAGGAAGGGCCATTTCGAGGCTGTTCACCATTTGCGGCGTCGTAATGATGAAAATGACCAGCAGAACGAAGACCAGATCCAGCAACGGAGTGATGTTCAATTCGTTGAGCGTGCTGTGGCCGCGCCGGGATGTTTTTCTCATGGCTTACGGGGCAATGGCCTGGGTTTCGACGACATCGAATCGCACCACGACACGCGGCGGGAAATGGGCCGGCGGCGGGCGGTCCATCGTTTTGGCATCAGCGAGCGAGCGCCGCACGGAATCGTCCCAACGCTGGCTGCCGGAGCTTTTCTTCCAAACCGGATCGCTGATCCGCCCGGCCGAGTCAACTGCAACTTCCACTTCCGCCACAAAGGCATGATCGTCCATGTCCTCGGGGCGGTCCCAACGGGAGCGCAACGAGTACTCGATCAAGCCCTTGTAGATTTGAGACGGGTCGGAAGAAGTTTCCACAGCCTTGCCGCCCTCGAAAACAAAGGATGGCACATCGACAGAAGGGGGGGCGATGACCGGCGGCGCGGCGAGGGTGGGCGCGGCCGGCGGCGGGGCTTGCACGACGGTTTTCGGTTCCTCGACCTTGGGGGCTTCGACAACTTTAGGAGGTTCGATTTTGGGCGGTTCTTCCTTGGGTTTTTCCGGTTCCTTCGGTTTTTCGGGCGGCTTCTCCTTGACCATCTCAACCGCGATTTTTTTGATTTGCTTGCCGAGCAATCCCTGGCGCGCGGCGAAGTAGAGCAGGGCCAGCACGATGGCCCCGTGAAAGATGGCCGAATAAACCAAGTTGACCTTGGTTGAATTGCGGGCCTGTCTTTGCTGCGTTTGCGGAACCATCGGCGCGCCTCGGCTTATTTTTTATCCGCCGCTTCGGTCGCCAGGTCCACCTTGGCTACGTTGGCCTGCTGGCAGGCATCCAGCACGGCGCGGATTTGGCTGTACTTGGTCTTGCCGTCGCCGCGCACAATAACGCTCAAGTCCGGGTCGTCGATGCGCAATTCGACCAGCTTCGCCTGCAATTGGGCCGCGGTCGTGGACGCTTTGTTGATCCACACCTGGCCATCAGCCTGGACGGTGATGTAGTTGGCCTTTCGCGGCGGGTCCTTTTGATGTTTGGAAGCGGCGGGCAGATTCAGGTCCAGATCATTGACGATGGGCGTCGTCGTAATGATAAAAATCACCAACAGCACAAACGCCAAGTCCAGCAAGGGCGTGATGTTTAACTCCGTCAGAGAATGGTGCGAGGAATGGGAGCACTTTTTCATGGCCGGCTGATTTCGACCATCGCCGGCCCGCCCCCTCTCAAGGCGGCGGTAATGCGCGACGCCAGCACCTCATTGGCTTCCCGGATTTCATCGGCCAGCGGGCGATTGTCCACGTAACGATGCTCCATTTGGTTGGCGAAGCGGCTGGCGAAACCGTCCAATTCCTGGGTAATCGCACGAATAGTGGTGACCATGAAATTGTAGCTGAACATCGCCGGGATGGCCACGAGCAGGCCGATGACCGTGCAGATCAACGCGCCCGCCACACCGGGAGCCATGGCTGTCAAACTGGCGGAGCCGGCGTTGGCGATGCCAGAGAAGGTCTCCATCACCCCCCAAACCGTTCCGAGCAATCCGATGAACGGGCCGCCCGCGACGGCGGTGGAAAGCACGATCATTCCTTTTTCCAAGGCCATCGCTTCCGCCGCCGCCCGCTCTTCCATGACGACCTTTACTGCTTCAAACGAGGCTGCGCTGACCCTGGCGCTGGCGCCGCGCACCAGAAACGCGGTATTACCGTGGCCCGTGGTGGGATCGGAAGTCATGTCCGCGCGGGCTTGCACCTGCACGGGATAATGCTGCAAATGGTAATCCAGTTCGTCGGCGCCGCGAATGTAAAGATGGTAGGCGGGAGCGCCTTCAAAACTTCGCTTCGTCCGCTTGATCTCCAGCGGGTCGCGCGTGGCTTCGTAATCGGAGTAGAATTTCCGCCCCCATTTGCGGGCGATGGCCAATTGGCGGGCCTTGGTGATGATAATGGTCCAGCTAAAAAGCGACAGTACCAGCAGCGCGGACATCGTGATCTTGCCTTCGGGCGTCGCTTTCTGGATCGCGAATTCCAACGCATTGGCAGCAGCCAGCATTGGGCTGATATGAAATGACAGCATCGTCCGGCGAGGTTACCACTCACTCGGTGGCAATCGTCCGTCGATATTGCAACGATTGTGTAAAATCCCGCCCGGCCTACGGATGGCTGATGGCGCGATAGTAGATTTCCGGACCGGCCACTCCGGGCAAGACGGTTTGAACGTTGTTGGAAACTTGCACGAGCCGCACTGGCAGCCAATTGGTTAAGAGCAGATTGGTGCTCATTTGCAACAGGTAGTTCGAACCAGGATTGCCGTGGAAGATGAGCAGAGGCAGCGAATTGGGGCCGAGCGCGGCTTCGAGCACAGGCTGCACACCGACGACAATCGCGCGGCCAGGCTGGCTGGAAATATCGCCGACCGGGATGCCATTCAGCGTTGTCCCAATCAGGTTGGAGCCGGCCAGCGGATAAACGCCGGACGGGCCGGGCAGCGGCGCGAAGGAGAGCGTGCCAATCGTGGCGGAAGTTTGCAGGGACTGGCCGGATTGCGCGTTGATGGTGAGGAGGATGTTCCCCGTATTGAGCGCCTGCGCGGAACCGGAGGCGATGGCGGGATTGCCGGGAGTAAAGGTCCAGTTTGTAAAACGCCCGGACGGATTGAGCACGACCATGTTCAGGCTGGACAGCCCGACGGTTGAGAGAAGGTTCAGCGGGACGCTGCCGGTTTGGCCGACTTGCACGACCGTCGAGCCGAGGCCGAGTTCAACGCAGTCGCTGACGGTCACCGTGAAAGTCATGGAATTGCTCAACGGCGGCGAGCTGCTGTCGGCGGCCCAAACTGTGATGCGGTTGGTCGTGCTGCCCTGCTCGCACACGGGCTGCCATTGGAAAATGCCATTGGTCGTGATGAACGCGCCCGCGGGAGCGCCCGCGCCCAGGCTGAAAGTCACGGGCGGCGTGGCCGCTTGCGCCACATTGGAAATGACCAGCGTCTGGCCGACGGCCACGAATTGATCGGTGACCGGGGTGATGGCGGGAGGCGGGAGAACGGTTGTGCCCACGACCGCATCGGCGCCATAGGCGGTTCCGGCGCTGTTGATGGCCACGACTCGATAATGAACCGCCGAATCCGAGGACAGCCCGCCAATGGGAATTGTGACGGATTGCGTGTCGTAGAGGCTTAACGAGAGGCTGACGCTGGGGCTGGTTTGGCCGTAGTTGGTGGTGGGGCCGTATTGGAAGTAAACCTGCGTATCGCTGCCGTTGGGGTTGACCGCGGCGTTGAGCGTCGCGGTGGCCGACGTGACATTGACGGCATCCAACGTGGCGGCCGCGGGAGCCGTTATGGGCAGGCCGTAAGTGATGGTGTAGGAACCGGTGGAATTGTAGTCAAATATATGGATGAGATTGTAGTTTTGCGCCGGCAGCATGTGAACCCGTTGCGGCGTTTGCCACACGTTTGGCCCCACCAAAAGGCTTGTTCCGTCGGATCGCTTGACGCTGGCGATCGGATAATTGCCGGCGCCGGGGTCCACGATCTCCAAATACGCCCAGCCGGATGGGACTGTTCCCTGCACGGCAGCCGTGACATTTGAAACCGTTTGCGATGGCGCGCCGATGGCGCCCGTGCCCGTGATGCCAACGGAAGTGACTGGATGAGTCGAGCCATCGCTGGAAAATACAATGTCGGGCGGAGCATCGATTGTATTCGTGTCGTCGTTGACCAGGAAATCCGGCAGGCCATCGTCGGCCGGATAAGTCAGGCGGACGACGTGATTCATTTCAAACGTATTGACGCCGCTTATCAATGAGGTGTTGGTGTTGCCAAGGTCGTCCGTGTGTTGGAAGGAGGCATCGAAGCCAATGAATTGCCCCTCCAAAGTGGAGGTCATGTACCACAGGCCTTCAGCCGTTGCGTCTGGCCCGATTGCTCCCAGATCGAGAGTCAACGAAGGGGACGCGGCCTGATTCGTTCCAGCTTGCGAACCAATAAGTTGAAACGCAATGAGCAGATCGTTCGAATTCTGAATAATCTTGGGCTGCGAGGAGGTGATGGAAAAATCATGCGCCGTGCCCTGGCCGGAATTGACAACCAGAATCCCCAGCGCGAACGGAATGGAAGGCTCGACCGGGATTGTGAAAGGGTCGTCGCTATAAACGTCGTGCTGGAGGAAGTAATCGACGGTCAGAATTGGCGTGGGCAGAACCGTGATCGGAACCGGGAAGAGCGGGACGGTGACTGGTTCGCCATTCAACGTGTAGGAGAAGGAGCCGCCGACGCTGAATTGAGCCGGAGCGGCCGGGGCGGCGTTGGTGGCCGGCACGATGATCCACGAAGCGGCGCCGGATGCGCCGTCGGCCAGCACGCCGCCGCCGCTGACGGAATTGATGCCGCTGAGAGTGGGCGGCGGAATGCCAAAGAAGCTCGTGGCGACATTATTGGAGGCGTCATACACAATCAGATTGACAGAAAGATTGTTGACCTCGCCGCCGGAATTGTTGTTGAGCTGGAGCGAGGCGCTGAAGGCGTCGCGGGCAATCACGGCGCTTTGCTGAATCTGAAGCTTGACCTCGACGATGGCGCCTTGCGGTGTGACAAAGTTATAATTTGGAAACTGAATGGCCGGAGGAGTTGCCGGCTGCGCGATAGCCGCCACGCCCCCGGGCGAGCCTCCGCCTCCGCCTCCACCGCCTCCGCCACCGCCTCCGCCTCCGCCTCCACCGCCGCACGATGTGCAAACCGCCACCACTGGAGGAGGCGTGGGCGCAGCCCGCTCGCAACTGGCCGGGTCGGCGTCATAGACGTAAATCGGGACGACGGTGAAGTTGGTCGCGTTGATGGCCGCCACATGATAGCTGAGTTGGGCGGTGATGCTATTGGGGACTGGCGAGCTTTTGCCCATGCGGATGAAATTGACCGGAACGACAATGTTGGTCTCAGGCCCCAAATCTCCGAGATTGGTCACCAGCGGCTGAATAAACCAATCGGGATGCGGCCCGAAATAAAAGACCAGGTCCTGCGCGGAGATGAGGCCGCTGTTGGTAATGGTGAAATCAATTTGATTCGTTGTATTCGTCAGCGTGCAAAGGTCCACCGCGCCGGGATTGAGCGTCACCACCGGCCACGGCACCGAAGTCTCAAAAGTGGTGTCGAGCGTGAACTGGTAATGATCGGGAATCACGGTGGGGGTGACGACCCAGGTGTAATCGACCAATTGGAGGCTGAGGAAGGCGGTCAGGTCATTGGTCTGCCCTCCGGCCACGAGCAGCGTGGCAGAGTAGGTCGCGTGTTCGGGCGCGGAGATCGAGACGGTATAATACGCGGCCGTCAGATTGGAAAACAAGGCGACGCCGGACTCGCCGGTGACGAAGTTAGTGACATTGGTTCCGCTGGCGAAATCGTTGACCATGATGGTGGCGTTGGAGACGTTCGGATTGCCCGCGCCATAGACGCTCAATTCATCCTGCACCGTGACTTGCAACGCGCCGTGCTGGCTTGAGACGCACTCAAATGTGAACGGCACTGTGGATTGGGAATTGGAGCCGCTCAGAATCAAACTGCTGGAATACGGCCCCAACGGCAGGGTCGCCGATGGAGTCAGCGCCAGCATGACTTGGTTGCTTTGGCCAAGGGACATCGAAGGAATCGGCTGCGGCGTGACCAAACTCAACCAGGGCGCCTGCGGAAGAATGATCGACACCGGGCCGCTCGGCAGGCCGCCGGCATTTCCAATCCAAAACGGCACCAGCGTTTGGCCGCCTTGCACCATGTTGGCCATCAGTGTGCCGGGAGTGGAGGTCAACTGGGCCGCGAGATATGTGACTGAGGCGTTGACTGGAAGAAAATTGGCAGTCCCTTGGTCGGTGGTAATCCGAATATTGAATTGATCCTGCACGCCCTCGTTCGCGGGCGCCGTGAAAACGCATGTCAACTGCACGGAGCCGCCGCCAGGGAGAGTGCCGGGAACGCTCAGTTGCTCCTGAAGGTCGGGCGTGTTGCCGATGACCGTCGCGGTCAACCCCGTCAGCGGCACACTAGTCAGATTGGAAAGGGTGATGATGTTCGTTTGCGGGACTCCGGGAACGAGCGTGTCGTTAATGCCGTTGGGACTTAGCCCCATTCCAACAATGGTGAAACTGGCTTGGGCCGCCGGCACGGCCTGGCCTGGCAAATTCGCGGCGATTTGATAGAAGCCCGTTTCAGTCGGAAGCGGCATGAAATCGACCACGCCCGAACCCTGCGCGCCCGTGATGAGCGGCAGGCTGCGGATGATTCCCGCGGTGGAAATCCAGGCAACAGCCGCTTGGCTGCCCAGCGGCGCCTGATTGGAGCAACTGAACGTCTGCACGGAAATCGGCACCACGCCGCCCATCGGGTAAATGGCCTCGCTCGGCTGCGCGCTGGCGCAATAGCCGAGCACCGTCAGCGCGGCGGGCGCGCTGGTGACCGAGCCAGCCAGGTTGCTCACGATTACGCTGTAGGCGCCCTGGTTGCCGATTTGGACATTGTTGAGAGTGAGCGTGCCGCTGGTCGCTCCCGACACCGGCGAATTGCCCAACTGCCACTGATACGTGAAGGGCGCCGTCCCATTCACACTGACAGTGAACAACGCCGTTCCGCCCGCGCCGACCGATTGCGGTTGTGGCGGAGTGGCTACCGACGGCCCAACGATGACATTCAACGCGGCCGCGTCGCTCGTGACCGTGCCGAAGGCATTATTGACAACAAGCTGGTAGGCGCCTGAATCGGTGAACTTGGCGCCGGGAATGGCCAGCACGTTGCTGTGCGAGCCGCTGATGCGGCCATTGTCGGCCAGCGGGGCGCCGTCAAAGAGCCATTGATACGTGAAGGGGGGCGTCCCGATGGCGATGGCGCTCAATTGCGCGGTGGCGCCCTGCGCCAGATACATGCCTTGCGGTTGCAGGGCGATGTCCGGCGATGGCGTGGCGGCGGAATAAATTCCAGCCATTTCGACGCGCAAACCGGTGGGGCCGCTGGCCGCGTTCGTGACAACAAAATCCAGCGTGTTGGCGCCATAAGCGAACCAGCCGGGCGCGTTAATGGAAAAAGCCTTCCAGGAAGTTGCATTGCCTCCGCTAATGCCGGTGGCTTGCCCGTTGAGATAGACCCCTTGCAATTGGCCGGCCGCGGCGAATTGGCCCGTGATGACGGCCGTGGAGGGATCCGCGTTGCTGATGACAAAAGCCGTCTGATAATCGTAAACTCCGGGGGGACCATCGAGGTTGGTGTCGTTGGCCGGCCCGATCCACGCTGAAGAAGCATCCGCCCCGATCCAGGAAACAGAACCGCCGCCAATCTGGATCAAGTTTGTGCCGGCCGGCACGCTGGCCAGCCGGTAATGGAAATCGCCATCGGTGAGGGCGGGCAGAAGCGCGCCGCTCGCATCCACGCCCGTATCGAAGAGCGTCGCCAGCGAAAGTTTGACAGTGACCGCGGCCACGGCGCTGGTGGCGGCTCCGTAGGCGTTGGTCAGAACCACCTTGTAACTGCCGGCATCGCTCATCGAAGCCGGGGAGATCGTCAGCAAATTGCTCTGGGAGCCGGTCACGCCGCCGCCGTCAATCAGATTTGTTCCGTTCAAGGACCATTGATAGGAAATCGGCGCAGCCCCGATGGCACCGACAGATAATTGCAGGGCCGCCCCGGAGGAAACGGTCTGGCTCCGCGGTTGAACGGTGACGGCCGGCACGGGATAATGAAAATGAGCCAGGTAATTATGATCGCCGTTGACCACGACCTGGAAGGAGGCGTTGGTCGTCACCAGAAAACCGTCCTCGCTCCAATAATCGAACACATACGGAAGCGGAACGTTCAGTGGCGCCGCCGTGACGGTGGTCGAAGCGCCCAGCGGGAATGAGCCGCCGCCCGCAGTCATGCCCGCGCCTGCCGGGGTGACCGCTGTCGCAATCGTGTAGAGCGGGCCGGTGTAGGGCGCCAGGATAAAGTTGACGGCCTGGACGGAGTTGCTGACAGTGGCTGTTTGGTTTGTCGCCGGATTGTAGCCGCGGGCGGGCAGTCCCTGCAGGCCGACCGAATAAGCGCCGTTGGGAACGCCCAATGAGTAATTTCCGTTGACGTCGCTTGACGCGCTCAAAAACAAGTTGGTCTTGGCCCCGGTGGCAAAGGCGAAAACATTGATATTGGAGACGCCGTGGCCCTGGCCATCCATGATCGAACCGTTAATTTGCGAAGTGGAGGCGGGGTTGGCAGCGGTCTGCAATATGGCTGCATTCGCGCTGTAGATAAGCTGCAAGCTTTCGTTCAGGCCGACATTGGGAAAGACTTCATTGGTAAACGTGCCGATGCGCGAACCATAGGCCAGAATTGGAAATGCGAGGCCCGAGCTTGGCAGATAGCCATTGTTAAAGGTGGCGGAGATGCCGCCGAGCAATTGGGCGCTGCCGTTCAGGTTGATGACGCCGAAATTCGCCGGGCCGCTGATGCCGCAATTAAGCGTGCCGCCAGCCAAGGTGTAGCTGTTTAAAGTAATCGTGCCAGTTTGCGCGCTGATGACGCCAAGGTTCGTTATGGCGGGACGAATCGTGCTGACCCCGGTTCCAGCCGATTTCTGGAAGATGCCTTGGTTGATGATCTGTGGCAAACCGGCGCCGCTGCCGTCGTAATAAACATCCAAGATGGCATCCTCCTGAATGTCCACCAATCCGCCTGGCAAATTGATCAGTTCCCCCGTTCCGCCGCCATAGCTGGCATATTCTATGCAGCGCCAAGTTCCGCCGATGATTCGGATCGTCCCAGCATTATTCAAAACGCCAGACATGTCGTAAAAGCCGCTATCGCCAGCCGGCAGCGTCAGGCTTCCATTGGGGGCGATGGTTAAAGCGCTGCCGGCTCCAATGCGCCCGCCCGTCCATGTCAAAGCCGTCGCGTTCGTCCCGCTTCCGGTGAGCACGCCGCCGGACAAGACGGCGTTCGAGGAAGCCAGGGTTCCGTTCATCGCGAGCGTGCCGCCATCTATTAAGGTGGTTCCCGCGCCGGTGAACGCGCCGCCAGCCTGATAGGCGCCGGCCGAAAAAGCCACGGCGCTGCCAGCATCAGCCTGGAAAGACCCGGCACCGCTGCCGCTAGCGTTGACCGAAATCGTCCCCGTTTGCACCTCCACCGCGCCTATGTTGTAAAACGGCGGGTTGATGACAGAGTTGCCCGTGCCGCCGGATTTGCGCAGAGTGCCTTGATTGATGATCTGCGGCGAACCGGTCCCGCTGTTGTCGGTGAAAAAATCGAAGTTGCAATCCGCTTTGATGTCCACCAGCCCTCCCGGCAAATTGACTAATTCTCCTGTGCCGCCGCCGACTGGACTGTACTCAATGCATCTCCAATAGCCGCCGACCAGGCGAATGGTTCCGGCGTTGGTCATCACACCGGAAAACCAATAATCACCCTGCACGCTGGCGCCCGCCAGGGTCAGAATGCCGGTGGCGGCCACGGTCAGAGTGCTGCCAGCCCCGATGGCCCCTCCGGTCCATGTCAGGTTGCTCTGGATGACTCCGCGTCCTGTCAACGTGCTTCCAGAAAGGATGGCATTGGAAACGGATGAAACTCCATCCAGGATGACCGTGCCGCCGCTCATCGATGCTGAGCCCGCGCCTGTGAGCGGGCCATCAATTTCATATGTGCCGCCCGAAAAACCCACCGTGGCGCCCGCGTTAGCCTGGAACGTTCCGGCGCCACTTCCACCGTCGGCAAACGAAATCGTCCCCGTTTGGGCGATGACCGTGCCAGTGTTATAAAACGGCGGGTTGATGACAGAATTGCCGGTGCCGCCGGATTTGTGAAAAGCGCCCTGGTTGATAATCTGCGGTGAACCGGTCCCGCTGTGGTCGTTGAAATAATCGAAGTTGCAATCCGCCTGGATGTCCACGAGGCCTCCCGGAGCGTTGACTAATTCTCCGGTGCCGCCGCCGATGGGACTGTACTCAATGCATCTCCAATAGCCGCTGACCAACCGTATCGTTCCGGCATTGGTCATCACGCCGGAAAACCAATAATCACCCTGCGCGCTGGCGCCGGCCAGGGTCAGAATGCCGTTGCTGGCCACGGTCAAGGAGCTGCCCGCCCCAATGGCCCCGCCGGTCCACGTCAGGTTGCTCTGGATGACTCCGCTCCCCACCAGCGTGCTGCCGGAGAGGACGGCATTGGAGATGGATGAAGTTCCATCCATGATGACTGTGCCGCCGCTCATCGATGCTGAGCCGGCGCCTGTGAGCGGGCCATCAATTTCATATGTGCCGCCCGAAAATCCCACCGTGGCGCCCGCGTCAGCCTGGAAAGCGCCCGCGCCACTGCCGCCGCCAGCGAAGGTGATCGTCCCCGTGTGGGCGAGGACCGTTTCCGCGTTATAAAACGGCGGATTGACAACAGAATTGCCTGTTCCTCCGGATTTGCGAAAAGTGCCTTGGTTGATAATCCGCGGTGAACCAGTCCCGCTGTTGTCGTTGAAAAAATCAAAGGAGCGATCCGCTTGAATATCCACCAAGCCTCCGGGCGCATTGACGAGTTCTCCTGTGCCTCCACCCTCAGCGTTGTATTCGATGCATCTCCAATTACCGCTGACCAACCGGATGGTTCCGGCGTTGGTTATAATGCCTGAGAAATCGTAATCCGAAGCGCTGCTGGGGCCGTTCAAAGTGACGACTCCGTTGCTCGCGACATTCAAAAGCGCGCCGGGCCCGATGCGTCCGCCGGTCCAATTCAATTGTCCGCTAATGGCCAGCGGGCCGCCGTTAAGGATACCGCCGTTCCAGGCGATAATGCCGTTGGGATTGATGACGCTGGCATTGCTCACAGTCAGATTAGGGCCGTTGGCTTGCAACGTTTGTGCGCCGCTGGCCCCGCCCAGCGCCAGGCTGTGGACCACCGGGCTGATGTCCAGTCCGACAAAGTAAGTGCCGCCAGCGGCGATGACGGCGTCGTCGGAGGCGCCCGGAACCTGGTTTGGGCTCCAGTTGGCGGGGTTGTTCCAAAAACCGCCAATGGTGTTGGTCCAGTTAATCGTCGCCGCGCCAGCGGCCATGCTGGCCAGCCACATCGTCAAGAGAACGCCGGCGGATCGTTTTACGCAAGGGCTCACATTCATAGCTATGGGGTCTTGGACGAACCGGCCGGGCGCTGGAATCCCCGGATGGCCTTTCGTCCAGGCAAAAATGAGAGTTGGTTTTCATATCCGGCCATCCTGCGCAGCTTTGGCGCAAATTGACAAGCATAAAAATGAAAAATCTGTCCCGGCCCGCCTTCAACAAGTGGCACAAATCATGCAACAGGTTGGGCATGAACTGGCTGTTAAGTCGGGCGGCGCACAAGCCGATATACGTGCCATGCGGCGCTTGAGTATCGGTGAAACACGTAAAATGGGCCTGACGGACACAAGGGCATGGCCTGCGCGGAGAAATTTTCCACGGATTGGAGAAGAGGCCTCGCGCGGAAAACGGGTGAACAAGATGGGCCGGCCGACCGCAGCCAGGATTTAGATTTATGGCGATACGCCTTAATTTATTGGCCGAGGCACAAGCTGCCGAGGAGATGCGGCGCAAAAACCCAGTCAAGCTGGGCATTTGGATCGGCAGTTTTTGCGTCGTGGTCGTTCTGTTGTGGATTCTCGAACTCCAGTTGGAGATCGGGGTCAGCAAGAAAACCTACAATACCATCGCGCAGTCGTGGAAAGACGACAACGCCAAGTATTCCACGGTGACCAACAATATCGCCCGCATCGCGCAAATGGAGCTGAAATCGCGGGCCTTGGACACTTTAGCCACCAATCGCTTCTATTGGGCGCCGATCCTCAACGCACTCCAGCAAACCGTGATCGACAACATCCAGATCATCCGGCTGTCCGGCGTGCAAAAATACACCAAGGAAGAGGCCAAGACGATTGGAGCCGGCCCGACCGCCAAGAGAATTCCAGGCGACGTGGTGGAAGGTGTCAGCCTGTATATCGACGCCAAGGATTTCAATCCAAACGCCCAAAATTATGACAAGTTCAAAGAGACACTGTGCAACAATGATTTCTTCGTCAAGAACCTCGGGCGGAAAGACGGTTTTATTTTGGACGGCGTGCTGAGCACTCCCACAGTGGAGGCAGCCGACCCGAACCGCCAATTCGTCACCTTCAGACTGGCCTCGCATTGGCCGGATAAGCGCCGCGATGATTAAATTATCCAAACCTCAAAAAGAACAGTTGACAGGCGTCGGCGTTGCCACGATCGCCTTGATGGGCGTGCTTTGGTATTTCGGCGTCAGGGCCAAACAGGCGGAATTGTCCAAGTCTGAGAGGAGCACCGCCCAAATGCGGGACACCCTCAAAAGGGCCGAGGGCACCATGCGCCAGGGAGAAGATATTTCGGACAAGCTCCAGGCGCAATCCCAGGCGCTTGACAAGCGCGAAGCTCTGCTGGCGCCCGACCGGGATTCTTATGCCTGGATCATCAGCACGATTACGCCGTTCCTCCAAGCCCGCAAAGGAGTGAGCATCTACCATTATTCCCAGCCGGAAACGAGCGAACTGGGGGTGCTGCCGGATTTTCCCTACAAATGGGCCACGTTTCACCTGGAAGGCACGGGCTACTACCATGATTTCGGAAAATTTTTCGCCGATTTGGAGAATAATTTTCCCTGTTTCCGGGTGCAGAACCTGGAAATGGGAGTTGGGGCGGGCGCCGGGGTCCAGCCGGAAAAATTAAACGTGGCTTTCGATTTAGTGGTGCCTGTCAAACCGAGCGATACAAAATGAGGACCACCTTTCCATTTTCGCAAATCCTTAAGACGGCCGGCGCGGGCGCGCTGCTGATGTGCGTCGTGTCGGCCTGCAAACCCAGCCCTCCGCCCTCTGGATTGGCCAAAGGCCCAGCGGTCAAAGCGAAGCCGGCGGCCGTGTCCACCAACCAGGCTGCCCCGCTGAATGCCTCTGCGTTCGTGGAACTTATGGCGCCCAAAGGCAGGGACCCGTTTTTTCCAAACTCCAACCGGCGCGATCCCGTCCCGGCCTCCACTGGACCGTCCGCCAAACCGGCGCCCGCAGCGGAAGTGGCGCTCAAAGGCATCGTCGGCGATGCCAGCCACCGCCTGGCTGTCATCAATAACGCCATCCTGGAACCGGGCGAGACCGGCAGCGTGCGAGTGACCGGCGGACGAATAAAAGTCAAATGCATGGAGATTGGCTCTGATTTTGCTGTGGTGTTGGTGGAAGGCGAAATTCAGTCAAAGCGGCTGCAACTCAACAAGAAGGGGTTCTGACGCCAGAATTTTCGTCATCCCCCACCAAAGTGGACATTGCGTAATTATATGAAAATAAAAAGCATCTTCGCGGCTCTTGCCGTGCTGGCCACCTGCGTGGCCGCGCCAGCTCAGGACAACCCGGCGTCCCCGCCGGTGCCTGTGTCTCCGCCCGTGCCGGCTTCGCCACCTGTCCCCAGCAGCAACACGCCGCCGGTGGAAGTGACCGCGCCGCCGCTGCCGGAGGGCCGCAACGTTTCCTACGCGCCGCTGATCGGCCCGGACGCGGGCCCAACCAACGCACCCGCCGCCGACGAGGAAAAGACCGACGTAACCTTCGCGGATGTTTCTTTGACTGACGCCATTACTTCGCTGGCAGTGCAGGCGCAGCAAAACATTGTATTTGACCCAAGTTTGCAGATCGCGCCCGACGGCCATCCGATCCCGCCGCCGCAAGTGACTGTCAAATGGCGCAACATCACGGCCATGCAGGCCCTGCGCGCGCTCCTCGACAACTACGGATGGCAGCTCGTTTGGGACTCCCGCACCAAAGTCGGACGCGTCACCAAGAAAGACCCGGCGGCCAAGGACCCGTTGATTTTCACAGTGGTGCAATTGCGCTACGGCAGCCCGACCAATCTCGTCAAGGAACTGCAGGACAACCTTTCCCCCGGCAGCGCGATCATCCCGGATATGCGCACGCACCAATTGATTATTCGGACCACGGAAAAAGAATTGCTGGGCATGGAGGCATTGATCACCAAGCTCGATACGCCGACGCGCCAGGTTCTCGTCGAAGCCAAGATCGTGCAGACCAGCAAAGACATTTCCTCGGCCAAAGGCGTGGATTGGACGGGCACGCTCCAGGCGCAGCATGTCACATTCGGCAATGGCTTGACGCAAGGCACATCGACGCTCGGGTCGGCGCCCGGAAGCAACATCCTCGGCTCGCTCACGTCTCCGGGCGGATCGGGTATTTTCGGCAGCGCCGCCAATCCTGCCAATGTCACCAGCAATGTCAGCACCTTTACGTCCTCGTTTTCCGGCAATCCGTCGCAAGGCGGCGGCCTTTCGCTCAACACCGCGCGCGGCTTCAGCCCGGCCACCGCATTCCTCAATGCGGACGGCGTCTCCGCTGTGCTGTCGTTCTTGAACACGGATAACGACACCAAGACCATCGCCTTCCCGCGCACGGTCGCCCTCGACGGCGTGCCGACGGAACTGGCGGTCGTCCAAAACATTCCCATCTTTCAGCAAACGCAGAGCGCTCCCGCCGCGGGCGCCGCGCAAGGCCTGGCCACGATCCAGCCCACCTACAACCTTTCCGTGCAAGGCACGATTCTCAATGAAGTCGGTGTCAAACTCACAGTGACGCCGCGCATCGCCGGTCCGACGAATGTCCTGCTGGATTTGAAGCCGGAAATTTCCGAGCAAGGCGCGACGGTGACGGAGACGTTGAACGGGCAGCCCAATCAGGCGCCAAGTTTCAGCCGCAGCCGCATCACGACGCAGGCCGCGGTGCCCAGCGGTTACACATTGGTGCTGGGCGGCATGGATCAGGACGTCGTCGGCAAGACTTACACCAAAGTGCCATTCTTCGGTGACATCCCGGGCCTGGGTTATCTATTCCGCAGCGACAGCAAGACTCACTCGGCGCAAACTATCCTGATCTTTGTCACGCCCACAATCATCGCCGACAACGATTATCAATTGGCCGATTCCCGTTTTGAAAAGCGCAAATCTCCAGGAGCCCCCGCCATGAACGAACCGGCATGGGACACTGGCGAGCCTTATGACTGGACCAAGCCCAAGAACCGGGTCAGCCCAGACTATCAGCCCTAACGATCTTCGCACTTTATGACTCCTATTGACACACACGACCAGGGGAAGGACTGGCTTGAGCGCGGCCGTTCCATGCGGTGGATTTTGCTGGGCTGGCTGAGCGCCTGCCTCTGCGCCTCCGCCCAGGTGACGGTGGATACCATCGGCGGCGGAGTGCGGGTTGAATGCGGCTCGGCGGCGGGATTTTTCGGCGGGAACACTTACGAGCAGGCGCAGTTTAACGCGCCTTTCTCCTGCGCGCTGGATACCAACGGCAATCTTTGGATCGCGGACAAAAACAACTCTGACATCGAGCAAGTCAGCGAAGCTGGCGACAAGACCGATAGCATCACGACTGAATACTATACAATCAGCGGCACGTCGCCTCACTTCGTAACAAACTATCACGCGTTTACGAACGTCACCGCCGTGGCGGTGGACCCGGCCAATAATCTTTACGTTCTGCTGCCTTCGCCGCCCCAAGTCATCAAATACAGCCTGACCAGCGAATCTTCGACCATCAATCTCCTTTCCGCGGAGCAATTGGGCGGTGCGCCGGCCGGGGCCGTGCCATCGGCCATGGCCGTGGACGCCAGCTCGAATGTCTTTCTGGCGTTTACCAACGGTGTCATCCTGCGATTTCAAATGCTGGACATCAATCCGCCGCCCACCATTTACTCCAACAGCTACGTCAATGGAGTTTCTCCCCGCATCCATTACGTCGTGAACAGTTTCGGATGGAAGCCTTCCGGCCTGGCGTTAACGGCCAATGGGCAACTCGCCGTCAGCGACACCATGAACAACGCGATCTGGCTGGTGGCCACCAATGATTATACTGCCAACTCCGGCCCTCATTTGTTGACTGGCGGCAACGGAGCCGGTTACAGCGATGGAAGTTCCACGTTTGCCCAGTTTGACCAGCCTTACGGCTTGGCGGCGTCCTCCGACGGGCATCTGGTCGTGTGCGACACGATGAACAATCGCGTGCGCGTTATTGATACTTCCTCCAATACCGAGACCATTTACGGAACGGGCAGCAACGTCTGGACGGGCACGTGCTGCAGTTGCAATCCGACCTTTTACGCCGGCTGGGTGGACGGAACGGCTGGCAGCGCCTTCAACAGCGCGTCCGGGCGCGAGCCAGTCAGCGTGGTCATTTCGCCTTCCGGTTCGCTTTTCGTGACGGAGCTGTATTACAGCCTTATTCGCGAAGTCACTGGCGCGCCTTTGCTGCCTGTCAATCTCAACGGAACTTTGGCGGTGGCCATATCGGAGGCGGCGACGGGAATCAGCACCACCAACGGCACGCTCAACGGCAGCATTAATCCGGGGAATGAGACGACTTCCTATTTCTTTGAGTATGGCCTGACGACCAACTACGGAACCTTCACGGCGACCAATCAACTGATCACCAACTTGACGGTCAGCCAGCAAGTCTCCGCGGTGATTAATAGTTTGACGCCCGGAACAATCTATCATTACCAACTGGTGGCTTACAACGGGTTCGGATTCTCCTTCGGAGGCGACACCACGATCGTGACGCCTGCTGAACTGCCTGTCATCGAAACACTGCCAGCCACCAACATCACTTTCGGCAGCGCCACCCTGCAAGCGATCGTCAATCCCGAATACTCGCAGACCGCGGTCACCTTCCTGTGGGGCATCGGCACCAACTTGACAAATATCACGACGCCCATCGTCTTGGCGACCAACTTGGCCGGCAACCAGCAGGTGTCCGTCACGCTCAGCAATTTGACAGAGGGGGCCATCTACTATTTTGAAGCGGTGGCCAGCAGCAGCGGCGGCAGCGCTGCCGGAGCGACGCTTGTTTTCAGCACGGTTTCGGGCGCGGTGGTGACGTTCCCCGCGACCAACGTGACCCCCAGCAGCGCGACTCTGGAGGCGACCGTCAATCCCGGAGGTTCGCCGGCGACAGTTTATTTTCAGTGGGGCACGACGCCCAGTTTCGGCAGCCTGACCGCGCCAGTCAATGTGACGCAAAACCTGGGCAGCGTTCAGGGCGTCTCTTCAAGCTTAGGCAATTTGCAGCCGGACACGACTTACTATTTCCAGGCGGTGGCCAATAATACTGGCGGAACTATCTACGGCAACACGTTGAGTTTTACGACACCGCCGACGCTTTCATTCTATCCCAGCAACGGCTACTTCCCGGAGTGCGTGACTATATTTGTCACCAGCAGCGTGCCGACGATCTATTTCACGACCGATGGCTCCGCGCCGACGACGAACAGCCAGGAGATTATTCTGGCCGCCATGCCCCAGCCAGGAACCTACTCCGGTTCGTTAATTTGGTGCGAGCCTCTGCTGAATTTGAGCGCGCTGCATCTGCTGGCCTCCAATGGCACTAATAGTTCAACGTTGATGCAAGGCGGATTCCCGGCGACTAATTCAATCGGGTTTCCGCAAGCGTTGTCCGGCGGCCCCGGCTCCCATCTTTATATTCCGGTGGCGGTGCAACTCCAAACCAACGTGACGCTGCAATCGCTGCAATTTCGTGTTGAAATCAATGCCAATCAAAAAGGAACGCCCCAGATTGCGCCGATTCAGTTGCAGCCGCTGACCCCCAATGATTTGGTGGCGCTGCCCGGCCCCGCTCCCGCGGACGCGCCGGTTTCGTTCCAGACTTTTCCTTACACGACCTCGAGCAACGGACAGGGACTGGTCATCACGGCCGAAGGCGGCAGTTCCGGGCTGAACATGCAAGGCTCTGGCGTGGTGGTGATGCTTCATATCCAGATGCCGGTCAGCGGCGTTTACGGACAAAGCTATTCTCTGAATGTGTTGAATCCTTCAGGCACTTCCGACGGCCAGCAAACTCCGGTTGGGCTGACTACCCTAGCCGTGCAGACTTTGACCAATCAATACACGCCCTATATGGTCGGTGATTCCTCTCCCAGCACCGGCTATAACGCCCAGCAATTTGGCGACAAGGGTGACATCAACGGCATGGGTGCCGCCGGCCTGGCCAATGCAGATGTCAATAATGCGATCTACGCCTCCGTCGGCATCCACGTGCCGCCGTCCGACAGCGACATTTTCAACGCCATGGATGCTTATCCTCCGGATTCGGCCGGGCACGGCGGCGACGGCGTCATCCAGTTCCTGGATTGGCAAACCATCCTCGGACGGTCTCTCGGCGTGTCAATTTATCTGGGCATGGACACCAATAACTACCTGCGTTATTGGACCAATGGCGATACCACGTCGCCATCGCACAGCCGCTACAACGAATGGATTCCGGGCGGGCCAGCCGTGCCGCTCTCCGCTGAATCCGGACTCGCTTTCCACGGCGCCTCGAAACTTGAAGTCGGCGGAACTCCGGCGGGATTGGTCTGGTTCTGCCAGGCATCCGTCGGCTCCGGCACAATTGTTGACGCGCTGCCGGGCAACACTTACTCGCTGCCGGTTTATGTGAATATTCTGCGGGGTTACAACGTGGCCGGGATGCAATTCCGCGCCACCGTGACAGGCAGCACGGGCGCGCCCGCCGTCAGTTCCATCCAATTTAATCCAACCGCCGGTGTGCCTGCCCCGATGGTTTTGCAGGGGTTGGGCGGCAATGACAAAATTCAGGCTTGGAGCTTCGGTTCGTTTGCCACGCCGCTGGCGAGCAGCAATTTGCTTGGAACCATTTCATTCCAGGTGCCGAACGGAGCGGCCCCAGGGGCCTGTTACGCCCTGCATTTTTCGGGCGTGGACGGCGCGCCGGACTTTACCGTGGACTACCAGATGGACAGCCATCCCGGCTTTGTCTGGGTCATGTCCGCCGCGCAGCAGCCGGCATCCATCACATCGGACGAATGGAAGATGGCGTTTTTCGGCAGTTTGACCAGCAGCCAGGCGGCTGACAATTCCGATGCCGACGGCGACGGAGCGCTTAACTGGCAGGAATATCTGGCCGGGACTAATCCGACCAACTCCCGATCTTATCTGCAATTCAACAGCGCCAATCTCTACAACAACGGCGTTCGCGGCATCGCCATCAACTGGCTGACCGCGCCCGGCAAGACTTACGTCCTGCAATCCAGCCCGGCTTTGATGAACCCGCAGTGGACGCCCATGAACACCAACACCGGCGATGGCAACCAGTTCCAATGCATCGTCACCAACGTGAGCGGCACCGCCCGCTTCTACGAGATACGCCTCCAGCCATGAGAAATACAGTTACCAGTTACAACCGGCTCGCTCTGGGAATCCTGGCCGCATTTGTGTTCGCGTGGCCGGCTCGCGGGCAATTCGTCGGCACCGCTGTCAGCGGACTCGGCGCGCCCTCAAGTGTCGCGGTCGATTCCAACAACAACCTTTACATCGCCGACACCTACAATAATCGCATTGCCGTTTATGTTCCCTCCAGCGGATCGCTGACCACCCTCGCTGGCTCGGGCGCCCAAGGCACCAACGATGACAATGGCGCCGATGCCAGCTTTGATTTGCCGTGGGGCATGGTCGCGGTGGGGAATGGCCTGATCGTTTCCGACTACGGCAGCGGTTTGATTCGCTTCGTAAGTTTCGATGGCGACGTTACGACCATCGCGGGCCAGGCATTTTCGTTTTTGAACGCGCCATTGATTACCAATGGGCCTGCGGATTTGGCCACCTTCAGTTTCCCGGCTGGACTCGCGGTGGATAACGGGGGAAATATTTACGTGGCAGACTCGCAGAACAATGCCATCCGTGAGATTGACACCAACGGCAACGTCTCCACCGTGCCCGTGAATAATGGATATAATTTCAACCTGCCGACGGCCGTGGCCGTGGACCAAAATGGCTATATCTGGGTGGCCGATTCCGGCAACAACCGCATTTGCCTCGTCAGCAATGGAATCGTCACGGTCAAGGCGGGAAGCGTCACTGGCGCGGCGGGAACCAACGATTCCAACAAGCCGCTCAACGCGCTATTCCGTTCGCCTTCGGGTTTGTGCTGGCTGCCCAATGGCTCCGCCCTTTATATAAGCGACACTGGCAATGACACCATCCGCAGTTACTTTTTTACCAATGGCTCCTACCAAGTGCAAACCGTCGGCGGACTCCCCGGCCATCCGGGGTTAGTCAATGGCGCGCTTTCGACGGCGGAACTGAGCAGCCCGATTGGCGTGTGCGCCGATCCGGCGGATTTTGGCTTCTATGTGGCGGACAGCGCCAACAATGCCGTGCGCGTCCTCCAGCCGACTGCGCCCTTGCCGGCTGTGCCCGCGCCCGTGTTCGGCTATGTCACGTTCCCGGCCAGCGCGAATCCGGCCAATACATCCATCTTCGTCGCCTCCTCTTCGGCCATTTTCAACAACATCACCAATATCGCGATCGAAGCCGATCAAGGCTCGGAAACCTACATTTCGTTTGGGCCGACCGGCTCCGTCATTCCTCGCCCGGGGCCTGGCACTGACACCCCGCCGATCTATCCCGGCGATGGCAACAACCCATCGGAGATCGCCTCCGCCATTGCGCCCGGAGCCGGCACCAATGACATCACCATTTACGCCATCAGTGTTCAGTCGGGACGGCAATCCAGCCCAATTGTCAGCGCGCGGTTCCAGTTTATCACGGCCAATCCAAGCGTCGCGGGCAACAACGCCGCCAGCCTTCTCATCAACGACCCGACGGCGGGCGCCGACATGTATTACACCATTGACGGCTCAACACCGACGAACAACGGGACCAGCCAGGGGCCGATTAGCGCCGGCACCACCTTGTCCCTGGACATCACGACCAACGTGATCTTCCAGATTCGCGCGTTCACAACCGGCCTGGCTCCCAGCCAGATCATCCACACAGCCCTTTCGTTCTCCAATGTTTTCGGGAACCAAATGACATGGGGATTCGCCAGCGGCCTTGGTTCCACGCATTACATCACCGCGCGCAACATAAGTTTCTCCGCCCCGGTGACCTTCATCCCCATTCCCGGCAGCCCGCTCATCTACACGATGCAATATGACTTGACAGTGACTAACAATGGGGCCGCCGCGCCGCCCATGTTAACCTCCAACAACTTTATCACGCACCTGCTGGATCCCGATCCGACGCCGCCGATTTTTAGACTGCTTCCTCCGGGCATTTTTGATGAGCTGGATGGCCTGACCAATAACGGCTTCTCGAACACACAGACAGATTCGCTGGAACTGGCCTGGCTTGTCACGCCGCCCGTGACCAATTTGTACAAAAGCCCGAACCTGCTGGAGTACTCCGGCGTGGACGAAACGCTGCTCACGCTGGAAGCCAATGGAACTCTGATGGGCGAACTGAGATTTGTTATCCCGAACAACGCCCTTCCCGGCGCTCCTTTCACGCTGCGAATCTCGCACTCATCGGCCAGCACCTATGTCGATCCCGATTGCTGCGGACAGCCGATCAATGTGCTCGTGCAGGCTCCAACCAACGGCCCTCTGACCGGCACCGTGCCCAACGCTGTCAAATTGGTGACGGTTCTGAGCAACAATTCGCCCGAGAGCGCGCACCTGGTCGGCGATGTTTTCCCTTATACCTGGTATAACATCGGGGATTTCGGCGACGGCGTGCTGCTGAACGACGACGTCATTGAAACGATGGAATTCGCCTTTGACACTTTCGGCGCGTATCCCACCAACAACCCGTATTACAACGCGATGGATTCCGGCAACGGCACCGTCGATACATTTTACGGCGCCACCGATGCGTATATTGACGCGATCTCCAATGGCGACGGCTACATTGGTTTGGACGACGTCTATGTGACACTCCGCCGTTCCCTGGACCCCGCCCTTGTCAATTATTCCCGGTATTGGTCCGGTTCCAATTGGGTGCCCGCTGTTTACAACAGCTCCGTTCAACTGAGCGCGCATAACACCTCGCCGGCGAAGCTCGTCGCGAGCGCGCCCCGTTATGTCACCGTGGGGGCCGATCAGGTCCAAACCGGCGGCGGCCTGACGGCGCAAGTGCCCATCCGCGTGCTCGCGGCCGACGCCGTTTATCCGATTAAGGTGACGATGTTTAACGTCGAGATCGATCCGCTGGACGGCTCGCCGCCCATCACCGCCGAAGTGACATTCAACGCCGTGTCCAATCTGGGCGCGCCTTACGCGGCGATTTCTGAAGGAATTAACTATTACGGCGCTGCCTGGCTGGACTCGACCGTTGCGGGGGTGAGCGGAACCAGCGTCATCGGAACGCTCACCGTCACACTGCCTCCGAACGTCACTTCCAATTCCGCCTACCGGGTCCATTTCGACCAGTTCAGCGCGTCCCCGAACGGCCTGGCTCTTTTCAAAACGACAACGCGCGACGGATTGATTACCGTTGGCAACCGCAGCGGCTCCAGTTGGAACGACGGCATTCCTGACACTTGGCGGCTGCTCCATTTCGGCACCATTTACAATTCTCTCTCCGCGGCCAATGAAGATCCCGATGGCGATGGCGCGTCCAACTGGCAGGAATTCATTGCCGGCACGGACCCGCTGGATGCCTCGTCCGTGTTCAAGTTCACGCCGTCCGCGGGGCCGTCCGGGCAATACTTCACATTGCAGTGGCCCTCGGTGGTCAACAAAAGCTATTCCATCCAGTATTCCACCTCGCTCGGAGGCGCCTGGAGCGCTGCCGCCAGCAACATCTCCGGCAACGGCCAGCCATTGCAATGGACTGACACCAACGCCTCCGCCGGCGCGCGCTTCTACCGCGCCTTGGTGCAATAAAAATTCCATTCCGCGCAAATTGGCCTTGCCAGTTTGGGGCGGGTGGTTTTAGCGTGAGGCTGGTGTTCAGCCAAAACAATGATTGAACTGATCCAGTTTCCGTGGAGCCCTTTCTGCCTGGTGCAGCGGCGGATTCTCGAATATTCCGGCGCCCGGTTCAAAATTACCAATATTCCCAATCAGGACCGTTCCCTCGTCTGGCGCCTGACCCGCCAGCGCTATTACGGCATCCCCATCGTCCGCGACGGCCGCACGGTCGTCTTTGAAACGGAGGAGGATTCACAGGTCATCGCCAAATATCTCGATAGCAAATTGCAGTTGGGCCTTTTCCCCAGCCAGCTCCGCGGCGTGGATCGAATCCTGTGGCGTTGCATTGAAGACCCGATCGAAGGCGCCTGTTTCCGGCTCAACGATATCTATTGGCAGGAATTCGTGCCCAAACCGGACCAGCTTGGTTTCCTGCGCTACAAGGAACGGAAATTCGGGCGCGGCTGCCTGGACCAATGGCGCGCCCAGCAGTCCCAGTGGCTGGCCGACCTCACCCAAAAGCTGATGCCTTTCGAGTGCATGCTGGCCGAGCGCCCCTTTTTGCTGCGGCCGCGGCCGCACTTTGTTGATTTCGACCTGTGGGGCATGCTGGCCTGCTTCCTCCAATCAGGTCATTACCAAATGCCGCACGACCACACCTCCCTGCGGGAATGGTACGAGCGCATGTCGCATTTAAAGAAAGCCGACGTTCCGAGTGAAAAATTACATTCTTGACACCAATGTTTTGCTGCACGACCCCAATTCGATTCTGGCTTTCAAAGGCAACAATGTCCTCATTCCCATCGAGGTAATCGAGGAGATCGACCGTTTCAAGCGGGAGTCGTCCGAGTTGGGGCAGAATGCCCGCACCGTTTCGCGCACTCTCGATGCCCTGCGCGGCAAGGGCCATCTGAACAAAGGCGTCAAACTCGAAAACGGCGGCATCCTGCGGATCATTTTCCACGAGAAGAACGGCCAGAATGGCTCCCCTTTTGGCAATGACACGGTGGATAGCCGGATCGTGGGCCAGTCTCTGGCCGTTCACAAAGCCGATCCGAAAGTGCCCGCCATTTTGGTGACCAAGGACATCAACCTGCGCATCAAGGCCGATACGCTGGGGCTGGCGGCCGAAGATTACGAAACGGATCGTGTGCTATTGACAGAACTCTACACGGGCATGGTGGAAATTACCATTCCGGCCGAGAAGATGACCCGTTTCCGCGCCGAGGGCGAAATGGAATTGAACGGCTACGGCACCTATTTTCCGAACGAGTATTGCACGCTCATGGAGGAAACGAACACCAAGCGGACGGCCTTGACCAAGGTTGATCCGACCGGCAAGAAGGTGGTTCCCATTCTGGACGTGCGCGAAGGCATTTGGGGCATCAAACCACGCAACCGCGAGCAGCATTTCGCCTTCGACGCCTTGCTGGACGACCGCGTCAAACTGGTCACGCTCATGGGCAAAGCGGGCACTGGCAAAACCTTGATGGCCATGGCCGCCGGGCTGAAGCGAACGGTGCAGGACCGGGAATTCCGCCGCCTGGTCGTGGCGCGGCCCACGGTTTCGATGGGGCGCGAATTGGGATTCCTCCCGGGTTCGCTGGAGGAGAAGCTGAACCCGTGGATGCAGCCAATCCACGACGCGCTCGAATTGTTGAGCGATTTGAACATGGGTTCCGAGCACCGGCGCAGCACGGATTTGATGCGTTCTGGCATCATTGTCGTGGAGGCGTTGAGCTACATTCGCGGGCGCAGCATTGCCCACCAATTCATGGTCATCGACGAGGCCCAGAACCTGACTCCGCTGGAAGTCAAAACGATTATTACGCGCGTCGGCCAGGGCACCAAAATTGTTTTCACCGGCGATCCTTACCAGATCGACAATCCGTACGTGGATTCTTCCTCGAACGGTTTCAACTACATCATCAGCAAATTTCGCGACCAGCCCATCGCCGCCCATATTGAATTGCAGAAGGGCGAACGCTCCGAATTGGCCGAGCTGGCGGCGAATATTTTGTAACTTCAATTCTTCCTATGGCGCAAAATTATAAGTTTTGTTTCGGACCGTGGAACATCAGCGAAGGCGCGGACCCTTACGGGCCGCCGACGCGCCCGCCCCAAAATTTCGACTGGAAACTGGCGGCCCTCAAAAAGCTGGGCTTCGACGCCATGATGTTTCATGACGACGATGCTGTGCCGGACATCGACGCGAAATCACCAGCCGAAATCCGCCGCGAAACCAAGGAGCTGAAGAAGAAACTGGATGGCGAAGGACTCGCGGCCGAAATGGTCGCGCCACGCCTGTGGTTTTCTCCGAACACGATTGACGGCGCTTACACCAGCAACGATCCGGCCCACCGCCGATACGCCATCGACCGCTCCCTCCGCTGCATTGAAATCGCCAAAATGCTCGGCACCGATATCATCGTGCTTTGGCTGGCGCGCGAGGGCACCTACATGCGCGAATCCAAAAGCGGCAAGCGCAGCATCGAATTGCTCGTCGAGGCCTTCGACAAAATGCTGGGCGCCGACAAAAAAATCCGGCTGGCCATCGAACCCAAGCCTAACGAACCGATGGACCACGCCTACCTGCCGACCATCGGTCACGCCTTGGCCGTCGCTCAATTGACGCGCGATCCAAAGAGAGTCGGATGCGTCATCGAAAGCGCGCATGCCATTTTAGCGGGTCTTGATCCGGCGGATGAAATCGATTTCGCCATGAGCTTTGGCAAACTTTGGTCGCTGCATTTGAACGACCAGAATGGATTGAAGTTCGACCAGGACAAACCGTTTGGCAGCGCCAATTTGCGGGTGGCCTTCAATCAGGTGCGCGCGCTGGAGCGCAATCATTACGGCCGCGGCGGCCAGTTTGTTTGTTTTGACGTGCATCCGTTCCGGCCGACGAAGCCGGAGCATTGGCTGAGCCATTTGGAGAACAGCCGCCGGACGTTTCTGCACCTGGTGGAAAAGTCACGCTCCTTCAATGACAAAAAAGCCCAGGCGCTCATTGCTGAACGCGATTATCAGGCGCTCGATCAATTGGTTATCGAGCATTTGCTCGGAAAGTGACTTAAGGGATCGGCGCCTTTTTGGTCTCGGCCGGCAGGAATTGCAAACTGCCGAAGGCGGCGGGATCAAATGTCACCTTGCCGAAGTCCGGGCTGAGGGCCGCGATGCCGCCGGGCTGCCAGTCCAGCAATTGAAATGTCACCGAACCGCCCCGCACAAATCCAGCGCGGGCATTGGCGGCCGCGGCTGCCGTGTGTGATCCCTGGTAGGGAGCAAAGTCAATCGCGCTGACATCAGCCAGCGGGACGTTCGTCGCGCCGCCCGTCGTTTGCATCGAAATCTGCCCATTGGCGATGCCCGTCACCGCGCCGCTGACTTTGCCGCCTGATTCCAGCAGAACCACGTCGTGCGAAGGGTCCGGCGATTCCGCGGCGGCGTCTTCCACCGCGGCGGCGTCTTCCATCATGCCGTTCCATTTGGTGACGCGGATGTTGCTGATCTTGACCGCGCTGCCGGCTTGATTGTTGACAATTCGGATGCCCGTGCCGTCCCCGGCGAATCCGCCGGGATCGATCCAGTCTTTGACCAGTCCGCCGTCCAGAAAAAGCGCCACGCGGCGGTCCCCCTTGCTCATGCGCAGATCGACATGCACGCGGTCCTTCTGGGTGAGGGATTGAATAATCAGCGAATCGCCCAGCGAGCGGAGCGGGTCTTTTTTACGAATGGGCGTCAGCGAAACAAAGACGGTATTTTGAAACCGCAGGCTGTAAAAGGCCCCAAAATCAGGCCCATTCTCCTTGTCTGTCAAAAGAATTGGCTGGAGCGAATCGGAGTAAAGCGCTATGGCCAGGCCAAGGGGGCCGCGCCAAACCATGTCGAATTGAAGCTGGGCCTGGTCTGGCAGCTTTATATCACGCGCGATGGACGAAGCTTTGTCGGAATAAAAAGCCCCGTTGCGATAGACCCATTGGCCGGATTCGCCAACGAAGCCTTTGACGGCGCTGCCCTCGGTCCAGCCATCCAAGCCGGTCGGCCCTTCGAAAATCACGGGCACGCGCGAGGCCAGCGACAAAGTTTGCAGGGCCCGCCGGGGAATCTTCAACGGGCCGGCGTACCAAGTGTCAAGGCTCAGCGCGTTGGTATCGAACGAGACGAGCTTTCCGGCCAGCAGGTCGCCATTGGCCAGCCAAAGTTTGCAGGAGGAGTCGTCGTGGTTCGCGGAGGAGCGGCGCGGCGAAAAATCGATTTGACTCACGCTGTCCAGCTTGAAATCGGCCGGTTCCAAGGCGTCGGGATGCTGCCAGCGCACGCCCGGCCCCGGCTCGATTTGCAGCAATTTGCCGTAAAGGACATCGCCATCGCGAAACGAAAGGCAATCGGTTTGCGCGTTGGTGGAAGCGGATGCTGCCGCGCCAACGAGGGCAAACAGGCTCAAAAGAAAGAGGGAATGCTTATTCATCCAATTCCTCAAAGTCCTTGGCCTGGGTCACGACGCTGTCCTCCTTGGCCCGGCCGAGATTGAACTCCATTTCGCGAACGGAATTCGGCTGAAAAGCAAGCGCGCCAAAGATCGCGCTGCGTCCCGCCAGGCCCTGGTCGTTCCACTTTTCCAATTGAAAAGAAATGCTGCCGCCGCCGGGAAAATGCGCGCGCACTTGCCAGGGGCCGGGCGTTTCCGCGGGCACCTTCGATTCCGCGAAGTCCATTTGCGTGATCCGATCCAGCGGGATGTCCAGCACCGTCCCGGCCAAGGCCAGCCGGGCTTTGCCATCCGCGATGGACTCGATTTTTCCGGCCGCCTTGTCGTTGTTGACAAGGTAAACGGCGTCGGAATTGGTGGCCGGAGAGGAGGTTTCCGGCTCGCACCGGCCCTGCCATTGGCTGACCTTGAGATGGCTCAACTTGAGAGTCGCGCTGGAAAACATGGTTCGCTGCATGAACAGAATGCCAGTCCCGGCCCCGCTGAAGTTGCAATCCTTCCAGGTCTTGATTAAGTTATGATTGACAAAAACCGAGACCGTTCCGTTCTCCTTGTCGCATTCGATTCCCACATGCATTGCCGTTTTTCCCTCGGCGACCGGCACCGGCACGCCCGCCTGGCTGAATGGGCCGCCGATCCGGTCCACCTGGTTCAACGAAACTCGGGCGGGCGTCAAATTGAGCAGGCAGGAGCCGGTGTTGAAATCCATGCGGTCGATGGCGTCGCAATAAATGCCCACGTCCAGCGTGAAAAAAGTATTCCATGACACGTCAAAATCGACCGAGCAGGAATTAGCCAGGCCCATTTCCCGCCCCAGCGTGCCAGGCCCGGCGCCGATAAAAGCGCCGTCGTGAAAAGTCCAGCTATTGGGCGTGCTGTTGATCACTTCCCATCCGCCCGTATCGTAAGGCCCCTCGTAAACGACGGAGAAGTTGGGCGATAGAAACGTAATCGCGCGCACGGCGGGGCGCGGAATGGTCATGGTTCCGCCGAACCAGGTGTTGAAGCCCAGCTTTTCGTTGTCAAGCGAACTGATAGAGCCGTAAAGATCGTCCCCGTTGCCAAACCACAAATGGCAGGTCGGCTTCATGCTGACCGCTTGCGCGTGGGAGAAGCGGAGAAACGAAAGATGATCGGGTCGGAAATGAATCGGTCCGCTGGCCTCCGGGACGAGCCAGGTCAAGCCGTCCTGGAGGCTCATCGCGGCCAGGCTGCCGTGCAAGGCCGAGCCGTCCCAAAATTCCAGGACGTCGCCGCGCGGTTCGGGCATTTTCTCCGGCTGCGCGGGGGTTCCGCCGGCTCCAAAATTGGGATTGCCAAAACGCAAAATCTGCACCTGGCCGTCCGCGCCCGGCGCCCAAGGCAGCCAGCCTAGCAGCAGGCAAAGGAGCGCTTTATCTTTCATAGATCGGCAGGTAGCGGTAATTGAGCGCCAGCGACAGCAGCGATCCAGCCGTCGCGAATGTGGGCCCAAGCTGCCCATCCCAATTGCCTTCCTCGCCTTGCGTGGAGCGCAGGAAGGCGATGTTCTGCTTGTTCCAGCTCTGCCACAACTCAGGCGACCCATGAAAATAGGCCTGTGAAGCGTAGTATAAAAAATACTGCGGATATTGCGCGTCCGGCCGGCTCGTTTTGAAAAAATTGAAGGCGGCTTTGAAGGCGGGCGAATCCTTTTCCTTGGCCAATGACAACACGACGCACCCGATGGCCGTCCGCGTGGCATTGGGCGCGACGGGCGAAATGTAACCGAACCCGCCTTCGGGTGTCTGGCACGAGCGGAAAAAATTCAGGCCGTTTTGGATCACGTGTTCAGGCACGGGGATGCCCGCATTGCGCGCGGCGAACAGGGCCACCATTTGCGCCCCGCTGACGGTGGTGTCGGCATCGACCGCGTCCGGCGAATAGCGCCAGGCGTGGGAATTATTTTTCCCCTGCGCGCTGACGATCAGTTGCACCGCTTTCTTCAAAGCCGGGCCGAGCCGCGGATCGTCCACCGCTCCGTAGGATTCAGCCAGCGCCAGCGTCGAAAAGCCGTGGTTGTACATGGAGGTGCCAATCATGCCCGTGGCCGAATCAGCGTGTTTCAAAACATAATCAAGCCCGCGATGAATGGCCGTATTGTAAGGGCCGAAATTCGGGTCATCTCCGTGCGCCAGCAGGCTGATGACGGCGAGTGAAGTCAGGGCCGGCTCGGTATTGGGCGGCTCGTCCGGCCAATTGCCTTCGGGCGTCTGGGTGTGGGCCAGGAATTGCAAGCCATGCACATACATTTTATCGACCTCGGCCGCCACAATGCCCGCCGAGCCTGTGTACAATTGCTGCGCGTGGCCCGCCGAGGCGCACAACGCAAACATCGCGATGAATGCCGCGCGCCTACTGCTCAGATTTTTCAAGACCATGATAATAATTTTCCAGGGCATCGCGAAATTCGGCCGGGGCATTCTGAATGGCTCCCGCCGATTGGCCGACGGTGCGGGCGTTCGCGCCTTTGCCCGCCGCGTTGCCAGAGAGCGGGCCACCCGGGCCGCTGGCGCTCCCCCCCGCATTGTTCAATCCGCGCGCGGGCTGCGCGGCAAAGGACTTTTGAGCGCCTGGATTGCCGGCCATTTTCATCAGGAATTGCATTTCCTCAGCCGAACTCGAACTTTTCCCGGGAGAAGATTTGGGACTGGCGCGCTGGGCCTGCTCATTGATGAGGTTGATCAGGTCGGAAAGAGAATCGACGGTTTTGCTCTCCGCCGCGTCGGCCGGCTTGCCGGTTTGGGGCTGGTGCAACAAGTCAAGGACGCCTTTCATCGCGCCGGCCGCGTCGGCGAAAGCTGGATCCAATTGCGGCAGCGGCGTTTTTTGGTGAATGCCGTCGAGGCCGGCGGCCATTTTTTCCTGAGTGGAGGCCAGGGTGCCGGCGCGCTGCTGGTAACTGTCGGGTGCGCCTCTGTCCTGGTCCAGAACGCCTGTCTGCTCGCGCAGCGTGGCTTCGCCCTCGCGCAGGCGCAGCAATCCGATCAACTGCTCTGTCAAGTCATTTTTTTGCTGCTGCCCCCCGCTGCCGGAGCCGGAGCCTGAATTGGAAGGGCTTTTCGGCTGCAGTTTTTCTGCCCATTTTTGAAAACGCTCGGACCACTGGCCCAGGCTGGCCGAGGCCTCCAAGCCGATGTTGTTGTCGATCAATCCGCCCAGGCGGTCCAATTCATCTGCCGCGCGGGTGTCCTTCATCTGCTGGCTGACCTCGCCGTAATCCTTCTTTTGCGTGCGCTCGAAAAAACGGCTCAGTTCGCTCTGCAAAACGGTGGTTTGTTTTTGGGCCTGGGACTGCCCGGTGGAGAGGCCGTTCTCAAATAATTTTTCCTTTTCCGGCAATTGCCGCGGCAGGAGGCCGACGGTGTTGGAGGCGGACTCGAAAAGCTGCCGGGAAATGTCCTTTTCCTCGCCGCCGACTTTGCTCAAGCGCTGCGCCAACGTCAGCGCCTGGAGGTTGTCCAAGTGCTGGTTGGCTTTGCTTTCCATCTTGGCCAGGTCATTGAGAATGTCCTCGGCCTTTTGCATTGCGTCGTCCATCTTTTGCGGCTGGCTGCCTGAGCTTTGCTTGGCGTCCTGCATGGCGCTGGCGGCGTCAGGCATTTTTTGCTGCGACAAATTCTGCCATTGCCGCATGGATTCGCTCCATTGGCGGATGGTTTCCTCGTTGAAGACCGGATTCTTCATGGCCTCACGCACAGCGCTTTCGCCCTGCTTGGCCAAATCGTTCAGGTTCGCCGCGTTTTGCTCCTGGTCCTGCTTGCTTTCATCGAGGCGGGCGGATTTTTCCGCGGGTGTCAATTTATCCGCGTCCTTAATTCCCGCCAGCCCGGCCACGACCTTCTCCTGCAGCCGCGTGACCTCCTCCACTTGCGACATCAGCCCTTCCAATTGCCGCCGCACCATTTCCGCGTGCTCCTCCGGGCTTAAAACGCGGATGCGATAAACGGCCGTCCGGCTCCGTTCACGCTCCGGGTAGAAATCCCGCGCGAAGCCGGTCATCTCAACCGTCGAATCCACCGGAATGCGATACATGGCGGGACTCCACGCGAACGCCCGCTGCGTTTCTTTGGTTTGCGCGTTGGGCGTCTGGATTCTCACCTCCGAGGCGCCCACGGCCATCTTTGGCGAGTCCCCCGTTGCGGCCCAGTCCAACCCCAAATCACGCACGCCAAAATCGTCCCGCGCCTTCAAGTCAATGCTCAGGACATCCGAATTGAGCACGAAAACGTCGCGCGGCATGTCGGCGATTTCCGGCACGGGCGGCGCGTCGGGCTGCATTTGCACGGAGAGGCGCAACGGCGCGGCGTTGGTCAGCCCGAGTTTGTCCTGCCAGTTGAAAGTGAATTCGGAGAGCGCGTCCGGCTGGGTTTGGCCTGTGACGAAACTGTCACCCTCGATTTTCAGAGGAGCCGTTTTTTCCTCGCCGCTCCGCATCAAGGCCGAGGACAAATCACGGCTGACTTTGCCGCGGAACGAAATTTTGCTGCCTTCAACCGCCAGCAGCGAGCCGCTTTGCAAAACCTGGCTTTGCGCCGGATATTGCAAGTAATCGGGCGGCTGAATTTGCGCCGCCAACTCTTGCAGCGACGGACGGTAGGCCGGCAGCACTTTCACTTCGGCCCGGGCGTCGCCGACGCGCACTTCCAGAACGCCATTTTCAATCTGGCCGGGAATGTGCAGATGAATATGCCCGCCTTCCACGCCGCTCTCGACCGCTGGCTGGCGCGCCCACAATGCGAAGGCGCGCCGGGGCTTCCAGAAGGATCGATAATGAACCGACGCGCCGATGTCGAATGCTTCGCCATGCGCCACGATCAATTCCTTGGGCAAGTCTTCCAGCGTCACCAGCGTAAAACGCGGCACGTCCGACATCGGAGTGGCCCAGCGCAACAGCGCGTTCCAAGCCGGTCGCGACAATACTGCAAAGAGCGCCGCCAGGCCGCACGCCAGCGCCGCCGCGCCCAAAGCCGTCCGCCTGGCCCCGCGCGAGCTGACGCTCTGGGCAAAATCATAATTCCGCGCCTCATCGGCCACCTGGTGAATGGCGGCATGATAAAGCGCGGGGGAAAAATTGGCGTTGTGCCGCTCTTCGTTGGCCAGCTCGACGATTCCCAAGAGGCGGTCGCCCAGCCGGGAATATTTTTTTTGCACGAGGTTGGCCAGCGAACGCAAGTCGCGCCGCCGCCAAAGCCACCGCCGCGCCCACACGGCGCCAGCCAGGCCCGCGGCAGCCAACCCGGCCAGCCACAACCCCCATCGCAGCCAGCCCGGCGTGTCCCAAAACCGATCCGAAACAAACACCGCCAGAAACGAAAGCATCAACGCGCCAATCGCGGTGCCGCAGGCAATGGCCGTCTCCACACGCCAGAGGCGGCGTTCCACCTGGGCGAACTGAACACGGAGCGCCTCCGGCAGCGCGACGGATAACCTATCTTCGTTTTTGGCCATGCAATAATGCGGCTGTGTTAATCTGCCCGCAACCCGGTCGCGCTTCAAGCCCGGACGCGGCATAAATTGAAAGCTTAACCCTGGCAACTTCCTGCAAAAACTGCTTGACCAAAGTTCATAAGTCCTTAGTGTCGCCAGAAAACCAGCGCCTCTTGGGGTTCATTCCTGTTTGCCGCGACGCGATTGGCGGTTTGGTTTTGGCGGCCTTTTATGGCAGTTTCAGATGCAACCCAAAGCGAAGTCGGCGTGATCGGCCTTGATTTGTCGGGCCGGAATGTGGCGCATCGTCTCGCCGAAGAGCGCTTCAACGTCGCGGCTTTCGATTCCTGCCCGCGAAACATGGAGGCGTTGCGCGCGCGAAGCGCGGGTCTTGGGCTGCGCACTCACGCAGGCATTTCCGAAGTCCTGGCCAGCCTGCGCCCTCCGCGCACCCTCTTCGTTTTTAACTCCGCGGCGGCGTCCACCGCGCCCCTGCTGGAACAATTGCTGCTGGGTTTGAAATCCGGCGACATCGTTTTGGATGGCGGGGCTTCGTATTTCAAGGAGGCGGCCCAACATGCCATGCGCCTGTCCGGGCGTGGCGTTGAATTCATGGGGATCGGCCTGTGCGGCGGCGAGAAAGCGGCGCGCCACAGAGCCGGCATCGTCGCCGGCGGCGGAACCGAGGCCCGGCGCCACGCGCGGCCCGTCCTCGCGGCCCTGGCTCCGGATGTTCGCGGCGAATGTTGCATCAGTTATGTTGACAGCCCCGCAGCCGCCCATTTCGCCAAAATGGTCCATACAGGAATCGATTACGCCCTGATGCAATTGCTTTCCGAAACGTTTGACTTGCTGCACCATGCCTCGCTCGCGGCCAGCGACGGCGGCCGGGCGGGCGTCCTCAACGGCTACCTCGTTGAAGTGGCTGGCCGGCTGGCGGACGCGGCGAACCAGCGCTCGCTGCCGATGTTGTTGCGGGAAAACCTGGAGTTCGCCCGCACGGATGCCTTGGGAAAATGGCTCGGGCAAGCCGCCTGGGAACTGCAAGTGCTCGCGCCTACCATTGAGGCGGCAGTGGAGATTCACCGCGTCCCGCCGCATGAACGGCGGCAGGCCTTGCTGCGCTCGGCTTTTCGGCATCCGGCGCGCCCTCCTCGCGGCGGCGGACCGGGCCTGCTGGATGAATTGCACGGCGCCCTTCAAGCGGCCATGGTCATTGCCTACGCGCAAGGCTTCGCACTAATGGCTGCCGCCTCCGAGCAGTTTGGCTTTCGTTTCAATCTGCACGAAATCTCGCGCGTCTGGCGCGGCTGCACGCACCTTCGCGCCGCCTTGTTGGATGATATCGCGACCGCCTTCGAGGAAACGCCCGGCCTGCCCGGCCTGTTGTCCGACGACACATTATCCGAGCGGGTCATGGCCTGCCAGGAGCACTTGCGCCGCGCGGTTTGGCGCGTCCGCGATTCCGACCTGGCCGTCCCCGCCTTGCTCGCGTCGCTGGATTACCTCGATTCCAAAAGGACCGCCTGGCTGCCGGTAAATTTGATCCAGGCCGCCCGCCGCGCACCCGCGCAGTTGGACAGGGAGCGGTAACACTTGAGAAGCCAGCCAATCTGCCGCCGCTCTTTTTTTGAAGTCAGCAGTCATTGGAAAATAATAAAACCGCTTAAGCCGCCCGGCCCGCGAATGGAGGCTCCCGGCCCAAGCGGATACGTAAAGATTCCCGTGACATTCTGGTTCGTCAGAACGGCCGTGCCTGCGGCATTGAAATTCGTAAAACTGCCTGATGTCACGGACAATTGGGCAGTTCCGTAAACGCTGGCCGTATTTGTGACTCCCCCAGCGTGGATTGGAATATCCGGCAGCGCGGAACCATTGAAGATGTTGGTCAATCCTCCAGGATTGCCGGACTGATTGATGAGAGAGGCCGGCGTGCCGTCCGAGTTCAAGGGCGATCCTCCGGATGTTTGGTTATTGTACCAGAGAACGCTGCCGGTATTGCCCGGGCCGACATTGAAATTAGTCGTCACTCCGCGGGGAAAATTATCCTCCAGCCAGTTATTGCAGATGGTCACCTGGCCCATGATGTTGTTTTCGCTGTTGGTTGCCGTAATTGCAATGGGCGCCCCATCGCCGCTTATGTGATTGTTGGCAAAGACGGCGTAGATGGGAGTGTCAAAAAGAATCGCGCCGTTATCCAGAATGGTGTTTCCGATAATGGTTTCTTCAGCCCGCGTCACCACAGTCGCGTATTGGTTGTGATTGATTGTATTGCCCGTAACGCAGCCATGCCCGGAGTTGTAACCCGGGCCGACAAACAAACCGACCCAGTTTCCACTGATATTGCATCCGGTGATGTTGTGATTGCCGGCAGTCGCGTAGAGGCCAATGCCATTGCGCTGAAAATGACAGCCGGTGATGCATTGGTTCTCGTCATTGGCTCCATCGACCGCGCCCGAAGCCGAACCCGGCGCGGCCCAATCCAGTGAAAATGCCCAAAGGCCGCAGCCGCAATAATTGGAACGCGCTGTGTTGGCGACAAACATGGTCTTGGACCCGTCCAGCGCGTTATTATTAGTTGACACCAGGATGAACCCGTAAGCGCCAAATCCTTCCGCAGTGACATTCTCGATGATTCCGCCGCCCGCGGCGTTGATGCGAAGGCCGCTTCGGTTCGTGTAGGTCCCGGGCATCTGCCCGATATACCAAGGCACAAAATTGCCGGCGGTCCCCTGGTAGGGCGAGATGAAGGCCGCGCTTGGGAAATCTGCATATGCGTCTCCCGTTAGGCGAATATCGCGGGCCAAAAAGTTCCTGACGTTTGTGCCGCAGTCAATGAACACGCCGGTGCAGTTGGGCGAAAAGTGAAGCGTCGCTCCGGGGCCGGCCACAAAGGTATTATTGACAGGAATGATATTGCTCATGTTGTAATAATCGCCGGGCTGAAACCAGATCGTGCCGCCCCTGGCAAAGGCGTTGGAGATTTGAGGAAATGACGAGCCATTGGTAATGATGCTGTCGGCGATTACGTCGATATTGGAGAAAGCCGCATTGCCGGTGAAGCTGCCGGCCACAGCCACGCCGCTCTCGCCATTGGTGAGCGCCAGCGCCGGCGATTGCGCTGCTGGCAGCGAGCCTAGCAGAGCGCCCGCCGTGGTGGCATAGGGCGCGGGCGTCAATTGCTGGCGCGGCGCCAGCGTGGTGAATGCATTGAACCCATTGGTCTCCACGCCAATTTCCAGCCAGTTCGTCGTTCCGATGAACGGGCCGGAGCCGAAATCAAACAGCACGGTGAATAAACCGTTCGCAACGGCGACGCCGTTGTTTGTCGATGGGCCGGCCATCGCGGCCCCGCCGGCATTGCTGTTGAACAACGAAAAAGTGAGGTTGTAAGTGCCATTGGCCGGAATTCCGTTGTTTTGGAGCTGCCCTTGATAGGTAAATGACGTTCCTTGCGCGCAGGCCGAGTTTGCATGGATTAAAATGATTAGCCAGACAATCAACGTGTTGACGACGAGGATGAACTTTCTCATGTTACATTTCGGCTTCTTGCAGAATATCCAATTCGGCTTCGTCTGTCAATAAACGCCAGAATACAATTCGATGCCTGCAGGTAGGGTTTTGACCTAGGAAAAAATGCTGCCGCAGTTCGCTGGCAGCGTTATGATTTTGGGCGGATGTTTTGTTTTATGAAGGCAAGAATTGAACAAAGAAAAGTCGCTCCAGGAGCAATCCACGCGATGCTGGGGCTGGAAAAATATGCGAATTCCTGCGGGCTGCCCGCGCCGCTGCTCAATCTCGTCCGGCTGCGGGCCTCGCAACTTAATGGCTGCGCTTATTGCATTGATATGCACGCGAAAGACCTGCGCGCCGGCGGCGAATCGGAGCAGCGAATTTACGAATTGAACGCGTGGCGCGAAACGCCTTTTTACAGCGAGCGCGAACAAGCGGCGCTGGCTTGGACTGAGGCGGTCACAAACTTGCACGACGGCCACGTGCCGGACGGCGTTTTCGAGCAGGCGCGAAAGCAATTCAGCGAAAAAGAATTGGCGGACCTGACGCTGGCCATCGTCGCCATTAACGGCTGGAACCGGTTGAACATCGCGTTCCGCACCGTTCCGGGCGGCTATCAGGCGGGCCAGCTTGAGAAAATGCTCGCGGAGCCTGCGGCTTGAGGCAGGAAGCTTTTGCCAACCACGGTTCCGATGACGCTTCCAATGATGGCGCCCGCCGCGAAATCGGAGAACCAATGGATGGTCATGGAGACACCGATCCCGACATAAGCGGCATACAATATTGCCAGCCATCCCATCCATCGGTGTTTGGGAAACAGCGTAAAGACGGTCAGCGCCATCGCAAAGGCAATGGTTGTATGCGAAGACGGCCAGCCCCAAAACACGCCGCCGCGCCAAAATCCAAACCGGAAATCGCGGCTGATGTCCGGCCCCATTATTCGCAACGGATGAACGCGGCCCGTCACCGCCTTGTAGGAAGAAGAAATGAGCGAGCCGAGCAGTTCCGCCTGGCCGATGGCCCAGCCACTCGAATATGTTTTTCCGCTTCGGGCGGCCGCGCCGGCCAGGATGAGAACCAGCGGCAGCGCCATCGGCAGAAGCCCGCCCACGCGGACGGCGGGAAACATCCAAGAGCGCAGGCCGGGATCGCGGGTGGCCGCGAAATAACGCCAATCCGCTCCGGAAATGACAAAAACCGCGGTCAACGCGATGGCCGCCGCGTGCCACGCAAGATTCCAGCCCTTAAAGCACGCGGCAATGTTGCGTGGCAACGTCAAAAAGAAATGTTTCATGCTTTGCGCGGCGAATTGACAACGGACGGCATCTCTTCGACGATGCCATCAATGGTGTGTGATTAACATGACTCTTTTGGCGATTGAAACATCCTGCGATGAAACCAGCGCGGCGGTTGTGCGCGAAGGCAATATTTTGTCCAGCGTGGTTTCTTCGCAGACGGCCATCCACGCGGAATACGGCGGGGTTGTGCCGGAATTGGCCACGCGCGAGCATCTGCGCAACCTCATGCCGGTCGCCAAAGAGGCGCTGGGCCTGGCTGGGGTCACGGTGGCGGAATTGGACGCGGTCGCGGTGACGCGCGGGCCGGGTCTGCCGAGCGCCCTGTTGGCGGGATTGAAGGCGGCGCAGGCGCTGGCTTTCAGTTTGCGCAAACCGATTGTCGGCATTCACCATCACGAAGCCCATTTGTATTCGCCCTGGATTCTGGCGGACCCGCCTCGAAGCGATTTGGCCAATTTTGAACCGTCGGTCTCGCTCATCGTCAGCGGCGGGCACACCTTGCTCGTGCTGGTCGAAGACATCTTTCGCCATCGCGTGCTGGGCTCCACACTGGACGACGCGGCGGGAGAATGCTTCGACAAAACGGGCAAACTGATGGGCCTGCCTTATCCCGCTGGGCCGGAAATTGACCGCCTGGCAGCCACAGGCAATCCGAAAGCCCATTCATTTCCGCGCCCAATGATACACGAGCCGAACGACGATTTCAGTTTCGCGGGCCTGAAGACTTCGGTGCGTTACTTTTTGGAGAAAAATCCCGCGCTGCTCGATGACCCGAAGTCGTTGCGCGATTTGTGCGCGAGCGTGCAGGCGGCCATTGTCGATGTGCTCGCGGCCAAAACGGTGCGCGCGGCGCGGCGGATGGGTCGGCGGTGCGTGACGGTTTCGGGCGGCGTCGCGTGCAACAGCGCGCTGCGGCGGCAATTGGCCTCGGCCTGCCACGCGGCCCGCTTGAACTGCCGGTTCGCGGAACGAAAGTTTTGCACTGACAACGCGGCCATGATCGGCATATTGGCCGAACGCAAATGGATGGCCGGCCTCGGCGAAATTTCCGCGGACGCGGAGATCGATCCGGGCTGGCCGTTATGAGCGCATTAAATGCCATGAATGCTGTACTGCAATACATCGAAGACAACAAGGGCCGCTTCCTCGACGAACTGTGCGAATACGTGCGCTTTCCCAGCGTCTCGGCCCAGCCGGATCACCGGGCCGACATGACGGCCTGCGCCGAATGGCTTGTCAAACATTGCAAGGGAATCGGCTTGGACGCTGAACTGCGCCCGACGGCCGGCCATCCGGTCGTGCTCGCCCGCACCAAGCGCACGGGCAAGCCGCCCTACCTCGTTTACGGACATTACGATGTGCAGCCGCCGGAGCCGCTGGAGCTTTGGAAAAGCCCTCCCTTCGTGCCGCGCCTGGAAGGGCGCGAACTTTTCGCGCGCGGCGTATGCGACAACAAAGGCCAGAACCTCGCGCACTTGAATGCCGTCGAAGCCTACCTGAAAACCAAGACCGAACTGCCTTGCGATTTGACTTTTATCATTGAAGGCGAGGAGGAAGTCGGCAGCAAAAATTTGGAGGAATTCTTGCGCGCGAATCGGAAAGAATTGGCCTGCCGGGCCGTGGTCATTTCGGATACCGGCATGCCGAGCCTGAAATTTCCCGCGCTGACCTACGCGCTGCGGGGCATCCTCGCCTGCGAAATTGTTTTGCACGGGCCGTCGCGCGATTTGCATTCGGGCATTTTTGGCGGCACGGTCGATAACCCGGCCATGGTGCTGTGTCAGATGCTGGCGCAATTGCGGGACAAAAACGGCCGTGTCAACATTTCCGGATTTTACGACGGCGTGGAAAAGCTCTCCGCCTACGAACGCAAACAAATGGGCCGCCTGCCCATGACCGAGGCGGCCTACCGCAAATTCCTGGGCGTGCCGCAATTGTTCGGCGAGCGCGGCTTCTCGTTCGTGGAACAACGCGGCGCCCGGCCGACTGTCGAGATCAACGGGCTGACCAGCGGTTATCAAGGCGAAGGAAGCAAGACCATCGTGCCGGCGTGGGCGCGGGCCAAGCTGACCTTCCGCCTAGTGCCGGGGCAGGACCCCGCGCGCGTCCGCAAATTGATCCTGGCCCGCCTCAAAGAGCTGTGCCCGCCGACTGTCAAAATGGAATTCAAGGCCGGCCACGGCGGCGAGCCTTACCTGGTCTCGCCTTCCAGCCCGCTCGCGCAGGCGGCCTTGCGGACGCTCAAGGAAGCCTTCGGCCATGAGCCGATCCTGATGCGCGAAGGCGGCTCGATCCCGATCGTGACGCAATTCAAGAAGGTGCTGGGAGCCGATTCTTTATTGCTCGGCCTTGCGCTGCCCGACGACAACGCCCACTCGCCAAACGAAAAGTTCAGCCTGGATTGTTTCGAGAAAGGCGCTCGCATGGGCGCGCTGCTCTGGCCGGAATTGGCCGCGCTGGGCTGACGCGCTATTCGATGACAAACCACGACACGCCGCGCGCGGCGATGTTCACCGGCAATTCGATGGAATAATCGCGCGCCAACGTGAACTTGCGCGGCTGGGCATCGCGTTCCGACACGCGGGCCCGCTCGCTCAGTCCTGTGTAATACAACGGCACGCGCAAGGTTTCTTTGACAGGCCGTTCGAGCGGGTTATAGACCATCAACAAACCTTTTTCCTTCAGGGACGGGTTGGCGTGCAGGATGTAATCCAGATCGCGGCCATCGGCGCGGCGGAGGTGGAGAATGTCGGAGTTGAGGATCGCACGATGGCGTTTGTAGAAATCCACCCATTTCTTGACAACGGCTTCGGTTTCGGGCGCGTCGTAAAGGCGCGGGCCGCGGTAACAGGCGATGACGCCCGCGCCAAAGAGGTCCGCCAGCCGCTGTTGATAATGGGCTAAATGGTCCTTCAACGGCTCAATCGTGGCCGCCGCGCCGCCGCCGTGGTATTCTGTCAAAGGCACAAACATCCAGCCCATGCTGGGCGTTTTGTCCCAGGCGCCGTCGAAAATATTCTGGCGCTCGATGATTTCCTGCTCTTGTCGCGGCAGGGACCAATTATCTTCGCGGTAACCCATGCCAGTTTTGCTGCTGCCGTCCAGGAAGTACCAGTCCGGCACGTTCAAATAAACGCCCCGGCCGCGGCACCATTCGTAAAAGCCGCTGATCGCCTTCCATTGCGCCCACTGGGAATCGTCCAGGCCGCGATGCCCGGGATGATTAGTCGCGGCGCAAAGATCTCCCGGATAGGAACCGTCGTTTTCCAAAACGCCCAGGCCCGCCGTGGCAATGAACTGTTTCAATTGCGCGATGTAATCGATGCCCCATTTGGCGCCCAGGCATGGCATCACGCCAAAACGCGCCGGGGAGCCTTGAGTGTTGTCGGACGGATTGGCCGCGCCCCGGCTGGCCAGCAGTGAATAACCGCCCAGGGCGATGTTTTTGGAGCGCGCGTAGTCAACGAGATTTTTAATCTCTGCCTGATAATTCGCGTCGCGGCTTTCCATGTTGAAACCGCTGCCAAAGCTCAGGATGACCATCTCGAACCCCGCTTCCGCGCATTGGTCGACGGCCCGTTTGACCGCTTCCGGCCGCGAACTGGTCGCATGGAACAAAATCGGATTTTCCGTGACCCAGGGAGCAATGACTCGATACATCCTGCGCCGGGCCAGCCCCTGACGTTCGCGGTCGGTGGAATCATGCACTAACTCGAAGCTGCGAAAACTCTCGAATTCTCCTTCCGGCGGAATGATTTGCGCGGGGCCAATGGATGGGCTGCATTCCAACAGGCACGGCGTCTTTAACTCAAAGTTGACTTGCGTCTTGTAGCTCGGATCCGGCGCCCACCGGAATCCCTGCCCTCGGCTCGACGGCGACATCCCACCAAACGAATAATCGGTCTCGACTTCAATCGGCTCGGCCATCCAGGCCTCGGCGGGATCCACAATCGACTGGGACTCGACGGCCGCCAGGATTTCGCTCTTGAACCGGTCCAGGCGGACGGGCGCGTTCGAGCGGTTATGCACGGTGATCCATTTGCTGAGAAGCGGAAGGCCGTCATACAATTCATAGTTGACATCGACGGCGATGCCGCCGCGGGCGAATTCCAGCGTTAGAGAAACTCCGGGCGGCGGCCACGGCACATCCGACGGCATCCACTCCAGGCGTTTTTTCCAGGGAAATCGCGCCTCGGTCCGGCCCGTCTTATAATGGACGAACGGCAGCGCGCCCGGCTCCGAGCGGGCCTGGCCGGCCCATTCCGGTGTCAAATAGTTTTCAATGGGCGGCCCCGCCAGCCCGCCAACATCCAGTTTGGCGCCATCCAGCGTAACCTCTGCCTCCGGGCGAATGGCCCGAAGAAGAGATTGGCCGTTCATCAGATCGTCAAACGCGACCGAGGCCGCATTGGGCGCCAGGCGGAAGACGCGTCGAATGAGGCCGTTCTCCAGCGTGATTTCGTTCAAGCCGCCGGAGACGATTTTGGCCTTGAACGGGGAAGGGTCAATGAGCCAATCCGCCGCCGCCCGCGCCGGCCGCGCGCAGCAGACAAGAAGAAAAACAAAAGCCGCCGTAAACATTCTTAGCAAGGCTTCAATTTAGCCAAAGCCTCCGCGAGGTCAAACATCCAGCGCCTCCTTTTTGCCTCGAATGGCGGTTGAAAATTCCTTCGTCCGGCTTTTTGCTTGCGGACGGCGTTTTCGCGGTGTCAAATTGCGCCTGCTCATGGCACCATAGATTTTTTTATGAAAGATGACACCGCTCCCGCTTCGATCAACCAATTGCGCGCCGGCATTATTGGAACCGGCTTCATCGGACCCGTTCATATTGAAGCCCTGCGGCGCCTGGGGGTGACCGTCGCTGCCTTATGCGATATTCCGGCTTTGGTGCATACGATGGCCGCCAGGCACGCCATCCCCAAAACGTTCTCCGATTACCACGAAATGCTCGCCTCGCCTGACATCGATGTCGTGCATATCACCGCGCCCAATCGATTCCACAAGGAAATGTCCCTGGCCGCGCTCCAGGCCGGCAAACATTGCGTGTGCGAAAAACCGCTGGCCATGGACACGCGCGAAACCGCCCAAATCGCCAAGCTGGCCAAATCCACCGGGGCCGTCTTCGCTGTCAATTACAATGTTCGCTTCTATCCCGCCGTCCTCCAATTGCGTTCCATGGCGGCCCAGGGCGATTTGGGAGAGATTATCCATGTCAACGGATCCTATATGCAGGACTGGCTTTTTAAGGATACCGATTACAACTGGCGGTTGCTGCCCAAGGAAGGCGGCAAGCTTCGCGCGGTGGCGGACATCGGCACGCATTGGATGGATACGGCCTGTTTCATTCTCGGCGCGAAAATCGGCTCCGTCTTCGCCACGCTCGACACATTTCACAAAACGCGCCAGCGCCCGTTAGGCGAGGTGCAGACTTTTTCCAAGGCGGACTCGGCCATTAAATACGCCGGCTACAAAGTTCAGACCGAGGATTTTGCCAGCGTGCTGCTGCGGTTTGACAACGGCGCGTTCGGCAACCTGGCCGTCTCCCAAGTGGCGGCGGGCCGCAAGAATTGCCTGCGCATTGAAATCTACGGATCGAAAAAATCCGCGTGGTGGTGTTCGGAGGAGCCGGAGGTTCTGCGTTTCGGACATCGCGACACGGCCAATGAAACGGCCTTGCGCGCGACTCCCGGTTTTGGCAGCGGCGCGAGCGGTTACATGGATTTCCCGCCAGGCCATGTCGAAGGTTTTCCGGACACGTTCAAGATGGCCTTCCGCAACGTGTACGGCCGCATCGTCAGCGGCGGCAAAACCCCGCTGTTGCACGCGACCGCCGAGGACGGCCATCGCGAAGTCGCCGTCTGCGAGGCCATCATGGAGAGCAATCGCGCCAAGAGCTGGGCCAAAGTGAGTTAACATGCCAAAGATCGCATCCTTTCAGCCGCCGTTTCGCCTGCTCATGGGGCCGGGGCCGAGCAATGCCGCGCCGTCCGTTCTCGAAGCCATGTCCCGTCCGCTGGTGGGGCACCTCGATCCGGTTTTCATCCAGCTCATGGAGGAGATCAAGAGCATGTTGCGCTCGGTCTTCCAGACTTCCAACGAAATGACCTTTCCCGTCAGCGGCACGGGCAGCGCCGGCATGGAATTTTGCTTTGCCAACCTCATCGAACCGGGCGATGAGGCAGTCATCGGCATCAACGGCGTCTTTGGCGCGCGCATGGCCGACGTGGCTGATCGCTGCGGCGCGCGCGTGACCAAAGTCGAAGCCGAATGGGGCAAAGCCATCGAGCCTTCGCAAATCGCGGCCGTCCTCAAGCAGGCTCGCCCGAAACTGGTGGCCATCGTCCACGCCGAGACTTCGACCGGCGCGCTGACTCCGGTGGAGGAAATCGCCCGGTTGTCGCGCGAAGCGGGCGCACTTTTTATGCTTGACGCTGTGACTTCCCTCGGCGGCCACCCGGTCCAGATCGATGCCTGGGGCGTTGATGCCGTTTACAGCGGCACGCAGAAATGCCTCAGTTGTCCGCCCGGGCTGAGTCCCGTCTCGTTCAGCCCCCGCGCCATGGCTGCGGCACGCCAGCGCCAACACAAAGTTCAGAGCTGGTATTTCGATGTCAATTTGCTGGCCTCGTATTGGGGGCAGGACCGCGTTTACCATCACACGGCGCCCATTTCGATGAACTACGCTTTGCACGAAGCCTTGCGCCTGATCCTGGAAGAAGGCTTGGAAAACCGCTGGCGCCGGCACGAGCAAAATCATCTCGCCCTCAAGGAAGGCCTGGCCGCCATGGGCCTGGAAATCGGCTCGCAGCCCGGCCACCAACTCTGGTCCTTGAACGCCGTCCGCGTCCCCGAAGGCGCCGGCGAAGCCGCCGTCCGCCAAAAGCTTCTCAGCAATTATAATATTGAAGTCGGCGCCGGCCTCGGCCCGTTGAAGGGAAAAATCTGGCGGGTCGGGCTTATGGGCGAAACCTCGCGCCGCGAAAACGTGGACAAATTCCTCTCAGCTTTGAAGACGCTGCTGCAACGGTGACCTGAAATTGCGCCGAAGGCATTCGAGGCTTCCGCGCGCGATCGCTTCCGGCCCTTCCTCGAATTTGAAAACCTCCACTGAAACCCAGCCGTCGTAACCAGCTTCCTCCAGCGCCGCCGAGATCGGCGCGAAATCGACTTCGCCAAAACCGGGGCCTTTGAGATTTTTGTCGTTCGCGTGGAAATGAGCGAAGTGCGGCCAGGATTGGCGGATGATTTGCGGAATCGGTTCCGGCTCAGAGCACATTGCTTTCACGTCCAAAATAATTTTCATGGCCGCGCTGTTAAATTGCCCGGCGAAGCGAATCGCTTCCGCCGCGGTATTGATGAAATTCGTTTCCGCGGGTGACAACGGCTCGAAGCAAATCGCCACCCCGTGCGCCTCCGCCCGCCGCACGGCCCCGGCCAAAGTTTGCGCGGCCAAATCCCACGCCTGCTCGCGCGACACGCCGGGCAGGACGTTGCGCTGTTGCGGGGAGCCGAGCACAAGGATTTTGCCGCCGAGGTCCGCGCAGCACTCAACGAGATCGCAAAGATATTGGGCCGTGCGCTCGCGAATGGCCGGGTCGGTGTGATTCAAATAGAGACCCTCCGTTTTGGCGAGCAGCCAATGCAGCCCGCACAACGCCACCCCCGCGCGCTCGGCCGCCTGGCGGAGGTGGCGGCGTTGAGCCGGAGAAATTTCCCCGACCGTTTTGGCCAGGGTAAATGGCGCGATTTCGAGGCCGCCATATCCCAGCTTGGCGCAGTATTCCAACGTTGCCTCAATGGTCCAGCCCTGGAAAATCTCGTTGCAAATCGCGAATCGCATTTCGGCGTATTGAGCCAAAACGGATTGGAATTCCAACTCAATTCTGAACTTTTACCAGGCGATAAACACATTCCCTGGCAAGGCCGGCTCCCGCCCTATTTCGCCAGCGAAGACATCACCGAGATCGAAAACGCCAACCCCCACATCGACGCTTTGCGGCTGCATCGCAACGCTCACGAAACCCACCGCGAACTGCGCATGACTCCGCAACAAGCCTGGAACCGCGCCCTGAAAGAAAAACGTTCAGTCCTGCGCCCCGTCTCCCGATGTCCTTGGTGGCCTTATGTTTGGAGTCTTCGCACCACCATCAAAGTCGGCTCCGATGGCCGTATCCCCATCGGCCCACAGCGCTACAGCCTCCAATATGCGCGCGGCGCTAAAGTGGTCCTGTGCCTCCATCCCACCGGCCATCACTCCGTCTTGGCCGCGCCGCCTAATAAAAAAGAGAAACCCGCTGTCCTCTTTACCAATCGCCAAAAATGAAATCTGTCCTGTTTTGCTAACTACAAAAAATTCCTGTTTTGAAAACTACGCCCGCCTCCGCCATCGGCATGAAGGCCGCGCGAATTCCTCTTGTAAACTGCCGGCGATTCAGGCGAAATACTGGAGCGCTTTATGAATCTTGGTGACATTTTGACCTTGGAAACGATCGTTCCCGATCTTGCCTCGAACAATCGCTGGGAGGCCATCGACGAATTGGTGCAGCGGCTGGTTGTCACGGCCAAAATCCAGCCCCAAAACCGCGAAGCCATTGTGGGCGTCGTCAAAAAGCGCGAATCCTCCATGAGCACGGGCATCGGCTTCGGCATCGGCATCCCCCACGCCTCGACCGATTTAATCCATGAAGTGGTCGGCGCCCTGGGACGCTCCAAGAAGGGCATTGAGTTCGACGCCTTGGACAACCAACCGGTCAATTTGGTCGTGCTGTTCCTGGTGCCGCAAGGCCAATTCCAAAAGCATCTCCATACGCTGGCCAGCATCGCCAAGCTGCTTCATGTCAAAGAATTCCGCCAGGAATTGGAGCAAGCCTCCGACGCGGCCGGCATGTTCGACATCATTAAAAAGTATTCCGCGTCGAAGTGACGGCGCGCTGGCTCTCATCCGCCCGTGCTGCATAAAATCATTGAACAAAAGGTGCAGGAAGCCGTCTCGGCGGTCTTGCCGGAGGCCGGCCGCGAAGCCGTGCTGGTGCGCCCCTGCCCCGATCCGAAATTTGGCGATTACCAAACCAACGCGCTGATGGCCCTGGCCAAGGCGCGAAAAATGAATCCGCGCCAATTGGCCCTCGACGTGGCCGCCAAACTCGACCTTGGCCGCTGGTGCGAACCGGCCGAAGTGGCGGGCGCCGGTTTCCTGAACTTCCGCCTCAAGGCATCCGCCGTGGCGGAGGTGTTGCGCGAAGCGGCGGACGGGCGTCATTTGTTTTTCCAAAAAGCGGTCGAGCCGCGCTGCGTGGTGATCGATTTCAGTTCGCCCAACGTCGCCAAGCCGATGCACGTCGGGCATATCCGTTCGACCATTCTCGGCGATTCGCTCGCCCGCATTCTCCGGCTGCTGGGGCATCATGTCGAGACGGACAATCATATCGGCGATTGGGGCACGCAGTTTGGCAAATTGCTCGTGGGCTGGAAGGCGGACCTCGACCAGGCCGGGTTGCGGGCGGACCCCATCGCCGAGATGGAGCGCCTCTACAAACTGGTCAACACGCGGTGCGAGAGCGATCCGCAGGTGTTGGAAAAAGCGCGGCAGGAATTGGTGCGCTTGCAGGCGGGCGATGAGGAAAATTTGCGCCTGTGGCGGGAAATGATCGCGCTGTCCCAAACGCAATTTGAAAGAGTCTATGCGCGTTTGGGCGTCAAGTTCGATCACGCCTTTGGCGAGAGCTATTACAATCCGATGCTCAAAAAGGTGGTGGATGAACTGGCCCAGCTTGGCCTCGCCAAGGAAAGCGAGGGCGCGATGGTCGTTTATTTTGACGATGTGCCCGCCTTGAAGGACCATCCCGCCCTCGTGCGCAAGAGCGACGGCGGATTCAATTACACAACCACCGATTTGGCGACGCTGCTCTTCCGCTGGGAGGGCGGCACATGGAGCGCCCGGCCGGGCGAGATTATTTATGTGACAGGAGGGCCGCAGCAATTGCATTTCCAGCAATTGTTCGCCGTCTTTCGCCGCTGGCATCCGGAAGCCGCTGTCAAACTGGCCCACGTCTGGTTTGGCTCCGTCCTTGGCGAAGATGGCCGCCCCTTCAAAACCCGCTCCGGCGAGACCGTGCGCCTGGAAGACCTGCTGGACGAAGCGGAGGAGCGCTCGCTCAAGGTCGTCTCGGAAAAGAACCCGGAATTGGATGAGGCGCGACGGCGCGAGATCGCCCGGGTCGTGGGTTTGGGTGCGATCAAATACGCGGACCTGGCCCAAAACCGGCAGAGCGATTACGTGTTTAGCTGGGACCGGATGCTGTCGTTGCAAGGGAACACCGCTCCTTACCTGCTCTACGCTTACACCCGGATACGAAGTATTTTCCGCAAAGACGCCGGCAGCGCGGCGGGCGCTGGCGCGGAGTTTGTCCTGAGCGCGCCCGAAGAATTGGCCCTGGCCAGGCACCTGCTCAATTTTGGATTGGCCCTGGACGGAGCGGCGGAAGATTACCGCGTGAACTTTTTGTGCGGGTATCTTTATGAATTGGCCGGGCGCTTCGCGCGGTTCTATGAAAACTGCCCGGTGCTAAAAGCAGAAGGGCCAACCCGCGTCACGCGTTTGGCCCTTTGCGATGTAACATCTCGTGTCCTCAAGCAAGGGCTTGAGGCGCTCGGCATTGAAACCACCGAGCAGATGTAAAAAACATGTCAGTCCGCGGCAACTTTGCCTGTCAAGCCGGCCTTTTTCAAGGCGTCAAAAACTTCGGAATCTTTGAAATCGCCGGTCACTTCGAACGTCTCGACGCCTTTGGCGCATGTATCGCCCGTCACGCCGGAAACACCCGCGACGGCTTCATGGACGGCTTTGACGCACTTGGGGCAGCACAGATGAACGCCTTTGATTTTGAGCGTCTGCACCTTTTCGTCTTTGGCGCCGGTCTCGCTGGCGATCTTGATGCCTTCATCCTTGCACTCGCCGTAAAAACCGGCCTTGACCAGGGCGTTCACGGCCTTCTGCGCGGTGGCCACGTCCGGGGCGGTGATGGCAATCGTGTGCTCGACCTTGTCCGGCACAGCGGTCACGCCATCGACTTTGGAGACAGTCTTGTTGGCGCCATCAACGCACTTTTGGCAGCAAAGATGGACCTTGCTCATCGTGACAGTGACATCGGCGCGTGACATGGGCGCGAACGCCAGCACAGCCGACAATGACAACAGTAAAGATTTTATACGCATAAAAAACCGATTGTTTAATAAATTTGAACCATTAACATGCTCTCGAGGCGCACAATATCTAATGGATGCCGTTCCGTCAAGGCGGAAAATCATCGCCGCGGGCGCCGCAAAAGTTATTGCATCTTCGGAACGGCCCCGCTAACAATGAATAACAACAAGCCTTTGCAGCGTCATATTATTAAAGTGAAATATTCCATTTTGTGCGCCGCCGCCGTTTGGATGGCGGCGGCCGGGAGCGTATCCGCGGAACAGCCGCGCGTGCTGGTTTACACCAAAAACCAGGCGGGTCCCAAACTGTACGTCCACGACAACATCCCCGCCAGCGTCGCCGCCATCAAAAAGCTCGGCGAGGAAAACCATTTTGACGTCGATGTTTCCGACGACGCCGCTTCCTTCACCAGCGACAACCTGCGGCGGTTTAAAGTAATTATATTTGACAACTCGAACAATCAGATTCTTGACACGGAGGGGCAAAAGGACGCCTTGAAACATTTCGTCGAATCCGGCGGCGGCATCGTCGGCATTCATTCCGCTTCCGGCTCCATGCGCCAATGGCCGTGGTTCTGGGAAATGCTGGGCGGGAAATTCGCCCGCCACGCCAAATTGCAAACCTTTACCGTCAAGGTGAAAGACCCCGGCAACCCCTCCGCCGCGCATTTTCCGCCGACGTTCCGCTGGACCGATGAGTTTTATTACCTGACCAACATGCCGAACGATCTGCACATCCTGCTGGCGGGCGACTTGTCAACATTGGACGATCCGCTCAAAGACAAGTCAAGGAATCTGCGCTACGGCGAGGGCGATGAAGTCCCGCTGTGCTGGTGCCACAAGTTCGACGGCGGGCGCGAATGGTACACCGCGCTCGGCCACCAGAAAGAGCATTACGCCGATCCCGTGTTTGACCAGCACCTGCTGGGCGGCATTCTGTGGGCCATGGGGGAAAAAGAAGTCAAGCAATAGAATTATTTTAACACTATGAAATCTAAATCTCACGCCTCCCGGCGCCAGTTTATCAAGCGATCCGTCGTCGGCGCGGCCGGTTTGATCGCCATGCCGACGATCGTTCCGTCATCGGTCTTCGGGGCCAACGCGCCTTCCAACAAAATCCACGTCGCGCACATCGGCTGCGGCCGCATCTCCCACGGCATGGACATGCCGGGCGTTCTCAAGGCGGACATCGCCCGCGTGGTGGCGCTATGCGACCTCGACACCAAGCGGCTCGCCCACGCCAAGGCGTTTGTGGAGAAACATTACAAGGGCGCCGTCTCTGTCAAGACGTTTGGCGATTACCGCGAGTTGCTGCAAGACCCCGGCATCGATGCCGTGGCCATCAGCACGCCGGATTTCTGGCACTCCGAACCTTGCGTGGCTGGCGCGCTGGCGGGCAAGGACATCTATGTGCAAAAGCCTCTCTCCATGTGCATCCACGAAGGGCGCCAGGTCGCTGACACCGTCACGGCCAAAAACCGCGCCTTCCAAATTGGCAGCCAGCAGCGCTCCGATTCTCCCTGGCCGCAATTCCGCCGCGCCTGCGAATTGGTGCGCAACGGCCGCCTCGGCCAGTTGAAGACCGTCAAAGTCGGCCTGCCCATCGATCCACCCGGCGGCGACCCGACGCCGATGCCCGTGCCGGCCAATTTGAATTACGCCATGTGGCTCGGCTGGACGCCCGATGTCCCTTACACGGAAGAGCGCGTCCATCCGCAGAACAGCATCACGGGCCGCCCCGGCTGGCTGCGCATTGATCCTTACACTTTGGGCATGATTACGGCCTGGGGTTCGCATCATGTGGACATCGCCCACTGGGGCATGGACACCGAATTGACCGGCCCGCTTGAAGTCGAAGGCAAGGCGGAGTTTCCGACGTCGGGATTGTGGAACGTTCACGGCGCCTATCATGTCGAGATGAAATATGCCAACGGCGTCACCATGATTATTGACAATCATTTCCCCAACGGCGTGCGTTTCGAGGGCGACGACGGCTGGATATTTGTCAGCCGCGGCGATGCCAAAGTCACGGCCAGCGATCCCGCCAGCGGAGGCGGCAAATCGCTGGCGGCCAGCAAGGAATCCATCCTTCGCTCCGAAATCAAGCCCAGCGAAATTCATCTGTACAAGAGTCCCGACCAGCATTTGGACTGGCTTCACAGCATCCAGTCGCGCCAGCGCGCCGCGACGACGCCGGAAATCGCCCACCGCTCCACCAGTGCGTGCGAGGTGGCGTGGATTTCCATGAAGCTCGGCCGCAAGCTGCGCTGGAACCCGGACAAGGAAGAATTTGTGGGCGACGACGAAGCTAATTCCATGCGCTCGCGCCAGCAGCGCCCGCCCTACGGCACGGACAACGTCCTGAAGAGCGCGTGAACCGCTCGCCGCGGAGAACGGCGGAGCCGTCCGCCGGTTTCGTGTGCGCGCTCCTGTTCATGCTTTGGCCGGCTCCAACCCGCGCGCAGGAGGTGCGGCTGATTACGTTGGACCCAGGCCATTTTCACGCCAGCCTGGTGCAGAAGCTCATGTATCCGCAGGTCGATCCGGCCGTGCATGTCTATGCCCCGGACGGCCCCGATCTGCGGGAGCACCTCGCGCGCGTCGAAAGCTACAATTCCCGCGCTGATTCGCCGACACACTGGCAGGAGATCGTTTATTCCAAGCCGGATTTTTTGGAGGAAATGATCCGCCAGAAAGCCGGCAACGTCGTCGTTCTGGCCGGCAACAACCGGCGCAAGACCGAATACATCGACCGTTCCATCAAAGCCGGTTTCAACGTCCTCGCCGACAAACCAATGGCCATCAACCCCGGCGAATTCGCGTTGCTGCGCGATGACCTTGCGCTGGCCGCGCGCTCCAAGCTCCTCTTGTGCGACATTATGACCGAGCGCTGCGAAATCACCACCATCCTCCAGCGCGAACTCGCGCGCTCGCCCATTTTTGGCGCTCTCTCCTCGGTGGCCATGGAGAGCGTGCATAACTTTTACAAGGAAGTTTCCGGCAAGCCGCTCATCCGGCCCGCCTGGTTTTTTGACGTGCGCCAGGAAGGCGAAGCCATCCCCGACGTCGGCACGCACCTGGTGGATTTGGTGCAATGGGAATGTTTCCCCGAACGCGCGCTCGATTGGCAGAAGGACATTCACGTCATCTCGGCCCGCCGCTGGGCCACTGAGTTGACGCCCGCGCAATTTCAGCGCGTGACCGGCCAGGCGCAATTTCCCGACTGCCTCAGGGACAGCGTGAACGCCTCCGGCCACCTGAACGTCTTCCAGAATGGCGAGGTCAACTACACGATTTGCGGGATTCCGGCCAAGGTCACGGCGCGATGGGAATTCGAGGCCCCGCCCGGCGGCGGCGACACGCATTATTCCCAGTTGATCGGCTCCCGCGCGATTCTCACGATCCGCCAAGGCAAGGATGAACATTATCAGCCGGAGCTTTACGTCGAGAAGAACTCCGGCATGAACTCGGATCACGAATTCGAATCCGCCTTGCGCGCCGTTGTCGCCCGCCTGTGCAAGACCTGGCCCGGATTGGAGGTCAAAGGCAACGGCGGCGGCTATCAAATTATTATCCCCGATAAATACCGAGTCGGCCATGAGGCGCACTTCGCGCAAGTGACCGAGGAGTACCTGCGCTTTCTGGCGGAAGGCCAGACGCCCGCCTGGGTCGTGCCCAATCTGCTGGCCAAGTACTACACCACCACCGAAGCCTGGCGCCTGTCTCACGCGCACTAGCGCGAAGCGGCCGGGCTGCTTTTGGACGACAGGCCAGTGCCGGCGCTGGCGGCGGACTGCGACTGCGCGCTGATCTCCGCTTCCGCGCGCGCGGAAAATGGCGTCGTGATCTGCGGCTGGCTCGGCCCGGAGGAGCCGGGCTTGCCAAAGAGAGCCTCAAAGGCTTCCTGCGCGGAGCCTGCGTCCGCGAACTCCAGCGGAAAGACGCTCAGCTTCATGATGCCAAGTTCATTCGCATCAAGCCTGGCGATGATCTCTTTAATCTGCGCCATCGCGGGCACGGCCGCCGAGACAATAACCGATTCCGTCCGCCGGTCGGCCACCACCGTGACCGCGGCCTGCCGTTTAAGCCGGCTGCTCTCGGCGGGAGCCGATAATGCGATCGGGCCTGCAAAACGAAATCCCGCCGTCCGCGCCGCCGGCTCCGAAACCGCCGCCGCCGCCGGGGCCGCCGCGAACAACACAGAAATCTCATCCGCGATTTCTCCCGGATCGGCGTGCATCAGCGGAAAAATCTCGACGGCCTGCAACTCCTCGCCCGAACGATCCAGCATGCTGACCACGCGCGCGATGGTTCGCATGCAATCGGGCGGCGCGCTGGCGGCCACGGCGTTCAATTGCTCGTCGGCCACAAAAACAGGCTTTACGGGAGCGATTTTTCCTTTGGCGTCGCCGCCGGCCGGCCCAACGCGCCCGCCAAAAATGATTCGCGGAGCCTCCGCGCGATTCGCCTCCGAGCCGCCGCTTTGGAAAAGCTCCTTCAATTCGTCCGCGACGGATTTGGCGTCGGCGTGATTGAGCGTAAAGACGTTCACTTCGGAAACTGCCGTGCTATCCAGGGCCGTGATCATCTCGGCCAGCCGATGAATATCTTTTTGACTGGCCGTAATGAGGATGGCGCTGCCGCTTTCATTCGCGGTGACTGTGTCTTCGGGCGGGATCAACGGCCCCAGGTCCTTGGCCAACTGCTCCGGGTTAAGCGTGTGAACCGGCAGAATTTCCGTCACAATCGAGTTATTGACAGGTATGGTGTCCGCATTCGTTAAAGTTACAACCGGCGTCAGCGGGTTGGTGCGGGCGCTGCTGGCATCCATGACTGTCAGCGTGCGCCCGTCCAAAAAGGCGGTGTAATGGTTCCGGGCCAATTGGTCCTCCAGCAAATTGAGCGCTTCGTCTGAAGAGACGGGGCGGCTGGCCCTGATGTTGACATCGCCCCGGATGTCCGTGTCATAGACGGCGGTCAGGCCCGCCTGATCCGCCAGGTAATCCAGCGCCGTCCGCAACGGCACACCATGAAAGTTCAGGATAAGCCCGTTCGTCTCGCCGGGAATCGCCGAGACGGGGCTTATCGCTGTCAAAAGAAACGACAAAATAAGAGCAAGCTGATGCTTTTTCATATGGCTCAAAATGAATGCAATTGGCGTGCCAATCGGCTCCCGCCCCGCGGCGCAACGGACATCCGCGAAAAAAATCGCGCACCGTTTGCCCAATGCCGCGAATGGGCGCGCATCCATTGCGCGGCGCCCCCAGTCATACAAATTCATGTTCATCGGTGTCTATTGGATGAAATGCCGATGGACGCACAGATTTGGCGGCGCCTCGCGGCGGTCGCAACGTGGCTGGCGGCGGCGGGCGGGATATTGTTCCTGTGGTGCTTTCTGCCGCCGGTCCCAAACCCGTGGATGTTGAACCTCACTCGCAATCCCGACAAATTTTTCCTCTGGGGCACGATGACCCATTTCGACCACACGTTCACTTACGATCCCCACGCGGCCGACGAATGGCGCGTGGAACATTTCGTCGTCCCTACCGCATCAATGCTGTCAACAAATAGCCAGGCAAACCGCTAATTCGCGTCATAGGGGACATTGGTTGCGAGCGGTCTCGCCGGGGCGCGCATTGGCCGGGAAGCGCCGGGGCACAGATTCGGCGCTCATGCGGACAGGGCCGCTGCCGCCCGCGCGCAAAGCCAGGGCCAGGGCCGTGCAACGATCGGCGTGGCCGTCCGCGCAGTGCGGCGCGCGGTATGTAATTTGCCCGTTGGGACTGCTCACGCGGTTGACGGAATGCAAGTCCTCACGAATTACCCGGCTGACCGGCACGCGCACGCCGCGATTTTCAAACGCCATGCGCAACTTGGAAAAAATATCGACCTTGAGCGCGCTGGAAAAATTGCACAATTCGATCTTGCCGAACTGATGTTTCTCCGGTTCGTAAGGCCGGAATTCCTTGGCCAAATAGTCGCCCAGGCCGACGCCGGGGCCGGTGTAATCCAGGCAAACGCGCCCGCAATGGCGGATGCGCGGACGCAGGATTTCCACCTGCTGGTCGGTCGGCATTTTGTCCAACTCCAGGACTTCCACCGTCTGCCACACGTCGCCCATGCGGGCCAGCACCCAGGCCACCGTCAAGTTTTGCCGCCGGCCAAAATCAAGCCCCATGACCAGCGGCCACGGGCGCGAACCCTGCCAAAAATCAGCCGGCGCGGCGGCGATGGCTTCGGCGCTTTCGCAGGCGGCGATCAGCTCATACGGCAGCAGCACGGATTGAACGTCAAGGAACTGGCACTCGAATTCCTGGGCCCAGCCTTCTGGATCGTCCAGGGCCGCCTTGAGTTCCTCGATATCGACCGGCAGCCCCTGGCGCACGGCGGAATGTATGTCAATCAAATGGCACGACCATTGCGCGAGCGAATCCCGCGCCGCCGCCCGCGCCTCCTTGGGTTCCTTGAAATTCTTGACCCACAAATCGTGCGCCTTGTTGCCCAGCCCGTTGGGCGTGGTGATGAGCCGGACTTTCTTGACGCCGCCGCTCTTGGAATTGGTGATGCTGGGCAGGATGGCCCGCCAGGTGGCATCCGGCTGCTCGAAGAATGCGAACTCAGTCAAGAGGACATTCGCGCTGAATCCGCGCACGGTGTCCGGCTTGCCCGGCACCGCGACCACGCGGCTGCCGTGCGGAAACGTGATCGTCGCGGAACTCAGCAGGCTCTCGGAGCCGGCATCGCGCTCGATCTCTTCGCCCGCCAGCGCGGCATGAAAGGCCTCGGCCCAATACTTCCACTTTTGGAGCGATTCGAGAGACTGACGCTCCGACGGCGCCGCGATGAGCCAGGTTATTTTTTTCTTTTGCAAATCCGCCTCGACGCATTCGCGGATGCCCTCGTAACCGGATGCAAAATCCTTTCCCACCTGGCGGGCCATGAGGCCGAACTTCCAGCGGGAATGATCATTGGCCCAATCCCTTTGGTAGGGCAGAAGCTGGCTTCCCAGCCTTCGGCGCTCTTTAGTCGGCGTTTGCCGTTCAATCTCGGCCGCGTCGATGATCATATTTCGCGAGTTCGCGCTCCATTTTTCTTTCGATGGCGGCCATGGCCCGTTCACGCGCGGCGCGGCCGCCGTGGCGCTTCCACGCTTCGCCGCCGCGGGTTTTCAGGAGCAGCAGGTTGAACAGATGGCCAGCCGTTTCGAGGTCATCCGCCATCAGCGCCGTGATTTCACGGCACCACTGGAAGCGCAATCGTTGCACATACCACGCCCGCCACCGCGCCAGTTCGCTGCCGGTGACCCGCACGCCGGCGGAGTGGATCCAGGCCAGGCATTCGGCATTCGTGCGGCCGCCCCGCTCTTCCATGAATTCGTAAAGAGCGCGCTGGCGGGCCGGCGAAAGGCCCTTCAAGACGGAAACGGCGGGAGGTTTCATGGCGCGGCCCCGTTTAAAGTCCTTGCTCATCCAGGTGGCGGCGACCGGCGTCGGTGATTTTCCAATTGCGGCTGGATTTGCCAAGGGCTTTGGGAACTTCCTGCGCCATGCCCCTGGCTGTCAAGTATTCAAGGCGGTGGACCGTTTCCGCGGCGGACGGCGCGAAACCGAATTCGCGGATAAACATGCACAAAGCCGCCGCCTGCAAGCCCCAAGGGGTATTGTTGGCGTCCAGCACTTTGAGCGCCGCGTTGTCAAACAGTTCAGTTTTGTCGTGGGGGATCATGTCAATTCTATTGGTTGCGTTGGTTTATTTGGGCTTTTCGATGAGGCGGTCGATCTTGGCGTCCATTTGCAAAGCGCGCTGGTTGGCCAGCTCGGCCTCTTTTTTCAAGGCCGCCACGTCGTTGCCGATGGCGCTGATATGCTGGTGCATGAGGCGGCGTGATTGCTCGTATTCACCCTCGAATTTATCCATGCGCGAGGCCAGCCGGGACTCGAGGCCGCGCTCCGCCCCGCCAATTTTGGCGAAGAGCTGGTTGTGAATGGCGGCGTTCTCGCCGGCGTGCTTGTCAAAATCCTTTCGGTCCACCGGCTCGCCGGCGAAGGACACCTCCCGTTTCTGCTTGGAATTGATGGTGATTAAAATGGCGAGGGTGCTTGCGATCTGGATGATCGTCGCCAACGCGTAAACCCACGCCCCTAATTCGGCGTTGGAGATTTCGGACATCATAGGTTTCACTTGGCGGCGGCTCCGATGATATTGCCGACAGCCGTCCCGGCTGCCCCCAGGATGGAGGCTGTGTTGGTATCGACCGTAATCGTAACGGTGCCGGCGCGAAACACGGAACCGCCGCCCAAAGCGGATTGGTTGGTATGAGCCGCGAATAATTGGCCCGCGGCCGGGTCGGCCAGCACGAACAGCCCCCCGCCCGTTTCCGCGTCGCGCCAGGTTTCGCGATACGTCAATCCATCCACGCGCCCGGCGAAATTCTCAATGACGTGGCTGGATTCACCCTTGCGGCGCGGGCTGGCGCACGAAACCGAAAGAAACAACGGAACAAGGAGGAGGCTGATCAGATTCTTCATATTGACAGAGGGCTGCGAATTTATTTTCCGATCGTGACCGAGCCGCCGACGGTTTGGTTGGTGGTGGCGTAGGAGCCGCTGACAGTGACGCCGTTGGTGGCGGTGGTGACATCGCCGGAGATGGTTTGCCCAGGGACGGCGTAATTTCCCGAAACGCTGACAGGAGTGTTGCAGCCGCCGGCGCAAAAGCCGGCCAGGACGAGGAGGGGCAGAATGAGTTTTTTCATGTTTGGGTTTTTTCTGTTTGTTTCAGGCTCGTCTTGGCACGAGCCGGTTTTGTTATTTCTCACAACGCGCATGATTCTGCCATCAAGGCGGGAAACCCAAAAACCTACCGTAGGTTTTTAGTGCGCTTTTTTCGCATAAAAATGCTTTGCTGCTCGTTTTCATGGGGATTATTGAAAAGGAGCAACGCAAGTGTTTGCCTGTCAACATTTTGCAAGGCCAAAAAAATCGGCTCGTTCATATGACAACTCTCATTGCGGCATTTGCAGCCGAAGCCGTCATTTGCAATGCAACGGGTTGATTGTAAACGTGATGGAAAGCGGAAATCCGTCCGCTTCGGGAGGACCGTTTTGCGTCAAGACGATTTGCAACCCCTTTTTGAAGCCCGAAAACGCGCGCTTTTTCGCGCGGCGGGGTCAGGCGCCTTTGGGCGCCTGGGAAATGGCGCTGATTGCCTCCGGAATATCCTTCTCGGAAACCATCAGGTTCGTCACCGCCCGGATAGTCAGCCGGTCTGCCGCCAATACCAGCACGCCGCGCGCGCGAAGCCGCTCCACCACGTCCTGCACCGGCATGCCCGGCACGCGGAACCGCACCATGTTGGTTTCCACCTCGGCCGGCGCAATTTCGATTCCCTCGCAGCGGCTGATTCCTTCGGCCAGCGCCTTCGCGTTGGCATGGTCTTCCGCCAGGCGCGCGCGGTGATGCCGCAGCGCGAACAGCGCCCCGGCGGCGACGATTCCCGCCTGGCGCATCCCGCCGCCAAACATCTTTCGAAAGCGCCTGGCCCGCGCGATCAGCGTCTTTGGCCCAACCAGCGCCGAGCCGACCGGCGCGCCCAGCCCCTTGGAATAACAGACGCTGACCGTGTCGAAGGGCGCGGCCCAATCTTTTTCCGCGATGCCCGTCGCGGACGCCGCGTTCCAGAGGCGCGCCCCGTCCAGGTGCAATTGAAGCCCGTTCCGGCGTGCGACCTCGGCCACGTCCTGGATCGTATTCATCGGCCAGACTTTGCCTCCACCGCGATTGTGCGTCGTTTCCAGGCAGACCAGCCGGGAGCGCGGAAAATGGGGGTCCGAAGGGCGCAACGCCGCGTCGAGGTCAGCCCCATTGAACACGCCTCGCTGCCCTTGCAACAGCCGGCACATGACGCCGCTCAACGCCGCCGGCCCGCCGCCCTCATAATAGTATATATGCGCATTCGCCTCGACCAGGATCTCATCCCCCGGCTCCGTATGGGCGCGGAGGGCAAGCTGATTGGCCATCGTGCCGGAAACCGTAAAGACGGCCGCTTCCTTCCCCAGCAATGCCGCCGTTTCGCTTTCCAGTTCCGCTATCGTCGGGTCCTCGCCAAAAACGTCGTCGCCGACCTCGGCTTGGGACATCGCTTCGCGCATGGCGGGCGTGGGTTTGGTGATGGTATCGCTCCGAAGATCAATCATGGTCATAAAAAATTATGAGTTTGTCCCGCCCGCGCCAGCCTCCCTTTTTTCGCCCGCCGCCAGCACGGTTTGGAAATTCGGCGCCTGCTCTTCCCGCGCGACGATGGTCACCTCGATCTTGCCGAAGCCCGCCTCCTCAAGCCAGCCATGCAAATCCGATTCCGAAAAGCCAAGCCAGCGGTCGCCATACAAATCATGGGCCTGCTCGAACGGATGCCGCAACAAGTCAAGAATCATAATCTGCCCGCCGGGCCGCAGAATCTTGTAGGCGCTGGCAATGGTGATTTTCGGGCAGGCCGCGTGATGGAGGGCCTGGCTCAGAATGACCAGGTCCACCGTCTCCGGCTGGATGGGCGGATTTTCCAAATCCCCCAGGCGAAACTCCAGGTTCTTCAGCTTGTTCTTTTTCGCCTTGCTGGCGCCGAAAGCCACCATCCGCTCCGAGTTGTCCACCGCGATAACTTTTTTGGCCCGCCGCGCCAGCAATTCGCTCAACAACCCTTCGCCCGCGCCCAAATCCGCGATGACCAGCGGCGGCAGCACGCGCAAAAGCAATTGCCCGAACGCCTGCCATGAGCGCCCAGGCCCGTAACTGCGGTCGAATCGGCCCGCCACCTGGTTGAAATAAAGCTGCGCCTGCTCGGAACGGCGCACCAGGATGCGCTTCAAATTAAGCTGGTCGGGCGCGTGCTCCGGCAACTCCTTGGCTCCCTGCACCGCCAGTTGAATGAATTCCGACGCCAGCCGGTCGCGCTGCGCCAGGATGCGGTAAAACGTCCGCTTTCCCTCCCGCCGCGATTCCAGCAGCCCGGATTCTTGCAGCAGTCCCAGGTGAGTCGAAATGCGCGATTGTCCCATGCGCGTGATCTCCTGCAATTCCTGCACCGAGAGTTCGCCGCGCTCCAGCAGCGCCACAATCCGCAGCCGGGTGGGGTCCGAAAGAGCCCGCAATGCTTTTAAAGTGCCGGGCATGGAAAAGGAGAAAATAAAGTTTGACGCCAGCAGCGAAATATCATATATCTTCCTATCAAGATACGTTAATATGAAAACGTGTCAATTTTAAAAATGAACAAGAATTACATTTTCTCCTCTGAATCGGTCGGCGAAGGCCATCCCGACAAAGTTTGCGACACCATTTCCGACGCGGTCCTCGACGCCCATCTGGCCCAGGACCCGCGCAGCCGCGTGGCCTGCGAAACCTACGCCAAGAGCAACATGGTCGTCGTGGGCGGGGAAATCACCAGCAAAGCCAAAGTCCACATCAACGAAATCGTGCGCGAATGCATCGCGGACATTGGCTACGTCAATGAGGACGACGTTTTCCACGCCGAAAAAGTTTTCATCACCAACCTGGTCACGCGCCAAAGCCCCGATATTGCCCAGGGCGTCGATGCCCGCGCGGCCGACGGCAAGGAAACCGCCGAGCAAGGAGCGGGCGACCAGGGATTGATGTTCGGCTTCGCCTGCGATGAAACACCTGAATTGATGCCGGCCCCGATCATGTTCGCCCACCGCCTCGGCCGCGAATTGAACCGCGTCCGCAAAGCCGGCAAAGCCGCCTGGCTCCGGCCCGATTCCAAGACCCAGGTTTCCGTCCAATATGAAAACGGCCGCCCGGTCCGCATCGTCAATGTCGTCGTTTCCACCCAGCATTCCGCGGATGTCAAGATTAAGGAAATCCGCGATTTCATTATCAAAGAAATCATTCACAAAGTCCTGCCGGGCGAGATGCTGGATAAGAAGACCCAATTTTTGATCAACCCCACCGGGCGCTTCGTCGTGGGCGGCCCGCAGGGCGACACCGGCCTGACTGGGCGCAAAATTATTGTGGACAGTTACGGCGGCACCGGCCGGCACGGCGGCGGCGCCTTCAGCGGCAAGGACCCGTCCAAAGTGGACCGCAGCGCCGCTTACATGGGCCGTTATGTGGCCAAGCATATCGTCGCGGCCGGCCTGGCCACTCGCGCCGAGATTCAATTCGCTTACGCCATCGGCTATCCCGATCCCGTTTCCGTGTGCGTCGATACCTTCGGCACCGGCACGGCCAGCGATGAAAAAATCGAGTCCGCCGTCCGCGAAGTTTTCAACTTCAAGCCCGCCGCCATTGTCAAACAGCTCAATTTGCTGCGTCCCATTTACTCCAAGACCACCAACTACGGCCATTTCGGCAAGATCGACGATTTGAACAGCCTGACCTGGGAGAAAACCGACAAAGTCGCGGCCCTCAAAAAAGCCGCCAAATAGACAATTCCAAACCTTTTATCGCGTTACAACTTATGCCCGTAAAACTTCCTTCATCCCGCCGCGTCAAATCGTTGCGCGCCCCGGCCGATTTTAAAGTCAAAGACATTACCCTGGCCGAATACGGCCGCAAAGCCATCGACATCGCCGAGCACGAAATGCCCGGCTTGATGTCGATTCGCCGCCGTTACGCCGCCGCCAAACCGCTGGCCGGCGTGCGCATCACCGGTTCGCTGCACATGACCATTGAGACCGCTGTGCTGATCGAGAGCCTGGTGGCGCTGGGCGCTTCGGTGCGCTGGGCCAGTTGCAATATTTTTTCGACCCAGGACCACGCCGCCGCCGCCATTGCCAAGGCCGGCGTACCGGTCTTCGCCTGGAAGGGCGAATCGCTCGAGGAATACTGGGATTGCACGTTCCGCGCGCTCGCTTTTCCCAAAGGCCAGGGGCCGCAATTGATCGTCGATGACGGCGGCGACGCCACCCTGCTCATCCACAAAGGTTACGAATTGGAAAATGGCAGCGATTGGGTCAACTCTCCCAGCGGCTCGCACGAGGAGGATGTCATTAAGAATCTTCTCAAACGCGTGGCCAAGGAGCAGCCGCGCCTCTGGCATTCCGTTGTCAAAGATTGGAAAGGCGTCAGCGAGGAAACCACCACCGGCGTCCACCGCCTCTACCAGATGAAGGAGGCCGGCAAACTTTTGGTGCCCGCCATCAACGTCAACGATTCCGTCACCAAATCCAAATTCGACAACCTCTACGGCTGCCGCGAATCCCTGGCCGACGGCATCAAGCGCGCCACCGATGTCATGGTCGCCGGCAAAGTGGCTGTCGTGTGCGGTTATGGCGACGTTGGCAAAGGCTCGGCCCATTCATTGCGCGGTTTTGGCGCGCGCGTGATTGTCACAGAAATCGATCCCATCAACGCGTTGCAGGCAGCCATGGAAGGCTTCGAGGTCGCCACGCTCGAAGACACCCTGGGCCACGCCGATATTTATGTGACATGCACGGGCAATCGCGACGTCATCACCCTGGAGCATCTGCAAAAAATGAAAGACCAGGCCATCGTCTGCAACATCGGCCATTTCGACAACGAGATTCAGGTGGACCGCCTCAACGAAGCCCGCGGCGTCAAGAGGCTGAACATCAAAGGGCAGGTGGACAAATACACCTTCTCCGGCGGGAACTGCATTTACCTGCTGGCGGAAGGGCGTTTGGTCAACCTCGGATGCGCCACCGGCCATCCCAGCTTCGTGATGTCCAACTCCTTTTCCAATCAGGTCCTGGCTCAGCTCGACCTGTGGAAAAACAAGGACACCTACAAGCCGGAAGTCTATCGTTTGCCCAAGAAACTGGATGAAGAAGTGGCCCGCCTGCATTTGGAAAAAATCGGCGTCAAACTCACCAAATTGACCAGCAAACAAGCCAGCTACCTGGGCGTCTCGCCAGACGGCCCCTACAAACCGGAACATTACAGGTATTAGGCGCGCGCGTCCGCGCATCATTTGCAACGTGCGCGGCCTTGGTCAATTATCCCAGGCCGCGCAGATGGTTTGGCAGGGCGGGGCTCCAGCCGAGCCATCCTGTCAAGCGAACAGCAGTGTCAAGAAACAGCCTCACTTGCGTCTGCCTCTAGGCGCCTCGCGCTTTGCCATTCGCAGCGCGCGCCTGCTGGACGAGTTTCCAAACCGTCACGCAACGGTGGAAGGGCCAAATCGAACTCTCCGTGGCTGGCTCCGCACTCATGGCGAATTTCTGCCCATGACTTTTGTTTATGTGGAAGGCGTTCAAGACTGAGAAGCCATTTGCAGCGCCCGGCTCCTGGATTGCCGATGACTGCCGGAGCGATAAGCACGCCGTCACTTTTGTTGCGCCGTTTGGCAACCGGCACCTCCACGTCTTGAATGTAATCGGAGGCATCGAAAAGCGGCGAAATGAGGGCCACAAAGATGTGCATTAGATCGAGTGCGTCACGAATTTGGCATCCATGACTTCAAGCAGCGCAGCTTGGCTTGCAGGATCCTTCTCATTCAACTTATTGCAATGCCGCGCGAAAGCGCCGTAATCCAGATACGGCTCCTTCATGTTTTCGAGCCACTTCTTGATCTCCATCCAGCCAGCACAAGGTATTTTAAACAAACAAGCCCAACCGGGACAGCCGCTCGCGCCACATCCAACGACAGCATCATTCTTCGACCGGCGAGCGACAAAGTCTTGCGGCAAAAGACCCGCCGACCGAAGGGTTGTTCACGAAATGGCCTTTTGGCGGCGTTGCTCCTCGCTCACAGACCCATGCGGGGCATGCTCGCTCGTCGCGCCTTGCCATAAGGCCGTTTCTTGAACAACACATGCGCACTTATTTAAGACGTTGTGTATGGCCTGACAAACAGCTTTTCTTTTACAAGGGATATGTCATGTTGCGACTGGCATCCGGGTTCCCCCCTCCGGGCGCCAACACCAATACTCATGGAAGAAAAGACTCCAACGAGTCCGCCTCCGCCCCCTCCGGCTCCGCGGCCCCCCGTCTCCGAAGCCGCTTCGGCGCCGCGCGCCCGCCGGCCGCACCGGCTTCGCTTGATCATCGGCATCGTGCTTTTTCTGGCCCTCATCGCCGCCGCTGTCTGGTATTATTCCAAAAACATCGCGCCCTTCGAAGACACCGACGACGCCTTTATCGAAGGTTACGTCACCTACGTCAGCCCGCGCGTTTCCGGACAGTCCGTAAAATTATTAGTGACAGACAATCAGCATGTCAAAACCGGCGACGCGCTGGTGGAAATCGATCCGCGCGATTATCAAATGCTTGTCAACCAAGCCATGGCCGATCTGGCCACCGCCAGCAACCGCGTCCGGCAGGCCGAGGCGCAAATCGCGGTGGACCAGGACAAGGCCGCCCAGCAAAAAGCCGGCGTGGACGCCGCCAAAGCCGTGGCCGAGCGCGCCGAAGCGGACCGCGCCCGTTACGAATCTGTCCAGGCCCAGGCCGTTTCGCGCAGCCAATTTGACCTGGCCCGGACGGGCGCCAGTTCCGCCGCGGCCGAGGTCGAAGTGGCCCGCGCCCAGGCCAGCGCCGCGCTCGCGCAAGTCGATGCCGATCGCGCCGATGTTGAAACCGCCCGCGCGCAAGTGCGGCAGGAGCAGGCCCGCCTGGCCACGGCGCAGTTGCAGCTTTCCTACACGAGCATCACCGCGCCGCGGGATGGCCGGGTCACGCGCCGCACCATTGAGGCCGGCGCCTACCTGCAAGCCGGCCAGGCCCTTCTCGCGCTGGTGCCGGACGATCTTTGGGTGGTGGCCAATTTCAAGGAAACCCAATTGGAGAACATTCGTCCCGGCCAGCCCGTTTCGATCCGCATCGATGCCTATCCGCATCACTTGTTTAAAGGCAAGGTGGACAGCCTCCAAGCCGGCTCCGGCGCGCGTTTCAGCCTGCTGCCTCCGGAAAATGCGGTGGGCAATTACGTGAAGGTCGTGCAGCGCGTCCCGGTAAAAATTGTTTTTGACGAGCCGCTTGATGAGACCAATCTCGATATCGCCCCCGGAATGTCCGTCGTGCCAAAGGTCAGAATCAAATGAGCGAGGAATGGCGCCCAAGAGTCAACCCGTGGATCATCGCCCCGGCCGTGATGCTGGCCACGTTCATGGAAGTGCTTGACACATCGATCGCCTCGGTCGCGCTTCCTTACATCGGCGGAAACCTCGGCGCGACCCCAACGGACGCGACCTGGGTTTTGACCAGTTACCTCGTCTCCAATGCCATCGTCCTGCCAGCGAGCGCCTGGCTTTCCCGGGCCTTTGGGCGAAAACGGCTTCTGATTACCTGTATCATCATTTTTTCGGTGTCGTCCTTTATGTGCGGCGCGGCCGTCAGCCTGCCGATGCTCATTGTCGCGCGCGTTGTCCAGGGCGCCGGCGGCGGCGCGCTCCAACCGCTCTCGCAATCGATCATGCTCGAAAGCTTTCCGCCCGCCCAGCGCGGCGCGGCCATGGCCGTTTACGGCATTGGCGTCGTCTGCGCGCCCATTTTGGGGCCGACCCTTGGCGGCTGGCTGACCGACACCTGGTCGTGGCGCTGGGCTTTTTACATCAATATTCCGATCAGCATCGTGGCGGTGATTATGATCACGCTTTTCGTGGATGATCCGCCCTGGATTCGCAATGCCAAAGCCGGGCGCATCGATTCCATCGGCCTCGGATTCATGGCCCTCGGCCTGTCGTCGCTGCAAATCCTTCTTGATAAAGGCGAGGAACTGGATTGGTTCGGCAGCGCGTTAATGCGATGGATGGGCGGGACGGCCGCCTTCTCGCTCTTGTTTTTCGTCATTTGGGAATTGTCCATCAAGGAGCCGATCGTCAACCTGCGCGTCCTGGCCAACCGCAACTTCGGAGTGGCGTGCGGATTGTTTTTCTTCTTCGGCGCGGCCCTCTACGGTTTGATTACGATGCAGCCGCTTTTCCTGCAAACACTGCTCGGCTACACCGCCCTCACGGCTGGGTTGACCGTCACGCCAAGGGGCGTGGGCGCCTTTATTTCGCTGTTCGCCGTCGGGGCGCTTATCGCCAAGGTGGGTGGCCGCAGGCTGGCGGCCTGGGGCTTCGCGGTTTTTGCGCTGGGCGCTTATATGTTCAGCCGTCTTTCTCTCGATATGTCCCAGGGCAGCGTCGTCATCCCCAATATCGTCAGCGGAATTGGCACTGGCTTGATCTTCGTGCCGTTGACAACCGTCGGCATGGGCACGCTGCGCAATGACCAGATCGGCAATGCCGCGGGCATTCAGAATTTGTTGCGCAATATCGGCGGCAGCGTCGGCATTTCGGTGGTCACGACGATGCTCGAGCGGCTCAGCCAGGCGCACCAGGTTTTCCTGGTGGATCGCGTCTCGGCGCTCAGCCCCATTTACCGGCAGGAGACGGCTGCGCTGCAAGGCGTCCTGCAAACCCGCTTCAGCCCGGCCGACGCGCAAGTGCGCGCGCAAACCATAATTTCGAACCTGGTTCATCAGCAGACCAGTTACTGGGCTTTTATTGAACTTTTCTGGATGTTCATGTGGCTGGGCCTGGCTTGCGCCGTGGGGGTGTGGCTGCTGAAGGGGGTCAAATCAAGCGGCCCCGTCGCCGCGCATTGAGTGGTATCTTAGCCCGTTATGAAACGCATCATTGTCATTGAACGTGAATTTGGCGCCGGCGCTTGCACCATCGCCGATAAAATCGCGCATCAACTCGGCTGGAAGCTGCTCGACCAAAGTTTGACCGAGGAAATCGCCAAGCTGGCCAAGGTCAGCACCGAGACCTGCAAGCATCGCGAAGAGCGCGTCGATCCCTGGCTCTACCGCCTGGCCAAGGTTTTTTGGCGCGGCAGTTACGAAAGCACGGTCATGCTGCCCGATGCCGATGTCATCGATGCCGACCGGCTGGTCTGCCTGACCAAGCAAGTCGTCGAGAAAGCCGCCGAAGAGGGCCAGTGCATCATCGTGGGGCGGGGGGCCGCCTATTTCCTGCGCGAACGCACGGATACATTTTGCGTTTTTCTTTACGCTCCGCGCGATCTCAAATTCCGGCGCATCCTCGAAGAAGTGAAGAACGAAGCCGAAGCCAATAATTTGCTTGACACAGTCGATCGGGAGCGGGTGGAGTTCATCCGGCATTATTACAACGTGGAATGGCCTTCGCGCCACCTTTACCACGCCATGCTCAACACCGCCGCGGGCGAGGATGCCACGGCGGAAACCATTCTCAACCTCGTCGAGGCCGCCGGGCGGCGCGAAGCCGTTGTCACATGAAATTCCACCCGTTTCTGCTCGCCTGCCTGCTGGCCGGCTGCGAGGTTGGCCCGGATTATCATCCGCCCAGGCCCGCCGCGCCGGCCCAATGGGTTTCGCCCCAGGCCGCCGGTGAAACAAACGGCCCGCCAGCCGAGGCCGCGTGGTGGAAATCCTTTCACGACCCGGAATTGAATTCGCTCATCGTCCGCGCCGCGCAATCAAACCTGGATCTTCGCGTGGCCGCGGGCCGCGTCCGCCAGGCTCGCGCCGCCGCCCGCGTTGTTTCCGCGGCCCTTGGGCCAACCGCCGATGCCGCCGCCTCCTACAATCGCAACCGTTACAGCGCGCATGGGTTCCCGCCCATTCCCCCTGCCCTCGCGCCGCTGGACGAGGACCTCTTTCAGGCCGGGTTCGATGCCTCGTGGGAGCTGGATGTTTTCGGCGGCACACGGCGCGCTATCGAAGCCGCGCGCGCCGATACCGCCGCGGTCGAATTCGCCCAGCACGATGTCTTGCTGACCGTTTTGGCGGAAGTGGCCCGCCACTACGCCGCCGCCCGCTCCTGCCAGCAGCGCCTTGCGGTGGCCAATGACAATATCAAGGCGCAGGAGCAAGTCCTTGAGTTGACACGTGATTTGTTCGCCAAGGGATTGACGGGCGGCCTCGACGTGCAGCAGGCAGATGCGCTCCTGGAATTGACCCGGGCGCAGCCGCCGGCATTCGAAAGCGGTTTCCGTGCCGAGGTTTATCAATTGTCGCTCCTGCTCGGCCAGCAGCCCGGCGCGACGTTGGACGAACTGGCCGCCACCGCCCCAATCCCTTCCGCGCCCCCGATGGTGCCGGCGGGCCTGCCTTCCGATTTGGTGCAACGCAGGCCCGACGTGCGCGTGGCTGAGCGCCAACTGGCCGCCGCCACGGCCCGGGTCGGAGCCGCCACGGCCGGCCTTTACCCAAAGTTCTATTTGACTGGAGATGCCGGCCTGCAAAGCGTCAAGGCCAGCGATTGGTTCACGGCTGGCAGCCGCTATTGGTCGGCGGGGCCGTCCGTGCAATGGAGGATATTTGACACCGGGCGCATCCGCGCCAGCATCCGCGTGCAAAACGCCCTCGTGGATCAGGCCGTGGCCTCCTACGAGCAGTCGATGCTGTCGGCCTTTACTGAAGTGGAAACGGCGCTGACTTCTTACGCCAAGGAACAAATCCGCCGGCAATCTCTGGCCCGCTCGGTCGAGGCCAGCGAAAAGGCCGTGTCCGTGGCCAGCGACCTTTACAAGAATGGTTTGACCGATTTCCTGCGCGTCCTCCAATCCCAGCAAGCGCTCTATCAAAGCCAGGACGCCCTGGTGCAAAGCGATGCCGCCGTCGCGACGGACCTGATCGCCCTCTACAAAGCGCTGGGCGGCGGCTGGGACGACCCTTCATTGGCTGCCTCGGCCCAACTGGCGAAATAACTGCGCCGAAGAACCCAGGCAGGTTGGACACTTGGAACACGCCAAAGTGGCATACTGTCATAGGACAGTTTGCCACCCAGCCCGATCGCTGCACGGGTCGCTCTTGATGCGCCGCCAGGTGGAGAGTCCAACGCGCGGTCAAATTCCGCGCTCGATGATCAGTTGCGCGGTCCGCTCGGTCGCGCCAAGGTTTTTTCGCACGACTGCCAATGCGCGGGAGCCGAGTTGCGCGCGGCGGACGTCATCGCCCAGCAGACCGGCCAGCGCTTGTTCCAATCCGGCCGCATCGGCCACTTGCACAGCCGCCTCCTCCGCCATGAACGCGCTCGCGACGGCTCGGAAGTTTTGCATGTTCGGGCCGAAAACCATCGCCTTCCCCAAGGCCGCCGGTTCGATTGGGTTCTGACCCCCCTTCGCTGTCAAACTTTTCCCGACAAACACCGCCGCCGCCTGCTCGTAGAAGAATTTCAATTCGCCCGTGCTGTTGACGAGAAGGCAGTCAAGCTGGCCGTTCGGCAGCCGCATTTCGGCCGAGACATCCGTGCGGCACACGAAACGGACGCCGCGCGCCGAGAGTTCCTGGCTGACGGCTTTGGCCCGCTCAAAATGCCGCGGCACGAGAATGAGGAACAACTCCGGAAAGCGCGCGCGCAGGCGCGGCAGCATTTCCGCCAGGATGGCCTCCTCCCCCGCGTGCGTGCTGCCGGCCACCAACAATTTCGCATTCGTATTGACTCCGATTTTCCGCAGCAGCGCGGGAACGTCCAAGCCGGGGCGCCCGCCGGGCTGGGCGGCGTCGAATTTCATGTTCCCCACCCCCCGCACGGCCTCGCCGGGAAAACCGAGCGCGGCCAGGCGCTGGGCGTCTGCCTCCTGCTGGCAGCCAACCGCGCGGAATTTTTCGAAAATCGGCCGGAACAAAAACGGAAAACGCCCGTAGCCTTTGAACGACCGCTCCGAAAGGCGCGCATTGGCCAGCGTCATCGGAATGCCCCGATCCTGCGCCTGCCACAGGAAATTGGGCCACAATTCCGCCTCGACGAGGACAATCGCTTTGGGCCGGACTGTGTCAAACGCACGCCGAACCGCGCCCGGAAAATCCGCCGGGTAATAAATGGCCCGCGCGCCCGGCGGCAGCCCGCGCCGCAATTCCCCCATGCCAGTGGACGTGGTCGTGGAAACAACGAATTGAAATTCGGGAAGCTTTTGCGCCAGCGCGCGCAACAGCGGCAGGCAGATGCCAGCTTCCCCCACGCTGACCGCATGCAGCCACATCACGGGTTTCCCTCCGGCGGCCGGTTGGAAATCCGCTTCGTAACGGCCGAAGCGCTGGCCAAAACCGGCCCGCCAGTTTCCGCGCCGCCACATCTTCCAGAAATACCACGGCGCGCTCAGCCAGAAAAAAAGGGCGAACAAAATATTATACGCGACTCTCATCCATCACCTGAAAAAAATCAGCCATTGCAGCATCAGGAGTGGAAGCATGACCGGCACAGCCCATTTAAACAAGTACGCGAGAAAATCCGGCGCCGGCGCCCCGCGATGATCCGCGATCGATTTGACCATGAGATTCGGCGCGTTGCCGATGTACGTCACGGCGCCGAACATGACCGTGCCCATGCTCAACGCCGAAATAAGCCGCGCCGGAAGCTCGTGGCCGCCATGCCCCGCCGCCGCGCTGAAAAAAGCGAGATAGGCCGGTGCGCTGTCAAGAAATGCCGAGAGCATTCCGGCGGACCAATAGATTTTCCCCGGCGTGAATGTTCCGCCGAGGTTTCTCAAAAGGTCGATGGCGGGCATCATCGTGGAAAAAACTCCGAAGAATAAAATGCCCACTTCGATCAGCGGTCGAAAACTAAACTCGTTCGCCTCACGCGCGCGACGCCCCGTCAGGAACCAGGAGGCGGCGGCCGCCGCGATCATGATGCCATCCCGAACGAGCGGCGGCATGGTGATGGCGGCGGCCGCGGCAATGACCGCCAGCGAAAGCAGATTCCACCAGCCGAAGGAAAGACATCGGTGTTCCGTTCTGGGGATGGGCAGCGGCAAGCGGACTTCGTGGCGGCGGTCAACCGCGTAAAATACCGCCAGCAGAAACGCCATGCTGAAAAGCCACATCGGCCAGCAATGCCGCGCAACCCACCAGAACGGAACACCTTCCAGAAATCCAATCAACAACGGCGGGTTGCCCATCGGCGTCAAAACACCGCCCGCGTTGGAAACTACAAAAATGAAAAAGACCACCTGATACGGCGCGGGGCGATTGCGATGTATGTTAAGCCACGGACGAATCAGCAGCATGGACGCGCCGGTCGTGCCCAGCACATTCGACGCCAATCCGGCCAGCGCCAGAAATAGCGTATTCCAAGACGCCCGCCCGTTGCCGTCGGCGTGAATGTGAATTCCGCCGGACACAACATAAAGCGAGCCGATCAATGCTATGAACCCCGCGAAATCCAGGCCCGTGTGCCGCACAGTGGCGAGAGCCGCCGCCGGCAAAACGAAGACGTAATAGCCGGTCGTGGCAGCGGCCAGGAGCAACACCAATTTGGCGTAATTTTTCTCCCACCAGACTGGCCAGCGCAACGGGAGGACCGCCATGCAGGCCAGCAACAGCCCAAATGGCAGCGCCATCCATGGTGTGGGGTGATACACCAGACATTATTACTCCGCGATCGCCTGTTCGAGCAACGCTTGCGTGCGGTGCCGGATTTCTTTCTGGCGTTTTTGCCGTTGCAACGCGCCGGCCGCCTTCTCCTCCAGCAGCGCCGGGAAGACCAGCAGAGGGAAGGGAGTAAACCAGGCCGCGCTGGCGGCATCATTGGCGGCGCGCCGCAAGGCCACGTTCATGCCCGGCTCTCGCGCCGCGGCCAGCAACTCGCGCAACAGCCTCTTTTTGAGCTGTTCCAGCGCGTTCTCCGCCAGCCCGCGCTCAGGCACGGGCGCCGACGGCAGGGGGTCGATCTCGAAACGAGTCTCCGACCCAAACCAGGTCTTGACTGCTCTGTTTCCAGTTCTATTGCTCATGTTTCCTTTCAAAATTCTCTTATATCCGTACATAAATGTTAAAAATCAAAAACCCACGATTGACTGGCAATCGCGGGTTTCAAAGTGATGTTCCTGATTCTCAGAAAACTAGCCCCGCGAGGCCAGGCGGCCAAAAGGCGCGGCACATACAAATGGCCAGGCGCTGGCCGCAGCCGCACACACTAGACTGAATGGAATATCTTTTATTCATTCACGCGCATAGTTAACGGCATATCGCCACATTTGTCAAGACGCTTAAATTTGGGTTCCGAGGTTCCGATCTTAATCCTAATCTTGCTTTTAATCTTGATCGTCAAAGAGAGGCCATCAATCCCCTGGCCCGCATATTGCTATATTCCACTCTCGGAAATATTTGCCGCTCAAGATGGCCCGTTTTTGTGACGTTATACGGGGCGAAGGACACGCTTGAATGCCGGCATTACGAGAAAGATTACGATCCATGTTCGGACTGCTTAAGAAGATGTTTTCGCATTCGGCCGCTCCGGCGCCAGCCCCCGCGCCCGCGGCGAAGCCGGCTCATTCTCCCGCGCCGCCAGCCAGGGCGTCGGCAGGCTCTTCCGCGCTGGTGGCCGCCGCAGCCGCTCCCGCCAGCGGGCCGCCCGCGGTTGTTTCCAAACTGGCCCCCCGCCAGTCCAACGGAATGATCGAATTGCCGCTGTGCGAAATTCTCTCCCGCCTGCCTGATAATTTGACAGCGCAAGTCAAGACACGTCCCGATGTGATGTTTTCCCTGTCCACCAGCGTCGCGGTGGAGCAATTGCGCTGCGGCGCCGTCAGAATCCCTTTCATGGAGTTGCGCCGCGGCTCGCCGCCGGGAACGTTCCATGACCTTCCTGCCGATGACAACGCGCTCGTCGATTTGCCGCTGCCTTTGATTCTGGGCGCCATCGGCCCCAGCGGGCTTCTGCGCCGCCAGGACCAGCAGCGAGTCATCGTGCCGGACGAAGTCACCGGAGTCTTCGGCGGCAAGCTGAACCAATTCGTGCGCGTCACGGAAGCGCCTGCGGCCGCATCAGCGCATTCGCCCAAACCGGCCGCGCCACCCGCGCCCGTCGCTCCGATCGCCCCCGTCAGCCTCGCCGCGCCGATCACACTCATCGCGCCCGTGGCTCCAATCACACCCATTTCACCGATCGCGCCCAAACCAGCCGCGCCCATCCCGTTCATGCCCGTGGCGCCAGCGCCGGCGACAGGCCTCGCGCCAAAACCGGCCTTGCCTTTCGTGATGCCCCCAGCCGCGCCAAAGCCGGCCGCCCCCGTCGTTCCTGGCCTGGTCACGCCGAAAGTGGCTGCTCCAATTCCTCTGCCAGCAGCCGCGCCGAAAACATCCGCTCCGCTGCCCTTTGCCACGGCGCGCCCCAGCCCGGCCCCGGGCGTGGTGCTGCCGTTTCCGAATGGCGACAAACTCGACATGCCGCTCGATGCCCTCTGTGCCGCGTGGCCCGACCCCATCCGCCAGGAAATTGAACTCTTTAAATTGGCCGGCGGCACCCTTTCGATCCCAATGCACCGCCTGGAAACCGGCCTGAAAGCCGGGCGCGTTACTTTTACGTGGGCTGACTTGGGCGCATGGATGAATCCGCCCGCGCCGCCCTCCGCTCATGGCGAGACGCCAGTCGAACTGCCGCTCAAAGTGGCCGCGCCGCTCTTTCTGGCCAAACATCGCGGCACCGTCGCGCGCAAAGTTGTCAGCGCGGAGGAGAGCGTGCCGGACGTTTTCGCGGGCGCCAACCGCGCCTCGGCGGCGCCCGCTCCCATGGTCATGCCCGCGCCCGTCGAAGCTCCGGCCGCGCCTGTCAAAAAAGATTTGACGCCCCAGGAATTCACGCGGCGCATTCTTTCGCTGCCGGGAGTCGCAGGCTCGCTTCTGGCGTCCGGCGATGGATTGCTGGTGGCCGGCCAAATGCCCGCGCCGCTGAAGGCCGAAGCGCTGGCCGCGTTTGTGCCGGGCATGTTCACGCGCATCGGCGCCTGCGCGGAAGAAGTTCAATTGGGAAATTTGGGCGCGCTGAGGATTTCAACCGGGGCGGCCGCGTGCGTCATCCGCAAAGCCGGTTCGCTTTATTTGGCGGTGTTGGGCCGCGCGGGACAGGCCCTTCCAGAGGCGGCTCTTGAGCAAATGGCAGCCGAATTGTCTGAACAGAATCATTAATATATGGCAATCATCAATCAAGCGACCAAGGAATTGCAGGTCAAAATTGTTTATTACGGCCCCGGCAAGGGCGGCAAGACGACCAACCTCGAACAAGTCCACGGCAACGTGCAGAACGTGCGGGAGAAAGGCAAGCTGGTCTCCCTGGCCACCAGTTCAGACCGCACGCTGTTCTTCGATTTCCTGCCCATCGAAGCCATGGCCATCAAGGGCTTCAAAACAAAATTTCAACTTTACACCGTCCCCGGCCAAGTCATATATAATACCACGCGCCAATTGGTTTTGCGCGGAGTCGATGGCATTGTTTTTGTGGCTGATTCACAATACGAAAAAATGGCCGAGAACGTGGAAAGCTTCCAGAACCTGGAGGACAACCTCAAGACGCTCAAATTGAACTTCGCCGACATCCCCTACGTCCTGCAATACAACAAGCGCGACCTCCCCAACGCCGCGCCGGTCGATTACATGGATTTCCTGCTCAACAACCGCCAGGTGCAGGTGCCCGCGTTTCCGGCCACCGCCTCAAGCTGCGAGGGCGTGTTCGAGTCGCTCAACATGATCACGCGCCTGCTCTTGAACAAATTCATCAATGAAGGGGCGCGAAAGGCTTCCTGACCTATGCCGGGCCTCCCGCCTCTCATCGAGGAAGACGTGCAATGGCTCAACGCGGCCCTGGATCAGTTGCTGCAAAAGAGCGAGGGCACGGCCGCCCTTATCATTGACAAAGGCGGCCCCATCATTTCCCAGCGCGGCGTGGCGGACCAGTTTGACACCACGACCATCGCCGCCCTCGCGGCCGGTTCGTTTTGCGCGACCCAGGCCATTGCCGAGCGCCTCGGCGAAACCAATTTCACTTCCATCTACCAGCAAGGCGAGAACTTCAGCCTGCTCTTTTCCGACATCGACGAAAACGCGCTGCTCATCGTCATCTTCAAGGCGCAATTGAGCGCGGGCGCGGTCAAGTATTACGCGGCCGAGAGCGTGCCGAAGCTCGTCCAGCAATTGCAGCGCGCCCAGGAGCGCGCCCCCGGCGAAAGCCTCGATCTCGTTTCCGAAAACGTGCTCGATGTCTCCTCCGTCTTCAGCAAAAAGAGCCAAAATTAAGGCAGCCGCGACGCCTGCCTGAAACTTGGATCGAAACAAAGAATTCAATTGCCAGCCCGCCCTCTGCGCGAGAAGTTTTTTGGCTGGGCTGACGGTTGAATTTCAAGTTTTCACCAAAAAGAGCCAAAATTAACTCTGGCTTAACAATTTTCCCGCTTTCGGCAATCATGGCTTAACACGCCAGCGGTCTAGTTATATCAATGGAAGCAAGGGCGAACTCAGGCCGGTCTGATGGCCGCCTGGCCTTTGTTTCCGCAACAGAAGGAAATAGACTATGAAAAAGACATCACGCCTGGCGGGAATCACCCTGCTCCCCGCGGCCGGGGGATTCGCGCTGGGGTTCAGATACGGGCCGAAAATCGTCGGGGCCTTGCTGGTGCTGGCGGCCTGGGCCGCGGCCGCGCAACCGGATGGCCCGCCGCCCGGCCCGGGCGATGGCCCGCGCCATCACCCGCACCCGCTCATCCTCAGAGCGCTGGACACGAATGGCGACGGCATTATTGACGCGAACGAAATCGCCAATGCTCCCGCCGCCTTGAAGGCGCTCGACAAAAACGGCGACGGCCAGCTCACGCTGGACGAGTTCATTGGCCCCTGGGCCAAAGGCACCAACGAGCCTCCGAACGGACGCCGGCCCGGCCACCATCCGCCGCCGCCCCTGCCGCTGGTCAAGGCGCTGGACGTGAACAGCAACGGCATTATTGACGCGGACGAAATCGCCAACGCCTCCGCCGAGCTGCTCAAACTGGACAAGAACGGCGACGGGCAATTGACGCCTGACGAATTCCTCCCGCCGCGCCCCGAATTTGGCGGCGGCCCGCCGCGCGGGGGAGACGGCCAGCGTGATTTCAACGGCCCGCCCCCAGGTGACGGCCCGCCTGATTTCGACGGCCCTCCTCCCGGCGATGGTCCGCCCGACGGCAACGGCCCTCCCGATGGCCCCCCGCCCGGAGACCCTCCGCCTGACGGAAACAACGCGCCACCACAGCCGCAATAGAACCGGCAATTCTTGATCCTCAGCCGGACCGGCCAAACGCGCCGGCCCGGCTTTTTTAATGTGCTCAACGATAACACTTTGCAAAATAGCCGTTCAAAAATCCGGCCGTTTTCGCAGAAAACCAGAAGTCCGCGCCAGGAAAAATGCAGCTTTCGCAATGACTCTTTCACGTTTTAATGAATTTTCCTCTCGCAACCCATTGCCACGCGGGAATTTCCGCCGCGCCCATTGCCTCCAAAAAAATCGCGCCGAAAACCTACCGTAGGTTTCACGATTTTTTGCGTTTCTGGCACAATATCCGCGTGAACATAAAATATTGTTCGGAAAATAACTGGAGAGGCGAGCGCCGCGAGCCTGGCTTATTTCAGAGCATCGCGATGCGCGCCGTCTTGCGCGGTCGCGCTGAATCGCGTCAAAACAAGCCAGCACAAGGCGCCACAAGCCTCTTCCGCCTCTCCAAATTTTTTGCGTTTTTTGCGCTTTTCGCGGCTGACTCTTTTCATCACGCCGAAAAGTTCGGGCGTGGATTCGGTTAAATACGGTTGAATGCGGCTATTAAAGGCATTTCCGCGAAAAAATTGCGGTTGCAATCGGGCGGCGAGGCCCAATATTGAATTCCAGTTTTATGCCTGAGAACAAAAAGCACGTTTACGACGAGAGCAAAATCAAAACGCTTTCCTCTTTGGAGCACATCCGCCTGCGCACCGGCATGTACATCGGCCGCATCGGCGATGGCTCCCATTATGACGACGGCTGCTACGTCCTGCTCAAGGAGGTCATCGACAACGCCATCGACGAATACATCATGGGCCACGGCAAGGAAGTGCGCATCGACATCGAAGGCACGGCCGTGAGCGTGCGCGATTTCGGCCGCGGCATCCCGCTGGGCAAAGTCGTCGATTGCGTTTCCAAGATCAACACCGGCGCCAAGTACAATGACGATGTTTTTCAATTCAGCGTCGGCCTCAACGGCGTCGGCACCAAGGCGGTCAACGCGCTCTCCAAGGATTTTCTGGTGCGCAGCCATCGGGGCGGCGAATTCGTCGAAGCTTCTTTCAAGGCGGGCAAGCTGAAGAACGAAAAAAGCGGCAAGGACTCGCCGGAGCCGGATGGCACGTTCATCCGTTTCACGCCCGACCCGGCGATTTTCAAGGAAAGCGCGTTCCGGCCCGAATTCGTCGAGAAACGCCTGCGCCATTACAGCTACCTCAATACCGGCCTGAAACTCATTTACAACGGCCAGACATTCGTCTCCCGCCACGGGCTGCTGGACCTGGTCATGGAGGATTTGCGCTCGGACAACGCGGAGCCGATCTACCCGCCGCTGCATTACTCGAGCAAAACGCTGGAATTTTGCTTTACGCACAGCAACAGCCGCTACGGCGAGGCCTTTTATTCGTTCGTCAACGGCCAGTTCACGGGCGACGGTGGCACCCACTTGAGCGCGTTCCGCGAAGGCCTGCTCAAAGCTGTCAACGAATACTCAAAGGGCAAATTCGAGGGCGACGACGTGCGCGAGTGCATGGTCGGCGCGGTGGCCATCCGCCTCAAGGACCCGGTCTTCGAGTCGCAAACGAAAAACAAGCTGGGCAACACGGAAATCCGCTCGGAACTGGTCAACACCGTGCGCGAGGAATTGCTCCATTTCTTCAACCGCAACAAGGATGCCGCCGAAAAGATCATGTCCAAAGTGCAGGACACCCAGCAGTTGCGCAAGGAGTTGCAGGAGGTCAAAAAGCTGGCGCGCGAACGGGCCAAGGCGCTGACCATCCGCATCCCGCAATTGCGCGACTGCAAAATTCATTTTGACAAAACGAAGGGCAAGGGCCGCGGCACCATGATCTTCCTGACAGAAGGGCAGTCCGCCGCCGGGCCGATCATGAGCTGCCGCGATGTCAACACCCAGGCCGTCTTCGTCCTCAAGGGCAAGCCGCTCAACGTCTGGGACCTCAAGCGCGATATCGTTTATAAAAACGACGAAATGTACAACCTCATGCGCAGTTTGGACATCGAGGACAACATCGAAAACCTGCGCTACGAGAAAGTCATTCTGGCCACCGACGCCGACGTGGACGGCCTCCACATCCGCAATTTGCTCATCACTTATTTTTTCCGTTTCTTTGATCACCTGATGCACGACGGGCATTTGCACGTGCTGGAGACGCCGCTCTTTCGCGTCCGCAACAAGGAGCAGACCATTTATTGTTACAGCGAGGCCGAGCGCGACGCGGCGGCGGGCAAATTGGGCAAAAGTTGCGAGATCACGCGCTTCAAGGGACTGGGCGAAATTTCGCCGGGCGAATTCCAGCAGTTCATCGGCGGGCAGATGCGCTTGAGCCAGGTCGAATACGCGCCCAAGCCGGAGACGGCCGGCATCCTCAGTTTTTACATGGGCAAAAACACGCCGGAACGGAAGGATTACATCATGGAGAATCTGGTCGTGCCGGTCGAGGAGTAGAGCCATGCGCGCGCGAAACCCAGAACAACAGCAGCACGAGGCCCGCGAAGGGAATCAGCGCCAGCCAGTTCGAATGGGGGCCGGCGTAAAAGGGGTTGCTCGCCTCGGCCCATTTGGTGATGCGGTCGTCCCATTTTTCCATCGCGCCCGCCATGAAGGCGATCAGGATTCCGGCGATGGCCCCCCCCGCGATGTATCCGCTTGACAGCAGCACGCCCGGGCTGCGGTCGCTCGCGGCCGCCTGTTCCTCCTCCGTTAAATGTGTTTGACTCGAACGCCGGTTTCGGTCCACCGCCCAGCGCACCAGCCCGCCCATCATCAAGGGCGACGATGAGGACAGCGGCAAATACACCCCTACCGCGAAGGCCAGCGAAGAGATGCCGCACATCTCGAGCACGATGGCGATCATCACGCCGAACAGCACCAGCGCCCACGGCAGGCGCGAGCCGAGGATGCCTTTTATTATATACGACATAAGCGTCGCCTTCGGGGCCAAAAACTTCTTGACCTCCGAGCCGTCGGGCCGCTTGGTAAACGTCCCATTGATGCCAGGATCGACAAAATAAACCGCCGCGCCATCGGCGTCGACCAGGTATTTCCCGGCGCGCCCGCCCGCGTCGTCCGTCTTCTGCCAGCCGCGATAGGACTTGGCGTCCGCGGAGGACTGCGGCCCGGCCAAGGCTTCGGCGGGGCCAAAAGCCGCGCCGGCCGGAGCATGCAAGCCCGGCGCCACTTGCGCGATCGGGACATAGACGGTCGAAGCATTGTTGAGCGCCAGCAGAATCGGCCCCAGCGCGAGCGCCGAGACCGACGCGCCAATCATAATGGCGATTTGCTGGAACTTAGGCGTCGCGCCTACAAGAAAGCCGGTCTTCAAATCCTGAGAGGTCGCCCCGCCGTTGGAAGCCGCCACGCACACCACGCCGCCGACCGAGAGCGCCGTCACGTAATAGCCCGCGCCCGTCCAGCCAGCCATGAGGAACGCCAGGCATGTCAGCAAGAGCGTGGCCACGGTCATGCCGGAAATGGGATTGGAGGAGGAGCCGATCTCCCCGGTCAGCCGCGACGAAACAGTGACAAACAAAAATCCGAAAACGACAATCGAAACCGCCCCGATCGAGTTCATTTTAAGCGAGGGCGAAGCCCAGATCGCCGCCACCAGCGCCAGGCAGCCGCAAATGACAAACTTCATGGACAAGTCCCGTTCCGTCCGCAGCGCGCCCGCCCGCGCCTGCGCCGCCGCCGCCCCAAAATCCGCCAGCCCGGCGCGGATGCCGCGCCAGATCAGCGGCAGCGAGCGAAACAGGCTGATGATCCCGCCCGCCGCCACCGCGCCCGCGCCGATATAAAGCACATACGCGCCGCGCACCGCGTCGGGAGACATGTCCTTGATCGGGATACCGCCCGGCGCGACGGGAGCGGCCGCGCCGCCGCCAAAAAACTTGATCATCGGGATCAGCACCAGGTAGGAAAGCACGCCGCCCGCCGCCATGATGCAGGCAATGCGCGGCCCAATAATATATCCGACGCCGAGCAGCTCCGGGGAAATCTCCGCCGCGATCGAGCCGCCCGCCAGCGGCGCGCCGAAGACCTTTTCCGGCGTGTCCTTCCAGAGTTTGAAAGCACGCATGGCCGTGGCGTAAAGAAAGCCCACACCGAATCCGCCAAAAATGGCCGCCCCGCTCGGCTGTCCCGTTTCGCCACTCGTATCGTGGCGCGAAGCGGCGCGCGACTCATCATCCGCGCCGGCCTTGAGCACTTCGGCGCACGCCGTTCCCTCCGGGTATTTCAATTCGCCGTGCTGCTGCACGATCAGCGCGCGCCGCAATGGAATCATCATCAGGATGCCCAGCAGCGCGCCGAAAACGCCGACGACCATCACCCGCGTGACGCCCAAATCGAAACCCAAAATCATAATGGCCGGCATGGTCGCGCCTACGCCAAAGGCGATGGACTCCCCGGCCGAGCCGGCCGTCTGCGCGATGTTGTTCTCCAGAATGGTGGCGTCGCGCCCCAGCGTTTTTCCCCAGAGCCGGAACAGGCTCAACGAAATGACCGCCACCGGAATGGAGGCGCTGACCGTCATGCCGACTTTGAGCACCAGGTAGAGCGATGACGCCCCAAAGACCACGCCCAGAAGCACACCGAGGACGACCGCCCGGAGCGTGAATTCGCGCAACTTGACATCCGCCCCGATAAAAGGCTGGACGCTGGATTCTGCATCAGGCTTAAGCGGCATGACCGGATATTACAGGCGGAAACATCCGGCGCAAGCCGCCTTATCGCGCGGGCGTTTTCGGCGAGTCAGGCACGATCAATCCCACGTCAACATATTGTCCGCCAACGGTCTGGTGGCAATGCGCGGCCAATATGTTGACACCCGGTATGAGCGCGGCCGCCGCTTCGGGCCGCAAATAGAATTGCTCGTAATGCTCCACGAAACCGGGAAGCTGCGCCGCCAAAACGCCGTTGAGATAAACATCCAGGTCCTCATCGTGATGCGCCTCCAGCTTAAGCCCGCCCAGGTCCTCGTTCCCCAGCGTGAACTCGCGCCGCAGCCAGATGTCTTCGGTGTTCCAAATCGTGTGAACCAAAGCCCCCGGCGTGTCGGGCGTGCCGAAGCCGGCCGCGCCTTGCAGCCATTGCGAAGCGTTGAACCGCGGCTCAAACCAATCCGCCGCCGGCTGTTTGAAAGTGTAGCGCCAGGTCACATTGGCGGAAATGGCATCGGGCACAATCACGCGGCCGGGCGCGGCTTCTTCGCCGGCGGAATTGCCCCGGGCCAGCAGGGCCGGGTCTAGTTTTGACACCGCGCGGTCATAGCTCAAAAGGCCGTTGCATTCCGTCTCGACGTCGGTCGTCTGCGTGTAGACGGCGGCGCTCAATCCGTGAACGTTGTGCATGCTCCAGGCTTGGCGCATCAAACCAAGATAGGCGTCCCCCAACGATTTGGCGTCCGGCTCCATGCGATAGCCCCAACTTCTATTCGACGACCAGCAATGGCCTTCAGGCGCCAGGCCCAGCCCGCCGAATTCGCCGATGACCATCGCGCGCCTGGCCTCCGGTTCCAACGGCGGCGGCCCCGGATAACTGTGGGCATCGACAACATCGCCCGCGTGGGAGTCGGCCCAGCCGCTGGCGTCATCGACCAGGCGCGAAGGGTCCAGGGTCTTGAGGCATTGCGTGAGCCGCGGCGTGTCATACTGCCCCCAGCCTTCGTTGAAAAGAATCCACATGATGATGGAAGGATGATTGTGAAGATCCTCGACCATGTGCAGAAGTTCGGACTCGAATTCGCGCTGGCCTTCCGGCGTGGAATTGTTGCCGCTGGGCATGTCCTGCCAGACCAGCAGCCCCAGCTTGTCGCACCAATAATACCAGCGGTCCGGCTCAATTTTGACGTGCTTGCGTGTCAAGTTGAATCCGGCCGACTTGAGAAACGCGATGTCGGAGCGAAGCGCGTCATCCGTCGGCGCGGTATAAATGCCGTCCGGCCAAAAACCCTGGTCCAAAGTTCCAATTTGAAAGAGAGGCTGCCCGTTCAAGACGATGCGCGCGATGCCCTGGGCGTCCTTGCGCACCGCGACCTGCCTCATCCCAAAGTAACTCCCCGCCTGATCCCGCTCCTGGCCGCGTTCCTTCAAGATCACCTTCAAATCATAGAGGAACGGCGCGGACGGCGACCATAACTTCGGGTTCGCCAGCGGCAGCAACAACTCCTTGTTGGCCGCGCCGATCACGTGCCCGGCGGCGGCCCCATCCGCCAGCGCCACCGCCTCGATTTGCAAATCATCCGCCAGACTATTGACAGCCACGCGCAGGCGCAGCCCTTTGGAATCCATGTCGGGCATCATCCAAAGGCCGTCGATGCACACCTCCGGCACAGGCTCCAGCCAGGCCGTCTGCCAAATCCCGGAATTGGACGAATAGAAAATCCCCTGCGGCCGCAGCGATTGCTTGCCGCGCGGCTGATCACCCTCGGTCGGGTCGGTTGCCTCCACGACGATTTCTTCAGGGCGGTTCCAATGAAGCCAGTCGGTGATGTCAAATGCAAAGCGCCCGTAACCGCCGCGATGCTGTCCGGCTTCATGGCCATTGACGAATACCTTGCATTGCCAATCGACGGCCCCGAATTGCAATCGAACGCGCCGCCCCTTCCACGCCGGCGGAATGACGGTCGTCCGACGATACCAAAGCACGTCCTTGTTCCCCAGCGGCTTCATCACTCCCGACAGCGCCGACTCAACAGGAAAAGGAACCAGAATCTGGCCGTCGTAGTTTTGGGGCGGGGCCGATTCAGAGGGGCGGATGGAATAATCCCACAGGCCGTTGAGGTTCTGCCACTCGGAACGCACGAGTTGCGGGCGCGGATATTCGGGATGGGCATTGGTTGGGCCGACCTCAGCCGCCCAACGTGTCGTCAACGGAGCCGTGCCGGGATGCCAGGCCGGCGGCGTCTGAGCATGGCTGCCCGCCGCGCACAGAACCGCGCCCGCCAGAAGGCCAAGCAAGCGGCTCATGTTTTGAGAAATTTGACCACCGCCTCCGTCCGCGACCGCACGTGCAGTTTTTCGTAAACGCGCCGGATGTAGTTGCGCACCGTGTGAATGCTCACGTCAAGCTGGACGGCGATTTGCTTGTAAGCCAGCCCTTGCGCCAGGGCTTTTAGAACTTCCAATTCGCGCTGGGAAAGCTCGGCCGATTCCGTCCCCTGCGGCGGCGCGGATTGAAACGACCGGACGACCTTGCGCGCGATGGAGGTGGACATCGGCGCGCCGCCCGCCACGACTTCCCGAATCGCGGCCAGCAACTCCTCGGGCCGCTGGCGCTTGAGCAGGTAGCCGCTGGCGCCGACGGAGAGCGCGCGGAAAATTTTCTCGGTGTCCTCGAAGACCGTCAACATAACGACGAGAATATCCGGCATCAGCATTTTCAGGGAGCGCACGCATTCAATTCCATCCGGCTCGTTCTCGCCAAGGTTGATGTCCATCAGCACCACGTCCGGCGGATTCTTGGGAAGTTCGGCCAGAGCTTCCTGCGCGGTGGAGTAGCATTGAACATTTTGAAATTCCGGGAACTCCCGCAGGTAGCCGCCTATGTTTTCGCGCAGATCCCGCGAATCATCCACGATGGCAATGGTGATGACCTCGCTCATGCGATCTCCGCGACGGCCGATTCCAGCGCCACTCTCATTTCGACCGTCGTGCCTTGCCCCGGCTGGCTTTGGATGACGCAACTGCCGCCCGCGTCGGCCAGATGCTGGCGCATGTTGGCCAGCCCGTTGCGGCCGCCGCGCCCGTTGCTGGCGGGAGGCGCGAAGCCCAGCCCATTGTCACTCACACGGATGCGCAAACGGCCCTGCTCGATTTGAATCAGCACTTCCACGCGCGTGGCGCGGGCGTGTTTGAGCACGTTGCTCAACGATTCCTCGAAGGCCAGAAAGACGTTGTGCCGAAATTCGGCGGGCATGTTCAACGCCGGCAATTCGCTTTGCACGCGCAAATCACATTCCACTTCCGTGTCCTTATAATAATCCAGCGCGTACTGGCCCAGATAGGAAGCAAGATGTTCCAGGGTGTCGTTGTGCGGATTGACGACCCAGACCATTTCGTCGAGGGCCTTCAGCAAATCGCGCGAGGCGTTGGCAATGGAATCCACCTTGTCCGAAGTCGGCCCCGCCGTCCCGGACTCCACCTTGAGGCGTTCGCTCAGAAAGGAAATCTTGGTCAGCTTGGAGCCGATCTCATCGTGCATGTTGCGGGCGATGCGCATGCGGTCGCGCTCCATCGCCTGCTGTTGCTCCATCCCGGCCAGCCGCAGCCGCAGCCGCCGCAACGAAACCAATCGCACCGTTCCGGCCGCCAGCGTCGCCGCCGCCATGCCGTACAGAACCAGCGCCCACGGCGCCCGCCAAAGCGGCGTCGGAATAATGAAAGCCAAACTGGCGCCCTGTCCGTTCCAAACGCCGTCGGCGTTGCAAGCCGTCACATGAAACGTATAGCTCCCGCTGGGCAGCCGCCCGTAATGCACGTGCCGCTCCACGCCGGTCTCCACCCAGTCCGCGTCGAACCCGTCCAATTTGTGGCGGAAGCGGATTTTTTCCGGCGCTTCGAAACCCAGGGCGGTCACCTGGAAGTCGAGGGATTCCTGGCCGCCCGGAAATTCCACCGGGGCAGGCGGCTTCGGTTCGGCCAGGCGCGCCAATTCATTATTGACAAAAACGGCGTCGAGATAAACTTGCGGCGGCGGCCTCTCCGCCTCCCATTGATGCGTGTCGATGCCGACCACGCCGTTGACCGTCCCAAACCAGAGGCGCCCTTCCGGCGAACACACGGCCCGCGGCCAGCCCAGATTCAAAGCCCGGTCCGATCCGGGGTCCGCCTCGAAAATCAACTTGGGTTTGATCGCTCCCCTCAAGGCCATCGCGGCCGCGACGGAATTGCTGGCGATGCGGCACAGACCCGCCGGCATAACCATCCAAAGATTGGCATCCGCGTCCTCCACCACGCCGGAGACAACGTCATCAACGAGACCCGCCTGCGTGTCCCAAACCAGGCAGCGATTGCCGGTCAGGCATCCCAGGCCGCCGCCATCGCTGCCGATCCAAAGAGCCTGGTTTTGGCCTTCGCACAAACCGAGAATCGCTTTCCCAGCCAATTGCGGAGACAGCTTGGCGGCGGTCAATTCGTGGAAGGAGTCGTCCGCGTGAAACACCGCCCCGCTCTGTGTTCCGACCCACACTCCGCCATCCTTCGCGGCCAGCAGCGCCGTAATCGGCGAGCCGGGCAAACCGTTGGCGGTGGCAAAGGTCGAGACATGCCCATCCTTGAAGCAATGCACTTCGCCCGCGCGAGTGCCCGCCCACACCGCTCCAGACGGCGCCGCGCAGACAGCCTGCACCCAGTCGTCCGACAACCCGTTGGCCGAGGAGTAAAGCACCGCGCGCCCATCCTTGATGTGATAAAGGCCGTTGCCCAAGGTGCCGGCCCAAAGGCTGCCGTCGGCCTGGGCGCAAAGGGAGGCCACCAGTTCCTGGCCGAGCCATTGCGAGTTCGCGCTGACTTTTTCAAAGTGGTCGCCAATGCTCGCGTAGAACCCGCCGGAATCCATGCCCGCGTACACGCGGCCAAACGGGTCCACTGTCAAACAAGTCGCCGCGCCCGCCGGCAATCCCTGCACGCCGGCCAGCAGGTCAAACCGTTGCGGCCGCAATTGCGCCAGAATCCCATCCGCGATGCCCAGCCAAAGGTCGCCTTCCCGGTCTTCGCAGATCGTGCGGACATCATTGGGCCAGCGGCCTTCATTGAGGGTGACGGGCTGGAATTTGGTTCCGTCAAAACAAAAGACCCCGCGCCCGCTGGCGCCAATCCACAACCGCCCGCCGCGGCCTTCGTACAAGCTCCAGGTGCGCGTGATGGCGGATTTCTCGCCTGGGAAATAATTGATCCGCTTGCCTTCGGCCAGATTGATCAGATACGTCGCGCAAAACGCCCACAAATTGCCCCGGCGATCCTCGTAAGCCCCCAGGAACTCGTCTTGACGCTCCTGGCCGGTGGCGGGAAATTCAAACCGGCTGATCCCGCCGTTAATAAAGCGGCACATGCCCCCGGCCGTTGTGATCCAAACCGTCCCCGACCGGGCCGCATGAACGCTGGAAACCGAATTATCCGGCAAACCATCCCGCGTCGTGAGCGCGGTGAAGCGTTCGCCATCGCGCCGGTTGACGCCCTTCTTGGTGCCGACCCATAACCGGCCCGCCTCATCGAGCGTGAGGCTGGTCACGTTCGTGTCCAGCAACCCGTCGGCGGCGCTAAACGCGCGCAGTTGATTGTCCTTCCAGGAGAAAAGCCCGCGATTCTCGGTGCCGATCCACAATCCGCCCGCGCTGTCCTGGCATAACGCCGTGACCCGGTCGGGCTGGCCTTTTCCCAACTCAAGCGGGGTGAACTTGACGCCGTCAAACCGCACCAATCCCGCCGTGGTGCCAACCCAGAGATAGCCGTCCTGCGTCTGGAGGATGACATTGAGCGCGCCATCAGGAAGGCCATCTTTGTGGCTCCAGGTGCGCACCGCGAAATACCGCAATTCCGCCCCAGGATTATCGGCCTTGGCTGCCGCGGCGAAGAGGCCGGGCGCCAAAACCAGCAGCCACCAAACGACTCGATTCAACCTCAACATATGGCAACGCGGGCAGTGGAATTGAGACTAAATCCGCCCCCGCGCCAAGGCAAGGAGGAAGTGGTTTCTAACCTGGCTTTTTACCCTGGCCGGTTCGGCTCCACGACGGCCAGCCCCTTCAACAAATCCAGCGCCCGCGCCAGCACGGGGTCCGCGACCACCGGCGACGGAGCCGAAGGCGCGATCATGTCGCGCACGGGCGCCTCGCTGCCATCTTCGCCGTTGCGATGCTCGCGAATCAGCTCCACCTCGTTCATGCGCGGCTGTTCCACTGCGGCGCTGTCGGCAAGGCTGTTTCTTGAAACAGGAGCGGGATGCAAATTCTTGTAAGGGTCATCGACATAGGCCAGCTCATCTTTCACGCTTGTATTGACAGCGATGTCCGGCGCCACGCCGGCGGAAAGAGTCTTGTCCCCGCCGAATTTAACCGGCGCCACTGCCACGCGCAGCTTCTGGCCGTCGCGCAATGGGAAATCCTTGAAGACGTTTGCCTGTCCCGCCGTTTGCGCGCCCAAAATCAAACCCACGTTGCCGTCGCGCAAGACCGCCGCGATGGCTTCGGCCGCGCCGGCCGTGCGGCTGTTGACCAGGATGGCCACGGGCAGCGTGATGGAATCAGCTTTGGCCGTCGCGCGCGCCGAGCCGGTTTGCCAATCCAGCAGAGGCCGGTCCGCGTTGAGAAAACGGTCGGCCACTTTGGCGGCGGCCGCGTAATCGATGCCCTCGGCGAAACGCAAATCGAGCACCAGCCCTTTCAATTTGGTCTTGTTCGTCTCGGTCATCTGCTGGAAGGCGGCGGCAAAGGCCGCGGGCAGATTGGACGCAACTTCTTCGATGCGAATGTAACCGAAGGAGCGGTCAAACACACGAGACTCCACAGCTTCATCGCAATCGCAAGTGGCCGTGTCGGCGGCGGCCAGGCTCACGCGCGGGGCCAATTCATGGATCAAGCCCAGCGCGGCGGCGTGGTCCAACTGTTCCGGGCTGGCGCCATCCAAATTCGCGCGCAAGATTTGATAGACTTCGTCGTAACCTGGCTTTGGCGAATTGACGGCAACGTTAACATATCCGATGCCTCCATTGACTGAATACACATTCGTTTGGGCCATGGCCGCGACGGCGCCAAGCCCGCCCAGCAACGTCAATAAGAGGTTCACAGTTCGTCTCATAGAAAAAATTGGTTCACGCGCTCGGCCATCACTGCCGCAGAGCCTTGGCCGCAATATCGCGCCTAAATTGCGCGCCGTCGAATTGTATTTTGCTCACGGCCGCGCAGGCCCGGTCGCGGGCTTCGGCCAGCGTGGAGCCGCAAGCCGTTACTCCCAACACGCGCCCGCCCGCAGTCACAATCTCATCGCCGTTCCGCGCGGTTCCGGCATGGAATATTTTTGTGCATGGCAGCCGCGCCGCCTCCGCCAAGCCGTGGATGACTTTGCCCTTGGCGATAGCGCCAGGGTAGCCGCCGGAAGCCATCACTACGCAGACGGCCACGCCGCGAAACCGCGGTTCGAATTGGGAGAGCCTCCCGTCCAGGCATGCTTCCAGCAAGTCGAGCAAATCCGTTTCCAGCCGCATCAGATACACTTGCGCTTCCGGGTCGCCAAAGCGCGCGTTGAACTCCAGCACTTTCGGCCCCGCCTTGGTCAGCATCACGCCGGGATAAAGCACGCCGCGAAAATCGATGCCTTCCATGCGGCATCCGCGCAGCCAGGGCGAAAGAATGGCCGTTGAAACTTCGCTCAATTCGGAATCGCTCAGAAATGGCGTCGGCGAATAAGCGCCCATGCCGCCGGTATTTGGCCCAGTGTCATTTTCGCCAATGCGTTTGTGATCTTGCGACGTCGGAAAAAGCCGGGCCGTCTGGCCGTCGCACAAGGCGTGGAGCGAAATCTCCATGCCCTCCAGCAATTCCTGGATGACCACCCGCTGGCCGGCAGCGCCAAATTTTTGTTCGACAAGCATCTCGTCGATAGCCCGGCCTGCCTCCTCCACGGAATGGCACAGCAGCACGCCTTTGCCCAGGGCCAATCCGTCGGCTTTGACGGCGCATTGCCCGCGCAATTCGGCGGCGAACATTTTGGCCGGCTCGGCGGCGGAGAAAATTCGCGACCGCGCCGTCGGGATGCCGTGCTTGTCCATAAATTCCTGCGAGAACGCCTTGGATGACTCAAACTGCGCGGCCTTGCGGTTCGGCCCCCAAATCCGCAGGCCGTGCTCCTGAAAAAGATCGACTATGCCCAGCGCCAGCGGATTGTCTGGCCCGACGACAGTGAGATCAATCCGCTGCTCCTTGGCCAGAGCGAGCAACGCGGGCAGATTTTCCGCCGCGACGTTGGCGCATTGAACCGGGGAGCCATTGGCGGCGAGTTGTTCCGCCGCCATGCCCGCGTTTCCCGGCGCGCACCAAAGGCTGGAGACGCGCTGCGATTGCGCCAGCTTCCAAACCAGCGCGTGTTCGCGTCCGCCAGACCCAATAACCAACAGCTTCATGCTTGGCGGATTGAATCAGGAAGGGAACGGATTGGCGAGCCACAGTTTCCGGGCGACGAAACTCTTTATTTTCGCGCACGCTCCTGTAATTTTGTGGCGAATGAATATTAAATTCGGCACGGATGGCTGGCGGGCGGTGATCGCGGAGGACTTTACTTTCGCGAACCTTGACCGCGCCGCCCAGGCCACGGCCAGCTTGTGGAAGGCCCAGCCGCCTCCTGGGACCAATAAATCCATTATCGTCGGTTATGACAGGCGCTTTCTCTCCGATCAATTCGGGCGCCGCGTGGCTGAGGTCTTTGCCGCCAATGGCTTTCAAGTGCTTCTCTCCAGTTGCCCGGTGCCGACGCCTTCGGTCTCCTATGCCGTCAAACAAAAGAAAGCCGCCGGCGGCGTGATGATTACGGCCAGCCATAATCCGCCCATTTTCAACGGCTACAAACTCAAGGCGCATTACGGCGGCTCGGCCGAATCCTCGCTCTGCCAGGAAGTGGAGCGGCGCCTGGACCAAAGCCAGGTTCCTGCGCTGGGCGCCAATGCCGCCAATATTAAAGTGGAAGACTTCCGCCCGGCCCATTTTCAGGGCATCAAGAAACTGGTTGATTTCAAGCTCATCGCCAAGTCGCGGCTGCGCGTGGCGCACGAGGCCCTTTTTGGGGTGGGCGCGGGTTGCTTTGACGAATTGCTGCGCGGAACAACCTGCCGCGTCACGACGCTCGACGGCGCGCATGATCCCAATTTCGGCGGAATCAATCCAGAACCGATCGCCGCCAATTACGCTGTCAGCGCCGCCTGGCTGCGCCGCCATCCGCACGATCTTTGCGTGGTCACGGACGGCGACGCGGACCGGGTCGGCGGCATGGATGGGCGCGGGAATCCGCTGACGACGCACCAGATTATTTGCCTGTTGCTGCATCATTACATTGTCAACCGCAAGGCCGCGGGCCGGGTCATCAAGGCCCTGACCACCACTTCGATGGTCGATAAAATGTGCGCTCATTACGGGCTGGAACTGGTCGAGACGGGCGTCGGTTTCAAATACATCTGCGCGGAAATGCTCAAGGGCAACGTGCTGCTTGGTTTCGAAGAGAGCGGCGGCATCGGCTTCCCCGGCCTGATGCCGGAACGGGACGGCATCGCCGCCAGCTTGATGTTGATGGAGTTGCTGGCGGCGGAACGCGCATCGATCAACCAGTTGCTGCGGCGTTTGGAAAAGCAATTCGGCCCCCATCATTACGCGCGGCTGGACACTCATTTTCCACTGGAGAAACGCGCCGCGCTGATGGAGCACTGCAAGAATCATCCGCCCGCCAAGCTGGACGGCTCGCCGCTGGCGGAGGTCAAGACATTCGACGGCGTCAAATTTGTGGCCAAGGATGGCTCGTGGCTCATGCTGCGCGGCTCCGGCACCGAGCCGATTCTGCGCATTTACGCCGAAGCAAAATCCGAGGCGGGCGCGCGCAAACTGATTCGCAATGGCGTGGCCATGACCAAAAAATTGACAGCATGAGCGAGCCGTCTTCGTCCGCGTTGGGACAGTTTCTGGAAACGGCCGAGCCAGCCTCGCTTGGCCCCGAATCGCGGCCCAGCCGCAAATCCATCGAGGAGTTGGAGGGCGCGCTCACGCCATTGTTTGAGCGCGGGCAGTTCCCGGTAGAGCGCAGGCAGCTTGCGCGGGCGCTGCTCTTTCTCTGGCACGACCACATGGACGAGTCCCATGAAATCTCACAGAACATCCATAGCCCGGAGGGCAGTTATATTCACGGCATCATGCATCGCCGAGAGCCGGATTATGGCAATTCCAAGTATTGGTTCCATCGGCTGGGCCGCCATGCCGCCTTCGAGGCCCTCGCCCGGCGGGCCGAACCCCTGGCGTCCTCCGGCGCGGAGAAGAGCCTGCTGGCCCGGATTAGTTCGCGGCAGGCGTGGGACCCGTTCGCGTTCATTGACGCCTGCCAGCGGTCGCGCTTAAACGTGTCGCCAGACGATCTTTTTCTGCGTCAGTTGCAGAAATTGGAGTTTACGGTCTTGCTGGAACAAATTGAGGCCTGATCACGGCGGGGGCGGCCCCTGTCCAAGGAGCGGTATCTCTGCGGGTTGGGGCGGGCCTCCGCTTGCTTCATTGATAATAAGATTTGCCAATTGGTCATCGAGGAACTGGCGTAACGAACTTGGGTCACCCAGCGTAAAGGTGCCGGAGTTCGTGGCCTTCAAAAGCGAGAAGAAGCCTCCGCCCGCGCCGATGTCCGCGAGGGCCGCTCCGTTGGCGGTCACTTTATGGCCGCTGGTGTCATAGAACGAAAACACCAGCTTCCCGGCGGCATTGATTGTGCCGCTTATAAAATTGGTTGGCCCGCTCACCAACCCGTATGTGCCCGGCTTTGTTATTTGCACCGTGAACACAAGATTGGAAGCCAGCCCGCCCCCAGCAAATGTGAGTTGCAACGGGCCGCCGAAACTGGCCGCGTTCGTCCACGGCGAGAGGGCTGCCAAAAGATCGGTGTCAAAGCCGTTCGTGTATAAACCCGTTTTCTGGCGCGGCTTGAACCAGAGCAAATCGGCGGCTGGATTTGCAACGTCATTGGCATCATCCAGGCTCAGATTGCCCAGCGCCAGGCCCGTATTGAGGTAAAGGCTGGCATAGACGGGAACTTGATTCATCTCATTGACAGGCTCGATCAATGGAGTGAAGGCCGTCCCGTCGGCGAGCGCGCCGCCCGCGTGAATCATGCCGGAGATATTGGTCAACATCGCGTAGCCGTAACCGGGCGGCGCGTCCGCGACGCTGGCATCCTGCGGCAGAAGCATGGTGTAATTGGTGTGCGGCAGCTTGTTGGTCGTCGCGGCGCACAAAGTCAAATTGGGCGAAACCCAATTGGAGCCTTGTACAGAGCCGGTGATGAGCCGCGGCGCGCCCGGCCACAAAAGACTCATGTTCAGGGTCACGTTGCCGCCCGCGAGCGCGGTTCGCTTGATTACTTCGACCGCCTGGCCTGAGCGGTTGAACGCGCCGGCCAGTACGTGAGGAACGCCCGACGCCAAATATAATTTGCCGCTATAAACGCCATTGGAACCCAGCACCAGGTTGTAGATCAGGCCAGAATTGGTTTCGCTGCCAGCGTCTGGCGAGGAGGGAAAGAAAATGCCGTCGTATCTCGCTGCCGCTCCGACGAATAAGTTGGTGGCAAAATTGGCGGTGATGACGCTCAAGTTGGGTTCCATGATGAAGCCGAGCGACAGATTGGTTCCCGCCACGCCATCGTCGGAAGTCCAGTTCGTGAGCCAGCAGTTTTTGGCAGGCTTGGCGGTCAACGTGTAGCGTTCGCCAATATACAAGGATGATTGCGCGGACGGCGCGGGATCGCCCACGACAGAGGCCCCGCCCGTGACCGTGCCCAGCCCCGGTGGATTGATTTGCACCTGCAAGGGCGACGCCAGGCGATAAAAGAATCTCACCCGCGCCGGCAGCGAAACCTGCCCCGAATAATTGGAACTTTGCACGACCAGGATGTTGGTGCCCGGCAGCGGCACGGCCGCAATGGCCCAATTGGAAACGGCGCCGGAACCAGCGGCCAAATCGGCCAGGCCCGCACTCAACGTGCTGACGCCATTGTTGACATTGGTCAGCCAATACGACACCGCTTGCACACGCACCAAATCAGACGCCGTCCCGCTCAAAACGGGGGCATTGGTGCGGCTGTTAAGTTTGGGCGAAGTGATGGCCACCACGGGCTTGGTTTTCTCGGCGATCAACGTGAGTTGGACCGGTTTGCTCGTCACACCGGCGGCGGAATTGGAAACGACTGCGAAATAAGTCCCCGCGTTGGCGGCTGTGACCAGGTTAATTGTCAACAAATTCGTGGCCGAGCCGATAATATTCCCGCCATCCGCCAGCGGTTGCCCGTTGAAAAACCACTGATAGACCAGCGGCGCTCCGGATGCCTTGATGGAGAATTTCGCGATGCCATTGGTCGCCACGCTGGCATTGGCCGGTTGCGCGGCAATGGCCGGCGGGACCAGCACGGTAACGATGGCGACCGTGCTCGTGACGGAACCGGCCGAGTTGGCGACGACAGCCTGGTAACTTCCGGCGCTGGAAGCGGTGACATTCTTTAATGTGAGGATGCTGGCCGTTGCGCCCGCCACGTTGCGGCCGTTCAAATGCCATTGATACGCCAGCGTGCCATCACCGGTGGCGCCGACTTGCAGTGTCGCGGTCGCGCCCGCCGAAACCACGGTTTGAGCGGCGGGTTCGTTGGTAATCACCGGGCGGCCGATCGCCCCGGCCTGAAGGCTGAAAATCGTGCCGCTGCCCGTCGCGCCGCCTTCCGCCGCCGCCCCGTACAACATATTGCCCGCGAAGATCAGCCTGGCGTGCGGGTCCGCTCCGTCGCTGCCGCCCGTAAACGTGTGCAGGACGGAAAAATTCGCGCCGCTAATGGATATGGCGAACAGCGTCCCGCTCCCATCCGTCCCGCCGTCGCTTGCGGTTCCGTAAAGAGCAGCGCCGGACAGCGTCAACGCCGTATCTGGGGTGCTGCCGTCGCCGTTGGTGGCCTCGAAAGTTGCAGAGAAGTTGTGCAGAACGGCAAACTCGGCGCTATCCGTGTTGACGCTGAACACTGTGCCATTGCCCGCGCTGCCTCCGCCCGAAGCCGTCCCGTACAACGTGTTGCTGGACACCGCCAATCCCGCTTCAGGCGTGAGGCCGTCGCCGTTGGTAAAATTGCCGCTGTCGTCAAGAGAACCTGGAGTGAAGCTGTGCAAGACGGCGAAACCAGTTCCATTGATATTGACGCTGAAGACCGTGCCCCCGCCCGCCCCTCCGCCGCCCGAGGCCGTTCCGTAAAGCGTATTGCCTTCCAACACTAGTCCGTCTTGCGGATAAGCTCCGTCGCGGTTCGTTCCGTTTTGGAGCGCCGAAAAACTGTGCAGCGACGTGAAGCCGGAGCCGTCGGTGTTGATGGCAAAAACCGTGCCGTTGCCGCCGCGGCCGCCCTGCTCGGCGGTTCCATAAAGCGTGTTGCCCGACAGAATGAGGCTCGGAGCCGGGAAGCTTCCCGCGCCGTTGGTGTTGGAAGTGAAATCACAAAGGTTGGTAAAGCCCGTGCCGTCGCTGTCGAGGGCAAAGACCGCGCCGTAGCCCGAAGTGCCGCCCTGTTGCGCCGTGCCGTACAACATGCCGCCGGAGACAGCCAGGCTTTCCGGATTCGCTCCGTCTCCATTGACAAAAGGGTATGCGGACGCTGGAAGCGCGGTGAAACTATACAGGGCGGAGAAACCCGTCCCATTGACATTGATCGAGAACACCCCGCCAACGCCGCCCGCGCCAGAATATTCCGCCGTTCCATAGAGCGTGCCTCCCTCCAAAGCCAGGCCGGATGGAAATGAGCCGTCTTTATTTGTTGAATTGGGAGCGGCGGAAAAATTATGCAATACTTTGAAGCCTGCGGATTGCGCACGGACAAAACAAATGGCGCTCAAAAAAACCAGGGATGCGGCGCACAGCCGGGACAATCTGCGTTTCATAAATCTGCTAACGAATTTACCTCCAACCTTTTCTGATTGTTGCGCGAAAGTCCTTGGCATGTCAACGGCCCGGCCAATTTATTTCGCGATCCGATTTCGCGCCCCGGCGTGGCAGGCAATTCAGGCGAGCAATTCTCGAATCCAGGCGCTCCGGGCGCAATCCGCCACGCTCTTTCCCTTGCCGTCCTTCAGATTGGCGTTTGCGCCAATCGAGATGAAATGCCCAATGATTTCCCGCTGCGCCTTGACCGCCGCCGGCGCGCCAGATCCGCCGCGACCCGTGTTTTGCACCGCGAGGTGAAACGGCGTGGAGCCGGGTTTGTTCCTCATCGCCGGATCGCTTCCGGCGCTGAGAAGAAATTTCACGGCCGCCGCGGACCGCGTTCGGACGGCGCGATGCAGGGGCGTCGCGCCATTCGCATCCTGCAAACGAACTTCGCCCCCATTTTGGATAATGCACCGAAGTGTCTCGACCTGTTTTTGCGCGTCCCACGCCGGCCCCGTGATGAATCCATCCGCCGCGTAATGCAGCGGGCTGCTCCTGCGCCGGTTCCTCGCCGCGTTCGGATCCGCGCCCGCCGCGAGCAACATCCGCACAATCTCCACCCGATAACCTGCCGCGGCCAAATGCAACAGCGCATCCCCCTTATAAATCCAGTGAAAGACACCGGAACGATACAGCTTCTCCGCGCGAAACAACGCAGTCGCAAGTCCCGAATCCGCTTCGAGAATCACGCCAACCGCCCCGGCATCATCGCGAACGATGGCGTCCGCGATTTGGTTGAATTCATTTTGCTTGCTCATATCGCTATTAGCGCAAACGGCAAAAAACGAAAATAACGGACGTTTCTCTAATGCGCTTTCACGTTGTAGCAGAACAGCGAATCCTGGTCGCGCACGTAAAGTTTGCCGTTGGCAATGACCGGGTGGGCCCAGGCGGGTTCCCCGGTGCGATCCGGCTGCTCGAAGCGGCCATGCTCGACATATTGCTTGGGGTTAGGCTCGATCAGAAGCATCGTCCCTTCTTCAGTGCGATAATAAATCCGGCCATCTGCCAGGGCTATCGAACCTTTCGGCGCCCGGTGTTCGACGTCGTCCCGTTCGTTCCAAAGAACGTTGCCTGTCTTAAAATCCATGCAAACCAAGGCGCCGCCTTCGTTTCCGCCATTCGCGCCGTAGAGGCATCCATCGAAGAGGATCACACCGCCGTGGTGGTTTTGCATTTTCCTGGAGAAATAAACTTCGTCGGCCTTGCCCCCTCCGTCTGGGCTCTTGCTCAACTTTACCAATCCGCCGCCGGCGCCGTAGGCCGATGAGGCGAACACCATGCCGTCCTGGTAAATCGGCGTGGCGCAGTTAATCGTAAAACTGTTGGCGGCTCTGGCATAGCGCCAGAGAAATTTGCCATCGGATGCGGCGACCCCGACGAGCGCCTTCGCGGTCATTTGCACATACTCGCGCTGGCCGTCGAAATCGATGGCGATGGCCGAAGAATAAGCGGCCCCAGAACCGGGCGCCGTCCGGCTTTTCCAGATTGTATCGCCTGTCAACTTGTTAAGGGCCGCCATCAAAGCGTCGTCCCCGCCGGGAGTGCAAATGACCTTCCCGCCGTCAACAAGCGGCGATTCGCGGTAGCTCCAGGTTGGCACGTGCCCGCCAAAATCGCGCGTCAGGCTGCGCCGCCAGAGAATCTTGCCGTCGGCGGCTTGCAGGCAGGCCAGATCGCCACCCATGCCTTCCACGTAGAGGCGGCCGCCATCGACCGTCGGCGTGCATCCCGGCCCTTGATTTCCTTGCGGCATTTGCTGAGAGAAGGCCGGGCCAAGGCGCGCCACCCACAGCGACTTGCCATCCGTTTCTGAAAGCGCCCAAACGACCTCCTCCTCATTGCGATTGGCCATGCCAAAAATCCGCCCAGCCGCAATGGAAGGGGCGCTGTCGCCGCCGCCAAGGCCTTTGGTTTTCCACGCAAGCGGCGGACCTTCCTTCGGCCATTCCTGAAGCAGGCCGCGTTCTTTGGAGATAGCGTTCCTCTGAGGCCCCTGCCATTGCGGCCAGTCAAATGGGGCGGCGGATGAGGCGAAAACCGTTGCGCTGAACAGGGCTGCCGCCAGATATGATAGAAATCTTGCCGCGGCTCTGATGGATAGTTTCATATTCGGTTCGTATATCGTTTTGGGTTGGCTGCTGGCGCAGTCAATCATGGCAGGGAAACCGTGTCAATCGGAGCGGGTGAAGGGAATCGAACCATCGTCTCGCTTCACCGATTTCAGAGTATTGAATTGCAAGTATTTGCAACTTATTGAACGATTGTTCTTGAGCTTTTTATTCTTACTTTTATTCCTACCTCGTTGTGGCGAGTCTCACCAAACATCCGAAATCGCAATACTGGAGCGCCTGCTTTGCTGGCCGCGACGGCCGCCAGATGAAGTGGTCAACGAAGACCACTGACCGCGCACAGGCGCTCCAAATTGCATTGGAACTGGAGGCGGTGGAACGGAAGGCGCAAGCGGGTTCGCTCACCACTATGCAGTTGCGCAAGGTCTTGAACGACGTATCCGAGAGGGTGAACGGCGATACGCTCCTTGCCCCGTCTGTGGAGGATTATCTTGCCGATTGGCTCAAGGGCATTGCCGCCCGCAATTCGCCGGCCACGCTCGAACGCTACGGCAATACGGTCAAGCTGTTCGTGAAAACGCTCAATGGCAAAGCGAAGAAGCCGGTTACGGCGGTGACACCAAAGGACGTGGAAGATTTCCTGACCTCGCGCTTGGAGGGCGGCGTGGCGCCAAAGACTGCCATCGTTGACCTGAAAACATTGAACACGGCCTTCCGCCGCGCTGAAGCGTTTGGCACGATATTGAAAAATCCGGTGTCGGCGATACGGCCGCCCAAAGCCGAATCCTCGGAGCGCGACGTGTTCACCCATGAGGAAGTCCAGAAACTCTTGGATGCGGCGCCGACGCTCGAATGGCAGACCTTGATTATCCTCGGCTACTTTGTCGGCGCGAGATTGGGCGATTGCGTCACGATGAAATGGGAAAACGTGCTGCCGGAACAGGGCGTCATTGTCTATCACCAGCAAAAGACAGGCAAAAGGGTCACCGTGCCGATGCACTTCCACGTCATTGAGCACTTCAATTATCTTTCCACCTTTGGCACGTCAGGGCATCTCTGCCCGAAACTGGCGGCCAAAGGTTCTGGCGGCAAGCATGGCCTCTCGGAAGGTTTCAAGCGGATTGTGATAAAGGCGGGCATCGACCCGATGGTGGTGCAAGGCAAGGGCACGCGCAATTTTACTCGGCGAACGTTTCACTCCTTAAGGCACACCTTCAATTCGACACTTGCGAACGCGGGCGTGCCGCAAGAAGTCCGTAAGGAATTGACCGGCCATTCGTCCGATGCCATGAATCAGCGCTACACCCATTTAAAGGTGGAGTCGCTCAAAAAGGCGATGAAGGCCATGCCGCTCTTTGGGGCAAAGGCGGACACTCACGAACATGCGGACGGCGCGGCAGCGCAAGCTCTCCGTGCCAAGGAATAGCTAATCATTCTAATAAAAGACCGCGTGCGTGTTTGACCGCAACGTCCGTGAGTCGGAAAAATTGCGCAGTGCGAGGCCGCGTTGTGTTCGCAATCACCCCGTATTTCTTGAACGGTCATGGAACTGAATGTTAGCGTGCAATTGGATGATGGAACGAAGGCACGCGCTTCGGAATACCGAGGCTCTCGGCAAGAATGTCGAGACTTGACCAAAACAACTGGTCGCAATAATCGTCCGCGAGTTTCCCCGCGAGATCCATCATTGTGCCGTCATCAACATTGCTCGTTTCAAAGCCGATGTGTGCGAGGTCTGCACGACAGACGCTTGTAATGCGAAAATCTTATTTTGTTGCATGGTGGTGCTGGTTATGATTGGTAATTTATTCGAGGATTTCGGGCAACAGGGGCGGCGCAAGTTTTTTTCTGTAAAATGCTTTAGCATTTGGAACTGAGGGCTGGGTTTTGATTATCCATGTTGAGGTAAGTTTTTCCGGTTTCCCATTCTTCGCTGGTTTCGGCCAGGAGGGAGGCTTCATTGGGGAACAGTCCCGCCACGCGGGTGCGGCGTTTGAGTTCCATATTGACCCGTTCAAGCGGGTTGCTCGTTCGCAGCCGGCGGCGATGGCCGGCGGGAAAAGCGAAGGCCGTCAGGCCTTGCGGGAGATTTTCCTCCATCCAAGCGGCCAATTTGGGGGCCGTGGCGGCCTGTGCCGCCACCACTATTTTAAGGCGGGCTTCGGCACTGGCGCGATCGGGGCAATCGAAGACGCTGCGGATGGTTTGGGCGACCTCCGCGCGTTGGTCCAGACGCGGCACATAA
>DASXZY010000010.1:0-27493 GCA_036501625.1 Verrucomicrobiia bacterium
CGACCGCAGCTTGAATTTATGGATGGTTTTGAAATCCAATGAATCACGATCCATATTTGCAATGCAAGTAATACGTGCCTGAAAACTGAAGCGCGCAAAAGATTGGGAAAATCATCAAGAGAAGAGTCAAGAGCTTTGGCACCCGGCCACCGGCGGTTTCGCCATGAGCGGCCACGATCACATCCATGCTCACATGATCCGGGCAGACCTATCGGGGCGCTTCGTGTTGCACGTGGATATCGGGCTGGACAAAATCTTCGTGTGGAAATTCGATGAGAAAAACGGCGTGTTATCTCCGAACGATCCCGCCTCGGTTTTGCTGCCGCCGGGAGACGGCCCGCGCCATTTCTCCTTTCATCCCAACGGGCGCTGGCTCTATTCCCTTCAGGAGGAAGCTTCGAATATAGTCCTGTTCGATGACGATCGGGCAACCGGCCAATTGGCGCCGCGGCAAACCGTTTCCACTCTGCCGCCAGGATTTGCCGGCAGCAGCTTCGCCTCGGAGATACTGGTTTCGGCCGATGGGAAGTTCGTTTACGCGGGCAACCGCCTCCACGACAGCATCAGCGTATTCTCCGTCGGGCCGAATGGGTCGTTAACCTTCGTCGGCGAGGAATGGACGCGTGGAGATTATCCGCGCAGCTTCAATTTCGAGCCTTCGGGCCGGTTCCTATACTCATGCAACCAGCGCGACGATAATATCGCCATCTTTAATGTGAACCGCGAAACGGGCCGCTTATCCTTCACAGGTTCCTACGCGCCCGCAGGCAACCCGTCCAGCATCGTGTTTCTTGACCTGGCCAATGGATGACGCGCAAGTGCAGGCGAAGACGTCACTTTTGCACTTTCGGCCCTTTTCGATTTCCATCTGCAAGGGTGAGATCGGCAGCCTCACGCGCGTTTACGGGGTTGACCGGAATCGCATTCGATGGGTGAGTGCAAGCGGCTTACTGAGAGGGGAATATGGAAATCGGGATTTCGTGCTTTCCAAATTCCCCGGATTGTAAAACAATTTCGGCTACTGAATGAAATCTTATCCTATAGCGGTGATCGGCGGCGATGGCACGGGGCCGGAAGTGGTCCGGGAAGCGGTCAAGGTGCTTGATGCGGCCGGCCAGAAATTTGGCCTGAAGCTGAATTATACCCATTATGACCTGGGCGGCGATCGCTTCCTCCGCACCAAGGAGGCCCTGCCGGACAGCGTGGTGGAGGAATTGCGCAAGTTCCCGGCGATTCTCCTGGGCGCCATCGGGCATCCCGACGTGAAGCCGGGCATCCTGGAAAAGGGCATCCTGCTGCGGCTGCGCTTTGAACTGGAGCAATATATCAACCTGCGGCCGGTCAAACTTTACGACGAGCGTTTTTGCCCGCTGAAGGACAAGAAGCCAGAAGACATTGATTTCGTGGTCGTCCGCGAAAACAACGAGGGGCTTTACACCGGCTCGGGCGGGTTTGTTTTCAAAGGGACGCCGAATGAAATCGCCATCCAGGAAAGCGTCAATACGCGGCGCGGCGTGGAGCGATGCCTGCGGTTCGCCTTCGAGCTGGCCCAGAAGCGGCGCGGCGGCGCGCCCTGGCGCGGATTGAAACCGGAGGATACCGCGGCCGGCCGGAAATCGCAGTTGACACTGTGCGGCAAGACCAACGTGCTCACGTTCGCCTTCGATCTGTGGGAGCGCGCCTTCCATGAAGTGGGCAAAAAAGATTTCGCGGAAGTCAAACGCGACTACGCGCACGTCGATGCGACGACGATGTGGTTCGTCAAGAACCCGGAATGGTTCGATGTCATCGTAACCGACAATATGTTCGGCGACATCATCACCGATTTGGGCGCGATGGTGCAAGGAGGCATGGGCATCGCGGCGGGCGGAAACATCAATCCGGCCGGCGCAAGCATGTTCGAGCCGATTGGCGGCAGCGCGCCCAAATACACGGGGCAAGGCGTGATCAACCCGCTGGCGGCGATTTGCGCGGGGCAAATGATGCTCGATTTTCTGGGCGAACGCGCGGCCGCCCAAGCCATTGAGGCGGCCGTCATCAAGGTGACGCGCGAAAAAATCAAGAGCCTGGCGGCGGGCAAAATGGGCTGCACGACCGCGCAAGTTGGCGATCTGGTGGCGCAAGCCCTGTAGCGCGATTTTTAATGAGCGAAGCACGCCCGTTTCGACTTGGCATCCTCGGCTCCGGCAAAGGGTCCAATGCCGCCGCCATCGCGGACGCCTGCGCGGCGGGGGCCATCCCCGCGAGCGTCGCGCTGGTGTTGAGCGATGTCGAAAATGCGGGCATCCTGGAGCGGGCGCGCGAGCGCGGATTGCCGGCGCGGTTTGTTCCGCCGGGGAAATTCCGCACTAAGCTGGATGAATCGGCTGAGGCGGAATTCCTGGGGGCCTTGCGCGAGGCGGAAGTGGATTTGGTGGTGCTGGCCGGGTTCATGCGGATTCTCAAAGGCGAGCTGCTGCGGGCGTTCGCGCAACGCGTGGTCAACATCCATCCTGCCCTGCTTCCGGCCTTCCCGGGGCTGGAAGCGTGGAAGCAGGCGCTCGATTACGGCGTGAAAGTGACGGGCGTGACGGTGCATTTGGTCGATCAGGGCATTGACACCGGGCCGATCATCGCGCAGGAGACGGCGCCGATTTTGCCGGGGGACACGGCGGAGACGCTGCACGCGCGGATTCAGGAAGTGGAGCGGAGGATTTATCCGGCGGCCATCGGGGCGCTGGCGCGGGGGGAGATTCGCGTGCGGGGGCGGCAAACGATTCTTGTCAAACCAAGCGGTTCGCAATCATAATCCTCATCCCGATTAAGATTAAGAGTAAGATCGATACCATTTAATGAACGAAATTTTGAAATTTGGGTTGCCGAAGGGAAGTTTGCAGGACGCCGCCATCGCCAAAATGGGCAAGGCTGGCTTCCATATTCAAGTGAGCAGCCGCTCCTACGCGCCTTACGTGGATGACAAACAGTTGATGGTGCGGCTCATTCGCGCGCAGGAAATCAGCCGCTACGTCGAGCATGGCTACCTGGATTGCGGGCTGACCGGCTACGATTGGATTGTCGAGAACGGCTCCAAGGTGCATTCGGTCGGCGAGTTCCAATTCAGCAAGGCGACCAGCCAGCCCGCCCGCTGGGTGCTGGCCGTGCCGGAGAATTCCGGGATCCGTTCGCCGAAGGATTTGCAGGGCAAACGCATCGCCACCGAGGTCGTCAACATCACCAAGCGTTACCTGCGCAAGCACAAGGTCAAGGCGGAGGTGGAATTTTCATGGGGCGCGACGGAGGTCAAGGCGCACGAATTGGTGGATGCGATTGTGGAAATCACTGAAACCGGGTCGTCCTTGCGGGCGAACAACCTGCGCATTGTCGATACGCTTCTGGTCTCCACGCCGCGCCTGATCGCGAATCATGCGTCATGGAAAGACCCCTGGAAACGGCACAAAATCGAGACCATGGCGATGCTGTTGCGGGGTGCTTTGGAGGCGGAGAACAAAGTCGGTTTGAAGATGAATTTGCGGGAGAAAAACCTGGCCATGCTGCTCAAAACGCTGCCCGCCTTGCGCAACCCGACCGTTTCCAGCCTGAGCCAAAAAGGCTGGGTGGCGGTGGAGACAATTATGGATGAACCGGTGGTGCGGGAATTGATTCCGCAGCTCAAAGCCGCCGGGGCAGAAGGAATTATTGAATATCCTTTGAACAAAGTGGTATATTAACCAAGCCGTGATAAACAAATAATTATGGGATCATTAAAGAAACGCCGCAAAAGCAAGATCAACAAACATAAACGCCGCAAAAAGCTGCGCGCTAATCGCCACAAAAAACGCACTTGGCAGAAGTAAGCTGGGAAGGCGCGGCCTTTGGGCGGATTGCCATCGCGGTCCGTCGGCGCGCGGGGTGGCGGCTTTTTTGGCCGCCGCGCAACGCATGAAGGCATTTCATTTCATTCTGGTTATCGGCCTCGCTGGATTTCTCCTGGCAGGCTGTACGACGGCTCATGCCCCGGCGCATCCGGGGACAGCGGCGGGCAAATCTCCGGCGGGCGCGGGGCCGATGCAATTTGTGAATGGCAACCCGGATGCGTTTGCCCATTTCGCCGCCGGCGAGAGCTACTTCGACAACGACGACGCCGATAATACGCTCCAGCAATGGGATGCGGCCGCTTTGGATGATCCGCAGAACGAACGGCTGGTCATCGAGGTGGCCGAACAACTTCTCCAGCACAAGCAGCAGGATAAGGCGCTGGCCCTGCTCACGAAATCCGCCAGCCGGCCCGGCGCTTCGGCGGTGATATTGGCATCGCTGGCGCGCGTTCAGGTTCAGACAAAGCATCCGAAGCAGGCTTTGGAATCGGCCAAACGCGCCATCCAGCGGGATCCTGGTTTGCTGGACGGCTACGATTGCGAAATCGAAATCCTGCTGCAACAAAAGGCGTGGACGGAGGCCGCCAGGACTCTTCACCGCGCCGCCCGCGAGATTCGGCCGGAACCGGGCAGTTTGCTGGCGCTGACGGACCTTTACATCGCGTACCTCAAGGACCAGCCCAAGGATGAGGAAGCGGAGGCGGACGCCGTGGCGGCGCTGGACCGCGCCGCCGAAACGAAATCCGCTTCCAGCCGGCTTTCGGAATTGCTGGCGGACCATTACGCGCGGCTGAACCAGGAAAAGAAAGCAGCCGCGATTTACAACAAGCTGCTCGATCACGCGCCCGATCCTTCGACCTTGCGCAATGATATGCACGAGAAGCTGGCGGGGCTTTATATCCAGGACAACGACCGCACCAATGCCATGGAGGAATTGAAGGCGCTCATCCGGGAGAACCCGACAGCCTTTCCGCGCGCGTGGTTTGTCCTGGGCGAACTGGATTACGAAAACGGCGACCTGGCCGATGCGGTGGAAGCATTCTCCAACGCGCTTCATGGCGATCACCGGCTTGAGCAGGCCTACTACGACCTGTCCCTGGCGCAACTGGATTTGCACCAGGAAAAGGAGGCCTTCGAGACGCTCGACCAGGCGCGCGATCTTTTTTCAAAGACGTTCGCCTGCGAGTTTTACACGGGCGTGGCCTACGCGCACGTCAAGAAATTTTCCGAAGCCATCCGGCATTTCAAAGAGGCGGAAGTCATTGGCCTGGCGACCGGGCCGTCCAAATTGGACCAGCGGTTTTATTTTCAATTTGGCGCCGCCTGCGAGCGAGCGCGCGAATACAAACAGGCGGAGGAATATCTGCAAAAGTGCGTGACGCTGCAGCCGGATTTCGCCGAGGCGATGAATTACCTGGGTTACATGTTCGCCGATCTGGGCCAGCAATTGCCCCGCGCCCGCGCGCTAATTGAGAAGGCGATCAGCCTCGACCCGCGCAACGGCGCTTATCTTGACAGCTTGGGCTGGGTGCTTTTCAAGCAGCACGAGCCGCGCCAGGCACTGCCGCAATTGCTCAAAGCCATTCAATACACGACTCCTCCGGACTCCACCGTATTTGACCATTTGGGAGAGGTTTACGTGGCGTTGCACCAAACGAATCTGGCCGTCGAAGCTTGGAAGAAGTCCTACGCCATCGAGGCCAATGACGATGTCAAACGCAAGATAGACCAATACTCCGGCGGAACCCGTTGAAGTTTACGTGCATTTCTCCAAACATTACTCGGTGGACGAAGCGCGCGCCTTGCTGCCGAGCATCCGGGAGTGGCTGGCGGAATTGGATACCCTGCAATCCGTTCTGCGCGCGCATGAGAATCATGTGGCCGCCCTGCTCAAGGAGGGCGGCGACGCCGGCGGCGAACCTGTCAATCAAATGATAAAGACGCTGGCCGAATGCCAGCGGATTCTCCAGGAGTTCCGCCTCCGCCAAATCCAGATCAAAGACCTCCGCCGCGGCCTGCTGGATTTCCCCGCCTTGCGCCAGGGCCGGGAGGTTTTTCTGTGCTGGGAAAAGGACGAGGACGACATCGAATTCTGGCACGACCTGGAAACCGGCTACGGCGGGCGCGAACGGCTTTGAGCAATCGCCATGCGCATTATTAGCGGCAGCGCGGGCGGGGTCGTGCTGAAAGCCCCCAAAGGCTTGGCTGTGCGGCCGACGCCCGATCTGGTGCGGCAGGCCGTTTTCAACAGCCTGGGCGCGCGCGTGGCCAGGGCGCGGGTGCTGGAATTGTTCGCCGGCACGGGCGCGTTGAGCCTGGAATGCCTGAGCCGCGGGGCCGCTTCCGCTTTGTGCGTCGAGAAATCCGCCCGGCACGCGCAATTTATCCGGCTGAACCTCGAACAAGCGCGCCTGCCCGCCGCGAGCCTGCGCATCCTGCCGCAGGACGCCTTCGCGGCCATCCGCCACCTGGCCGGCGATCGTCAACAATTCGATCTTATCCTGGCCGACCCGCCCTACGGCGAGAAGAACATCGGGCGCCGCTCCACGTCCTTCGCGCAGCAATTGCTGGATGACCGCGCTCTGGGCGGGTTGGTGGCGGAGGGCGGCATTTTCGTTCTGGGCCATACGAAGAGGGATACGCTGAGCATTCCGCCGGAGTGGAAGGAAACCAAAATGCTCAAACATGGGGATACGGTGATGCGGTTTTTGCGGGTGGCGGCCGTTTCGGGCTCTTCACCCTAATTCGCAAACATTCCGGGATTGAATATTGGAATGACAAACCTAAACTTGGCGGCGTGCAATTTCAGATCATATTCAATCCGACCAGCGCGGCGGAACTGGCCAAAATGCCGCGCGAGTTGCAGCTTCATATCCTGGGCGAATTTCGCGGTTTGCCGCAGGAGGTTCTGAAGAGCGAGCCTCATCACTTTGGCCAGCTTGAGCGCGCGGGCAAAACGTTGCAGCGATTCCGGCTGGGCGATTACCGCGTTTATTTCGAGCGGCACGAATTGGGCGTGGTCGTCCATCGCATCCTCAGCCGCAACACGCTCAAGGATTTTCTCTATCGCTCCAGCCTGCCGACCGGCGAGGACGAGGCGTTGCAGCAAAATCCGAAGTTTTGGGAATTGATCGAATCCGCCCGAACCATCCCGCCGAAAAAGCCCGCGGCTCAGTAATTCTACGACAATGCCGATGAGGCGCCTAGTGACGACGCGTCGCAGGTTTTTGAGCGGAGCCAAGGAAAAGTGCAAGAAGTGAGGCTAAAATTGCGGACAAACGCATGGCAACCGTTGCCGCATTTATTGGTGGAGGCATCGCGCTTCTCCTCGGAGGGGTCGTCATGATAATGCTGTCGGGATTTTGCATCTGCGGGTCAGAACTCTCAATTGGAGCTTCCGTCGTAGGAATACTCTTTGCGATTGTGGCTTCGCTAATTAGCTTTGTTACGACTCCTTCAATACGGGCCATCGGTGCCAGCTTGTTTTCTCTGCCAGCCGGCTTGATGATGATTCTCTCGGCGTTTGGGCTCCATGTTTGCCTGCATCATTGCTGCCGGGCTGACGGTTTGGGCGCTTTCGAAGGGACTTGGCGGCAAACAAGTGGCCGATAACGACAGCGGAGATGGCACCTAATGTTTTGGGATTGAATTTATTTCCGCGCGTTTCTTCTCAATCTATTAGCGCCGCTTCGCCAAAGATTCTTCACCCAGCGCCTGTCCGGATATAACCAAGGCAATTAAACTTCCCAATAACCAACCCTCTATTGCCGCAAAAATAAATTTAGCTTCAAAATTTTCCGACCGAGCAAGTAAAATCCAATGCGCATCCAGCGATAATTGAAAGCCAAAGCACAGCAGGCCAACCACTCCGACGGAAAAAAGAAGATACTTTGCCCATCGATCTCGCTTTCTGATAGAAAAGAGTGAGAGAATAATGAACGTGCCAGACGCCACAATTGCGCCACATAAGCCTATAATGTCTTTTGCATTATGGGTTTGCATATCACCGAACAGGATCCACTCGATCCCATGAAGGGCTCCTAAAGGATTATAATGGATCCGACGAGTTTCCTCCAGTTCCAAACACCATTCGTGTCAGTGGTCTGTCCTCGGTCTACGCCTTTTGGTTGCGGCGGAAGACTTTGAAGGTCGCGGCCTGGTCCACGGACTTGATGACCATCTCGTCTATGTTGACATGCGGAGGGCGGGTCGCGGCCCAGACAAGCGCCTCGGCCACGTCCTCGGCCACGAGCGGGTGGACGCCCTCGTACACTTTTTCCGCGCGCGATTGGTCGCCTTTGAAACGCACCACGCCGAATTCCGTCCGCGCCATGCCGGGATCGATCGAACCGATGCGGATGCCGGTGCCGTTGAGTTCCAGGCGCAGGGCCTGGGTGATTTTCAATTCGCCGGCCTTGGCCGCGCAATAGGCCGCGCCGCCTTCATAGGCGAACCGGCCCGCGACCGAGCCAAGATTCAAAATGGAACTGCCGGCGTCCTTGGGCATCATCGGCAAAACGGCCCGGGTCACGCGCAGGAGGCCGAGAACGTTGGTTTGCAGGGTGGCCTCCCAATCCTCGTCTCGCGCGGTGGCGACGGGTTCCAAGCCGTGCGCGCCGCCCGCGTTATTGATGAGCACATCGACCGCGCTGGTTTTGTTCCGCGCCCATTGCACAAAGTCTTCAACGCTGGCCGTTTTGGTGACATCCAATATGTGGAAAAGCGACATCGGAGCGCCAGCCTGCCGGGCTGCTTTGGCCGCCGTTTCGAGCTTTTCCAATCGGCGCGCGCCCAAGAGCAAGTTGCAATGCAGCGCGCCAAACGCCGACGCGGCGGCCGCGCCGAATCCGCTGGAAGCGCCCGTAATCAAAACCCATTTGCCGGCCAGTGAAAATGCCATGGATTAGCATTAGCGCATGACGAACTGGCGCACAACGAACAAAACAAAATGGCCCGCCCCTTTTGGCCTTTGAACTTTCAACGTTCAGCGCGTATTCTGCGGCGTGAACGCGGATTCTGATGCGCAATTGATCGCCCGCTGCCGGCAGGGCGATGAGCGCGCTTGGGACGCGCTTTTTGATTCGCATTACGCGGCGGCGTTCCGGTTTGTGTTCCAACTTTCGCCGGGTTTTTCGCGCGAGGACGCGGAGGAAATTTGCCAGGAGGCGTTCCTGGCTGTCATTAAGAACATTGATTCCTTCCAGGGCGGCAGCCGCTTGCAAACGTGGATTTTCCGCATCGCCGCCAACAAGGCGCGCGATTACCTCGACCGCCAGCAGGCGGCCAAACGCGGCGGAGGCCAGGCCGTGGTTTCCTTGCAGGAGGAGAACGGCGAGGGCGCGCTGCCGTTGCAAATCCCCAGCGGACTGCCCTCGCCGGACGCGCTGCTGGCCAAGGCCGAATGCGCGGCGCAAATGGGCCTTGCTTTGGAGCGGCTGGAGGAACCGTGCCGGGAGATCATCCAGCTTCGATATTTCGCCGATTTGAGTTATGATGAGATAGCGCACGAGTTGAAATTGAATCCCAAAACCGTCAGTTCCCGCTTGAGCAAATGCCTGGACCGGCTGGAAAAGATCGCCGTCGAGGTTTTTGGCGGGAAGAAAACAGAGTCATCTTCCGTCTAATATAGTATAATATAATATGCCGTCGGAGGAGCCAAATAGCAGAATGGACGACTTGCTCAGAGCCTACGCCAGGAAGCGGGGCGGGCAGGCCGAACCATCGCCGGAGATGCCCGGCTACACGCGCAAGTTGCTGCGCGATGAGGTGAAGCGGACGTTTCCCGCCGCCGTAGCGCCCGCGCCGTTGATGAAGGCCGAGGGCTGGCGGAAATGGCGCTGGCCGCTGGCCGCCATGTGGGGCGCGATCGCCGTCATGGTCGTCATGTTTGACATTCTCAACTCCCAAATGCGAAGGCTGGAGCCCTTGGCCGCCTCCAATGACAAGTCCCCGCCGGCCCAGGCGGCCGAATTGAAAGCTCCGCAGGAAGCGGCGAAGAAGCTGACGCCTTCCGCGTTGGACACCCGGATGGGAAAACGAGAACTGGCACAAAGCGACGCAATCTCCTCAGCGGCGGCTCCGACAAAGGACGCCGTTGCCGCAACTCCTCCGGGGCCGCCTCCGCCGTCCGTTGTGCCAGGAGGCTCGTTTATTCCGGCCCCTCAGGCCGGCGCGGCGGTTTCGGGGACGGTTGCCGCGGCGACACCGTTAAACGCTGGTGAAGGGCCATTGGGGCGCGCGGAAGCAGCGGCGAGCGCTCCGCTATCGGCGCCAGGCTTCGCGGGGACCGCTCAACAATTCGTCCAAGTTCCCGTCCAGGCTGCCCACGCAGCCGGGGCGTCGCGGATTCCCAATGTTTTGGCGAATTTCAGCCTGCGGCGCTCCGGGCAAGACGTCAGCATCGTGGACGCGGATGGCTCCATTTATAAAGGACAGGTTATTGCGCCGCAGAGCAACCTATTTGACAACGCGAAGGAAAAAGCGGGCGCGCCCAGCCAGGCCCAAAATGCGGCCGGCTGGAACTTCAACGTCGCGGGCGTGAACCGGAGTTTGCGGAAAAATGTGGTGTTCAACGGCAACGTGCAAAACGCGCCCGTTGCCGCGCAGGCTTCCTACCGCCAGTCCAACGCCCGCGGCGGCGGTGGGGGGGGCGGTTTCGGAGGCGGCTTTTCCAACGCGGCCGCGGCGCAGGCCGGGCAGAACCGGAATCAGAGCCAAAGCCAGAACCCGTTCATCACGGGCCAGGTGCAGATCGGCGGCAGCGGAGCGTTTGAAATTGAAGCGCGGCCTCCGGCTCAGTAACCGCGTCATCGCGCCCGCAGCGCGGCGAGCAAATCGTCGAGTTGCTTTTGGGAATGTTCGCTTGACACTACGAACCGGAAATAGCCGCCGGCCGGCCCGCCTGGATAACGAATAAACGACGGGAAGACTCCATGCGCCAGCAAGTGGCGGCGTGTTTTCGCGATTTCCGCCGGGCCGCGCGGAACGATGGGCACGATGGGCGCGGGCGTCCGCGCCAAATCCATTCCGCCGGCGCGCAAGGCGGTTTTAATATAATTGACATTGTGGCTCATCCGGCAGCGCAATCCCGGATCGCTCCGCAGCAGTTCCATGGCTTTGAGCGCGGCATGGCCCAACGGCAGCGGCAGCGGCGTGCTGCCCGCGAAAAGCGCGCTGGCCTCCATGAGTTTCTTGCGCAAGCCCGCTTCGCACAGAATCGCGCCGCCGTAGCAGCCAAAAGCCTTGCTCAAAGTCACCGTCTGAATGATGCGCCGGCGCGGGACCATCGCGTATTCCACCGTCCCCTGCCCGCGCGCGCCGAGCAGGCCGGCCGCGTGCGCGTCGTCCAGCAGGATCATGCCGCCGGACGGCAGCGCCTTCACATACTCCGCCAGCGGCGCGACTTCACCATCGCGCGAGAACAGGCCATCGGTCAGCACCAGCGGCTTGGATTTTCCGCGCAGGCGGCGCAATTGGCGAGTCAGGCCCGCGGGGGAACGATGCGGAAATTCCAAAACAGGGCCGGAGAAAAAACGGGCGGCATCGCGGAGGCTCAAGTGCGCCCGCTCATCCATGAGAATGTGCGAGAAGTCTTCGCGCAAAGCTTGCATGGCAATTAAATTGCCGGCGTATCCAGTGGCCGCCAGCAGGGCCGCGGGGGCGCCAAAAAAATCCGCCAGGGCTTTTTCCAATCGCGTGAACAATGGATGATTTCCCGTTGTCATGCGCGAAGCGGCCACGTTTAAACCGTCGCGATCCAATCCATCTTTGAGAGCCTGGAGGACCGACGGATGGCTGGAGAGCCGGAAATAATCGCATCCGGCGAAATAAGAAAGCCGGCGCCCGCGCCACATTACGCAAGTGCGATCGACCTGTCTCAACTCATCGTTCATGCCTGATTTTAGAGGGCTTGGGCGGTTTTTAGACAGCCTTGATTTTTGCGAAATGAGTCGTCATAAGCGCGGCCTTGTGGTAATGGTGCGCGGTGCCAGTCAAACGCAGCAAAATCCGCGCAGCGGCCAGGCCTCTCTCCGATTCCACGGAGGATCACTTGGAGCGCATCGCCGATTTCGTCGATCACAAGGGTTATGCCCGCGTGACCGATGTGGCGGAGGAACTGGGACTGACGGTCTCGACGGTTTCAAACATGGTGCGCCGCCTGGCGGGGCGCGGATTGCTCATTTACGAAAGATACCGCGGATTTAATCTGACGCCCGACGGCCGCGCCGTGGCCGCGCGCATCAAGCAGCGGCACCAGACCTTGACGGAATTGCTGGGATTGCTCGGCCTGGAAGAAAAGATCATCGAGGCGGAAGTGGAGGACATGGAACATCACCTCCGGCCGCGGACGCTGGCGGTGCTGGAGAAGCTGGTGGGATTTTGGAAAAAGCACCCCGAACAATTGCAGCTTTTTCAACAATTCGAGAGGCAGAAATGAGACGATTTTTTGACAGCACGAAACGCACGGCCATCGCCACTTCGCTGGCAGGATTTTTCATGGCAATGGCGACGGCCGGGCAGCCCATCAATGATAATTTTGCAAATCGCCTGACGTTAAGCGGAACCAATTTGGCGGTCTCTTCGGATTTGTTCAATGCGACGGCCGAGGCGGACGAGCCGCTCATCGCGGACATTTCCAGCGGACAAACGGCTTGGTGGACATGGACGGCGCTTTCCAATGGCATCGTGGTCATCGCGCCGAGCGCGGCTGGCTTCAACCCGTTCCTGACTGTGTTCACCGGGCACGAATTGGCGGACTTGACACTCGTGGCCAGCAACAATTTCCTGGCTTGCTATGACGATGTTGAATGCGGCTGCCACTGGCGCATGAGGGGCTCGGCAACGCTGCACGTGGCCAAAGGGCAGGTTTATCAAATTTGCCTGGATTCGGCGATCGTCACGGATGCCTCCCTGCAAATCATCTCGACACCAGTCCCAGAAGATCCAGGCGTGACATTTATTGGATTCGGGCCGGTTTTCACAACGAATGTCATTTCCGGAGGGCCGTTGCGATTCTCGTTGAAATTTACTCCCGCGCCGCGAAATGATAATCTCCAAAACGCCATAAAACTCACCGGCTCGCGCGCGCGCATCGCCGCTTCCAACAATGGAGCCACCCCGCAACCCGGCGAACCGGCGCCTCTGGGAAATCCCGGCGGAAGCTCAGTCTGGTATTCATGGACGGCGCCGGCGACCGGCCGCGTGACGCTGTCAACTAACAATATCCCTCCTTATTTGCCCCCTTCGTCAGGTGAGGGCGGCATTGGCGTCATCGATATTCTTGATGGGCTCTCTTCGTGTGGAAACTTGGAGGATCAAAATCCGCCGCCGGTTTTCTTCCCCGTGCTGGCGGCGTTTACGGGAACCAACATCGCCGCGCTGGCGGCAGCCGATTGCCTGCCTATGAACCTTGCGCCGTATCCTTACGCGGTCGAGTTTGACGCTGTCAAAGGCCGCACTTACGACATCGACTTCGACGGCAACATGGGCACGACGAGCAACATCACTCTTTATCTCGCGCTGACCACTCCGGCTGCCAATGACAACTTCGCGAGGCGGATCGTGCTGCACGGCATCAACGTGGCCGCCACCGGTTTCAACGCGGGAGCGGCCCCGGAGGCAGGCGCGCCTGCCATCGGCTTTGGCTCGACTGGCCGAATCGCGTGGTCGTCCTGGACGGCTCCCGTCAGCGGCCCTGTCAAACTGGATTTGGGCGGAAGCGATTATGCCTTCCCCGTTGGAGTTTTTACGGGAACATCGCTCGCGCATTTGAAATTGGCGGCGGCGGGCGCGGGCGGCGTTTCGTTCAATGGCGTCATGGGCCAGACTTATCAAATCGGAATCGGCGACGCGGGGGGGCTGACCGGAGAAATCAAATTCACGCTGCAAGCGCCAGTGGTGGAAGCGGCATTGCTCGGCAGCGTCCAATACCGATTCGCCCAGGGTTTCCTGCTGCGTTACGAGGCCGCGCCAGGGCAAGTATTGCTATTGCAGAGCCGCACCGGCCGCCAATGGGTGGATGCCGCCACAGCCACCGCCAGGCAGGGCGGAGTCACCACTTTTTACCTGCAAGAGCAGCCCAACATGGCAGATTATCGGGCCGTGGTGGTGGATTACCTCGTGCCGTAATGCTGTCCTTGGAACAATTGGCCAGCTTGCTCGAAAGCCATCGGGCGGCCGCCGGCGCCAGAGTGCGCGAATTTACCATCGGCGGATGGCGCTTCGATTTCAATTCCGCGCCAGCCATCATGGGAGTCATCAATCTGTCCCCTGATTCCTGGTATCGCGAGAGCGTCTGCCTCACCGCCGAGCGGGCCATCGAGCGGGGCCGCGTGCTGCAAGCCCAGGGTGCGCATATAGTTGACGTGGGCGCGGAATCGACGCTGGCCCAGGCCGCGCGGATGGATGAATCAGCGCAGGCGGATACATTGTTGCCGGTGGTGCGCGCACTCGCCGCGGATGGCGCCCTGGTTTCAGTCGAAACATACCGGGCTCAAGTCGCGCGGGCCTGCCTGGAGGCGGGCGCGAAAGTCATTAATTTGACAGGGACGCAGGAGGCGGCGGAGATTTTTCGCATGGCGGCGGCGCATGAAGCGGCGGTCATTCTCTGTTTCGTGCAAGGCCCCAACGCGCGCGAAGTTGGCGATTTCGACCTGGGCGGAGACGTGGCTGGCCGAATGCGGGATGGCTTTTCCGCTTTGGCCGAGTTAGCTGGGCGCAACGGCGTGGAGAGAATTCTGCTCGATCCCGGATTGGGATTTTATTACCGAAACTTGCAGGACAGCGCCACGCGCGTGCGGCATCAAATGACGACCTTTCTGCAAACGTTTCGCCTGCGCGAACTGGGTTTTCCGGTATGCCACGCCTTGCCGCACGCGTTCGAATATTTCGGCGAGGAAGTCCGCTGCGCGGAGCCGTTTTTCGCGGTGCTGGCGGCCCTCGGCAAAACCGATTTATTCCGCACCCATGAAGTCTCCCGCGTCCGCGCCGTGCTGGATGCGCTTAAGGTCTTTTGACGGTGTCAATACGACAGTCCGAAGCCGGTTGGGAACAGGGAACTGTTGCCCACGGGGACTTGCTCCATGCTGGCAGGCCAATGGCGGGGGAGTTTGCCGGTGGGACGGGCCTCGCCGAAGAGGACATCGGCCACCCCCTCCCCTTCGGTGCCGGGCAGCCAGGCGGCGATGAAGGCATCGCTCTCCTCCAAGGCTGAACCCAGGATCAACGGGCGGCCGGAAAGAAGAATCGCGGCCACGGGGGCGCCGGACGATTTGGCCCGGTGGATTAACGCGCGATCCTGTTCCGACAAATTCAAATCGGTGCGATCGCCTTTCATTTCGGCGTAGGGCATTTCGCCCACGACGGCCAGCACGGCATCTGCGCCTGCCACATCGGAGGCGTCGGCTGAAAATGTGACTTGCGTGCCGGCTGCGACGGATTGGCGGATGGCTTGGAGGATGGTCGTCCCGTTCTGGCGGATTCGGCCCGGTTTGCCTTGCCAGTCAACGGTCCATCCGCCGCACTGGACGCCCAAATCATCGGCCGCCTGCCCGACTATGGCCACATGCCGGACATTTTTTGACAGCGGCAGAAGATGGTTCCGGTTTTTCAACAGGACCATCGACGCGCGCACGCAAAGGCGGGCGGCGGCGCGGTGTTCCGACGAGCCAACCTCGGCGGTCAGGGCCGGGTCGGTGAACGGATGCTCGAACAGGCCCATCATGAACTTGACGCGCAAAATGCGGCGCACGGCGTCGTCAATCCGCGAGAGCGGCACTTTTCCATCGGAGGCCAGTTGCTTGAGAATCGCAATGAATTGGACGTAATTATTGTCGTGGCCGGGGCCGTTGGGAATCATGATCATATCCAGGCCGGCGTTGATTGACACATCGACGTCGTTCGTGAAATCAGGCGAAATCTGGTCGATGGCGGCCCAATCGGAAACGAGGATGCCCTTGAAGCCCAGCTCGCCTTTGAGCACATCTGTCAATAATCGCTTATTGGAACTCATTTTCACGCCGTTCCAACTGCTGTAGGAAACCATGATCGATTCCACGCCCGCTTTGATGGTGGCGGCGTAGGGCGGCAGGAAAATTTTCCGCAGCGCGGCTTCATCGCATTGGGCATTGCCCTGGTCGATGCCGTCGGTAGTCCCTCCATCGGCCAGGAAATGTTTGGCGCAGGCGAGCACTGAGGCCGTGTCCGACAAATCACTGCCTTGGAAACCCCGCACAGCGGCCGCGCCGAGCCGCGAGACCAGGCCGGTATCTTCACCAAAGCTTTCGTAAGTCCGCCCCCAGCGCTCATCGCGGGCGACGGCCACACAGGGCGCGAACGTCCAGCCAATGCCCGTGCCTTTGACCTCGGCGGCGGTGACCCGCGCGGCTTCTTCGACGAGTTCCGGGCTGTGCGTGGCGCCAAGGCCGATGTTGTGGGGAAAGATGACCGCGTCATCGAGGTGGTTGTCGCCGTGGACGGCGTCGATGCCGTAGAGCAACGGAATTTTCAGCCGCGCTTTCAAGGCCCAGGACTGGTATTCGTCATAAGCTCTGGCCCAGCCGGTGGCGGAATTGTCTGCCGGAGCGGAATTGCCTCCGCTGAGCATCGAACCGAGGCCAAATTTCCGAATGTCGTCCTTGTCCCGCAAGGCATTCATATCGACCTGGGTCATCTGGCCGATTTTTTCGTCGAGGGACATGGTTGACAGCAACGCCTCCACCCGGCGCTGGATTTGGGCCTCGCTTTGTTTGGGCGCCGCCATGGTCGCGCGGCCCGGCCCCAGAACGGCCAGCGCCAGCAACAGCGGCATGATTCCATACTTCATGCCTCAGTATGGGAAGAGCCTTTCAGTTTACAAACGAAAAAACTACCGCGAGGTGGTGACCTGCTTTAACTTGACCCAGTCAATGTTATTGGCGGGAATAAACGGGGGCTGAAAGCCGGCGAAAGCGGATGATTGAGTCTCGGCGATTTGCGCCGCGGTGGTGCGCTCATGGTAAACTTCCGTGTGGCCGTCGGCAAAATTCAGGACGCAGGCATTTTGATGGCGGGTGGCGGGCAGCGCGGCGAAAGGCATGCTGTCGTCCATCGTGACTTCAAACCAGCCGTCATCCAAACTGGCGGGATGTTCATCCATCAGCACCCAAATGGACGCGGGCCGGCCGGCGGCGAGATCGCTGTCCTTTATAAAAATGCGGAAGGGATTTTGCTGCTGCTCCTTGTCCATGGCCTGACTTCCGATCCAGGAATTCATGGCGTAGCTGCGCGCACGCGGCAATCCCTCATCCAGAATCGTGTCCGACGGGCAATGATAAACTCCGGTTTGGACGAGGTAGGGGCACAATTCCCCGGCTTTGATCAAAACCGTATTCGTCGCCTGCTCCACAATTTTCATGTTGCCGTAAACCCAGGCGTTGGATGAGGACGATTGCGTTTCATATGCCGGCGCGGCGACGTTTTGCGCAAGATAGCTGCGGTTATCGGAGGCGTACATTTGGAAGGCGGCCTCCAGTTGCCGGAGATTGCTCATGCAGGCGACTTGTTTGGTGTTCGCCTTGGCGCTGGTCAATGCGGGCAGCAGCAAGGCGGCCAGCAGGGCGATAATGGCGATCACCACCAACAATTCGACCAGCGTCAAACCGCGGCGGCGATGGTTGCTGGCGGCCAGGCATCCGTCATGTAGGGCCGTCCTCACGCGTAATTCAGTCCCGGCTTTGGCCAGGGACGCTCCATTAGATACCCTGCCTGAGCCTCGGACGGAAGTGTGCGTCTGGATGCACACCCGCGCTTTTGGTTGCGCAACGCGCATGGCAATTGAATAATGCCGGGTATGCGCCCTCCGTTGCTGGAACGGCATGTTTTGGCTGCGGCCTTCGTTTTCGTTGCGCTGGCTCAGGCTCACGGCCAGCAGGCCCCTTCCTGGCGGGAATTCAACCAATCGCAGGGCTTTCCCCAATCCTCGTTTTCCTCCGTCACGCTGGCGGAAAACGGAGCCGTGCTGGCAGTCGATTCCGCATTGTCGAGCGTTTGCCTTTTTGATGGTTTCGACGCGAAATCGCTTCCACTGCCGCCGGGCGCGGCGCGCGTTTATCAAAGTCCGGCGGGCCAGCTTTGGACTCTTTCGCCGCGCGGTTTGTGGACTTTCCGCGAGCAGGATTGGAAGTGCTATCCGTTGGATGGCCTGGCGGGCGCTGCGTCCGTGAGCAAGATTCCGCTGTCTCCGGTGCGCCTTAACGTGGCGCTGTGCCTCTTGCCGGGAGAATTGATTGAATGCAACGCGGAAGACCCAGCCCATTTCCGCGTGCAAACGTTGCGGGAGGCCGGCGCGAACCTGGGACAGTTCTCATCCATGGCCGTGGGAGTGGAGGATGAATTGTGGATCGTGGGCGAGCGCGGTTTGGCGCGCGTCTCCGGCCCGCAGCGAAGCCTGAGCGCGGCCAGCGAGTGGCGCGAGTTTGTTGTCCCCGCCTCCCTTCACCTGCTGCGGCTGCGGCACCCGCAACCGGACGAAAATGGCGTGACGCTGGCGGCGGATTCCTCGCAAGATGGCCAGAGCCGGATGGTCCACTTCGATGGAGATCAGTGGCAGGCGCGAACGCTCGGCGCGGCGCAGGTTTCCTTTGCCTGGCGCGGCCCGGATAATTCGTATTGGGCCTGCTCTTCCAACCGACTTTTCCACGAATCGCCCTCGGGCCTGGCGGTTGACGCCGCGCTCTCCCCGCGCCGTTATAACGATGTGGCTGTCGATTGGCATGGCACATTCTGGCTGGCGACTTCGGCCGGATTGGTCCGGTACGCCCCGAATCTGTGGCAACCGGCCGCGGCGGATGACAGCACAAGCGCCCTTGCGCAATCGCTGGCGGGAAGCGGCTATTGGCCGGAAACATTCGGCCAGATCGCGGCGTTTGACATGGACTCAACGAACGGCGCCGGGATGAGGTCAGGCCAAAGTGGCGCCCGATTCAAGCCGATTGGCCTGCTGCGAGACGGCCATGTTTGCTATGCCACCGCGCCGTCGAAAGACTCCAACCGCCGGAACGGGTTGGGCGCCTTCGATGGGACCAATTTTCAGGCGCTGCCGATTTTTGTTCCACAAGCGGCGGCGGCCGCCAATCTCCATTGCCTGCTGGCGGCGCCGTCCGGCGACCTCTGGCTGGGCGGCGATTTTGGCACGGCTTGGCTGCACGGGCGCTGGACGGTATTTCCCGCCACCAACAGCGGTTCGCCCGAGGGAACGCTCCATTTGGCGGAATTGCCGGGCGGCCAAGTCTGGAGCGCTTCGCGCGAAAAAATCTGGAGTTTCGACGGAAGGGATTGGTCGCTGGAGCGCGGCGGATTCGATCATCTCAGCGCGATGATTTGCGCGCGCGACGGCAGCGTCTGGGTCGGCGACAACAAAGGCATCACGCGCTTTGTCAAAGGCCATTGGATTGAAAATGGCGCCGAGGAGGGCCTCGACGGCGGGCCTTGCCGCGCGTTGTGCGAAGATCAGCGCGGAACCATCCGGGCCGTGCAGTCGCGCGGCGTGGCGCTCTACCATCCCGAAGCCGACACCGAGCCTCCCCGCACGTTCATCACGCCGATGACGGAGAAGGAAAGAAATATTCCCGAAGACGGCGTGATCGCGGTGCAATTTGGCGGGCGCGACAAATGGAATGGCACGCCGGCCGGGCGCCTGCTTTTTTCCAGCCGGCTTGACACGGGTGAATGGTCTCCCTTTGCCGGCGCGGACAAAGTTTCATTCAGCGATTTGCCGGCCGGGCGGCATTATTTCCAAGTGCGGGCGATGGACCGCGCCGGCAATATTGATCCCGACCCGGCCCAAATGGACTTTGCGATGATGCTGCCGTGGTACAAGGAAAGCCGGCTGGTGTTGATTGCCTCGGCGGGAGCAATCGCGGCGGGGTTCTTCGCCATTCTGGCCTGGCGGCGGCATCGGGCGCTGTTGCTCAGCTACGCTCAAGTCGGACAGCAGGTGGCCCAGCGCACGCGCGAGCTGGAACTGGCCCACCAGGAATTGTTGCAAAGCCAGAAGATGCGCGCGCTGGGCACGCTGGCCGCCGGCATCGCGCATGATTTCAACAACATTCTTTCCATCGTCAAAGGCTCCGCGCAGATCATCGAGGACAACCTGGAAAATCCGGCCAAAATCCGCACGCGGGCCGATCGCATCAAGACGGTCGTGGACCAAGGCTCGGCCGTCGTGCAGGCCATGCTCGGATTCAGCCGCGGCTCCGATGAGGTGCTCGAAATCTGCCAGGTCAATCCCGTGCTTGACAACACGCTCAAGCTGCTGGGCGACCGTTTCTCGCGCGAAGTGGAATTATGCTTTACCCGCGCCCCTGCCCTGCCCGGCGTGCGCGCCTCTCCAAGCCTGGTGCAGCAAATTCTGCTCAATTTCATTTTTAACGCCGCGGAATCCATGAACGGCCGCAAGCGCGTCATCATCGCCACAGCCCTGGCCGGCGCTCTGCCCGCGCGGATGGCCCTCGCGCCCGGCGCGGCCGCCGATTACGTGACGGTGACGGTGCGGGACTTCGGATGCGGCATCGCGCCCGAGATGGTTGGGCGGGTGTTCGAGCCATTTTTTACCACCAAGGCGCTCTCGAGCCGGCGCGGAACCGGGCTGGGGCTTTCCATTGTCTATGAATTGGCCAAGAAAATGGACGCGGGACTGGCTGTGGAATCCACCGTCGGCGAAGGCAGCGTTTTCAGCCTGTTCCTGCCAGCCGTCCCGAAAGAAGAATCCGTCGCGAAGAGCCAGCCATGAAAAAGTCCATCATCCTCATTGTCGAAGACGACGATCTGCAATACGAGATTTACGAGGAAGCCCTGGCCAAACACGCGCTGGCCCGCGCCAAAACGGGCGTGGAGGCGCTGGCCCGCATTTCGCGAGAGCCGCCGGACTTGCTCATTCTCGACCACGTGCTGGATGAGGGCCAATTGGGGCTGGATTTTCTGCCGGAATTCAAGGAGGTGCTGCCCTTCGTGCCGATCATCGTCGTCTCCGGCGCGCTGGAGGTGCACCAGCAAATCCGCGCGCTGCAAGGGCCGCGCCGCGCTCATTATTGCCTGCCCAAACCGGTCGATATTCACGAATTGCAACAGACCGTCGAGACCGCCCTGGCCGAATGCGGCGAGCAGGAGGCGGTCCGGCAATTCGAGGCGCTGGAACGCTCCCGGCGCGTGGACGCGCTGGAATTGTTCAGCCGCTCGACGGACCGGCTCAGCCGCCAAAACCGGATCCGGGACTTGATCGGCGGTTCGCGCCAGCGGCCGAACATTTCAGAATTGGCCAGGCAATTCAGGGTGGCGCGCCGCACCATCATCCGCGATCTCCAGGAAATGATCCGCCGGGGCCAGATCAGCGCCGAGGTTTACCCTGAATGGGAACAGCCGGCCCCGGAGGAGTAAATCATATTTTAAATGGGCGCGTCCATTCCATGCATGGCCGCCGCCTCGCCGCCGCCATTTTCCGGGGCGGGCTTGAGATAGCGTGAAAGCGAGATGCCCGCGCATGTTCCCACAACGGACAGCAATCCAATCGTTGGAAAATGCGTCAATTCGCCGCGCGCGTTCTGGCCCATGATCTGGCCGCTAATGTAGGTGGCCAGCCCGGCTGAAAATTGCTGGACGGAGGAATTGGCGCTCATGAAACCGCCGCGATACCGCGCCTGCACGCTTGACGTAATCATGGCCATGGCCGGCACAAACCGGCCCGACATGCAAACCATCAAAAGCGTCGTCACGCCGATGCCAGTCAGAAAAGGCACGCGATGCAGGTTGGTGAAGATCAGGATGGGAGCCGTCGCGCATGCGGACATGATCCAGAAAACGCGGGGTTTGCCCGAGCGATCAGCCCAGCGCCCGATCCAATTCATGCTGGCAAAAGTGCAGATTCCGCCCGCGAGATAAACGAAGGGCAATTGCTTTTCGGTCATCCCCGTATTGGCCACCATGTAAGTGGCGATGTAGGGAAAAATCAATCCGCCGGCGCATGTCAGCACCGCCATGAAAACAAAAGCCATTTGATGATCGCGCTCACGCAGCACGGCCCAGACCCGCGCGGCCGGATGATCCTCGCGGGCGTGTTCAAGATGTCCGCGCATCGAAGGCAGCAGCCAGGCCGCCATCGCCAAAATCACGGCGCTCAAACCCGCCAGCGCGATGAACGGCGCGTGCCAGCTAAACGCCGAGGCCAGCCACAACCCGCACGGCACCCCGCCAATCATGGCCAGGGAAAACGCCGACATGACCAATCCCATGGCCGCTCCGCGCCGTTGCTCTGGGATGGCGTCGCCAATTATGGCTAGAATCAGCGCGCCCGTGACGCCGCCGAATGCCCCCGCCAGCGCCCGCGCCAGCACCAGCAGATGGTATCCCTGCGCCAGTCCGCAAAAGAGCGTGCCGAGCATGAACCCGCCGAACAGCCCGACCAATGCCCGCTTGCGGTCGAAATAATCCAGGAAAAACCCCGCCGCGATGCCGGAAATTCCGGCGCTGACCGCGTAAGAAGAAACAATCAGCCCGAACTGGCTCGGTCCGATGTGCATGACGGTCATGTATTGAGGCCCCAGCGGCAGCACGATCAAGAAATCGAGCACCGTTGTAAACTGGACGCACGCCAGCAAAGCCAGCAGCGCCCGTTCCTCTCGCAAATTCAAATTCAAGCGCGGAACTTACGTCACCCAACCCATTTGCGCAAGGGAGAGGGGACGCTCGAAAGAAATGGTCGGAGCGACAGGATTTGAACCTGCGACGTCTTGGTCCCAAACCAAGTGCTCTACCAGGCTGAGCTACGCTCCGAGTTGTTTGCTTGCAACCACTTGCGATGAATTTAAGGAGGGGCTAAAGCAAACTTGTAACCCGCACTTGTCATCCGGTTGATTCTGAGGTGTATTTTGGCGTGATGAATGCAAAAATAAAACCGGCAAATGGGCATCCGGTCTTCCACAATGTCGGAGAGAATCTTTACCGTCTCGAATCATCGGGAGGATATTACGCGCTAATCAAGAAGGGTGGCAAGCAGTTTCGGCGCTCGCTCAAAACCAAGGACCGCAAATTGGCGGAGCGGCGTTTAAAGGACATCAAGGAAAAGATGGGCGTCTTGCGCGTGACCGAAGACCCTCACGGCAATTTCACGGCGCTCGCCGCCCGTTGGCTTGACTCCCGCAAACATCGCCTGGCTGAGAGCACGGTGGACTGGCACGGATTCCTTATCAAGAGCCTGGCGGTTTTTTTTGGTCCGGCGTCCATTCGCAACATCTCGGTGGATGACTGCGAGCGGTGGGCCAAGACGAGGAGAAAAACAGGCGGCACGAAGGCGTTTGTCAGCGAACTCGACACCATGAATGCGGTCTTCCAATACGCGATTCGTCATGGTCTGATCCTGACAAATCCCGCCGCCCACATTGAGCGTCCGACCGTCCGCCAGCCAAAAATTCAAATCCCAAGCCTGGACGAATTTCAAAAGATTATGGCGACGCTCCGCGAAAGCGGGGCACATCAAGAGGGCGAGAAAAAGACGAAAATGGGCGCGGACTTGGTTGAACTTTTGGCTTATTCCGGCGCGCGTGTCGCTGAGATAACGGGCGGCCGGAAAAAGAAGAATCCGCTGATTTGGTCTCATGTGAATTTTGACAACAACACCGTTTACATCCCCGGAACGAAGACCGAATCCGCCCCGCGCTGGATTCCCATGTCACGCGGGCTGCGAACCTGTTTGGAGAGATTGAAAGCGGAACAAAACCCACAACCAGACCAGCCGATCATTTCCGTTTCCAGCGCCCGAAAATGCCTCGAAACAGCCTGCCGCAAACTTGGCATCCCGACCTACACCCACCACGATTTCCGACATTTCTTTGCGACAACTTGCATCGAATCCGGGGTGGACATTCCCACGATCAGCCGTTGGCTTGGACACTCCGATGGCGGAGCACTAGCGATGAAACGATATGGCCATCTCCGTCAAAAGCACAGCATGGCCATGAGCAAGCGCGTCAGTTTCGATAAACCGACGAATGTCATTGAAATGCCGAAGCCAGTCGAAACCAAAACCGTGGCTGCATCAAAATCTCAGGTTGCCGCCGCTCGGTGGTTTCTTGTTCAGTGAAGCGTCCTGTCCCGACCTCGACACGGCGTCGCTGGCCAACGAACATCTTTACGCCGCGCTCCGTGCCTTGTGCGTAGTGAATGACCGGGAGGAACGCATCACGCGCGTCACCGATTTTGAACATCTCGGCGCGGAGGAACTCGGTGGCATTTACGAATCACTCCTCGAACTCGGTTTCAAAGAATGGTCCATGTCTGCCGGTCTCTGTGAATTGGCCGATGCTCCCGGCAACGAACGCAAGCTCACCGGCAGCTATTACACACCTACCAGCCTCATTACTTCGCTGCTCGATACCGCGCTCGACCCTATCATCGAACACGCACTCGGCTCGCCTGACCCGGAAGCCGCGCTGCTGGCTCTCAAGATTTGTGATCCCGCCTGCGGTTCCGGCCATTTCCTTGTCGCCGCAGCACATCGGTTGGCGCGTCGCCTCGCCGCCCTGCGCACGGATGAACGCGAGCCGGCCGCCGGTGACGTCCGCCACGCGCTGCGCGAAGTTGCCACACGCTGCCTCTACGGCGTGGACGTGAATCCGCTCTCTGTGGAACTCTGCAAGGTGTCGATCTGGCTTGAGGCTCTTGAACCGGGCCGCCCGCTCGCATTCCTCGAAAGTCACATCCAATGCGGTAATTCTCTTTTGGGTTGCACACCCGCACTACTGAAGCAGGGCTTGCCGGACGAGGCTTTCAAGACACTCACCGGTGACGACCCAGCCGCCTGCCGCGCACTCGCCAAGGACAATCGCGACGCCCGCGACGCCAAACAGGAGCTTTTCGAACTCACCAATCGAACCGCTCTGGCTGCAGCTCGCAAAGCTTCCGGAAACCTTTGGGCCGATCGAGGCGTTGACCGTATTGACATCTACGCCGACAATCAGCCTGTCGGCCAAGTAGTTCCTACACAGGCCGGGCTAATGCGAGAACAGGAGCGGTTTGCGGAACGGCAGGGGGCGCTCCGTCTTTGGACGCATTACCAAGGTTTCAAAGGTTACCAACGGATTTTCGGTGGAAGTCACCGACTAAATGAGTACTCTCCTAAACGCGCCAGAGTCGAAACTGCTCGCTCCACAAACAATGGGCTTCAATGGTTGTGTCAACTGTAAGATATTCAAGCAATGCGGTGGCCATCAACATCCCATAATCTTTGCCATCGGTTGCGCCAATTTCGCCGGAGGTACGGCCGCCGCCAAGACGGATGACATGAATCCCAACGCCAACGATAAGTTTTGGACGTTGTGGGACGACGTTGGCGGGCTCGCGGACTACTCCGTTGGCCAGCTTCGATCAATCGAGCCTACCGGCCTGCCCCGCTACGTTCCACTCTTGCAGGATCGTCACCTTCATCCACCCCGAGCGCTCGACGCCAAGGTCGTCGCGTTGCGTTTGTTTCAGGTTGTAGGTTTACAACCAGGACGTGGCTATGGCGTCAAATACGAAACCGCCGCTCAACTACGAACCGCGTATCATTTAGCACCCGACGCCCGCGTCATCCTCGTCGGTGTTGATGAAGACCCACCACTTGAGCGGTTCTGGCAGCACCGCCGTACTAGCCACGTTTGCGAGGCGCTGGCGCGCTTGGGGCTTGAAGTCACGATTCCAAATTATTCATTTTTCACCTGCGTTCCACGTTTCCAAATATTGAGGAACCGCAAACGCATCCTACATGACGCCGAACGACTTTCCCAAGCTGGGGTTCCAGTGGCGGTTCACCTCAACGCCATTACAAATTCCGACTGGGCATTCTGGCTCGCCTTCCTGCGCGAACATACCGAGATCGCAACAATTGCGCTAGAATTCCAAACCGGCCCGCTCGCTAATCTCGCTATCGGTCAAGAAGTCTTCGACAAACTCGATGATCTTTTTGACCGCGTGGGCAGGCCGCTTCATGTCCTTTTGGTGGGCGCGGCCCGCTTCTATCTCCAAGCTCGCGAGCGCCATTGGAAATTCACTCTCATTGACAGCAAACCGTTCATGTTCGCTCAAAATCGTCGCGTGTTAGAAAAGGACGGGACGGGCAGCTACTCGTTGAAGTTTATACCTACGAAGCCAGGCTCGCCAGTTTACCACCTTTTCGAGGCCAACATCAAAGTTTATGAGAAGGCGCTCCTCGCCGGGACGGATTCACTGCGCGAGCGTCCCAAGGACGACCCAAATCAATCTGCGTTTCTTTGGTGACATCCACTCCATATTTTATCCGCCAGCCAGTCGCACCAGGAACCTCTGCAAGAAGTTCCGCTGCGGTGCCAGCCGACCACTCGCCCAATGTCTGCCATCGGCTGGCATTATGATCAAAAATCCAATCATCTTCGACACCTATCCAATGCGTCTAAACCAGACTCCACCGGGAAAAGAACTGCTTCTCCATCCAGGGTCCCAACCATTGAACCAAAGCAACTCCGTGCGACGGAGCAGCGCACCTTTGGACTTGTGTCCCATATCCCGCCTCCAAAAACGCGCGCAACATTTGTGTGAGATTCGTCCAACTGCGTTGAGGAAAATGAGGGAAATATTGCATCACCCGGCAAACTTCACGTTCCGTCACGGCAGCGAAAACTGCTGGCCCGCAATTTGCTCCAAAATTGATACGCGCAATTTCAGTGTCCCAGGGCACGAACGACGCTATTGCCGCTTCGCGATTCGCGTTCATCGAAGCGGCCTCCTCAATTGTCTCATGAACGCGCCTTGCAAGTCGGTCAGTATTCCCTGCTGGAGCGCGACTGGCTCGCGCCGAAATCGGGATACCCAACGGGCGCGCTTTCGTTTGACTGTCTGCCGATCACGGAAGGTGTCCCCAAGGAAACGAGTGTCGTGCAGAATTCCTGGCTCGAAGTTCAACCAAATTGTTTCTTCGCGGCTCCCTGTTTGCGAGGTTCCTGCAAACGTCCTTTTGCCCCAATTCTTGAGCATTTGATCGTATGTTTCATTGCTATAGCCTGAAATCATCACGGCGCACGGGAGCTTGCGCAGGAGTCGTAACCACTTCAGATGGTCCTCTTCGCAGTAGTCATGGCGATACGGGCTACGGCTTGATCGTCGACTTGGCGGCCAGTACGGCGGGTCTGAATAGACGAATTCGTCCCCCGCGAGTTGGTACTTGCCAAAGAATTCTTCCGCCTTGGATTCGACAAACGTGAACCGACAATCGAAATGACCAATAAATTCGCCAATCACACCGGGATCACAGTCAATACCGATGTTCACTTCCGCTGGAGTTTTGTGTCTGAGCACCGCTCCACCACCGAGATGCGTCTCAATGTAAACCCGATGCGGCGGAATCAGGTTGACCAGCTTTTGGAAACAGCGAAATTTTCCGCCACGAAAGCGCATGTCGCCAACATCGTCAGAAGTGGCGATGATGTCAAGCCCCCATTTCAGCCCCCCTCTTTGCTGGGTGCGTTGCAAAAAAGTTCAAAGGAACGATTTTCTGGTTTTTTTTGACATTATATATCTAGTGATATAGATATAGAGCATGAAACCCGAACAGCGCCGCCAAGAGATTCTCCAGGAAATCAACGCCATCACCCGCATGG
>DASXZY010000011.1:0-69027 GCA_036501625.1 Verrucomicrobiia bacterium
GCCAGCATTCGCCTGGACCGCTCATTCAGGTGCGGCCAGAGATGCTGCAACTTCCGGCGCATATCTCGAAGAGATACCACGCCGTGATGGATAACATCACCCCAGTGAGTTGTAAATGTTATTTATTGACGCCGCCTTACACTTGTATTCACGGCGGTAGTGGCCACACACCGGGAAGTCCGCGAGCAAATCACCGTCGATCTGGCAAAGCATCAAATAGTCTGAGAGCGTGTTTTAAAAATAGCTTGAGCCAGTGATTACTTGATGGCAATCACATGGCCCTGGGTGCGGTAGTAAAGCGTGTTTTCGGAAATGGCGGGCGTGGCCATGCAGACTTCTCCCATCTGGTTGGTCGCCAGGACGGTGAACTCATGGCCGGGTTTGACCACATACACGGAACCTTCTTCGCTCGCGAAATATATTCTGCCTTTGGATGCCACCGGCGACGAAGTGAAGCCATCGTTGCCGCCGCCGATCCGCTCCTTGTAAAGCTGCTTGCCGGTTTCCACTTCAAAACACGAAAGAATGCCGCTCATGTTGCAGGAGTAAAAACAATCTCCGTAAACAAGCGGCGTCTCCATGTAACCCGCGCCGCGCGGAACGCTCCATTGAATGTGCGCGCTGCTTGTGGCCGCGTCCTTTAGCGAGATGTTTCCCTGGGCGTCGTCGCGCACTGCGTAAATCGGGCTGCGCGGGCCGTGGGCGCTCATCAGGAAAATCAAATCGTGCCACACCAGCGGAGTCGGCACCGGGCAATCGCCGCCGCCGGACAATTGCCACAGCATCTTGCCAGTCGCCAAGTCGTAGCCGCCCATTTCGGCGCGCCCGTTGACCACCAATTGCGGCCGCGGCCCGGCAGCGCAAATGGACGGCGTACACCATGTGCCCGTGTCATCGCGCCGCGTCCGCCAGATTTCCTTGCCGGTGCCCGCGTCCAGCGCCGCGACAAAGCCGTTGCTTAAAACGTCGCATTGCACATAGATGCGGCGCTGATAAAGGACCGGGGAACTCGCGAAGCCCCACTCCCACTCGGCCGTCGTCTCCGGCGCGGGGGCGTCGTTGTAAACTGTAGGGTGCGCGCGCAATATGCCAAAGTCTTTGCTCCAGCGGAGATTGCCCTCGGGGTCAAAGCAATACAGCCCTTCGGAGCCGAAGAACGCGATGACGCTCGAGCCATCGGTGGCCATCGTGCAATTGGCGTGGGTGGCTTTGGGATGGCGCCTGACCTTGGGCGTTCCCGCGCGGGCCACGCGGTCCCAAAGAATCGCGCCGGACTTTTTGTCCAGGCACATCACTCTCCATTGTTGCTCGTCGTCGTCCTGGGCGGAATCCGGGTCGCCGTAAAGCCCGACTTTGAGCGGGGCAGGATGGCGCTGGTTAACGGCCGTGGTGATGAAAAGACGGTCGCCCCAGATGACCGGGCTTGAATGGCCCAGCCCCGGCACCGGCGTTTTCCAAAGAACATTCGAAGATTTCTCCGCGTTCCAATACAGCGGCGTGGTGGAGTCCAGGGCGAGGCCGGAAGCGTTGTCCCCGCGAAAGGATGGCCAATTGGTTTGCGCGCCGGCCGCCCCGGCGATAAAGAGAAAGAGAGAGAGTTGAACGGCGCCGCGATTCATTGGAGAAAGCTATCCGGCCGCGGCACGGACGTCGAGCATAGATTCTCACTTGTCACTTATCCAGCCGTAAGCGGAAACGATGGCGCGAAAGCGCGGGTCATCGGCGGAGAGTGGCGGAAGCCAGAAGCCGAGGCGGGTGCGTTTCCACCAGGCGTGCTCGGGGTTGCCGGGCGGGGCGAATTCATAGCGATAAAGAACAGCGCGGATGTGGCGCGGCGGTTTTTCTGGAAATGGATTGCCGGCCAGCAGGCTCAGCGTCGCGGCGTCGTTGTGCAGGAGCTTCCAGACGAAATTGAAAGTCCACGGGTAGTCGTCCGGCGTGGCCATAGCCGCGAACCACATCAGCCAATCGAGGCGCAAGTGATACGGCGCGATGAACGGCGGGCGCGCCTGCAAATCGACGGGCTGGCCTTTGAAATGGTATTCTTTCCACTGAGTGTCCTTGGTAACGACGGCGTCGTCCGTGCCTTCGAACACGATGTCCAGCCGGTCGCGGCCGACACTGCCAAAAGCGCCATAAGTATTGACAAGATGCAGGCGATTGAAGGACGTGTTCATCACTTGCGAGGAAGAGATGAGATTGGCCACCGGCTCGATGCTCAACAAGCCAACGACGATCGCCAGGGCGATGGCGACGCGATCTTGCGCGAGCGAAGGCTGCGCCTGGGCGGCCGCGCGTTCGGCCCGCCCTGTGAGGAACCGCGGCAGCAGGCGGGCCAGCAACGCGTCATCGAAACAGGCCAGCGCCGGCACGATGGTCAGCCAGTTTAGGAAGGAAAGATTGCCGCTGAATATCAGGAACAATTGGAACGTCACCAGGAAAAATCCGGCGGCGTAACGCCACCATCCCGGCGCGGCCGCGAACCACGGCGCCACCAGCTCCACGAAAAAATTCCACAGCACGCCGAATTTCTGAAACCAATGCGGCTGGAAATGGCACCAGCGGCTGAATGGGTTCGGCATCGGCTGGCTTTGGTAATGGTAGTAGAGGCAGGTCAAATCGCGCCAGCAGGAGTCGCCGCGCAATTTGATCAACCCCGCCCCAAGCATGATGCGAAAAATCAGCCAGCGAAAAAGCCAGACGACTGTCGGAGACGGAGCGCGGCGCGGAAACGGGCGCCCATCAAGCAGGGGACAAAGAAAAATGCCCAGAAAGCCCGTCTCCAAAAGCTGGATTTCCCAGCCGAAGCCATACCAATCCTGGCCGATGTTGACGATGGACATGTAGAGCGCCCACAACACGAACATGATGATGGCATTGGCATAGCCGAGCACGACCGCGAGCGACAGCGCCACGCCCGCCCACGAGACGGCCAGCAGGAAAGTGTCCGACACGTTGGCCCAAAATACGCTGGGCATTTGCAGGAAGGCGTCCCACCGCGACCCAAAATGGCCGGCCACGCGCGCGGTGTACATCGAGGCCGGAGTCAGGCCGTGCGCGCCCACCAGGGGAATAAGTTGATTGACAGCAACGAGGAATGCTATCAAGTAAACAGAGCCAAGCCAGCGGAGGATGACGAAACGGGTCAGCCAATAGGTCGGAGAGGCGCGGGCGGCGGGTGGAGAAGCTGGCGGCGGTTCCGGCGTCATGGCGCGAAGCCCCTGGGTGGCGATTTACGCCGCGCCGCCGGGCGCCTTGGGCCGGTGGAATTTCAATTCGCCTTTTTCCTCCGTTACTTTGACACGGTCGCCGGGCTTGATTTCTCCATCGAGCAGTTTCATGGCCAGCGGGTCCAGCAATAGCTGCTGGATGGCGCGCTTGAGCGGGCGCGCGCCGAATTGCGGATCGTATCCCTCTTTGGCCAGGTGGCGCGTGGCGGAAGCATCAAGGTCCAGCGCAAGTTGCTGGCGGGCCAGCCGGTCGCGCAGGCGCTGCAACTGGATTTCCACGATGGCGCCCAGCCCCTTCTCATCCAGGCTGTGGAAAATGATGATGTCATCAACGCGGTTGAGAAATTCCGGCCGGAAATGTTTCTTCAATTCCTCGCGCACGAGCGATTCCACCCGCGCGTGCTCGGCGGCCGCGTTGGCGCCGCCTGTGCGCTCGGCGAAATACTCCTGGATAATGGGCGAGCCGATATTGCTCGTCATAATGATAATCGTATTGCGAAAATCCACGGTGCGCCCCTGGCCATCGGTCAGGCGGCCGTCATCGAGCACCTGCAAAAGCACATTGAAAACATCGTGGTGCGCCTTTTCAATTTCGTCAAAAAGCACGACGCTGTAGGGGCGGCGGCGGACGGCTTCGCTCAACTGCCCGCCCTCCTCGTAGCCGACGTAGCCCGGCGGCGCGCCAATCAACCGGGCCACGGCGTGGCGCTCCATGTATTCGCTCATGTCAATGCGGATCATGGCGTTTTCATCGTCAAATAGAAATTCCGCCAGGGCGCGGGCCAATTCGGTTTTGCCGACTCCCGTCGGTCCCAGGAAAATGAACGACCCGGTGGGCCGATTCGGTTCCTGCAATCCGCTGCGGGCGCGGCGGACGGCGTTGGAGACTGCGGCGACGGCTTCGTCCTGGTCCACGACCCGCTTTTTGAGGCGCTCCTCCATTTTGACCAATTTCTCCCGCTCGCCCTCCATCATTCGGTTGACAGGAATGCCCGTCCAGGCCGCGACCACGCGGGCGATGTCCTCCTCGGCCACTTCCTCGTTGAGCAGGCGCTTGCCCTGGCGCTGGCTGAATTGTTTTTCCATGTCGGCCAGCTTTTTCTGCAACTCCGGCAGGCGGCCATATTGGATTTGCGCGGCCAGGTTCAAATCGCCCGCGCGCTGGGCGGCATCCTGCTGCTGGCGGGCTTCCTCCAATTGGCTGTTGAGGATGGAAATGGCGTTGATGGCGGCCTTTTCATTCTGCCAGCGGGCTTTGATCTCCGCGGTCTGCTCCTTGAGATTGGCCAGTTCGCGCTCGATGTTTTTGAGCCGCGCGCGCGAGCCTTCGTCCTTTTCCTTGCGCAGGGCCGTTTGCTCGATTTCCAACTGCATGGTTTGCCGCTCCAATTGGTCGATCTCAGCCGGCATGGAATCCAATTCCATCCGCAGGCGCGAGGCCGCTTCATCAACAAGATCGACCGCCTTGTCCGGCAGGAAACGGTCCGCGATGTAGCGATGAGAAAGCGTGGCGGCAGCGACTAGAGCGGCGTCCTGAATGCGGATGCCATGATGAACTTCGTAACGCTCCTTGAGTCCGCGCAAAATGGCGATGGTTTCCTCGACGCTCGGCTCGTCGATGAAAACCGGCTGAAAGCGGCGCTCCAGGGCGGGGTCTTTCTCGATGTGTTTGCGATATTCATCCAGCGTGGTGGCGCCGATGCAGCGGAGTTCGCCGCGAGCGAGGGGCGGCTTGAGCATGTTGGAGGCGTCGTTGGCGCCCTCGGCCGCGCCCGCGCCGACGATGGTATGCAATTCGTCAATGAACAGGAGCACGCGTCCTTCGCTGGCCGTGATTTCCTTCAGGAACGCCTTGAGGCGCTCCTCGAATTCGCCCCGGAATTTCGCGCCCGCGATCATCGCGCCGAGGTCCAGCGCGATCACGCGCTTGTTCTTGAGGGATTCGGGCACGTCCCCGCTGTCAATGCGCCGGGCCAGCCCCTCGACAATGGCCGTTTTCCCGGTGCCCGGCTCGCCGATGAGGACGGGATTGTTTTTGGTGCGGCGAGTCAATACCTGCATGACGCGCCGGATTTCCTCGTTGCGGCCGATGACCGGATCAATCTTGCCCGCGCGAGCCAGGGCGGTCAGGTCGCGCCCGTATTTTTCGAGCGCCTGAAATTTGTCTTCGGGATTGGGTTCGGTCACGCGCTGGTTGCCGCGCAGATCGGCCAGGGCGCGCAGGATGTCGTCGCGCTTGAGGCCCTGCTGCTGGAAAATCGTTTTGAGGGCCGGGCCGCCCTGCTCCAACAGGCCGAGGAATAGATGCTCGGCGCTGATGTATTCGTCGCGCAGCTTGCGGGCCTCGGCCTCGGCGGCGTCGAGAGTCTTTTTCAGGGCCGGGCTGGAATACAAATCGGACGAGGCCTCGCCTTGGACCTTGACCTTGCGCTCAAGTTCCTGCTCGGCGGCGGCGGCCAGCGGCGCGGGCGGGATGCCCAGCTTCTGCAAGAGCGGCGGGATGAGGCTCTCAGTCTGCGCGAGCAGCGCGGCCAGCAAATGCTCGGGGCCGATTTCCTGGTTGGAATGGCGGCGCGCGGCTTCCTGCGCTCCCTTGAGGGCTTCCTGGGCCTTGATCGTCAGTCTTTCCGGTTCCATCCGAAAAAATCGGCCCGGAAAGCCCGCCTGTCAAGCGGCGGCTATAAGCGGCGGCTATTTGTGAGGAGGAACGCCTTGCAGCAAATTGGGCGCGGCCGGGTTGTTGGTGTCCAGCGACCCTGGTGGCGCGGCGGCATTAAGCTCCTTGATAATGCCGTCGGTCATATCGTCCTGGCCGTTGGTATAGAGCACGACTGGCACGAGGTTTTCGCTTTGGCCGGAAGGATCGAGCACCATGGTGTAACCGGAAGTTTTGGCATGGGCCTCGACGACGCCCAAAATCTCTTTGACAATGTCGTCGCGGCGCTGGCGTTCCTTTTCGTGAAGGCGGGCGGCCGATTCGCGGTCGAATTTGGTGATGTAATCCTTGTCGCTTTCCAATTCGGCGTATTTGTCGGCGGCGGCCTTTTTGCTTTTCTCGCGTTCCTCGGCGGAGAGGGATTGGTCATTGGCCTTGTCGATGAGCTTGCGCCATTCGTCATCGTGTTTGCGGCCATTTTCGACCAATTGCGACCGTTCCTTGTCGACATCGGCGGCTTCCGATTTGAGAGCCGCGGTGGATTGAATGGTTTTGTAATAGCCGTCGAAAGCCTTGCGGAGGTTAAAAGTGGCGATCTTTTGTTCAGCGGCGCGGCCCGGCAGGGCCAGCCCGGCGATGCCTGCGGACAAAAGACACAAACGGATGAACTTTTTCATAAATTAATATCAATTAAAAATCGCGGCGCACGCCGTTTCAAAAAACCGGCCAAGTCCGCCCACGCCGCCGATCATGCCTGAGCCGCCCGCCAGAGTCCAGCCGAAGCGGAAGGGGGCGGTGTCCTAATTTGAAATCGTTTTTGTTTTCAGGCATCCTGACACGCGGCAGCATTTCCTTAAAGATAAAGAGCGGCATCTAATTTTCCCCGCATGCTTTCACAAGGCCGGCAACTTTCCGGATGATTTTCGCGCAAGCGTCCTCGACGCGGCGGCCCAGACTCGTGATCATGTTCTGGTTGACGCCGGTCACGCGCTCGAGCGGCTGCCTCTTCCCTTTATAACTTCAGTTGCAAATGTCACGGGACGCAGCAAATTTGCATCATGACATCCGGTTTCCCGAAACTGCCACAGATATGACGCGAATCCGCATTGCCACCTCCGCTCTCAAGGCGCTCATCGGGGTGCTTTTGGGAATTCTCCCAGGCGTGCAGGCGCGAGCGGCGGATTGGCCGCAGTTTCGCGGGCCTCAGCGGGATGGGCGCTGGGATGAGACCGGCATCCTGCAATCATTTCCGCGCGCGGGGTTGAAAATTCAGTGGAGGCAGCCCGTCGGCGGCGGATGGGCCAGCCCGGTCGTGGTTGCGGGCCGGGTTTTTGTCTTTGATGTGGAGTTGATCAAGCCCGCGGCCAAAGAGCGCCTGCATTGCTTTGACGAGAAGACAGGCAAAGTTCGCTGGGTTTACGCCTACGAAGAAAAATATGGCGATTGGACTTATGTGCCAGAGCGGGGCGCCGGCCCAACGGCCACGCCGATCGTCGAGGGCAACCGCATATATATAGTGGGCGCCAGCGGCCGCACGCATTGCCTGGACGTGAAAACAGGGGCGGTTCTTTGGGAGAAAAACATTGGCAAGGAATATCAGGTGGCGGAAATGTCGTGCCGGCCATCGCCCTTGATTGACGGGCCGTTGCTGATTGTCTTCACCGGCGCGAAACCCGGCGCGAGCGTGCTCGCTTTGGACAAAATGACGGGCAAGGAGGTTTGGAAAGCCCTCGACGATCCCGTGTCCAACAGTTCGCCGATCATCATTAACGCCAATGGCCGGCGGCAGTTGATTGTCTGGAGCGGCAGTTCCCTCTCGTCGCTCGACCCCGCCGACGGGCACATTAATTGGCGGGAACCGATGTTCACCAGCGGCAATGACGACGCCGCCACTCCGGTTGTCCAGGGCGACCGGCTTTTGGTCAGCGGGTTGATGGTCGATGTAAGCTCCAACGCTCCCCGCTTTTTATGGCCCCAGATTCGCGTTCCTTCAAAGCGGGTTTTGAGCAACACTTCGACCGGCCTGTTCGCAGGGGACTATATTTATACCGCCAAAGGCTATGGCGATCTCATTTGCCTCGACGCGGCCACCGGCGCGCAACTTTGGAGCACGAACGGCCTGACCGCTCCGAAAAACGGGGCCTGCATCAACATCACCCCGCAAGACGACGGCGTGTTTCTATTTACCGACGAAGGAAACCTGATCCATGCGCAATTGTCCCCATCGGGCTATCGGGAGATCAGCCGCGCCCATTTGATCGATCCGACCTGGCCCTTCGCGGGACACAAATTCGTCTATGCCCCGCCCGCTTTCGCGGGCCGCCACATCTTCGCCCGCAGCGAAGCAGAGGTGGTGTGCGCCTCGCTCAAAGCCAGCCGCTCAAAATGACGGAAAAACTCATTTCCCTCTTTTTTATGCATTTTCTTGCTTGCGTGCATTCAGAACTGTGGCATCTTTGGCGTGTATGGCGCTTTTGGCGCTCTGTTCTTTCCCATATTCTGGGGCTTTCTTCCCCAAATGATCCTCAATTAACGATGACTTGCAGTAAATTACGGTGAATTGCGTTGGAACACGTTGTTTTCGCAAGAATACGCCCAAGTTTCCACTCCATCAGGCCGCAAAGTAATCATGCAATTTCGCCCATTTCCCCGGTGAAAAAGTTGGGAATAAAATGGCCAATAACTTTTTTTCAAAAATTGCTTGCAACCACCATATATGGGGCTACACTGCCTGACGACTCCCCACTAAATGGGGCTTCGCGCCGCCGATTCAAAACTCGGAAGCGCCTCTGAGAGCCTGAAATTAGTTGCTTTTTGTGGTATTGTTTTAACGTACAATTTAATAAGGATCTTCGATGATGAACTCCCGTGATCAACTCGCCGCCCCCGCCCCCGCGATGTCGCGCCGCCGGGCCAATCCCGTCTCATCCTCCCGCCGTTCCCGTTTGGGCAGCCGCCCGGCGCCCGCCGCGGCCAAGTCCCTGGCCATCGAACGGATTTTCAGTGACGCCAAGGTCAAGCCCTTCGACCAGATCGAATGGGAAAAACGCACGGCCGAAATCACCGATGACGGCGGCAAGGTCATTTTCAAACAGGAAAACGTCGAAGTGCCTAAATCGTGGTCCGTCTTGGCCACGAAGGTCGTCGTCTCGAAGTATTTTTACGGAGAACAAAACACCAGCGAGCGGGAAACGTCCGTCCGCCAGTTGATTCATCGCGTTTGCCGGACCATTGCCGATTGGGGCGTGCGCGACGGCTATTTTGACCACGCCCAAGGCGAAGTCTTTTACGATGAATTGACCTGGCTGTGCGTCAACCAGCACGGGGCCTTTAATTCGCCCGTCTGGTTCAATGTCGGTTTATATCACGAGTACAAAGTCGGCAAGGATTCGGCCCGCGGGAATTGGTTCTACAACCGCCAAATCTGCCAGGCCGAGCGCGCGCGCACCCAATACGAATATCCGCAAGGCAGCGCCTGCTTCATCCAATCGGTCGATGACAACATGGAAAGCATCATGAAACTGGCCCACAGCGAGGCGATGCTCTTCAAATACGGCTCCGGCACCGGCACCGATCTCAGCCCCATCCGTTCCAGCCGCGAGAAACTCAGCGGCGGCGGGCGCCCCAGCGGGCCGCTCTCGTTCCTGAAGGTTTACGATCAGGTGGCCAACGTCGTCAAATCCGGCGGCAAAACCCGCCGTGCCGCCAAGATGAACACCTTGCGCGACTGGCACGGGGACATTGAGGAATTCATCGACGCCAAGCAGAAAGAGGAGAAGAAGGCATGGGCCCTGATTGAGCAGGGTTACGACGGCTCCTACAATGGCGATGCCTATGGCAGCGTCATGTATCAGAACGAAAATCTTTCCGTCCGCGTAAGCGACGAATTCATGACCGCCGCCCTTGAAGGCAAGGAATGGTGGACGCGCCGCTCGATTGACGGCAAGCCGCTTGAAAAGAAAGACGCGGCCAAATTGCTCAATAAAATCGCCGAAGGCACATGGATTTGCGGCGACCCCGGCCTGCAATACGACGGCGCCATCCACAAATGGCACACCTGCAAAGCGACCGAGCCGATCCACTCAACCAACCCATGTTCGGAATACGTTTTCCTCAACAACACCGCCTGCAACCTGGCCTCGCTCAACCTGATGAAATTCAAGCGCGAGGACGGGAAGTTCGACGTGGAGCGATTCAAGGCGGCCGTGCGGCTGTTCATCACGGCCCAGGAAATTATTGTTGACAATGCCAGCTACCCCACCAAGGAGATTGCCGAAAATTCTCACATTTTCCGAACCCTGGGCCTGGGCTACGCCAATCTTGGCTCGCTCATCATGAGCTACGGCCTGCCCTACGATTCCAACGAAGGCCGCGCCCTCGCCGGGGCCGTGACCGCCATCATGACCGGCCACTCTTACGAGCAATCGGCCGCCATCTCCGATGTCATGGGGCCGTTCAAGGGCTATCGGGACGCCCGTTGCGCCCACGTGAGCCAGCCGCTCGGCCCTGACAACGTGGACTCCATGCTCGGCGTCATTCAACAGCATCGCGACGCGGTCGAACAGATTCATCCCAGCAGCGAATTCGCCTATCTCAAAGACGAGGCCCGCCAATGTTGGGACACCGCCCTCTCGCGCGGGAAGCAATCCGGCTATCGCAACGCCCAAGTCACCGTCTTGGCCCCGACCGGCACGATTGCCTTCCTGATGGATTGCGACACGACGGGCGTCGAGCCGGACATCGCGCTGGTCAAATATAAACTTTTGGCCGGCGGCGGCATGCTCAAGATCGTCAATCGCGGCGTGCAGGATGCCTTGCGGCGGCTGGGTTACACGCCCCCGGAGATTGCGGCGGCGGCCGCGCACGTGGAGAAATTCGACACCATCGAAGACGTGGAGGAAAGCGGCGCGGCGGTTCGCAGCGGATTGAAAGCGGCGCATCTGCCGGTGTTCGATTGCGCGTTCAAGCCGTATCGCGGCCGGCGCAGCATCGGTTACATGGCCCATCTCAAAATGATGGGCGCCACGCAGCCATTCATCAGCGGCGCCATTTCCAAGACCGTCAATCTTCCGCACGAATGCTCGGTGGAGGACATCAAGGATGCCTACACGCAGGCGTGGAAAATGGGCCTCAAATGCGTGGCCATTTACCGCGACGGCTCGAAGCGTTCGCAACCGTTGAACACCAAGAAGACCAACGAAAGCGGCGAGAACGGCGCGCCGGTTTCGCGCGTCAAAGAATTGGAACAGGAGATCGCCAAGCTGCGCGGGCAGGCCGGCCAGCCGTTGCGCCGCCGCCTGCCGGACACGCGCATGGCCAAGACGCACAAATTCGACGTGGCCGGGCACGAAGGCTATCTGACCGTCGGCCTGTTCGAAGACGGCCAGCCGGGCGAACTTTTTATTACCATGGCCAAGGAGGGATCAACCATTGGGGGGCTGATGGACTGCGTCGGGACGCTGACGAGCCTGGCGCTGCAATACGGCGTTCCGCTGGAGGCCTTGATGCGCAAATTTGCCCATCAACGCTTCGAGCCTTCCGGCTTCACCAAGAATCCGGAGATTCGCAATGCCTCCTCCATCATCGATTACGTCTTCCGCTGGCTGGCCCTGCAATTCATCCCCGGCTATCGCGAGGCCACGCTGGGCCAGCAGCGCAACCAGCCGGAATTGGCCATCCCCGGCCTGATCGAAGAGGAAAAAAAAAAGGTAAACCGTCCGGTGGCTGACCTGCCGCTTTCGGACGACACCGAGATTCTCGTTTCGCACGCGCACGCTGCCGGCCGCGGCAACGGGCATTCCGCGGGCAACGGCAAGACCGCCGCCGGCCGCGTGGTGTCAACGCTCAACGACAGCGTGGCCCATTTTCAACTTGACGCGCCGACCTGCCCCAACTGCGGCCATGTCGCCGTCCGCAACGGCGCCTGTTACAAATGTCTGAATTGCGGGGAGAGCTTGGGCTGCTCGTAAGAGCGCCGCCGATGGGCGCATCGGAAAAAATCTCGCCAAATTGGTTTGACCGGGAGGGAGTTTTGGCATATATGAGATGGTTGAAGATATGGTGTGTCGTTGCTCTAGCTTGGTGGCGGTTTTGGCGTTGCTGACCGGGGGCATTTGTACGCTGCCATCCACGGCGGTTCGCGCGGGTGACCGCATCGAGTTTTCCTCCCCGGCCATCCCGTTGGCCATCCCCCAGCCTGAGGTGGAAACCAAGCAGCCGCCCAAACTGTATAATTCGACACTTTCCAGCGATGGAGTTGTCAACGGCGGCGGATACCTTCCCCCGGCCCAGGTCACCTTTATGACAACCCGGAAAATGGAGAAGGATCCTTGGAATAAAAATCCGTGGGACAAAGACCGCTGGAATACCGATCCATTCAAGGACAGGGATGAGATTTTCAACGGGGTCTTGGATCAAACCCAAAGCGAAAACCAGGCCACCAACACGCTGGCCGCATTTGGATTGCAGCGCGAAAAGGAGGCGCATTCCGACGATGCCATCCTGCTCCACAGGGATGGCTCCCTGGATGGCCAGAACGGCCAGGATGGCCAGGATGACTCGAGATTCGACCATGGAAATAAGTCCAATCAATCCGAGCGGGGCCTTTTTGGAAAGGATTCTTCCGATCAGAAGGACGACTCATCCTTCTTCCGTTCGTTCATTCGGCCGCCGTCCGGGTCGAGCCGATTTAACGCCGGGGCGTTCGTGGCCTATGATCATGACGCCACCAGCTTGACAGGGCGCGCGGCCGATTGGCAGTTCAACCAGGCGCCGGGGGAGGGAGAAGACCCCACCCGCCTGTCGTTTGCGAACGCTTTCACCCCTCAACATCCGGAGGACAACCGCCGCGATGCGGCAACCGCCGCTTCCAGCTACGTTCATGCCTGGGACGACGCCGCCGCCCCCCAACCCAGTGCGGCCGCCTCGGCCGCCCGAAGCCGCCTTTTTTCCGACCAGAACAACCCTTCCCGCGTGGTGGCCCCAAACCGGCCCGCCATCCTCCCGTGGGCCAAGCGGCCTGGAGACCCAAACCCATTTTAACCGCGGCGCGCAAATGGGATAAGTTTTCCATTTGTTTTTCGCCGGCAACTCTGGTTTAATGGCGGATGCCGAGTTTAAGAGGCATCGCGGGCGGGAGGGTCAACGGATTCTATGGTTCGGCGACAAAGAATATGAAAATGGATCTTACAATGGTAAAAAGCTCGACGACAACTAAGAGAAGCAAGGCCAAGAAACCGGCTCCCGTTCCATTGGCCAAAGGCCAGCTTTGGAAAATGGATGACAAACACATCGAGATCATGGAGGTTGGCAAAACCCTGACTCATTACCGGCTGTTCCAAAGCCAAAAGCGGGTTCCGATCAGCCTCGGTGGCATCGCGGCCGTGCAAGCCTATCTCAAAACCAACGGCGCCAGGCTCATCCGGAAAGCGGTCGAGGTCAAAACTGCCTGAAGTCCGTTTCGTCCCGTTCCGCTACATGGCTTGCCAATAACTGGACACTCTCTTCGGCTTGGCATAATCGCCGTCCAGTCCGCCGCCCTGACTTGCCATTGGCACTCTGACTGCTGCAATTCGCGCGAAGAGACGCAATGATAAACTCCTCACTCGATCAATACCGGGCGCTTTTGGCGCGGCAGCAATCGCTCTACCAACAGCAGCACAAGCGGCTCTCCCGCAGGGTTCACGATGACATCAGCCAGCATTTGACCCTGCTCTCCTTGCAATTGTCCCTCGCGCTGTCCGACGCGAAGCCGCCGGCCAACTGGAGCCAAATGTGCCAGCAATGGTCGAACCTCGTCCAGGAAATGGGCCAAAACCTGCGCAGTATCATCAACGAAATCCAGCCCCGGATCATCGATGATTTGGGCCTCGGCGCGGCGCTGCAATGGTATGTCAATTCGTCGCCCAGCGGCGTGCAATGCCAATTGCTGCTGCCCCGCCAGCCAGCTTCCCTCGCGCCAGTTGCTGCCAACGAACTTTTTGCCATCTGCCGGGACATCGTCAGCGATTTGCTGGCCCCGAACGGCATCAAGCAAGCCGTGATCGAACTGGAACAATCGCATGACCAGCTTCGGTTGCACGTGCGCGTCGGCGGGAAACATCCTGACCTCGCGCCGCTGGTTTCCAAAACGCTGGATGCCCTGTCGATTCACGAGCGGCTCTTCTGCGTGGATGGCGGCATTGACGTGAATGAACACGCGGCCAACGGCCTCGCCATTACCCTTTCCATTCCCGCCACCACCCGCCATGCCGTCTCCCACGCGGCGTAGAATTCTTGGTTAGGATTCCAGCGGGCCGCGAGTCACGCCAAGCTGGCTGTGCAGTTTCAACTCGCGCCATAATTGCGTGCCGGTGATTTCCCCTTTGAGCAGCGCCAGGTATCGCGCGATCGTGCGCGACGCCTCTGCCGCGTCCTCATTGACAAACTCGATCCGAAAATGGCGCGCGCCCAAACTCATCAGCCGCCCCGCGTATTCGGCCCCGCTTTGGGCGCGGGCATTGTAAAGCGTATTGCGGCAGCCGGCGTCGGCCTTGAGCGGATGCTCCAGACCCACGCGATCGCGCAGCCGCACCGCGTGTTTGTCGCAGGGCCTGCCGCAATTGGTGTAATCCGTGCCCTCGGACAAAAACGCGCAGAACACGCAATGCTCCATATGAAACATCGGGATGTGCTGGTGCAGCGTGATTTCAAACCATTCCGGAGGAGCCGATTTCAACAACGCCTCCAGTTGAAGCATGTTCAAATCGTAGGAGGCCGTCAGCCGCTCCAAGCCAGCCGCGTTCTTGAAATAATCCGCCGCCAGCGCGTTGGCGATGTTCAGCGAAAAATCACCCACGCGCCGGCCGCCGGCAAAAAAGCCGAGGTCGTCGTAATTGCGCACCAGCCAGCCATCGGCCTCGCAGGAGCGCACCTGTTGCTGAATCCATTCCTCGCCGGTTTTGAAAATGCGCGGAGGCGCGGCGAAAATTTCTCCTCCGGAACGCTGCTCCGCGCGGAAACGGGCCACGGCTTCGCGGTATTTTTTCGGGTCCTCGAATTCGCAATAAACGCGCGGCAGATCGAAAGCGAGCGCCGCTTCCAATTGCGCCATGGAACGTACGAGCACGGCCAGGCGCGATGGGCCGCCATCCGAATCCGCTCCGCGAGTAAAGGATGTTTTGGGATGCGCCTCGCGCAAAGTCCATCGCGGCGGCTGGCGCCACATTTCTTCGAATTGGCCGGCCAGGTCGCGGCGCAGGCGATTCAATTCGCTTACCGGCAGCATGACCCGGCCCTCGAGCGCGTTCCGCAATTGGCCCAGCCGAAAACCAGTCCCGCCCAGCCGGCCCAATTGCTCGCGAAGCCGTTCGTCCGTCAGCGGCTGGTTCTGCGCGTCTGCCAGCGGCAAGGCCGATTTCACCTCGATCGCCCGGCCGAACTCGTCGCGTCCAATCACCGTCATGGCCTCGCCGCTCCGGCCGCGGACTTCAAGGTCGATGGGCCGCTGAAATCGAGGCGCGGGTCCGGAGAAACTTTGGCGCAAGGCGCGGTCCAATTCCGGGTCGCTCGTCTTCCACACTTTATCGCCCGGATGGATGCGGCTGAAATCAACTTCGCCAAAGAGCCGGATTTCCACAGCGGCCTGGCGCGAAGCGGGCGGCGAAAGGCTGGCCACGCGCCCGCCTTCCTCTTTTTGATCCGGCTGGCCGGCGTCAAATACAATGCCGTCGCCGGCCTTGAGCGGCGCCTGCAAGTGCAATCGGACGCTCCCGCCCCGAATGCTCTCCACCTCTCCCAGAAAAGCGCCGCGCTTCTTGCCGAATCGGGCATGGACGAGGCGCTGATTATCGATGCCGCCCAGCCATCCCGTGTAAAGGCCGCGCGAGAAAGCCATCTCCAATTTGTAGCGCGTGGCGCCGTCCGGCGGGCCGCTGTGCTCGTCGAGGGCGGCCCGGTAAGCGCGGGTGACATTGGCCACGTACTCGGGAGATTTGAGGCGGCCCTCGATTTTGAACGAAGCCACGCCCGCGCGGCTCAACTCCGGCACGAGTTCCAGCCCCGCCAAATCCTGGGGGCTGAGAAGATACCGCCGGCCGCCCAATGGAACCAATTGGCCGTCGCTGATCAAATCGTAAGGCAGGCGGCAGGCCTGGGCGCATTCGCCGCGATTGGCCGAGCGCCCGCCCAAAGCCTCGCTGGTCAGGCATTGCCCGGAATACGCCACGCACAAAGCCCCATGCACGAAAACTTCCCGCGGCAGCGGCGAGGCCGCGCCAATCCGTGCGATTTCCTTGATCGAGCATTCCCGCGCCAGCACTACCCGCTGGCAGCCCAGCGCGCGCGCGAACTCCATCCCCGCCGCGCTGGTGATGGTCATTTGCGTGGAAGCGTGAATGGGAAAATCCGGCGAAAGCTCGCGAATGAGGCGGCAAATCCCAACGTCCTGCACGATGGCCGCGTCAACCCCGGCGCTGATTAAAGCGCGCAGATAATCCTCGGCCTCGGCCATTTCATCGGCAAAGACCAGCGTGTTGAACGTCACGAAGCCCTTGACGCCCCGCCCGTGCAGATACTCCATCAACCGCGGCAGATCGGCGGCGGAAAAGTTGTCCGCCCTCATGCGCGCGTTGAAACGGTCCAAGCCGAAATAGATGGCATCGGCGCCATTTTCGACGGCCGCGCGGGCGCATTCCCAATCCCCGGCGGGCGCGAGCAATTCCGGCCGGGCCGGGCGCGGAGTGTGTTCCACGCCCGCGCTGGCCGCATCCTGCTCTGTGCCGGGCGGTTGCAATTGCATCCGCCCAGAATACACTTCTTCGCGGCCCGGCGCAATTGATGCGCGAGGCGAATTTGCAATTCACCTGTGGCCAAGGGCGGGGTCTTGCCTTTATGCTGGCCGCCATGAATTTGTTGCCGTTTGAGCCGCAGCAGCCCTACAAGCCGCGCGCTTTTGTGCCGAAGTCCATCGACCTTGGCGATTGGAGCCAGATCGCGCCTTTGTTTGACAAGCTCGAAGGCGCGGCCGCCCTGGCCCAGTCGCCCGCCGAGTTGGAACGGTGGCTCCTGGATGGCGGCGAACTCTCGGCCGCGCTGGAAGAAGAATCCTCCCGGCGCTATATCGCCATGACCTGCCACACCGAGAACCCGGAGGCCGAGCGCGCCTACCTGCGCTTTATCGAAGAAATCGATCCGCAAGTCAAGCCCCGGCAGTTCAAGCTGGCGCAAATGTACCTGGAACATCCGGCCCGGGCCGGCCTGGAGCTCCGGCGTTATGATGTTTTTGACAGAAACGCGCGCGCGCAAGTGGAGCTTTTTCGCCTCGAAAATGTGCCGCTCGAAACCGAAGAAGCCAAGCTCTCCCAGCAATACCAAAAACTGGCCGGGTCCCTCGCCGTCACTTTCCAGGGCCAGGAACGCACGCTCGTGCAAATGGGCCGCTACCTGGAAGAACCCAGCCGCGCCCTGCGCCAGGAAGCGTGGGAATTGACCGCGAAACGCCGGTTGCAGGAAGCGGAGCGATTTGAGGGCCTTTTCGAGCAATTGCTCAAGCTGCGCGAAAAAATCGCCGCCAAAGCCGGCTTTCCCAACTATTTGGAATACGCTTTCAAAGCCCGCGGCCGCTTTGATTACACGCCGGAGGATTGCCGCAAGTTTCACGACGCGATCGAGGCGGAAATCGTGCCCGTCCAGCGCGCGCTGCAGGAGCGCCGCCGGGAAAAGCTCGGCCTCGCTTCGCTGCGCCCGTGGGATATGTCGGTGGACCCCGCCAATCTGCCGCCTTTGCGCCCGTTTGAGAAAGTGGACCGGCTGGTTTCTGGCACGCAGGACATCTTCAACCGTCTTGATGGCGCGCTGGCGCGGGATTTCCGGCTGATGCAGGACCAGCAGTTGCTTGACTTGGAAAATCGCAAAGGCAAAGCGCCCGGCGGATACCAATCGACCCTGGCCGAATCGCGGCTGCCCTTCATTTTCATGAACGCGGTCGGCATGCAGCGCGACGTCCAGACCATCCTGCACGAAGCCGGCCACGCCTTCCACGCCCTGGCCGCGCGCGAGGAGGATTTCCACCCCTACCGCGGCGCGCCCATTGAATTTTGCGAAGTGGCCTCGATGAGCATGGAACTGCTGGGCAACGAATTCCTGGAGGAATTCTACTCGACAGATGATGCCCGCCGCGCGCGGCGCAAGCATCTGGAGGAGATCGTGGACCTTTTTCCGTGGATCGCCTCGGTGGACGCGTTTCAACATTGGATTTACACCCATCCCGGCCATGACCGCGCCGCGCGGCAGCGGGCCTGGCTGGATGTAATGAACCGTTTCGGCGGCAACGTCGATTGGAGCGGGCATGAGGCAGCGCGGCAAAATCTTTGGCACCGGCAATTGCACATTTTCATCCACCCCTTCTATTACGTCGAATACGGCATCGCCCAACTGGGTGCGCTGCAAGTTTGGAGCAATTCCAAGAACAGCCGCGCGGACGCCCTGGCCGCGTATCACCGCGGTTTGGCGCTGGGAGGTTCGCGGCCGTTGCCCGAACTGTTCGCGGCGGCGGGCTGCCGGTTCGATTTCAGCCGCCAAACGGTGCAGCCCCTCGTGCGGTTGGTGCGGGACGAATTGGCCGCATTGGGCTAGCCGGCGGCCGCGCTCACCCCTGTCAACAGCATGTCGAAGATGCTCAAATCATCGGGCGGGATCGGAGCAGCCACGATGGCCAGCCGCGTCCTGGGGTTGGTGCGAGATCAATCGCTCGCCGCCTTCATGGGCACGCACGGAGTCGCCTCGGCCTTCAGCTACGCGTTCATGGTGCCGAACCTTTTCCGCCGATTGCTGGGCGAAGGCGCGCTCACGGCCGCCTTCATTCCCATTTTCAAGGCCAAGGAAAAAAACGAAGGCGAAGCCTCCATGTGGCAGGCGGCCAACGCGGTCATCTCCGGCTTGATGGTCGTGGCGCCGGTTCTGGTCTTTCTCGCGATGCTCGTGCTCTCGCTGCTGCTGGTGTTCGGAAATTGGGACCAGGACACGCGCCTGATGTTTCAACTCATGCGCCTGATGTTTCCCTACATGATCTTCGCCTGCGCGGGCGCCGTCTTCATGGGCATCCTCAACGCTCGCGGCCACTTTTTCATTCCCGCGCTCAGCCCGGCCATCCTGAACATCGTGCTCATCGCCTCGGTCTGGCTGGTCGCGCCGCACTTTGGGGCGGAAGTGCGCACGCGCGTGTTCGGCCTTGCTTGGGGCGTGCTGGCGGCGGGCGTGGCCCAGGCCTATTTCCAATTGCCCTCCATGCGCTCCGAAGGTTTCCGCTACCGCTGGACCTCCCCGTGGCTCGACCCTGCCACGCGCGAAGTGGTGCGAAAAATGGTGCCCAGCGCCGTCGGCGTGGCTGCCTTCCAGCTTAACGTGTTATTGACACAAACGCTGGCCTTCGGCGAAAACAAGGATATTGTCGCCGAATTCTTTTACGCCGTCCGCCTGATGGAGCTTCCCCAGGGCGTCTTTGGCCTGTCGCTCGCCACCTTTCTCCTGCCAACGCTCTCGGCCCTGGCGGTGGAAAAAAATTACCACCAATTCCGCGCTCATTTGCGCCTGGGCGTGAGCCATTTGATTTTCGTCAATTTGCTCTCGGCGGTTCTCTTGTTCACTTTGGCCGAGCCGATCATCCGCCTGCTCTTCGAGCGCGGCAAATTCGACGCCGCGTCCACCAGCCACGTCAGTTTCGGCCTGGTCTGCCTGGCGCCGGGATTGATTTCCTTCTCGCTGGTCAACATTCTGGCCCGCGCCTTTTACGCGCTGAACGACATCACCACGCCGATGCGCATCAGCGTTTTTTGTTTGACGGTCAATTTGCTGCTGACCGCATTTTTCCTGTTCGGGGCCAAGCTGGGAGCGGGCGCGCTCGGCGTGGCCAACAGTCTCAGTTCCTTTTGCAATCTGGCGCTGCTCCTTTTCGCGCTGCGCAAGAAACTCAAAACGCTCGAAATGCGCGAGTGCCTCGTCCAACTCCCGCAAATGGCCGCCGCCGGGCTGGCAGCCGGATTGACGGCCTGGGGAATCCGCTGGATTTGGGAGCGCAATCTGGGCCATGCCACGCTTCCGCACAAACTGTGCGAAGTCTTCCTTCCCATGATCGCCGCCACGGCCGTTTATTTCGGCATTAGTTGGCGCACGGGCATCTCTTCCGCCCGCGAAATCATCTCGCTGCTCCTGTCACGCGCGAAGCGCGCCGGTTAAGGCGCTTGCAACCGGTAATAAGTATTGGTGGGGCTGATTGGAATCGTCACCGTCGCCTGGCTTCCGGCGACGACCGGAGTTTGCGCCGCGAGCCGCCAGCCGCCGGAATCGCTCAGGTTGGTCGTGAATTCCAGCACGTAATTCAATGGCGAAACCGCCCAGGAAATCGTGAGCTGATTGCCAGCCAGAGCCGCGGACAGCGCGGGAGGCGGCCCGCCCGGCCCGAAGGTGAAGCGGGTCACCGTTTGCACCGAATCCACCCCGCCATCCGCGCCCGTGAAACCGATATAGGCGGCGCCGGTCCCGCCCACAGCCGCGGGCATATTGGCCGCGTAAGACGCGTTGAATGTATCGCCCGTGGTTTGGTCCACCAGGAGTTCGGCCAAGGTTGAGCCGTCGTATCGCAAGACGACCCAGATGGGGTCGCCGCTGTCCAAATTCAACGGCAACGTGGACGTGTAGCCTTCAGTCTCTCCTTCGGTGGCGTAGCGCGTGCCGGAGCCGCCCTGGCCGATATAAAGATTAAATTCAACCCCGGCGCTGTTTAAAATGCCGCAGAATCCGAGGCACGCGCCCGGCGTTCCCACGGCAGAAGGCCCAAGAGTCCAATTCTGCGCGGCGAAAACCATTCCATCCGCGCCGCCCGTGCTTTGATAAACGAACCGCGCGATGAAATTGGTGATAACCTGGACCTTGTTAAAAAACGCGCTGCGCGCTTCGCCGCCCAGCCCGTCTGTCAACGTGACGACGTCATTGGCCGCCGCGGCCCCGCCATTGAGCGTCCAGCCGGCGCCGTTGCCTCCGAATCCCGCCACCGTATTCGCCGCGCCAACGTCCCCAAAAAAGGCGCAAGACACGGGGCTGGGGTTCAATCCGGGCGCGCTCGCCACAGCTTTGACAGCCGTCGTGTTCGTCAACGTGAACGGAGTTGTGTAAAGAATCGAGTTGGTCGTAGGCTCCGTGCCATCGAGCGTGTAATAGACCTCGCCTCCTTCGTTGGCAGCGCTGAGCGCGACGGAAACGAAGTTGCTGAAAATGCCGCCGCCGGGCGCGATGACCGGCGCGGTGGCCGGAGGAATGTTCAATGTAAAGATGAAATCCGTGACGGTTTGCCTTGAGAACACGCCGCCCGTGCCGCCCGTAAAGCCGATGAACGCCGTGTCGCCTCCCGCCGCCAGCGGCACATTGACAGAATAATTGGTCTCGAACGTCTTGCCGTTAATCAAATCGAGCAGGCTCTCCGTCAGTATCTCCCCGTCATAATCCAGCGTCACCCAGATGGGATCGCCGCTGTCCAAGTCCAACGGAAGGGTCGAGCCATAGCCTTGAGTCACGCCGTTGGCGGCGTAGCGGGTGCCGGAGCCGCCCGTCCCGATGTAAAGATTAAATTCAACGGCGGCGCTGGGTGAAATGCCGCAATACCCCAGGCACCCTCCCCCGCCGCCGAAGGCGCCCGCGCCGGCGGCTGAATTCTGCATGACAAAGGCGCTCCCATCCGCTCCGCCCGTGCTCTGATACACAAACTGGGCCGTAAAGGCGTTGATAGTCTGCGGCGTATTGTAAAAGGCGCTCGTGGCCTCGCCATATCCCGCGTCGGTCAGCGTGGCCGCATCATTGGTCGCGATCGCTCCATTATTCAAGGTCCAGCCCGTGCCGTTGCCGCCAAAGCCGGTCACAACCGTGAGCGGCGAGGTTGGGGAAAAGACCGCGGCCGCCACTACACTTTGGATTTCATTGGGCGCGACGGCAATGGCTTGGAGAATGGCCGTGTTTGTAATGGTCAACGGGTCTGCGTAGAGCGCCGAACCCGTGCTGGGAGCGGAACCATCCAGCGTGTAATAAATTTGCGCGCCCGGCGCGGGGCTGCCAAGCGTCACGGAAACCGAATTGTCAAAGGCTCCGCCATTGGGAGAGATGGCCGGCGGCGCGCTCCACTGGGCGATTCCAAAAACCGACAGCGCGTTGGAGGCGCCGACATACACTTTGCCGTTGACAACCGTTGGGACCGCGAACTTGACCGCGGCGCCAAGCGCGTCACGGCCCCCCGCTTGCTGGCTGTCGTAAAGTTCCACCCCGAGATTGGTGGCGTTATAAGCGCGAAGAAGAGCCGCGGTGGAAGGCTCCAGCGCCCAGACGATGGCATTGCTGGTCCCGTTGGCGGAGATCGATGGCGTGGCTCCCGGAAAATCGAAAAACGCGCTGGTGGCCGACACCGGACTCGTTCCTAAAATCGAGTTCGAGCACGTGAAGGCCTTGAGCGTGTCGTTAACACCAATGTAGTAAAGCATATTGTTGAAATATGCCGGCGTGCCGAAGCTGCCGTTAATGGCCGCCAGCGATTGCACTGTTTGACTGTTATCGATGGCGCTGAAATGGCCGAGGCCATCGCGATTGACCAAATGGATGGTGCCATCCTTGCCCGCCCCAACCGCCAAATGCGGCTGGTTCGTGCCGCCCGCGGCATCCGGCAGCAGAATCAGCCCGCCGGAACCCAGGTCCGCGTCTGAGCCGGCAAGGGTCTGCTGGTTGTAGGGGGTAAAATAGTCGGCCACAGTCAGTGTCGTTCCTTTGGGCGTGAGTTTCAGGTAGCTGTCGCTGTAATCGCCATAGACGGCGCCGTCGAACGAGCCGTTGCCGGTGATCAAATAGATGTTGCCGGCGCTGTCTGCCGCAGGGCCGTCGCCGCCTTCCCAGACGCCGCCCAGGCCGCCGTTCGGGGTGTCGTTGAAAACACCTTGGGGCGCAAGAGTCTTGGCATTGAAGCCCAGAACCCATCCGTGATATGGCGCATTGTCGCCATGCGAGCCGTAAGTCACATAAACGACGCCGTTGACCAGCAGCAAGGCGGACCGGCTCATCTGCCGCAATCCGTTGAACGGCACATGGCCCGCGCCGTCGTTGCCATCTCCAGCGCCGGCCACGCTCGGATGAATCATCACAGGCCCGCCGAATTTTTCCACGCCCGAGCCAAGGTCCAGCGCGTGCAAACGATGTACATAATTGGTGCCAGATGTGGTGGCTTCCCGTGTTTTGGCTTCCACGTAAAGAGTCAGCGTGGCCGGGTCGATGACAGGCGTGCTGGTGATGCCAATGGCCGGATAAATATTGGACGAGTTTACCTCGCTGGAGGGCACGGCCGTAATGCCCTTGGCCGCATTGATAAAACTGTCCTGCCAGAGCGGCGCGGCATTGCTGCCAGTATGATGATCGGCGTCAAACGCATAGACGCTGTCGTTTTCAGTCACAGCGATGACGACGTTATGCGCGCCTTTGCCGGCGATGGGAACCGCGGCGATGTAAAGCGGCTGCGCGTAAACCTGGCCATCCACGTGGCAGTTGAACAGGCGCCCGAATGTATTCGTATTGACGTTCGCCAGCGTCAGGTTGGTTTCATTGAGGTTTTGGCCGGTGCGCGCGTTGTCGTTGTGAAACGTGAGCACATTGGTTTGCGACATCAGCGCCAGCGGCGCGGCCGCGAGCAAGGAGAGGATGGGCCAAAGACCACGCAATGGCCGGCAGAGTTGGTTGTTCATAGACTGTTTTCAAATCGTGGGCAGCCTTGGAGCGGCTTCAAGCGGTTCGATGTTCGCCAGTTCCTTGCCCGCAATGCCGCCGCTCAACCGGGCCAGCCTTTCGCCGCTGGGCCGCACCATGCGCTGGTAACTGGACACGGCTGAGTCCATGGCGGCATTGGCGTTTTTCAGCCCGGCGCGAATTTTCTCAAGATGTTCGGTGAAGGTCGCCACGCGATTGAACAATTCCTGCGCGGCCGCGGAAATCTCGCGGGCATTCTCCGTTTGCGCGTGGTGCTGCCAGCTCACGCTTACGGCCCGCAACAGCGCGATGAGCGAGGCTGGCGTGGCCAGCATGATTTTGCGTTGCGCGGCCCAGAGGATCAGGTCGCGATCCGCTTCCAGCGCGGCGCTGAAAAGAGCCTCGGCGGGCATGAACAGCACCACGTAATCCAGCGATCCGGGAAATTGCGCGGGATAATCCTTGCGGGCCAGATCCTTGATCGTTTCCTTGAGCTTGGCGGCGTGGAGAGTCAGCGCCTGGGCGCGCGCCGCCTCAGCCGCCGAATCGAGGCCGGTCAGGAAATCGAGATCAGGCACTTTGGCGTCAATAATAATCACACGCTCCCCCGGCAGATGCACCAGCAGGTCCGGTTTCTTATCATCGGATTGGGCCTGCTCGCTGAAATCGCAATGCGGGCTCATGCCGGCGGCTTCGACCACCCGGCGCAGTGTCTCCTCCCCCCAGCGGCCGCGGGCCTGGTTGGAACTGAGGACTTTGCGAAGCTGCAAGGTCTCGGTGGAAAGCGCCTGGCTGTTTTGGGCCAGCCCTTCCAATTGTGCCTTGACCTCGCCCAAAACCTGCGCCTGGGAGGATTCGCTTTGCTGCAACCGCCGTTGATACGCCTCCAATTGCTCCTTGAGCGGCTCCACCAGCGTGGCGATGGCTTGATGGCGCGTGGCCAGATCGCCTTTGGCCGATTCCTGGAACCCGGCCAGCGTTTCGCGGGCCAATTGCAGGAATTGCGGCGCGCTCTCCTTCAAGGCATCCGCGCTGAGGGCCTTGAAAGTCTCGCGCAAATCGGCCAGCGCCCGATCCTGGGCCTCGCGGGCCGCGCGCAGGCTGTCCGCAAAATTCTGGCGGCTGTCGGTCAGCAGGAGTTGCGAGGCGCTTTGATTGGCCTCGGCGCCGGCCAGCGCGGCGGCGGCCTTGGTGTGCTGTTCGCGGGCGGCGGCCAATTCGCGCTCGCGTGATTGCACCTGCTGCCGCAATTCCTCCTCCAGCCGTCCGTCCGGCGGACGCCGTCTTAGAAGACACAGCACCCAGCCCACCAGAATTCCAACGGCGAACGCGATCGCGATGTCACCGGCCAGGGGCACAACCGTCAATAATGGGCGATCACTTCGATTTCCACTTGCGCGTTCCTCGGCAAAGCGGCGACCTGCACGGTCGTGCGGGCCGGAAAATCAGAGCCGAAAAAGCGCCCGTAGGCTTCGTTCATGTCGGCGAAGTGCGCCAGATCAGCCATGAACACCGTCGCTTTGACTACGTTGGCCGGCGTCAGCCCCTGGTCTTTCAAAATGGCTTTGATGTTTTCCAGGACGCGCTCGGTCTGGGCCTGGATGTTGCCCGCGGCCAATTGGCCCGTCTCCGGCACGACGGGAATTTGCCCCGCGCAAAAGAGCAAGTCGCCAATGCGCACACCATGGTTGTAAGGCCCAGCCGCGGGCGGAAGCCCCGCGGGTTTAATGATTTTCTTATTCATATTTGGGTCAAGTTTATAGTTCGGGGATTCAGGTTTAAAGTTTTTTCCGCGCAATTATCGTTTCTTAATCTTAATCCTAATCCTAATCTCAATCTCGGATTACAGTTGGGATTATGAACGAACTGAGCGCGATTTTTGGCGGCCCGGCCCCGTGGCTGGTAGGGACGCTCTCCTCCCTGCCGCCGTCGTGTCCGTTGGCCGGGGACATCGTGGAGGTGCGCCTGGACCAAAAGAACCGGCCGGCCGATTGGCTGGCCCAGTGCGCCGCCATTCAATCCGCCGGCCACCCGGTGCTCTTGACCGTCCGGCTTCGCGCCGAGGGCGGCGGGTGGGAAACCGATGACGATCAACGCTTGGAGCTTTACAAGGCGGGATTGCGCGAATTGGCGGCCGCCGACGTGGAATTGAACAGCCGCATCAGCGGCGAGGTTGCCCGCGAAGCCGCCCGGTTGAACAAGGCCAGCGTCATTTCGTTCCATGATTTCAAGAAAACGCCGCCTTTGGCTGAATTGCGCGCGATCATCGAGCGGCAGCACGCCATCGGTTCCATCGCGAAGGTTTCCACCGTGATCGCGCAACCGGGCGACGCGGACACCTTGCGCTCGCTGCTGAATTCGGGCTGGAAAAAGCCCGTATGCGTCATCGGCATGGGCGCGGCCTATTCGGAGACGAGAATCGAATTCCCCCGCCTCGGTTCATGCCTGACTTACGGATACCTGGACAAGCCCGCCGCCCCCGGCCAAATCTCCGCGGCTGAACTAGGGCGCCGCCTGCGCCCCTCAAAACCGTAAAACAAGAATCCCTCTTCGTTTCCTTCGCGATCTTCTGTTCATCTTTTCAGGCAGGACCGGATCAGCATGCACAATCAGGATGGCAGGGCGGCGCTCCAGCGGAGCCACCCCGCCAACAAATGACAAAAAACTGATTCGCGTCCCCGAATCCCTAAAAATTATTTTGCTTGTATTACCATTCAAACATGGTATTGTCTTGGTGTATCGCGCTTCGGCGTGTGTTCTTTTCGGGCATTTGGCGGGATTGCTCCCAATAAATTTTAACAAAACAAACTGAGATCAAAGCAATTCACGGGAAAACAAGGCGAAACAAGGTCCAACAAGGCAGTTTTCGGATCGATGAACCGCGTCCGCCATGTTTCAGCCCATTTATACGCGCCGTTCTTGAGGCGAGGGCTACCACGCTTCCCACCCCCATTTATGGCGCGACATCGGGGCGGGGCTGTGGCAGGATGCGTCAAAATGAATAACGGCCGGCGCCAAACGTCGGTGCATATTAAAGATGAACACTCGCAATTTGCCCGCTTCGGTTTTGTTGGTCCTGCTGGGGGCAGGGGCGACTTTGCTGATCGGCGCTTTCACTCGGTTTGACCCATCAAGCCCACCGCATCTAATGGCTTCCGCCCAAGCCAGTTCGGCGCCGCAGCCCGCGGTTTCCGTTGAGGCTCCATCCGCGGAACCGGCAATTGCGCCCACATTGCCGGCCGCGCCATCGTCCGGCCTGGCCGAAGTCATCAAACTCGCCAAAGCCCATGTGGATGAGAGTGTTATACTGGCTTACATCAAGAGTTCGCATCAGGCCTTTGCTCCTGCGGCTGAGGAAATTCTATACTTGTCTGACCTTGGCCTTTCCCAGGATGTGATTGGCGCGCTGGTTGGAACCGCGCCATCCCCAACGGCGCCGGCGCCAGCCCCTGCGCCGCCGCAAATCGCCGCAGCACCGGAGCCGATGCCCGCTTCCGCGCCCCCGTTCGCCTCCGCCGCGCCACTGATGGCTCCCTTGCCTCCTGATGGCAACGCCAATGCCGGCATGTTTTACAACGATCTGGAGCCCTATGGCGCCTGGGAGCAACAGCCCGATTACGGTCTTGTCTGGCAGCCAGCCATCGTGACGATCAACGCGGATTGGTCGCCGTATGTCGATGGCGGCCAATGGCTTAACTCCGACAGCGGCTGGTATTGGAATTCAGACTATACGTGGGGCTGGGCGCCATTCCATTATGGGCGGTGGGCCAAGGTGCCTGGGCACGGATGGGTCTGGCAGCCAGGCGGCAATTGGTCTCCCGCGTGGGTCGCGTGGCGCTCCAGTTCATCCTACGTTGGCTGGGCGGCGATGCCGCCCGGAGCGGGCCTCAATGTCCTGGGGCAATTGACTTATAAGAACAAGCCCGCCGGAGCGAACGCCACCTTCGGCCTTCCGGCCTCAGCCTATACTTTCGTCCAAGCCGGCAGCCTGGCCAGTCGCAACTTGCCGCGCCGGGCCGCGCCCGCCTCGAGGATCAGCGCGCTGTTCCAATCCAGCGTGCTGCTGAGCACATATTCAATCGTCAACAATAGAATTGTCAATGGCGGCATCAGCCCGGCCGATGTAGCCTCGGCCCGGCAGCGGGCCGTGCGGCAAGTCAGCTTGCGGACGGTAAGCTCGCGGGACGCGGCCGGCCTTGGTTTGGAGCGCGGGGCTTTATCGGTATATGTCCCCGCCTCTTTCTCGAAAGGCGCGGCGAACGAGTCTTCGCCGGCCGCAAGCGCGGAGCGGCCGCCCAGCCGGGAACCGGTCATGCTGGCGGATAATATTACTCCCGAAGCCGCCGCGGCGGCCGACGAAGCGGGAGCCGCCGCTGTTCCAGCTCAACTGCCGCCGTTGCGTTATCCGTCTCCGCCCACGCCGGGGGTGGTTCAACGTCCTATGCGAAAAATTGGGGGGGAGATGATTCCGCACTCGCTGGCCGCCAGGCCAAACTGGCAGGGAGGATTTCCGGTGGCAGCGGTGGAGCGGCCTTCTTCGCGCGCGCCGCGATTTGAAAGCTATAATCAATCCGCCCGCCAAGTTGACATGCGGCGCCCGCCTGTGGAGTTTCGCACCGCGCCCGCGGAGGCTTCCCGGCCAGCCGTGGAGTATCATCCCGCGCAGGTTCAGGCTCCCCGCCCGGCGCCGGAACCAGCCCGCGCTGCTCCCGCCCAATCCGCCCTCGCGTCAACTTCAAAATCGGGCCGGTGAAGTCGGAAGGCGGGGCGCATGATTTTAGGGCGTAACAATCGGCTTGCCATGACCGTCTGTCGTGGGGGAGACTGTGCGTCCAAAGTGGAAGGCCTGATTGCGTGAAACCTGCGGCAACATTTGCGGATAAAGGGCAACCAGCAGGAGCGGATTTGCTCGATGAATCCGGCACGGCGGGTCTTTCACCGCGCCCCGCGGCCGTTTCCAATCCGCAGCCCGTGCCGCTTTCCCCGCGCGCCGTTTACCAAAACATCACCGCCAGCATCGAGTCCGTCATGCACGGGCAATCGAAGGCCATCCGGCGGTTGATGGCGACACTGGCCAGCAGCGGGCATGTCTTGCTGGAAGATTATCCGGGCACAGGCAAAACGACTCTGGCCAAGGCCCTTGCCCGCTCCATTGACGCCAAGTTCAAGCGCATCCAGTTCACGCCGGACTTGCTGCCCTCGGATATCCTGGGCGTCTCGGTTTTCAATCAGCGCGATCAGTCGTTTTCGTTCCACGAAGGGCCGGTTTTCGCCGACATCCTCCTGGCGGATGAAATCAACCGCGCGTCGCCCCGGACGCAATCAGCCTTGCTGGAAGCGATGGCCGAACAGCAGGTGAGTTTCGACGGCCAGCAACGGTCGTTGGGGCCGCTTTTCTTTGTCATCGCCACGCAAAATCCCATTGAGTTTCGCGGCACCTATCCCCTGCCGGAGGCGCAGATGGACCGCTTCGCGATGCAGTTTGATTTGGGCTACATCAGCCCGGCGGAAGAAGTCGCCGTGTTGACGGCGCAAAACGACGGGCATCCCGTCGATAAAGTCATCCCATGCGTGACCTTGGACGACATCCTCCGTTTGCGGGAAGGGGCGCGGAACGTGCTCATCAGCGAGGAATTGAAACATTATGTCGTGCGGCTGGTCACGGCCACGCGGACGGAGCCGGGCGTGCAATTGGGGGCCAGCCCGCGAGCCTCGATCGCCCTCATGAAAGCGGCGCAGGCGCTGGCGCTGTTCGATGGCCTTGATTTCGTCACCCCGGAGCACATTCACGAAGTGGCCGCGCCCGTCATGGCGCATCGCATCGTGCTGGAGCCGCAGGCAAAATTCTCCGGCATGACGGCGCGGCAAATTGTTGAGGAAGTTTTGCACCGCGTGCCCGCGCCCGCTTGAGAAAAGGATGGCGTTATGTCCGCGCCGCAATCATATCTGCTGGCAGAACAGGAATCGTATTTCAAACGCTACCTCTATCGCAATTACCGCACTTTTGCGTCCATCACGCATCGGTTCCGGCGCCGGCTGACGTTGACCGGATGGATCGTTCTGTGCGGCGCGGTGGCGGCGGCCGCGCTGGGGGCGGATACAGCCACGTCCTCCAGTTACCAGACTTTCGCGATGCTGGGCTGCCTGATCGCGGCCAGCGCGCTTTGCACGCCGTTCGGGCGGTCGCAATTATCCGTGAAGCGCAGGCTGCCTAAGTTCGGCTCCGTCGGCGAAACGTTGCGCTATCGCATCGTCGTCCGCAACGAAGGCCGGACGACGCAAAAGGCGCTTCAATTGATCGAGGACATGCCCGACCCGCGGCCCACGCTGGAGGAATTCTCGCGCACGCCCGAACCGGGAGAGGAACGGCGCAATTGGCTCGACCGCACTTACGGATATTATCGATGGCGCTGGTTGCTGGCCCGCAACATCCGCGCCCGCGTGCCGGAACTGCCTTTGCCGGATTTGCCGCCGGGCGGCCAATGCGAATTGCCGGCCACTCTGGTTCCGCTGCGCCGGGGCGTGCTGCGGTTGACAGGCGCGACAGTGGCCTGCCCCGATCCGTTCGGCCTCTTCCGTTTGCTGCGAAAAATTCCGCTGCCGGAGACGTTGCTCGTTCTGCCCAAGCGCCACGCCATGCCGGTCTTCGAATTGCCCGGCACGATGAAGTATCAGGCGGGCGGCGTTTCCCTCGCGTCGTCGGTCGGCGAATCGGAGGAATTTGTTTCGTTGCGCGAATACCGTCCCGGCGACCCGTTGCGGCGGATGCACTGGAAGGGCTTTGCGAAATTGGGCAAACCCATCGTCAAGGAATACCAGGAGGAATTTTTCGTCCGGCACGCTTTGGTGCTGGATACGTTCGGCGCGCTGGCGCAGGAGCCGGTTTTTGAAGAGGCGGTGTCCATCGCGGCCTCGCTGGCCTGCACGATTCAGAACCAGGAATCGCTGCTGGACCTGATGTTCGTCGGGCCGGAGGCGTATTGTTTCACCAGCGGCCGCGGCGTCGGGCACATTGAACAAATGGTCGAAATTCTGGCGTCCGTCCAAATGTGCCAGGAAAAGGATTTCGAGGAACTGGAGCATTTGATCTGGAGCCATGCGGCGGAATTGAGCGGCTGCCTGTGCGTTTTCCTGGCGTGGGATGAGCCTCGTCAGCGGCTCATCAAGGGACTGCTGGCGCGCCGCGTGCCGCTGCGCGTGATGGTCGTGACCGAATCCGCCGAGCGGCTGCCCTTCGGAGTGATGGAGGTTCAGCCGGAGAACTTTCACGTGCTGCCGCTGGGGCAAGTAGCGCGGAAATTGGCCGCGTTATGAAAACACCGCAATGGTACATCGGCCTGGCGCTGCTTTTTTGGGGATGGGAGACCGGGCTGTTGCTCTGGGCGCTCTTGATGGCGGCGGTGGTGGAAGGCTCCCGCTGGATCACGGCGCGCTGGGAATTCGCCGATTCGGATTTGAACCGGATTTGCGATCTTTGCCTGGTGCTGTTCCTCGCGGCGGGCACGCTGATGTATTCGACCGAAGACCGGCTGATATTTATTTTCAAGTGGGCGCAATGGCTGCCATTTTGTTTTTTTCCGCTGGCCCTGGCGCAATGCTATGGCGAGCGCCCTTCCATGCCGTTGAGCGCATTTTCCTGGCTGTTGCGGCGCATCCCGCACAGCCCGGTGGCTCGCATTTCGTTTAATGTTTCCTACGGCTATTACGCCATCTGCCTGCTGGCGGCCAGCGCCTCGACGCGCGCCGATCAATACTTCTATCTGGGCGTTTCGGTGTTGATTCTCATGGCGCTCAGCAGCGTGCGGCCCAGGCGCGTCTCGTGGCAGGCGTGGCTCGTTCTCGCGGTGGCCGTTGTATTGACAGGACGGCTGAGCCACCAGGCCCTGCGCCAATTGCAGAACAGCATGGAAACTTCCCTGAGCGGATGGCTCGCCAATTGGTTCCGAACCACGACCGATCCGCGCGAGTGCCCCACGCACATCGGCCACGGCGCAATGACTCTTTCGCCCAAAATCGTCCTGCGCCTGCGTGTGCCCGGGGGCGACGTCCCGCCCGCCCTTCTGCGCGAAGGCAGCTACGATTCCTACCGCCGGGGCACTTGGCTGGCGGGCACCAACCAATTCGCGCAAGTCACACAGGACCGCAACGGCCTCATCCGATTGCTGCCGCCCAAGAAAATATTTTCCTCGGTGGAAATCGCCGCTTATTACCCGAACGGGGACGGCCTGGTGCCTCTCCCGCACGGAACATTTCAACTTGACGATTTTCAAATCGGCGTCCTGAGCACGAACCGTTTCGGCGTGGCGGCTGTGCAAGCGGCGCCCGGTTTGCTGGATTTCCAGGCTGACTATTGGATCGGACCATCCATCGATTCCCCGCCTGGGCCGGACGACCTGGGCGTGCCGGAGGACGAAAAGCCAGCCTTGACCAACATTTGCGCCACCCTCGGCCTGGCCAATATGACCGACCGGCAGAAAATCCGCGCCATCAGCCGCTTCTTCCAGGACAATTTTAAATACTCTCTCGACAGCCCGGCGGCCGCGGGATTGAAAACTTCGCGCACTCCGCTGGGAAGATTTCTGGCCGAAAGCCGCTGGGGTCATTGCGAATACTTTGCCAGCGCGACCGTTTTGTTGCTGCGCCAGGCGGGCATCAATGCGCGTTACATCACCGGTTACGCGGTGCCGGAATCGGCCCGGCACGGCGAGAATTACATTGTGCGCGAGCGGCACCGCCATGCCTGGGCCCTCGTCTATCATGCCGACACGCAGAACTGGGAGCAGATCGACAACACGCCCGGCGCGTGGGCCGAGGTGGCCGAAGCCAGCACGCCGTGGTGGCAGGCGACGTCGGATTTCATGTCAAACCTATATTTTCAATTCTCCAAATGGCGCTGGGGCAAATCGTCCATCTCGCATTACGCGCAATGGGCGTTGGGGCCTTTGATTCTTTACCTGGTCTGGCGCATTCTCTCCACGCGCCGCCGCCAGCAAAAATCAACCGGCGGCGCTGCCGGGCTGCCGGAACCGGTTTGGCCGGGATTGGATTCCGAATTGTATCTCATCAACCAGCGGCTGGCGGGCATGAACTTGAACCGCCAGCCCAATGAGCCCTTGAATTGCTGGCAGCGCCGATTGGAAGAAGCTTTTCCGGGATGGCTCACTTTGGAGAGCATTTTCCGGATGCACCGGCGCCTTCGATTCGACCCGCGCGGCCTGCCCAGCCACGAACGCCAAACCCTCCGCCGCCACTCTTCGGAATGGCTGGCGGATTTCTCCGCCAAGCTGGAAAAAGCGAAGGCCGCCCGCGCGAATATCTCCCGCGCCGCCGCGCCTGATTTAAGGCAGCCGTGATCGCGGAAGAAGCGCGCGCAAGTCCTCCTGATCTCCAACGAATTTTTCTTCATCGAATAATTCGAATAATTCGGCGCTTGTTTTGCCGCGGCTCATCCTGTAGAGTTTGAAACCAACAAGTTTATGGCTGATATTGCAAATAAGTATCCTGACAATTTCGCGGGCAAATATTACGTGGATAACCAGTGCATTGATTGCGATCTCTGTCGCGAAACGGCGCCGGCGAATTTTACCCGCAACGAAGACGGCGGCTATTCTTTCGTTTACAAACAGCCCGCCACTCCTGAAGAAGAGGCCCAATGCAAGGAAGCCAAGGAAGGCTGTCCCGTCGAAGCCATTGGCGATAACGGCGACGCGGGCTAAACTGCGCCGCCTGCGTCTTCCAGGCGGATCAAGACGATTTCCGAGCGGGTGCCGACGCGCATCGGCGGCCCCCAGGTGCCGGCTCCGCAACTGGTCACGACTTGGAGATTTCCCTTTCGATTCAGCCCGTACGCAAAGGGGCCATGCACTTTATATATGACCCAGCACCACGGCCAGAATTGCCCCCGGTGCGTATGGCCGGAAAGCTGGAGCGAAATCCCCGCCTCATCGACAATCGACAGGCTGGCCGGGCGATGAGCCATCAGGATGCTGGCACGGGAGCGGTCCAGCGCCATTCCTGCCAAAATCCCGCGCAATGATTCCGGCTCAAGCGCGTCGCTGTCATGCACGCCCGCGATTTGCAAGCCGTCCGCCGTTATTTTCTCGTTGTCAATAATGCGCACGCCGGCCTTTTTGATGGCGGCGACATACTTGGCGCGGCCAGTGTATTCCTCGTGGTTGCCGGTCACGAAATACACTCCGGCCGGCGCGGAAAGTTCGCGGCACGGGGCAGCCATGCGGTCGTAATCCACCTTGGGGCCGTCAAACATATCGCCGCTGATAAAAATGGCGTGAGGCTTGAGCGACGCGATTTTGCCGGCCACACGGCGCATGAAGCCGGCGCCGCGAACGTTGCCAAGGTGCAAATCGCTCACGAGCACGACTTCGCGATTTTGCCAGGACGCTGGCAGATTCGGCAGGCGGACGGTCATGCGCGTGACGCGCAGCCATGAAGCATTCGCGACGCCGCAAATGGCGGCCAGCGCGCCCAGCCCGTATAAACTGGCCGCGATCCCTGGACGGCCCAGGCCCAATCCGAGCACAGCCGCCACGCCATGCGCGATCCAGCAAGCGAGCGCCGCGAACAGCCAAAAGTTCAACAGACCCAGCCAAACGGCCGCAATGGTATAAAGGGCTTTGAGCAAGGGGCTGGAGCAGCGCATGGCCGCAAACAGCGAGAGAATGAACGACGCCGTGAGCGCGAACGCGATTAACCACCCTTGCGCGGAAAGACCCCAGAAATAGCTCCAAGTCGCGCACACGAAGGCCGCGCCGGAAAAAAATACAGTTGACGCAACTGCCAAAAACGAAAGAGGCCGCCTGTGCCCCGCGCGAGGCGCCTCTGGCGAAGGACTGGGGTCGCTCACGGCGCCAGCGTCAAAAGTTCGCCGAAAGGCGCGGGGCCTGTAATGGCGAGGCCTTTGACGTTCTCGCTGTAGTGCGTAAAAGTGGATGAGACAAACGCAACGCCCCCGGGCATCGCTGCCAAGTACATTTCATAATAATTGCGCTGGGGGGCTTCTTCCTTCGATTTGAAATAATTCAGGCCCAGCAGCGTGCCGGGCGTGCCGGGCGAGCGGCTGATGCTCAACACCAGCAGATTGAGGGCGGAGCCGGTGTGTTCCTTGAGATTGGGCAGGGCTTCCTTCACGCCGCCCGCGCGGATGATTTGTTCCAGCGCCCATTCGCTATCGACGGTTCTCGCGGGCAAATGGTCCGGCTTCACGCCGCCGTTGTGCGCCAGAAAAACAACTTCCTTTTCCGTGGCGGCGACAAAGGGATGGGAAAAAATCGGGGCGATGAGCGCCGTGTCGCTGGCAAATCTTCCATGAAAGATGGCGCGGATGTCCCCTTCCATTTTGGGAAGCGGGGCATCGTCCCCGTAAATGGATTTGGCCGTGCGATAATGGAAAAGCCCGTTCGCGGCATGAATGACATAGCCCCACCCGTGGCAATGGCGGGAGCAGCCGGCGGCGATCCCTTGGAGGCTGGGATCATTTTCGCAGGCGCATTTGAGGCCGGCGTGCAACGCGCGCACGTCCGATTCGCTCGCACCCGCGTAACCAAACATTCGACAAGCCATAACGGAGGGAAAGGTAATGGCGGAAGCAGGCGGCGGTCAATCAGGGTTTCCCTCTTATGGAAATAAACCCCGAATGTGCTTCGCTTCCTGCACTCGTTTAATTCCCACGCTCAAGGCCGCCATGCGCATGGAAATTTTCTGCTTGCGGCTCAACGCCAGCACTTGCACGAATGCTCCTTCCAAAATTCGGAACAATTTGTCCATCACTTCTGATTCGGTCCAAAAAAAGCTCTGCAAATCCTGCACCCACTCGAAGTAGGAAACGATCACCCCGCCGGCGTTGCACAAAATATCCGGCACAACGAAAATCTCCGGGCGCTGATCCAAAATCACGTCGGCCTCCGGCGTTGTGGGGCCATTGGCGGCTTCGGCCAGGATGCGGCATTTGATGCGGGCGGCGTTGGCGCCGGTAATCTGTTGCTCCAGCGCGGCTGGCACGAGGATTTCGCATGGCAACTCCAGCAATTGTTCGTTGGAAATCGGCCCCGCCCCGGGGAAGCCAGCCACCTCGCGCTTTTCCGCCGTGTATTTCTCCAACTCCCAAAGATCGATGCCCGCTTCATTGTGCAGGCCGCCGCTGACATCGCTCAGGCCGACAATCTTGACGCCGTACTTCGCCAGCGAGAAGGCGGTAACCAACCCGACATTCCCACATCCTTGAACGACCGCACGGCATTGCTTTGGCTCCAAGCCGATGGTATCCATCGCGCGATTGATCAAGTAGCCGACGCCGCGGCCGGTCGCTTCCCGCCGTCCCAGCGAACCGCCAATGCTGACCGGCTTGCCCGTCACGATGCTCGGCACCGCGTAACCGGTATGAACGGAATAAGTATCCATGATCCACGCCATGGTTTGTTCGTTGGTGCCCATGTCCGGCGCCATGACATCCACTTTATCGCCGATGAAAGGGATCATCTCCTGCGTGTAACGGCGGGTCAGGCGCTCCAGTTCGGCGGCGGAAAGCGCGCGCGGGTCGCAGGCGATGCCGCCTTTGGCGCCTCCAAAAGGCAGGCCCGCCAGCGCGCATTTCCAACTCATCCACATGGCCAGCGCGGCGACTTCGCCCAGGGCCACGCTGGGATGATAACGCAGGCCGCCCTTGGTCGGGCCGAGTGTCAAATGGTGTTGCACGCGATGGCCGGTGAACATCCTGGTTGAGCCGTCATCCATGTGGACGGGCAGGGCCACGGTCATGGATCGTTTGGGAAACTTAAGGCGGCTCCGCTGCTCCTCGGGCACCTGCCAATATTCGGCCACCAGATCGAACTGCTGGCAGGCCATCCGAAACGCCGGGTGATCGTAGAGTTCCATCAATGGAGTGTAATCACGGCTGGTATGTTTGCCATCCAATAACAGTGTTTTCTCTTGTGCCGAGTTCATGTTCCCATACTCTCTCCGGCATATGGCTGGCCCGCGCGGACTTGGAATTCTATTCAGCATCCTGCTTTTGACAGCATCAGCCTCGGCCGGTTCCGATCCGGCCCACGCGCAGTCAAACACAGAAAAGCCGCACCCCTGGCCCGGCGGCGTCATTCCTTATGACATTTCCAAGCTGGCGCCCTCGCAGCAAGCCACGGCCCTGCGGGCGATGCAGCGCTGGATGGACACCGGCGCGAACATCAAATTTATTCCGCGCACGACCGAAGCCGCTTACGTGAATTTTACCGGCAAGACCAACGCCGGCAACAACACCAGCCTCGTTGGATATAAGAAGGACCTCCGCGCCGACATCAACATCACGGCCTTTTGGTGGCGCCAGCAGGAATGGATGCCCGCGCACGAACTCGGCCACGTTCTCGGCTTTTTTCATGAGCACCAGCGCTGGGACCGCGACCAGTTCATCATCGTTCATTACGAAAACATCAAACCGGGCCGCGCGCCGGATTACGATTGGATTCCGAAAACGAACTGGATTGTCAGCAGCCTGCCCTACGATTACCACTCGATCATGCACTATCGCATCTGCTGGACTTCCAAATGCGAAGACCAGTGCAAAGATGGCATCGGCAGCAGTCCTTGCGCGGTCATTCAACCGGTGGACACGCGCTACGACCGCGTCATCGGACAATGGACGGATAATGGCATCAGCGCGCTCGATGCTGAAAGGGCGCGATTGGTTTACGGCGTGAAATCTTCCAACGCCCCTACCGTGCGCCCGTGATTCGGGTCAAGCGAACCTGAAATAGCTTGGGCCACATTTTGCCGGTCACGAAGAGGCGGTCGCCGGCGCTGTCGTAAGCGATGCCGTTGAGCACATCCGTGGTGGCGTCGCGGTCGGCCGACTGCAACAACCCGGTGAAGTCGATGACTCCCGTGACCGCGCCGCTGGCCGGGTCGATCCGCACGACGCAAGCAGTCTGCCAGACGTTGGCGAAAATCTCGCCTTGGACATATTCCAGCTCGTTGAGCTGGTTGACTGGCTGGCCGTGATAGGTGACTTGGATGGAGCGAGCCACTTCGAATTTCGCCGGGTCGAGAAACCGGATTTGCGCGGTGCCGTCGCTCATGATGAGCGAATGCCCATCGGTGGCCAGCCCCCAACCTTCGCCGGGGTAGGAAAATTCACGGTCAAGATGAAAATTTGCTTCGTCGTACACGAAACCTTTGTGAGATTGCCAGGTCAATTGATAGGCCTTGCCGCCTAGCACGGCCAGGCCCTCGGCAAAGTACTGTTCCGGCACGGGCGCCTGCCGCAAAACCCGGCCGCTCGACAGATCGACCTCGCGCAACGTCGAATGGCCGTTCAACCCGGTGCTTTCGATCAGTTTTCCGCCCAGAAAAACCAGGCCTTGCGTGAAGGCCGTTTTGTCGTGCGGAAACGTCTTGATGACTTCATAAGAATACCGCCACACCTCGCCCGCGGGCGGATGCCCCTGGCCAATCGAACTCGGCGCTGGCGCGGCCGCCTGCTGCTGCCCGCAACCGGCGCCGAGGGACGCGAGAAGAACCGCCAATATGGAAAGCGGGCGCATGTCCGACATTACATGACGGTCGTGTCAAAAATAGCGGTTTTGACCTGGCCGCCGGTTTTGATCTGCACCCACACGCGGTAATCGCCCGGGCTGGGAAATTCGTAGGGCAGAGAAATGGTGGAACGGCCGCCCTCGGCGGGAGGCGGGCCGCACCATTCTTCCAGGCGCGAGGAGACGCTGGCGATCTCGCTTCCGGGCGCGCCGATTTCCTTGGCGATTTTTTTCTCGAAGTACGTTTGCGCGGCCATCGAATAATTGCCGGAGGGATGGAGATGCGCGAAGACGCGGCCATCAAAACGCAAGACGGCCGCATGGCTCATCATGCCCATGTAAGGTTCCAGCGGGGCCGGATTGCCGGCGCCATCGCGCACCTGAAATTGAAGGCCGGCGTCCTGGTTGGCGCGCAATGGATGATGAGCCTTCCAAATAATTTGCGTTCCACCGGGCAGCGAGCAGAGGGTGTCGCCGCTGGCATTTTCGCGGACGGCCGCGTCCGCGCTGGCGACCCAGGAATCGTCCGGATCAGGCGCGAGCGGATGCGCGTTTGTGGAAACGGACGCCGCGGCGGGAATGGGCGGCAGATGGATAAGGTTGGTGGCGGTGGAACTGAATCCCCAGCTTAGCGTAAAATCACAAAGCATTTCATATTCGCCCTCCGGCAAAGGCGGCAGGGTTGCTTCAAAACTTTTCAAGTCGTCCTCGCGCACCGGATGAATGTGGCAAAAGGCTTGCAAGGCGGGCTGGCCCACCAGGTAGAGGTGCAGCAATTTTCCGTGGTCTGGAGTCAATTCCAATTTTTCGTTCGGGCGCAGGTCTTGCTTGCCGATTGTCAAATGAAGGACGCGCTGGGAGCCTTCCACACGCACATCCCCCGCGACGTCCGGCCAGCCGCCCTCAATCATTCCGGTGCGGAAATTCTTTTCCTCAGCATTCCACCATTTCCTTCCACCGACCAGCGCCAGAACCAAAATCACGCCTGTCACGGCGGCGGCGATCCTGTATTTGCGGCGCTCCCTCGCGCCGGGCAGCGAGTCTGGCAACAGCGCGCTTTCGCCCGCGGCCGCGGCAATGATCAGGATCGCGCCGCAAAACAAGACCAGCCCCAACACGGTCAGAATTTTCCCCAGCCAAGACGGCAGCGGAAGCTGGCTGCGGGCAATGGAATCGATTGGCACCTGCACGACGCCTTCGCCGGCTTTTCCGCGGATGCGGACATTGACGCTGTAGGCGTTGACGGTCATCAGCCACAATTGGCCGTCAAATAGATTGGTTTCCCCGCGCACGGGCTGGGCCGCTTCCTCGGGCGGCGCGTTGCTCACCGCGACGCCGGACGCCAGCGGCACGAAGGTGACCGTCGCGGATTCGGGGTTTTGCACCTGCACCAAAATTTCCGCCTGTCCGGGGACGACTTGCGGCACGCGGATGGTGATGCGGACTTGCCAAGGCCCGGCCATGCCTTCAAAAAAAACATCCGAGCTTCCCAAATGGGCCTCGGCCGGCGCGGCCCCCAGCAAAGTCAATAAAACGAGCAGAGCGAGGCGGAGCTTCATCGCCGGACTTTTCTCATCCAGCCGCCCAGCAAAAGGCCGATCCAGGCGCCGAACGCCGCCACGGCCGCGGCGAAAGCCAGAGAACGAACGGTCACAAGATCCGCGCTGGCCTCGGCCGGGTTCGTTCGCCAAAAATGGCCGATCCAATCGCCAATCCTATTGTTGAAAGCCCAAATGCGGTCGCTGGCGAAAAACCAATTGCGGGCGTGCGGCGAGAGCAGGAATTTGGAGAAAAACCATTGCACAGGAACAAACACGGCCAGAAACGCGGCGCCGATCAGCAGCGCCAGCCCGACCCGCTTCCACCCAACGGCGTCCGGCATCCAGCGCAGAAGGAGGTCGATGGCGATGGCTGGGAAAATGACCAGGAGCGGAAACGGCAGCGCCACCATATGTGTGACAGGATTGAAGATGGGGGCCAGTTTGGGTTGCGCGGCGAAAAGCGGAAGAATCCAGGCCATCAGGCAATCGACCAGCATGTAAACCGCCGCCACGCGGGTCGTTGGCCAGGAGGCTCGCGCCGCGCATCCCATCGCGACCAAACGGAAAGGAAAAACCATGGCGCAAACTATGAAAAAAGTGGCCGCGTGCTGCTGGTTGGGAAAAGTGTATTCCAACACGAAGACTCCGCCCAGCACGATAAAGACGCCGGCGACCCAAATAAACAGCCCGCTGCCCGCGCCATCCCGCAGGCGGTTTTGCCGGCTCAGCACTTGCACCAGAGCGCCGAAGCTAATCCCGAACATGCCCAACCCCAGCAACACGTGCGGCGGGCTGATAATTTTAACGTCCAGCCCGTAAGCGTTGTGCCACCAATTGTCGAACGGGGCGGAAGTGAGCATGGCCATGGCGCCCCAGATGCAAATCCACGCCCCGATGGGTGCGCGTGCGCCCAAAACCCGCACTCCGCCAGCCGCGCCGCCGAGAAATGTCGCTTGAATGGCCAGCCAGCCGCCAACACAGCCCCCGAGCGCGCCGCCCAGATAAATGACCATGTGAGCAGGCGTCCAAAAAGTGTCCCGCCCAATGCTTTCGTGCCAGGAAATATCCCATATCACGCCGACAGTGATGCACGTAGCGGCGAAAGCCAGCACAAGGGCGGCCCACAATGCGGGAGCGCTTTCGGACAATGGCGGCGCCGATGATATTAATTCCGCTGGTTTTGTTTCTGAGATGCCTTGCATGATGTAGGCTTATTTAGACGAAACAATATGCCAGAGCGCGGCCGCCGTCAATGCCGCTGTGTTCGCTCCGTGCCTCGTGATTTTTGGCGGTTTGCTTTGTCTATATCTAAATGACACGAATGGCTGGTTTGGCACGCAAGGTTTTGGCGCATCGACGGCTGCCGCTGGCTTTGGCGCTGGTGGCGGTTGTCGTGATGCTGCCGGCTTTGACGGCGGGCTTGGGAGGCGATGACGTCATTCAGCGGGTGAACCAGTTTCCGCGCGCTGAATTGCCGCCGCGCATCCTGGACACCGGATTTGTGGCGGAGGACTCGGGCGCGCTGGGATCGGTCGTCAATAATTTGTTTGGATTTTGCCGCAGCCCGGAGCGAGCCGTGCAGGCGAGAGATTACGGACTCCTGCCGTGGTGGGCGCCGCTGGGATGGAAAGCGGCCTTGTGGCGGCCGTTGACGGCGTTCACGCACTGGCTGGATTACCGGCTGTTTCCCAAATCAATTGCTCTCATGCACGCGCACAACATCGCGTGGTTCGCGATGGCCGTTTTTCTGGCGGCCGCGCTTTACCGGAAGATCGCGGTGTCCGCTGGCGGCGCGGAATCAAACTTGGTCGTCCCGGGCTTGGCAGCGTGCTTGTGGCTGCTGGATAAGGACACTTACATGCCCGTCGCTTACGTGGCCAATCGCGGCTTTTTCATATCGCTTGTTTTCGGGCTGCTGTGTTTGCACGCGCATTGGCGATGGCGCGCGGAGAAATCCAAGGTGTGGATGGGCCTGTCCGCGTTGTGCTTGCTGCTGGCGCTTTTGGCGAACGAGGGCGGGGTTTCGACGCTGGCCTTTCTGCTGGCCTGCGCCCTGGTTTTGGAAACGGGCGGATGGCGGGCGCGCCTGGCCAGCCTGTTTCCCGCGGCGGTGGTTCTGATTGGATGGCGGGCTGTTTATGTCGGCGCTGGATTTGGAGTCAAACATTGGCAGGGATACGTCGATCCGGGATACAGCCCGTTCGTGTACCTCGAAAATTTCATCCCCAGGGTGGACGCGATATTGGGCGGACAGCTTCTGGGCATCCCGCCGGAATTGCTGATGCTGCTCAACACAAAATGGACAATCATCGTATCTTTGTTGGCGGCGAGCTTCAGCCTGGCCTGCGCGGCGGTTTTCTGGCCGGTTTTGCGCGAGGACCGGACGGCGCGCTTTTGGGCTGTCGCGATGCTGCTGGCTCTGCCGCCGGCGGCCACGGTCGGGCCGTTGAGCAAGAATCTGGGATTTATCGCGTTGGGAGCGTTCGGAGTGATCGCGGCCTTTCTGGTTCGTTTTGCGGAAGCGCGGGGGCGAACGGCCCTCGCCTGGTTTGTGGCGGCGTGGCTGGTTGTGGCGCACGTCTTCGGAGCGCTGGGCGCAAGAGCGGTCATGGCGGTCGCAACTCCTTATACTCCCGCCGTGATGGAACGCGCGACGGGCTGGGAATATGCGCCGGAAATCGGCGAGCGAGACGTTGTCGTGGTAAACGATCCGATCTTGACTTTTCTGATCGTCCCGTTTGATCGCGCCTATCGCGGACGGCCTGTTCCGAAAACTCTGCGCGCACTCGCGCCGGGCTGCGTGCCCTTCGAGATCAGCCGCAGCAATGCGTCCACGCTCGTCATCAGGGCGAAAGAGGGCGGCCTATTTGGCTGCCCCGCCCTTGGCCCTGCGAATCCCTGCTATCTGGCCAAAGCTGCCAACGATTTTCTTTTTGGCGGCACGGTTTGGCACACCGGCGATGAGGCAAAGTCCAAAGCCTTCACGGCCCGGATTTTGGACGCCAGCCCTGAAGGGGCGCCGCGCTCGGTGGCATTTGATTTTGGCCAGCCTCTTGAATCGGATGGGAGAATTTGGCTCTACTTCGACTGGCGCCGGTTGGCGCATTTGCCGTTTACGCTGCCCAAGATTGGGGAAACGGTGGAGATCGCGGGCGTCGAATCGTTCGGCCGATAATTTTCTTGCCGCTCAACAATGGCGGCATCCATAGTCTCGCCCGAATTCGACTATGGATGATTTAAAGAGCGAACTGAACGAGCTGAAAGAATTTATCGCGGACTTGAAAGCGGATCGCGCCGCTGTCAAAGAAAAGGAAAAGCGCGAGGCGTGGACGAAGTACGTCTCATTGACAGTGGTGATCTTCGCGGTCCTCAACTCCATTGCCTCGCAATGGTCGGGAGGATTTTCCAGCAAGGCGCAAATGTCCCAGGCGCAGGCCTCAGACCAGTGGAATTATTACCAGGCCCAATCCGTCAAACAGCACGTGTTTGAAGTCAGCCGCGCCCAAATGCCCGAGACGGACGCCTCGAAGAAGGATTTCGACGCCAAGATCGCGGAGTACAACAAGAGAAAGGACGACAGCAAAGCCAAAGCCACGCAACTCGAAAGCAGGCGCGATATTTGCAGCAAAGCCGGCGGCAAAATGGGCGTGGCCATTTCCCTTTTTTCCGTCGCCATCGCCACGGCGTCGCTCTGCCTGCTGACGAAGAAAAAACCGCTTTGGATTTGCTCCATCGTTTTCGCGGCGGCTGGCGTCGCGCAAATGGTTGCGGCTAAAATGATTTCAATACCCTGAAAATTCCGCAGATTTTTCTTGCAAAGGCGCGGCGGAAAAGGCATGGTAATTTCGTAAGAGCGCAACAGCAGCGCCACTGTTCTTTGGAAAACGGGGTTTGCAATTTTTACAATTTACCCTGCCATGCTCGTGATTAAAAACAAAGTCCTTGAACCGTAAATTAGTCAATTAAGAGCCTTAACCTCGGTTGTGGCCGGCAGGCCTTGACTGGAAGTCGTAAGCGATCGACTCGGCTCTATCTGTTCCTAGACGAAGTTCAAAGGAACTGTTTATACACGGCATTACGGCGGGGTTTTCTTTTTCAGGCCCTCCCGTTTTCTTCTTGATCTTAATCCCCACCCCCGCGGAAGAGAGCAAGATCACGAGTCCCTGAAGCCCCTTCTTTGGTCGTGTGTGATTAGTTTGCATCTGCTATCAAGAGGCGACAACGCGGTTGGATTTAGGTATAGTGGACCGGTGATTGCCATGCTCAAAACGATTGTGTCGACAGCGAGGCGGGCGGCGTTGTCGTTGATCCTCTGCACTGTCTCCGGATGCGCTTCTGAGTCTTGGAATTCAAATTCTCCAAACATTTATACCTTGACCGTAAGATTTTTCGGTTTTGATGCGTTCACAATCATTCAGGAGATCAAATTAGATGTGCGTCCAGGTGTTCCATTCGAGGTGAAAAAACAGGATTCGGCTGGCAATAGTTACCAGGTCGCTGGCACCTTGCGTCAGATGTCGCAGGACACATTTCAATTGAATCCAGGAACAATCAAGCGGTATAACGGAGCTTCAAACCAGGAGTCTTCGGGTCCGGTGGTCGATCTCGGAAAGCTTGGCGTAGGAAACCACTGGGCAGCCGTCGATGGGGGGGTTGTTCATGACGGTGAAAGCGTTGTGCTCGCCAAAAAATGAAGTTGCCATCCCTGCCGCAGATGCCGACAGATGCAATCTAACCCCACACGACCCCTTCTTTCTTTTTGACAATAAAATTATTTGACGGCGCGGAAAAAGAGCGCATCTTCACATCGTTTGAGCGGGCGCACTCGATGTGAATGCCGCCCGCCACTTTCGATGAGCAAACCGGCGCGTTGGACGCGCGGCCATCATTGGGTTTTTTTGGTTTTGGTTCTCTTGCTCGCAAGCAGGCCGCGGCTCGGTTTTTGCGCCGATCAACTCCAAACCATCCAGGCTCGCGGCGAATTGCTCTGGGGCGCCGATGCCGAGGGCGGCGCGCCTTACGTTTATCCCGATCCGCAAAAGCCCGAACAAATGACGGGCTTCGAATGCGACCTGGCCGCCGCGCTGGCCGCCAAGCTTGGCGTCAAACCTAGAATGGTGCAGAACCAGTGGGACCAGCTCCTGCCCGCGCTGGACCGCGGCAATTTCGACATCATCCTCAACGGCTTGGAAATCACGGCCGACAATCAGCAGCACGCCGCCATGTCGCGGCCCTATTACGTTTACGCGCAGCAGATCGTCACGCGCAAAGACTTCGCCGGGCCAACGAACCTCGATGGACTCAAGGGCAAAACGGTGGGCGTGCTGGCTTCTTCCGCCGCGCAGAGATTGTTGCAAAACGCGGGCGGGATCGAAGTGAAGAGTTATCCCGGCAATGTCGAAAGTTTTCTTGACCTCAAAGCCGGGCGGATTGACATCGCGATGCTGGACCTGCCCATCGCGCTCTTTTACGCGAAGCCGGACCCGGCGTTGAAATTTTCCGGCGGGCCGTTCGCGCCCGGTTACTACGGGATCGGAGTGCGCAAAGAGGATGCGACGCTGCTGGCCGCGATCAACCAGGCGCTCGGACAACTCATCCGCGACGGCGCCCTGGAACGGATTTACCGGCAGCACGGATTATGGGACGACCGGCAGGCCATGCTGGCATCTTACAAGCCGGAAACGGTCACGCAGAGAAAATCCATTTCGACCCTGCGGGAGTGGCCGAAGTACCTGCCGCTATTGTTGCGCGGCGCGGTCACGACGGTCACGCTTTCGGTGCTGGGAATGATGCTGGCGGTCGCGGCCGGGCTGGCGGTGGCGCTGGCGCGGCTTTACGGGCCGCTGCCGTTGCGCTGGATGGCCCAAGCTTACGTGGAAGTCGTGCGCGGGACGCCGCTGCTGATCCAGCTTTTTCTTATTTACTACGGTTTGCCGCAAATCGGGCTGCGCCTCAACGCGTTCCTGGCCGGCGTGCTGGGACTCGGTTTGAACTACGCGGCTAACGAGGCGGAAAATTATCGGGCAGGCATCCAATCGATCCCCAAGGGCCAGACCGAAGCCGCTTTGGCGCTGGGCATGTCCGGTCCGCAAGTTCTGCGGCGGGTGGTCCTGCCGCAGGCCCTGCGCGTAGTCATTCCGCCCGTGACCAACGATTTCATCGCCATGTTCAAGGATTCCTCCATCGTCTCGGTCATCACCATGGTGGAATTGACGAAGGTCTATGGCGAGCTGGCGACTTCGACTTACGATTACATCGGCTTGGGGCTGATGACGGCCGGGATTTATTTCGCGTTGAGCTATCCGGCGTCCCTTTTTGCCAATTGGCTGGAAAGGAGCCGCAGTTATGATCGTCGTTGAGAATTTAATCAAATCTTACAACGCCACGCGCGTGTTGCACGGGGTGGATCATTCGCAGAAGCGCGGGGAAGCAGTGGTGCTGATCGGCCCGAGCGGCTGCGGCAAGAGCACCTTTCTCCGGTGCCTCAACCAGCTTGAGCTGGCCGATGCCGGCCGCATCACCATTGGCGACGTCACGATTACCGGTGGCGGAGCGCCGCGCTCCGCGGAGGAACGCGCGCGGCAGCAACGCCTGCGGCTGCGCGCCGGAATGGTCTTCCAGTCGTTTAATCTGTTCCCGCACTTGACCGTGCTGCGGAACATCACGGAGGCTCCGACGGTCGTCAAGAAGATTCCCCGGCAGGAGGCGGAGGCGGCCGCGCGCGCGCTGCTGGCCAAGATTGGGCTTGAACACAAGGCCGGGGCCTATCCGGCCCAGCTCTCCGGCGGTCAACAACAAAGGGTGGCCATTGCCCGCGCGCTGGCCATGGAGCCGGAGGTCATGCTGTTCGACGAGCCGACCAGCGCGCTGGACCCGGAATTGCGCGATGAAGTGCTTCGGGTCATGCGCCAATTGGCCGAGGAAGGAATGACCATGATTGTGGTGACGCACGAAATGCAATTCGCGCGCGACATGGCCGATACGATTTTATTTTTTGAGGGCGGGCGCGTGCTGGAATCCGGCAGCCCGGAACAAATCTTCACCGCGCCCGCGCACGAGCGGACGCGCGATTTTCTCAAACGGGCCATCATGCGGTAGGGCAAAGCCCGGCTCGGCTGGAGCCTCGCCCTGCCAGGAAATCTGCCAAAAGCTTGGACGCTTATTTGTCCTTGTCGTCGGGTTCGCCCAGGGATCCCATCAGGTCGATCAAAGGCAGAAACATCGCGATGACGATGCTGCCGACGATGACGGCCAGAATGACGATCATGATCGGCTCCAACAACGAAGTCATGGCCGCGACGGCGTTATCGACTTCCTCTTCGTAGTTGTCGGCGATCTTCATCAACATTTCAGGCAGCGCACCGGTTTGCTCGCCGACATCGACCATGCTGATGACCATGGGCGGAAAGACGCCGGAAGCTTCCAGCGGAGCGGTAATGGTTTCGCCCTCCTTGACGCTTTCATGGATGGCGCTGACGGCATTGCCGATGATGACGTTGCCGGAAGTTTCTTTGACAATGGTCAGCGCCTGCAAAATCGGCACGCCGCTGCTGATCAGTGTGCCCAGCGTGCGCGTGAACCGGGAGATGGCCACCTTCGATACGACGGGTCCGAGCACAGGGACCACCAGCTTAAACTTGTCAAATAGTTTTCTTCCAAATTTGAGCCGGATAAAAACGTTGAAAATGATGATGACCGCGACAATCTCGATCGAGGTTCTGATAAAATGGTCTTTGATGGCTTCACTGATGCCGAGGACGAATTCAGTGAACGGAGGAAGGGCGCGGCCATTGCCGAGGGCGCCCTCGAAGATTTCCTTAAACTTGGGAATGACCAGCACCATCAACACGCCCATGATGGCCGTGGCCACGACGAGCACGGCGCAGGGATAAAACATGGCGGCGACAACCTTGCCTTTGATCTTCTGCGCTTTTTCCATGAATTCGGAAAGGCGCTTGAGCACGACTTCGAGCACGCCGCCGATTTCACCTGCTTTGACCATGTTGACAAAGAGGCGGTTGAAAACTTTGGGATGCTGGGCCAGGGCTTCGGAAAACGTGCTGCCGCCTTCAATTGAAGAGGCCAACTCTCCCAGAATGCCCTTGAGGGTGGCGTTCTTCTCCTGTTTTTGCAGCACGCGCAGGCCGCGCAGCAAGGGCAGGCCGGCTTGCACCAGGGTGGCCAATTGGCGCGCGAAGGTCGTGAGCACCTTCGACTTGACGCGACCGCTCAGGCCGGGGATCTTGATGTTGAGATTGAGATTGACGCCGCCTTTTTTTCCTTTGGCCGGGCCTTTCTTGGCCGCGCCCGCCGCCGGGCCTCCTTTGTCTTCAACGACTTTTGTCGGGAAAAAGCCCATCTCTTTGATTCGGCCGATGGCTTCGTTTTGGTTTGCGACGTCCAGGGTGCCTTTGGTTTCCTTGCCCCTCGAGTCCATGGCGACGTAGTTAAATTTTGGCATAAGACTCAGGTGTATTTGACGACTTCTTCGATAGTAGTATCACCATCGAAAATTCCGCGCAAGCCGTCTTCGCGCAGGGTGACCATGCCCAATTCCACGGCTTTCTGCCGGATGACGACCGTTGGCGCGCGTTCGTTGATGAGCAGGCGGATGGCTTCGTTGGCAATCAGCAGCTCGAAAATGCCGCGCCGCCCCCGGTAGCCGGTGTCGTTGCAATTGGCGCAACCGCGCCCGTAGTAAAATACTTTGTCCCCGACGTCGTGAGGGGAAAGATTGAGCATCTGCAACTGCGATTCGGTCGGCTCAAAGGGCGTGCGGCATTTCTTGCAAACCGTGCGCACCAATCGTTGCGCCAGCACGGCCATCAGCGTCGAGGAAATCAAGAACGGCTCCACGCCCATGTCGATCAAGCGCGTGACAGCGCCGGGGGCGTCATTGGTGTGCAGCGTGCTGAGCACCAAGTGGCCGGTCAGCGAAGCCTGAATGGCGATCTGCGACGTTTCCAAATCGCGCATTTCCCCAAGCATGATAACGTCCGGGTCCTGGCGCAAGAAAGCCCGCAAGGCTTTGCTGAAGGTCATCCCGACCGAATCATTGACAGCCACCTGCATAATGCCCTCAATGTCGTACTCGACGGGGTCTTCGACCGTGAGCAGCTTGGCATCGATGGAGTTGATGCAGCGCAAGCATGAATAAAGCGTGGTCGTCTTGCCGCTGCCGGTTGGACCGGTGACGACAAAGATGCCGTTGGGCTGTTGAATGGCATCCTGGACGTAATCGTGAATCGCCTTCGGCAGGCCGAGCGTCTTGATGTCCAGGTTGACGGCGGCGCGATCCAGCACGCGCAACACGACCGATTCACCGAACTGCGTTGGCAAAGTGGAGACACGCAAGTCGATGTTGCGCCCGGCGATTTGCATGCTGATGCGCCCGTCCTGCGGCATGCGCCGTTCGGAAATATCCAGATTGGACATGACCTTCAAACGGGAAATGACCGGCAGGGCCAGATGCTTGGGCGGCGGCGACATTTCGTAGAGGGCGCCGTCCACGCGGTAGCGGATTTTAAACTCATCCTCGAACGGCTCAAAATGAATGTCGCTGGCCCGGTCTTGCACGGCTTGAAACAGCACCAGATTGACGAAACGGATGATGGGCGTCTCGTTGGCAAGGGTTTCCAGGTCGGCGGTGGAGGACGCTTCGGCTGCTTCGCGCGCGATGTCGTTATCCTGCCCCAGTTCCTTGAGGATGTCGGCGACGCTGGATTGGGAATCGCCGTAGTAACGGCTGACGGCGCGCTCGATTTCGCCGGGGTCGGCCACGACCTGCACGATTTCCTTGCGGATGAGGTAACCCAGCTCGTCGATGAGAGCCGGATTAAGCGGGTCGCACATGGCCAATTGCACCGTCGAATCGTAAACTCCCACCGGCAGGCATTTGTACATGCGGGCGGCATCGGGCGGGATGGCGGAGAGGATTTCCGGCGTCAATTCGCGCGTGCTCAGCTCGATCACCTCCGTGCCAAGATGGTTGGCGATCAACTGCAACTGCGTGTCCATGTCAAGAAAGCCGAAGTCCTGCAAAATCTCGGAAAACGGCTTGCCGCTGCGGTCATGCTCCTCCATGACCTCTTCCATCTGCAAATCGTCCAGGAGGCCCTGGGAGCGAATCAAATCCAAAAGCGGGCTGGAAATGTTGCCGGGCATAGGTCAGTTGGCGGCGTCGGACTGATTGGCAGCCTGCTCCGCCTGGGCCGCCTCCCACTCCGCCAGTTTTTGGGTGGTGGTGGCGGGGTCGTAGGATTTGTTGATGACTTCCTCGCGCGAGATCAGGCCCTGGACGTATTTTTCCATGAGATAGCCGTCCAGCGTCACCATGCCAAACTTGGAGCCGGTTTGAATGTCAGACGAAATTCGGAAAGTCTTGTTGTCGCGGATCAGCGCCGCCACCGAAGGGGTGTTGACCATGATTTCATAAACCGCCACGCGGCCCGGTTTGTCAACACGAGGAATCAGCAATTGCGAAATGACCGCCTGCAACACGGTGGACAACTGGATGCGGATGGTTTCCTGCTGGTTGATGGGGAAGGCGTTGACAAGACGGTCGATGGTCTTGGCCGCGCCGGTCGTGTGCAGCGTGCCGAAGACCAAGTGGCCGGTTTCGGCCGCCGTGATGGCCGCTTCCATCGTTTCCAAGTCGCGCAACTCGCCGACCAGAATCACGTCCGGGTCCTGCCGCAAGGCGCGCCGCAGAGCTTCGGCGAAACTTGGGACATCGATGTGGACCTCGCGTTGCGTGACAACGGCTTTCTTGTGCTTATGATAATATTCGATCGGGTCCTCAATCGTGATGATGTGGGCGTCGTCGCGTTCCTCGTTAATGATGTTAATCATGGAGGAGAGCGTGGTGGTCTTGCCCGAACCGGTGGGGCCGGTCACCAGGACCAGGCCGCGCGGCTTGTGCAAGAGCGTCATGATGGTATGGCGCGGCAAGCCGATCTGTTCCAAAGTCAGCAATTTGGTGGGAATCTGCCGCAAAACGAGGCCAAAGTTGCCCTTTTCCTTAAAGACGCTGACACGGAACCGGGCCGCATCGCCAAACGCGAAGGCAAAGTCCGCCCCTCCCTGCTCGCGCACGTGCTGGATATGGTCTTCGGAGGTGATGCTGCGCATCAATTCTTCCGTGTCTTCAGTGCGCAAGGACGGCCCATCGACGCGGTGAAGAGTGCCATGCACTCGGATAACGGGCGGGATGCCCACACGGATATGCAAATCAGAGGAGCCTTCGGACACCACCAACTGCAACAAATCTGACATCGAATAAGACATAACTCAAAATACTCGCGCGCGCCCTTTGTTCAATCGACATCTCCTACGGTGGCGCGGATGACCTCGTCCGCGGTGGTCAGGCCGGCCATGACTTTCCGGGCGCCATCCTCGCGCAGCGTGCGCATGCCCATTTCCCGCGCGCGCGACCGCAAAACGGAGGAGGGAACACGTTCGTAAATTAATTTGCGCGCTTCATCGTCGATGACGAAAACCTCAAAGATGCCGAAGCGCCCGCGGTAGGTTGTCTTGTTGCAATCGTTGCAGCCTTTGCCGCGCATGAAGGTGGCGCTGGCCGTTTTGCCCGCGTCCAGGTTCAAGGCTTGCAGTTCACTGTCCGAAGGCTGGTAGGGAGCGATGCATTTTTTGCAAACTTTGCGCACCAGCCGCTGGGCCATCAAGGCCCGCACGGAAGAGGCGACCAGAAACGGCTTCACTCCGATGTCAATCAAACGCGTGACGGCGCTGGGGGCGTCATTAGTGTGAAGGGTCGAGAAAACCAGGTGGCCGGTCAGGGAGGCATTGATGGCGATGGTGGCCGTCTCCACGTCGCGAATTTCTCCCAGCATGATGACGTTGGGCGCCTGGCGCAGCATGGAGCGCAAGGCCATTGCGAACGTCAACCCGATGGTCTCGCTGACCTGCACCTGATTGATGCCAGCCAGCAAATACTCCACGGGATCTTCCACCGTGATAATTTTTCGATCTGGACGGTTAATAAAATTTAGACAGGAGTAAAGCGTGGTCGTTTTGCCCGAACCGGTTGGCCCGGTCACGAGCAGGATTCCATCCGGCAGCCCGATGAGGCGCTCGAAGGTTTGCTGGTCATCGGTGAAGAATCCCAACTCCGGCAAGCCCAGCCGCAAACCTTCCTTGTCCAAGATGCGCATGACGATGCTTTCGCCGTGGATGGTCGGCACGCACGAGACGCGCAAGTCGATCAGCTTGCCGCCGACCTGCGTCTGGATGCGCCCGTCCTGCGGGATGCGCCGCTCGGCGATGGACATGTTGGATTGAATTTTGAGGCGGCTCAAAATGGCGGCCTGCAAACGCTTGGGCGGGCTTTTCATTTCGTGCATCACACCGTCAATGCGGTAGCGCACGCGAAATGACTTGGACAGCGGTTCCAGGTGAATGTCCGATGCCCGCGCCTTGAAAGCCTCGACAATTAAAGTATTGACAAGCTTGATGATTGGCGCGTCGGCATCGACCGTTCTTCCGTCGTCCGCCTCGGCCGCCTTGGCGGGCAGGCCGACTTCCACTTCGCCCTCGGTAATGTCCTGAATCAACTGCGTGACGGAGTCATCAGCCGCGCCGTAATACTTGTTGAGCGCGTGGTCGATGTCTTCATCGGTGGCCACGCGCACTTCGATGTCCGCGTTGAGGAGCCGTTGGAGAGTATCGATGACGTCCAGGTCGGAAGGGTCGGCCAGCGCGACGGCGATGGAGCCGTTGTGCGCGGCCACCGGGACGGCGCGGTAGCGTTTGGCCACGGTGCGGGGAACGGCGGCAATGACGTCGTCGGTCAGGCGCACGTCGCTGAGATTGATGAATTCATTGCCGGAATGCTGGGCCTTGGCCTGGGCCACGTCCATCGGGCGGATGATTTTGTGGGAAAGCAGGGTGTCAATGACGCCTTCGCCATTGGCGCTGGTTTCCTCGCGCACGGTGGCAAGTTGCTGATCGCTCACTTGCCCCATGTCCACCAATAAGTCAATTAAATAGTCGTCTTTCGCAGCCACAATCTACTTCCTCTCAACGTTGTCGGGCGTGTAATCTATCGGCCCAGCCAGCGCAATGTCAATCGCAGATGGCGGAAAAAAGACCGGCGGGCGTCCGCGCCGAGAGCCTGCTCTTTGCGCCGCCATCAGTGGCAATCAAATTACGACAGAGAGGCCGTTTGGGCAAAGCGCCTTGAACTATTTTCCCGCAGCGATCCCCACCTCACCTCGCGAGTGAACCGCCGCCTGGAAATCCTTGCCCCAAACAACCTCTCCGTCGCTGCCCATTCCAATAGCCAGATTCATGCCATCGACCACATGCTCCTTTTGGCAAAAAATTTAATGCATTTTTCCTCTCATGCAAAATTCATGGGGCGGTTCTTTGGTTGAAAAATGAGGATGTGTGGGAATTTTTTCGCGCATTCGCGTGTTTTTCACGCACCGCTGAATCAATCGGAGCGACGCAAATTTTCGTGTCAATGAGAGGACTGGACTGCCTCTGGGCGCCGTTCTCGCCAAGGCGGCGTCTGTTGCGGAGCTTTTTGCGCGTTTTCCCTCGTAGAAGAAAAAGAAACGGGCTGCTTTGGGAGAGACGGATCGACGGACGTTCTTAGAACGGGGGTCCCCAAGCCACCTCCAGCTTTCCCCCGTTCTAAGAAATTCTCCCAAGCAGCCCGCACTTGATTTAATAGCCTAATTCGTGCCAAACTTGGAGCGAGGTCGCTTTTTGTGACGACAACAATATGAATCCCGCGCTGGCGGACAAAAAAATCAACGAGGCTCGGCTGCTCTTGCGGCAATATAATTTTGTCCAAGCCGTTCCCGCTTATGAAAAACTGGCGCGCCAGAACCCCCACAAGGCGGGAATCTGGTTTGAATATGGATGCGCCGCCGGCGGCGCCGGGCAACTCGATTTGCTGGACCGCGCCTGGGCCAAGGCGCTCGAACTCGAACCCCGGAATAGCGACTTGGCGTTGAAAATCGGGCATCATTACCAGGCCTTGCGCCAGCATCAAAAAGCCAGGGCCTCGTTCGAGCGGGCCGCCTCGCTGGATCCGCGCGGGATCAATCCGCGCATGGCCATCGCCATCATGCTGGAACAGGCTCACCGTTTTGCCGAGGCGCGGGAAGCGATCGCTTCCTGCCTGGCCATTGATCCGAAAGACGATCAGGCGCGGTACTTCGCGGCCTTGCTGGATCGGCGTGAAAATAAGCTCGAGGCGGCGGAACGGGCGCTGCGCGATTTGATCGCGGCGGGGCCGAGGCATCCGTACGTGCAGTATGCCAGCCGGTATGAATTGGCCGAGGTGCTTAATCGCACGGAACGATTTGATGAAGCAATGGAGGCGCTGGCCGAAGCCAAGCGTTTCACGCGGGCCGTGGGAGATGTGAACGCAATGCTCGCGGAATACGACGGGGAGGCCGCGAAATATCGCCGTTCCACTCAAAGCCTGCCGGCCGGCGCCTTGCGCGCGTGGGCCAAAGAATTCCCGGAAAAGAGCCGGGCCGCCGTCCCGCCGCTGGCCTTTCTGGGAGGACATCCTCGGAGCGGCACGACGTTATTAGAGCAGGTTCTCGGAGCGCATCCGGGAGTGGCGGCATTGGACGAATCGGGCGCGTTTACCAGAATCGCCGCGCCCGCGTTCAACGCGACAGGCCAAGTCAGCCCGGCGCGCTTGAACATCATTCGGCGGCTTTATATTGACGCCATGCAACAACAGTTGGGACCCGCGGCCAGCGGAAAATTGATCCTTGATAAAAATCCGTCCCCCACCCTTAAGCTGCGAATCTGGCTTCGTCTTTTTCCAGAGTTGCGCGTGATTATTGCGTTGCGCGATCCGCGAGACGTCGTCGTCAGTTGCTATTTTCAGAACATCCCGCTGAATCCGTTTAACGCGAATTTTCTTTCTCTGGAGCGCGCCGCCATTCATTACGCCAATATGATGGATGTCTGGCTGGCGGTGCGGCAATGGGAGGGCTTCGCGTGGACCGAAACACGTTATGAAGATATCGTTGCTGACATGCCTAAAGAGGGCCGCCGGGTGACGGAGTTTCTTGGCTTGGCGTGGCATGAAGACCAGGCGCGCTTTCACGAGAAAAGCGGCAGCCAGCAGATTTATTCACCCACTTACCACGATGCAAGCCAGCCGGTTTACAAGCGCTCGGTCGCGCGCTGGAAGGTTTATGAGAAACATCTGGCGCCGGTGCAGCCCATTTTGGAGCCATATTGCCGGGCGTTTGGATATTCGATCTGAGGTCCGAAACTTTCGATTTGATGTGGTGTTTTGATGGACTGCGGCTATATTGTTAACACGTGCAATCCAAAGTGAAATATGGCATGGTTCTAGGCTTTGCCGGGCTGGCTGGTTTGGCGGCCGTTTCGGTGTTCGCGGATGCCCCGGCGGTCATGGGCGATGCCAACCCTTACTCGATCATCAGCGACCGGAATGTTTTTCATCTTAATCCGCCGCCGCCGCCGCCAGCCGCGCCGGAACCCAAGCCGGTGGATTTGCCAAAGGTCATGCTGACGGGATTTGTCGGAAAAGGCGACTCCGTGAAAGTGTTGCTGGCGATCCCCCCGACGGACAACAAAGATTCCATTCACTATGCGACGCTGATGCCGGGCGACAAACAAGATGGCGTGGAGCTGGTAAGAATTAATCTCAAAGATGAGGCCGTCGATATCGTCAACTCAGGCACGCCGCAAACTTTGACCGTCAAGAGCAACAGTTATATGGCGTCCGCAGCCGCCCCGCCGGCCGGCAAGCCGCCGCCTGGGATGCCTCCGGGTCTTCGCCGTCCTCCGGGCATTGCTCCTCCTGGATTTCATCCGCCTGCGGCGGCTTCGGCAATGCCATTCGGGTCCGGCTCGAGCGGGCCTATCATCGCGGGTGGCAATAGCAGCGGCGGTTACAGTGGTTCAGGCGTCTATAATCCATCGTCATCCTCCGGCGCGATAATTTCTGGCGGCTACTCCCCCCCGCCATTGCAGGGTGCCAATAATAATATAGGCAATCAAGTGGCCGCTTCGCTTTTTAACCCAGCCACTGGGCATTATCAAATGCCCGTTCAAACGGCGCCGCCAGCGCCTCCTGAAGTGCAGGCAGCGCAAATGCTTATACGCGAAGCCGCCGGAGGGCCACCATCTCCAGTGCAAATGGAAAACGGACAAGGGGGGCCTGTTCCTCCGGGACCGCCTGGCCCTCAGTGATTTGACGGCAAAATTTCCGCGGAGAAAGTTTCGCGAAATTATGCCTCTTTTCTGACCGGCAGGATGCCGGCTCTGAATTTTGTTGCGCCCACATTTCATTACCGTTTCCACTTTCCTGCTCTAACTAGCGAGGAAAAGGAAGCGGGGACGAACTTGCTGACGGCGTTGAAGAATGAATAGGGCCGGTATATCCGCCAGATATCCAATCTGCCAGCAAGACTAGCTCCACCGCAGTAAACCCAAGAGGAGCCGTGCGTTTGACCAATAACTCACTTGGCACATACCGCGTGATTTCAGTCACTGTATTGCCGTCCAAGCCGGCCAGACTTCCTATCCATTGATTCTCGACCGCCAAATCGGATACCGATTCACTATTTGTCCCCATTGAGCGATTGGCTATCATCGGGTTCAGGATCTGCAATCCCCCAACCCGGCGGCCTGTTCGCTCCCAATCATAATAGACCAAGTTGGTGCGGCCTTGAACTTGGTTAAGCAGCGCGTCCGATATAGGCGGCGGCACGGACGCCATGGGGAAAGTAGATAAGAACAAGAATTGACTGTTATTGGTTTGCACAACTTGCAACGCCGGGCCAAACAGCCGGATGTTTTGCAGCACCAATTTCCGCGCGTCCGCATGCCAGGCTAATTCGGCGCCGTTGAATCGTTTAAGCAAAGAGTTGAGGGCTGCGGGAGCCTCGGTAGAGAGCCGTTCCAAGGTATTGCTGGCATCAGCCTCCGGCCATGCCATGTAACTAAGAAGAGGCATTTGGTCCAGCGCCCAACAACAAAACTGGTTGGTTAATGGATTGCCTGAAAGATTACTCAAGCCTCGATTCATATTTAAGAAGGCGGCGACGTCCTGCCCTGCGGTAAAACTAATAATTTGGCCATGAATCAATTCCTTGGGAACCCGCCAAGCTTTGGGCGCCCAAGGTATCGTCTCATTCCAATGAATTTGGGCCTCAATTTTGAAATTGTTCTGATCAGGGGATGCGTCAATATGAATTTTCGCTGGCTTCAAAAATCGAAACCAGCCTCCGAGGTTCGTTGACAAAAGATCCGCCTCCAGCCAATGATTCTCTTCTAGCGTGGGAGCGGGACGCCCCTGTGATGCAATCTGAGTCAGGCAGTCTGACTGCGCGTTTGAAAAGCCATCACCGCACCCGACCAGCAGCCAGTCACGGGCGGAAAACATCCACAAGGAGCTCGCGCCGGCGGCCCAAGCCTGGCCGCTAAAGCCATTCCTTGAAACCGCTTTTGGATTAGCCGGAAAAAGTTTGCCAAATGTCTCTTTCCATAACTGAATGCGGGAGGCCTCCAAGTGAAGAACTAAAAAAAAGCTCAGCCCGTTGGACGATATAGTTGCGAAGCTGCCCATCGACTCTTGCTCGGCAATGTCTTTCAACAATGGCTCAATTAGCGCGCAAGACGAAGTGCCGGTTGCAAGCGAGAAATCGTTCGTCAATAGCTTCGCAAACTTTGCCAAGGCCATATTCTCCATGCTCACAGTCGATTGCAGCCCAAGAACTTTGTTAAGGGCAGCAAGCTTGATATTTCCTGACAACTGCGTCCCACCCGCGCAATGGTATTGCACGATTGGTTCTGGAAAAGCCCGATAGCCCGCAAGAACCGCTATAACAACCAAAAGCCGCTTGGCAATTGATTTTATCCAAGACATTCGTGGCTTGGATCTCATGGAGCCAAGTTTAACTACGGAACTCATAGATCATTATGGCAATATTAAGCGGGCAAAAAGAGAGCCACCGACAAGGTGGCTCGATGACCAAATGGCAAAACAATTGACTGGCTATTGCTTGCGCCGCATACGCATCAGCAAAGCAGAGGCGCCAAAAAGGCCAAGAGCAAGGGTGCTTGGCTCCGGCGCGGTGGCGAGGCTGAAATCCGTAATGCCTGATCCATCAAGATTGGCCGGATCATTAGGACCGCCTAATGTAATTGGGGAAGAAATAGATGAAAATCCCGCCGGATCGTTGGCAAGCCCATTGGCAACCGCCTGAGAATAGCTGGTTGCGCCACCGTCGCCGCTGTACCACGCCGCCAATTCAAAGTATATCTGGTCTCCCGGCGCAAATCCGTTCTGGGCCTGCATAGTCGCAATGATTGAAGTATAGTTCCACCCGCCACCGCCAACGGAGAAATCGCTCGTGGCAACGGGCTGCCCTAATTGAACAGAAGATTGGACGGCTTCCGGACTCGTGCCAGCGTAAAGCCCAATCGTGAAGTTAAAGCCATTAGCATAACCCGTCGGCCCGCTGTCTCCACCTTGGCCGCTGGCCAACGGCACGCCGAAATAGGTGGCAGTGCCAGGAGGAAGGTCGGTTCCATTGGCGGTATTGCCAAGGTTTTGTTCCACGCCACCTGGCCCAGGGCTAAACACTGTAATCGAGAAGCCAGGGTCAGGCCCGCCAGCAGGGACGTAATCTGACCAATCGATTGTCCCTTGTGAGTACCCGGCACATGCACCGGCCAGAAGAACGATTGCAGCCATTGTTTTTTTCATGGTAATTATTGAGTGCTTGTGTTCTGTCGCTCTTTCAGTTTTTAAAAGAAAGAGAGCCACCCTTGCGGGGTGGCTCCGTGATAAAGACTCAAAAGCAGCTTGTTGCTTACTTTTTGCGGCGCACGCGCATCAGGAAGCTCGATGCTCCGATGATGCCGAGAGCAACAGTGCTGGGTTCAGGCACACCCTGAGCCAAGCTAAAGCTTGTAAGCCCAAGGTTGGCCAAACCAGGCGTCTGAATTGGGGGAGGGCCACCACCACCGAGCGTAACTTCGCTGGTGGATTCGACATAACCCTCGGGAAGGCTTGATGCCGCCACGTAACTTCCGGCACCACCGCCAGAATACCAAGCAGCGATTCCGACGAAGACCTTCGTTCCAGGTGCGATATTATTATCAACAGCAACTAGTGCAGAACTGCCCCACAGACCAGCCGCACCGCCGCCTTGAATTCCTGAAGTTGCAACGGGGGTTCCCGATGTAATATCAGTCGTTAGAGCTTGCAAGGAGGTATCCAAATACAAGCCAGCGGTGAAATTACCGTTCAACTGGTAATTATACCCACCAGTCCCGCTTGTTGGAGTGAGACCAACTCCGCCACCAGGCGCTGTGGACGTGCCACCAAGCCATCCACCGCTGTAGGTCGCGCTCCCCTGAGGGGAATCATAGCTCGTTTGTCCGACTTCTTCAACACCGGAAGTCGCGGGGTTAGGCGACATGATAGAGATGGTTCCAAAAGTCTGGCCATCGTTCCATTCAATGTTTCCCTGCGCCATTGCTCCTATTGCGCCGGAGAGTACGCTTACTGTGATAAGTGTTTTTTTCATACTTGTTTGTATATGTGTTATTGCGTGATCTTTCAGTCTACTGAGACACCGAGTAATTTTCAACCCAGTTTACCGTCCCGGCCGAGTTGTTCAAATACCAGAAGCCGGAGCCGACAGTCGGCACCGCTGGATCACCAAGGGGTGCCAACCAGTTATTATTGTAGCCAGTTCCATTGAAACCGCGACCACTGCCAGACTGATAAATGGTGTAGGGACCATTCGGACCAGGAGGCCAAGTGTAAACCCAGTCACCAATATTGTAGTTTGTCAGGGAACTGATTGAATTGGTCACGAGGTCACCGGACATCGGAACAACCGAACTAACCAAACTGAAGCCGTGAGGCAATGCGTTCGTAATCGGTCCCGTCGGAACGGTTCCAACAAAAGTGAGCACGATGTTACTGGAGAAGTTGTTGCCCACCCAGCAAGCAACACCCGGAGCCAAGACTTCAGACCCGCCAAGAACACCCGGGGAGCCAAGCCAGCCATTGGTATTGCCGGCATAGCCTCGGGAATTAACGTTTTCAGCTTGATCAACGATGTAACCACCAGTTGAAGGATTGAAGAAATAGACAAACGTGCCAGACAACGTGTTGTTGGCATTATTCATCAACGTTCCAATCGTATTATCAGGGGATGCCATCAATGGGCACGAGATCATCGTAAACCCAGGAGGGCAAGTCACATTAATATACCCGACGGCGTTCAGCGAATAGACATTCGTCTGCGCCATAACTGACAGGCCGCTGAGCGCACCCAGCAAACCTGATAGAAGCATTGTTTTTGTTCTCATATTTTTAACTTTATTTAACGTTTTGTTCCGTGTGCGGGCTGAATTTCGCAGATTGCAAAGGGTGTGTCAACCGCTTTTCGCAACTTTTTTCTCGAAATTTTTCCTGCATCATTGTCAGGAGTTTTATCCAAGTGGATGAAGCTCGTCAACCCCTTTTTTCACTTTTTTCAACTTTTTTGTTTGGCCATGTCTCACAGGGACATTGGCAGCACATTTTAGGCCAGATCAATCGTTGGCGCAACTCACTCTTCGCTCGGCTTGGAGAGTCATAAAGCTTTATTCTGCAAATCATTGAACAACAATGATTTTCAATGGATTGCTCAGTCGGTTTTGAGGCTAGTTCGCCGGCGGCGGCAGTTTGGGCAAGAGGAAATCGGTGCGTAATAAGAGGACGGATGTCCAGATGACAAAGACCAGCCGGGCGGTCTCCTTTTGCAGGGTGAAATCAGACGAATAACTGCCGATTAAGTCTTTTTCTTCCAGGCAGATACACGATAAATCGAGCTGGCTTTGGACGCCTTTCCGTGTATGGGCAAAAAGGAGCGCCGCCGCGTCGGACGGGACGGCGATGACAGCGGCATCTAATATTGAGAAGGCAGCCCGGATTTCCTCCACCAAGGCGAGGGCCCGCCATTAAAGGCCTTGGCCGCTCCCCAACGCCGAGCCAGCTTGAGGCGGCTCTCCAAGAGGTCCGTTGCAACCTTTTGCCTTGCAGGGCCAGGATTTTGGCAAACATAAGGCCGATGGGGCCTTGTCCCGCCACTAAAACGGCGTCTCCGCGCAATAATGAGAGGCATTTGGCTGCTTTTAACACGGTATTGACCGGTTTGAGCATGGCGCCTTCTTCAAAGGTGTTCCGGCGCGGGATTTTCACGACTCCGGGCAGAACGAATGGCATGACGCGCACGTACTCCGCATATTCGCCCCAGGCCGGCTCAAAACCGCCGGTAATGCCCGTGCGCTTGTAACCGGCGCATTGGCAAAGGCCTTGTGGCGGCAAAAATGGCAATCCAGGCATGGGACATGATGGTGCAGGGCCACTCGTTCGCCGGCGCGAAAGCCCCTCGCCCGCGCGCCTATTTTGACGATGGTTCCGGCCGTTTCATGCCCGAAAACCCTTGGGGGCGCGACGGTTCCGCAATGGATTTTCTTGATGTCGGTGGGACAGACGCCGCAGGCAGCGACCTTGACCAGCAACTCGCCCGGCTGGATGCCGGGACGGGAATGGTTTCCAAGCGAAGGTCCTCCGGGCCGCGATAGACAAAAGTGCGGCGACCCTCGCGTGATCGCAAGAAGTTTGTATTGTTCCCGATCACTGTTTAGACTCAGGCCGTGAATTCGACAGGCGCCATGCAGTCCCTTCTTTTGGCGCTCGCCTGCGCCCAATGCGTCATGGCGGATGGCGTGGATGCTCTGGTGCAAATGGAGATGAAGCAGCATCCGATACCGGGGCTGGCCTTGGAAATCATTCAGAACGGCAAGGCAACCAAGACCGCTGGCTACGGCCTGGCCGACCTGGAATGGAACGCCGCAGTCACCCCGGAGACGGCTTTTGAGATCGGCTCCGTAACCAAACAATTCACCGCCGCCGCCATTATGCTCCTGGCCCAGGATGGCAAACTCTCGGTGGACGACAAACTTTCGAGCCATCTCGAAGGCACGCCGGCGAGCTGGTCTAATATTACGCTGCGGCACCTGCTCACGCACACTTCCGGCCTGAAGAATTACACCGGGCTGGATGGGTTTGAATTGACCCGCCATCTGACGCAGGCCCAGTTCATTCGCCGGATGGCTCGTGAACCGCTGGATTTCCAGCCGGGCGCGAAATGGTCCTATTGCAATACGGGATTCAATTTGCTGGGCTTCGTCATCGAGAATGCCAGCGGCAAGGGCTACTGGCAATTTATGCGGGAACGCATCTTCGGCCCCCTGGGCATGAGCCACACCACCGATCGCGATCCGCGAAACATGATCCCGTTCCGCGCCAGCGGATATGAAATCGACCGCCCTGGCCATTACATTAACCGGGACTGCGATTTGACCGATATTTTCTCAGCGGGCGCGATTGTTTCGACGGTCGGTGACTTGGCCAAATGGAACCAGTCGCTTGATGAACATATGTTGCTCACTGCTGCGACCGAAGCCGAGATGTGGACGCCCGTCCGCTTCAACAATGGCTCGACCTGCCCTTATGGATTCGGCTGGAACCTTAACCCGCTGCAAGGCATGACCAACATCGGACACAGCGGCTCGACGGCAGGGTTTTCGGCCAGCATCCAACGATTTCCGGAGAACGCGCTGGCGGTCATCGTGCTGGCCAACTCGAACGAAGAGGGCATTGCGACCAAGGTGGCCAAGGAGATCGCGCTGCTTTACTTGCCCAAATAGAATGGCCATTCAACATTCCATCTCCAGCGCTGTCCAAACAGAACAATGAGGGTTGATCTCAAGAAAATGAGCCGGCGGCGGTTTTTCCTGCTGGCCGCGCTGGTTTCACCGGCAATGATTTTTGCGGATGCCAAATGGATTGAGCCTGAGTGGGTCAAAATCCGATCCTTCAAACTGGCCCAAAAGCCATCCCATCGGATCGTCCAGATCACGGATATCCACCACAAAGGCGACAAGGCTTACCTGGAATCGGTCGTGCGCAAAGTCAACGAGCTGTCGCCCGACGTGGTTTGTTTTACCGGGGACCTGATTGAGGAAAAGGAGTTCGCGCCAGAAGCCCTGCGGATGCTGGAGGGCATCAAATCCCCGCTCTACGGCGTGCCGGGCAACCACGATTACTGGAGCCACGCGACCTTCGGCGATTTCGCGAAATCCTTCGCGCGCACGGGCGGGGCGTGGTTGATGGATGCAAAAACGATGACGGCCGACGGGAAAATCCAGATCGCGGGCGCGACTTGCATGCACGGTTCGCCGGCGGCGTTCAAGCCAAAGGCGGGCGTCAAGAATATCCTGTTATTTCATTACCCATCGCTGGCGGACCAGGTGACACAAAAGTTTGATCTCATGCTGGCTGGGCATTCGCACGGCGGCCAGGTGCGAATTCCATTTTATGGCGCGCTGGTGGTGCCGTATTGGGTGGGGCGGTATGAGATGGGGATGTTCCGGCTGCGGGGCGGGCCGCTCTACGTAAATCCCGGCATCGGCTGGCTGGAGGTGCCCATCCGCTTCAATTGCCGCCCGGAGATCACGGTCTTCGAAGTTTAGGCTATCCGCCAAAAAGGCCATCCTGCAAACCCATGAGGCGGCAATCAGGGTTTTGCAAGTATTTGACACATTGACTTTGGCGCGGGGGGGCGGAACGTTGTTCCATGAGTAAAAAACACGCAAAGATCGCCAAATGGGCGCTGATTGTTTCCAGTTCCTGCCTGCTGGCTGCCGGATGCGCCGTCGAGGCAACCGGTCCCGTGCCTGCCGGTGGCGGGGAGGTTTATGTGAATTCCGAATTGCCGCCGCCGCCCGAAGTGGATTACCAAACCCCCACTCCCGGCCCGGACTATGTCTGGATTGGAGGCGAGTGGGGTTGGGAAGGCCGGCGCTGGGCTTGGCACGGCGGCCATTGGGACCGCCCCCCGCATGCTGGTGTCCATTGGGCGCCCGGCCGTTATGAAGTGCGCGGCAGCCGCCGGGTTTACCACCGCGGCGGCTGGCGCTGACCGTTAGTTACCGATATTTAATGATATTGGCCGTGATGACGGTCTTGGTAATGGGGGTTTCGCCATAAACTCCTGGCGCGGCCCAAGCTATGGAACCCGTTCGCCGGGTTGTCTCGGTGGAAAGCAGCGCGGCATCGGCGTGTTTGTCACGGACGGCCTCGGCCACATTTTCCTCGCTGTCTGTTGAAACCGCGCCGACGACGTAATATGGCCGGGAGGGATACTGGTTCGGCGAGTAAATGGCCACATTGTCCACCATGCGGACGTAGCCGCCGGGGCCGGTGGACCAGTTTTGCTGGGGGCCATTCCATGGAGTGAAATTGTAATCCGGGCCGCAACCGCACAATAGCAAGGCCGCGCCCGCCAGAGGCAATAAACTCAAGATCGTTTTCATCCTCCCCTTTACGGGCGAACCGCCCAAATCTTGCGCCGAACCTTGCAAAAAGCGTAATCTCTTTTTCATAAAACACCTGTAATCCATCCCCACCCCTTTCGCAAGACCGCGCCCGGTTCCTGAACTTTTAACTTGCCCCGCCGGTTCACAGCGTAAATCGTCAATCGCGAGTTGAATTGATGTCCGCCAAACTTAAAGTCGCAGTGATTGGTGTCGGCGCCCTGGGCAAGGAGCATGCCCGCATTTATGCCGACCTCGCCGCCGCCGGCCAGATTGCCCTGGCCGGCCTTTACGATGTCTCCGGCGCGCAGGCGCCCAAAATCGCGGAGAAACTCCGTGCGCGCCTTTTTGCCTCGATGGAAGAGGCCATGGCCGAGGCCGATGCTTTCAGCGTGGTGACGCCGACCGCAACCCATTTCGAACTTGCCAGCCGCCTGCTCGCCGCGGGCAAACATGTGCTTGTGGAGAAGCCGATGACCAACGACGCCGAACAAGCGGCCAAATTGGTTCTATTGGCGCGGGAGAATACCGCCATTCTGCAAGTAGGCCACGTCGAGCGATTTAATCCCGTGTTCGCCTATTTGGAAGCGGTCGCGACGGACCCGCGTTTCATTGAAATCCACCGGCTTTCTCCCTTTCCCGCGCGCAGCACGGACATCGGCGTGGTGCTGGACTTGATGATTCACGACTTGGACATCGTGCTGGGATTTGTCCGCTCGCCAGTGACGAGTGTCGATGCGGTGGGCATTCCCATCCTGAGCCAGTCGGAGGATATTGCCAACGCGCGCTTGAAGTTCGCCAATGGATGCGTGGCCAACGTGACCGCCAGCCGCGTCAGCCCGGAACGCATGCGCAAAATCCGCGTCTTCAGCGGCGGCCCCAACACCAGCTACATCTCGCTTGATTACCGCGCTCAGGAAGGTTACATCTGCCGCATCGCCAGCGAAGGCCAGGAGGAAACGCCCCTCTGGAAAATGCTGCTGCACGGCAAGGATTCCGCCATCGTCAGTGAATTCGCCGGGCGCAAAATTGTGCGCGAGCCGGTGCCCATTGAGAAGGATGAGCCGCTCAAGCTGGAGTTGCGCCATTTTATCCAATGCGTCGAATCGCGCCAGACGCCCAAAGTGAGCGGAGCCTCCGCGCAGCGCGCGCTGGACCTGGCCTTTGAGATCACGCGGCAGATTCAGGCCGGGCGGGCCAGCGTGTAGAGAATTATGGGCGGCGTGTTTATCATTCTGCCGCTGGCGGCATTCGACATCTGGCTTTGCTGCACCACGGGCCGGCGGCAAATCGCGCATTGGCGGGCGCGAAAGAACTGGCGCCATTTCGCGATCGCGGCTGCCATCGGGCTGTTCCTGGCGATTTGGCTCGGTTTTTTTGTCAAATACGGCGGCAGCGACAAGCTTCGCGTGCAAGGCTTTCCCATCCCCGTGGCTTTCTTCCATCTTGACGGAACCATTTGGACGCGCACGACGCCTCCCGCCCCGCTGCCGTTTTTGGCCGCGGCCGCCAATTTTCTGACCGGCCTGGCCGCGCCTCTCATCCCTTACAAGATCGCCGAGTTCTTTAAGGCGGTGAAGGCGGAATTGAAATGAAGGGCGCGACATTCATGGCCGTCGCTGGGGACCCCAGCGGCGATGCCATCGCTGCCGGCCTGGTGCGCGCGCTGGCGGCGGCCCATCCGGGAGCGCGCTTCATCGGAGCCGGCGGCCCCAGGATGGCCGCGGCGGGCGTGGCCAATTCCTTCGACTTGACGGCGGACGCGGTCATCGGCCTGAGCGATGCCTTGCGCATTCTCCCGCGTTTTTTCCGCCACAAACAGCAACTGGCGCGGCTGGCGGCCGAACAAAAGCCGGATGCGGTCATCCTGGTGGATTTTGAATTTTTCAACCGCTTCCTCGCCCGCGCGATTCGCGGCGCGGCGCCGCCCGGCTGGCAGCCGAGGATTGTCAAATATGTTTCGCCGCAAGTCTGGGCCTCGCGCCCGGGCCGCGCGGCAAAATTGGCGCGTGATTTCGACCTGCTTTTATGCCTGTTTCCCTTTGAGAAGGATTGGTATGCCCGGCGCGTGCCCGAATTGCGCGTCGAGTGCGTCGGCCATCCGATGTTCGACCGCTATGCCGCGCCGGCACGCAAGCCAAGCCGGGGGCCATCCGTCCTCCTGCTGCCGGGCAGCCGCCGCGGCGAGTTGAAGCGGCACCTGCCGGTCATTCTGGAAGCTGCCCGGCTCATCGCCGCCCGGCAAGCCGCTCCCGTCCGATTCAAACTGGTGGCCCCCAGCGAGGAAATGGCCGCGCTCACCCGCGCGTCCCTGACCGGCGCGGAACCGGCGATTGAAATTCAAATTGGCCGCGTGGACGAAGCCTTGAGCGACACGACCATCGCCATTGCTTCCACCGGCACGGTGACATTGGAATGCGCGTTCTTTGGGGTGGCGACTGTGGCTTTGTATAAGACATCGCGCCTGACCTATTTCATCGGCCGGCGGCTGGCCACGGTGGATCATCTTTCGATGCCCAACATCCTGGCCAGCGAGGCGCTATTCCCAGAATTCATCCAGCACGAAGCCACCGCCTCCAACATAGCCGGCGCCGCGCTGGAATTGCTGGCCGACGCCGCGCGCCGGTCGGAGATACAATCCAAGCTGGCAAAAATCATTTCGACATTAGGCGGCCCCGGCGCCGCGCAACGCGCCGCCGCCGCCATAGACCGCCAGTTTTTTGCGAGCGACTGAGGTCATCGAAGGCGCCCAAAGCTTTTCGGCGCCGGCATGATCTCACTTGTTATGCACTTTGCAACCACGTCACTTATTTTTTCGCAAAACGCCTGACCTCTGGATTCTTTCATTCCTCTATCCTAGAGTAAGGGCCTCCTTCGGGGAGTGCGGCACAGCGCCTGCTAAATGTTTTGTCATGCGACAATCTATAAAGAATCGAAGAGGCCCCTCCCACGACGAATCGATGGACAAGCGTTTCACAATCCAGCAAGCGCTTTCAACTCTGTGTCTTGTTTTTCCGCTGTTTCTTGTTGGGACCGGCTGCTCGCCAAAGAGCGACACGGCATCCAGCACGCCACCCGCATCGAACGCGGTTGCCAGCGTCCCTTCAACCAACGCGGATAACAGCGGCAATAATGCGCGGGATAAAAACTCGGGCACGGTCACTCCCGGCGATCAGGGCAGTTCCAGCGCGGACACAAAAATCACCCAGCAAATCCGCCAGCAGGTGGTCAGTGGAACCAATCATTTTTCGGTCGCGGCGAGAAACATCAAGATCATTACCATGAATGGGAAAGTCACATTGCGCGGCCCGGTGGACAGTGAAACGGAAAAAAGTGGAATCGAAGGCATTGCCAAAACCACAGCCGGGGAAGGCAACGTGGACGATCAACTCGAAGTAAAAACGAATTCGAATCAGTAGCCAAAAACAATAAAACATTATGTCAAAGAAATCTGTATTTTGCATTGCAAAAACCCAGGATCAAGCCATCGCCATCGTTGAACGGCTGAAGGCGGCCAATTTCTCCAACAATGACATCTCGGTGTTGTTGCCCGACAAGAGCGGCTCCAAAGATTTTGCCCATGAACATCACACCAAGGCTCCTGAAGGCGCCACAACCGGCGGCGTCGCTGGCGGTGTCATCGGAGGAGCGCTTGGATGGCTGGTCGGCATTGGCGCTCTGGCCATCCCCGGCGTCGGCCCCTTCATCGCGGCTGGCCCAATCATGTCGGCTCTCGGCGGCGCCGCTGTGGGCGGAGCCGTTGGCGGACTGGCGGGCGCGTTGGTCGGCATGGGAATTCCCGAATACGAAGCCAAACGTTACGAGGCAAAAGTCAAGGATGGGAACGTGCTGCTCTCGGTTCATACCGAAGACTCAAACGAGGTCAAACGAGCCAAGGAAATCTTTGAAAACGCAGGCGCCGAGGACATCTCGAGCACCAGCGAAACCGCCCCAGCCAAGAAATAAACCTATCTTTCGCGAGCGGTGGTTAAACGCCCCGCTCGCGCTGGTCAGAGATTCAATCCAAGCTGGCGCGGCACATCGCTCCGCGGATGCCATAGACCGCCGGGCTTTTGCCGGCGGTTGATGTTATTTGAAGGTGCCCATTTTTAAACCGGGCTCGAATGGAAAGAAGTCGAGTCCCGCATCCTCGGCCAAATGCGAAAGTGAGTTTCCGCGTCATCGTCAAATTTGACGTTGATTTCTGTCAGAAATAATTTGCAGCACAATGCTCTGCGCTCTCTAGCCGCGCTGCGCGAGCAAGCTTTAGGTTTGTCCAATCTGAGAACACCTCAGGGGTGAGAATCCACGCTCATCGTCAGTGGTCCCGCAATATGAAGTCTTTTTCGCGCAGAGCCGCCGGAACCGCCCGCGGAGAAAGAGTAAAGGGCTAAATCCGTCTTTTATAAATGTCACAATGAAAACGACTTGCGAATTCAGGCTCCAAAAATCGTTGGTTTTTGCAGAAAAACAGGGGTTGGCCGCGAAAAAAATGCAGCTTTCGCAAACGATTTTGCAGTTTTCGTTGTTTTCTTAATTCACAAACTCTTGCGCCGCAATAACATTCATCTCCGGCAGCTCGCCCCGCAAAATCGTGCCTGAAAACCTACCGTAGGTTTTTTTGCTTTTGGCCTTTCTGTCACAATTTGCGCGTGAACATCCATTTTGTTCATCAAAATGCGGGAACGCGGCCGGCGGTTTTCCGAGGAGAACCGCAGTCCATTCACCCATTTTGCCCATCCACAACAACCCACACAAATATTATGACCCGCAACGGAAAAATCGCGCGGCTGCCGCTGGCCCTTCGCACCGAACTCAACCAACGCCTGCAAGACGGCCGTCCTGGCGTCGAACTCGTGGAATGGCTCAACACGCTGCCGGAGGTCCAGGCCATTCTGCAA
>DASXZY010000012.1:0-28856 GCA_036501625.1 Verrucomicrobiia bacterium
ATTTGGTTCCACTCTTCATCACTCAGGTCAGTTGTATACTTCGTCGGATGCGTTTGCATCCGCATTATTTATACTGTACGCGACCATGGTACAACTTTAACGTTAACGAAGGAATGTGCCATTTTCAAAACACGCTCTCAGGCGTCACATCAATCTGCGCTCGTATTTGACGATCCGGTATCTTCGCTTGACCACTGGCATCGCGAAAGAATTGCCGCCAGAGTTGTCAGAGAGGGCAAGGTTAGGCAGGTAATCGTGTTTACGCATGATGCAATTTTCCTGAATGATTTGCACACCATTGCGGAGCAAGCAGGAATATCGGCAACTTATAGTTTTTTAGATTGGAAGGGTTCACAACCTGGCTGGTGCCATGAGGGTTTGCCCTGGGATTGCAAGTCTCCAGAAGATCGCCTGGATAAACTTGAAAAGCGGCAACGGGAAATTGCCAAGTCTTGGGGAGTAAAGCCGTCACAAGACGATATTTCCCATATCCGCGAAGCCTACAGTTGGCTTCGTTCAACGATTGAACGCATCGTTGAGCGAGTGGTTTTCGCCGATGTTGTATTCCGCTATCGGTCTTACGTGAAGCTCAAAGACCTCGGCAGAGTTATTGGCTTTTCACAATCAGAATGCGATGAGGTGGGAAGGCTATTCAAAAAATGTTGTGATGTGACGGATTCTCACGATCCAGCGCAGGGCAAACAAGCAGCGGTGCCGGAACCCAAGGATTTGCAGGCAGATATTGATGCGACCAAACAACTCTTGGCGGGTATCCGCGCTCGACAAAAAGTCGCTCAGTCGTCACCACCCACAATACCGGCTTCGTAAATATCGGACAGTGCATTTCATAAGGGAAGCTATTACTGCTTCACTTCTTTTTCAATGGGGTTGATCGTGATCGAAGCCACGAAGGTCTTGAAACGGTCAACGTCCGCGTAGCGTTTGGGCAGAATGCGGACTACAGCGAGTTCGTTTTCACAGAGCTTGTTGGCCAGGGTTTCGAGTCTCCAGCCCAAAATCACCACGTCGGCAGTGGAGAAGGCGAGCGTGAATTTCTGCGGCGGCGCATCCCTGTCGTCGGAAGCATCCGGGTTTGGTTCGATGGTGTAGTCAATCAACTGGCTGGTGTGGAAGCCGTGATAATGTTCCTTGTCGAGTTGGAACTCAATGCAGGCGCAATGCTTGTTCATTGTTTCATAACAACGTTCCCTCGTGGTTTCTTCCGAGCTGGACTCGGAACCTCTAAATTTGAGTGTCATAGGCGTTTATATGTGAATGCCGCCAGAGCGGCGTTGTTGTTGCTGTTGTATGCGGTGACGTTCAATATTTTGGCGCGCCTGCTCGCGGAACGTGCGACGCGGCTTTTGTTCGGGAGTTTCCTTCACATCGGGTGAAATCTTTTCCGCTTGCTCGATCTTTTCGACGACCGATTTCTTTTGTTCGATGCCGAGCCGTTCGTTTATCCAGCGGCGGGTGTCAGCGACGATCTGAGCCAGCCGTTGAGTAGGAGCCATGCGGGTGGGTCGCATCGCACGGCCCGTCTCGCGCACCGTACGAACCGTTCTCAAATCCTGATGTGCGGTTGCTGGCCCCATTTTTCGCTCTGGCTGTTCCCTCCGAATGAAACCGAGCTTGGCCATTTCGTCACGCAGGGCTTGCAGTTCGACGGCGGCCTTGCGTTCGCGCGAATCTGTCACGCGCCGAGCCAGCAATTCGGCATCGTCGGTGAAAACGTGGACACGCTCACGCCCACGAGAAATGGAGACGTAAAACTGTTCTCGATTGACGGCAGCGAATGATTTTGACGAGGCGACCAGCAGTACTTCATCCACCGTTTTGCTTTGGGACGAATGCGACGTAACGGCGTACCCGTGGGTGAAGGCGTTGAATTCGGTTGGAAGAACCCGCCCATCTGCGAGCGCCACACGCCCGGCCCGGATTTCCCGCACTTGGACACGCTCGCCGTTGATGAATTCTTTGCCATGATTGGCTTGAAGCAGCAGCCAGTCGCCAACGACTACTTTCAACTCGCGGGCTTCGCCCACGTCGAAGGAGGCGGCGGCGCTGGCCGGAATAAAATTCGCTTCTGTTCCATCCTGGCGGCGCACGCGCAGGCGGTTTTCGACCGTGGCCACAACCTCCACCGTATCGCCATGTTCAAATTGTTTGGTCTGGCGGATGAAGCGCAGTCGCTGGCCCGGATCGTACTGGCTGACATTCCTTTTTTGCGCTACCGTCCACGAAAGCGAATCAAAGACCGCGACAGTTTCATCCCGCTGGCCGACAATGCCCTCGGCTTTCAACGTCTTACGCAGCTTTTCCGTGACGGCCTCGATCTCCGACCAGGTGGGTGAAACGAGCAGGGCAGTTTTGCCCTGACGGACAGCGGACAGATATGTTTGAGCGGCCTTGTCATAGAGATTGGCTTGCGGACCATCGGCCAATGCTTCAGTGACCGCGCCAAGTTCGAGCAGCTTGGCAAACGCTTTTTCAGTTTGTTTAGCGGCGGCCAGTTCGACAATCTGGCGGAATGCTTCCGGCTTCTGGCGGCGAATCGTCGTCAGTTCGCTAAAACGGTATGACGAATATTGTTCAAGAATGCGGAGCGCATCGCCACGAGCAACGGAGGAGTGCTGGCCGGTGTCGCCGGAGAACACAACCCGGCAATGGTTTTGTCGCACCAGTTCAAAGAGCTTGGCCATGTCGTCCAAACCCACCGCCCCGGCTTCATCCAGTACAATGACCGAGCGCCCGGACAATTGGCTTTGAGCCGTCGGATCAGCCAGCAGTTTGGCCAGTGTGACTGCTTCCAAATGATCTTTACGAAGCGTATTGGCAGCGGAGGCGGTCGGAGCGCAGAAGACCGGCGCAAAGCCCGCGTCCTGAAGCGCACGCGACAATTCCACCAAGGTGGTGCTTTTGCCGGAACCGGCCAGTCCACGAAACCCGGTGAAAATGTCAGGACTCGTTATTACGTGCGCCAGAGCCTTGCGCTGGTCCGCGCCGAGATGATCGGGCGCTTCATAACGATTGGCAACGGGGTCAACAGCCTGAACACCGGCATTGACTGTCCGAATCAGGAAAAGCTCCTTGTCGAGAATCTCCCGTGTCGAGCAATCCGAACCTACGCGCACCAGATTTGGACGCCCCGCCAATTCCCGCTTTAATCCTGCCAGGTCAAGCTGGCCCCGGCCTTTGACGAGAGCCGCTTCGAGAATCCGATGCTCCGGCGCGACCGAATTGCGTTCAAATACGTGTTGCAAGCCGTGCTCGACGGCCTCATCCGTCCCTACCTTTTGCGCAAACTCTTTAGGCCGACCATCCGCAGAGGCGACCACCTTGCGTAATAGCCGTTTCTCAAAAAAGCCAATTTCCCCAAGTTGTTGTTGGCGCACCTGCTCATCCGAAGCGCCCTTCAATTTTTTGGGCCGGGTCTGATGGACGACGTGTGCGACTTCATTCTTGGTGAGCCTGCGACCCAATCGCTTTTCCTCTTTTGCGACGGCAGCATCCCGTTCCTTGGAGCGTTTAGAAAATCGCTCGATGAACTTGGAGTCAACGCCTTCAATCTCAAACGCGCCAGCCGTCTGGCGGGTCAGATAGCCGATTCGATGCAGGCGTTTGACCAGTTCGTTGCGATAAACTGCCGTACCGTAGTGAATGGCGTCGAACATGCCGGACGTTTGCAGTGCCTTCCACCGTTGTTCGGTTTAGTCCCAAGTGGCGTTGAACATCACGAAGTGCGTATGCAGTTGCGGGTCGAGCGCACGCGATGACGTGTGCATGAACGCAGCGCCGACCAAACTTCCGGTGATACGGTCTTTGTCCTCAACACCCCCTTTGCGAATGCGAGTGGCAGCGAATTGTTCCAATTCACGGAGCGCCAGCGTGGAGGCTTCCTGATGTACCTGAATGATCCGCTGGTCGTTCATCGTGACCGCGAGAATCGAAACGCTTTTGGGCGGAGCACATTGGAAATCGAAGAAGATGCGCCGGTTCTTCGCGGTGGTTTGAGTCAACCGTTCGCCGGTATCGGGGTTCAGGTTGTCACATAGTTTGAGGAAATTATCCCGCGTGACGACTTCACCCGGTTTCAACCCCAACTGTTCACAGCCGACGCCGATCCACTGTCCGGCCTGTGTTTCGCTCTGAGTGTAGTAATCGTTGTGTGAAAGGTGCTCATCGAAATAGGTTGTTGCTGTGGCACGATTCTTCTGCGGTTTGCCAGTGAACATACGTCGGAAAGGTTACGCAAAAATCTCAATCATGTTGTTCAGCCTACGGAACAAGTATGAACTCCTGTCCGTGGTAATCTGGGCCAATGAAATATATTCCATGCCTATTTCATCTACCTGAACGGCGGCATACACGTTGTAATGAAATCATTACAAGTTCATGGCCGTTTCAATGGCAACATTGGCCGTGATGAAATCGTCAGCCGTCATGAGTTTAAGCATCGCAGAAAAGCAGAAGCAAAAGATGTATGTGATACACCAAATGAAAGGCTGAAAGAGTTATGGTCGAGAAGATGAACGCACCATTCATGCAGTTCAACATGGTTCAAGAGAATATGCAGGATGTCCACAATCGCGGACAAAATGAGTGGCACGCATGTGCTATGAAAAAGAAGAAAATGGGTATGACACCAAGCCCGCCCTGGGCCGGTAAGGAAGCTGCTCGCCGCCGTGCTCATGGACTGCTCGACAGAAACCCGATGGCGAGCCAAATGCGGTTGGCGTTGCGCTCGATCACGAGCCGAAACGCTGACCCTGAAAAAGTGAAAGTGAAGTTGTATGAAAACACGTATTGATTACGGCCAGTTGGCCGCAAAGTTGGACTACACGGCTCTCGAAAAGAAACTGGAACAGTTGGGGCAGCAGGAGCCGCCCAAGAAACGTAGAACCGCTGCTGATGCGCTGGAGCCGTTGCGCGACCGATTGCTGGCGCTCCATCGCAAAGGATGGAGCAGCGGCCAATTGGTCGAGGAATTGAAAGCCGCCGGAGTTCCGGTCAGTCCCGCGCGATTCCGCGAATGCCTCAGCCAATGGGCTGGCAATGGAAAGAAAACAGGGAAGTCTCGCAACAATCACCGAAACGCGCGCAATGGTACCAACGGCCGCCCAACCACACCAGCGAGCCAAGTTACGCCTGCCAAAAGCGCGTTCGCCGCCGGCCAAACCGGATTCAGGGTGAAAGACCTTTGAACGCATCCCGCTCCGGGTATGAATCATCAATTGCTCAAAAACGCTCGCAGGCCCGTGCCGTCAGGCCGCTCTGCTCAAACCGCTCGCATCCTGCCAACACGCGCCTGCTTCGCTCAACGAAGAGAACCTATGCGGCTCGCTGTCCGTGGCTCCGCGTTGCCGGGACGAAATGCCCGGCACTGCTCGCCACCGACAGCAATCACTGACAAAAATGTAAACAATTCCGCGATCATCGTCGGGACATCAATGCGCCAAGGCAGGCTCAGTAGTTACGGGCGTGAGAATTACAATCGAACTCTCGAACCGCGAATTTTACTTACTGACCGCTTTGCTCGTGCGGCCAGTACTGCATTCGCTCAAATTGATATTCAAAACCCTGAGTCATGGGCGACCGAAGCGCGGCAAATCTCTGCCGCAAGAATAAATCGGCAACTGCCGATGGAGTCGTCACCGGGTGTGCCAAGAGAACGGCGGTGTGCGACTCTGGCCGAAGCCGCCGCCTTGTACTGTCAAGGTAGTGCTCCTGCGTCGCCTCCGCCGTTGACAGCGGCGGCGTTTCGGCCCCGGTTGCTCTTAGGTTCCGGCTTTGGAAAAGCCAAAGCCGGGGCTTTGTTTTCTCACAGGGAACTCTGGGGCTAATCATTAGAGAAACGGCAGACGCCGCAATCGTCCACGCGCATCGCTCAATTCAATTCCGTGCGTTTCCCGGTTGTGCGCGCATTTGTTGCCATGCTCAAGTGCGACCGACCATCGCAGCCCATTTCCCTTTGCTATTAGGGTGGTGTTTCTGGCTTCGTCGGAAGCGCGTCTGAACTTTTCTCGCGGCGGGGCGTTTTCGGGCGTCGTGGTCTTGCTTTTAGGCACTCTGGCCGCCGTGCCGGGCTGCGTCAAAATACTTCGTATTTTGTTCTCACCCAGCGTCGTGCCTGCGTTCATCCGCTGTCCATCGTTGCGCCGTGGCCGTTCTGTTTGTTACGCCAATGGCGAAACCATACTATGGCACGCAGTCAACCGGACATCGAAACCAGCAGGCAATCAATGGCTGGCCGACCGCAAACGATGAGGAGCGTTTTATGGATACCGTTTCCAAACCCGAACCGCCGCCGGCCGCAGCACCAGAACGACTGGCATATTCTATCGACGAAGCCGCCGCTCTGCTGGGCGTGCATTATTTCAGCGTGTACCGCTTGATCCAGCGGGGCAAACTCAAGCCTTGTCGGGCATTGCGCGGCAAGCTGCTCGTGCCCCGCACCGAACTGATTAAACTGTTGAAAACCGAGTGAGGCCGATTATGAACCACAATACATTCAATACCGCCAACCATTCGCATCCGGACACGAAATGCCACGGCAGAAACTATCCGCCAGTCCAGCGATTTGATTCCCACCTCGCGTTAAAGGGCTGGCCTTTGGATGCCGCCACCAGAGGCGGTTCGAGGAATATCCCGAGCTGTTGAATGACATCTGTGAATGGCGGCACGCCGTCTTTCGTCACGGTTTTTCGATAAAATGATTCCCAGCCGCGAATCTTCGCCATGTCGGTTGCGAATGCGGATGTCAGCCCGACCGGCAAGCCTTCGGGAAATCGAGTGCCCCAACACTCAAATGTTGCGGCGATGGCGGTTGAAAGTGCCACGCCCTCAAATGGAAATTTGTGCGCCAGAAAATGCAGGTCGAAATAGTCCTTGAAGCGAGTGTTTATCATCCCCAATTTCACAATGGCTTCCAGTTTCTCAGCGATGACCGTTTCGCGGCGATACGCCCGCAACTTGGGCGCCGCCATGCCGAGCAAAACGGGGAACGTGATTTCTTCCGGGGCGATGCGGAGTGCATCTCCGAAACCAATGTCCACTTGCAACGGAATGATGGCATTCCCAATCTGCGCCTTCAATTTCACCCGAATCCCGGCATATTCATCCCGTGCGCGAATGTCCTCAGTCTTGACACTGTTGGCATCAAATTCAACTCCGTCGTTCTCAACCTCGGCGAGGCAAAGTTCACGGAAGACGGCAGCGGACCGCTCCTGTGTTGGATCGCCGAAGCCGAGCAAATCCAGGTCACGGGTCACCCGATGAAGCGTCGGTTCCCATAAGGCAAACAGCATGGCTCCTTTCAAAACGAACTGTTCACGATGCGATGAACGGACAAGCGATAAAGCAATCGTTCGAGGCAGAACCGAACCAGCAGCACGTTGAAATCTTCTCCCGTTTTGGCGCGGCGCTGGGCCAAACGGGCTTGGACTGAAGCAGCGAGATTTTTCATGCGAGACTGTCGAAGTAGGGGCGCATGACATTGAGCACCTGGCAGACCTTGGCACAACGCCAGAGTTCGTCAGACGTGACTTTCTTGTTCTGCCACGCATCCCGAAGCGCCTCCACGGCGATATTGACGCCGATGCGGTGCCGAAAGCGAAAACAGTCGGCCACGGTTTTGGCGACCGAATAGACGGGCACGGTCACGCCTTGAATGACGTGTTTCTGGATGCCTTCCGTCAGCATCTTTCCTGAGAACCACATCACACGCAGGGCCGGAACGCCGGACTTGGGCGGGCGTGCTCCACGGTGAATCGCAATCCAAACCTCGCCGGGATTTTCTGTGGTAAGGCCGTGAAAGCGAAGCGCGGACAGAAGACAAACGACTCCATTCGGAACCGGTTTGGCGGTCTCCGCCAGGGACTGATTCTCGGTGAGTTGTGCGTCTGCGCGTACATAAAGCCCGCGCCCGGTCTTTAGCAGTTCTCCCCGATCCACGAGTTGTTTCAGGTAAGCCCTGGGAATGCCAGCCGGTTGGAGATCACGCGGACGCAGTATCCCGTGCTCCCGCGAGAGCTTCAGCAGCTTTTTGGCGTGATTCGTTGTCACCGAATCAGTATTACACAATGTATGCAGATAGCAACAAGTGAATGCGTTCTGTAAAAACCTCCGAAATGGCGAGATTAAGCAAACGGCAAAGGAACGAACGCCTGGGCGGATGGATTCATGCGCCGATTCACGCAGTCCCACCGGCAAACGCTCGCTCAGATCAGCAACAAAAAGCAGGGGGGCGGGATTAAAATTTCATTGGGGTTTTCGAGGTTTTTCTATACTCCTTTTCTATACTGTTTTGATTTTTTGAGCCAAAAATGGCCAATCGCAGCAAACGCCAAAAGTGAATAAAACCCTCATAAACACAGGGCGAAATGGAGGTAGCTAACCAAAGCAAAAAATGGCAAAAAGTGCCGTTTCCAATTTCGTGACGCGAAGTAAACGACGAAGCTGCGCGGCGCCCCTCAACAATTCTGGCGATGATGATGGGGTTGACTGGCGGCGCGCGAACAGTCACGTTCGACGTGAGCTATGACACACCTTCGATTCGCGGGACGCCTGCTGGCGGCGTTGTTGCTGGCGGCTTTTTGCCGGCACGTTCGCGCGGATGCTTTTCAGCCTCCGGCGTCGCCTCGCCGGGTTTTCAGTTTCAATCCAGGCTGGAAGTTCATTCGGCAGGACGTGGCGGGCGCCGAGCAATCTTGGTTCGATGATTCCCATTGGAGCAGTGTGAGCGCTCCGCATACCTACAACGACATGGATACTTACGACGAAATCATCAGCCACGGCGGCGGCGAACGCCACCAATACACGGGCATCGCGTGGTACAGGAAACATTTTAAACTTCCCGCCGCGGCCAAGGATGGGAAAGTTTTTCTCGAATTTGAGGGGCTTAAACAGGCGGGGCGGTTTTGGGTCAATGGCCAGTTTGCCGGCAAATACGAAAACGGAATCACTCCGTGCGGGCTGGATTTGACGCCCTTCGTTCACTTCGGCGAGGCCGAGAATGTGATCGCCGTCAAAGTGGACAACAGCAACGATTACGTTGAGGAGGCGACGGGGGTCGGCTTCGAGTGGATGGGCCGGGCTTTCAACCCGAACTACGGCGGCCTCAACCACGACATCTGGCTGCACCTGACGGGGAAAATCTATCAAACGTTGCCGCTCTACGAAAACCTCAAGACCACGGGTGTGTATGTCCATGCCTTCGATTTTTCCGTCAACGATAAAAAATGCGGCCTCACCGTTGAATCCCAAGTGCGGAATGAAACCGGGGATCCGCAATCAATTACACTTTGCGCCGTGGTGGCGGATTCGGCGGGCGCGGTTCGCGCGCGGTTCGAGGGCGAAACCGTCACGGTAGCGGGCGGCGAATCCAAAACCATTACGGCCAGCGGCCCATTGATTGACGCTCAATTCTGGAGCGACGAACATCCTTATTTGTACGATGCTTACACCATCCTGGAAGTCAATCATACCGTGGTGGACGCGCAAAAGATCACGACCGGTTTCCGCAAAACGGAATTCAAAGGCGGCACGGGCACGGGCGGTGTTTACCTCAATGACCGGTTCGTTTATCTCACCGGTTACGCGCAGCGTTCCTCCGATGATTGGGCCGGTTTGGGCGAGGCTTATCCCGATTGGATGCACGACTTCAACGCGCAGCTTATTCGCGAAACACACGCCAACTACATCCGCTGGATGCACATCGCTCCGCAGGCGGTCGATGCGCGCGCATGTGACAAAGCCGGCATTATCGAAATCTGCCCCGCCGGCGACAGGGAAAAGGACGTCTCCGGCCGCGCTTGGGAGCAGCGTGTGGAAGTCATGCGGGATGCGATGATCTATTTTCGCAACAATCCGAGCATCCTTTTTTGGGAGGCGGGCAACAACGGCGTCACGCCGGAGCATTTGCGCCAGATGGTTGGGCTGCGCAAAGAATGGGACCCGCGCGGCGGGCGCGCCGTTGGCTGCCGCACTTTGAACGACGCGGCAGCCACGCCCATCGCCGAATACTTCGGAGTGATGGTTGGCCAGGACCGGCGCACGGACGCGCTCAAGGGTTACACAAACCAATTCCGCGCCTACAGCGCCGAGCGCCGCGACCGCGCCCCGCTGATCGAGGCCGAGGATTTCCGCGACGAGGCGGCGCGCCGTTTTTGGGACGACTGCTCGCCGCCGCATTTCGGATTCAAACCCGGTCCGAACGATGTTTATCATTGGAACTCTGAAACTTTTTGCCTCGCCGCCGCCGTCCGCTATCACGATTACTTCATCAACCGCATTTCCAACACGGATCCGGCTCATTCCAAATGGTCCGGCTACGCTTCCATTTACTGGTCGGACTCAAACGCCGACGGGCGCCAGGACAGCAGCGAAGTCTGCCGGGTCAGCGGCAAGGTTGATTCCGTTCGGCTGCCCAAGGAGGCCTTTTACGTGTATCGTGTCATGCAAAACCCCGCCCCCGACATCCATATCATCGGCCATTGGACGTACCCGGCCAAGACAGTCAAGAAGGTTTATGTGGCGGCGAATCATTGCGACTCGGTGGAGCTTTTTGTGAACGGAAAAAAGGCCGGAGAATCCAGCCAGCCGTGTGATTTCTCCGGAAACACCGGATATATCTACGCCTTTCCCGCCGTGTCCTTTGAACCTGGCAGCATCGAAGCGACAGGAAAAATTCAGGGCAACATCGCTGTGCGGGATGCCATAGAAACAGCCGGCCCGCCCGTGAAAATCAAACTCACGCCCCACATCTCCCCAGCCGGTTTCCTGGCCGATGGCGCGGATGTGGCGCTGTTTGATGTCGAGGCGGTGGACGCAACCGGCCGGCGCTGCCCAACCGATGAACAACGGGTGGATTTTTCGCTGGCCGGCCCCGCGATCTGGCGCGGCGGTTACAACAGCGGGCTTGCGAATTCCGTCAATAATCTTTATTTGAACACCGAGTGCGGCATCAACCGGGTCGCCATCCGCTCGACGCTCCAGCCCGGCGCGGTCGCTCTGACGGCCTCACGCGCCGGGCTAATCCCCTGCTCCGTTACGATCGACGCCCGCAAAGTAGAAATAGTGGATGGACTGTCTGATGCGGCTCCGCCCGCAGCCTGGAAGTTTGACTTTGCCAGCGGCCAAAGCGCGTCAGCAGCGGTTTATTCTGACGCGGCCGGATTTGGTTTCGAGCCGGGCGCGGCGGTCGTTGCGAATGCCAGCGGCGTGACCAGTGACAAGCCGTTTTACTTTTCCGTCCGGCTCCCGGAGGGCAATTACCGCGTGACCGCGCGGCTGGGCGGCCCGGACACAACCGTCAAAGCCGAATTGCGGCGGCTCATGCTCGAACATGTTCACGCCGCCGATGGCCAATTCGTCACGCGGTCGTTCATCGTGAATTTGCGCACTCCCAAGATCGCGGGCGGCGGTGAAGTGCGCCTGAAACCGCGCGAGAAGACTTCCGAGTGGTGGGATTGGGACGGCAAATTGACCCTCGAATTCAACGGGACGCGCCCGTGCGTGAACTCTCTCGAAATCGAAATGGCGGACGTGCCGGCTGTTTTCGTCCTGGGCGATTCCACTGTATGCGACCAGCCAGCCGAGCCGTGGAACAGTTGGGGACAAATGCTGCCGCGCTTTTTCAAGCCGGAAATCGCCATCGCCAACCATGCCGAATCCGGCGAGACGATCGCGAGTTCCATGGGCGCGCATCGCTTTGACAAAGTTTTCAGCCTGATGAAGCCGGGCGATTATCTGTTCCTGCAATTCGGCCACAACGACATGAAGAGCAAAGCGCCAGACGCGCTGGCCCGCTATCAGCAAGACCTTCGCCGGGCCATCGCCGAGACGCGGGCCAAAGGCGGGACGCCCGTGCTCGTAACTTCGATGGAACGCGCCGCGGGTGTCGATCATCCGACGCTGGCGGGCTATCCGGAGGCGGTGCGCCAAGTCGCGAGCGAGGAATATTGCGACCTCATCGACTTGAATAAAATGAGCGTGGCCTTTTACAAAGGTCTCGGCCCGGAACTCAAGAAGGCATTTCAAGACGGCACCCATCATAATAATTACGGCAGTTACGAACTGGCCAAGTGCGTGGCGGAAGGCATTCGCCAAAGCAAGCTGCCGCTCCGTGACTTTATTGTGGATGATTTTCACGGCTTCGATCCGGCCCATCCCGATTCGCCGGACGCCGTTCAAATGCCCGCCAGTCCCGCGCATGACGGAACGAAGCCGCTGGGAAATTAGAATAAGGCGGGTTCTAATGTTGAATCTGCGTTTGGCGCCCGTATCATTTGCCCGGTGAAAAAAGTCGCTGTGCAGATCTTTTGGGCGCTGGTCGCGTTGCTGGGCGCGTGGGCGTTTCTCACGCTCGCCATGCCGCGCGGGTCGGAGATCAGTTCGGTTTACATTCTGGCAGCGGCGTTGTGCAGTTACGCCATTGGCTACCGTTTTTACTCCAAATGGATCGCCACCCGCGTCCTTATGCTCGACAACCGGCGCGCCACTCCGTGCGAAGTCCATGACGACGGCAAGGATTTTGTCAAAACGAATAAGTGGATCGTCTTCGGGCACCATTTCGCGGCCATTTCCGGGCCGGGGCCGCTGGTCGGGCCGGTGCTGGCCGCGCAATTCGGCTATCTGCCGGGGGCGCTGTGGATTCTCATCGGCGTCGTGCTGGGCGGGGCCGTGCAGGATTTTGTGATTCTCTTTTGTTCGCTGCGGCGCGACGGGCGTTCGCTCGGGCAAATGGTTAAAGACGAGATCAACGCGCCGGCCGGCTGGCTGGCTGCGCTGGCCATTCTCGCCATTCTGATCATTTTGCTGGCGGTGCTGGCGCTGGTGGTTGTCAACGCATTGGCGGAAAGTCCGTGGGGCGTGTTCACAGTGGGCGCGACCATTCCCATCGCACTTTTCATGGGCGGCTACCTGCGGGGCTGGCGCGTGGGCAAGGTCATGGAGGCATCGGCCATTGGCGTGGTGTTGTTGCTGCTGGCGGTGTGGGGCGGGCAATTCGTCTATCGGCATCCGGTCTGGTCGGGCTGGCTGACCTTTCATGCCGAGCCGCTGGCGTGGGGCATCGTCGTCTATGGTTTCGCGGCCAGCGTCCTGCCGATCTGGCTTTTGCTGGCGCCGAGGGATTATTTAAGCACGTTCATGAAACTCGGCACGATCTTTTTGCTGGCGGCGGGAATCGTGATCCTGCTGCCCAAAATCAAAATGCCCGCGCTGACCGCTTTTGCCGCCAGCGGCCGCGGGCCAGTCTTCGCGGGCAAATTGTTTCCGTTCTGTTTCATCACCATTGCGTGCGGAGCGGTGTCCGGTTTTCACTCGCTCATTGCCAGCGGCACCACGCCCAAGATTCTCGGACGGGAGGAGCACGCGCGAGCCATCGGCTACGGCGCGATGTGCCTGGAGTCGCTCGTGGCCATCATGGCGCTGATCGCGGCGTGCTCATTGGAACCGGGAATCTATTTCAGCATGAACATGAAAGGCGCGCCCGCGGAAACCGTGGCCAAAGTCTCCGCGCTGGGTTACGACACCAGTCTTGACAAGATGAACAGCCTCGCGGCCTCCATCGGCGAGAAGACGCTCTTCGGCCGCGTCGGCGGCGCGCCCACGCTGGCGGCGGGTATGGCGGAAGTCTTTGCCGGAGTCGTGCATGGGGCCGGATTGGATTTGTGGTATCACTTCGCCATCATGTTCGAGGCTTTGTTCATCTTGACTACTCTGGATGCCGGCACGCGCGTCGGGCGCTACCTGTTGCAGGATGTCCTGGGGCAGCTTTGGCCGCCTCTGGGAGAAACGCGCAAAATCGGCCCGGCCTGGCTCGCCAGCTTTCTTGTTGTCGCGGCCTGGGGATGGTTTTTGATCCAAGGCGTGCGCGACCCGCTCGGCGGCATCAATTCGCTCTGGCCGCTGTTCGGCATCGCCAACCAATTGCTGGCAGCCATCGCCCTTTGCCTCGCGACCACGGTCATTCTCAAGATGCAACTCCAGCCCTCCGCGGGCGGGCGGCCCAGCTGCGCTTGGATCACTTTGGCTCCCCTGCTCTGGCTGCTGGCTGTCACCATAACGGCGGGCGCGGAGAAAATCTGGCATCCAGACCCGAAGATCGGTTTTCTGGCCGCCGCCGCGACGGCCGCGGACAATCCGCGACTGCGCTTCAACTGGCTTTTGGACGCGGCTGTGACCGGCGCCTTTCTCGTGATGATCGCGGGCATTTTCGTGTTAAGCGCGCGGGAATGGATTCTATTGCTCGCTCGCCGGCGGACGCTGCGCCTGAGCGAGACGGCTCCCGTCTGGCTGCCGGAGGGCGCGCTGGCCGAGTCCCGCCCGCCCGGATTAAGCGGCGCGCTGCTGCTGGCGCTGCTGCTGGCGCGGGAGCTTTCGAGCCAGCCCGCCATCGAGCGCGCGCGTGAACGCCGCTGCGGCTGCGCGGAGGCCAAGAATGCCCGCGTCCACGCTTATTTGGAAGTGGCGCAAAAGCGATTTGATGGAGTCAACCGTTGTTGTTGACGCATGACGGACGGAATGAAAATTGGCCTTTTCGGCGGATCATTCGATCCGGTTCATGTGGGGCACTTGCTGGTGGCCCGCGCGGCGCTGGAGGAAGCCGGGTTGCAACGCCTTTTTTTCATTCCGGCCGCGCAATCACCCTTCAAGCCCGGCGCCCAGCCCGCGCCTGCCCCCCAACGCCTCCAATGGCTGCGCCTGGCCCTGGCCGGCGACACCACGGCGGAAGTCGATGATCAGGAAATCCGGCGCGGCGGGCCATCCTACACCATCGATACTGTGCGGAACTACGCGCAAGCGCATCCGGGGGCGCAATTATTCTACTTGATAGGCATGGATCAAACCGCGCAATTGGGCCTTTGGCGGGATGCCGCGGAATTGGCGCGCCTAGTTGAATTCCTGGTTATCCCCCGGCCGGGCGAAACGCCGGCGGAATTGGCGCCGCCCTTTCGCGGGCGCGTCTTGCGCGGCCATCCGCTGGCGGTCTCCTCGTCGGAAATTCGCGCGCGCCTCAAGGCGGGACTGCCAGTTGCCCACCTGACACCGCCTGCCGTGGCGGAATCGCTGGCCAACAATCGGCTTTATTTTTAAGGATTCTCCAGTAAACTCCTCAAAAATGGACTCAAAAAAGCTGGCCGTTCTGTGCCGCAAGCTGGCCGAAAATAAAAAAGCTGAAAACGCCGTCATTCTCGACGTACGCAAGGTCTCTTCCGTGACGGACTACTTCGTAATCGTTTCGGGCGGCAACGAACCGCACCTGCGCGCCATCGCGACCGAGGTGGCCGACAAATTGCGCCTTGAACATCAGGTGCGCCCGCGCAACGTGGAAGGCGACTCCGCGGCGGCCTGGCAGGTTTTGGACTTTTTCGATGTCATCATGCACATCATGCGGACCGATACTCGCGAAAAATACGACCTTGAGAGCCTGTGGGGGGACGCACCGCGCGTGGGCGCGGTCAAAGCGCGGCGAAAAACGTCCAAGGCCTCATCGGAGCAGGGTTGATTTGGCAATCGCGGCCAGCGGCCATCGCCGCCGGCGCCCGCCCGTTCAACCTAAATCTACGTCTTGACAGGAATCTCCGCCGACGCCTTGGCCATATCTTCCAGAACTTTGCGGAACTCTTCCAGACCGGTGGAAGGTATGATCACGTTGTCACGGCGCCCGTTGACATCTTCGGTAATGCGAAGGAAGCGGCCGCGGGGATTCTCTTTCAACGTGAAAATAAAGGTTTTCCGTTCGATCTGAATCTTTTCCGTTTTTAGTGTGTCCTCGTTCACCGGCGGCTTGGCTGGGCCGGCACTGTAAGACCGGTAACCGCCTTGATGCGACGGACGTTCATTTGAAATCATATTTTCTCGTTTCCTTTACTCGCGCTCTTTAAGGAGACCCTTACAACTGCGCCTTTTCATTCTTCAATAAAAACCGCCTTTTGTCAACCCCGGATTTTTACTGAGGCCGCCATAGCGCGGACTTTCTGGCGGATTGCTGACCCGCCAAAGATAGACAACCAAACCAACCATGACAAGCAAATTGATGGATTCCGAGGCCGCGTGCCAGGCGGCGAAGGATTTGCCCGCCTGCTCGCGCTGCTCGGCGATGGTGCCAAAATACTTGACCAAATGGAGATGGTTCATTTTTGGCTGTGCCCACAATCCGCCCGCCAGGGCGGCGATGAGCATCGCCAGCACGAGCGTCCAGTTAAAATTTCGCGCCGGCTTTCCGCAGTAGAGGCGTTCCGCCAGCAGATGCGCCAGCGCGATGGCGCCGCAACAGTATTGCAGCAGAAAAAAGCGCGCCACCATCGCCTCGGCCGCGAAGCCCACCCGCTCCGCCGTCAATAAATTTTTCATCTCCGGCGAAAAAATGGCCGGCAACGCGATGGTGAGAAAAACCGCCGAACCGCACCAGACCGCCGCGTTCAGAATTCCCACGAATCTCAGAAGTCCTGTCACGCAGCCAGCCTAAACGATTCCGCGCGGCCCTGCCAAGCACAACCATGCGGGCCGGCCGGGAAGTTGAACATACAGGCCGGGGTCAAACCCGCGCTGCCAAACAGCATTTCTGAAAATTTTTGCCGCACGCTGCCGCTTCGCCGCGCCCCAAACAACTCTTGACATTTTGCCCCGTGTCACTTATAATCTGCATTGAATTGGGCCAAAATGTCTTCCAAAATGTCTTCATTTCCACCGGCGGGCCTTCGGAATCGATCCGTGATTTCGGCGTGGCTCTCGGAGTGACGGCCGGCGTGCCGGACACTTCCAATTCGTTGGGGCTGCTTTCGCTGGGATTGGCCGCCGTGTTGATTCCCGGGCGCGGCGTCCCCCTGCTTGGGCGGCGCTGACAGCCCGTTAATCCTCGCCGCGCTCGTGGTTGACATATACCCGCACGAGCCAGCCATCCGCCTCGAGCCGGCCAACTCGCTGGACGTACTCGTAGTAGCGGAATCGTTTCTTGACATAGGGCAGCCGGCTGATGGTCTCCACCAGTTGGTTTGTCCATGGCTGGAATCCCTCGCGCCGCGCGAAAAGCTTCTCGATGGCCGCCTGCTCCCGCGCTGACAGCGGCGGGACAGTGCCGTCCGCTGAAGTCAGGCCGTAGATCCATTCGTAGGAGGTGGCCCGGTTATAGAGGAATAGCCGCCCCAGGTTGCGCCCCTGCGCCGCCAGCCGCTCGAATTCCTCCTTCTGCCGTTCCTGCAATGCGGCCTCCAGGTTCAGCTTTTTGTCGATGGCCGAAGCTCCCGGCGCCCGCAGGAGCGAATCCTGGTTCAGCTCCGGCTCCATCAGCGCGTCCACCAGCAAATGCGGCGCCTTCCAGCAGACCAGCGCCGCCAATTCCAGCAACGCAAGCTGCCGGGCCGTTTCCAAATCCCGGCTCGAGAGCGCCGCCTTGCGGAACTCCCGCACCGGGTCGCGCAAAATATCCACCATTTTGGGCGCGGCCAGATCCTCGATGCGGGACTGTTTGACCTCATAATTGCCAAAGGTCACGCCCAGGATGTGGCTTACCCGCAGCAGCGTGTAATCCCGCCGCAAATCGGTCGCGCGCGGCACGGCGTCGTTGCGCATGCCGGAATAGAAATCGTGCAATGCCAGCCAGACGGCCCGGTTGGGAATGCACAGAAAAGGCTGCTCCTCCGTGGCCGTCGCAAAGCAGGCCCGCACGGTTTTCTCGTGAAAGGGCAGCTTCCAAACCTCCTCCAGCAAATAAATCTTGTGGTCCGATTCGCGCGGAAACGCCCCCAGATAATCAAAACTGGTGGAGGTCTTGATCGTGCTCTCGTCGTGGCCCAACACTGATTTTGCCAGGCGGATCAGCACGTAAACCGCCACCGCCATGAACAATATCCCGTCGATGTTCTGCCAGACGTTGGCCGTGAAGGCGATGACGTCGTTAAAGACATCCCAGAGGCGGCGCCATTCGGAAGTCCCGGTCCCCGCCTGCGCAAAGAATGCGGGCGCCCCGGCCCAAAATTCCGGCGTCAAATTCATCCGCGCCGATTTTAGGCGCAAAGCCGCCATGAGTCGAGCCGGGTCTGGCTCAACTTGACATTTTGAAGCGAAATGTGGTGTGGCGGCAGCCCAAACGCGGGTCGCGCCGCCACACAAGCGTTCTCAGGAGAAGCTGGGAGAGACTTCCAGCCTTTGGCCGGGGGCGACCACCAAGTCGTTTCCGGCCGACCAGACTTGGTCGTTCAGAAGCACCTTGAAGGTGACCGGCTTGCCCACTTTTTGCGACCAGCGCCAAGTGCTGCCATCCACGCAGACCAGCGGCACGCCGCGCTCCCACGTCAGGCCGGTGCCGGCTCCGCGCAGGAAGACCGCATTGCCAAACCCGACGTCGGCTTTGACCTCGATGGTCGTGACCGCCTCGGCCGGCGTTTTGGGCGCTTCGGAGACAGCCTTCGGCGCGCTCGCGCTCGCCGCCGGGGCGGGAGCGATGGTGGTTGTTTTCTTATCAGTCGTTTTCAGGGCGGCGGAAGCCGCGCTTTTTTTCAGTTTCATATTTAGTAGTTTAGTCAATCAAGAGGACAGAGAGCCTGCGCCCTCTGCTTGGAGACGCACTAGCAACCCCCGTTCCAATATTATAACTGTCACACATCCCCAAGGCGGATAATCATCAGCCCCCGCCGGAAAGTCAAGTCTCAGGATTCGGCCTGGCCCCTCTTTCGCAGGCTGCGAAAAAGAAGACAGCCAGCAGCAAGCCCCCAAGGAGGCACAAAACGAGATTCTTTTTCGCCTTTTGGCGTTTTGCGGCCATCTTTTTCGGTGCGGAATCGTGCATAAAGCCCTGCCCATCAAGCGTCAACCCTCAATTTTGAGGCCTTTTCTCTTTACTTCAAGAGCATGAACATTTAGGATTGCTGCCATGCCGCGCAAACGGAGTGCAGATCAATTCAGGGGGATATTCAATTGCAAAGGCAACCCAGGCCCGCCCATCAGCAATTCAACTCACAAAATTGTCAACGTCATGAAAACTACGCTCACTTCATTTTCAAACCGCCTGATCTTGCTGGCCGCGCTCCTTATGGCCGCCCTGCCCGCCCGCGCCGGGCTGACGGTGAACCTGCTTGTATATCACACTGTTCCCGGTCTCTCCACTTTTAACGGATATTTCATCGCCCCGATATTAAGCACAAACACCACCCCGCCGGATGCTCCCTTGGGGAATTATCTCGTGTCCTCCCCTGGCGGCAGCTCCCAGAGCCAGTATGAAATGACCAGCACCAACTTCACCGGCGGCTTCTCCGGCATCTCGTATCCTGATTATGATTCGTTTATTGAGGCGCTTACCAATGGCAACTGGACCATCACTGTGACCAACGGCACCTCGACCAGCAGGTTTTCCTTCTCCGTCAGCGCCCCCGGTCTTACCAGCAACGGATTCTCCGGCCCCGTGACCGCCGTCTTCCCCACGAACAGCGAAGCGGGTGTCACCAATCATCCGATCTTAACCTGGCAAGGGCCGTCATCGTGGGAGGGTGATCTTACGGTCGAGGATTACAACTCCGACTTTAGTTTTTTCCAGTCTGCCGATCTTCCAACGGATCAAACCAGTTGGGCCGTCCCGGCCGCATTGCCGGCTGGCGGCCATATTTTTGGTGTCATTTACACGAGCAACGCCAGCCCGGTCATCGTCGCTTCCACCCCAACGAACATCATTGGCGGCGCGCCCATTTCCGGCTGGGTTTCCACGTCAACATTGGAAACGTATCAATTCATTCCTTTCTCCGTAAACGGTCCGGCCAATGGCGGCGGCAGTGGCGGCGTCATCACGGGAAATATTGTCAACCAAACGGACTTTCAAACCTACACCATCAGCGATGGCGCCCATTCCGCCGAGTTCTTATGGTCGGAATCCGCGCCGGGCACAACGGCTTGGATTTACAGCACCGCCAATACCTCGGTCGCGCTGGCAACGGGCGTCACGAGCGTGAACCAAATCACGAATGCCGCCATCTACGCGCCCTTTTCGAGCGCCTATATCGGGCCGTTGTCGGATGCCGGCGCCAATGGCGGCATCGGCCAGTTTGTGGTTCTTCAAAGCACGTCCGGCTATTACGCCGTCGTCCGCATTGATGACGTTCAGGACAATGACACACTGAATGCGACCTGGTGGTTTCAGACGAATGGCACGGGCGATTTCAGCAGTTTTGCCGGGCCGCCCACCTTGGCTCAGGCGTTGAACGCCACCAATCTGGCGTGGACCACAGGCGGCGACACAAGCTGGTTCGTCGAAACCACGAACGCTCATGATAATGTTGCCGCCGCGCAAAGCGGCAGCGTTGCCAACGGTCAATTCTCCCAGCTTCAAGCCACGGTCACCGGCCCAGGCACGCTCACGTTCTGGTGGTCAACGCAATCCGCTCTTAACGAACTCTACTTCGATCTCGAATTCGACCTTGACGGTTCGTATTGGGATAACATTTACAACGATCAGCCGTGGATTCAGGAACCCGCCATCAACATCCCGCCGGGCACGCATACTTTGTCTTGGACCGCTTATGGCGCCAATTTCGCCAGCGACGCCGGTTTTGCAGATCAGGTGAGCTTCACTCCGATAATCGGCACGACCGTCCTCCAAACCGCGCAATTCGAGCCTGTCATTGTCAATGACCAGAGCGTCGTCACGCCCGGAGGCGGATACTGGGTTGAGCCATACCTGTTCGGCATTCAGCCCGCGCCTTTGACTGCGGATGAAATCGTCTCCCCCACCGGAAAATTTTCCTACGCTTACAGCAACGCCATCACGGCGGGAGCATTGCATCATGACCCGGTCAACTCATGGGCGGAACTGGCCAATGAATGCACCAATGGTTTGTGGACCTTGTATGTCAACAAGGGCGACCCTTCGGAGACGCAATTCAAATTCTCCGTCTCGCTGGATGGCTTGGACACAAACCTCCTGGCGCCGGTCACAGTGCTGGCGCCGTCCAATGGCAGCGTCAATGTCGCCACCAATGCTCCCGTCCAATGGAGCGCTCCAAACTCTCCCCATTCCAGCATATTTGTCTCCATCGGCTACCCGACGAACAACGCTTTTGGCACTTACCTGGGAAGCGGCGAAAGTCTTCTCGACGCCACCAACTGGCTTCCCTCCGACCCCATGAACTACGGCCCCGGCGGCTACAGTTACGGCACCAATTATGCCTTGCTCGAAGTATCTTATTTCTCCCTGCCGGCCATCGCCAGCACAACGCCCACGAACGCGGCCTTCGATGTGATTTCCAACTGGACCACCACCGGCGAGATCGAAACCCGCTCTTCGGATTCGTTCGTCGCAGGCGCGCCAGCGCCCCTGCCCGTGCAACTCATTACACCGCCTCCAGTTTCGAACGGCGGCAATTTCCTGCTCACCTTCCAGACCGTAGCCGGCCGCTCGGAAACCATCCAAATCAGCACCAATCTGGCGTCCGGCTGGGTGGACGCAACGAATTTCATCGGCGACGGTTCGACACAACAGCTCTCCTTCCCGACCACCAACGCGCCCGGAGAATACTTCCGCGTCATTACGCAGTGAGCAGCCGCCATGATTATATTTGCAGATTTATTTGGACATTCGTCATTCCTCGCTTAGACTGTGAACTGTTCGATATATTGTTGCTTTCATGATATGGGGATCTTCAAGTGGACTTCGGTTCAGTGATGGTTTAGACCCGATTATCGGGAACAGTCTTGGAAATACAAAGAGTCGGCATAGTTTGACATCACATGAATAGTAAATTATTTGTTGGAAATCTTTCCTTCAATACCACCGAAAACGACCTGCAAGACGCCTTCACCCCTCACGGCACGGTCGTCGAGGCCAACCTCATTACCGACCACGCGACCGGCAAGGCCCGCGGCTTTGCGTTCGTGACCATGGGTTCGGATGACGAGGCCCAAAATGCAGTCACCGCCATGAATGGCAAGTCCATTGACGGGCGTGCGGTAGTCGTAAATATTGCGCGTCCTCGCGAATCGCGGCCAGCAACAGGCGGTCCCCGCCGCTCCTTCGACGGCGCTCCGCGAAGCCGTTATTGATATACAGATTCAACCCGGTCGGGGCCTGGCTTGCCGGGCCTCGATATTCCGCTTCCGATTTCACTGGTCCATCGGAGGAATGCGCCCCCCGAGATCGGTGAAAATTACGGAGTGATTGATGAAAGAACAACATATCGAAGTGGAAGGAATGGTGCAGACGGTGTTGCCGGGCACCATGTTCAGAGTTGAGTTGGACAACAAGCATCTCGTGTTGGCGACTATCTGCGGCAAAATGCGCAAGCGCTGGGTGCGCCTGGTCGTCGGAGACCGCGTAAAAATGGAAATGTCCCCTTACGATCTGTCAAAGGCGCGGATCACCTGGCGTTTGCAATAGAAGCCTGGCGGCAGCTCCTCGTTCCTCTTGGCAGCGGCGCATGTTCGGCCGAGCCTTATCCGCGTGATCCTTCAGCCGCACACATTCAAATGGCGGACAGCGGAATCATTACTCTGTTTTCAACTTTGTCATTTCATCTCGGGCCAACGTCGTGCAGTTTCCGAAAAACGATTCTCTTTGTTCTAAAGGAAGATAACCTATCTTCTGGACAAGCTTGTAGGCTTCGGCACGGGCTTCTTCCACCACTCTATCCATCGACTGTCCACCTGGGGATATGATGGCTCCATCATCTTCCATTTGCGATTTAGCGATGAAGTCTAGCCAGGCATAACGATACCTGGACACCTGCGTCGCGTGGCCTCAAGCAAAACAAGGCGCACGCAGGCCGCCTGATCCTTCCTGTTGAAAGGAATAAAGACACATTGTTTGGGAAATTTCCCGTTTTGCGCGAGGAGTCGATGTGGGGTAGCCTATGGGCGTGTCAACCGCACCGGAAACCAATCCGCCGCCGGCGCGCCGCGTCAAGCGCTACGCGGGGCGCGTCATTTACATTTACGCGTTCGACGTGGCCTATGAAATGTTGCGGCAGCCCCTGCCCCAGTTGCTTGGGCAGCCGGTCGCGCAGTTCGCCGTTGATGCCAGCCGGCGCAATCCGCGCCACCTCTTCTTTTACAGGCCGCAAATGGTGCGCCTGCCGCCCATGGAACGCATCGGCCCCTTCGGCCCCGTCCGCATCGAGCGGGCCATGAAACTGCTGCCGGTCGGCGCGTTGAGCATCACCGTTTCCGTGCCGTTCGACGTGGCATCCATCAAGGACCTGGTGGTCTTTCACGACCTGGAGTTTTCCAACGGCCAATTGAACCGCGAAGTGCGGCAGATTGTCGAGGAGGCCCGCGCGGAACTGGCCCCGTTCAGCATCAAGCCGGTCGGGCGCCTGATGGAAGAGGAGGCTTACACGGTCTTTTGTATTGACGCCCCTCTGGCGGCGGAGGATGGCCGCCCGCTCGGCGCGGGCGACTGGTTCCAGCAGCACCGGCGCGACGTGGCCGCGTTGTTGACACAGGAGGAGGACCCCAGCCAGCTTTCCCAGCAGGAGGCGGATGAATCCACCGGGCGCCATTTGAGCTACTACGAAAACGACCTGGCGGTGCTCGATTGGGACGCGGCCCTGATCGTGCAGGAGCCAGGGCAATTGGACGAAATTCTTTACGTCCTCGAACTGGCCAACCTGCAATTGGCGGAATTGGAAGCCTACGACCGCATCCTGGACAACGCCCTCGAACGCTCCTACCGCGACCTCGCCCGCCAGCCCCGGCGCAGCCGCGAGGTCATGCGGGAGTTGCGGGAAATCCGCGTCGATCTGGCGCGTTTCAGCGATGAGCTGTCCAACATCACCAAGTTTTTCGGCGATTGGCACCTGGCGCGCCTGTATGAAAACATCTCCGCCCGATTCCACCTGGCCGACTGGCATCGCACCATCGATGAAAAACTCAAAACGCTGGACGACCTCTACCAATTGTTGACGCAGGACCGCATCAACGCCTGGATGCTCTCGCTGGAGGTGACGGTGGTGCTGCTGTTTATAGTTGACCTGATTCTGCTCGTGATGGGGCTTAAACGGCCGTGAATAAAATCACATTTTCCCGTGCCGCAGCATGGCGATGAGCAGCCAGAAACCCATCAGCCCCGCCAGCAGGTAGCCGACCACGCCGATGACCGAAACCTGGTGCGCCAACAGCGGCGGCACGCGCGCGTGAACGATGACCGACGAAGAAATAATCAGGGACGCCAGCACCAGCGCGAAGGCCAGCCGGTTGACAATCCGCTCCAGCGTATTGAGCAGGTTGTCCAGGCCCAAATGGTTGACATGCAGCCGCGCGCGCCCGTCCTTGAACAGGGCCATCAGCCGCCGGATTTCCATGGGCAATTCCCGCGCCAGGCCGGCCGCCTCATTGCCGAAATCCACCCAATGCCGCAGCAGCCGTTTGGGGCCGATTTGCGCCATCAAAACCTGCCGCATGAAAGGCCGCGCCTGCCCGATGATGTCGTGGCCGGGGTCCAGCCGGCAGACCAAGTCCTCCATCAATCCGAGCGCCTTGAGCATGACCGAGAGGTCCGCCGGCAGGGTCAGGTTGTGCCGCGCTGTCAACGAGAACAAATGATTGACCAGCGGGCCGAAAACCATTTCGCCCGCCGGCCGGTAAAAATGCCGGTGCATGAATTCGGCCACGTCCGCCTCGAACCCGGTGCGCGGCGGGTCCAATTCAGCATGGGCCAATCTGAGCAGCGCGGCCGCCGCCGCCTTCTCGTTGCGGTGGGCGATGGACAGAATGAACCGGGCGAAGGTCTGCCGCGTCTCCTGGTCCAGGAATCCCATCATGCCGAAATCCAAAAAACAAATCACGTTGCCCGGCAAAATGTGGATGTTCCCCGGATGCGGGTCGGCGTGGAAAAAGCCGTGGACAAAAATCTGTTTCATCACAAGGTCCGTAATGCGCGTGGCAATCTGCCGGCGGTCCAGGCCGGCGGCGTCAAGCATTAGAAAATCCGAGGCCTTGACCGCCTCGATGTATTCCATGGTCAGCACGCGGCGCGTCATCAGGCCGGGCACCAGGCGGGGAATGTAAATCGATGGGTCGCCGAGAAATTGATGGGCGAAACGCTCCAGATGCGCGGCTTCGGCGGTAAAATCAAGCTCCTGCTCCATGCTCTTGGCGAATTCCGCCACCACCGCCGTGGGTTGATGCACGCGCCACCCTTCGACGTGGTTCTCCAGCAGCGAGGCCAGATAGGCCATGATCTCCAGGTCCACCCGCACGATTTTTTCGATGCCCGGCCTCTGCACCTTGATGACGCACTTCTCGCCCGTCAACAACACGGCGCGATGCACCTGGGCGATGGAAGCCGAACCGATGGGCGTCTCCTCGATTGTCAAAAATACTTCCGCCAGCGGCCGCTTCAATTCCGCCGCAAGGATGGTCCGCACCTGGTCAAACGGGACCGGCGGCACGCTGTCATGCAGATGGGCCAATTCGACGATAAATGCCCGCGGCAGCAAATGCGCGCGCGTGGAGAGAAGCTGGCCTAGCTTGATGAAAGTGGGGCCGAGATTCTCAAGGGCCGCGCGCAGGCGTTCCGGCGGTGTCAACGAAGCGAGCTTCTCCTGCGCCCGGCGCTGCGAGCGGAAAGGCAGATGCCACGGGCTGGGCAGCGGCAGCCGCCGCGCCAGGGGTTCGTAGCCGTAGCGCAGGAAGACACCAACGATGACGCGCAGCCGCTGAACGTGCTCCACGGCCCGCCCGAGTTTTCTGAATCGTTGAAACAGCATTCGTCCCCCACACAGTAGCGCCTCGCCCCCGCCGTTCAATCTCCCTTTGGCGCGGGTTCCAAACGTGTCAAATAATCGCCTCGGCCGTGAAACGATGCATATTGCCGCGGCAGGTTTATGCCTCGCCTTGCATGGCGTTTTATCCGGCGCTTTTTTGAGGCCTGAGGGCTTCGAATGGGGTCATGCACCGCGCAAGTTCCGCAGCGATCTCTTCATTCGTCCACCCGAAAAATTGCGCCATCCACTGAGCGGCCTCGGCCGCTTTCTCCCGGGCGTCCGCATAATAGTATTGCCAGCTCGTGCGGCGAATCATCACGTCGTCAAGATGAATGGCCCATTCGTTGCGGCAGTAATGCGCCACCGCCTCCTGGCTGAACGCCGGCGGAAAGATGCCGCTCACGCCCGCTGTTTCCGCGAGGCTCAAGAGCGGGTCCCGCGCGGTCTGGCAGCGCGGCGTGTTCCATCCTTTTTCCGCGGCGATCCGGTCGAGGGTTTGCTCGGCCATCAAGCGGTAGGTCGTAAGCTTCCCGCCCGCGACATCCCACCACCCCGGTTCCGCGCGGCGGATTTCGTGCGCGCGCGAGATGTCCGAAGCCCCGCCGCTGCCGTGGTCAATCAAAGGGCGCAACCCCGCCCAGCAACTGATGATGTCCGCCGTTGTCATCCGCACAGACGGGAAAAATTCGTTGACAACGCCCAGCACGTAATCGATGTCCTCCCGCCCGGTTCGGACGTTCTCCGGCGCGCCCGTGTAATCCGTGTCCGTCGTGCCGAGAATGACGCGCTCGCCCCAGGGGATTACAAAAAGAATTCGCGGGCCGGATGTCAATACAATGGCGTCCTGGGCCGGCAGCCGGTGGCGGGGCGCGACCAGATGCACGCCCTTGGTCAAACGCAGCCGGACACGGCTGTGCGGCACCATTTGCGCCCACGGCCCGGTCGCGTTGATGACGGCCCCGGCGCGTATCGTGTGGGACGAACCAGTCCGTTCATCCCTGGCCTCGCAAACCCAGGCCGACGCATCGCGCGCCGCATCCTGGAACCGGCAATAGTTAAGCACCCGCGCCCCGTGAGCCGCCGCGGAACGCAACGTGTCCATGACCAGCCGCGCGTCATTCGTAAAGCCGTCGAAGTAACGCACCGCGCCCGTCAGCCCGCCAGTCTTGAGCTGTGGCACCGCTTGCGCGGCCGCGCCTTTCGAGAACGAGGAGGACTTGCCCAGATTATGCCCGCCGCACAGCAGGTCGTACAACTTGACGCCGATGCGCATCTGCCACAACGGCCAGCCCGCGCCGCGATACGTCGGAAAAATAAACGCCGTCGGCTCAGCCAAATGCGGCGCGATGCGATGCAGCGTCCGCTTCTCCACGCTGGCCTCGCGCACCAGCCCGATTCGAGCTTGCGCCAGATAACGGATGCCCCCGTGCAAAAGCCGGCTCGAACGGCTGCTGGTGCCGGACGCGAAATCATGCTGCTCGATCAGCCCCGTCTTCAATCCGCGCATGGCGGCGTCCCGCGCCATCCCCGCGCCCACGATGCCTCCTCCGATAATCAGCAGGTCCAGCGGCCCGGCCGTTAAATCGGCCAGCACGCGCGCGCGCCTTTCGGGAGGGGTCATGCTCATGGCTGCGGCCCGCCCTTGCGCGCTTCCAATAATATCGCGCCTAATTCGGACGGGACGGAAAGAGCAGTCAGCTTTCGCGGAACGGAGATGTTGAATCGCATACGGCGTTAACGCACCAAGAACCGCATAACAGGCCATTCGGCAAGTTCACGGTCAAGGTTAAACCGGCATCAAGAACCTTCGCGAGATCGGCCGCTCCGCGCGGGAGCATTGGGCCCGCTCCAATTCACCGCTTGTATTACCATCAAATAATGGTATAATATTTCCCTGTGGCGCTCCGGCGCATGTTCTTTCGGGATTTGAGGGAGGATTATTCCCAGGAATTTTTAGTAAAAACAAACTGAGATGAAAGCAATACAAGTAAAAACAAGGTAATTAACGGCATTTTGCGCCATAATAGGCATCAAACGGTCGCACAGCCCGCCAGGCCCGCCGCTCAATCGGCCAATAGCGGAGCCAAAGCGGCTTGATTTGCCTGCACCAACGCCAGATAACCCGCCATCGAATGATCGCCAACATCTACACTGAGGTGCGTCAGCATCTCGGCGAATTGCGCCAGGCTTTGCAAGGTTCTGACCAGGAAACTCTGCCATTCCGGGCTTTGCGCGACCGGATTTCCCGCCGAATCGAAATGGATCATCGTTCCCTCATCGCTGTAATCCCAACCGCGGAACGGCACTCTGGGAACAAGGTCTTTCTTATTGACAAACCGCACCAGCTTGCCGGCCAGAATCCGGCTGTAGGTGTTGCAGAAATCATGCAAGCCGATGCGCGGCTGCCCAAAGGTGTAAATGGCCGAGACGCTGGGCACCGGCAAACCGAGCACCGTAAAATGCGCCGCCGCCAGCGCCGCCAGCGCTCCTCCCAGCGAGTGCCCGGTGATCACCAGCGGCTTGGCCGGGTCCCGCGGCGACAGCGCGGCCACGATGTCGGCCAACCCGTCCGCCAGGCAATGGCCAAAGCCCGCGTGGATTTCCCCGATGTCGGGCGCGCCCGCGAAAATCCAGGCGAACCGAACCGGCGTGCAGGCCAGATCCGTGGCCCAATCCTGCGGAATTTTTGTCCCGCGAAAAACCAAAAGATGGAAGTCAGCGGAGGACACGACGAACGCGCAAACGTCCTCGAACACGCCGGTCAAATCGATCCAGGCAAAATCGCCAAACCCCAGCGCCGCCATCGCGGCCTGGGAAGATTGTTTGCCGGCCGGGTCTGCCGGGTTTCCGTAAATGGCATTGGATGCCTGCGCGCAAATTAATGCTAGAGCTTCTGGTTTCATGGCACGAGATTATGACCGCGACAATGCTTGTCAAGCCTGGCCCGGCTGGAACCTCGCCCTGCCGGAACAAGTCGTTGGCGCTAAACGCGATAGGCAGGGCGGGGTTTCGGGCGAGCCGGAGACGGGTGCGTTGCAAAAAAGTTCAAAGGAACGATTTTCTGGTTTTTTTTGACATTATATATCTAGTGATATAGATATAGAGCATGAAACCCGAACAGCGCCGCCAAGAGATTCTCCAGGAAATCAACGCCATCACCCGCAT
>DASXZY010000013.1:0-9730 GCA_036501625.1 Verrucomicrobiia bacterium
TGGCCATGTCCGCTGTTATTCTGGCGGCCCAGAGCGCGATGGCGGGACGCGCCGCAGAGCCGCCTGCCAACGATTACTGGGCCGTCGAAGACAGCGCGGCGCGCGAGAAGCTGCCGCTTTACACCACGATTCCCGCGGCCCTTCCCAATGAGTTGACACCGGCTAATGCCATGCCCACGGATGCATTCCTGACCTGGGAGCGCTCGCACGGAGATAACGGCGGCGCGCGCTATTCGGCTTTGGCCCAAATCAACCGGAGCAATGTCGCGAATTTAGCGGTTGCCTGGACCTATCATTCTGGCGACTCCGGCGTCTCGCTCGAATGCAATCCGATCATCGTGCGCGGCGTCATGTTCACGCCCACGCCCGGAAACAACATCGTCGCGGTCAATGCCGCCACGGGCGTGGAATTGTGGCGCTTTAAGCCGGCGGGCCGACCAGCTTACCGAGGTTTGGCCTATTGGACCGGCCAAAACGGCGCTGCCGAGCGCATCCTGTTTGCTTCAGGCCCCTATCTCTACGCGCTGGATCCCGCAACCGGACGGCCCGTCGAAACTTTTGGCGAGCATGGGAAAGCGCTTTTGCCGGGCACAGATCAGCCCGGTTTCGGAGCAGCCACTGCAGCGCCGGTGATTTATAAGGGCATCGCCATCGTAGCGGGCTTCACGAAAGACGTGTGGGGCTTCGATGCCGCCACGGGCCGCCGCCTGTGGGCTTTTCACACGGTGCCGCACGCGGGCGAATTTGGTTTTGACACTTGGGACAAAACGGAAGATTACGCCGCCAATGCCTGGGCGGGCATTTGCCTGGATGACGGCCGCGGCATCGCTTACATCACCACGGGAGGCCCCAAGCCAAACTTCATCGGCATGCGCCATCGCGGACAGAACCTGTTCTGCAATTGCGTCATTGCCCTGAATGCCGCGACGGGCCGGCGGCTCTGGCATTTCCAGGAAATCCGCCACGATATTTGGGACCTCGACATTTCCGCGCCGCCCAATCTGGCGGCCATCACGCGGGACGGACGGCGGGTGGACACCGTGGCCGCGACGACCAAGATGGGCAATACCCTCCTCCTCGACCGCCTGACGGGCAAACCGATTTTTCCCGTCCGCCTGCGCCGCGCCCCCGCGAGCGAGTTGCCCGGCGAAGTGACCTGGCCTTATCAGCCGGACATCGAGTTGCCGGAGCCGTTTGCAAAATTAGAATTTACAGAAGCTGACTTGACCGATCGAACCGAGGAAGCCGCTGACGATGCCCGCAGCCGGTTCAAAGGCATGCGGACCGGGCGGTTTCTGCCTTGCGCCGACGGCAAGCCGACGCTCTATTTTGACGTCTTGGGCGGCGCCGAGTGGAGCGGCGCGTGCATTGATGCCCTCACGGGGCGCCTCTATGTTTCGGCCAATCATGTCGGCACCGCCATCACGCTGTTTCGCGATGACGATCTGCCCTATGACCGCCACGCGCCGAAAACCGCCGGCCAAATCGTGTTCGAGAAAACCTGCGCGGCCTGCCACGGCAGCAACTGGCTTGGCGCCGGCGTTTTTCCGCCCTTGCGCGGCCTGCGGCATCGGATGACCGATGAAGCCATTGTCAAACAAATTCGCAACGGCAAGAACGCCATGCCGGCCAATCCACTCATGACCGACGCGGACCTCAAAGCGCTGGTGGATTATCTCATGTTGCGCGACCGCCCCTTGCCTGTGGAGAGTCCCAAGACTGAGCGCCCTTCCTATGGCTTCACCGGCTATCAACGTTTTTGGGACAAGGATGGCTACCCTGCGAACAAGCCGCCGTGGGGAACGCTCAATTGCATCGACCTCAACACCGGCAAGCTCGAATGGAAAGCGCCGCTCGGCGAGTATCCCGCATTGGCGGCCAAAGGGAAGCCGCCCGCGGGAACGCTGAATTTCGGCGGCCCCATCGTGACAGCGGGAGGGTTGGTCTTTTGTTCGGGCACGCTCGATCGCAAAATCCGTGCGTTTGACAAGACCGGTGGCAAACAATTGTGGGAGGCTGAACTTCCCTGGGACGGCAGCGGCCCGCCCGCAACGTATCAAATCGAGGGCCGCCAATACATCGTCATCCCCGCGACCGGCATTTGGCACCTGGACACCAAGCGCGGCGACGCTTGGGTGGCCTTCGCCCTTCCCCGCGGGCCGTGAAAATATGTCAATGACAAGTCGTTCTAAAAAACGCCTCGCTTTACTGCAAAGAAACCGCCTCAGTTTACCGCACTGATTCGCAAGCCATTGATAATCATTGGAGCGGGTGAGAAGAATCGAACTCTCGTTTGGCTTTTGACGGGCGCGCCCGCGCCCTATTTCCGTTCTGGCGCCGCGTACTTCGGGTGAGGCCCGTAAAACTCCCAACTCGCCGGCTGATCGCGCCTCAACGGCACATTCTCCATGCCAGCCCGGATGAACTCAATGGGAATAGCATTGTAAGTCAGCACCGTGTCATTGAACTGCCGCTCCGTCATTTTCCCGGAATCAACCAATTCATGATGCAACGCGCGCAATTCAATGCCGCCGATCATGTAGCCGCATTGATAGAGCGGTGAATAGCCGCCGCCGATGAACCGCCTCACTTCACCGGTGGCTCCTGATTTTTCATGTCCCACGCGTTCCACCAAAAAATCCACCATCTCCTTCGGCGTCATCTCGCCCAGGTGAAACTTCAGGCTTACAATGATGCGCGCGCAGCGGTGAATCCGCCAAAATAACATGCCCATCCGATCTTCCGGCGTTTTCCCGTAACCCAAATCGTATAACTTCAACTCCCAATAAAGCGCCCACCCCTCCACCAGGAACGGCGTGCTAAAAATCGACCGATAGGTGCGGTTCCGTTGCGCCATGAACCCTTGCAAATGATGCCCAGGAATTAATTCATGCGGCACGACAATCCGCGTGAAATGCCGGTTGTTGTTCCGCATCGCCATCAATTTGTCCTCAGTTTTCATCTCTTCGTTGGCGTAGGCCACCGTCATGTTCTGGCCGCCGTAGGCGGCGAATGGCAGCGTCTTTTGCACTTCCACCGAACTCATGTTTAAGCGCCAGGTCTCATCGCACAGCGGCGGCACTGTCACCAGGTCCTTCTCGGTGACAAATCTCACAGCCTCGCGTCCCAGATCCGCCACCAAATCATTCTGCTGCCCGGGCGGCACATAATCCGCCTTTACCTTGGCTAGCGCTGCCTTCCAGTCATCGCCAAAGCCCATTTCTCCCGCCGCTTTCCGAAGTTCTCCTTCGCAAAAGTCAAACTCATGCCGCGCGATGGCGATCAGTTCCTCCGGCGTGTAAGGAATGCTCTCGGCCGCCAGATCGTCCGACAGCGCCTGCGCGCCGATGGGATCGCCGACCAGCGGATCCTCATCCTTGCCTTTCAAACCGGCGATCTCCTCGCGCAAAAATTTCGCGTAATCCTCCAGCGCGGTTCTGGCCAGTTCGTCCGGCTTCTTCATCCACCAGGAAAATTCCGGCTGAAAACCGATGTAATAAGCCGACCACGTCTTTAGCATGGCGCGCAAATCGTCCACCGTCTCCGCCGTCCGCCGGGCCAGGACGGGCGAAATCTTCAACGGCGGCCCGGAATCCTCCTTGCTTTCCTCGTCGCCGCTCTTTTCGGCCGCGGCGTCCTTGGTTTTGGCGGATGCATCTTCGGCTTTGATTTCCTTGCTGCCCTTGGGCTTCTCCTTCTTGATTCGCGCCTTGAGTTTTTTCACCTGGTCTGGAATCGCCCCCACGATCTCCGCCGCCGCCGCGGCATCGACTGGCGCCATGCGCCGCCGCGCGCTTTCCAAGTCCAGCAACCGAAGCCGAAACGGCAGCAGTTCCTTCATTTGCTCCAGCCGCTCCCGATCCAGCCGCAAGGCCGTGCTTTCCGAGTTGAGCTTGTTGCGCAACAGTAGGTAGTCAATTCTCCCCTGCTCATCCAGCGCGTCAAAATCCAAGGATTTGAGCTTCATCTGCCATTCGCGGTAATGACGCTCCAGCCGTCCGAACCGCGTCTCCGACCATTCCAAATCATAAAATCGCGAAACGCTGTTCTCATCTGCCTGATATTCACGTATGAAATCTGCCATGGCCAAGGGTTCATTGGCTGGCGCCGCCTGCGAAATCAGCCTCGGAGCGAAGCCTCCAAAGACAATGAGCAAGCTCAGAACCGGCACGCGGCGTCCGCCTTTGAATAAATGGTGCGTCATTCACGCCATCGTAGCCATCGGGATAATCCTTTCAACGCAATTTGCACGCGCCCATTCGGAACAAGGAACAGAACGGCTGAGCTTCCTTGGGATGGCAGCGGCCCGCCGGCGACCTATCAAATCGAAGGCCGGCAATGCATCGTCATCCCGGCGACCGGCGTTTGGCATCCGGACACCAAGCGCGGCGACGCCGGGGCGGCCTTCGCCCTCCCCGGCCAGCCTTGAAATCTGCGTCAATAACAAGTTATTCCAAATAAACGCCACGCTTTGGGATATGCCAATAGGGGATTACGGTACAACGGGCTGAAAGGTTTTCAGAAACTTGATTGCCGTATCCTTATTTTCAAAGGCGCCGTTTATATTATCACCGTTATTGTAACGAATCTGGATTTCATACCTGATAAAAATCTTGCCTGCCGTTTCACCATGTTCACCGATGTAGCGTATGGCATCCTCAATAGTCGCTAATTCCCTGTAATCTCCGTGGAGGGGCAAAATTATAATTCTATCAATTTGCTTGGAAACGGCTGTAGACAATGACGCAATGAATTTATCTATATCCTGCTTATGCGCGGCTAAAAGCTCTTTCGGGAGCCTTTGTTTGTCTGCAACCGAGAGACCTTTATAAGCCTTCACCTTTCTTGCTAAATCTTTGTCAGCAGTTTGCTCATCGAAGGCGGCGTCCATTCCAAGTTTACGAAAAACCCCTACGACTGATTCATAAGGAAAATAAAGGATTGTAAAACCAAGCGAAGTAAGCTGGGTGATCGCGCCAGCAGTGAAGACGCCCGCAAGAATCGCTCCCTTGAAAGGCCCATTGGCACTATAAGTTTCTGCCAGCGGCATAATGGCCCCTTGAATCTCTTGAGCCTTGTTTCTCGAATGTTTGGTGTAGCTCCGCCATGCCACCTCAATGAACGCCGCTGGCATCCCTTTCTTTGTTGGTGTGCCTCCCCGCTCCAACACGAAATCCAAATCATGGGAGTTCTTATTCAAATCGGTCCAACTGCATTTTAATCCGCTTCTGCATGGTCTTGGGCCCTTTTTGTCAAAATAAAGACCATGCTTTGCCGCAAAGTCGGCGAGCAACGGTATGATCGCAGCCTCCAAAACTTCACCGATAATTTGGCCAAATCTATGCGAGGGAGATGTTGCCATACACGTTAACCCTTAACCCAAAGATGTCCTTCTTGGAGCGGAACCCGGTGCTTCCTGTTCTTCCATTTAATGTTTCGATCACGAGTTTTTTCAAAGGTGAATGACTTGAAGCCCGACGCTACTGCTAACCGACCAAGCCATGGTATGACAGGAACGTAAACACCATATGGAGCCGAATCGCCGATAACGAAACATACCTCTGAAGGCGAATCACAGACCCTACGTAGTGCCTTCCAAACTAGGGCAAGGTCTCGAAAATAACATGCGACCATTAAATGATATGTTTTCTTGCCTCCCTTGGATTTTCGAACGACGCCAAGCTCTCGGCAAACTTCGGCCAGTTCAGAGCGTATTGGCTCAAGTTCGGGGGTGGCTAAAATCGCATCTAACTTAATAGCCTTTTCCGGAACGTGCTGTGAACATGAGCGCACAAGATGTTTTCGCACCGATTCCTGTAAATCCCCCCAACCATTTATTTCCCGCATGAATGACATTTCCAAACGAGTTGCATCGGCATAGTCGTAATTATTGGGGTAAGGTGGAGAAGTAATAACCAAGTTAAAATGCCTGTCAGGCACCCCTTCACAAGTGCGAGCGTCACTCCACAATAAAGTGGCGTTCGGCCCAAGGTCAAACTCGCCAGTCTGCATGTCGCTGGCTACCATTTCGCAATAATCGCTAAAAGCGTCCCTTGCGTTTTTAGGTGAATGCTTCGTTTTTTTAGGAAGAACATATTGCCACTGGGCGGTTCCTGCCTTCGATACTCTGCGAAGAATCGCTATTATTGTAAGCCAGACCAGTTCAGAAGCTGGGGAGTCATCCTTTACTTCTTCATAAGCTCTCCTAAAAACATCAAGCTGCTTTAGCGAATGGTCGTCGAAACATTCTCGAATCAACGCAGGATATTCATCAAGTTTCGGGGATATGTGAGCCGCACAGTCACAGACTTGTTGAGCCTTTTTCAGATAAGCTTCTGGGCTGGTGCGCCAAGAAAGTTTCGCTTTTGCGATGCGATACACAAAAGGATGTGCTTCAACACCCCAGCTTTCGACACCCTCTTGTTCGGCAGCTATCAAAGTTGTCGCTGAACCGGCGAAAGGATCAAAAACATGAAGGGGTGTTTTCTGCGAGTGTGTTTTAATGACGTTACTTACCCATTCAGCAGAAAAGCCAGCGCTATATCTTATCCAGCGATGCACTGGCAGGTTCATATTATTTACGAATGTCGAACACGCTTCGATACGCGGTTGAATTCGTGGTAGCGCAAAAAGGAACTCCTGAGCAGGCCGTGCGGCCAATTTCGGCACATCAAGCCTGATGCCGCTATGCGTGATTGCCATTTTTGTCATTTTTTTTGCCACGCGAGAATGATTACAGCAATTTTGCTGAATGTAAAATTGAGAATTTCCGAACATGGAGGCTTTCAAGGAAAAATCTTGGGTTGCCCATGGTGATTCTCTGTGCGGTGAGAGCGGGGACGCGAAAATGCCCAAAAACGAAAATAAGGCGATTTCTTATTAGCGGGGCAGCAATTGGCTTGGCGGCCAGCTGGCGAAGTTAATCGAGGCGGCGCAGGCTGCGAAATCAGCCTCGGAGCGAAGCCTCCAAAGACAATGAGCAAGCTCAGAACCGGCACGCGGCGTCCGCCTTTGAATAAATTGCGCGTCATTCACGCCATCGTAGCCATCGGGATAATCCTTTCAACGCAATTTGCACGCGCCCGTTCGGAACAAGGAACAGAACGGCTGAGCTTCCTTGGGATGGCAGCGGCCCGCCGGCGACCTATCAAATCGAAGGCCGCCAATGCATCGTCATCCCGGCGACCGGCGTTTGGCATCCGGACACCAAGCGCGGCGACGCCGGGGCGGCCTTCGCCCTCCCCGGCCAGCCTTGAAATCTGCGTCAATAACAAGTTGTTCCAAATAAACGCCACGCTTTATTGCGCTGCTTTGCTTTGCAGCTCATTCATTGCCAATGGAGCGGGTGAAGGGAATCGAATCCTCGTGAATATTCACGCATTTGTTGCACGACCCTGCGGTCAAATAGGTTATGAATTTCACTTTCTGCGCATCTCAATAGTGGGTGGTGTTTAATGGATAAGCCGCCTCAAAAAGTGGTTTAAAGTGGCATAAAGTTCTCTTCTCCGTTTGCCAAAATCTGCGGTTTGTGATCTACCTGCGGACTTTCTTCGATCCTTTTTAGGTCGTATTTCGCATTAAAGGGTAGAGTATGCAATCGCCGATGAATAATGCCTCCGACCGCGAGGTGGCTGTTTTTAATGCCGCCCTGCAATTGGCCGTTGAACAGCGCGCCGCCTACTTGGATCAGGATTGTGCCGGGGACGATGCCCTGCGTCTGCGTGTGGAAGCACTGCTCAAGGTTCATGATGAAGTTGGTGCTTTCCTGGAAAATCCCACGCAGGAGTCCGGGCCAGCCGCCGCACGGCTAAGTCCGGATGGGACTATTCGCGCAGGCGTCTCAACCCTTGAGAAGACCGGAGATCGAATCGGCCGTTACAAATTGCTGCAACAGATCGGCGAAGGGGGTTGCGGTGTCGTTTATCTGGCGGAGCAACAGGAACCTGTCCGTCGCAAGGTTGCCGTCAAGGTTATCAAGCTCGGCATGGACACCAAACACGTCATCGCCCGCTTTGAGGCCGAGCGACAGGCACTCGCCTTAATGGATCATCCGAACATTGCCAAGGTGCTGGATGCCGGGGCCACCGAGACCGGACGCCCCTTCTTCGTCATGGAACTCGTCCGGGGTTTCAAGATCACCGAGTATTGTGACCAGAACAACCTTGCCACCCGGCAGCGCCTGAAACTCTTCACCCAAGTCTGTCAGGCGATCCAGCACGCCCATCAGAAAGGCATCATCCATCGCGACATTAAACCTTCCAATATTCTCGTGGCGGACCACGACGGTGTCGCCGTGCCCAAGGTCATTGATTTCGGCATAGCCAAGGCGACTACCGATCAACGGCTCACTGACAAGACGCTGTTCACCGCGCTCGAACAATTCATGGGTACCCCGGCTTATATGAGTCCGGAGCAGGCCCGGTTGAGCGGACTGGACATTGACACGCGCACCGATATTTACAGCTTGGGCGTGCTGCTTTACGAATTGCTGACCGGCAAAACTCCCTTCGATGCGAAGGAATTGCTGGCGGCGGGCCTGGAAGAAATGCGCCGCACCATACGCGAACAGGAACCCAATCGTCCGTCCACCGCCTTGAGCACAATGGTCGCAGCCGATCTCACGACCGTGGCCCGGCACCGGCAGTCAGAGGCTCCCCAACTCGTTCATCTGGTTTGCGGCGACCTGGATTGGATTGTAATGAAGGCTCTGGAAAAAGACCGCACCCGCCGTTACGAAACCGCCAACGGCCTGGCGATGGACGTGCAGCGGCATCTGGAAAATGAACCCGTGACGGCCGGTCCGCCGAGCAATGCGTATCGTTTCCAGAAATTCGTTCGTCGGAACAAGTTGGCAGTGGCATCGACGAGTTTAGTGGCGGCTGTTTTAACTCTTGGGGTTGTGGTAAGCACCTGGCAGGCGATTCGAGCCACACAGGCCGAACGCGAACAAACTCGTTTGCGCGAGGAAGCCGAAGAGTCACGGAATACAGAGGCCAAGCTCCGCACACTGGCCGAGACTGACGAAAAGAAAGCAAAGACCGAAGCAGCCAAGAGCGAACAGGTGGCGCAGTTTCTGAAAGATATGCTCCAAGGCGTCGGTCCCGGCTTTGCCTTGGGCCAAGACACCAAACTGTTGCGAGGGATTTTGGACAAAACCGCTGATCGCGTCAAAAATGAGCTGTCCAGCCAGCCCGAGGTTCAAGGGGAGTTACTTAACGTGTGCGGCGTGGTTTACTCAAACATCGGCGAACGCACGAACGCAGAGGTGGCCTACCGCGAGGCCTTGGTAGTTCAACGGAAAGTGCTGGGAAATTTTCATCCCGATCTGGCTGAAACATTATTTGGACTGGCCCAGGTGCTTGATGACGAGGATAGGCCGGCGGAATCCGAGGCGGCTTATCGCGAATCACTTGAAATCCGAAGAAAGTCATACGGTAACGAACATTGGACGGTAGCCGCTTGTCTCAACAACATAACCGGCCCGCTCATTGCACAGGGAAAATTGGCGGACGCCGAATTTTTTTCGCGGGAGGCGCTGGCGATGAAGCGCAAACTTCTCGCTAACGACGATCCCGAAGTGGCCATCTCGCTGAGAGCGTGTTTTGAAAATGGCACATTCCTTCGTTAACGTTAAAGTTGTACCATGGTCGCGTACAGTATAAATAATGCGGATGCAAACGCATCCGACGAAGTATACAACTGACCTGAGTGATGAAGAGTGGAACCAAAT
>DASXZY010000014.1:0-37819 GCA_036501625.1 Verrucomicrobiia bacterium
GGTCCGGTCACCTTGCGGCGCGACTACCATCATCCGCCCGGCCCGGAAGGCGGATTTCCTTTGGACACGGCGCCGGGCTTGAGGGATAGCTGCACTCCCGGGGCCGTCCGCATGTTCAGCCGCACAGTGGCCCAATTGCCGTTTCTGGAGAGCAGCCAACAACTTCAGGAACTGGCCGGCCTGAAGGTGGAACCTTCACGCCTACAGCGTTTGGCGGGAGCGGTGGGGCCGCCGGTCCAGGAACCCTTGCTGCGCCTGCCCGCGCCCAAGCCAGCGCCGCCGCCTCAGTTTTACGTCAGCAGGGACGGCACCGGGGTGCCGATGGTTCGGCCCGAATTGGAAGGCCGGAGCCGGACGGGGCCCGGACGGGCAGGCCCGAACGCGCGAGGTGAAGCTGGCGGCCTTTTTCACCCAGACCGTCACCGACGAGGAAGGCCATCCGTTGCGCGATCCCGACAGCACGACTTGCCTGGCCAGCTTCGTCTGCTCGGAGGAGTTTGGCCCGCTGGCCCGGCGAGCGGCCCTGCAACGCGGGATGGCCCAAGCCGGCCAACTGATTTATCTGGGAGACGGCGCGGCCTGGGTCTGGGAAGCAGCCCGCGCCCGCTTTGCCTCCGCCACACCAATCTTGGACTACTGCCACGCCAGCCAGCATGTGGCCGCCTTGGCCAAAGCCGCCTATGCCGAGGCCGGCTCGGCGCAAAACTGGGGGGTGCGATGGAAGGCCCTGATTTATGACAGCGAATTGGACATCGTTTTGGCCGAGGCGCGACAAGCCAGCGGGGGCGCGCTCTCGGCGGACGCCCAACGGGAAGTCAACTATCTGGAAAACAACCGTGCGCGCATGGACTGCCTCCGTTACCGGGCCAACGGCTGGTTTATCGGCTCCGGCGTGGCGGAGGCCGGCTGCAAACACGTCATCGGCCGACGCCTCAAACAATCCGGCATGTTCTGGACTGAAGCCGGAGCCACCGCCGTGCTCCATCTGCGCTGCGCTTTGCTCTCGGCGGGCGGCTGGAATCACTTGTGGAGTCAGCCATTGCCGCACGCCGCCTAAAGCCGATGTAACTTTTTTGCAACGCACCCCTGGTGACATATATCCGCTTGCAAAATCCGCATCATGGGCCATGCTTGGCACTATGGCAGACATAGCGAACTTCGTGCATCGGGCCACCGCATCGATCACGCCTACCATTCTCAAGGGCGTGCATAAGAAGCTGCCTTTCCTCAAACTCAAGTTCACTGAATTCGATGATCCTGCCTTCCCGCATTTGACCGATCAATTGGAGTTCCTGGCCGACGTGGTGGAGGACTTCGCCGAAGGAGTGGAGGAAGATTTGCCTTACACGACCGTCGCGGCCTCGGTTTTCGCGCTGCTCTATGCCCACCGGCAATTGGACTTGATTCCCGACGCCGTTTGCGAAGCCGGCCTGGCGGACGATTCGGCGGTGGTGCGCGCGGTGTTGATCGAGCACGAGAAAGTCTTCTCCGCCTACGCCGACCGCCACAAAATGAAGTGGGACGAGGTCACGGTCGAGCCGTAAGCAACATCTTTCCCATTGACTTTGCGGGCGGGAGAGGGTTTGATTTCGCCATTGCCTAATTGTCAATTAAACTTATGAGCGAATCCGTATCCTCCGGCCCGGCTATATCTTCCGTCAACGCCCCGACCCTGCACGCGCACCGGCTTTTGTGGGCGGGCTTCATGGCCATTCTGGCTGAAGGAGTCGGCTTCGGAATTCGCGGCGGCATTCTGGCCCAGGGACTCTGGGCGCACCAATATGGATTCACCAGCACCGAACTGGGCGGCATCACGGGCGGCGGCTTGACCGGCTTCGGCGTTATCATCATCTTTTCGAGCTTGATCGCGGACAAAGTCGGATATGGCTCGCTCATGTTCACCGCCTTCCTGCTGCACGCGGCCTCGGCCGTGGTGACTCTGGCGACTGGCGCGGCCTTCGCGGCTGGCGGCAAGCCAGCGGCCTTGGAATGTTTGACGGCGGGCATGTTCCTGTTCGCGCTGGGCAACGGGCTGTGCGAGGGCGTCGCCAATCCGCTGGTCGCTTCGCTCTTTCAGAAGAACAAATCGCATTACTTGAACATCCTCCACGCCGGGTGGCCGGCGGGGTTGATCCTGGGCACGCTGGGTTCCTATTTCATGAGCGGCGGCGCGGGCGGCGAGCCAGTGAAATGGCAAATCCAGATGGCTATCTTCCTGGCGCCTGTGGCCATCTACGGCATCATGCTTCTCGGTCAAAAATTCCCCAAATCCGAGGCCGGCGAACACGGGGTCAAACAGATCGACATGTTCAAGGAACTTGGTTTTTTTGGCGCGTTGATTCTTTGCTTTTTCCTGGCGCTGTGGATGCACGACATGTTCGGAATGGCGGGCTGGATCATTGGCGCGGCGCTGCTGCTCGCGTTTGGCCTGGCCACCAAATTCTCGCCCGGTTATTTCTTGATGGTGGTTCTGCTCATCATCCATTCGCTGCAAGGCTATGTGGAATTAGGCTCTGATTCCTGGATGAGCAAGATCACAGGCTCCATTATGGCCTCTCCGCAAAAGGGCATGCTGCTCTTCGTCTATATTTCCGCGCTCATGTGTACGTTGCGGTTTTTCGCGGGGCCAATCGTGCATAGAATTTCATCGTTGGGCCTGCTCCTGGCGAGCACGATTCTTGCCGCCATCGGATTGACACTCCTGGGCCACGCGGAATCGGCGCTGTTTTGCGTGGTGGCGGCGACAATTTATGCAGTCGGCAAGACGTTCGTGTGGCCGACTTTGCTTGCAGTGACTTCGGAACGCTTTCCCAAAGGCGGCGCGGTGACCATCGGCGCGATGGGGGGCGCGGGCATGTTGTGCGCGGGACTTTTGGGCGGCCCTGGCATCGGATTCAATCAGGACTCACACGCATCCAGCATGTTGCAACAGCAGCATCCGCAAGTGTATGAGCGCTACAAAGCCGCGGCGCCGAATTCGTTCCTGATGTTTCAGACAACGGGGCTGGATGGCGCGAAAGTCGGCGTGCTGGATGACAATGGCGCGGATTTGGAGAACACGTCCAAACTTTTGGCGGAACAGAAACAGACCGACCCCAACATCACAGCGCTAAGCAGTTGGTGGGAGTCCGCCAAGGCCACCGCGAAGGAAGACAAACCCGCGGTGACGGACGCGGAATTGCACGGGAGCAAAATGGCTTTGCGCATTACGGCGGTTTTGCCGATCATCCAGGCCGTGTTGTTGCTCGGCATCTTGATCTACTTCAAATCGCGCGGCGGCTACAAACAAGTCCACATCGAGGGAACGGGGAAGGCCGCGCAGGAAGTCGGATGAGTCAACTGAGCAGCGCGCGGCACGCTTGCCGGAGAGGCTCCAAATTCTTTTTGGCGCGCGCCTCGATGTAACACCGGAAGACCGGCTCGGTGCCGCTGGCCCGAAACGCCACCCATTCGCCGTTTGGCAGGAGAAATTTGTGGCCATCCATGGTGATTTGCTTGGAAACTGGAAAGGAGCCGATCTTTTTCAATCCGCCCGCAAGGCGCGCGAGCAATTCATCCTTCTTGGCCGGGTCAATATGAATATTGATGCGCTCAGTGAAGAACGGGCCGCCTAATTTGGTGATTTCCTTCAGCACAGCCCCAAGCGGTTTGCCAGCTTCCGCCACCAATTCCGCCATCAGCAAACAGGCCAGGATGCCGTCCTTTTCCGGCACGTGGCCGCGCACGCTCAAGCCGCCCGATTCCTCGCCGCCCACAATAACCGGCTCCCGCTCCATGATGGCTCCGATATATTTGAAGCCCACTGGGACTTCATGAATCTGGACGCCAAATTGCGCCGCCACCGCATCCACTTGATGGCTCGTCACGACCGTCCGCACGGCCGCGCCTTTCCAGCCGCGATGCTTGGCCAAGTGATACAGCGTCAGGGCCAGCACCTGATTGGGCGTGATCCATGTGCCGTCGGAATCGACAACCCCAAAGCGGTCAGCGTCGCCATCGGTCGCCAGGCCAAGGCGGGCGTGGCCGGCGCGGACGAACTTCCGCATTTCCTCCAAATGCGCGGCGCTCGGTTCAGGCGGGTGCCCGCCAAAGAGCGGGTTCAAATCATCGTGAAAGACCGTCAGGCGCGCGCCGGCCTCGCGCAAAAGAGCGTCAAGATAACCGCGCCCGCAACCATGCATGAGATCGACCGCCACTTTGAGCCGGGCCTTTTTGATGGAGGAAAAATCAGCCAGCTTGCGAATTTGCCGGAAGTACTCCGCCCGCGGATTGAAGTTCTTGCAGGAAAACGTTCCGATAATCGCGGCGGGGAAAGTCCAGTTCTCCTTTTGCAGCCTGGCGATAGCGGCTTCGATGGGCTGGGTCGTTTCAGGCGGCGCTCCGGCGCCATCGCAGCGGGAGACTTTGAAGCCGGAATAATCAGGCGGGTTATGGCTGGCGGTGATGTTGATGCCAGCGATGGCCTTGCGCTGCCGAATGGCGAAAGCCAACACGGGCGTTGGCGTGTCGCGCTCGGAAACCAGCGGAGTCAAACCATTTGCCGCAAAAACTTCCGCAACGGCCAGCGCGAATGACCGTCCCAAAAACCGGCAATCATAGGCGATTAAAACTTGCGGGGCGCGGCCTTTGAAACCCGAATCCGAATCGGCCAAGCCAGCTTTAAGATAATCCGCCACCGCTTGGCTGGCCACGCGAACGCTGGCGAAGGTGAAATCGCGGGCAATCAGCGCGCGCCATCCCGCCGTGCCAAATTTTATGGTGGGAACAGAAGCCAACGCGCCGCCTTATGATTGCTTCCAATCGAATGCCCCTTTTTTAAGGGCATAGATGTAGCCGATGAAGAGGACGGCCATGAAGCCGGCCATGGAACCAAGAATCAGGCCGGGATCGCTCTTGAGCATGGCCTTGAAATTGACCGCCCACGGATAGAGAAACACGACTTCGATGTCAAAAAGAATAAAGAGCATGGCCACCAGGTAAAACTTGACCGACAGCCTCGTGGCGCCTTCGCCGACCGGCAGCATGCCGCATTCGTAAGCCATGTCTTTGACGGCCGAGCGACGGGCGCGTTTGCCCAAAAGGGCCGAGGCAACCAGAGTGCCGGCCGAAAACAATACCGCCACGATCCCCAGCATGAGGACGGGCGCGTATTGCATAAGTTGGGACTTTGACGGATCCACGCGGGGAATTTAAGCGCCGCCCCAAGTCTTGGCAAGAGGGAATCTGGCCGGCCAAGCCTCGTCAATTCCCTGACACCGGCATCCCAGCCGCGCGAAGAATGCTCCGCGTGATTTCTTCAATGCCGGACAGGCGGAAGGGCTTGGCCAGAAACGGGTGGCCGGCCGATTTTAGAAAACTCTTCGTGTCCTCGTTGACGGTGTCGCCGGTCAGGAAGACAAAGCGCCGTGCCAGGCGCGAGTCCAGTTCAAGGGCGCGCCGGTAAAATTGGGGGCCGTCGATCTCCGGCATGCGCAGGTCCGAAAGCACCAGGTCAAACTTTGTTTCACCGATGCGTTTCAACCCTTCCCCGGCCGAATAACAGAGGGCGGGCGCGTAGCCCAGCAAGCCGAGCATTTCGCCCAGCATTTCGACAATCGCCTTTTCATCATCCACCACCAGGATTTTTTCGGAACGCGACGAGCCATTGCCTGAGCCGTTCGCGCCGGCCAGCGTCAGGACGGTTGCAGGCGGGGCGCTTTGCGGAACAACGACCGACACGACGGGCAGGTCCATTACGAAGGCCGCGCCGCCCAAAGCCGCGCGCTGGTATTGGATGCGACCGCCGTGTTCGGTCATAATCCCATGCGCGATGGATAGCCCCAGTCCCGTGCCAACCCCAACCTCCTTGGTGGTAAAAAACGGCTCGAATATGCGGGATTGAATTTCAGCGGGAACACCCGTGCCATTGTCTTCAACCGTGATGCAGATTCTCCCGTTCTTGAGCGCGGTGCTGACCCGGATGCAGCGCGGCTCCGGAGCCTTGGCCATGGCCTGCATCGCGTTGTTGATCAAGATGATGATGATTTGCTGAATTTGGTCCGATTCCACGCTGGTGGCGGGCAGATTGCTTTCGAGGACAGCCTCGATTTTGACGTGGGCCAGGGACAAATCGAACTTGCGCAACTCGACCACGCCGGTGATCAACTCATTGAGATTAGCCATCTGCCGATGGGCCGGTTGCGAGCGGGCGAAGGCCAAAAAATTCCTAACCAACCGGGCGGCCCGGCTGCTTTCATGGGCGACTTTCTGCAAATCCTGGCGCGTCTTGGCCGCAAGGTTGTGGCTGGCCAGGATGACCTCCACATAGCCTCCGATGACCGCCAGCGGATTGTTCAATTCGTGGGCCACGCCCGACATCATCTGCCCCAGCGAGGAAAGCTTCTCGGCATGGCGCAACTGCCGCTCCAGGCGCAGGCGGTCAGTCATTTCCCGGAAGAAGAACTGGTAGGCGCTCTGTCCGCCAAACTCAACCGGGGCGCCGATAATGTCCGCCGGAATAAGCGTGCCGTTTTTGTGGACCAGATTGAGCGGCCGTTGCGAGCAGATCAACTCGAACCATTGATGGCCTGATTGCGGGGCCTGGTTGGGGCTGGTCTTGATCTGGCAAAAGGCCGTCAAAGATTGGGCGGTGGCCTGGTTGACGCTGATGCCCAAGAGGTGTTCGGCGGCGCGGTTCAGTTCGAGAATGCGCAAATCGGCCCGGGCCGCGATGACAATGGCCTCGTGGGCTTGTTGGAAGAGCCGTTCGTAGCGCTCCTCTGTGAACCAGACTTTGCTTTGAAGTTTTTCCCGTTGAAACAGATCCCGCCGATGGTGATTGTAGCGGACTTGTTCCAGCACCAGGATAATCATGCTGACGGCAATGAGCAGTTGCAAGACGGCTGAAATGAGAAAGCCGACGGCCGCCAGGGCCGGGGTTTCAAAGAGCGGGTACGAACCCAAATATCCGCCCCAAAAGAAAAAGCCGATGGCCAGCATGGCCGCGCCCAGGAACTCCCGCATCTTGCGGTAACGGAGAAATGCCGCGGCCGTCAGCAAACTGGCCACGCCGATGAAAACGAAGACCGACCAATGAATCTCGGCGCGCGCCGTGCCCGGATATTTGCAATCGACGAAGCTCCAGGCCCCCAGGAACCCAAGGCTCAGTGCAACCAGGCGTTGCTTGACCCGCTGGCCCAGGAATCGCAAGCTGCCCCATAACAAAAACACCGCCGAGACACACAGGCACCATTCCTTGAGCCACCTTAGCCATAGCGATTCGCCTTTCGGCGTATGCTCCCAGAAAAAGAGAGTAAGCCACAGGGCGTAGAAGAGCCAGGCCGCCGTCCAAATGGAGAAATACCGCCGCCGCGTGTAGCTGTTGAGGTAATAGAACACACCCACCAGCACCCAGACGCTCAAGAGGGAAATCAAGAGCGCTGGCTTCAGAGTTTCGTCCGAAAAAACCAGATTGGCTCCAATGGGTCGATGCATTGTAACAACCTTACCTTAAAACCGTTCGCGGGACCTGGCTCGCCACAACCTTAGCAAATCCAGGCTTGCTAAGTCCATGAGGGTAAAATACCCACCGGTCAGGCCCCTAGAACATCTTCATCGGCTGTTCCTAGCTTTTGGTAAAGCTCAAAAACCATTTCCGCCTGTTGCCGGAGCGAAAACGATTGTTCCACGCGCTGGTGCATGACGGCTTTTTGCGCGGCATCGGGCTGGGGCGCCCTCGCTTGCTCCAGCATCGCGCCCGCCAATGCCGCCACGTCCTCCGGTGGAACCAGCTTTCCGCAGGCTCCGGGCGCGAACGCCTCCGGGATGCCATCCAGCGCGGATGCGATGACCGGCTTTCCGCAGGCGTGCGCCTCGCAAACGACCAATCCAAGGGCTTCGGTGCCGATTTGCGGGTGAACCAGGCAATCAATCGCGTTCATCACCCGCGGCATGTCCTTTTTCTGCCCTGCCAGCCGCGCTTTGCCCGCCAGGCCCAGCCGCTGGATGTCGGCCCGAAGAATCTCCTCCATGCTGCCCCGGCCAATGATGAGGAAACGGGCGTTGGGCGCCTCCTGGTGCATGCGGGCCGCGGCTGCCAGGAATTCACGCTGCCCCTTCCCGCGCGGCAAATCATATCCGCCCGCGACCGCGAATGTGAAGTCGGCGGCAGCAAGGCCGAGTTCGCCCCTCATTTCGCCGGCATCCGCGGCAGGCTTGAAGCGCCCGGTGTCAATGCCGCCATAGATGACGTGGATTTTGCCATAATCGCCGCGCATCGGAGGCCGCGCGCGGCGCTCTGCTTCAGGCGAGTCCGGCTCATAAACGCCCTCGCGCAAAACCTTGGCCACAAATTGTGAAACGGCAATCAAAGCGTCGCATTGGCTCAGCAAAAACTTGCGGCTGGCCCATGAACCCGGGCTTTTGGCGAGATGGCGGGTCAGCACGAGGCGGGGCTTCGTCCCCGCCAGCCGCGTTGCGAAAATGGCCGGCCAAATGTCGCGTCCGTGATGGCCATGCACGATTTGGATGCGTTCGTTGCGGATGAACCGCGCGGCGCGCAATATGAATGACAGCTTGCCGCGCGCCGGCCCGGCATCCAGGAATGGCACGCCGGATTCCGTGATCGCCCGTTCAAAGTAACTGCCAGGCGGGCCGGCCAGCCAGGTCTTTTGGCCGAGCCGACGAAGCCCTGCGGCCAGCTTCACGCATTGATCGTCCGTCCCGCCGCCGGTCAGGAGGGAATTGAGTTGCAAGACGCGCATTCCATCAATCCGAGGGATGCTGGCTCAGACCGAGCCGGCAGGTTCGGCTCCCTTCGCGAACGGCGTCAGCCAGAAGCTGGTCGTTGGCCGGCAATTTCGAACGGCTCAACGGCGCGTGCCAAAGATGGTAGCATAGCGCCCATCCGCGCACGTCAACACGCAGCACGCCATTGTTGACCAAACGCACGGCCAACTCCGAATCTTCCCGGCCCCAGCCGGTGAATTCCTCATTGTAGCCGTTGACCTTGACCAGATGCTCGCGCCAGATGCCAAGGTTGCAGCCGCGCACACCGCGCAAGTCGCGCCGCACCCGCCGCAACGGCATCGGCCAGCGATAGGCGTGCTTCCATCCGCTGACATCGCGGCCCAGCAAGGCTTGGCGGCGCTCTTTGCGAAAATTGCCCACGCCAAATGTCCGGGCAGAACGGCGTCCGATCAAGGCGCGGTGGCCCTGAATAAACCGCTCCGGCTGGGCTAGTTGCTGGTGATCGAAAATGAACCGCGGATGCGGCACGGTGTCGCCGTCCAGAAAGACCACGTAATCAGCGCGCGCCCGCGACATGGCTTCATTGAGGATGCGGGAGCGGCGGAATCCATCGTGCGGCTGCCAGATATGTTCGCTGCGGCCGGAATGCGCGGCCGCCCATTCCGCGAAGACCTGGGCCGTGCGTTCATCCGAGCCGTCGTCGGCCACCAGCACTTCCGCCGGCGGGGCGGCTTGCATGCTGACGGCGCGCAAGACCCGGCCCAGGTATTCCGGCTGGTCGTATGTATTGATGATGAGCGCGATGGATGGCTTCACGGCCCGGATGACTTTTTCTCCGCCTCCAAGACCTTCACGTAACGGGTCAGCGTCGAGAAAGCGGTCAGCGACGCGATGTAAAAGCCCTGCCAGCCGTCGAGAAATCCGCGGCGCAGCACATACGCGCGGAAAAACCGCCAGGCGGGCCGGATCGTCAAGTCCGCCATGCCCGCGCTTTTATTGTTTTGCCGGCGGTGGCGCACGAAGTCCGCGCTATAGGGCGCGATCTTCGAGATTTGCTGGTCGATGCTGTCATTGCTGTAATGGAACATGTCCGCCGCGAGGGTTCCGACCGAGCCGCGCGCGGCGAGGCCCGCATGAGGCTCGACGCCGGTCCATTCCGCCGCGTCTTTGCGCCAGAGGCGGGTGACGTAATCGGGATACCAATCGCCGTGGCGAATCCAGCGCCCGCAATAAAAAGTGCAGCGCGGGCACTTGAAGGCGGCTTCGGATGGAGCGCGCCCGGCCTCAAAACGCGCGGCGATCTTCTCGCGCAACGCCGGGGAAATGACCTCATCGGCATCCAGGCCAAGAATCCATGGGAAGCTCGCTTTGGCGGCGGCGGAGTTTTTCTGGGCGATAAACCCGCGCCAGGGTTCGCGGAAAATCTTCGCGCCAAAGGCGGCGGCGGCTTTGTCGGTGCCATCGGCGGCGTCCTTGTTGAGAACAACAATAATCTCGCCGGCCCATTCCGCCACGCTGGCCAGCGCCTTGCCGATGCGATGGGATTCCGCGCCGGAAATCATGCAAACGGAGATGGGAAGCTTGGTCACCGCCGTTTTTTCCATTGGCGCTTTTCTTCGGGTGTCCTGGCGATTTTCATGACTGGCAAAATATCCGAATTGGCGAAGGAAGCCAGTCACAAAAACAGCCCGCTTTTCTATCGCCATCCCCGCTTCATCGGGATAATGAGTACGCGATGCCTGACGGCTCAACTTTGCCTGGATTTTTTGAGCGGACGCGCGCCGCGTCCAAAATCATCGTGGTTGATTTTGGCTTTTTGGGGGACTCCATTCATTTGATACCGGCGTTGTGGGAGATCAAGCGGCATTATCCGAAGGCGGAGTTGCACACGCTGTCGGCCCCCGTCGGCGCGGAAGCGCTGGCGATGTCGCCGTGCATGAATCGGGCGCTGGCTTTCCCGCTGACGGCGAAAAGCCCGCCATGGTGGAAACATTGGGGCATCCTTTGGGATTTGCGCCGCCAGCGATTCGATGTGGCTTTCAATTTCACTGGCTCTGACCGCAGTCTCTTCGCTGCCGCCGTGATCGGAGCGCGATGGACGCTCGCTTTGGAAGGCGGACGGCGGCATTTCTGGACCGGCTGGGCGGCCAGCGACCTGGTTCCACGCGGGGCGCGGGATCTTCCTGTTTTCGAGCAACGCCGGCAGGCGCTGGCGGCGGGCGGATTTGACTTGCAGCCGGCGCGCTTCGACTTGCGCGTCAGCGAGGAAGCGCGGCAATGGGCGCGCCAAACTTTGCCGGACAAGCTGGCGCACCTGTCCATTAACGCCAGCACGCCGGTCAAGGAATGGCCGCTGGAAAATTGGATTGACCTTGCTAAAACGCTCCTCGCCGCCGACGGCGCGCTTCACGTGGCCGCCAGCGCCAGCGCTAATCCGCGGGAGCGGGAACGCCTGGCGGCGCTGGCGAAGGGCGTGAACCACGAACGGCTGATCACGCTGGCGGCTCCAACTCTCCCGCAACTGGCGGCGGCCCTGCAGCGAAGCCGCTTGCATATCGGCGCGGACTCCGGCGTGCTTCATCTGGCGATGGCGTTGGGCACGCCAACTTTTTCCGTGCTGCGCGCACACCCCGGCATGAAGGAGTGGATGCCAGTTGGAGAGTCGCACCAACATTTTTTCGTGCCGTGCCGCTGCATCAATGAGAATCGGATCGAATGTTTGACGGCGGGAAAATCCTCGTGCCTGGGCGCCATCACGGCCACGCAAATCGCGGAGGCGGCGATGGGACAGTTGCGGTGATTGTTCTAGCGCCGCACGGGGTCTCCCTCGCATACTCGGCGCGCGGATGTTCAAGTTTTGGCTTCAGATTTGGCAACTGGCCCGGCCCTACAAAGGCCGGTTCGCCCTGGGTGTCCTGTGCAGTGTTCTGAGCGGCGCGGCCGATGGCGCGGTGCTGGGAACTGTCGCCATCGTCGCCGGGTCGATCTTTTCGGGCACGACCGAACTGCCGGGTCAAGCGTCGCATTCGGCCGCGGTGATCTATCGATTCTTCCAACAGGCGGTCGCGCCCCACCCGCAGTCCGCCCTGGGCCGGATCTGGCTGGTGAGTTTGATTCCGCTGGTCATGCTGCTCCGGGGCTTGGTCAACTATTTGAGCGCCTACCTGATGAATTGGGTGGGCATCCGCGCGATCTGCGACTTGCGGGCGCGCTTATTCGAGCACTTGCTCAATCAACCCATGAGCTTCCTCACGCGCAACAGCACCGGGGAGTTGATGTCGCGCATCAGCGTCGATGTCGGGCTGTTGCAAATCATGATCGGCGTTTCCATGGTGACGTTGATCAGCCAGCCGATCAATATTGTTGTCATGGCTTCCTATGCGGTGGGCACCAGTTGGAAGTACACGCTCATCGCGATGGCGACGCTGCCTTTGTGCATCATTCCAGTGGCCATTTACAATCGCAAAGTCCGCAAGTCGGCTGGGTCCATTCAAAACGAAAGCGCCGGATTGAGCCGGGTCATGCACGAATCTTTTACTGGCATCCGCATCATCAAAGGCTACAGCCTGGAAAAGATCGTCGGAGAAAGGTTTCGCGCCAGCCAGGGCAAATTTGTCAGCCACTCGATGCGCGTGGTGCGCGCCACGGAATCTCCCGGGCCGATCATTGAATTCGCGGGCGCCATTGGCGTGGCCATTCTCATTCTCTTGATGGCGCGGGATTACAGCCTGAAGGAGTTCCTGGTCTTCGCCTTCGCCTTGCTGGCCTTGTACAAACCCATCAAGGCGCTGGTCCGCCTGCAAAGCGATTTGCACCGCGCCCGGGCCGCCACGGCGCGCGTCTTCGAATTGCTGGGAACCCAAAGCACCCTGGTCGATCCTCCCCAGCCGGTCCCGGTCAAGGCGGCGGGCGGTGATATTCATTTTGACAACGTCAGCTTCGCCTACGATCACCATCTGGTGTTGCGCAACATCCAATTGCGCGTCCGGCCGGGCGAGAAGGTGGCGCTGGTCGGCAAGAGCGGATCGGGCAAGACCACGCTGGCCAACCTGTTGCTCCGTTTTTATGATCCGACCGAAGGGGCCATCCGCATCGCGGGCGTAGATTTGCGCCAGGCGGCCTTGAACGATCTGCGCCGGCATATCGCGGTCGTGACCCAGGAAGTTGTTTTGTTTGACGACACCATCCGCAACAACATCGCCTTTGGCCGTCCCGGCGCCTCGGACGCGGATATTGAGGAGGCCGCGCGCCACGCCTTCGCCCATGATTTCATCATGGAAAAACCCGGCGGTTATAACGCCATCGTCGGCGAAAAAGGCACCAATCTCTCCGGCGGCCAGCGCCAGCGCATCGCCATCGCTCGCGCGCTCCTGCGCAATGCTCCCATTCTTGTGCTTGACGAAGCCACCAGCGCGCTGGATAACGAGTCCGAGCGTTTCGTGCAGGCGTCCCTGGATGAATTGATGAAGGGCCGCACGACCATTTGCATCGCCCACCGGCTTTCGACCATCCAGAAATTTGACCGCGTCGTCGTCATGGAAGCCGGCCAAATTGTCGAAGTGGGCACCCATTCCGAATTGCTGGCGCGCGCTGGCATTTACGCCAAGCTTTACGCCTTGGGATCGGCCCTTGAGGGCGGCATTCCGTAATCATTGGCCAGTGGCGGCCAGCGAGTCGATGGCGGACTTGGCCCCGGTTAGCAATGATTGCAACTGATCCAGCACGTACGGCGCGATTTGATTGCGGGTGCCATTAGCGTCGCCGCATTTGATGTTAATGATGACGTTGTTGCCATTGGATATTTTGGCGACAGACAATCCGCTTCGCACTCGATAGACGACCTCGAAATCATCCATGGGCACGACGGAATGGCCGGACTGGGAGACGAATTGCAGCCCGCGAATCAATCCGGCCAGCTCGTCATAATCAATGTAGTCCACCTGCAACACGCCGTGCGGCAAGTGTGTGCGCAAGGCGACGGCGTAAACGGTGTTGGTTGTTGACTGGATGTTCAGGCGCTCGATTCTAAGCTCCACCGGATAGGCCGCCTGGCCGGTCAAAACGCCAGCCTTGGACATGCCCCTGACCAGCGGCGTGTCGATGGTGGATTTGTAAACCTCGAAGTAAGTCCGCGGGGCGTTGGTTTGCGCCTGGGCGGCCCAGGCGGCGATCGCTGTCAATAAAATCAAGAGTTTTTTCATAAGTGCCGGGCGCAGGATACGGGCAAAGGCCGTTAAATAAAACTTCCAATGGGCCCGTCCAATTGCATAGTCATGATGATGGCCACAATCGCCCGCACCATTCGCGTTGAGTTTGAACACCGCGTCTATTTTACGTGCGGGCTTTTCTCGCCGTCCAATTCGCTGTTGCAAACCATTCTCGCGCAGCCCGGCCGCGTGCCCAAAGTGCTGGCTGTGCTGGATGAGGGACTCGCCCAGGCCCAGCCTAATTTGCCCGCGGCCATCGAAGCCTATTTTGACGGATTGCGCGGCCAACTGGCGCTGGTGGCGCCGCCGCTCATCATCGAGGGCGGCGAGCGGGCCAAGATGTCCTACTTCCACGTTTCGGAAATCCATTCGCAAATCGAGCGGCACCACATCGACCGGCACTCGTGCGTGCTGGGCATTGGCGGCGGCGCGCTCCTGGATGTCGCCGGACTGGCGGCGGCCACGGCGCATCGCGGCGTGCGCCACGTGCGCGTGCCCACGACGGTGCTGGGCCAGAATGATTCCGGCGTCGGCGTCAAGAATGGGATCAACGCCTTCGGCAAGAAGAATTTCATCGGCACCTTCGCGCCGCCATTCGCGGTTGTCAACGATTACGATTTGCTGGCCACGCTCTCCCGCCGCGACAAGCGCTCCGGCTACGCCGAGGCGGTCAAAGTGGCGCTGGTGCGCGACCGCGCTTTTTTTGACAGCCTCGAACGCGACGCCGGACTGCTGGCGGCTTTCGATGATGAGGCCATCGCGCGGATGATTCACCGCTGCGCCGAATGCCACGTCGATCACATCGCGCGAAGCGGCGATCCGTTTGAATCCGGCTCGGCCCGGCCGCTGGATTTCGGGCATTGGGCGGCGCACAAGCTGGAGCAGCTTTCCGATTACCAGATTCGCCACGGCGAAGCGGTCGCCATCGGCATGGCCCTGGATGTCATTTACTCGCGCAACATTGGTTTGCTTGACGCCGCTTCGGCGGAGCGGGCGCTGGCGCTGTTGCGAAAGCTGGGCTTCGATCTGTTTGTCAACGAATTGCTTCATCTTGACGCAGAGCATCAGCCGATGGTGCTCAAGGGCCTGGAGGAATTTCGCGAACATCTCGGCGGCGAGTTGACACTGACCATGCTGCGCGGCGCGGGGGCCGGCGTGGAAGTGCATGAGATCATCCTGCCCAAAATGCTGGCGGCGCTGGCCGAGTTGCGGCAGCAGCCACGCGGCGAGAAGTTCCTCCCTCTGCCCAAAGCCGCTACGGGGCCGTGATGCAATAAAGGCGGCCCGGCGTGCGGATGAAGGCTTCTTTGCCCGCCAGCGCCATGGAGGCATCGGTGTGGCCGGAATCGCCATCCAATTTATTGACAGCAAGCGTTTCCGCCTTCGGCCCCTTCTTTAAAACGACGCACGTTCCCTCGCGGCTCAACACATAGACGCGGTCCCGCGCCATTACGGGCGAGGCATAGACGCTGTGGATGGCCTCCAGCCGTTCGCGGTCAAAATACTCCTGGCCGGTGGCGGCGTTGAAGCACGAGAGGATGGCGTCATTGTTCTGGATGACGTAAAGAAGATTATCCGCCAGCAGGGGCGAAGGAACGTAAGGCGTGCCTTTGTCATGGCTCCAAACGATCGCGTCGCTGCCAGTGAGGTCGCCCGCGCGCCCGAGGCGGATGGCCTCCAGGGCATTGCCGCGAAAGCCGCTTGTCAAATAAATGATGCCGCCGGCCGCCACGGGGCTGGGAATCGCGTTGGCCGTCTGGCCGCCGCAGGACCAGATTTCCTGCCCGGTCGCCAAATCGTAGGCGCGCACTTTTTTGGTCGCGTTGACGACGACCTGCTTTTGGCCGTTCCAATCCAAGATCAGCGGGGTGGACCAGCCGGTCGCCTCGTCGCGCGGCGTGCGCCAGAGTTCCTTGCCAGTCTCCTTGTCAAGCGCAGCGATGAAATCCGCGCCTTCGGTGTCCCAGTTGACGACGACGGTGTTGCCGCTCAGGGCCGGGGAAGCGCCTTCGCCAAAGCCCATGCGCGTTTTCATTTTGCCGAAGTCTTTTTCCCATTTCAAATTGCCGTCGAAATCGTAGCAATGCAGCCCGCGCGAGCCGAAATAAGCGAGGAGCAATTTGCCATCGGTGGCGGGCGAGGCGGAGGCGTAGGTGTTATTTTCCTGATGGCCCTCGTGCGGGACTTCCTCGCGGGCGGTTTTTTGCCAAAGCGTCTTGCCATCAGCGCGGTCCAGGCACAGCACAACCCAGCGGAAAATCTCGTCAGGGCCGCCCGGTTCGGCGGGAGCCGGGGCTTTCTGGCCGGTCGCGATGGCGGAAAGAATGAAGACGCGATTGTCCCAGATGATGGGCGTCGCGTTGCCTTCGCCGGGAATGGCCACTTTCCATTTGATGTTGCTGGTCTCGCTCCAGGTGAGCGGCGGGTCAGCCAGCGGAGCAAAACCAGTGGCGAGGGGCCCGCGCCATTGCGGCCAAAAGCGGTCCGCCGCGGATTCGGCCCCGGCCCTGCCCGACGGCGCCAGCAGGGCGGCCAAAAGAAAAACAGGCGCGTGCGCGCTCATCCAGGAAAGGGGGGGCGATTTGGTCATAAGATATAAGCGCTCAGGCCGGGTGTTCCTATGCCGAAACGCGGCTCGATTGCCAAGTCATTTTCGTTGGTTTGTCCTTGTTCAACCGTAATCAACCGCATTTGAGCGCGTGTTGCCGCTGCGCGGAGGAATAAATGGGGTCTCGCGGCGCTCGACCGTCCCGATTTGGATTTTCTCCCGAAAGTGGGTTGTGCCGCCTTGTTCAGGCTTGTTTTGTTGTGTCTTGCCTGCGAAATGGCGGAATGCTGCCACGCCCCGCAACGCAAGCATTTCGCCTTTTTCCGAACAAAATAATATGTTCATGACGAAATTGTGTCACAGACGCCGAAAAGACGAAAACCTACCGTAGGCTTTCAGGCATGATTTTTTGGAGACGGGAGAAGGGATGGAGGTTGTTGCAAGATAAAGGTTTGCAAGTGGCCAAACTCCTCAAAAGCGAAAAATCGCTTGCGAAAGTTGCACTTTTCTTGAGCGGTCCCCCTGCTTTTCTGCAAAAACGGCCTATTTTTCGAGCGCGACTTTCGCAAGTGCCTTTCGAGGAACGTCTTGCAAAACTACGGATTTGGCACGACGACTTCCGGCCAGCCGGCGGCATCCCAGGTGAGGGGGAGGATTCCCAATGATCCGCGGCCGTCCTGCGTGGCGTCGTAGTAATGGCAGCTTAACCAATCTTTTCCGCCGGCAGTGATGATGCCCGCGTGGCCGGGGCCGATGAATGAGCCGGAGGTTTCCAGGAAGACGGTTCCGCCGCCCTTGAGCATATCGACGCCTTTTTTGTCGAGATACGGGCCGGTGATTTTTTGCGAGCGGCCGATGCGGATGTTGTAGGTGCTCTTGACGCCGCGGCAGCATTGGCCCCAGTTGACAAATAAATAGTAATATCCGTCATGGTGATAGATGTAGGACGCTTCGATGGAATCATTCCAGGCGAGCGAATAAATGGGGGAATCGGCGGCTACGCGGCGGCCCGTCGCGGGGTCCAATTCCACCAGCTTGATGCCGCTCCAATACGAGCCGAAGGCCAGCCACAATTTTCCATCCGCGTCTGGGACAATGGCAGGATCGATGGCGTTATAATTGTTCGCGTCCGAAGTTTGGATGACCAGGCCTTCGTCCTTCCAGGCAAAGGCGGGATCGGCGGGGTCCAGCGTGGCATTGGTGGCGAGGCCGATGGCGGAAGTTCTCTTGCCCCAGGTCGAAACGGCGTAATACAACAAATAGCGGTTGCCCAAGTAAGTGACGTCGGGCGCCCAGAACGCGCCATTGTTTCCGTGAATGGCATTGGTGGTCCAGGCCGGAGGTGTTTTGAAAATGCGCTGCCCAGCCATCCAGTCAATCAAATTCGTGGAATGGCGGGCAAGAAGGCCGCGCCCGGTGCCGAAGACCCAGTATTCATCCTTGCACTTGACAATGGTGGAAGGGTCGTGGCAGGCGATGTCGCGCCGGCCCAATGTGAAAAGCGGCGATTCAGGCGCGGCGGAGGCGGGCGCGGCCGCCAGGACGGTTACAATGACGGCTATTAAATTCAGCCAGGTTGATCGCATGGGAGAATTTAACCGCGCCCGCCCCTCCAATGCAGCCAAAAAATTCACGCGATCAGGCGGCTGTCGTCTATAGCAATTGCGCGTGCGGCTTCGTCATTCCTCCCCGTCAAAATAATCCAGCGCGCTGGAGCGGACGCACATTCGTTCGGGAATCGGCACGCCCCATTTTTTGCTGTCGGGATAGTAAAAGGCTTCGCCGATGGGGTTGTCGGCCACCACATACAAAATCAGGTCCTGCGTGCCGTCGTTGGTGATCTGATGCGGTTCGTTGGGCTTGAAGATAAAAGCGTCGCCGCTTTCGATGGGCGTCTGGCCGTCTTTATGGCGGACGCTGCCGCTGCCGGAGATCACGTGATAGAATTCCCATTGCGCGCTGTGCGAATGATATGGATGCGGAGTCTGGCCGGGCGCGATGCGGCAAATCTCGACGTCAAATGGGTGCCGCTCATTCAGGTCGAGGGAGCGCGGTTTTCGTCCCAATTCTTCGGAAACCGCCTTGGCGGCGCCGGCAAATTTGCCCTTGGGCGATGACCAAGGCGAATCCTGCATTTTGTTCGTGTTAATCTTGCGCATAAGTGAATTTCCCAGGGAAAAATTGTTGCCACATTTCGCCGGCTTTGGCGAGACACGCCGGCAAAGACCCTCGGGGGCGTCTTCCGGCAAGGGTTGCCGGCATTGCTGGCAGAATCGCGACGTGTCCATAATTTATTCTTTCTTTTCATCCTTTACAGAAGAATTTTCCGGGCAAAGTAACAAGCAACCGCTCCCAGCCGCAATGATTGACGGTTATTTGGGCGCGATTTCGGCGGGCTGCTTTTCGAGCGATGGAAAGCAGCCGCCGGCGACGCGGCTTCCTTGAGGAGGAAACCGCAGCCATTACATTTTCCGCTGGAGTTTATACTTCCCAAAAACGCGCTGCGAGGCAATCATGCTGGAAAAACAGAAAGAGATTTTATGGGACTAATTGATTATTTAAAGACGCAGTTCCTCGAGATCATCGAGTGGCAGGACGATTCCCGCGACACCCTTTCCTATCGCTACCCGGATATGGACAAGGAAATCAAAAATGGCGCCCAGCTTATTGTCAATGAGTCGCAGGTGGCGCAGTTCATTTATCTGGGCCAATTCGGCGACACCTTCGGGCCGGGCAAACATACGCTCACAACCGATAACATTCCCATCCTCTCGACCCTGCGCGGATGGAAATACGGCCTGCACTCGCCGTTCAAGGCCGACGTTTATTTTGTCAATACTCGCCTGTTCACGGGCAACAAATGGGGCACGGCCAATCCCATCATGATGCGCGACCCGGATTTCGGCATCGTGCGCGCGCGCGCCTATGGAATTTACGATTTTCATGTGACAGACGTGAAACTGTTCCTCAAGGAAGTGGCGGGCACGGACAACCACTTCCGCCTGGAGGAATTTGCCGACACCATGCGTTCGCGCATCGTGAGCGTGTTCACGGAGGCCCTGGCGGTGGCCAAAGTGCCAGTGCTGGACGTGGCTGGGCGTTACCAGGAATTGGGCGCGGCGCTGCTGCCGCTGATCAACCCGCAAGTGACGGGCAAATATGGCATTGAGATTTCGAGTTTTATTGTGGAGAACGTTTCGCTGCCGGCCGAGGTCGAAGCGGCCATCGACAAGCGCAGCAGCATGGCGGCGGTGGGCAATCTCAACGATTACGTCAAGTATCAGATGGCCGATTCCATGACCAAGGGCGGCGCGGCCGGCAGCATGGCCGGCTCCGCGGCGGGCCTGGGCGCGGGTTTGGCGATGGGCCAGCAAATGGTCGCTGCCATGAACACGGCGCAGGCCACGCAACCCGCGGCTCCGCCCGTCATCGGCGGCAGTGCGGGCGCGGCTGTTCAATTGCTCGGGCCGGGCGATGTCGCCCAGGTGCTCGGTGTGAGCGAGGCGGACGTCCTTGCGACCCTGGAGAAAGGCGATCTCAAAGGCAAAAAGATTGGCTCAACCTGGCGCGTGGCCAAATCCGCCCTGGACGACTTTTTGAAGAGCTGAAAACCAACCGCCCCCCGTGTCCGACGCCACAGCACAAAAGAAATTTTCCTGCCCGTCCTGCGGCGGGGAATCGCAATGGAACCCGTCCAAAAAGGCGCTGATTTGCCCATTCTGCGGGACTGTTTCCCCCGCGCAGGCGGAACTCTCGCCGACCGGCGCGGAAGTCATTGTCGAACACGATTTGGCGGCGGCCTTGCGCGGAATCCCGGACGATCAGCGCGGCTGGCAGGCGGAAAAAATTTCGGTCAAGTGCCAGAGCTGCCAGGCTATTTCTGTATTTGACCCGGCGCACGTGGGGCAGCGGTGTGATTTTTGCGGTTCGACCGCGCTGGCGCCTTACGAGGAGATCAAGGCCGCCTTCCGCCCGGAGAGCCTGCTGCCGATGAAAATCAGCGACAGCCAGGTGCGCGATTCCATCCGCACTTGGTATGGCAGCCGATGGTTCGCGCCCAACCAGCTCAAGCACGCCGCCATGACAGACACGGTCAAAGGCATTTATATTCCTTATTGGACGTTCGACGCGCAGGTGCATTCCGATTGGACGGCCGAGAGCGGCTATTACTATTACGAGACGGAATACTACACGGACTCGGATGGCCGGCAGCAAAGCCGCCAGGTGCAGAGAATCCGCTGGGAATTCAGCAGCGGCGCTGCCGATCATTTTTTTGACGATGAACTGGTGGCGGCCTCGCGCGGTGTGCAAGAGGCGATGCTGCGCAAGATCGAGCCATTCCCGACCACGACCGACCTGGTTCCCTACAACGCGGGCTATCTCTCCGGCTGGGTGGTCGAGCGGTATCAAATCGACCTGATCGCGGCGGCGCAGGAAGCGCGCGAGGAAATGGACGGCGAAATGGAGCGTCTCTGCGCGGGGCAAGTGCCCGGCGACACGCACCGCAACCTGCAAGTGTCAAACGATTACTCCGGGCAGACCTTCAAGCATATTCTGACGCCCATCTGGCTGCTGACTTACAATTACGGCTCGAAAAACTACCAGGTCGTCGTCAACGGCTACACGGGCGTGATGGCCGGCAAATATCCCAAGAGCTGGGTCAAGATCACGCTGGCCGTGCTGGGCGCGCTGGCGGCGGCCGGCGCTGTTATATTATTGACCCATCACTGATGAAAGAGCGGACTGCCAAAAAGGACGGCGTGGCCCGGCGCGGGTTTCTTCAGGCCGTGACGGCGGCGGGGGTTTGGGCGGGAGTTCGGGCGGCGGTGGCGGAGCCGGATTTGGCGCTGCCGCCTGAGCACATGGGGCGCTGGCCGGCGGATGATGATCCGCATTATTGGGCCTGGGTTCGCAAGCAGTTTTCCATTCCGCGCGGCGAGGCTTACTTCAACACCGGCACGATTGGGGCATGCCCGCGCGAGGTCATCGACGCCGTGGCGGACAGCATGCGCGAGATGGAGCGGACGGTCGCCCATTACGATTACCGGCCGGAGCACGCGGAATACATCGCCGGCTACCGTCCGCAGGAGGCGTTGCGGAAAAAGGCGGGCGGCGTCATTAACGCCAGCGGCGAAGAGATCGCGCTGACGCAGAATGCGACCGTGGGCATCAATTTTATTGCCAATGGCCTCGACCTCAAGCCGGGCGACGAAGTGCTCGTGACCGACCAGGAGCATCCGGGAGCGATTGGCCCCTGGAACTTGCGGGCCAAACGCCAGGGCATTGTTGTCAAACAAGTGGCCATTCCCGTTCCCACTCCTGATCCGGAAACGGTCATCAAGGCATTCACCGAGGCCATCGGCCCGCGCACGAAGGTTTTGGCCGTGCCGCACATCACGAGTCATTACGGGATTGTCCTGCCGGTGCGGGAGCTTTGCGAACTCGGCCGCGAGCGGGGCCTCTTCACGCTGGTCGATGGCGCGCAGGCGGCGGGGCAATTGCGGGTCGATGTCAAGAAAATCGGATGCGACGCTTATGCGTGCAGCCCGCACAAATGGCTTTTCGCGCCTCCGGGCAACGGCATGCTGTATGTGAAGGCGGATCGCGAACGGGATGTCTGGGCCACCCTGGCCAGCGCGCAATGGGACAATTACGCGCCCGAAAGCGGCATGTTCCGGCTGATGCAATTTGGCACCGCCAACACTGGCCTGCTGGCCGGGCTGGATGCGGCCATCGATTTCCATTTGCGGATTGGCTCGGAGAAAATTGAGCGCCGCATCACCGGGCTGGCGGATCGTTTGCGGGAAGGATTGCAAACGATCAAGGGCGTGACCATCGCGTCGCCGCTGCGCCGTTCGATGGCGGGGTCGATTGTCACTTACGGCGTGCATGGGATGGCCGCGATGGCGTTGCAGGACCAGTTGTGGAACCGGAAGAAATACCGCGTGCGGGCGCAATCGGGGGAGATGGTGCGGCAATCCGCGCATGTCTATAACAGCCCGGAAGAGATTGAAGGAACTTTGGAAGTGATCCAAGCCCTGGCTGGCGCGTAGCGCGGCCAAAATCTAATGAGAATTCAAAAACGATTGCATGGCGCGAACCACCTCGCCTTGCCGCTGGATGAAACAAAAATGTTCCGTGTCCGCCAATTCCACAACTTCACCCTTTTTGACCTCGCGTTTAAACCGGTTGATTTGCCCTTGCCTCCATTTCTTTGCCTGGTTGATTGTGTCTAGATCATTTTTTCGGCCCGCCTGAGCAGCCTCAGCCAGAAGCCTGTCGAAATGATGATCCGCGAAGAAGGCAAGGGCGGGAGCGGTGATTTTCGAATAGTCTGGCTTGAATTCAAACGCCTCTTTCTCCAACAGGTCCTCAATATCCGGCGGCGTGGCGCTGACTCGCGGAGATCATCGGTTAACGAATCAAGTTCGTAGCCAGTTTTAGGTTTGTCAGAATGTCCAAAACCCCGGGTTGAAAGAGCCAGAACGCGAAAGTGGTTCGTGAACTCAAAAGCCATATTGTCAAAAATATGGGCTGAGCCGCCCGAGCCAGGCAGGAAAACGATCGCGGGTCCGCTCCCGCCCCAATCTAAATACTGCAGATGGATTCCGCGCACCGGCGCCAGCGCCTCTTTATGGAGCGATTTGTCAGTCCAATTTGGATCAGGGCTTTGGGCGGACGCCCTGGAGCAAACAACCGCTAAACCGCAGAAAAAGGCAAAGGCTGTTTTCATATGCGAATCTCCGCCGGCGCGCCAGCACGCGCGCGCCCCGTTCGCCGAACTTTTGGCGCAGCGCCCCAAACATCCCGCAAACTCTGACTGCTCCGCCGGAGTTTTGTTCAATCAATCACATATGCAGTCTGCTGGCGGTTATTGAATCGCCAGGCGGTAAAAGACCGCGCTTCCGGTCGGAGCCACCGTGACCTGATTTTGCCCGTTCACAAGGGCCGGCACGGCGGTGACATTCACCCAGTTGGGGTTGCTCAACGAATCGGTTTGCTGCAACACCAGTCCGGGAGCCGAGGCGGGCCACGTCAATACCAGCGTTTGCCCGGCTGCTTTCGCGGCGGCCACCACCGGCAAGCTCGTAAAGAAGAAATCACTTACTGTTTGCGATGAACTGACGGCCCCGGCCGCGCCGGTGAAACCAACGTAAGCGCTGCTGCCGCCGACAAAGTTGGTCACGTTCACGCTGTAGTTGGTCGTGTAAGCGGCCAGCGTATTGGAATCCGTAAGTGTCAAGCTCGCGATGCCGTTGATGTACTCCAGCATGACGCCGATGGGGTCGCCACTGGCGATATTGACCGCACCCGTGCCGGCGTAAGGCCCGCCGGCCGTGGCGGCCGTGCCGCCCTTGCCCAGGCCGTTGGTGCCGATGGCGATGCCAATGACGTTTGGATTATAGATATTAAACTCGAACGCGATGCTGCCGCCGGTGATGCCCACATAGCCGAGTTCGCCGCCGCCGCCGCCCAAAGCCGCCGCGCCCGCGGGCGAATTCTGGAGGACGAAGGCGGTGCCATCGGCCGCGCCCGCGCCCGGGGATTCCTGATAAGTCCAGGTGGCGAGAAAGGCGGCGACATCCAGCTTTTGGTTCAGGAAGACGCTGCTGGTTTCATTGGCGCCGCCCTCTGTCAAGTCAACAGAACTGCTGATGAAGATCGCGTTGCCTTTGGAGGTCCATCCGCCGCCCTCGTTGAAGCCAATCAGCGTGACGGTGAGCGGCGCGGGGGAACTGCTATTGACGCCCGCCGAGTTGGTGATGAAGAGCTGGTAATTGCCGGAATCGCTCAATTGCGTGTTGGCGATGGTCAATACGCTCGTCTGCGAACCGGAGACGCGCCCGTTATCCGACAGGTTTGTTCCATTCTGTTTCCATTGATAAATCAACGGCGGCGTGCCCGCGACCGTGACCGAGAAGGTGACGGAGTTGCCCACCGGCAAGACCAGGGAGGCCGGCTGGATGTCCGAGACAATGGCAGGCGGCCCGGAATAAACATCCAATACCGAAGGTATCAACGAAGTGTTGGTCGAGCTTGGGTCGGGGTTGCTGACCGACACGTAATACTGGCCGCTGTCTGATGGGCTGGCGTTTGATATCATCAGGGTGCCGGTGCTGGAGCCGGAGACGGTCGCGGTGGCATCGCAAGGGTCGCCGCCGAGGCCGTCGGCCAGGAAGCCGCAGGGGCCAATCCATTGGTAGGTGATGGGCGCGCCGCCGGTGGCGATCACGGTGAAGACGGCGGTTCCGCCATTGGTCACATTTTCGAACGCGACCGGGAATTCCGTGATGTTGACAGGCACGCTCAAGACAGCGGGCGCGCTGGCGGCCGCGCCGTTGGGGTAAGGATTGCTGATGACGACCGTAAAACTGCCCTGGTCGTCAGCAGGCCCGACGTTGCTGATTGTCAATACTGGCCCTTGCGCGCCGGAAATGACCGCGCCGGAACCTGATGGGCTTGGGCCATTCGCAAGGTTTGCCCCGTTCAATTGCCACTGGTAAGTGAGCGGGCCATTCTGGGCGGAAACCGTAAAGGTGGCCGTGCCTCCCACGATGGCGTTGGCGGACTGGGGATTGGACGCGATGATGGCCGGTCCCGCCACGGGGCCGAATCGCACGCCGCGCAGAACCTGGTTCGGATTGGCGGTGGCCAGGACCGTCGCGGTTGAATTGCTGCCGTTGTCAATAATCTCGATCAAACTGTTGCCCGGGTTTCCGGTGGTAGTGGCGTAGATTTTGGCACCGGTCACATTGGGACCCCAGGTGGCATTGGCGCTGAAATCGACCGCCAGGCAGCTCGCGCCCGCCGCCGAACCCGCGCCAGTGCCGAGCGTGTAAGAGAGGGCATAGGCGCTGCCGTTCCAATCATAGCGCTGGATGCCGCCGCCGTTGGCAATCGAACTGCTGTCGCAAACATAAACGGTGCTGCTGGAAGGCGGGAATGAGACCGTATCGGGGCTGGCGGCGAAATCAGCCGGATTGCCGGCCGCGTCATCCACGACATTGATGGACGTTGCCGTGTTGATTGGCTCGCCTGAAAACGCCCAGATTCCTGGAGGCGAACTGAAAATGTCGCTATAGACAAGGTTCCCGGCGATGATTTGCGCGGCCCTGGTGCCATTGGCGCTGCCGGCCAGCGCGCCAATGCCGCCTGCCGTGCCAGCCGTGGCTGGGACGACGTATTTAACAGAGGGAGGAGAACCAGCGGTGCCGGTCGTCCAGAATTCGCCGACTCCATCGGAGGAAACGGTGGAATCGAAAAAGTCGTCCCCTCCGCCATCATACAGAGTAATGGGCGTCATCGGTTCGCTGTAATATCCAAAGGCGTTGACCGCGCCCACCGCGCGAGGAACCAGTTCGCCCGCCAAGGCATTGGTGGCCGGGTAAGTCGAGGCGAATCCAGGGAAATTCAGGAAGTTGCTGTTGCCCGAAAGGCTCAACACCGTTCCCTGCGGCAGCTCGGCCGCGCCGCCAGACACAATGAAGCTCCCCGCAGCCGCGTTGTCGGGCGCCATGATCGTGTTCGAGTAAACGCCGGCCGGAGTGTACTGATCCAGGTAAACCGTGTTGCCCGTGGCCGCGCTCAACGCCTGCGCGCCATCGCCGACCCGCGCCACGACCAGATTATTGGAGGAGAGCGGCTGGAGCGAACCGGTGACCAGCAAGGTCGCGGAGTTGGTGGAGGCGCCGAATTGGTTGCTGTAAATGACCGAATATGTGCCGCTGCCGGCCGGAGAGATGTTTGTCAACTGAATCGCGGTCGCAGTGGCTCCGGCGATGTTGGAGCCGTCAAACTGCCACTGGTATTTGATCGGCAGCGTTCCCGTGGCGGCGACTGTGAAGGCCAGATGGTCGCCGGCAGTTTCGATGCGCGATTGCGGGCCGAGCACCAGGATGGGCGAGGCGTTGGTGACGGTGATGACCGCCGAACTTGTGTTGGTGGCAAACGGGTTGCTTACGGTCACGGAGTAAGTGCCGGAGTTGGTGGCTTGAAGATTGGTCAGGGCCAGGCTGGACGTGGTGGCTCCGGCAATATTCGCACCGTCAAACTGCCATTGATAAGAAAACGGAGCATCCCCGGAAACCGTCACGGTCAGTGTGTCCGACAATCCGGTGAAAATGTTCGTTGCCTGCACTCCCGCGACGATTTCAGCCGGCAAGGCAACCGGGCCAAAGCGCACGCCTTGGAGGAATTGGTTGGGACCGGCCGAAGCCAGCACAGTGGGAACGGCGACTTGCGCCAAAGCTCCGCCTGACAAAACGTTGGTGTCGGTGAATTGAATAAGGCGATTGCCCGCGGCCTCGGAAGTGGTCGCGTAAATGACCGCGCCGCTCACGCCCTGGCCCCAGTTGGCAATGTTGGAAGGATAAACCACGGCCATGCCGCGAGCGCCATTGGTGCCGGAGCCGGTCGTGTCCTCCAAGTTGTATTCATACGTGTAAACTCCGGCGATGAGGTCCCAGCGCTGGATGCCGCCGCCAAATCCAAGGCCGCCGTTGATGGCGGGGCTGCTGTCCGCCACATAGACGGTGTTCGAGTCCGGGCTGAACGCGAAATCGGCCAGATTGCCCGCCGAGAGCAAAAGGCTGGTGGCAATGTTGGCCTGGGGCGCGCTGCCGCCATTAAACTCCTGGAGGCCGAGCAGCGAGCTGTCGCTGTTGTCCGAGAAAACGAGATTCGGCCCAACTTGTCCGAGGACGATTGGCCCTGTGACTGCGGTCGAAAGCGCGGGGATTCCGCTGCCGGTGGCATAGGAGGCGCCGGCCGGGCCGGCGTTCACATACTTTACGGCGGCGCTGCCAGCGGCGCCAGTGGTCCAGAAATTAATCAAGCCGTCGGTGGAATAGGCGCTTCGGATGAAATGTTCGCCGCCGGAATATAGTCCTTCGTTCGTATAGGCAAGCGTGTAAAAGCCCGCGGCATCAACCGCGCCGATGCCGCGAACGAAGGCCGTCCCGCCCACCGTGACATCGCTGCCGCCCGTGAAGGGATATTTCTCGAAGTAGCCAGTGAAATTGAGATAGGCCTTGTTGGAGGAGAGCGTCAAATACGATTCGTTAAGCGCATCGCTGCCCGCACCCGGAACGATAAGCTCGGACGTCCCACTGTCCGGCACCATGAAGGTGCTGACATAAGCGCCGTTAGTGGTGAATTGATCCAGATACAGGGTATTGCCTGTCGCGCCACTGAGGGTCTGGGAGCCTTCGCCGACGCGAGTCACCTCCAAATTGGCGGGGGACAGCGGAAGCAGGTTCGCGGACACGGTGGCAATAACGCTGGCGCTGAGGAAGCCGGCGGCATTGGATGCTGTCAGCGTATAAACGCCGGAGTCGGCCGTGTGAACATTTGCCAGCGCCAAAGTGGCCGAAGTCGCGCCGGAGACGGTCGTGCCATCGGCCTGGGTGCCGTTCGTCACGGTGACGCCATTAAATTGCCACAAGATCTTCAGCACCCCTGATGTTCCGCCGGTCACCGTTCCGGCCAGGGCGAAGTGCGTGCCTGCCTGCTGGACCAATTCGCCGGGGCTGACTGTCAGGCCGGTTATGGGCGTATCCACGATCAGGTTCACGTTCGCGCTCGTGAGACTGTTGGTCGGGCCGATGATGGTAACGGAATAAGTGCCATCGTCGTTGGTTTGCGCGTCCGTGACGGTCAAAGTGGCGGTGTTGGCGCCGGAGAAATCCGCGCCTAGAGGGCCATTGGCGTTGAACCATTGATACGTGATGCTCGTTCCACCGGCGCCAACGGCGATGTTGGCATTGGCTCCCTGAGCCACCTCGACGGTGGCGGGCGGCTCGGCATTGATGACGGGGTCGTTGACGAAGAGCGTGGCGACCGCGCTGGTCGCGGAAAGGCCGAGGGAGTTGGTGACGACCAGGCTGTAACTTCCATTGTCCAGATACGAAACGCCGGACAAAGTTAACGCCGCCGCCAGCGTATTGCCGGAAGTCACACCCGCCGCGCCGCTGGCGGCGCTGCCATCGGGTTGGGTTCCGTCAGCCAGTTGGGCTGCGCCGTGAAACCATGCGTAACTGAGCGGCTGGTTGGCCGGGGCCGTGAGCGCGGCGGCGGCAAAGACGGCCTGGCTGCCAAAGTTGGCGGTGAGTTGGACGGGTTGCGGCTGGGCTGTGATGGCTGGGTCGGTCGTGATCAACGTGGCGGCGGCGCTGATTTCGCCCTGGCCGAGGCCATTGGTGACGCCGCAGGTAATGATGTCGTTATTTTCATCCTTTTGCGCATTGGCAATCGTCAACGAAGCGGTCGTGGAGCCGCTGATGACGCTGCCATCGGCCAGCGTGCCGTCGGAAAGATTGGCTCCGTTCAACTGCCATAGATAAGCCAGCGGCGGAAATTGCGTGGCGGCCGTGATGTTGAAAACAGCCGTGCCGCCCGGCGTGGTGAACTGTTCCTGCGGCTGGCCGGTGATGAGAGGATCGTAGGCGACAACAGCACCCGCGCTGGCCAGGGAATAACCGGTGGCGCTGGAGGTGGCGTTCAATTGATAAAAGCCGTTGGTGTCTCCATTGCCGATGCCCGTCAGGGTGAGGGTGCCGCTGGTCGCGCCGCTGACGATGGCCGACCCGCCCGGATTGGCCACGCCATTGGCCAGATTGTTCGTCGTGCCATCAAAGACGTGCTGCCATTGGTAGGTTACGGATTGGTTGGCCGCCGCGGCCGCGCCGGTCATGGACACCGTGGAGCCAACGCTGCCCAGCGCGCCCGCCGGCTGATTGGTGAATTCCGGCCCGCCTGTGACATAACTCCAAGTGGAACCGAGCAGCAAATTGGCGAGGAAATTGGTGCCGACTCCGCCTGCCTGGCCGGAACCCGGCCGGTCCAACAGCACCATTCCGCCAACATCGTTCATGGTGATGACCATGGAATAAGTCAAAATGGGCGAACCTTGAGGAGTGGCGCCGCCAAAGCCGCCGATGGAAGGATTGACCCACAGAATGTTCGTGTCTTTGACACCGGATTTGGAGGCATTCGTTGAAACAAAGACAAATTCTCCGACCACGAACGCGGCGGATGTCAAAGACGGCGCGTAGGCGAACGTCGTGAAATTTGTGAGCGCCGATTTTCCGGCGGCGGAATCCTGCGGCACAATGGTGAACGGGTTCGGGTTGAAGACGCCGTGGCCAAAGTAACGAGGTCCCGTATTGGCGCTGAAGGTGTTATTCATGGCCTGCCAGCCGTTGGCATACGACGATGTGCCCGCACCCGCGACCACGTTGCTGGCCGCCACGAAATTCAAATACCTTCCAATGTTGCCGGAGCCGGTTTGGCCGACCTGGCAATCGTTGAAGAGGTAGGAAACGAACAATGTTTTGACGCCGGCGCTGGGCCGGGTGAAGTCCTGTGCGAATTGCAGGGCGGCGCTGTTGCCGACCATGCCGTTGGTGTTGCCCGGCTGGGCGGGATTGACCACGGTAACCGTAATCGCACCACCCGGCGCCGGGAAACCAGGGAAAGTGGCGGGGAGCAGATTGGCCAGTGTCGCGGCGGTGAACGCGCTGGCGGGATTGTTGGTCACCTGAATGTCCAGCCCCGCGATGTGGGTCGTGGAATTCGTATCGGTGCCGCTGAAGAATTGGCAGACCCACGGCTCGCCGCCGGGGGCGATCAAGCCGGCCGTGCAGAGATCAATGCTGTTGGTTTGCGCGCCCGCCGTGTTGGTGGCGATATTCGCGGCGTACTCGGTGAACGGCTCGTAGGTCGGCAACGCAAAAGCCGGCAGGCACACGGCGGACAGAGCGAGCAGAAGTATTTTCTTCATAAGTGGAATTGGGTTAATTAAAGAGTTTGGCAGTCAAATAAAATCACGGCGGCACAACGGCCGGAGGCGCGATGGGCGCGGTCGTATGGGTAATGATCCAGTCCGCATCCGCGAAATTGGCCGGGTCGCTGGAAGAAACGGCCGTTCCGCTCGGGCTGGCTTGCGATCTAAACAGCGTCCCTTTCCACGGATGGATTTCAGCGTGCCCATCGCAAAAACCGAAGCCGCACGCGTTGTTGTGCGTTTGCGAGGGGAAATTCTGCACCGTGACGGATGAAGTTCCCGGCTCGGACATGATCACTTCAAACAGCCCGTCGTCGATGCTGGAGGGCTTTTCATCCAGGAAGACAAAAAATTGCGCCGGCTTGGTAATGTAACTGAAGCGGGTGAACCACCAGTAGGTGTTCGATTGGGAATTGCCGCTGTCGGAGTTCATATAATTCTGCATGGATATGCTCCGCACGCGAAACGGCGCGAGCTGGCGATTGTTGACCAGATTGCCGGGATCGGCCGGGCACTTGTATGGCCCGGCGGATTTCAGGTACGGCCCCAAATCGCTCATTAGCAACAAAGTGGAATTGGTCTCGTCATAGGCGCCCGGAATGCCGCTGCTGGACTTGCCATCCACGTCGCCGGCCGCCCAGTTGTAAAGATTGAATGAGCCGGTTTGAGCCGACGTTCGCCCCGTGCCCGTATAATTGGGCCGGGCATCGCCGATGTTCATGACCAGCATGTCGTTATTGTCGCCCGCGTACATGATCCACGCCGTGGTCAATTCCTTTTCGTTGTTCATGCAATACGTTCCCTGGGCTTGGGCTTTGGCGTGGCTCAAGGCGGGCAGGAGCATGGCTGCCAGAATGGCAATAATGGCGATGACGACCAGCAACTCGATCAAAGTAAAGGCAGAATGGACGGAGGCGGGCGCAATGGTTCGTTGGTTTGTGACAGGCGTCCTCATATGGTGATCAGTGATCATTGTTTTTAGCTTGCTGCGAAAAAAAAGCAAGCCATTTTTTCAATTTCAAAAGAACTATTGCGAGTTTCTTCGGAGATTGCAACAATAATCTATATAACTCTAGTAGAGATTGCGCTGGATGCTTCTTGGCGCGCCCACAAATCCGCCTTAAGAATTTCCTCCAGCCCCGGGTGGCCCGCGACGTCATGGCGGTCCATGACGCGCCCAACCAGTTCACTGATTTGCGGGAAATTGATCTTTTGGTTGATAAAGGCATCGACGGCCATCTCATTGGCCGCGTTGAGGACAGCGGGCAGAGTGCCGCCGATTTCCCCCGCCTTGCGCGCCAAGTCGAGCGCGGGGAATCGCTCCCGGTCCGGCTCCTCAAACGTCAATTGGCCAAGGCGCGCGAGGTTGGTTTGCACGCGCTCGCTGGCGATTCGCTCTGGATAGGTCAGGGCGTATTGAATGGGCAGGCACATATCCGGCGTGGAAAGCTGGGCCAGCATCGAGCCATCCACGAATTCCACCATCGAATGCACCACGCTTTGCGGATGCACGACCACGCGCACCCGCGCCATCTCGATGTCAAACAGCCAGCGCGCCTCGATCATTTCCAGGCCTTTGTTGAAGAGCGTGGCGGAATCAATGGTGATCTTGCGGCCCATGACCCAGGAGGGATGCCGCAGGGCGCGCTGGACGTCGATGGCCGGGAATTCCTCCTTGGGCGTCGTGCGAAAAGGGCCGCCGGATGCCGTTAACCATAACGCGCGCACCGAGTCGGCCGGCTTTCCGTCAAGGCACTGGAAAATGGCCGAATGTTCGCTGTCCACCGCTAGGACGCGGACGCCATTCTTGCGCGCTTCAGACATAACCATTTCGCCGGCCATGACCAGAATCTCCTTGGAGGCGACGGCAATGTCTTTGCCAGCCCGGATGGCCGCCAGGGCCGGTTGCAAGCCGGCGGTGCCGACAATGGCAATCAGCACAATGTCCGCGGCGGGAAGCGTGGCCAGCTTGAGCAAACCGTCCTCGCCGGCATAAACGCGGGTGGATGTCCCGAGGGTGTTCTCCAATTCGCGGGCCTTGGCGGGATCGTTCACGGAAATGGCGACTGGCCGATGTTTAAGCGTTTGCGTGAGAAGCAGTTCGCTGTTCTGCCCCGCCGCCAGGCCGATGAGGCGGATTTCGCCCGGCAAATCCTCCGCCACCTTCAAAGTGCTGGCGCCGATGGAACCGGTTGAGCCGAGGAGAACAACGTTTTTCATGTCTAAAACTCTATTGCACTGAATCGGCGGCAATATCTATAAAATATTTACCGCGGCTATTTCCGTTTTGCATTCATGGCCGGCTGTGCTTAGATACGCGGCATGAAATTACGCACCAAACTGTCCCTGGCCGACTGCCAGTCGCGGTTAGGCTCCTCCACGGACTTGCGAGGTCTCGCGTTATCATGGGATTCCGATCCGGGCGCCGTGATGGGAGAGTTTCGCGGGACCGCGTTCCGGTTGCACACCAGGAAGTATTACCAGAATCCGTTCGCGCCGTTTTTTTATGGAAATTTGACGGAGGCGGACGGCGGCGTGGTGCTGGAGGGAATCTTCCGCATGAATCCGCTGGTGCGGCTGCTGACTCTATTCTGGCTCGTGTTCCTATTGATGTTTGGCGTCGGCGCGATGATGATTCCCGCGCCGATGAATCCGGTGCGGAACATCAACCGGGGCTGGCTTTTTGGAGTGCTGGCTGTGCTGGCGGTTTTTGGGGCTGCTTCGGTGCAATTGGGCCAATGGCTCGCGCGCGGCGAGCAATCTGTGATGCACTCCTTCCTCAAAGACAAACTCGAAGCCAGCGACGAGTAGAATCGCGCGTTCTGAAACCCGCGCGCGCCGCCGCAGCGGGACGAGGGCAGGTGGAAACGGCGCGGAACTCTGTCAAACTAAAACTCGCAAAAAACCGGGCCGAATGGGTTTTTCATTTGACTTGCCCGCCGCGGTCGATTATACAAACCAAGGTGCGTGCCGTTGTGAAACATGGACAGCGTCAACCGCGAAAGCCAGCGTCTCGCAAGCCGGCTCATTCGCACATGCCAAAAGCCGGCTTGGCGCCGCCTCGCCGCGGGCAAGATTTCAGCCGGATTCCGGTCCATCCGCCGGGCGCGGGAGCGCTTCAACCAAAACTGGCCATCAACAAGCCGGGAGACGCATGTGAACAGCAAGCCGGCCTTATGGCCGAACGAGTGATGGGAATGCCAGCCACTCAGCCCCAGCGCATCAGCAGCCAGCCTCCGGCGCAAATAGAGAACCAGGGGCCTCGGCAACTAAAGCGAGCCAGCGTCGGAGATGCGGGACAGGCCGCCGCCCCCCATTGCGTCCATGAAGTATTGCGCTCGCACGGCCAGCCGCTTGATCCAGCCGCCCGAGCGTTCATGGAGCCGCGCTTCGGCCACGACTTTTCCAAGGTGCGGGTGCATTCAGGCGCCGCCGCTGAGCAATCGGCGCGGGCCGTCAACGCCCACGCTTACACTGTTGGACAAAACATCGTGTTCGGCGCGGGCATGTTCGCGCCTGCCACGGCGGGCGGACGGCGCCTGCTCGCCCATGAGCTGACACATGTGGTTCAGCAAGAAGGCCACCCTGGCGCAAGCGTCATTCAACGCGCGGAAGTGGATGACCGTTCGTGCGCGGGACTGAACGACGCCGCGGCGGACATTGACGCCGAAGTGAACACAGAAATAGCCGACGAGCGCAAGGGCATGGACAAGCCCATCTTTGCGCCATTGTTGTCGCTCCATGTCATGCAGCGGCTTGGCGGCAGGTCCGCCATTTCGCCAATCGAGACATTTGTCGAAAACCTGCCCGCCACGAAGAGGCGCATTCCGCCCAACGATCTTTCCGGCACAAAGTACAGCGGGGCGGAGAATGTCAACAAGTTCTACAAATTTCAAACTCTGGGAGTGGCTCATGTAGTCGGCTCGGTGGTGAAAATTCACGGCCTCTGTATTGGAGCGGACAAACTCGGTCATTTTTTCGATCAGGGTTACGACTACTTTAGCGCAACACCGCCATCGGGCAGCAAAACAGCCGACACCGCCAATATTGGCCGGGCCATGGAGATTGGGCAATTTGGCCTTGCGGCAACCGGCGTGTTCTCCAACGCCGATCAGGTCGCAAACCACGCGGGAATGCAGTTTTACAAGGACCTCGAGAAGGACCCGGACAAATACAAGTTTAGCATTAAAAATTACATCACCGATCAGTGGAACGAACAATCCAATCCAAGTTTCTATGAGCCTCAAATCGGCGGTGTCGTCTGGGGCAATCTCTTGACCGGCAAGTGGCAAGGAACGTTCACGCCGGCGGCAGGCGGAACAGCCGTCAATGTCACGTTCAGTCTTGCCGTCCCGACGCCAAGCTCCGTGACGGGCACCTTCCAGTTGCAAGCACAGTCAAGCCCGGACAAGCCAAAAGACGTGACGATCAAGAGCGGAACGATTCGCCAGAAAACATCCAAAGTCTCAGCAACGGCGCCCGATGGGTCAGCGATGAGCGCTGATCCGGTGAGCGGAATTTCGATTGAGTTTGATTGGGAAAGGGCCGGGTCGTCAGGAAAAGGCCAATTGGATTCGGTCAATGAGCAAACGCTGAGCGGCACGCTGGGAGTTGGTTCAGCGGCCGCTGGCAGCGGCGTATTCAAGTTGAAGAAAATTTGAGAAACCAAAACCGGCGGCGCCGCCACGATTCCAGATGCGCCAAATCCGCGAAAAGATGCTTCCCACCGCCGCTGGACGGTGATAGAAATGTCTTTGTGCGCCTTGAGCGCGCGACATGGAAACAAAAACTATTACTGTGCTGCTCATCGAGGACAACCCCGATGATGTTTATTTCCTCCGCGCCGTCCTCAGCCATAACGCCGCCGTCAAATTGCAATTGGAGCCGGCCAACAGCCTCAAGGAAGGCCTGGCGCGCCTGGCTAAAGGCGGGATCGATCTCATTTTGCTCGATTTGACGCTCCCGGAAACGTCTGGAATCAGCACGTTTCAGGCTGTCAAATCCAAGGCCCACGACCTGCCGGTCATCGTCCTTAGCGGCATGGATGACGAAACGCTGGCCCTCAACGCCGTTCACGCGGGAGCCGAGGATTACCTGGTCAAGGGGCGGGTGGACGGGCAATTGATCTCTCGCGCCATCGTTTATGCGATTGAGCGGACGGAATCGCGCCGGGCGCTGCTCAAGGCCGAGGAGCGGTATCGCGGCATTTTCGAGAATTCGGTGGCCGGCATTTTCCAGACTTCGCCGGAAGGCACTTACCTGGATGTCAATCCGGCGTTGTGCCGCATCTACGGCTACGCCGACCGCGAGGAAATGATGTCCAAGATCAGCGACATCGCGCGCCTGCTTTACGTGGACCCAAACCGGCGGACCGAGTTCATCCGGCTGATGAAGGAAGTCGGCTTGGTGCAGGATTTCGAGGCGCAAATTTACCGCAAGGACGGCACCATCATTTGGATTTCCGAAAACGCGCGGGCGGTCAAGGACTCCCAAGGGAACATCATCTTTTACGAAGGCATGGTGGAGGACATCACCGCGCGCAAGGAAGCGGAGGAGAAACTGCGCTTCTCCGAGATGCGTTTCCGCTCCATCTGGCAAAAATCCTTTGAAGGCATGCGGTTGACAGACGAACAGGGCATCATGCTTGCCGTCAATCCGGCCTTTTGCCACATCGTCGGGATGCCGGCGGAGGAATTGGTCGGGCGCCCCTACACCGTCATTTACGCGGCGGCCACCGGCACGGCGGAGATGCTGCAAAAGTTTCAAATGCGGTTCGCGGAACGGAAGATCGAATCGCTGCTCGAACGCCATGTCGCCTTTCGCTCCGGCCGGGTGGTCGATGTCGAGCTTTCCAATTCGTTCGTCGAGATGGAGGAAGGCCGATCGCTGCTGCTGAGCCTGCTGCGCGATGTGACGGTGCGCAAACAGGCCGAGGAGCGCGAGCGCAAAGCCAGCGCCGAACTGGCCCGGAGCCAGACGGAGTTGCGCAAGAAAAACGAGATTCTGGAGGATGATCTCAAAATGGCGCGGGACATCCAGCAGGCCATCCTGCCTCAGCAATATCCCACGTTCCCGCCCGGCGAATCGGAAGAAGCCAGCCTCCTGCACTTTAGCCACCGCTATCATCCCAGCGGCCAGGTGGGCGGCGATTTTTTCAATGTCCTGGCGCTCTCGGAAACGCAGGCGGGCTTGTTCATTTGCGACGTGATGGGGCATGGCGTCAGGTCGGCTTTGGTCACGGCCATGGTGCGGGGGCTGGTCGAGGAATTGCGGCCGATCGCCCTGGACCCCGGCCAATTGCTCACCCGCATCAATTCCGATTTGCGCGCCATTTTGCAGCAGACCGGCACGCCGCTGTTCACGACGGCCTTTTACCTGGTGGCGGACCTCGCGCGGCGCCAGATATTTTTTGCCAATGCCGGCCATCCCAAGCCGTTCCTGGTCCATCGCACCACCGGGACGGTGGAAGTCCTCAAGTACGCCGATGGCAAATCCAAGCCCGCCTTGGGCCTTTTCGCCGATTCGACTTACCCGACGGTGTCGTGCCCGCTCTCGTCCGGCGACATCGTGATGCTATTTACGGACGGCCTCTACGAGGTTGAAGGCGCGGAAGGCGAGCAATTCAGCCAGGAACAGCTATTGCAAGCGGTCGGCAAGCACGCCAAGCTGCATTGTTCGGACTTGTTTACGGCGATGCTAAGTGAAATCCAGCACTTCTCCGCCAACCACAAATTCTCCGACGACGTCTGCCTCGTAGGCATGGAAGTCTCCGAGAAGTTTTGATTTTGCGCGGGAACCGCGTTTCCATTCCGCCGAGAGTGCTGCGAGAAGACATGGGCTTGCTTCTGGACGGTTTATAATCCTCATGGCGGTATTGGCTTGTTGTGCCTTGTTTTGGGTTGTTTTGCCTCGGCGGGTTAGTCAACGCCGAGGATGCGATTGATGCGTTCCTGGCGTTCTTCTTCGGTCATGTTGTCTTGGGCCTCTTGTTTGCGGCGCTTGCGTCCGTTTTCGTATTCGTCGTAAAGGCCGAGGCGGTATTGCTGTTCGTCCAACCGAGATTTGGCGCCTTCCCGGTCGGCGCGGCGCAGCAGGCAGAGATTTTTGATCATGGCGGCATGGATGGCCGCTTTCTCTGGGCCGGACGGCACGTCATCCATGCGGGTGAGTTCGAGGGCCATTTGCAAAACCAGAAACGACGAGAGGCGGCTGGCCAGGCTTGGGCTGCCGTCCGCTTTGGCGGCTTCTTCCGTTTCCGCGACCTCGTCGAGCCGTTCCAGCGCGATCTGCTGCTGCTCCCAAGCCACATAGCCGCCATTTTTCCAGAGCGAAAGGTTCTGCTGGGAAATGGGGAGGCCGTTGAAATCCTTTTGCAGCATGGCCTGGACTTCCGGCAAGGCGTTGAGCCATTCGAGCAGTTCGGGGCCGGGCCGGCCATCCTGCAGACGCTCGTTGAGTTGGGTGCGAAGCGCGAAGGGCAGCCGCGCGATTTTTCCTGTGCGGGTCATAAATACAATTCCTTTGGATTGTTGTTGTGGGTGAGTAGAATGAGGC
>DASXZY010000015.1:0-22682 GCA_036501625.1 Verrucomicrobiia bacterium
TCGCTTCAGCGCAAGTGTTCCTGCGGCGGCAAATCCGGCCCCGATGGCGAATGCGAGGAGTGCCGTAAAAAATCGCTCCAGCGCAAAACGACCGCTGCCGCGGGCGCCGGTTCCGCTGCCGCGCCGCCGATCGTCCACCAGGCGCTTCGCTCCCCCGGCCAGCCCCTCGATTCCGCCACGCGCTCCTTCATGGAGCCGCGTTTCGGCCATGATTTCAGCAAGGTGCGCATGGCTCCCTTGCCATTCCGCAAGCTTTTCCGGAAAAAACGCGTGTAAAGTATTTAGAATGCCGGGCGCCAGGGCGGTGTTCCAAAAAAAACGGGCAGAAATTTGTTTGCGATGACGGGCGGATTGCGCTATAAAAGCATCAAATGATTGATCGGAAGCCAATCTCCCCCCGGCACGAGGGTTCCGGGCAGGTTTGTTCCATGAATCAATGGGCCATCGTGCTCCAGGCGCGGCGGCAGGACACTGCCCAGGCGATGGAAGTTCTGGCCCGGTTATGCCAGACCTACTGGTATCCCTTGTATGCTTACGTCCGGTTGCGCGGCCATCCGCCGGAGGAGGCCAAGAACCTGACGCACGAGTTCTTTTCCCGTCTCCTCCGCAACAAACCGCTGGCGTACATGAAACGGGATTGCGGGAAATTCCGCTCCTTTCTGACCACGGCCATGAATCATTTCCTAGTCGATGAAGCGCGCAAAGGGCGCGTGGCCCGGCCCGGCCGGCAGGATGCCTCGCCGATGACGGAAAAAGTGTTCGAGCAAAACTGGGCGCTGGCGGTGGCCAATGTCGTTTATGACCGGCTCAAGCGCGAGTACGAGGCCCTGGGGAAAGGCGAAATGTTCGCCGCCTTAAAGCATTGCCTGGCAGGCACAGGCGCGGCGGTGTCTTACGCTGAGATTTCCGCGCGGTTGAGCATGGCCGAAAATGCGGTTAAAACCATGGCGCAAAGCTTGCGCGACCGTTACCGGGAAGTCTTGCGCGAGGAGATGGCCGGCTTGGTGGCCACCCCCGCGGAACTTGAGGAGGAGTTGCGCTGCTTTTTTGGCGCCGCTCCCGCGCCCGGCGCGGCGTAAGTTCCGCCGCGCCCTCCCGTCCCTCTTATTTTTTCTTCTTCGCCGCGGCTTTAGCTTTGGGCTGGTCTTCCAGCGCCGCCTGCGCGGCCGCAAGGCGCGCGATGGGCACGCGGAACGGCGAGCAACTCACATAGGTCAGCCCGGCGCGATGGCAGAACTTCACGCTGGCCGGGTCGCCGCCGTGTTCGCCGCAGATTCCCAATTTAATATCCGGACGGGTTTGCCGGCCCTTTTCGACGGCGATTTTGACCAGCGCACCCACGCCGCTTTGATCGATGGTGGCGAATGGGTTTTGCTTGAGAATCTCCAGTTCCTGGTAACGCGGCAGGAAATGGCCTGAATCATCGCGGCTCATGCCCAGGCAAGTCTGTGTCAAATCGTTGGTGCCGAAGCTGAAGAACTGGGCGTCCCTGGCGATTTCATCCGCGACCAACGCGCCGCGGGGGATTTCGATCATCGTGCCAACCATGTATTTTACCCTGGCTTTTTTCTCCTGCTGGACTTCGGCCGCGGTTTTGTTGACGATTTCCAATTGCTGCTGAAGTTCCTTGGGGAAACCGACCAGCACGATCATGATCTCTGGCTTGACCGGGATGCCTTCCTTCTGCACCAGGATGGCCGCCTCAATGATGGCGCGGGTCTGCATCTCGGTGATTTCAGGGAATACGATGCCCAAACGGCAGCCGCGCAGGCCCAGCATCGGATTGAACTCGTGCAATTCCGCCATGCGCTTGTTGATCTTTTCAACGGGGACGCCCATTTTGTGAGCGAGGTCCTGCTTGGCGGTTTCTTCGTGCGGGAGGAATTCGTGCAAGGGCGGGTCGAGCGTGCGGATGGTCGCGGGCAAGCCGCCCAGCTTGCGGAAAATTCCGGCGAAGTCATCCCGCTGATACGGCAGCAGCTTGGCCAGCGCTTGTTTGCGGTCCGGCAGGTTGTCCGCCAGGATCATCTCGCGCATGGCGTCGATGCGGTTGCCCTCAAAGAACATGTGCTCGGTGCGGCAGAGGCCGATGCCGGAGGCGCCGAACGCGATGGCGTTGGCGGCCTGCTCGGGGGAATCGGCATTGGTGCGCACAGCGAGGCGGGTGGCTTTGGCGCACCATTTCATCAATTGCGCGAAATCCTGGTAAATCCGGCTGTCCTTGGGTTGCAGCGTTTTGCCGATCAAAACCTGGATGATTTCCGATGGCGCCGTTTTAACTTCGCCCGCGTAAACTTCCCCGGAAGTGCCGTCGATGGAGAGAAAATCGCCCTCCCGGAAGGAGTGGCCGGCGACTTCCATCTTGCGTGCGGTGTAATCGACATGCAGCGCGCTGGCGCCGCAAACGCAGACTTTGCCCATCTGCCGCGCCACCAGGGCCGCGTGCGAACTGACGCCTCCGCGCGCGGTCAAAATGCCTTCGGCCGCGATCATGCCGCGCAAATCCTCGGGCGAAGTTTCCACGCGCACGAGCAATACTTTTTCGCCGCTGTGGCGCGCTTCAACGGCGCGCTCGGCGTTGAAGTAAATTTTCCCGGTGGCGGCGCCGGGGCCGGCGGGCAAGCCTTTGGCAATGACCTTGGCGTCCTTGATGGCGGCGCGGTCAAAGACGGGCGCCAGCACCTGGTCAAGTTGCTCGGCCGGGACGCGCTGAACGGCTTCCTGCCAGGAGATCAGCCCTTCCTTCTCCATCTCGACAGCGAAGCGGACGGCGGCCAGCCCGGTGCGTTTGCCGTTGCGGGTTTGGAGCATGAAAACCTTGCCTTCTTCGATGGTGAATTCGAAGTCCTGCACATCGCGGAAATGCTTCTCCAAGGTTTGCCGGACCGCTTCCAATTCCTTCGCGGCCGCGGGCATGATGTCGGCCAGTTCTTTGACTGGATTGGGCGTGCGCACGCCGGCGACAACGTCTTCGCCCTGGGCGTTGATGAGAAATTCTCCATAAAAGACTTTTTCGCCGCTGGCCGGGTCGCGCGTAAAAGCGACGCCAGAACCGGAGGTGTCCCCAGTGTTGCCGAAGACCATGGATTGGACGTTGACGGCGGTGCCCCACTCGGAGGGGATATTATACTTCTGCCGGTAAACGATGGCCCGGTCGTTCATCCACGAACCAAAGACCGCGCCAACCGCCCCTTCGAGCTGCTTCCACGGATCAGTGGGGAAGGCGTTGCCGGTTCGCTCCTTAATGAGCGCCTTAAATCGTGAGACCAACTCTTGAAGGGCGGCCGTGTCCAGGCGCGTGTCTTCAACGTGGGATTCGCCGGGGAACAATTCGCTTTTGAGAGCGTCGATGACAATTTCAAATGGCTCGTGATCTTCGTTGCCGCGCTTTTGCACGCCCATGACCACGTCGCCATACATTTGGATGAAGCGGCGATAGCAATCCCAGGCGAAACGGGGATTGTTGCTAACCCGTTCCAAAGCGCCGACGGTTTGGTCGTTGAGGCCGAGGTTGAGAATGGTGTCCATCATGCCTGGCATTGAATCGCGCGCGCCGGAGCGCACGGCCACCAGGAGAGGCTTTTGCAAATCGCCGAACTTCTTGCCCAGAATCTTCTCGGTGTTGGCGACGCCTGCTTTGACTTGGGCCCACAATTGTTTAGGATAAGTGCGGTGGTGCGCGTAATAGTAATTGCAGACCTCAGTGGTGATGGTGAAACCGGGCGGAACGGGGAGGCCGATGCGGGTCATTTCGGCGAGGTTGGCGCCTTTGCCACCCAGCAAGGGTTTCATGCCGCCATGGCCGTCGGCCTTTTTATTGCCAAAAAGATAAACGTACTTTTCAGATTTAGATGATGTTTTTGCCATATAAATTCGTGCTTTCGCCCGGGGGCGGGCGACAATCGCCCGGTGACTTTATCAAATCGCCCCCCACCGTCAAATGTTGTTTGCGGATGGCCTGCGCGTTCTGCCTGGCCGTCTTGTTAACCTCCTGCGGCCAAAAAACCGCGGCTCCGCCCGTCACTTCCGCCACTTCTTCCCCGCGCATTTACGACGCCAAGGGAATCGTCAAGAAGTTGGAATCAGACGGCAAGACCATCGTCGTCAGCCACGAAGCCATTGCCGGCTACATGCAAGCGATGACGATGCCTTTCGAAGTGCGCGATACCAATTTGCTGCGGGGATTGAAAACGGGTGACACCATCATGTTCAAGCTGGCCGTAACACCGACGGAGGGATGGATTCAGGACCTTGCCAAGCTTGATTCCGCCGCGCCGTCCGATGTGACGCCCGGTTCCCAGCCTGTCATGCATGTTTCCCGCGCGCTCGCGCCGTTGGACATCGGGGACCGGCTGCCGGATTATCATTTCACCAATGAATTGGGAGAGGCCGTCAGCCTGAGCCAGTTCAAGGGACAAGTGCTGGCATTTACCTTTTTCTTCACCAGTTGCCCGTTCCCGGAGTATTGCCCGCGCATGACCAGCAACTTCGGAAAGATTGAGCAGGAATTGAAAAAGATGACCAACGCCCCTGCCCGCTGGCATTTGCTCTCCATTTCCTTCGATCCCGCGCATGACAGCCCGTCGCGCCTGGCCAGCTATGCCGATGCCGCTGATTATGACAAGAGCCATTGGAGTTTCCTGACGGGTGATGAGGATCAAATCGGCGCCCTGGCTGATCAGATCGGCGAGAATTATTGGCACGAAGGGACGAGCATCGGGCACAACTTGCGCACGGTCGTGGTGGACGCGTCCGGCCACATCCGCGACGTAGTTCCTGGCAGCAAATGGAACGTCCAGGATTTGGTGGACGACATCGTGAAAGCCGGCCAGTAACATCCCTATGACGCAAACCTTGACCCTTGGCCATTCGCCGGACCCGGACGACGCCTTTATGTTTTACGGGCTGGCCAAAGGGCTGATTCCCACCGGTGGCTTCGCCTTCGAGCACATCTTGCAGGATATTCAGACCCTCAACGAACGCGCCCGGCGCGGCGAGTTGGACATCACCGCCATCAGCATTCATGCCTACGCCTATGTCAGCGGCCAATACGCGCTGCTCCCCAGCGGCGCGAGCATGGGCGACGGCTACGGCCCCATGTTGACGGCCAAAACGCCATTCACGCGCGAGGAATTGGCGCGCCGCAAAATCGCCGTGCCCGGCACCATGACCAGCGCGTTCCTGGCCCTGCAACTTTGGCTGCAACGCCCGGCTGAGCAAATCGATTTTGTCGTGGTTCCGTTCGACCAAATTTTTCAGGCAGTCCGCTCAGGGAGGGCCGAGGCGGGTCTGGTCATTCACGAAGGCCAGTTGACCTATCAAAACGAGGGATTGGTGGTCTGCCAGGATTTGGGAGCGTGGTGGAAGCGGGAAAACGACGGGCTGCCATTGCCCCTGGGCGGAAACGTAATTCATAAACGGTTCGCGCCGGATACGCGCTCCGCCATATCCCGGATTCTAACCGCCAGCATCCAATACAGCCTCGATCATCGCGCCGAGGCCGTCGCGCACGCGATGCACTACGCGCGCGACATGGGCCGCGAGCTGGCGGATCAATTCGTGGGGATGTATGTCAATCATTGGACGCTCGATTACGGCGAAAAAGGCCGCGAAGCCATCCGGCGTTTTCTGGGGAAGGCCCACGAAGCCGGGCTGATTCCGCACCGGCAAGAATTGGAATTTGTGGGTTGATCTGTCGAACTACGCGAACAAATCCATGATGGGCTGGCCGACGCCGTCGCGGGTTACGTAGAACGGGCGTTTTTCGATTTCGTAGGACAGGCGCGGGGAAATGCCCATCGCCCGGTAGATGCTCGCGTGCAAATCTTCGATCACGACCCGGTCCTTGATCGTTTTGCAGGGGCGCTCGTCGGCGGTCAGGCCGTGCAAGTGGCCTTTCTTGATTCCGCCGCCAAAGAGCAGAACGCTGCCGGCGTCTGTGAAATGGCGGTGCATGCCGTAATACTTGAGGTCTTCGATGGTCTGGGGCTGGTCCACCTGGTTTTTGACAGGCTTGCTCGGCTTGCCTTCCAGCAGCGCGTCGCGGCTGAATTCGCTCGCCAGCACGATCAGCGTCCGGTCCAGCAGGCCGCGCGCCTCGAGGTCCAGCACCAATTGCGCGACTGGGCCGTCCACCGTTTTTTTCAAATCCGCCATGCGCGTGTGGCCGTTTTCATGCGTATCGAAATACTCGAACGGAATGTATTCCGAGGTCACCTCGATGAAGCGCGCGCCGGCTTCGGTCAAGCGGCGGGCCAGAAGGCAGCCCAGCCCGAAACGGCCGGTGTTATATTTGTCATAACTTTCCTTCGGCTCGAGCGAAAGGTCAAAGGACTTCGCCGCCGGCGAACTGAGCAGCCGGTGCGCGTTGTCCATCGAGCGCAGGAGCGATTCCTTTTGGAAGGCGCTGCCGTGCCGGCCAACCGGAGTATCGGCCACGAGCGACTTGTAGAATTTCTCGCGGCTCTCGAAGCGCGCGGGACTCATCCCCTCCGGCGGGCGGACGCTCTCCACGGCTTCGGACGGGTTGGCGATGAGAAACGGCCCGTATTCGCTGCCGAGAAAACCGGCGGTATGAAACGACTTCAATTCCTCGCCTTCACCCACGTCAAACCGCTGGCCGATGTCAATGAAGGCGGGCAGCGCCGGATTCTTCGGCCCCAGTGTGCGCGCGACGACCGCGCCAATGTGCGGGCAGGCGACGGTTTGCGGGGGCGCGTAGCCGGTATGCCACTGGTATTGGTGGCGGGTGTGCAGAATGAAACCGAGGTCTCCGGCGGTGTAGGAGCGGATCAGCGTCCCGCGATCCATCACGCCGGCAATTTTTTCCAGGCCCTGCGAAAACTTGATGTTATCGACGGCGGTGTCAATTTGCGGGAAGGTGCTCAACATGACATTGGCAGCCATCCCTTTGGTGAAGGGCACGTAATTCTTGGGATCGAAGGTCTCCGTGTGCGCCATGCCGCCGGCCATCCACAGCACAATGAGAGTGTCCGCGGTCGGGCGGATGGTTTCCTGGTCCGCGGCTAAAATCTGCCGCGGCGCGCCGGCGGCCAAGGCGCCCAGGGTGGCGGCGCTGGCGGTTTTCAAAAAATCGCGCCGATTCCAATCTCGCTTCATTCTATTCATGTCTTGCCTTAATAAATCAGTTGAAATTCCGGCAGCATCGCGACGGCCCACACGAAATCTTCGACCCCGTCCGGCCCGGGCTTCTTTCCGACCAGCGTCTTGGCCAGCTTCAATTCGCGCGACGTTGGCGGCCGGCCGACGGCTTCCTCATAAACGGAGCGGATCAGCTTGGGGCCCGTCGGGTATTGCTGGATTAAATTGGCCGCGCCGTGGCTGAGGATGTCGGCCAGTGTTTTGCCGTTGGTCAATTCGAGCGCCTGCAAGGTCGTGGCTTCGCTGGCGCGGGTGGTGACGACTTGTTCCCGGTTGGGGCGTCCCATCGCGACCATCAACGGGTCCGCCACCACGAGGGATGCGCGCACGCCGCCCTCTGAGCGGGAAGCGAATTCGCGCGCGACCTCATCGCCCGGCAATCTCCACGGGGCCGTGCCGCCCCCGCCCAACTCGCTGGCGCCGGACCAGCCTTGCGCGTCGAAATCAGGCTTTTCCCAACCATCGCTTTGCTTGTCGGCAACCAGCCACGATTTGTCCGTGATGAAGTCCATCATCTTTTCCTCGCCGTCCGCATTGGCGGCACGGACGCGCGCGTAAATGAACAGCCCAGCCGGATTATCGCGCGTGGTGGCGGGGGCGTTGATGGCCTGCACGGCAATCAGGTTGGGGCCGGGCTTCAACCACGGCTTGAGATCAACCATGAAGCCCTTGGCAAAATCCGCGCCGGAACCGGCCTGATGGCCGTTGACGAAAAGGGAAAAAGCATTGTCGCAATAGACCAGCGCCTCGGCCGATTGCGGCAGCGCGGATAGGCGCACGGTCTTGCGCAGGTAAATAGTGCCGGCTTTGGCGGATTTGGCCGCGTGGCGGTCATTCCAAACCCATTGGGCCTTGAGCCTTGGGCCAAATTTCTTAACGACGCTTTCGCCTAAAGAAACCTGCGCGTCGGGCGCGGCATAACCGGCCCCGGTCAAGGAAGTCAAGGCGTCCCGGAATTCCTCCGCCGTCATGCGCCGGATGGTCGGCCCGGTGAAGACGTAATTGGTGCCGGGCTGCTCGCCCAAATCGACGGCCGGCAATTGATAGGCGCGCGACGTCAGGATGCGTTCCATCGTCTGTTTCAGATCGTAATTGTGCGCCACGAGGTCCTGCGCGAGCCAATCCAGCAGGTCCGGGTCCCAGGCGGTTTGCTGCATGTCATCGACGGGATCGACCAATCCGCGCCCCATGAATTTGGCCCAGAGCCGGTTGACAATCGTGCGCGAAAGGCGGCCGTCTTTGGGGCAGGTGACCATCGTGGCGAGGGCTTTGAGGCGTTCCGCTTTGTCCTTTGTGACCGGCAACTCGCCCAATTGCGGGAACAGAAATTTGACCGGGGCCTGCTTTCCAGTGGGCACATCGCAGCGATAAATTTCCAGCGGCTGATCGCTGAAGACGTTGGCCAGCCCGTAGGAATCGGACAATTGCCAGTCATTGATGAAGCTGTCATGGCAGGAGGCACACTTGAGATTGACGCCCATGAACACCTGCGAAAAGTTTTGGGCCATCTGCATTTGCGGCATCTGGCTGGCGTTGACAAAGCCCCGCCAAACGATGCCCTTGCTGAAACCGGCGGAATTGGTGTTCGGATTCACCAATTGCGAGACAAATTGGTCGTAAGGCAAGTCAGTGGTGAGCGCGGCATAGAGCCATTTGGTAATCTGCTCGCGGCCGCCGTCAATGTAACCGGTCCCCTTGTAATCATTGCGCAGCAAGTCGTTCCAAAACGTGAGCCAATTTTGCGCGTAGGCATCGTCGCGGGCCAGGAGCGTTTTGACCAGCGCCTCGCGCTTGCCGGATTTATGGCTGGACACGAAGGCGTCCAGTTCCTTCGGCGGCGGCAGCAAGCCAATCGCATCCAGATAAACCCGCCGAGCGAAAACGCGGTCATCGACGGGCTTCGGCGGTTTGATGTGGCGGCGCTGGAAATAGACATCCAGGAAGCGGTCAGCCGTATTGCTCTCGTTGCGCGCGGCGGGCACGGCGGGCGAACGCGGATCGAGATTCCGCGGCGGAATGGGGCCGAAGCTGATCTCCGGGTCCCACGGCAGGCCCTGGTCGATCCAAGCCCGCAACGCGCCGACTTCTTCCGGCGTCAGTTTCTTGCCTTTTTTCGGCATGACTTCGTCGGGATTGAGGCCCGATACCATTTCAACAATATAGCTGCCGGCGCTGTTGCCCGAAATGGCGGCCGGCCCGGAATCGCCTCCTTTGAGCAGCGATTGCCGGGAATCAATCTGAAGCCCGCCCCGGTCGCGCCCGCGCCCGTGACAGCGGATGCAGCTGGCCTCGAAAATCGGCTTGATTTCAACCGCGAAATTGACGGGATGCTTCGCCGGCGGGGGCAGGGCTTTGACCTGCTCGGGCGTCAACGCGCCGCGGCTGGCAGAAGCCAGCAGCAGCGACGCGGCGATACAAAAAGTCATGGTGCGGCGCATCAAGCTCAATCCTATCATTGTTCAGACGAAAAACACACCCAGTTTTTTCAAAGTGTTTTCAGAGCGTCTCCGTGATTGCAAAATTGCGTGGGAAATGAATAATCTCCAGCGACAGCAGTCGATAATTTTGCGAACACGCTATATTTATATATGAAATCGAGCAACTCCCTGAGCCGGCGCCACTTTATTAAGGCCGCCTCCACCGCGGCCGCGGCCGCTCCATTCATCCTGCCCTCGCGCATTTGGGGCGCGGATACGCCGCCGAGCGAACGCTTGACCATGGGCTTCATCGGCATGGGCATGCAGTCGCATGGCCTGCTGGGCAATTTTCTCGAGCAGAAGACTCGCGTGCTGGCTGTTTGCGACGTGGATACAACCCGGCGCGAAAACGCCAAGGGCAAGGTGGATAAACATTACAAGAATTCCGATTGCGCCGCCTACAGCGATTTCCGCGAATTGGTCGCGCGCAAAGACATCGACGCGGTCTGCATCGCCACGCCCGATCATTGGCACGCGATTACAACACTGGCCGCGCTCCACTCCGGCAAGGATGTCTATTGCGAGAAGCCCCTCACGCACAACATCCATGAAGCCGTCCAGGTCATCAAGACCGTGCCGGCGCGCAAACGCATCCTGCAAACCGGCTCGATGCAGCGTTCCATGAAGGAATTTCGCATCGCGTGCGAATTGGTGCGCAATGGCGTCATCGGCAAGGTCGAGCGGGTCGAATGCAGTTTTGGGGACGCCGGCCGCCCATGTGATTTGGCGACGGACAAAATGGAGCCGGGATTGGATTGGGACCGTTGGTGCGGGCCGGGGCCGCTTCGCGGCTACAGCGCCGTGCTCAGTCCGCGCGGCATGTACGACTTTTTCCCGAATTGGCGCGATTATAAAGAGTATGGCAGCGGCGCGGTTGGCGATTGGGGCGCGCACCATCTCGATATCGCTCAATGGGGCCTGGGCATGGACGACAGCGGCCCCGTCGAAGTCATTCCGGCCGCCGACCCGAAGGCCAAGCGCGGCGCGAAATTGGTCTATGCCAGCGGCGTCACGGTGGAACACAAAGATGGGTTCGGCGTGCATTTTTACGGAACGAATGGCGAGGTGCTGGTCAACCGCGGGCAATTCGTGCTCATCGTCGGCGACAAAACGGTGGCCCGTTTCACGGATGACAAGAAGGACAAGGCCAATCAGGACACCAATTGCGCGGCCGAGGTCAGAAAAGCCGAGCGTCAATATCTGACCGATGCGCCGATCAAGCTGTACGTGAGCAACCAACACATCTCGGATTTTCTGGCGTGCGTCAAGAGCCGCAAGAAACCGATTACCAGCGAACAAGTCGGCGGGCGCTCGGCCATTTGCTGTCATTTGCTCAATCAATGCTACTACCATTACGCCCATCTCAAGTGGGACCCGGCCAAGTTCAAGTTCACCGGCGGCACGGGCAACCCCAAGTGGCTGACGCGCGAGTATCGCAAGCCGTGGGTGGTTTGACGCGGCGCTCAAGATGGCCGCGCAAATCGTCCCAGCCGCCGAGACGGACCTGCCGGCCATCGCGCGGTTGGCGGGAGAAATCTGGCACGCGCATTATCCCGGCATCATTTCCCGAGAGCAAATCGAGTACATGCTTGGCAAAATGTACGCGCTGGAAACGTTGCGCCAGGAAATGACCCTGCAGGCCATTCGCTTTGAAAAACTGATGGTGGATGGCGAACTGGCCGGCTTTGCCAGCTATGGCCCAGTTGAACCGGCCAGGACCTTCAAACTGCACAAGCTTTACGTGAAGCCAAGGTGCCACGGGCGCGGATTGGGCAGCATGTTGCTGGCGCATTGCGAACGCGAGGCCGCCCGCCTCGGCGCCACCCGCCTGATGCTCGCCGTCAACAAACGAAATACCAAAGCCATCGCAGCCTATCAGCGCAACGGCTACGCCACCGTCGATTCCATCATCGCCGGCATCGGCAGCGGCTTCGTCATGGACGATTACATCATGGCAAAAGAGTTGGGCGGGCAGTTTTTCCGAGCCGGCGCGGTGCAATGACCATCAAAGTGTTGACGAGTTCGGAAAATTGCCGACAATGCGGCTATGCGGTCTGTTGAACTTTTTACGGGCGCCGGAGGCTTGGCGATGGGCATGGCCCGCTCAGGATTTTCTCATGAAGTCGTGATTGAGCGCGACCATGATTCATGTGAAACGATTCGTTTGAATCAAAGCCGCGGACTTTGGCCGGTCGCGGAATGGAAGCTGAACTCTGGGGATGTCGCACAGTTCGACTACGGGACGATTTCGCCGAAAATAGACCTCGTTGCCGGAGGCCCTCCGTGCCAGCCGTTTTCATTGGGTGGCAAACATGCCGGACAAAAGGACGCGCGAAACATGTTTCCCCAGGCAGTCAGGGCGGTCCGCGAATTGCAGCCCCGGGCCTTTGTCTTCGAAAATGTCAAGGGGCTGCTCCGGGAGAGTTTTACAAAGTTCTTCAATTACGTGCTTTTGCAACTGGAATTCGCGGACTGCCCCCAAAAGGCGAAGGAAGAATGGACCGATCATCATTCCCGGTTGCAACGCATAAAAACTGAGGGTAAATATTCCGGCCTTCGCTACAACATCGTTGTTGATTTGTTGAATGCCGCCAACTACGGCGTGCCACAGCGGCGTGAACGCGTTTTTATTGTTGGCTTTCGCGAGGACGTAAAGGAGAAGTGGGCATTTCCCAAGCCGACCCATTCAAGAGAAGCATTGTTGGATGAAATGTGGGACACCGGCCGCTATTGGGAGCGTCATGAAGTTCCTAAAAAGCACCGCCCGGCGAATGGCACACCTCCGGACGCCTGCAATCGTGAATTCGACATCGTGCCGCATTTGAAACCTTGGCGGACCGTCAGGGATGCTCTTGTGGGCCTTCCCGATCCAGTTAAATGCCCTGGCAATGACGTTCCCAATCATATTTTCAACCCCGGCGCGCGATCTTATCCCGGCCATACTGGCAGCCCGCTCGATGAACCGGCGAAAACCTTGAAGGCTGGAGACCATGGCGTCCCGGGCGGTGAAAATATGATGCTCCTGCCGGACGGGCGCGTTCGCTATTTCACGGCCCGCGAGAGCGCCCGACTGCAAGAATTCCCCGATGATTTTGTTTTTTTCGGAAGCTGGACGGAATCGATGCGCCAAATTGGAAACGCCGTGCCCGTCACGTTGGCCGAAGCCGTTGGGCGAAGCGTGGCCAATGTCTTAAAACGAACCTCTCATTCATCTCCCGGCAGCGTTCCAACCAAAGCGCATGGCTGAACGATTCGATATCGATGCGTTCAAGGAGAAACTGCACGCGCTGATCGCAAGCCTGCCCGAGAGGGAACTTCTTTCCGATCTTCGTCCCGCGCAATTAAAGGCACTCAAGTCTTCCATCGAGGCAGCGGTGATACGTTTGCAGACGTTCTCCAAGGAACTCGACCCGGTCGGCCAGCCGCAATACGTGTTTGATCCATCGAATCCGCAGGTTATCGGCGAACTGATTGCGCGGACGTTGTTGTTGCAATCGCCACAGCGTGTTGACGGGATTGGGAGATTTTATGGTTCCGGCGTTTACGCCATTTATTATCGCGGCGATTTCGCGCCGTACCGACCGATCAGCGGCACTGACAACCCTATTTATGTCGGAAAGGCTGATCCGGCGATGACGCGCGCCGAAACCATCGAGCAACAAGGCCGTGGATTGGCAACTCGCCTGGCCGATCATCGAAAAAGCATCGCGGCGGCAACCAATCTGAAGCTCGATGACTTTGATTGCCGCTGCCTGGTCGTGAAAAGCGCCTGGCAGGAAACAGCGGAGGACAATCTCATCGCCTTATTCAATCCGGTTTGGAACAACGAAGCTGGCATTTGTTTCGGGTTTGGCAAACACGGGGACGCGGCCAAGACTCGCGCGAACCGCCGATCTCCGTGGGACACGCTGCACCCAGGCAGGAAATGGGCCTCCACAAGCGATAATGTGCCCAATGAAAAATCAATCGAACAAATTGTCGCGGCGATAGCCGGACATTTCGCCAAATTCCCGCCCATCCGGCAGGCCAGGTAATGTCAAACATCCGGCGGCAGAGAAATTTTCAAGGACGGGATTTTCGCAAGAAGAGGCAGCCAGATCCATTGAATCGGAGAAAGCGCTCCCGCCTCATGAGCAGGATTAGAGCCTATGGCTCCAAAATGGAAATCAGCTTCGTGGCAATGCTCAAGTCGAGCTGCGATGAAATGTTTGAGATCAATGATCGAACCCTGATTGGCAAACCTGACATCGTATTTCGACGGGTTAAAGTTTGCGTATTTCTTGACAGTGATTTTTGGCACGGCTGGCAGTATCCGCGCTGGCGGCATTTGTTAAAATCTGAATTCTGGCGACGCAAGATTCAAAGGAATCGGGAGCGCGACAAGGAAGTTACGCGAAGGCTCCGGCGGCAAGGGTGGACCGTCATTCGGCTCTGGGAACACAACCTGGCCGGCGATGCGGGCAACGCGCTTACTCTCATCACTTCGAGCATTCTTGTTGATGATGCGGCTCGGAATTCCAAATCCGGGTTGTTCTTGTAATTGATTGGCATCGCGGCGCGCGGTAGCTTCGGCGTGAAATCGATCCATGAAGAAGACGAAGAAGCGCAGCAAACACATCCGCCTCTTCCTGCTCGGCGGCCTCTCGGCTGGCGCGCTGGCCGGTTGCTCGCCGGCTGGACCCGCGCCTGTCTCGGCCGATAACGCCTATACCAATAATTTCTACCTGCCCGGCGCGGGTTATTATCACGCGCCTTTCCGCGCCTGGTATCCGCATCCTTACAATTACTACGATCCGCAAAAACACCTTTATTATTTTGGCGGCCTTTGGGGACCGGACCCCCACCAAAGCATTACCAACATCTCCTCGCCCTCGCCGCAAGCGGCCAGTTCCGTCCAGGCCATCCGCACGGACATTGCCCGCGGCGGGTTTGGCTGCACCGGCTACAACGGATACAGCCACGGCTATTACATTCACAGTTGATGCAACGCCACGCCATCCAACCGCGCCCAGACTGGCCCGCCAAGGTCGAAAGCATCGGCCTGACTTATCACTCGCACGAGCAGGGGCCGTATTGGGATGAATCGGCTTGCTACGAACTGGACGCCCGAGAAGTCGATGTCCTGGAAGCGGCCGCGAACACGCTGCATTTTCTGTGCATCGACGCGGCTGAGGCTGTCATAAAGAATAATTGGTGGCCCCGCCTGGGCATTCCAGAAGCGGCCGTGCCTGCCATTCTCAGTTCGTGGGAACGCGACGATTTCAGCCTCTACGGCCGGTTCGATTTGAGTTGCGACGGCGTCACTCCGCCCAAGCTGCTGGAATACAACGCGGATACTCCGACGGCTCTGGTCGAGGCGGCGGTGGCGCAATGGTTCTGGCTCGGCGAAACGCATCCCGGCGCCGACCAATTCAATTCCATCCACGAGCGCCTCATCGCGGCCTGGCGCCGCTGGCGCGGCAAAACGGTCCATTTCAGCAGCATCAAGGAGCACGCCGAGGACGAGATGACAGTGCTTTATTTGCGCGACACTTGCGAGCAGGCCGGCGTGCGCGCCAAACCTGTTTTCATCGACGATATCGGCTGGGACGAATCGCGCGGTCAATTCGTGGACTTGGACCTGGAACCGATCGAACAATGCTTCAAACTTTATCCGTGGGAATGGCTTTGGCGCGAAGGCTTCGGCGTTCATCTGCCCAAGGCGGACGCGCGATGGATCGAGCCGCCGTGGAAAATGTTGATCAGCAACAAGGGCCTGCTGCCCGTTTTGTGGGAATTGTTTCCCGGCCATCCCAACCTGCTGCCAGCTTACGAGGAGGCAACCGCGCTGGCTGGCCGTTATGTGCGCAAACCGATCCTGAGCCGGGAAGGCAGCAACGTTTCGTGGGTCGAAGGAGGCGCGGTGGTGGAGGAAACCGGAGGCGGTTACGGCCAGGAAGGATTCATTTACCAAGCCGTGGCCGGCCTGCCGGAATTTGGCGGGCAGCACCCGATCTTTGGCGTTTGGGTCGTGGACCATGAAGCGGCGGGATTGGGCATCCGCGAGGACACGCGGCGCATCACCGGCAACTTGAGCCGTTTCATTCCGCATTTCTTTCGTTGACATGAGCTTCGCCAATCCAACCCAGCTTCGCCTCGGCATGACCGGCTCCTTTTTTGACCGGAACTATCGCATTGTGGGCCGGGCCGTGCTGGGGATCATCGAGGGCGGAGAGCATTATTACTGGAACGAATTCTACCTGGAAAATAGCGGAGGCGCCTCAGCCACGCTGGTCTTCGAGGAGACAATCGACGGCAGCGCATGGCGGTTGTTCACGATGACCGTCCCGCAAACGTCCATCACTGCCGAGGAAGCGGCCGCCAAACATTCCGGCGACGCGGTCGAACTGGACGGCGGCTGGTATCACATCACGCGCGTGGATCGTTCGGAAGTTTATTACGTGGAAGGCCGGGCGCCAGAGGGCATCGCGCGCGGCAAAACAGCCAATTACTTCAACGCCGGCTCCGGTTTGCGCCAGATCGCGGTCAGTTGGACAGGCGAGGAGGTGGAATACTATTCCGGCACGGACACGCCGGCGCTGATGGTGGCGTCGGCCTTCGGCCTGGAAGGATTCGCGGCCTGGCGGTTCACGGCCAGCAAGGGGCGAAGCTGGTTCCATTACCAAATTTGGATGCCGGCCGTGCTGGCGATCGCGCTAATTGCCATACCGGCTGGATGTTTCATCGACTTGACGCGCTCGCGGGCCAGGCCGGCCGTCACTTACACAAAAGCTCCGCCCGCGCCGCTGCGAGTCGGCGCTTCCGGGGAACTCAATGGCGTCGTTTATACGATCACCGGCCACGAATTGCTGGATGCGGCCGAGCAGGGCCGGCGCTGGAAACGCCAGCAATACAATCTGGCCGATCCCGATCACAACCAGGCCTCGCTTCTCTGCGACGCGGAACCGGCCGGCCCGCGCTGGATTCTGTGCCCGCGCCTTCGACCGGATGACGCCATGACGCCGGCAGAGGCCGGAGGCAAACGGGCCGGCCAGACGATTCAAGTCAATGGAAACACCGTGCTCGTCCGGCGTCTTTTCCGATTTGCGACCGCTTCAGCGGAAGGGGATTCGCCGTTCGCGGGCGTCTATTACGGCTTTAGCGGGCCGCTTGGTTCCAACGGCACGCTGTTGGTGCGCTGGAACGCGACCAATATCATTTACGAGGAAACGACGCCGGTGCCCGATAAAACCGTCCTCACGGCCTTCGGGATTCAAAACGCGGCAGGTCATTGAGCTTTTTTTCGCGCGCGGCCTTGCCAAGGCGCGGGGTTTTTGGCAGACAGGTACGCTCTGTATGCGAATTGGAAATAAGTTTCTGGCGGCGCTATCGACGGCCCTGGTGTCCGCCCTGATGACTGGCAAATCATCCGCGGCCGGCAGCGCCGATCCCGTGGCGGCGCAATACTATTTTGCCGGGGCTTCGGACCTTGCGGTCAATACCAACTTTGCGCGAGCCTGGGCGATCTTCCACAATCCTACCGGCACGCGCTTCATGGACCTGGCGCTGGACCGGTGGACGTCCGTTTTCTGGGACGCCTTCCAATTTGGCCCCAATGCCAATGCCTCGACGCTGTTGCGCCCGGCGCTCAATGACCTAACGGGCGCGGAGTCGGCGGGAAGTTTCGGCGGGCGCGACAAAGACCGGCTGGATTTCGTCATAGCCGCGCGGCTGAACGTGGAGCGGGCGGGTGCTTGGGAGAAGAGCCTCGATGTCGTCATGCACGGCCCAGGCGAAGCGCTGGTGGAGCAGGGCTTTTCCGGCCACCATTGGACATTGCCGGGCGGCGGTTTCTTCTGGATTCTTCGCGCGCGGGATTGGACCGTGGTTGGGCGCGGCGATGGCCTTTCCGCCGTTTGCGCCGCCTATCTGCAACACATCAAGCAGGACAATCGGCCCGTCGCAGCCGTGAAGGACCGCTGGTTGAGCGCCGACGTGGATTGGCCGCGGCTGGCCGAGTGGGCGCCGATTTCCAATAGCCCGTTCAAGCTGGCGCGGACGGTCGTTGATGTGACAGCCGAAAATGGAAGGATGCACACGACAGCCCATGTCATCTATCCGGAAGCGATTCCTTGGACGCCAACGCCGTGGCGGATTCCCAAGGATTTGGTGAACACTCCTCTGAATAGTTTTACGGCTACGCAAGACTTGCAGGCGTACATGATGCCGAATCAACTGCTCTCCCGCTTGAGCGGCAATCCGCTGGCCGGGCAGCTTTTCTTTTGGGGCCTGCGGGAGATGGTGCTGGAAAACGCGGCTGCCTGGCCGGTCGCGGACGCCACCAGTGCCCTGCGAAAACTCGCAGCCGAGGCGCCCGCGGTTCTCAACCCCTGGCTGGCGGCGCGCGACAAGACGCAGTTTGATTGGTTTCCAAAAGCGGATCGCCTGATTTGGAGCAAATTGCCATTCACAACCCCAGCGGTGGACCCGGCTCACGGCAAGGACGGCGATTTTTTGCTGGCCGAATTGTTCCCCTTTAAACCAAAGATTGTCCCGGCTTCCGACCAATTGTGGGGGCAGTTTGAAAACCGCAACGACCTCGTCTATTACGATTGGGAGATCACCGGCCCGCGGCTGCGGCAGTGGCGGCTGTTGAGCGAACTGCTGCCAATTCTCCCCCCGCCCACGCACGCCGATGACGTCCGCCACGAGAACGCTGCCAAAAACACCAAGCTGCCCATGATCGGCAACGAACCGGCGACGCCCCTCATCATCACCGAGGAATGGCTGGCGGAACTTTCCGCGGTTCTCGGAAACACCGTCACGGAAGCCGTCCACACCTCGCCGACTGAACTGACGGTCACGCGCAGTTCGCAGTTTCTATTCACGAGCCTGGAGCTGGTGGAACTTTCGCACTGGCTGGCCGATTCGCCCATCGGGCCCATTGACAAAAGCCTGCTGCCTTTCGCGAAAATGTCCGGGCCGGGGATGCCCAGGACGCACTGATCTCATGCTCAAACTCGGTGTCAATATTGACCACGTGGCCACGCTTCGCCAAGCGCGGTATCGCGGGCGCGAACGCGGCGAACCGGACCCGATCGAGGCGGCGCTGATCTGCGAATCGGCCGGCGCGCACGGCATCACGGCACACTTGCGCGAAGACCGGCGCCACATGCAGGACCGCGACATCCGCCAGTTGCGCCAGGTCATAAAAACGCGCCTCAATCTCGAGATGGCCAACGCGCCCGAGATTATCGACATCGCTTTGGAGATCAAGCCGGACATCGTTTGCATGGTGCCAGAGCGGCGCGAGGAGGTCACGACCGAGGGCGGCCTGGACGTGGCCGGGCATTGGGCCGCGCTGGCCGAGACGCGACGGCGCATGAGCGAGGCAGGCATCGAGATGAGCCTTTTTATCGCGCCGGAACCGGAGCAAGTGGCAGCGGCGGCGCGCGTGGGCAGCCAGTTTATCGAACTGCACACTGGGGCGTTCGCGGAGAATTTTCATCGCAAGCGCGAGCGGGCGGCGGAATTGGACCGGCTAATTTCAGCCGCCAATCAAGCACACGACCTGGGACTGCGCGTCAATGCCGGGCACGGATTGAACTACCAGAATCTGGCCGTCCTGAAGCAGGTTCCGCACCTGGTCGAGCTGAACATCGGCCACAGCATCATCAGCCGGGCGGTCGTCGTCGGCCTGGCCACGGCTGTCAAAGAAATGCTGCTATTGATGGCCGAGGTCTAAAACGACTTCGTTTTTCCTGGCACGGGAATCCGGTAACGGCCCTCGGCATCCGGCGACGTGGGCGTTTTGGCATCCCAGGCGAGCACATTGGGGAACGTGTTCAATTCGGAGTTCAGCGCGTCATCCCAAGTGACTTCCTTGCCGCAATAGGTGGCCATCCGGCCCATGATGGCCGTCATGGTGCTGTAGGCGCCGTAATCAGCCGTTTCGCAGTAAGGCTTGTCGTTGCGGATGGCGTCGAAAAGATCATCGTGCTCCTGCTGGTACGGGTTCTTGCCCGGATCGCCGCTGAATGACCAGGCGTTGTCACCCTCAATTTTATACCGGCTTATGTCACATTTGCCTTTGTTGCCCTGCACATGTTCCGAGACATCCGTCCAGCAACCCGGAATGTGCCGGCATTGGCTGAGGAGCCGGCTGCCATCAGGATAAATGTATTCGTTGCAGTGATGGTCAAAAATCTCGCCATAATCGATGCCAGTGAGCACCTGGCGCCCGCCCATGCCGCGGACGGAAACCGGATGAGCGCCCTTGACCCAATTGATGACGTCCAAATTATGAATGTGCTGCTCGACAATGTGATCGCCGCACAACCAGACGAAATAATACCAGTTTTTCATCTGGTATTCCATTTCTGTCGGGGCGTGGCCGAGCATGGTTTCCACTTCCTTGCGGGGATGCACCCAGACGCCTGAGTCGTTCCAATAGGCGCGCATATCAACCATGTCGCCGATCGCGCCATCTTGCAGGCGCTTGATGGTTTCAATGTAAGGCTTTTGGTGATGCCTTTGCAATCCGACGGCAACCTTGAGATTTTTCTTCTTCGCTTCCGCGGCGGCAGCCAGGACTTTGCGCACGCCGGGGCCATCGACAGCCACCGGCTTCTCCATGAAAATATGCTTGTTCTGCTTGACCGCCTCCTCGAATTGCATTGGGCGGAACCCCGGCGGCGTCGCCAGAATAACGACGTCCGCCAGCGCGATGGCGTGCTGATAAGCGTCGAATCCAATAAATTTATTTTCCTCCGGCACATCGACCCGGTCGTCATGGGCTTTCTTGAGAGAATCGTAACTGCTATCGAGGCGGTCTTTGAACGCGTCGGCCATGGCCACCAATTTGAGCGGGCCTTTGGTGCTCAACGCCTGGTCGCAAGCGCCGCTCCCGCGCCCGCCGCAACCGATCAGCGCCAATTTGAGGGTCTCATCGCCGGCCGCGAAAACGCCCGGAGCCAGGCTGGCAGCGGCGGCCAGGGTTGAAGTTGTTTTGATGAAATTGCGGCGGGACAATTCGGGATACATGGATTTTTGCGTGTTCATAGGATGTTGCTTTCGACCATCGGAGTTTGATGTTTATTCAAAAAATGATAGGCGCATCGCTTACTCGTGTTCCACGCCGCTGTGCCAATAATGATACATCTCCCCGGCAGACGGAACCTTCAATGGGCGGATGATGCGGAACCCGAGGAACTGGGCATCGGTCATGAACCAGATGCTTTTGGGCAATTGCGGGTCCTGCATTTTCCAATCCGGCGTGGAGGGCGCCCGCTGCGGGTGGTCCGCGGTGGCAGGATTGCTGCGGCAGGCGCTGCGCAAGGCGTCGGGCGTGTCCTGCCACGAACCGCCGCGCACGACTTGCGGATATGGCTTGGTGGATTTATTCCACGGCTCGGTCACCGTCTCGGTGAATTGTTTGTAATAATCGGGATCGTATTGATCGAGCGTCCATTCGGTGACGTTCCCGATGATGTCGTAGAGGCCCCAGGGATTGGGTTTTTTCTTGCCGACTTTTTGATATTTCATGTCGCTGTTGTCGGCAAACCAGGCGTAGTCGCCCAATTGGGCGGGGTCATCGCCGAAGAAATAGGCCGTCGTGGCGCCGGCGCGGCAGGCGTATTCCCACTCGGCTTCGGTCGGCAGGCGGTAAAAATGGCCGGTCTTGGCGCTTAGCCATTGGCAATAAATATTAGCCGCGTGCTGCGTCATGCTGATGGCCGGGTAACCGTCCTTGCCCATGCCGAAACTCATTTCTACATACGGCTTGGTCGGGCGCGTCACGGCATCGGCGGAGGCGGACATGTAATTGGTCGTGCCGCTGGTGGGCGACGACGCGATTTCGTCTGGGTACATGAACAATTCGTATTCGTTCCACGTCACTTCGCATTTTTCCATCCAGAATGGCTCGATTTTGACGCGATGCTGCGGGCCTTCGTCCTCGTGGCGTTTGGCCTCGGTCGCCGGGCTGCCCATGACGAAATCTCCGGCGGGAATCGGAACCATCGCGTAGGTCACGTCCGAACCAGCAATGGTGTTCGTGTAAGGCCTCATGTCGGCCTGGGATTGTTCCTTGTTCGCCACCAAAATTTCCCGATGAAGCTGCTCGACTAAATCCATGTCCCGAGCTTGCGCCCCGCCTTTGGCCGTGCCCAGCCTGGCGCCCGCCGGCCACTCGGCCCCCTGCTCCACCCATTTGTTCAACGTGGCCTTGGCCTCGTCCGAAAGCCCGCCGCCGCGCGCGAAAATCGGAACCACGTCGCGGGCGAAATTGATCTTTCCGTCCGCCGCGGCCGCGTTCGCGCTGACTTTGGCGGAAGGAAAACTGATTCCCGCCGGCCAGTTGGCGCCTTGCGCGAGCCAAAGGCGGAGGACGCCGCGATTCGTCTCCGAGATCGGTCCGCTCCGCTCAAGCACCGGCACAACATCGCGGACAAAATCGACTTTCATCACGACCGAAAGCGTGACGCCATCGGGCCAATTGGCGCCATCCGCAATCCATTGGCGGATGACCTCGCTTTCCTCTTTGGAGAGAGGCGCTTTGTTCTTGGCGGGCGGCATGTGAGCGTCATCAGTCAGCGGCACGGTGGTCAAATAAAAGACCTCGCTGTCGTCGGGATGGCCGGGAAGAATGCGCTGGTCTTTCTTGTGCGGTTTGAAGGCCTCCTCTTTGGTGTCCATGCGGTAATCGCCATTTTCGGAGGCGTGCTGGGCGTTGTGGCACGACACGCAATTCTGCTCGAAGATAGGTTTGACGGCCGAGGCAAAATCGACCGGGCTGGCCCCGGCCCCGGCGGCAAAAACAGCGCCGGAAAGGACAACTCCAAGCGCGTGAAACTTGAACAATCTCATGTTAAGAGCTTCGATGATTGATAATGAAGCGGGGAAAGTCAACATCGGGGCAAATCACGGGTGTGATTAAAAGTGCCGGTCAATTGGCGATGGATTGCCAGTAGGCGTCCCACCAATGATTGGCGCGGGCCACGCGCAGTTGGAGCATGCTTTGCAGGTTGCGTTCGGTCCACCAGGCGCCGGCGAGCTTGAGGCGGT
>DASXZY010000016.1:0-33401 GCA_036501625.1 Verrucomicrobiia bacterium
TTGTTTAATCATCGCTTCGGCCCAAGTCCCGGTCTGTTTGCCAATCAGCCGGGCTCGATCCAGCAGGTAATCCAGATTGCGGTGAATGACGCGCCGATACGGTGAATGCTGGTGCAATGGGTCGGTGGTAAATTTACCGGGTTCGGCCAATGCGTGCAGGGCGATTTGTTCCCGCCGCTGGTTGAAGACACGAACCAATCTGGACTCCCAGCGCACCCAGACCTGCCGCCCGACATACTCCGGGGGCACCGAGTAATAGGCCCGTTGCACCTCAACGTAGCCGTCCCTGTGGACACTGGCGCGGTGCTTCTTCAAAGACCGGGAACAAGCTGGCGGGCAACGGCAACAGTTTGGCCCGTTCCACTTCGTTGAACACCTTGATGACCTGCTGCCGGGTGGTGCCGTGAATGCGCGTGTCGGCCACCGTCCGTTCCCAATCCGACAAGAACAGGTTTTGCTCCGCTAAACTGGTGAACGACCGCCCCTTGAGCGCGTTGTTTTGGCCATACTTGACACCGGCTTCGACTTTTCCTTTGTATCCGGCTGGGCTTCCACGTCTAGTTTCCGGCCCCGTTCTGTGAAATCATGGCAGGATGCATTCTTTAAAATCTAGATCGGGACGGCGGCGCTGGACAGTTAAACAGCGGCAGCGGTTCCTGGCCCGTTTCCACCAGAGCCAATTGACCCAACGAGATTTTGCCACTCGTTACGGTGTCGGATTGTCCACGTTGAGCAAATGGTTGCGCGTTGAAAATGAAGCAGCCTCGCCGCCCGTGAAGTTCCAAGAGGTGATCCTGCCCAATGCGCCGATCAGTTACGCGGTGGAGGTGGTCAGCCCGCAAGGTTGGACTGTTCGCCTCCAAAACAGTTCCGAGATTGAGACCTTGGGCCAAGTGTTGCAGGCGTTGCCATGCTGAACGTGTCGGGCGCGACGCGGGTAATGGTGGCCACTACCCCGGTGGATTTGCGCGGTAGTTTTAATCGTCTCTACGGACTGGTGGTTGACCATCTTAAAAGCGATCCGCTCTCGGGTAATCTCTACTTGTTCACCAATCGGCGACACAATCGAATCAAGATTCTTTGGTGGGACGGGTCGGGATTGCTCGTCTGTGCAAAAAGGTTGGAGCGTGGAAAATTTACCATTCCGGTGAGTGAGAATGGGCAGGTCAGTTTGCGCGGGGAAGAGTTCAATGCCCTGATCCATGGGCTGGAAGTGCGGGCGAAAAAGAACTGGTATCGGCGATGAAAAGAATTTTGGAAAATTCTGTCAAGTTGATTGAACAAAAATAGTTGGACAGCCGTCAGAGCAGTGTGACCGACGACACGCTGCTCAAAAAGTTCGAGGAACTTAGCGCACGCATGTCCGCACTGGAAACGCAGAACACCGGTCTGCGGGAAGAGAACACCCAGTTGCGAACTGAGAACCGGCTGCTGCGCCAGAAGCTGGACCAATATATCCGTCATTACTTCGGCGGTCAGCGCAACGAGGGTTTGGATAAACAGCAAATGGAACTGTTGTTGCAGGGCCTGCCCAACATCATCGCCTTGCCGTCGCCCGACCCCAAGCCCGCTGCCGCATCACGTTCAGGCACGCCGCATCCGGTGCGGCGGATGCTGGCTGAAGACAAGTTGGAGACGCAGGAGATCGTAATCGAGCCGGAGGAAATCAAGGCCCAGCCAGACGGTTGGAAAAAGATCAGCGAAGAGCGCACCAGCCAACTGGACTGGGTCGCGCCCAAGATCATCAAACGGGTTTTCATTCGCCCTCGTTATGTTAAGGCTGAACGCTTTGCCCTCGCACCACTGCCCCCGCAACCGATTGAACAGGGCATGGTGGGGCCGAGTTTGCTGGCTCAGGTCATACTCAATAAATTTGAATATCATCTGCCACTCTACCGACAGGAGAAAATGTTCCGCCAACAGTTCGGGGTGGAACTGAGCCGGAAGACGATGGGCTGCTGGGCGGAACAAGCCTCCGAGTTGATGAAACCCGTGTATCGGGCGATTCGGGAAGATTTGCTGGCGGGCTTTTACTTGCAAGCCGACGAGACACCGATCCGTTATCTGGACCCGGATGTGAAGGGCAAAAGTCAGCAGGGTTATCTTTGGGCTTACAGCCGACCTGGCGGAGACGTACTTTTTGAATGGCAGGTGAGCAGGTCACGGGAAGGCCCAGTAAACTTTTTGAAAAGCTTCCATGGCAAACTCCAGACAGACGGATATGCAGCGTATGAATCACTGGCAAAGGAACGTGACGGCGATCTGATTTTGATTGGATGTTGGGCACATACGAGACGAGGGTTCCATGAAGCGTTGTCAGAGAGCAAACTGGCGGCGTGGTTTGTTCGGCAGATTGGACTGCTTTATGCAGTGGAAAAGGAACTGCGGGAGAAAAAAACCGGGCCGCAATTAAGGGCAGCCATGCGTGTGTGGCAAAGCCGTCCGGTCTTGGCCCGGTTGCGCCGGGCAATGGAGTTGGTCCGGCAACGAACGCTGCCGCAGGGATTGCTCGGCCAAGCGATTGATTATGCTTTGAAGCGGTGGGAAGCGTTGAACCGGTTCGTGGACGACGGGACTCTGGAGATCGACAACAATCTCATTGAGAATGCGATTCGGCCCAGCGCACTAGGAAAGAAAAATTGGTTGTTCATTGGGCATCCTGAAGCCGGGGAACGTAGCGCCGTGATTTACACGTTGCTGGGTAGTTGCCGAAGGCACGGGATCAACCCGTTCGATTATCTGAAAGATTTGTTCACGCGTTTGCCAGCCGCCAAGATTACCCAGATAAAGGAGTTCAGGCCGATGGAGTGGGCAAAAGCCAAAGCGAAGGCGAAACTGGTCGATCAGGCGGCTTGAGTGAAGTGGAAGCCACTAAAACCTGGCCTCCCAATTTCGACATCTGGGCGGAGCCACAATGCGTGCTTTCCGTTGCAAACGATGGAGTTGGACGTCAAGAGAACATTTTTACTTTCTCTGTCCGATTTGAGCTTCGGCGGTTACTATTCTATGAGTGAACAGTATAACCGACCAACAGCTTTTACACGAATATGCCGAAGACCGGTCAGAGATGGCATTTGCCGAACTGGTGCATCGGCACGTTGACTTTGTTCATTCGGCCGCTTTGCGCATGGTTCGCGACGCACACCTGGCCGAGGACGTGACGCAAGATGTGTTTATTGCTTTGGCGCAGAATGCCCTAAAACTCACGGCGCGACCAGTGTTGTCCGGTTGGCTGCACCGCACGGCGCAAAACCTCGCCGCCAACGCCGTCCGCTCAGACTTGCGGCGTCGCGTCCGCGAACAGAAAGCCGCCACCATGAATGAATTGGTATCCGCCGCCTCCGACGCTCTGTGGGAAAATATCGCTCCACAACTCGACGCCGCGTTGGGCGAATTGAACGAGTCAGACCGTGATGCGTTGCTGCTACGTTATTTCGAGCGCAAATCCACCCAGGAGATGGCGCAAATTCTCGGCCTCTCCGACGAAGCCGCCCAGAAGCGTGTCAACCGCGCCGTGGAACGGCTGCGTGACCATTTCTCCAAACGCAAGGTGGCCATCGGCGCGAGCGGACTGGCTGTCGTCATTTCGGCCAACGCCGTGCAATCAGCGCCGGTTGGACTGGCAACCAATATTTCCTCTAACGCCGCCCTCGCCGGATCAGCGGTCCACACATCAACTTTAATCGCCGCCGCCAAAACGATCGCCATGAATACCATCCAAAAAACTGTCATCACCGCCACAATTGCCCTAGTTGCCGGAGCCGGAATTTACGAAGCGCGCCAAGGCGCTCAATTACGCGGGCAAAACCGGGCGCTCCAGCAACAACAAGCAGCGCTGGCCGAACAGATCCAGGAGTTGCAACGCGATCGGGATGAGGCGACCAACCGGCTGGGCACACTTTTCGCCGAAAACGAGCGGATGAAATTCGGTCGCAACGAAGCGGAGCTTCTCAAGCTTCGCGGTGAGGTGGGACAGTTGCGGCAAGAAATGCAAGGTTTGCCGGCGGCCCGCGTCGCCTTGCTCAAGCTCAAGCTGGCTGAAATGTCTGACAAGGCAATCCCGGAGCTGAAGCTGCTCACGGACAAAGATTGGAAAAGCGCCGCTTGGAATGCTGATTTGGACACCGACGATGGTGTTCGGGTTGCTTTGAGCAAGCTACGGAGCGAAGCCGTGGATACGTTTCTGAACCTGACGAGAACCGCGCTTAAAGAGTATCTGGCGGCCAACAATGATATACTGCCTTCCAATCTTTTGCCTCTGAAACCTTACTACGATGCTCCGGTCACGGACGATATGCTGCAGCGCTACGCGTTCATGCAAACCGGGCAATTAAGCGCAAATTTGTCCGAACCTGTGGTGAGGACGACGGTTTATGTAGATCCTGATTATGACTCCAATTCACAAATGTCGATGAATGGCGCAGGCGGCAGTTTGTTTAACAATATTCAGAGCGCCATCGCACAAGCCGTATGGGCATTTACAATTGACAACAATGGTCAACCACCGACCGACCCATCCCAAATCGCTTCCTACCTCAACAGGCCGATTGATGGCGCCACAATCCAAAAGTATCTTGGTGAGATTACGGCAAACATCGCCACCCAACTGCCGCCAACCGCAGCAACCGCCCTTGCGCCAGCGTTCAAAGCCTATGCCGCGGCCAACAATGGACAATTTCCGCAAGACCTTTCGGTCTTGACGCCTTATCTTACGACACCGGAACAGCAAGCTGCCCTCCATAACTTGTATCAAAACACTGCCGCTCCGAAGTGAGAATAATTTTTATCGCGTGCTTCCCGCAGGCGTGGCGGCTCAGACGGATACTTTCCTTTGTGGCGGGGCATGGCCGGCCTGGTGGGCATTATCACCGTGCCATAGTGCCGGCAAAACTCCTCCACCTTCGGGTTGATCTCAGGATCATACCAATCCGCCCGCGTGACCGCCGCCCGAAGATTATCGGTGACCAAAGTTCTGGGGGACCCCGCCGAAATAGCGGAAACTGTTCTTCAGGCAACGGATGAAGCACTCCGTGGTCTGCTGCCACACCACTTCGCTATAGCCCTTGCGTGAGTGGCTCAAGGTCCAGAGCCGGAGATCGGAATGGCTGGATTTGAATTTGAATCAGGCTCAGAGCCGGGGGTCGAAATGGCCGGTTTTGGGCGCGCCAGCAGCAAATACTTGCCGACGGTCTCCCGGTTAATGTCCAGTTCACGCGCAATCCGCCGGTTGGACCAGCCGTTGCCCGCCAAAGTTAATATCGAATGCTGCAGGTTCACATTGAGTTCGTTCATTGCGCCCAAGAGCAGTCCTGGCTGCCCAAAGCGCAATGCTTCCCTCAAAGTGGCTGGTTTTCATTCGACCCTTCGTGGCTTGGTTTTGACTGATCGCTGACAGGTGTCCCGCTGGGTATTTCACCAGAAGGGGTTCTGCTCGGTTTGATTCATGTGACCGGATTTGCTGTTGCAGCGGTTATCTCCTTTTCTTTCGGAGCCACTTTGTGCGCGGAGGCAATGGTTCGGCAATCTGCGAAAGCCAAAGATACTCGCGCCTGAAACACATCACCGCCTGCTTCTCGCAGCCTCACAGAAAGACGCCGAGTCAAATTTGCTGTTGATCGGGCCAAAAGCGGCGCCCGTAAGGCTGTGCCATCCCGTGCCCTGCCGCGCTCCATTTTGACGCGTTGGACTCCCGCAAATTCGCGCCGCTTAGCCGGGATGATGCGGTCGGGAAGGAAGCGCTTGCTTGATCTTTTAGCCAAAGGACTTCGTCGTTCGCCGCTTGCTGATCGCTCTCGGATATGCACACTCCCCACTCCTCGCCTTGCACAAAAATCTGCCGCGCAATCACTTTCTTCCAACTGCATCGTCCCGGTTCAGGAGTCGCTCGCGGGAATTTGACTCTTGACCAGGGACTCTTTGTTTTTCCGGTTTCCACGGGTTGTTTGCTTTATCTGACAAATGTCGTTTTGACCCGTTGAGACATAAGCATGTATGGAATCCAGACCCCGCATCCGATAACAGGCCCAATCAAGTTTTGCATATGAACCGGCGCGGACGCTGTCGATGAAGAAACCATAAAATGCGCTCCAATGATGTCCGACAAGACAAAAGCCGCGTTGAAAGTCTGCATAGCAATAAACCAGCGTGGAAAAATGCGGCGCTTTTGCGCGAAAGCACCAGCAGCACAATAACCAAAATAACCAAGGATATTTGGCCGAGAAGCTCCATCAGCAACCCATATAAAGTCTGGCCCACACGATCGTAAAACCGTTCCGGGGCGGCCGTGTTGAGCAGCGCGCATACGGCAATGCAACCCAGCGCCAGGCAAGCCGACCGACGGCCACGCCGCCAGACTTCCCAAGTCAATGCTGCAAGTGGCGAACACATAACGGCTTCAGGTAATGGCCGCGCCGGCATGGGCCACGAAAATTTCATTTAGCGAAGGGACTCGATCCTCGATGATGCGCGCGCCCATTCCGGCTGCGATGGATGGCAATTCGGCGCGCGCCCCGTTGCACATGACCGTCCACTCTTTTCCAGCGCCGGATATGCTCAAGGCACCGGCAATGACCGGCGGTTTCACTTGCGTGGTTTCAAACTGGAACGTGAATCGGCGATGCCGGGCTTTGATTTCATCGAGCAGACCGCACAAAACAATCCGGCCTTGATGCACCATCGCGATTTGATCCGATACCCTTTCGATTTCTTCCAGCAAATGGGATGAGAAGAAGACAGTTCGTCCTTCATCGGCTACCGTGCGGATCACCGCTTCCAGAATGTCGTGGCGCACCATCGGATCGAGACCTGAACTGGGTTCGTCCAGAAGCAACAATTTGGGCCGGTGGGCCTGGGCCACAAGCAATCCGGCCTTGGCTGTTTGGCCCTTGGAAAGAGTGTTCAGCCGTTGCGCGGGATCGAGGCCGAATTGCGCTCGCAACTTTTCGGCATAATCCTTGTCCCAATTCGGATAAAAGGCATTTGCGTACCGCAACAACTCTTCCACGCGCATCCAGCCGGGAAGGTCCGGTTGTTCGGATAGATAACCGACGTCGCCCAAGACTGCGACCGGATCATCCACGGGATCGAGGCCAAACACACGCACCATTCCGGTTTCGGCCCGCAACAAACCGAGAATATGCTTGATTAAAGTGGTTTTCCCGGCGCCGTTTTCGCCGACCAACCCGAAGACACTGCCGCGTGCAACGTAGAGGGAAACGTCTTTCAGAACGGTTTTCGCGCCAAACCGCCGGGACAAATCCGTGATGGCGACCACGGCTTCAGCGGAAGAAGGAGAGGGCAGTTTCATTTACCAATCTCCTCGTCCAACATCAGGGCATCGCGCTCGTGGAGCAGCTTGATGACTTCCGCCAGATTCACATCAAGTTGCCTCGCCTCGGTCAGCAAAGCGTCCGCACGGCTCGACAGGATTTTGATCTTCTCCCGTTGCAACATCGGTGTGCGGACTTCGGACACATAGGTCCCGGTCCCATTGCGTTTGGTGACGATCCCCGTGTGTTCCAATTCCAGGTAGGCGCGCGCCACGGTATTGGGATTGACCGTGAGTTGTTCGGCCAGGACACGGATGGACGGCATTTCGTCCCCGGGCGCCAGCCGGCCGGAAGCCACGAGATGCTTCACTTGATTGACAATCTGGATGTAGATCGGCACTCCGTCGTCGGAGGCAATGCGGATTTGCATAAATTTTTTCTAATGTTTCAAATACAGCGTTGAACTGTATCACCTTACTAACACATCGCTCACCGACTGTCAATACCGCGCTTTATTTCGTTCCCGATCAGAAAAATGTACCATAGAGGTTAATGAGCGCCAAAGCAGGATTTGCAGCTACATTTCGGCTACACCATCCGCAACTACCTGATAATCAATGGAGCGGGTGAAGGGAATCGAACCCTCGTCTCTTGAATGGCCGTTTAAAGGTTGTTTTGAGCGGTTGATTCACTTGCAAATGGAATTTGACTTCGATTCGATTACCTGCATTACTGCCGCTCGTTATGGCTTATCTTCGTCGCAAGGGCCGTCGGACTTTCTGGCGTGTGGTTTATTTCGACGCCGGCCGGAAGGAGCGACATAGCTCCCGACGGCTGCCAGCTGTCGCTGCGAACGGCCCTTCCAAAGCAAAAGGCTTGCGGCCGGAATTGGAGGGCAAAGAGGATCGCCGCGCTCCTGTCGCGAGTTGGGAAAATGGGCGCATCGGGGCGCCAACTTTTCGTGAGTGGCGCTGCGAGAGTCCTCAAACGGACGAACGCGCCAGGATGTTTGGAAGTGGCTCGCATTCTGGCTCCAGAAACATGAGTTTCATTCGCCGAAGGACATCACACATCGCAACGCACTTGAGTTCATCGAGTGGTGAACTTCGCACAAGAAGGAATTCGGAAAAAATGTGGGCCGGAATACCGCAACCTTCGAGTTGAAACTTCTCGCGATGATCATAGGCAAAACCCGACGTTTTGCCGCGTTGGCATGACCCCGCCTGTGATCGGTCCAATTCGCGCGGCATTAACAGTTATCGGTCGAACGGCGGCAGTATTATTAGCGTGCCAGTGTTGCGCAATAGCACAGGAGTTGCAGGTGCGCAACTGGCAGATCGATAATGGTCTTCCAGATGGCACGGTCACTTCTGTGGCGCAGACTCTGGACGGCTATCTGTGGGTCGGAACGCCGAAAGGTCTCGCCCGGTTTGACGGCATCAGTTTCAAACAGGTTGACACCGCTGGCGATACTACCTTGAAAGACTCCAGTGTCGTTGGGCTGTTAACCGACAGGGAGGGGACGCTCTGGATTGCCAGCCAATCAGGATTGATCACGCAATTTGCCGATGGAGAGTTCCGCCTGCGATACTTGCCGCCCGAGGCCGTTCCCAGTGGAAAGGCGCGGGCAGCACTGCTTCCCGCTGTTGAAGCCGGGCGGAAACTCGACCGTGTCTTCGCGTTGGATGGCGATGGGGCAGTCTGGTTGTTGACCCTTCGCGGAGAGGTGATTCGGTTTGCCGGTTCGGGCAGGCCGACTGCGGTGTCGATGGCAGACCTGCCAGAGGGCGAGGTGCATGGCTTGGGAAATGACGAATCGGGCCGCGTATGGCTGGCGAAGGGCAATCGCATTTGCGTCTTTGAAGAGGGCCAATGGAGGCTTTCCGCGCTGGCAGAGGTTTCGGGTCCCGACTCATTGTTGTGTCCCGCAGGGGATAGAGGCTGCTGGGTAACCGGAGTTTCAAACTCGCGGGCGACCGCAAAACTTTTGCAATACAAGAAGGGCGGCGGCTGGGAGGTATCGTCGCCGGCCATGCCAGCCACTTCAGTCGCGGCTCATGTTTCAGCCATGCTTGAAGATCGTCAAGGGCGAGTGTGGCTGGCGATGGCCTGGGCAGGAGTTTGGGGCGGCGTCTATGCGCAATTGCGGCCGGATGAGTGGACGCCGGTGCAAGCGACCGGGCCACTGGTCAAATGCAGCGCCCGATGCCTATTCGAGGACAGACAGGGCAGCATTTGGGTGGGAACGGCTGGAGACGGCCTTGACCAAGTGTTGATCCCGCCAGTCAGGATGGCGATGCTGCCGCCGGAAGGGGTCGATATGCATCTTACGACGGTTTGCACGGGAAAGGACGGCGCACTATGGATGGGAACGGACAAGGGGCTTTTTCGCCGGGCGCCAGGAGAGGATTCGCACGTGAGCGCCGTTGAAGAATTGCGTGGGGAACGGGTTGAGGCGGTGCTGGAGGATGCGCGGACAAACCTTTGGGCCGCAACGCGGACTGGCCTTTTTCAACGGGAGAGTTCTGGGTTTAAAAAAGTCGTGGCCTTGCCTGGTTCCGATGGCATCATGGCTCTATTCGAGAGCCGCAGAGGCGATCTTTGGGCGGGCGGACCTCACGGCGTCCTGCTGTGCCGGCAAGGCGGCCCCCAGGGCGGCGACTTCGAACTCAAAGCTCAAAACCCATCTTTGGATATCCGTTGCATAGCAGAGGACGGTCGAGGCCAAATCTGGATTGCGGCCTACGGGTCTGGACTGTGGCGCCTGGACGGGAAGCGATTGGTCTCCGCCGACCTCCAACTCGGCGCCGCCGGGCCAACCATTCGTTCGGTGCTTTACGACAGCGATGGCGCGCTATGGATTGGAACTCTTGGCAACGGGCTCTTCCGTTGGGGCAACGGAGTATTGCGGCACTACACTTTGGCCGACGGCTTGCTGGACGATTCGATTACTGGACTGGCGAGCGACGAAAGAGGCAATCTGTGGATGACTTCGAAAAATGGAATCTTCGGTTGCGCCCTCCGCCAACTGGCTGGGTATGTGTGCGGCGAAAGCGCGCCGCTGCTGTTCCGGCATCTGGGGCCGGATGAAGGGCTGGCGCATCGCCAATGCACCGGAGGCGGCCAGCCTGTCATATCGCGCGGCTCCGACGGACGATTTTGGGCGGCGACCATGGCTGGCGCGGCTGGCTTTGATCCCGAAATGGTGACTCGCTCAACTTTTCCGGAGGAAGTGCGCGTCGAAACGTTGACTGCTGACGGCCAGGCGTTGCGGCCAGCGGCACGAGCCTATCGAGTCTCCGCCAGCACCAGGCGATTTGAATTCCAATATTCGGCGCCAGAGTTGGCGGCTCCCAAAGCGCTCCGGTTTCGATACCGCCTGGATGATTTGGATCAGAATTGGATGGAAGCCGGCGCGGGGCGTGTGGCTTCCTACAGCCAGTTGCAGCCCGGCGAATACCGCTTCCGCGTGATGGTCGGCGGGGCGGATGGCCTGTGGCACGAAGCAGAAAGGCCGGTTGCCTTGCGCGTCGTGCCGCTATTCTGGCAGACAGCATGGTTTCGGATACTAGGCATATCCGGAGCCGTCCTGGCTCTTGCAGGCGGAGTGGCTTTGAATGAGCGACGGAAGGCGTCTCGTCAACTGGAGCGGCTAAAGGCTCAGCAGGCCATGGAGCGCGAGCGCCGGCGAATAGCCAGGGACTTGCACGATGATTTGGGCAGCGGAATAACGGAAATGGTGCAGATCGGCGATCTTACGCTCCAGCCAGAAATCGGGATGGAAACCTTGCGCAGCCGCGTGGAAACCATGACGACTCGCGCCCGCCAGCTTGGCATCATCATGGACGAGATCGTCTGGACCGTAACCCCCCGCAACGACACTCTTCCCAATCTTGTTGGCTATATTTGCAATCATGCGCAGGAATTTTTCCGGCATTCGGCCATAAAATGCCGGCTCGACGTGACGAAGAGCCTGCCGGTGCTGGCGGTGGACGCGCAAACGCGCCACAACATATTTCTCGCGGTGAAGGAGGCGTTGAATAACGCCGCCAAGCACTCCGGGGCAAACGAGGTCTGGGTGCGGGTGCATTACATTGAAGACGCGCTGCGCGTATGCATCGAGGACAATGGGCGCGGATTTGACGGCGCCGCATTTGACAAAGGGGATGGCTTGACGAATATGCGGGAACGGCTGCAGTCGCTCAACGGGAAGGCGGAATTCCTAAGCCAAACTGGCTCAGGCGCAAAAGTCTTATTCACATTGGCCCTGAACCCTTCGGCGGGCGAACGGAAGTAAATCCTTAAGAATGAGGATAGCTGCCGGAAACAAGTCTGCCATAATGCCGCCCGGTAATTGACGAGAATGAATGCGCGAGTCGCCATGGTGGAAGATAACGACGCCATCCGCAACAATTCGGTGCGGATGCTGGACGGCCAAGCCGGCTTCCAGTGCGTCGGCGCGTTTCGGACGGCGGAGGAGGCTCTGGATCGAATGCCCGCGTTGCGGCCCGATGTGGTGCTGATGGATATCAACCTGCCGGGCATGTCCGGCATCGAATGCGCTTCCAAGTTGAAGACGCTTTTGCCGCGCACGCCTATTCTCATGGTCACAGTTCATTCGGACGATGACCGCTTGTTTCAAGCCTTGCAGGCCGGAGCAAGCGGCTATCTGCTCAAACGGACCACTCCGGCCGAACTGATTGCGGCCATTCATGAGGTTCTTCAAGGCGGCGCGCCGATGACGGGTGAAATCGCGCGCCGAGTCATCGAGTCGTTCAACCGCCAACCTCCGAGGGAGGCGCAAGGGTGCACTTTAAGCGCTCGGGAAAATGAAGTGCTCAATTTGCTGGCCCAAGCCTATTCCGACAAAGAAATCGCTGACCGGTTGAAAATTAGCTTCACCACGGTGCGGAGCCACGTCGCCCATATTTTTGAAAAACTTCACGTCCGCTCTCGCGTCGAAGCGGCCACGCGATTTGTGCGCGCGGCCAGTGTTCCGGCCAGTACGGAGCCGTGATAAAGGCGGCTCGTCCCGCAACACCGCCTCCTCGCATCCTTAATAATAAGGATACCGGTTCAGCGCAGAAGGTTGTAAAAAGCATCATGCATTACAGGAGACACAGGTCCGAGCGGCCTATGAAAAAGACAAACCGGAAGAAAATGCTAATCTGCCTGGAGCCGAGACAACCGGAATCAGAATTTTGGCTTGTGAGTTCGGGAAACGACAATTTATAAGGCGAAAAAGCCTTCCATATTTGACACGACTGCTGGAGAAAACATGTGCCGGGCCTTGGCCCGCAAAAAAGAAAGAAACGACAAACTATGCCATTGTATCCCGCCATTATCAGCCCAGGTGACGCTTCGAACACCACCAGCGCGAGTGAAGCCATTGCGGTTGGGCTGAAGAATTCAATTTCACGCTCACTCCCCGGTTCCGTGAAAAGACTCGTTTTTATTTTCGCGTGCCTGGCTGGCTTGCCGCTTTATGCGCAACCAGTGTGGAATGGCGGCGGCGGCCCTGCTGATACCGACTGGAGCCAGGCCGTCAATTGGGGCGGCGTGAACATTTCGGCGGGCAACGCGTTGAATTTCTCCGGAACGGTTAGCCTCAACAACACCAATGATACGCCAGCAGACACGCAGTACGGCAACATTACCTTCACGCCTGGCGCCGGCCCTTTCGTCCTCAACGGAAATAACATTGAAATGGGCGCCGGCATCCTCACGAACAATTCGTCCAATCCCCAGACCATCGCTCTCGGAGTGGATTTCGGCAGCAGCTTTGTCTTTGGCGGAGGCAGTTCCACGGCCGCGCCGTTGATTATTGGCGGAGGGCTCAATGATTCGGGCAGCGGCACCGTGATCTGGTTCAACGGCTGCGGCGTATTGTCAAACACCATGACCAGTGTCGGTGTCAACGCGATGACGACCACCAACGCGAACGCTAATTGGACGTTGCTGGACAACCCGGCTTCAACCCCGATGATCCTGCCGTGGGGATTTGAAATCCTGGCTGGCACGTTCACCTTTGGTTCCGCCACCAGCGCGCCCAATTTGCTCTGCACGCCGGGGCAATCCGGTATTAACGGGGCCAACCACCAAATTGGCGACGTGAGCGGCGCGACTGGCACATTTAACATGGTCAATGGGATTTTGAGCACCATGAACCCAGTCAACATCTCGGTGGCGGCGAATTCGACCGGCATTCTCAACCAAACTGGCGGGACGTTAAATGTCGGCGGATTTATCCAGGGTGCCAATGGCGCTGTCGCGGGCCAGGTGGCGATCATGAATCTCAGCGGCGGAACGCTTAATTTGACAGGGTCCAACAATGCGGCCCAACCGCGAAACATCTACGTGGCCAGCCGGGGCACGGGCGCGTTGACGGTGAGCGGTTCGGCCGTGGTCAACTGCGCCATATTAGATTGTTCGCGCAACGCCAACGGCAACAGCATCGCGAGCGTGGGCGTTGTCAATCTCAATGGCGGAACATTAAACGTCAACCAGGTTGATACGGCCAATGACAACGGCCAGACTGGCGGGCATCCGACGGCGGCGTTTAATTTCAACGGAGGCATTTTGCGAGCGGCGGCCAGCAGCACCAATTTCTTCGGTGGAAGGACGACCGCGCCGATCACGCCCATCACGACGATGGTGCTTTCCGGAGGAGCGATTATTGACGATGGCGGATTTTCCATCTTCGTCAATGAACCGCTGCAACACGGAAGCGCCTTGGGCGCCACTAATGACGGCGGCCTGGCCAAGCTTGGCGCCGGCACACTTATCCTGAGCAAGGCCTCCACCTACACAGGCCCGACCTTCGTGGAGAACGGCGCCCTGGCTCTGACCAACGCTGGAAACCTGTCCGCCACTTCAGCAATCGACCTCGCGAACAATACGACTCTTGATTTGTCGGGAATGACTAACCAGCTTGTCAATCCCAACACGCTTTCTCTGGCCAATGCCAAGCTGGCGCTGACGATTCCACTGAATCCCACGTCCAACGTGGTGGTGGGGACCTTGGTTTTGGGCGGGACGTCCAACATCATTGAAATAGCCCAGTTGCTGCCGGTGCTGACAAGCTACCCGACTACTTTCCATCTTATCAATTACAGCAACACCCTCAATCTGACGAATTTCGTGCTCGCTCCTCTGCCTGCGTCCTCCGGCACGCCTTACGTAGCTCATCTAAATGCCGCTAACCCGCACCTTCTTGATCTTGTGTTCACCGCCGGCCCGGCTCCCGCGCGGCAACTGGTGTGGGCAGGAACCGACACGGCGGACAATGCGTCATTGGCTTGGGACGTGGCCAATAGTTTTAACTGGACCAACGCGCAAGGCGCCGCCACTACCTACAACCAATTGGACTTTGTAAGGTTTGATGATACGACTTCCCCCCGCAGCCCGACACCCGGCCAGGTGCAATTGTTCGCGGTTCTTACGCCGAGCACATTGACAGTGAGCAACAATCTGGTTCCTTACATTTTTACCAGCGCCGGAGGCTACCTGGCCGATCCTTCTTCTGGAAGCCCGCTGCAATTAATCAAACAGGGAACAGGCAAGCTCATCATGGACAGCACGGCGCCCAATACCTACACCGGCGGGACTGTCATCAGCGCCGGCAGCACGGTCCAAATCGGCAACAACAATGACGGACTGGGCGATTTGGGCGCTGGTCCCGTAACAGACAACGGCGCGTTGATATTCGATAGTGGCAACAGGAGTTTCGCCAACGTCATCTCCGGCTCCGGCAGCATTCTCCAAAACGGCGCCGGGACGGTCAACTTGAGCGGGGCCAATGGCTCTTTCAATGGAACGATCACCATCGCCACAAATAGTGTGTTGCAAGCGGGCAACACCTCCTCGTTGGGCGCAGCCAGCAGTGTCAACGTCGAAAATGGAGGGGTTCTTGATTTGAACGGCCAGAGCCTTGGGGCCACACCGGTTTTTGCGCAAGGAACCGGAAATATCCCCAACGGAGGGAACTCCGGGGCCATTGACAATAGCAGCGCCACCGCGCCTGCCGGCAATTTGGGTTTGGAATTTATCACGCTGACCGGCGACACCACTTTGACCGCTTCAGGAAGCGCTTGGAATCTCCAATCGCCTGGCGGTGATGCCGGTGCGGTCGGCGACTCCGCGGCCACGAGCACAGCCGCTTTGAGCACCGGCGGGCAGCCTTATAATCTGACTATTGACACATCTACGCAGTTTGGCGTTGCGCTTGGCATCGTCAGCGCGTGGGTCGATCCCCAATTGGCCAATATCGATGTCGCGGCAGGCACGTTGGATTACGAGGGGAATACGTCCGGTTTGGGCAACCCAGCCAATACTCTTACGGTGGAATCGGAGGCTACCCTGGAGCTTAACAACGCCGCCAATCCGTTGAACAAAGTCATTGCCGTTAACAGCCCTGCGACCGTGCTTAGCATCTCCGGGTCCAATAACATCGCTGGTCCTGTGGTGCTGGCCAACGCCGGGTCCATCAGCACATTCAACATAGCAGCCAACGCGACCCTTAACCTTCTGGGCCACGTCAGCGGGGAGGGCACACTTCAGCTAACCGCACTTCTGCCGGTGACGACGCTCAACGCAGGCACGCTCATCCTCAACGGCGGCAACTCATTCACCGGCTCCTTCATGCAGCTTTCCGGGACGAATATTATTTACGGCGACAATTCACTGATGACCAACTACAGCATGGTGGAGGGTGGGGCATTCATCGTCAACGGCGTCTTCGGCGGCTCCGTGACCAACATTTACGGCACTCTTATCGCCGGCAGCGGCACGAATTTGGGCGCGGTGGATGTGGGCGCAACACTGGCGCCGGGAGCATTGGGCACGGTGGGAACCTTTACCGTGGGTGCGCCTTCAGCCATGAGCAGTCTTACTTTGGAAGGCAGCGCCAACCTGAGCTTTGACTTGGCAGAAGACAACACGCCAGGCGGCGGCGTGAATGACCTTGTTGTGGTCAACGGCGATCTGAATTTCAATGGGGGCACCCTCACGATTAATCCATTGAACATCCTGAAATTGAATGTGCCGTACACACTCATAACTTATTCCAGCGTGTTGAATGTGGCGTCGCTCCCGGCGGCAATCACTTCATCCAGTTACGTTTTGAGCCTGCATACCGAAGTTCCTGGCCGGATCACTGTCGTCGCCACTGGCGGCGCCCCGCCGGTCTGGAATGGCGGCGCAGGCCCCGCCAACACGGATTGGAGCCAGGCGGCCAACTGGAGCGGCGTATCTATTGCAGGGGCCAGCTCGGTGTATTTTGGCGGAACAAGCAGTCTCAACAACACCAATGACACAGGGATTGATACTCAGTTCGGCTACGTTGATTTTATCCCCGGGGCCGGGCCATTCGTGCTCAACGGGGATAACATTGAGTTGGGCGGCACTCTCGCCAACAATTCCTCCAATCCCCAGACGGTTGAGCTTGGGGTGGACTTCAGCGCCAGCATCGCCTTAAACGGAGGCAGTTCCGCCACAGCTCCGCTGATCATTGGGGGAGGACTCAACGGCCAGGGCAACGCTACGGTGACCTATCTCAATGGCTTCGGCATCCTCTCCAACAACTTCGCCGTTCCCGGTGGAACCGGGACCAACGCGATAACAACGACTAACAGCCTGGCGTACTGGACCATCGTGGATAATTCCTCGTCAACTCCGGTGGCCGTGCCATGGGGCTTCGAAGTAATGGCGGGCACGATCAACTTTGGTTCGGCCACAAGCGCCCCCAATTTGCTCTGCACGCCGGGCCAGTCCGGTGTCAACGGCCTCAACCATCAAATCGGCAATGTGCCTCTCGCCACCGGCACATTTAACATGGTCAACGGAACGTTGACCACCATGGATGCCATCAACGTCTCCGTGGCCGCTAATGCGACCGGCGTTCTTAACCAAACGGGCGGGACGCTCAATGTCGGCGGATGGATGCAGGCGGCAAACGGCGCTTTTTTGGGGCAGCTTGCGTTCATCAACATCAGCGGCGGGACCCTCAACCTTACGGGGTCAAACAACGCGGCTCAACCGGCGAACCTCTATATCGCCAGCCGCGGCACCGGCACGTTGACGGTGAGCGGGTCGGGGGCTGTCAACTGTCAAGTGTTGGATTGTTCCCGCAACGCGAGCGGCGCCGGCGGGGTGTCGAGCGTTGGCACCGTCAACCTCAATGGCGGCACGCTCAATGTCAGCCGAGTTGACACGGCCAACGACAATGCCGAGGTTGGCGGGCAGCCGGCGGCGGCGTTTAACTTCAATGGCGGCGTTTTGGAGGCCAACGCAAGTTCGGCCAGCTTCTTTCAGGGCTCAATCGTTCCTCCAGTCATTCCCATTACCACGACCGTGAAGTCCGGCGGCGCCATCATCAACGATGCCAGCTACACCATTGGCGTCCTGGAGCCTCTCCAGCATGATGCCACCCTCGGGGTCACGAACGACGGTGGCCTGGCCAAGATCGGCAGCGGCACACTGACATTGGGCGCGACCAACACCTACACAGGCCCCACCGTGATCCGGGCGGGCACATTGGCCTTAGGCAGCACGGCCAGCATCTCCAACAGTGCCAGCATCTCTATTGCCGCCGGCGCCACCTTCAACGCTAGTGGGCGCAGCGACGGCACGCTGACTTTGTCCAGCGGCCAGGCTTTGGAAGGCAGCGGCGCCATCACGGGCGCGTTGACCGCTCCGCCGGGGTCTATTGTGGCGCCAGGATCTAACAATGTTGACGGCACGTTGACGGTTTCCAAATCGGTTGTTCTCGCAGGCACAACGGAAATGAAACTCGGCGGCGCAGCCAACGACGAACTCATTGCCTCGAGCGGCAGCCTGTCTTACGGCGGAACGCTGGTCGTGACCAACGTCTCTGGCGCTGCGTTGGTTTCGGGCCAAACGTTTACACTGTTCAATGCGTCCACCTATGCCAATTCATTCTCCAGCATCACGCTGCCGGCCTTGGGCGCAAACCTTGCCTGGCAGAATAATTTAGGTTTAGCCGGGACGATCTCGGTTGTTTCCACCACCGCGTCGGCGCCTGGCATCAACCAAGTCCTGCAGTTGGGCGGCAATTTGATCTTTGGCGGCGTCAATGGCACGCATAACGGCCTCTATTATGTTCTCTCTTCCACGAACTTAGCTCTGCCGCTAACTAATTGGACGGTCCTTTCGACTAATATGTTTGACGCCTCGGGCAAATTCAGCGTCACCAATCCCATTGTCGCGGGACCGTCCAAGTTTTTCATCTTGTCAGTTCCGTAATGAAGAAAACAACTCCCGGCTGACGCATGAAATTTCGACGTCTAATGAATCTCCGAAACAACCACGGCATGAGCCGGCCCTCCTCCATGCCGAGTCACAAATTAAGAGAGGGCCAAAACCGGCCAGGGGCCTTTACCTTAATCGAACTTTTGGTCGTCATCGCGATCATCGCCATTTTGGCGTCGTTGCTCCTTCCGGCCCTGGCCAGAACCAAGGAACAAAGCCATCGAGCTAACTGTGCTTCCAACATGCGCCAGATAACGTTGGGAGCCCTGATGTACGCCATGGATAGCAAGGAATGGTTTCCCAGCCGGGTTTTGGCAGACGGGGTTTATCACGCTCCCTGGCTGCCCGACGCCACCTTTGGCGACTTCACCACCAACATGCGGATTCAAACCAATGTAATGTCCTGCCCGAATGATCTTATGGACCCTGATTATTACGGGCTCGGGGACGGCGGGTATCGGCTGGGCTATTTCTTTTTATGGGGGCTTCCGACGAGCGCCGACGAGCGCCCCCGCACCATCAACTACGCCCCACAACCTGGTCCTTGGGATTCTCCTCAAAAGTCCACTGACCGCACTCTCTACACAGTATTGATGGGCGACCTGATCCAGCGTGATACCGGCACTTTCGGCGCCGTCGTCCATAGCACTGAGGCGGCGCATTGCCCGACGGGTTTGCGCGACAGTGGAAACAATAACGTGGTGGAACCGAAAGCTATCGGTTCCCAGGGCGGCAACATCGGCCTGATAGATGGCTCCGTCACTTGGCGCATTCAAAACGTCATGCTCCCGCGGGTGGTCCGGTGGGATAGCGCCACGACCATCGATGCGACTTTCGCGGGCTATTGGTAGGAATCATCAGAGGCGTGCGTTTGAAACTTCCCGCTGCTTTCGGTTGCATTTGCCTCAAGACTGCCGCAGGCTGAAAGGGACTGAGATTTGTCAAGTAAACCGCACACCGTCCGAACCATGAAATCATCGCGAGATCGCCTGGCTCTGACGTTGACGGCTCTCGGCTTGATCTTTGCCGCCAGGGCGTTTGCAGCCGAGTACATCTACGATTGGGACTCCTTGAAACGGGCTCCAATTCCCCAATGGTTTGATGACGGCAAGTTCGGCATTTTCATTCATTGGGGCGCTTATAGTGTGGCTGGGTTTACGCCATCGGGCCGCGGGTACGCCGAGCATTTCCCAAGTGACATGTATGAATCACTGGCAGCCTATTATCCATTTCTCAAGAAGCGGTTCGGGGCCGCGCCGCCGGACTTCGGTTACAAGGACATCGTGCCATTGTTCAAGGCTGAGAACTGGCATCCGGAGGCTTGGGCGCGGCTTTTTAAACGCGCGGGCGCGCGCTATATCGTTCTGACGGGTGAGCACCACGACGGCTTCGCGATGTGGGATTCGGATTTGACTGGGTGGTGCGCGGCAAAAATGGGGCCGAAGCGCGATTTGGTGGGCGACCTTGCCAAGGCCGTCCGGGCCGAGGGCCTGAAATTCGCGCCTTCTTACCATCGCGAGCGTCACCCTGGTTTCTTCGCGATGGAACCCTTTGTCCCTGAGAGCCAGCCGCGTCCGGATGTGGCGGAGGAAATTCGCCGCCAGCCCGCAGCCGCCCAATTGTACGGCCCCTTCGCTTACAGCGACGCGTTCATCGCCGATTATGCAGCCCGGTGGCAGGAACTGCAACGCAAGTATCATCCAGACTTCATGTGGATTGATAACATCCCTTTGTTTTACAAGGTCCCGAATAATCCCCAGACACGAAAGTTTAAGGATGCGTGCCTCCACATGATCGTCGATTATTTGAACAGCGCGCGGGAAAGGGGGCAGGAGGTTTATTTCAATAACAAAGGAGCCTATCCCAACTGGCCGGACGGCGTGGGCTGCCGCGAAAAGGATAATCTCAAGTTGCCCGCGATCGGCCCAAAGTGGCAGAATCCTGCTACGCTCGGCACTTCTTACGGCTATCTGAAAGCGGAGGATGAAAAGGACGCTTATAAATCTCCAGGCGAGCTAATCCGCCTCCTCTGTGATGTCGTTAGCAAGAATGGAAACCTGTTATTAAACATCGGGCCGAGAGCCGACGGCTCCATTCCGGACGCCGTGCAACGCCGCCTGCTGGCCATCGGTGATTGGCTCGCCGTCAACGGCCAATCCATTTACGGCACGCGACCGTGGAAGACCTGCGGCGAAGCCTGTGCGATCCGGAACACAAACGGCGTGGCGGACATCCGATTCACTCGGAGCAAGGACAACAAAACGCTCTACGCGATCGTGCTTGGCGGACAGAAAGCAGGAGAAACCCTCACCATAAGCTCCCTTTCTCCTGCTGGAGTGGGATATGATTGGCCGGTGTCCAACGTGGAGTTGCTGGGTGCAAAAGAAATCATCCAATGGAAACGGGCCCCTTTCGGACTCACAATTACGTTTCCCAAAAAAATGCCGAAGCAGGCTGCGCTGGCTGCGGTGTTTCGCATAAATTGACCGGCATGAAACCTGTACATCTCTACGGCCAGTGGCCTGAGAACCGCGCGAGGCGAAGCGCGAGAAAAATCCTTGTTTACCTCAAGGCGCAACTGGAAATGAACAATATGAAACAGAAGTTACTTCAACAATCGGTCTTCCACTGGCTGCTTTCAGCCTTCTCCATGCTATGCGCCGCCACGGCTCTCGCGGCGGATGCGAACCACAAGATGAATGTCTTGTTCTTCTTTGCGGATGATCAACGTGCCGACACCATCGCGGCTCTGGGCAACCCCATAATCGTCACGCCTAATCTGGACAAGCTTGCGCATAGCGGCCTGGCATTCAACCGCGCCTACATGCAGGGCGGGATGAACGGCGCGACGTGCGTGCCATCTCGCGCCATGCTGATGTCGGGAAAAAACTTGTTCCACATTGATGAGAAACTCATGGGGGGCGAGACTTGGCCTGCCGCGTTCGGCCGCGCCGGCTATCGCACATTTATCATCGGAAAGTGGCACAACGGCAACGCGTCCCTGACCAATTCTTTCCAGAATGGCGAAGGCATATTCCTCGGCGGAATGGGCAATCCAATGCAAGTTCCGTTATGGGATTTCGCGGGCGGCAAATTGTCGCGGGAACAGCGGAGCACCCCTCCAAAACACGCTTGTGAACGCATGGCAGACGCCGCCATCCAATTCGTCAACGCTCCCCATGACCGGCCCTTCTTTTGTTATGTGGCCTTTGACGCGCCACATGACCCGCACATCGTCCCAAAGGACTTCCCGATCCGATACGATCCGGACAAGATTCCGCTGCCGCCGAATTTTCTCCCTGTGCATCCATTTGACAATGGCGAAATGACCATTCGCGACGAGGTTCTTCTGCCGTGGCCGCGCACGCCCGAGGCGGTCCGATCCATGATCGCGGAATACTATCGCTACATCTCGTACCTTGACGCCCAGATTGGCCGCGTGCTCGATGCGCTGGCGGCGTCCCCGTACGCCAGCAACACCCTCGTGGTGTTTAGCGCTGATTCCGGCGTAGCTGTAGGCAGCCACGGTCTCATTGGAAAACAGAACCTCTATGAATTGGATTCCGTGCGTGTGCCCCTCATCATTTGCGGTCCGGGCATCGCCGCCAATCGGCGGACCGATGCCATGTGTTACCTCTTTGACGTGCTGCCGACTCTCGGCAAGTTGTGCGGCGTGGCCGCGCCCGTTGGAAGTGAAGGCATTGATCTCGGCGCCACCCTGCGGGACGCAACCGCGCCCGCGCGAAAGGAAATGATGTTTGCCTACAAGGACGTGCAACGCGCGGTTCTCACTGAACGCTGGAAGTTGATTCGCTATCCAGTCGTGGACCGGACCCAGCTCTTCGACTTGCGGATCGACCCCGAGGAAGTAAACAACCTCGCTGGCCAGCCTGCTTACACGGCCAAAGTTGGGGAGATGACCGCGCTCCTGGAAAAGGAAATGAAAGAGAGCGGAGACCACGCGCCATTGAAAGTGGCCAACCCCAAGCCCGCCGAATGGAGTCCGCCGAAAAAGCACGCTGCCCCGGCACCGTAAAGCCTAAGAGGATGTGGATGATTAGGAAAAGGAAATGGGCGATCAGCAAAACAAACCAGCGCCTCCGTTATGCGCCGGCAGAAGGAATGCTTTCACGCTTTCCATTTTGTTTGCGTGCGCGCACTGCCATTTTCTTGGCGCTGATAGCTGGCAATGGAATCATTTCCAGGCATGGCCAAGCGCAGGCCAAGCCGGCGGATAACGAGAAAATGGCCGCCCAGGCATCGAGCTCCCAAGCCATCGCATTTTCGTTTCCAGAAGAGGCTCATGTTGAGAAGCAACTGGACCTTTCATGTGGCCGGGAGGGTTTGGAAATCATCAAGGACTACTCCGGCAAACCCGACGCCTTTGGAGTCTTCGAAATCTATGACCTCAAGGTGCCCGCCTTTCAAAAGGCCACTTACTACCACTCCAGATTCTGGCCGATGGGGGCCAATCAAATGTTTCCCACCATCACTACAACCGCGGATGGGCCAGAAGGTGGTTTCTATCTCTTGCTTAAGATCGCCGACAATGACTTTTTGGCTGTGTTGCCGCTCTGCGGAGAGCACGCCTTTGCCTGGTTCTCGCCCAAGGACGCCAAGTATCGGTTGAAAATGGGGCACCTCGGCACTGCGGCGCTAAAAGACCAGGACATCCCGCTCGTTTCGTGGGCCAGAGCGGCCAACCCTTATCAAGCCAGTTGGATCGCGTGGAAGGCGGCCAGCCAATGCGAACAGATCAAGGGCAATCTAGTTCTGCGCAAGGACAAGAAATTTCCGGAACCACTTGAGTATCTGGGATGGTGCAGTTGGAATGCATTCGGCAGCCGCATTGACGAGTCGAACATGATCGCCGTGATTCAGGCCCTCAAGACCGCGCCCGTTCCCGTCCGGTGGATGCTTATGGACGAAGGTCATTCTGACCGCATCTCTGTCGCGCCCAATCGGAAGTTCCCTCATGGTTACGGCCCGTTGACTCATTTGCGTGACGGCAAGATTAAGTGGATGGGAAATTGGTATGCCTTCTTTGGTGACGTGAACGGCATGCGCACCGCCAACAGCCGTTTCGAGCCGATCCAGCGGGATGTGTTTGATTGGAATGGGCGCGTCTTGCCCCAGGACGATTTGAAGTCTGCGCGCGCGTTCTTTGAATACATTTTTCGCGCATCGGATCCAAAGGGGCCTGCGGGCATGGAGGGGTTCGATTTTCTTAAAGTGGACTTTCAGACTCAAGTCGCATCCTGCCTTGCCGGCGACCTTCGGAAACCGCGCGACGCAACAGTCATGCCAAACCCGATCGCAACCGGGGCGACTTACGTCCGCGCCTTTCAGGATGTGATGGCGAACCGATTCTCCGGCGGATTGATCAATTGCAACTGGCATAACGCCATCTGCATTTTTAACAGCCGCCAAATGGCAACGGGACGGTGCAGTGAAGATTACCATCCAGGCAATGTCACAAACTACGTCAACAACCTCTGGCACTCCTACGCCAGCACGCCTTGGCTGGGCCAGATCGCGTGGGGCGATCATGACATGCTGCACTCAAAGGACCCAATGGGAGGCGCGATAATGGCCGCTTCAAAAGCGGTGGCAGGGGCGGCTTCTTATCTGGGTGACAAACCCGCGGAGTTGGTGTCCGAAGTGATCTTGCCGCTATGTGATGCGGACGGATGCATGATTCGCCCTCTGGCTCCGGCGGCGCCGCTGCCAGAGGACATCTTTGAGCCGGCCAATGCGCCAGGCCGCTTGTTCCGAATTGTGGCGCCCCTAAAGCACCGCAGTGCAACGTTTATATTCTACAACTTCCTCACCGAAGCGCATAAACCCGTCGCTTTGACATCCATCATTACCGCGAAGGATTACACTCATGCCTCAGGCATGATCCAACCCTACCCCGGTGATTGGCCTGTGCCCCGTGAAGGTTTGGTAGTGTATGACTGGCGCAATGGCACGGCGCGTGAACTTGGGGCGGGCTACCCCGTCAGCATCACCGGCCTTAAGGACGCCGTTCTACAGCTCAGTCCCATTCAACAAGGCTGGTCAGTTATTGGGCGGACCGACAAATATCTGGCTGCGGCCACGGTGGACGAAATCCGCGCCGACAACAACCAGCTTCGTTTAAAAATTCACGAACAGGGTCCGCTAGCCATTTGGCTTCGCGAAGGCCACCCTGAGGCCGATGGCGTTTCATTTAAGCCAAAAGGCGGCGGACTGTTCGAGGCCGATATGCCCGTCGCCCGCCAGTCGATGGAAATCATCATCCGGAGAAAACTTTGATCTGAGCATCAAGCTCGGCGGCCCAAAACGAACTCTGACGCGTTTGCGTCATGTCTCGGCGGGCGTTTTCCGCTTGCCAGAAAGGGTGTTTTGGTCGAACCCTCGTGATTATTCTATTCTCGGTCAAGTGCCGGCCACTCTGACATCTTCGCCTGGCCTTTTCATCTCGGCCTGGACGAGAGCCCTCAGAACGGTCTCGAGAGGAATATTTCCTTTTTTCGAGCCAGCTTCGCCGCGCTCGAACTCGATCCAGCCTTCATTGAAGCCGTCAAGCATCCGGATACGTGGAACAGGGTATTTCATCCCTTGTGATTTGAAGAGAGCCTCCCATGATTCCGGCGGAACGGCTTCCGTCCGCACCGCGCGGCCCAGGAGCATCGCAAAAGTGGCAGCGATGTCGTTTGGCGCCACTCGCCGCGGTCCCTCGAGTTCCACAATGCGGTGACCGGTCCAAGTTTCCTGGAGCAACCTGGCCGCCTCTTTTCCAATGTCTTCCGTGGCGACCATTGGCACCGGCTTGTCGATTGGTTGCAAGAAGCTCGCAATCAAGCCCTGCCCGCGCGCTGCTGCGACGTCCCAACTGGAGTTCTCCATGAACCAAGCTGGACGCAGAAACGTGACAGGCATCGGACATTCGCCAAGGGTCTTCTCAATTATCGTGTGCTGGGTGAGAAGATTTACCTCACGTGCCTGTGCCCCGATCGTGGAAAGATAAACAACCCGAGCCGGCTTCGCTGTATCCAACGCCGCCCGCAGAACCGCTCCTAATGCCTGCGCCTCGGGAAACCCGGGCGCCGGGTCGAAATTCGGAGGCACGAGCACGAAGGCCCCTTCCACCCCTTGCAATGCGGCGGCCAGAGAGGGGTTGTCGTTAATATTCGCCAGCGCGACTTCGCAGCCACGATTAGCCCATGTCCGGCCTTTGCTGGCGTCCCGCACAATTGCACGAACGGGTTTTGCCTCCGCGAGAAGAGTGCGTGCAACCGCGCCTCCGACCTGACCGGTGATTCCCATGATTGCATACATAATATTGTGTTCCTTTCGTTCGCCGCATTTATTGTGTGGCACTAATTTCGGCGTTATTTGAAATCCGTGCCCAAGGTCACTTCACGCCGGGCTTCAATGTTCGTTTGCAGATTCTTGAGTTTGAAGGTGGCATGGCCGGTGCAACTGTTACCGGTGTTGCAAGCAATTGCCAAGCATTGCCAACAGAGATCTGACGCCTTTCAATTAGCGGGAAGCTCGAAAAGCCACCGGGTTTACTGCGCTTTTGCCGCGCTGCCTGGCAAGTTATTGATTATCAATGGGGCGGGTGAAGGGAATCGAGGGGGCAACGAGTATAGTGGTTTTAAGTGGAGTCAAGTGGCTATGATCGTTGGAGAATTTAATTTTTGTGCGGGCAGAATCGGCAGGGTCTTCATCTTCACAGATGAGGGGTGCGCCGGATTGACTTTGCCAGAAAGGGATGGACTTTCCGGCAGGTGGCTGTTGATTTCGCGCGCAGGCGGGCCGGGCCGTCTCACTGCATTTCGTTTGGGCTGGGAGGGGCAGGCTGGCTGGTTTGCCGGGCGAGCACCTCCAGCGCCCGGAGAGTGGCGGCATGGCGGCTTTCGACTCCGAGCTTCTCGTAAATATGGACGAGGTGCTTTTTCACCGTCGTGACGCTGATATTGAGAATGAGGCCGATCTCGGCGTTGCTCTTGCCTTGGGCCAGCCAGTTTAGGATTTCGGCCTCACGTGGCGAGGGGCCGAGCGCTTCGAGGCGGGCGGGCGCATCGAACTGGGGGTTGAAACTGGCTTCTTCAAGCTTCTCTTTCAGGCGTTGCTCTTCGCGGTCGCGGCGCTTGAGCCGGGCGTGGATGCTGTTGAGCAAGTCGTCTTTCTGGACGGGCTTGGTGAGATAATCGTCGGCTCCAATGCACATGCCATTGCGTTGATCCACGCGCTCCCCCTTGGCCGGGAGAAAGATGAAAGGGATTGTGGCCGTTGCCTTGTCGGCGCGGAGGGCTTCCAAGACTTCATATCCGTCCAACTCGGGCATCATGATATCGCAAATCACGAGGTCCGGCGGATTGCTGCGCGCCAAGTCCAGGCCGATCAGGCCGTTGGGAGCGGTGGTGACCCGGAAATGCTCGCGTTCGAGAATCATAGCCAGCTTGCGGCGCATCTGCGCCTGGTCTTCGATGATTAGAATTTTGTTCATAGGATTTGAGGGGCTGGCGCCGCGGGCGCGTGGTGGAACAATTCGGTCTGGCCGGCCGCTCTGAAGAGCGGGACACGCACGGTCACCGTCGTTCCCTCGCCGGGCGTGCTCTGCAATAAGACGAACTTCTGATCCTCGGCGGAAATGCCGATGCCGTGGTCACATACATGGAACACCGCGTTGTCGCCCTCGCGCTCCACGCTGAGCCGCACCGGCTGGCCGGGGGATGAATACTTGACGCCATTGGCCAGCAGATTGTGAAAGATATGGCGCAGCAACGTTTCGTCGCCACGAGCAGGGGCGTCAATCCCATTTTCGATAAACTCCAAGGGGCATCGGCGGCTGGTGGCCGAGAGCATTTCATCAATGATTCGCCGGCAGAAATCGGGCAGATCAAAGGCGTGAGGATGGTAGCCCATGCGCCCTGATTCCACCCGGCCCAGCAGCAGCACATCCTCCATCAGAGCAGCCATGTGGCGGGTGGATTGCTTGATGTCCGCAACTTGTTCGGCGCGTTCCTCTGGACTCAGGGTGTCCAGGTAATCCGAAAGGAGGTCCGCTGAAGCCAGTATGACGCCCAGCGGTGTGCGAAACTCGTGAGAAACCATCGAGACGAACTGGCTCTTGAGTTGGTTCAATTCTTTCTCGGCCGCCAGCGTGCGCGACAAATCGGCCTGGGCGCGTTTGCGTTCCTCGACCTCCGTCCGCAAACGGGTGTTGGAGAGGGCCAGTTCCGAGGTCCGCCGCGCGACGCGCCGGCGCAGCAGCCCAATCCACGCCAAAGCGCCGATGCCGAGCACCCCGCCGAGGATTAGGAGCCGCCCCACCTGCCACGAGTCCCACGGCGGCGGCTGGGACAGGATGCGCAAATCCTCGGGACCTCGCAGCATCAGCCGAAGCGCGCGAATCGCCTCCCATTCTCCAGGCTCACTGGAAAGGACAGGGGCAGAGCCGGCAGAACGCGGGACTTCTCAGACGTGAACAACGCCCGCACATTCGTGTCGCCATCCCGCAGCACGAGCAAAACTTCGGCCGCCTCCTGCGTCTGATGCGTCTCGAAGTCGATCAACCGCCCCCGCCACGTTACTAATTCGCCTTCGCGCAGCCTCGAGTGAAAGTCCTTGCTGGAAACCTCGACCGCCGCAGGCGGCGGGCCAGAGGCGAGACGGCGGTACTCGGCGTCGGACAGGATCAAACCCAGGCCGGAGGCGCTCGGCGTGCCGATGACCTCGACACGATCTCCGGGGATCACCGGCGCGCTGTGAGGCCGCTCGAAGCTCTCCGCGGAAAAGTTTTGCAGGAGGTCGCTAAATTCGTTGTCTGTATTGACGCTCCAGATATAAGGCGCGGCGGAAATGGGATCGAGCAGGCGGGCCTGGATCGTCCCCGTTTCGTCACGCAGAAAAAGCGATTGATCGGCGAGCAATAAAGTGACGGTGCCCGCGACGCGGACGCGCTAGTTGCGGGGCCCGGGCTGGTTGGCGAGCGATTTTATCGAGCATAACGGCAATGCGAACTGATTGGTTGGCCCGCCGCGCAATACCTTGATCGTATTGGTCCCCGGCGTATGGATGCGGAACCCGGTCGGCACGCCATCGGCCCGGGCTTCCGTCCAGCAGACTCTTTGCACTTCAACGCGCGCGCCCAGCCAATCGGCGGGCATCTCCGGCGGCTCGCTCAGGCGGATGTTGACTACGTAATGCTGATCGCCCTCCTGCAGCAGGAGCGAAAGCTGTCCCGGATGGGGCAGGAAGTCGAGCACGGTGCCTTCCAAAGAAACCCATTGCCCGAACTCCTCGCCGACGGCCAGGCGCGACGCGCTCGTCCGCCGTGGAGCCGGAAGTGGGGCGGTCCCAATCACACGATATCCGGCCTGGAAAACGTGAGGCGCCTGCAGTCCCGGCCCGGCGTGGCCCGTTATTTCCACCAACTGGCCGGCTGCCGGTTGGCGGACGGTGTTGGAGCAAATCACCAGGATGCCGGCGGTGGCGTCCTGCGCGTAAAACACGGGGGGCGAATCGTCGGATAGGTCACCACCGCGCGCAACAGCACTGGATGGGGAGCGCTGCGCGCGCCCTCGATGCCCAAGTCGAGCACTTGCCGGGCGTTGGTGAGAAGAGTGAGCGGAGCGGCTTCCTGCGCGGCCAGCGGCCACGTTGCCGCCCCAAGAACCAGAGCGATTAAGGTTTTTATCATCAGGCTTCTCACGCGACGGGGCCATTATCCCATAAATCGGCCACCGGGCAATACTCCCAAAGGAGCATGGCATTACTCCCAACGGACAATGGACGACGCGTGGGGGGAGCATCATGCTGCGAGCATGATTGAAAATAGCTCTAATGGTAAAATGAACGCAGCCAAACATATCGCCGCCTGTCTTTTTTTCTCTGTCCTCAGCCTATCCGTCTTTGGGCAAGGCACAGCCTTCACCTACCAAGGCCGCCTCAACGACAATGGTTTGCCAGCCAATGGAAGTTATGACTTCACTTTCGAGCTCTTCGCCACCAACAACGGCGGCACGGCCCTCGCCGGGCCAGTGACCAACGCCGCCATCGGAGTGAGCAACGGCCTTTTCACAACGATTGTTGACTTCAGCGGGGCCTTTGCCGGCGCGAGCAACTGGCTGGAAATCGCCGTGCGCACCAATGGCGCAGGAGCGTTCAGCACATTGAGTCCGCGCAACCAAGTGACACCCGCGCCCTACGCGATTTCGGCGGAAAGTTTGAGCGGCGGAATTGAGGCGTCCCAACTGACCAGCGGCACCGTGCCGGCCAACGTGCTGGCCGGCTTCCAAGGGCCGCTTTACGGGTCGGTCGGCGGCGGCCAGGCCAACGCGGCCAACAACACCGATGCCGCCGTGGGCGGCGGATTGGGAAACACGGCCAGCGGCCAGCAATCCACTGTTCCGGGCGGCAATAAGAATTTGGCGTCCGGCAATTTCAGTTTCGCGGCGGGCGACATGGCACAGGCTACGAACCTTGGGGCATTTGTCTGGTCCGATGCTGAAGGGACGCCGTTCCGATCCACGAACAACAATTCGTTTAATGTCCGCGCGGCCGGGGCGTTTTTTTCGACACCAGCGGCGCGGGCATGAACCTGGATGGCGCGCCGGTCCTTACAATTTCCAGCGCGCCGCTGGGCATCACCCTGCAACAGAACACCAACGGCGGGCCAAACGTGATTGAAGGCTCGCAGGGCAATTACGCGGCTCCGGGGGGTGATTGGGGCGGTCATTGGCGGCGGCGGGGCCATGAATTATCACGGTTTGAATTATTCGAACAGCGTGGCTGCTATTTTTACCACCATTGGCGGCGGGCTGGGGAATGCCATTCAAATGCAAAGCCCGTGGTCCATTATTGGCGGCGGCCTAAACAACGTCATCGGCGGCGATGCTCTCATTGCCGGAAGTTCCGTCATCGGCGGCGGCAATGGCAACGAAATCTTCTTCAATGCCAATTATTCCACGATTGGCGGCGGTGTCGGCAATTACATCCTGGGTGATTTGCACGACTACGGCTCTTCGGTCATCAGCGGCGAAGTAGATAACGTCATTGCCAGCAACGCTCCTTTTTCCTTCATCGGCGGCGGGCAGGCCAATCAGATCCAAGGCGACGGCGCTGTCATTGGCAGTTCTGTGCTTGTTGGCGGAGGCAACAATGAGATTTACAGCGGCTCGGAATATTCCGTCCTCGGCGGCGGCTTTAATAATTCAGTCGCCTCCTCCAGTCCTTACTCCTTTTTGGGGGGCGGCTATGGCAACCAAGTCGGTGGCGGGGGTTATGCCACCGTGCCCGGAGGCGTTGACAATCTTGCTTCCGGCTACGCCAGTTTTGCGGCGGGCGAGGGCGCTCAAGCGACGCAGAGCGGCGCCTTCGTCTGGGCGGACACCCAGGGCGGTTTCTTTTCAGCGACTGAGGCCAACCAATTCCTTATTCGCGCGGGTGGTGGAGTAGGCATTGGCACCAATGCGCCGCAGGCTTCGGTGGACATCGCGTCCGGCAACGGAATTGGTGATCCCCAGTTAAGGCTGGTCCAGCAAAACGGAAGTGACTATGCGCGATTGCGTTTTCAAACCGGCGCCATGCCGTATTGGGATGTGGCCCAGGGCGGCCCGACAGACCTCATGAATTGGTACGTTTCCAATTATGGCAATGTGATGTCGTTGGCCACCAACGGCATGTTGACCACCGGCGGCCTGACGACCGCGGGAGTGGCCACTGGCGGGCTGACGGTGAACAATGACGGAGCTATTCACGTTTCCGGCGCGGGTCAAAACACGCATCCGGCGGCCTTTGTGCAAGTGGCTACGGCGGCCAACACTTCGGCCTATGCCACAGATATCAACAACCCGCTGTGTAATAACAATCCTAACGCCATTCTGATCGTGACGGGCTTATTTAACACTTATCCCACCCGGCCTTGGTCATAAAGCCCCGCATGAGAGCAGCCACCAGCCTCATGCACGCGTCGAACCAAATCACCACGCTGCTGGCGGTCCTGATGGCGCTCTTCGCCGCTCCGGACATCCGGGCCGACTTTCATACTTGGACCGCGCCGCCAGCGGCAATTGGAGCAACACCAATAATTGGTCTGGGGGCGACGCGCCTCACGTTTTCGAGTCCGCGCCCATCGAGATTGATTTTCCTCCAGGCGCGGCGCGGACCTCGGTGACTAATGATATTAATTTTGGTATTTTTGGCGCGCTGGCGGTGGATTCGATTGTTGTGACTGGCAATAATTATCTGATCGCAGGCAAGGGAGCCGGAACCAACCTCGTCCTGACCGGCAATCCTGCTCCATTCTTTAGCATTAACCTGCAAAACCTCTACTGCACAGGCACCAACATCACCTTCGACTCCTCGCTCAACTTGATCCTGGAAAACACCAACACCATCACCAACAACGCCGGTTCCACGCTTTTCATTCAGAGTCTTATCACGGGCGCGGGTGAGGTTGTGCCTTCCAGCACGCCGTCGTAATCGTAATCCGCCGTCTTTAATTATGGCAGTCAACCGCGACGAGCCAATGGCCTATATCCTCCGTTGACAATGCGGTGAGATTTTTCTCCTCGAACGCCTCGCTGTCGTAATACTCCGTGTCGTCCGGCCATTTCTTTTTGAGCGCCCCTATCAATTCCGCCGACAGGATAACCGCGTCGTCGTCGGAGCCGTCCAACTTATGGGAATTCCGCGCGTACGGATTGGCGTTCTTGCCGCCAAGGGCGAGCCACAGTTTTTGGATTTCATCGGCATACTTTTTGCGGTCGGAAACTGAGACCCAGCCAAAGTCTTCGCGGCTCCCGTCTTTCGAGCGCACAAGCTTGAGAACCTCGTCATGAAAATCGCCTTTGATAGACAGGCCTGACAGTTCGCCAGACCATCGGCCTCCCATGACGTACCAATCGCACTTTCCGCCTCCCCAATAGCCTTCGCTCGCGGTAAAGTTTTCCTCGTCAAGGATTGACTGTGCTCTGTCAATCGCTTCGCGACTGCTTGTCGCTTCATCTTTCTCCACTTTTACGAAATATAGATAATGCATTGTTGTTGTTTGATTAGCTGGTAATACCCATGACCAGACAATGCCCCAATTTTTCGCCCTGCCGGTGATGGCTTGTGGAAAAACATGGGCGGCTGGTGGCTGACAAAAACGCGCCGGGTTAATAATATCGTTCCTGCAATTGCAACAATTCTTCTCTGTCTGCTTCGCTCTTGAGCGGGGAACCGAGGCGTTCCGTCGTCCTTGAAGCCAAACTCGAGCCGGTAACGCGTGCGGTTCCGTATGTACTGGGCGGCATGTCCCGGCTCAACCCCCTCTGATACCAAGAATTCTTGAATCTCCGCGTCTGTGGATGCATCGTCATTGCACAAAACGTCTTTCATAAAATCGTGGTGAGCTTTCAGAACCCCGTTTGGCATTTTTTTCGTCAATTCATTTTTGTTGCTGATTTTCATCTTGGTTTTTGTATTAGGCTGATAAATTGGTGGGTTACTCGCCGGAGGACACAAGGAAGCCTCCGCTCTTCATCGCCCTGTCTCAGTGCATGACTGCTTTTTGAGCGCCCAATTTGAGCCACTCGGTTACTCTGGTAATATCATGGAAGATGTGGCCAGATTCGGGCTCTTCCGCTTCCATCCAATGTCTCTCCTCGTCGGCGTAGAGATAGTCAATAATCTGGCGGAGACTTGCGCGGGTTTTATCGTCCATGCGTTTTGTCGGTTACTTTGATATTGAGCTTCGCATAAATAATGGATATGTTTCCTGAACTGTGCCATAGTATGGTTCGTGAGACCCGAAGGTTCTGCCCGACAATTGCAGGTGCGGCGCACCAGGGCGGTGGCGCTTTTGAAGCGAGGTCACTCCTACCA
>DASXZY010000017.1:0-10965 GCA_036501625.1 Verrucomicrobiia bacterium
CGCGACCTCGTCGAGCCGTTCCAGCGCGATCTGCTGCTGCTCCCAAGCCACATAGCCGCCATTTTTCCAGAGCGAAAGGTTCTGCTGGGAAATGGGGAGGCCGTTGAAATCCTTTTGCAGCATGGCCTGGACTTCCGGCAGAGCGTTGAGCCATTCGAGCAATTCGGGGCCGGGCCGGCCATCCTGCAGACGCTCGTTGAGTTGGGTGCGAAGCGCGAACGGAAGCCGCGCGATTTTTCCTGTGCGGGTCATAAATACAATTCCTTTGGGTTGTTGTTGTGGGTGAATAGAATGAGGCGGCTGCGGCGCGGTTTTCCGAGGGAAAACCGCCCGCCGCGCGCCCCATGTCGCATGAACAAAATGGATGTTCACACGGAAATTTTGGCAGAAAGGCACTGAGCCAAAAAACCTACCGTAGGTTTTTCGGCACGATTTTTTCCGGCGGCGTGGAAAAAATGGAGATTCCTGCGCGGCAATGGCTTGCGCATTGAAAAAGCAAGACAAAGTGAAAAACGGTTTGCGAAAGCTGCATTTTTATTCGCGGAACCCCCTGTTTTTCTGCAAAAATGGCTGATTTTTTGAACGGCATTTTTGCAAATGGTTATAGTTGCGATAGATATGGAAAATGCGGCTTGACCTTCCCGCCAGAATGACCCGCCCACCATGCTTCCGCTGACGCGCCGAGCTTGCGCGCTTGGCCTGTTTAAGGGCCGGCGGCGGGCGGGAGGTTGGCGGAGGATTGGAAATTGATTTGGGCCGGCTCGCTGGCTTTTTTGGCGGCGCGCAAATCGTTGTTGACAAAGAGGCCGCCTTCGACCCCTTCCAGCGTTCGCAGAAATGTGCCCGTGCCTTCGGCGGCGCGGCAGTCGCGGATGGATATGACGCCGCCTCTGGCCAGGGAAATCGCGGCCGCGCCGGGAGCGTTAGGAGCGGCGCAGCCATCGAAAGCGTCGATGCGGACACGGCGGAAATCCTCCAATTCTATGGCATGACTGAAGAACTTGGGCGCGTCTGCCGCCCATTCGACCTTGAATCCGCGCAGGTCCAGTCCGTCCACGAAGCGTCCGTAAAAGGCCGGAATATCGTGCGCGAAGAGCGCGTGCGACAAGTCCAGGCTGGAGCGCAAATCGAAATTGCCGCCGTAGGATTCTTGCAGCGGGCCGTTCTTCATCCGGATTTTTACGCCGTCAAACACGACATCCTTGATCCGGCTTTGCGGGCTGCCGCAGACGATGATTCCGTCTTCGCCCTCGGCGATGATGTTGCGGAAGCGGATGTTTTTGATTTCGCCGATCTGGACGGTGTTGGTGTCGCGCACGATGGCCGAGATGTGGATCGGCTCGGCTTTGCCCCACCAATGGCCGGTCATCAGGCGCGTGCGTATGACGATGTCCGAGAACAGCACATTTTCCACCGAGCCGGCTCCGCGCACATAAACGCCCAAGCCGCGATTGCTGTCGTGAATGACCAGATTGGCAAACACGCAATCGCGAATGTCCCGCCCGGCGAAACCGACGCGCACAGCCGTGGAACGCGACGAGAGCGTGCAATTATCGACCGTGATTTTTTCGCTGCCCAGCACCGCGATGCAATCGTCGCCATTTTGGATGTCGCAGCCGCTGATATGCACCAGGCGCGATTGGACGAGATCAATCCCGTCGTCATTGGGCACGCGGCGCCCGCTGCCAAAACTGTTGATCGAGATGCCATCGATGTTGACTCTCTCGCTGTTGGCCACGAGCACCGTCCAGATCGGCGAATTCTGAATGGTGACGCCAGAAAGCAGGACGTTGGTGCAGTCAATAAAACGAATGAGGTTGCCGGGGCGGTTGTCGCTGGGGTCGAGCGGCCCGTCGGCGGAGCCGTATTTCGGGTTCAAATAGTCTTCGCCCTGGCGGATGTATTTCTTCTCGTAATCCTTGCCTTCCACCAGTTTGAGCCGGACGGGATCGACGAAAAACATGCCGTTTCCCTCGATCACGCCGCGCCCAGTGATGGCAATGTTGCTGGCATGGCGGGCGGTCAAAAGACCTTCGCCCGCGACTTCACCGATGACGGTCGTCCGTTGCGAGCCATAATCGGCCGCATTGGCGCTGGCCGCGATAACCGCGCCGGCCTCCAAGAGCAGCGTCACATTGTTGGAAAGCTCCAGCGAACCGCACAGGTATCGGCCGGCGGGAAAAACGACGGAGCCGCCGCCCGCCGCGGAACATTCGCCGATAGCCTGATTGATGGCGGCCGTGCAAAGCGTTTTCCCATCCGGCTTGGCGCCATATTTCAATACATCGCGGAAACCGCCAGCCGGCTGGGCGCGCCCGCTCAACTCAGGCGCCCACACGATCACCGCGAGCAAAAGTTGCAACCACATTGCCGTTCGGAGTTTGCGCGCCATGCCGGAATCGTGGCAGCGGCCAGACGTTCTGGTCAAGGATTCCCGTTTGGCAATTGAATGCCGGATTATTGGGCCGCAGAAACCCCGCCGGGCAAGCCGGCCCGGAATCTGGCACTTGCCAAAATGGGGTTTTGGGCCAATGCTGTAGCAATGAATAATAAAGGGCCTCTTATCGTTCTGCTGGTCGTTGCAGTCGGCTTGGGGATCGCTTTGATTGTCGTGAAAAAGCAGGCTGGCGATCAAGCCAAGGACGCGGCCAATAACCTGACGGTCGCTTCCAATACAGTGGTCAGCGATAAAAAGCAACTGGCCGAATTGCAAACGGTCAACCAGACGCTGGAAACCAATTTGCTCTCCACGCGGAACGATTTCTCCAACAAGCTGGCCCAGTCGGATTCCGACCATCGGGCCACCGAAGCCGGTTTGGAAAAGGAAGTGGCGGAGGCCAAGGCCGAAACCAAAGCTCAGGCCGATTCCAATGCCGTCGTGCTGGGGCAGCGGGACCAGCGGATTTCTGAATTGGAGACCCAAAATCACGCCCTTGATAACGAGACCGCCTCGCTCCGCCTGGCCATTACCAATCTCGACTCGCGCATTGCCGAGACGCAGACCAAGCTGGCCAAATCCGAGGGCGACCGCTCTTTTCTGACAAAGCAGCTTCAAATGTTAAAAGCCGAGAAGCAGAGCATGGAGAAGCGAATCAACGACATCGCCCTGGTGCGCGATCAATTGCGCAAATTGAATATTGATGCGAGCGTGGACCGGCGGCTGGAATCGCGCCGCCAGAAAATGTACGCCAGCTTTAATGATATTCATCCCGCCCCTGCGCCAGCCGCGCCTGAGGACAATGGCGCCAATGTCGAGCTCAGGCAGGGCGGCGGCGTGAAAATTCAAATCCCGACCAACGCTCCGCCAAAATGACGGCGGCATTAAGCAGCGAGAGAGAAGAGCAGTGCGCGGACTCCGGCCGTTTAGTCGATTCGCATGGGCGTGTGCTCCGCGACTTGCGGGTGAGCGTGACGGATCGCTGCAATTTCCGCTGCCTCTATTGCCTGCCGGAAACGGAGGAGGCGGCCAATTTTTACCAGAATCGTTTTGGGCAAGCGCCCGGCGCCGCCGCGCGCATTCGCCATCCGTGGCAGCCGCACTCGCAAATTCTGACCTTCGAGGAAATCGAACGAGCCGTGAGCGTTGCCGCGAGCCTGGGCATCGAGAAAGTGCGTTTGACTGGCGGCGAACCGCTTCTGCGGCGCCAGCTCGAAAGACTGGTGGGAAAAATCGCCGGCATTCCGGGCATCAGCGATCTCGCCTTGACCACCAATGGCTTTCTTTTTCCCCGGCAAGCGGCCGCCTTGCGCGACGCGGGCCTGCGCCGCGTCAGCTTCAGCCTGGACTCGCTCGACACGGACAATTTCAAGAAAATCACCGGGCGCGACGGCCTGGCGTCCGTCCTGGAAAGCATCGACCTGGCGCAAGAGCTTGGGCTGCGCCCGGTCAAGGTCAACGCGGTCATGATTCGCGGGATCAACGATCACGAGATTGAAAATCTGGCCGAATTCGCGCTTAAGAAAAGCATTTCGTTTCGGTTCATTGAATTTATGCCGCTGGATTCCAGCCGCGCATGGCATCGGGAATTGGTCGTGCCGGGCCGGGAGATTCTGCGGCGCCTGCAGGCGCGTTATGACCTTCAACCCGTGCCCGGCCGGGCGGCCGAGACGGCCAAACGGTGGTCCTTGCCGGGAGGGCGGGCGGAGATTGGCATCATCGCGCCGGTCAGCGAACCTTTTTGCGGCCATTGCGACCGCCTGCGTTTGACAGCGGACGGGAAAGTGCGCACCTGCCTTTTCAGCCTGGCCGAACATGACTTGAAGCGGTTCCTGCGCGGGGGCGCGGACGACAAAACGATCCGGGATTTTCTGCGGCAAACGGCCTGGCAAAAGGAAGCGCGCCACCACATCGGGGAGCCAGGGTTCGTCCAGCCCGAGCGGACGATGAGTTGCATTGGCGGCTGACAAAAATTGGATTGTGTTATAATGAATCGCTGAAGTTGCCGAAGTTTTTATGCCGACCTACGAATACGTTTGCTCCAAGTGCGAGCATCATTTTGAGATTTCTCAGCCGATTACCGCCGCGGCTCTGCTGACTTGCCCCAAGGACCATTGCCGGCGCAAGCCGTGGGGCAAAGGGAAGGTCAAGCGCGCCATTGGCGGCGGCGCCGGGCTGATCTTCAAGGGGAGCGGGTTCTACATCACGGATTATCGCAGTGAAGGTTACAAGGCCGCCGCCAAGAAGGATGCCGCCGCGAGTTCCGGCGGTTCAAGCGACAGCGCCAAGAAGGAAAGCAAACCCGCCGAGGCCGCGAAGCCAAAACCGCCCGCGAAATCTGACTGAAATAGCGGCCGGGACTTAACGGACCGCCAGCGCGACGGAAAGCTCCTGCAACGCCGTGTGAACGTGTTGAAGCGGCATCCCCGACAGCGACCCGGAAGCCTCCCGCAACAGCGATTCCGCCTGCCGCAATTGTTCATCGGAGGAACCCTGCGCTTCATGTCCGCCGCGGCGAGCGCCGACGCGCTGGCCGATCAATTCCGCGGCTTGCTTCACATGGCGCATGGCCAAGGCGCGATGACCTTTGTAATCGCGATCAGCATGTTCCATCAGCCCGTAGGCTTCCGTTAAAATCCCCGAGGTGCGGCCGTTCGGCAGGATTGCTCTTCCGGCAAGTCTGTGTTTGCCTTCGGCCTTTTTTCCAACGGCCGCCTCCGCGGGCGCCTTCTTGACGGCGGCGGCCGCTTTGGCGTGGGCCACTCCTTCCGCCTGCGTGCTTAACGTTAGCACAAAGCACCCGGCCGCAAGGCCGAATGCCCAGACAGCGGAGGAGAATTTCATAGCACCCAATCTTAATGCGCTTCCAGCGCACGGTCAAGCTCTTTAATGGCCGCCCGAATCTGCGCATGTTCGCGGCCGCCCGACTTATCGACAACTTCATCGAGCGATTTCCGGGCTTCGCGAAGGCGTTCATCGGACCATTTTTGATGCTCGCCGCTGTAACCTTCGCCTTTCAAATCCATCCCCATGAGCGCGGCGGCCTTTTTGATGTCCTTCATGGCCGCAAGGCGGTGGCCGGCGTAATCGCGGTCGCCCTGTTCCAGCAGCCAGTAAGCGTGGCGCAGTTTGGTGCGTTTTGCATCCGTCCACCATGCCGCCACCCGCCGCGGTTGCGCTTGTTGGAGAACGGCGCCATCCGCGTCCAAAGTGGACGGAACGGAGGCGGCGCGCGTGGACGAGATAGCAAGTGGCAAAAGAACCGCGAGCGCGGCCGCCGAGGCGAATTTACCCAAACCAGATCGATACGTAATTTTCATAAAAATACTATTCCACATCCATTTCTGGATGGTCAAGGGGTGTAGTGCCCATGCCGTCTCACCCTACTCAGGGGCGGCGAAGGCGCGATAAAAGCGCTGGCCACTGCCGGCTGGCAATGAATTGCTGGTGACCCAGGATAGATTGGTCGCGTAGGTTTGGCCCAGTGCGCTCCATGTATGAAGGTTCGTGCTGAATTGCAGCGCATAGGGCAGGCCTGGCTCTGTTTGAACGGAGACCGCGATTGGCGGATTGGCCGGCGTCTCGGAAATCGCCAAAGCCGGCTGGGGAATCGAAGGCGGCGATGAACCGGCCACCACACGGAGGTGATCGAAGTACATCCCTTCATTGCCCGAAGCGCCGGGGTGCTGGATATGCCATGTCGGCAAAAGCCACCAATAGTTTATCAGCCCGACCGGGCTTCCGATGGGCAAGTTCACGGGCGTGATCGGCCGTCCGCTCAAGGAGGCGTTCCAGGTTTCATGGACGAAATCCATGTCGATTTCGAGGCGATAAATGACTGAGTTTGTGAATTTATTGGTCGAAGGAAAGGCGGCGCTGGCGCCATTTGTCTGCCAATAGACGATGCCCGCTCCGTTGTTGGTCGGGACGAAATCAAGCAGAAAGAGCACATCGCCATTGGTGCTGCCGATGGCCCAAATCAGACCGTCGGACTCATCGGTGGTCGGGGCTTGGATGGACATCGCCGCGGAAAATGAAACATACGGATATTGCCCTGAAAGCGGCGGCATGGTGATGGGGTATTGTTCAGTCAATTGAGAGTCGCCCGCCATTAAATGGTTCAGGCCGATGAAAGCCGACTGGCCCATGCCCGGCCAGATGTTGGTGATGCCGGAACCGTTGGTGTCATTCTCCAGCCACTTTGACTGGACGCCAAGAGGCTGGCCGGCCGAGTAGCCCTCCGCCTGTTCGAAATCGATGGACAAAAGATTGGTAAAAATGGCGCCAAAACTGCCTTGGCAAAGCAAACAGGCCACAAGAAAAAATAACCTCTTAATCATAGCCTACACTAGCCGTGTAAGCGCGCGCGAAGCGAGAAAAAAAGATCCCGCCGCGCGCATTGCGCCAGGCTTTTCAAATTGGCGTTGAAACAGTGCGCGGAGATTCCTTGCTGAACCCAAGGCAAGCAGGGCATGTTGGGATCGTTACGTTGCCGGAAGGTGGCGTTGAGTTGCGTATGGAAGTCACTATCGAATTGCCCGACCTTATTGCCAGACATCTTGGCGAGGCGAGCGAAATCCCCCGCCAGGGCACGAAGCCCGGAGGCCTTTTACACTGGCGGATTTGCAGGTTGATCGAGAATCCGTGGCGTCACTTCTGCGGAAATGATCCCCGTCGTTGCTAATCCCGGTCCGCTTCATTATTGATCCCTACAAGATTTGCGGACAGAATGAACTCAATGGAAAAACTGAGGAAAAAATATTTTGTCTGTTGACAGAAAGCCCTAATGGGCCCCCATTCGGGACCGTTTCTTTCATGATTTTTTGAGTAAAGTAAAAGTACAAAAAGCCGCGATTGATACACTCGCCGAACTCACTTTTGCTCGGCAGCAGCGAGCAGGACGCTTACACGCGAGAAACGCCCGGCAGCATCTCGTTCGGGCAACCACCGCGGGCATGGCCGACTATGAACGGCATTCCAGATTGTGCATATTGTCGTTATTGCAAGGTCAACGGTTTTGAATACCGCCGCAGTACCGACATCGTGAAAGCGCTCCTCCTTAACATAACCCCGCCGCGTTGGCGTCGAGCCCGGCTCACAATGAACGAATGAATCTCGGCGTTCCCTGCCACTCCAAAAAGCGCAGACATTGGGTTTTACCATAAATGGCCCAAGCGAACATCCAAGCCTTTTTGAGGCGGGCCGCATCAGCGACTAAGCGGCTATGTTTGTCACAAATCATATAACTCACGATACCGAGTTATGAGCAGCTCCCGCCAGAGAAAAGGTATTGGTTTGACCTGCGTAATTATTCCGCACTTGTGTTGAGTGCGATAATTGCGGCTGAGGCTGCTGGCACGCGGACTGGATTTCGGAAACTTTCTTTGTCGAAACTGATCCCGTCTTTTGCGGCGACATTTCCGGCCGGCGCGACAAGGCGGATGACCTCGCCGCTGGCGAAAACGCCGGCCGCGGCAATCGTGACCTCCGCTTCACGCGCGTTGGCGTCGTGCTCTTTGTTAATGACGGTGACAAAAAGTTGATTGGTTCCGCGCACGGCATAAACGGTGAGATTGACGCCGCTCGGATTAGAGACGTTCACCGGGGCAACTCGGCCACGACCCCCCATGTTGAACGCCTTGATGCCCCACGCCTTCGGGCTGGTTGCAAGGCTCTTCCGCGCATCCATCGTGATAACGTCATTGACGACCCATTGCGTATTGTGGAAATCGACGCCGCGCGCTCCATGAGCCGCCCACCAATGCAGGAAGTCCAGCGCCCACAGCGCCCCGGCAAAAGTATCGCTCGCGCCCGGCACGCCGCCGCTATAGTGGTCATTCGCCTCAGTGAACCGAAACGGAAAACCGGCCGCCGCCACGGGAACGGCCGCCTCGTCGTAGAGTGCCTGATTTCGTTTGTCCCAGTCTGGCGACAGCATCGCGCCAGTGCCTTCGGATGCTTCGACATCTCTTCCGCGTCCGCCGACATAGAAGTGCTCCGTGATCGCGGAAACGAGGCCAGCATCCTTCTCGGCCGCGGCAAATCGTGCCGTCCAATTGACATTCCCGCTGCCGGCGTCCGGCCCGGAAAATTTCGCGCCAGGCACGGCATTTGCAATCGCGCCGGCGAATCTGTGCCATTTCGCCAGGTAGGATGCGAAGTTGGTGATTTCGCAATCATTGCTAAAGACTCGTTTGATGTCCGGCTCGTTCCCTATTGCAAAACTTTCAAGCCAGGGCTGGTAATGGCCCGCGATGTAAGCGGCGAGAGCGGCATTGGTCTGAGCGTAGTGGACGTCCGCATTCGTCTCAAGCAGGCGAAACGAGTAGATTACTTGCCGCACGCCCGCGGCTTTGACAAAGGCAAACAGGTTGTCAATGTCCGCTTCATCGGGAATTGGCGTGCGAGCGGGCCATTCGACACTCGTGCCGCCGAGCCGCAAATGGCGCAAACCCAAATCGCGAAAAATCGCGATAAGCTGGGCATTCGTCGCATTGAAAAACGCGCCGCCCGCCACCGTTTTCATCCCGAAACTTAGCCCAACAAAATCCGCCGGAATGGTTTGCCCAGCCGGCTGCGCTTCAACCCTCGCCGTCACCTGCGCCGGAGACGAAGCTGCCACTGCCGAAAGGCACAGTGCGCAAGCCATTGCGAGGAATAAGCCCAAGCCGAAACACCTGTGGAGGACAAATCGTTTCAATTCAATTTTCATGAAGGAGGGCATTATTGAGCAAACCAACTGCCCTGGCAATGAGGGTGTGTCTGTTGATTCCGATAAAAACCAAGGGGTTCTTCAGCAGAACCAACCATTTTAAGCGCAACTCCTCTGACCTCCGGGCTGTCGTTACAATTCTTTCCCCAACTTCACCTGCCATCAATTCGCAGGCTTGCCGGTGGTGTCCTAATTTCAAATCCGGGCCGGGAGATGAGCGGAAACCGGCAAATTCTGCCCAGTCGAATGCGGTTGACCAGCAGGACGGGGGTGGGGCATGATTCTGCGCTGGACCCAAAAACTTATGGCCGCTAAAGTTGACCTTGACGCCCTTATCGAAAGGGCGGATTTTGACGAAACCACACAGACAACCTCCGTCTCCAATTGGGGGGCTAACAGGACTGGAATCCAGCCGAGGGAGCTTGAGAAGACCGACTTGTTTTTCTCTTTGCTTCGGAAGCCTGACTTTCAAAGGGAAACTGCCGAATGGGACGCCAATAAAATTAAGGATTTGATCGGTTGTTTTATCGCAGGCGATGTAATTCCGGCGGTGATTTTGTGGATAGGGAATAATGGACTTATATATGTAATTGACGGGGCGCATCGTTTGAGCGCATTGGCGGCTTGGGTTAATGATGATTACGGATTCGGAGCAGTTTCCAAAAAATTTCACGACGGAGACATTTCAGAGGAACAGAAAAATACCCACGAGGATGTTAAAACGCTGATTGATAACAGCATTGGGTCTTATGAATCTCATTTATTACTGTCAACTAAACCTGACAAAGTGTCTGATAAAATAGCCGCGCAAGCTAGAAAGTTAGGCTTTCTTCAAATTCCGATGCAGCTAGTAACTGGCACTTCCGGTAAAGCTGCAAATTCGTTTAGAAAGATAAATGCTCAAGGAGTAGCCTTAAATGCAACGGAAAGGAAAATTTTAGATAGTCGCGGAAAGCCAAGAGGCATTGCGACAAGAGCTATATATAAAGGTGGCACTGGGTTTAAGTATTGGTCAAAATTTCCAGAACCGCTCCAAAAAGAGGTTGTTTTTTTGGCTAAAGAATTGCACGCATTATTATATCTTCCAATAATCTCATATCCTGTAAAAACATTAGATTTGCCTCTCGCCGGGAAAGCTAGAGCATCATACGGTCTTACGCTTGTATGGGAATTGATAACCATTGTCAGTCCGCCTCCAGAAAAAGTAAAAATAAAAGCAATCAAAGCCGGACAGGGTGCCATTAAGGAAGCGGACGACATCGAAGGCGAGCGCACGCTGGAACTTTTAACACAATGCAGGAAAGTAATTCAGCGAATACTTAGTGTTGATGAAAGCTCATTAGGCTTACATCCCGTTGTTTATTGTTATGCTTTAAACGGCCAATACAAGCCAGCATCTTTTTATGCACTAGTGGCCCTCGTATTGGATTTAGAATCCGGTGACTTATTTATCAAATTCACAAAGGTTAGAAGTAAACTGGAAGAATTATTAGTCTCAAATGATTACATTGTCCAACAGATAGTGCGTGCTATTGAGTTTCGCATAAATAATGGATATGGAGTTAGTCATTCCAAATCAGTCCGTGTTTGGCGGCTTGCGCCAGGCAGGCGCCCAGCAAGCTCTGCGAGTGCTGGACATCGCACAGGGCGTCCAACACCAAGTCGAGCAAGTGATCCTTAGGCGGCGTCAATAAATAACATTTACAAGTTCCTGTTTTGATTGGGGTAGATGACGTAATTCCATTCGCCATGAAAGCGCCCCGGTTTCAAACTGATGCTGGCCATTTGTTGGGGCGTGATTTTTCTGCCGGGCAGG
>DASXZY010000018.1:0-95655 GCA_036501625.1 Verrucomicrobiia bacterium
TCACCGGCTCATTAATTCTTGCCGATATTCTATCGCACGCGCCTCCGGGGGGAAGGCAAAACGCCGATGGCCCCGTTGCCTTGACACCAGAGATTCTATCGCACGCGCCTCCGGGGGGAAGGCAAAACAGGAAAGGCAAACCGTCGTGAGCGCGTCCGATTCTATCGCACGCGCCTCCGGGGGGAAGGCAAAACAGTGCGGGTGTTGGTGGAGGTAAGAGTTTGATTCTATCGCACGCGCCTCCGGGGGGAAGGCAAAACTAGGCTGTCAGTGCTTCTTTGGCTCCGCCGATTCTATCGCACGCGCCTCCGGGGGGAAGGCAAAACGTGTTTAATGTAGCGCAATCGGATGCGCGTATTCTATCGCACGCGCCTCCGGGGGGAGGCAAAACGACAGCGCTGAAGTGGCTATCAATTGTCCCGTGCGCATTACCGGCGATGGGACGTGTGGGCGCGCCTGGCGGGGGTTTTGCCACGCTCTTGGGGCGTTCTGTTGGCGCCGGGCTGGTCTTGCTGGGCGCCGTCGTCCCGATGCAGACCCCAGGCTTCGTCCTCGTTTTGGAATTGGGTCGGATCGCCACTGGAGCGCGGGCGTCTTTCATCGCGCTGACTCTGTTTTGTTGGCATAATTTCCTTTCCTGGCTTTTTCGCCATGGCTAAACACGGAGCGATTTTGCGCGCGCCGCGGATTAATTCCCGCAGGAATAATGCCAGCGTGTTGCTCCGGGCGGCGGCACGGGCGTGTTTGCAATATGCGAGGCTTTTGGCGCCGGGCATCGCAATTTGCATCGCGGCGAAGGACTTGGAACTTTACAAATCCTCCAGGAAATACCATGCTCCGTGCATCCTAAATCGCGCGATGCGCCGCCATGGACGAGAAAACAAATTTGATTGACCGCCGGAGTTTTGTCGGCGCGAGTTCGGCTGCCGTGATGACGGTGTTGCTGGCCCGCGCGAGCGCCCGCGGACAAGGCAGCCAGGGCGCGTCCAACATCGGGCCTGAAAATGCATTGTTGGATGGCATGGGAACTTCGGGCCGTTCCAAAAAGTTTCACGACGTTTGCTGGAAGAACCTCGCGGACGCCGGCTTTCCCGACCGCATACTTTGGATCAAAGCGGCGGCAGCCAAATATCCGTTCATGGATTTGTCCCGCGTGGGCATTTACGGAACCTCGGCCGGCGGGCAGGACTCGCTGCGCGGCATGTTGGATCATGGCGATTTTTACAAGGTCTGCGTTTCCGACTCCGGCTGCCACGACAATCGCATGGACAAAATCTGGTGGAACGAACAATGGATGGGCTGGCCGGTGGATGACAGTTACGCGCGCAGTTCCAACGTCGAGGACGCGCACAAGCTGCAAGGCAAATTATTGTTGATGGTTGGCGAAATGGACCGCAACGTGGACCCGTCCAGCACCATGCAAGTCGTCAACGCGCTTATCAAGGCGGACAAGGATTTCGAGTTGCTCGACATGCCCGGGGCGGGGCACGGGGTCGCGCGGACGCCCTACGGCGCGCGCCGCCTGGAGGAATTTTTCGTCCGCAATCTCCTGCCTGCGAGCTAAGGCGCCATGATTGCGGCGCGGGTTTTCGCCCACAGCGCGGTGTCGTCGAAACTAATGCGGCCGCGTTCGTAGTGGATGCCCAGTTTTTGCCAAAGTTCGTTCAAATCAACCGTGCCCGGATTGGCCCCGAATTCCTCGTAAGCGTCTTTCAGCACCGTGGTGCCTGTTGCCTTGTCGCCGATTTTTAGGACCTTCGCCAGGGACCAGGACGCGCTGCCGTCGCCGCCATCGTCAAGAATAGCGCGGATGGCATCATCGACGCTGCGGCGGTTGCCGGTTTGCTGGCGGATGCGAATGTCCGCCATCAGCCAGTAAAGATTGCCGCCCCAATAAATACGCTCGCGCGTGTCATCGTGGTCGAGGCCGCGCTGGCCCGGCTCCGGCAAACCCTGTGGCAGCCCCTCCACAAACTCGCGCCAGGCCTGTTGCGGGCGGAGCTGGCCCGCGCGCGCCCGCGCGATCGGTTCCAGATAATCGGACAGACCCTCCATCATCCAGGTGTAACGGTCGCGCAAAGATGGAAAGGCGAGGTGAAACATCTCGTGGGTGAGAATCCAGTCGCGACGCAAATCCCGCGCGCGCGCGAATGAGCCAAGGCGGACATCGATGCGCGCGCCGCCATGAGTCACGCCATCATTGACACCGCCGCCGCCGCCGGCAGAGACATTGAGAATAACCGACTTGACAGGAAAATGGCCCAGATAATTGGTCACGGCATCGGCGGCGCGTTGGACCCATTCGACGACGTTGCTCGCGGGCAGCGCGAGGTTCGTGTCCATTTGCAGGTGGATGACGCTGCCGCCTAATTTGAGGATTTCAACATGCTGGGCCGGCTCGCCGCCGCGCGCGCCCGCGGCCAGAAGGACGCTCAGCGCCAGAGGAAAACGGACGCTCGCTTTCAAGTTCCGCCGTTCTGGCGCCGTCTTTTGACAAGCGCATCCACGGAAAAAATGCCCGGCCCGAACGCGACGATAATCGCGCACGCGAACAGGAAAAGGAATGGATCGGCCGAAACAAATTTGTCGGATTGGTCCCAAATATGTTTGACCTTATCGATGTCCGCCGTGAGGAAGGCCACGATCATGTCAAAAGCCAGCACGGCCGCGAACGCGCGCGAGCCCAAGCCCAGAATCAGCATCAGTCCGCCGATCATCTCGGTCAGGCTCACGATCACGGCGTTGAGATGGGGCAGAGGGATGTGGAGGCTCTGGAAGAATTGCGTGGTCTTTTCCAGGTTCTTCAGCTTGCCCGCTCCTGTCAAATGAAATTGCCAGCCCCAGTAGAGGCGGATGAGAAGCAGCAGAGGCGAGCGAAGCAATCCCGCCACGATGATGAACCCGGCATAGGCTCGCGCGGGCAGTCCCGGGCCGGGCGATTTAGCTTTGTCTGCCATAGATGGGATTTAGCATATCACCGCGAGGCGGAAATAGCCATTCAAACGTTAATCGTCGCCGTCTTTGTGGCCGAAGACGAACGCGGCGTGGACTGGCGCCGGCATCACAGAAGCGGGGCCGCGCACGGATTTCCAGACGACTTCGTTCAACAACTGTTCGTCGGTGGCATCCTCGCGGGAGAAATTCATTTTCAGCTTGCCGCCCCAGGCCGTGACGCGGTTTTTCTCATCCAGGTCAACGCCAGCCGGCAGGGCGTCGAACGGGCGCAAGTCAGGCTCGGCCTGGAATGAAGCGTACATGGGCATGGCAGCGGCGTCGAATTGCGACATCGGTTTGAGGCCCAAAATCAGTTCCATGGTTCGCAACATGCTGGTCGTGGAATACATGGTTGAATCCTTCACGCCCCGGCGCGCGTAGGGGCTGGCCACCATCGCTTCCGTCCGGTGCGCATCGACGTGGTCGGAGCCGCTTTGCGAATCGTCTTCGACAATGAAAATGGCCGTTTGCGGCCAGTACTTGGAATGGCTGATCATTTCCACGACCCGCCCGACGGCCAAATCATTTTGCCCCAGATAGGCGGAAGGCGTGGGGAAAGAGGGCGTCGCGCCGTGAGTGTGGTCGTTGGGCAGGCGGACGATTTGCAGGCGCGGCATTTTGTCCTCGGCCGCCAGTCGCTTGAACTCGGAGATGTAGCGGTCCGCCCTTTGCAAATCGCTGTAACCCAAATCAAATCCGCGGTACATCGAGTCGATGTGCCCCTGCAAACTCTTGACACGGGCGCGGACGGGCTGGTTGGTGGGCTGGTCAAGACTGACGAATTCCCCGTAGCTGATGCAGCTCACGCCGGCTTCGCGGGCGCGGTCCCAAATATAGCCGGCGGCTGGCGCGGCGATGGCGAAATTGCCTTCGCCCGGATAGGAAAATTTGCCGTCCTTGTTGTGGCCGTAGTTTTGCGGCCAGGCCTTTTCGATGAAATCGCTGCTGTAAGCGCCCATGCTCCATTCGTGCCCGGCGGCGCTGATTTCGGCGTCGGCGTAAAAATTGTCCAGCAACACGAAGTCCCGCGCCAGCTTGTGCTCGTTGGGCGTGACCCGCTCAGGGAAAAGGCAAACTTTGGCGTCGCCGTTGCCCCGCGCAATGTCGCCGAAAACCTGGTCGTAGGTGCGATTTTCCTTGATAATATATATGACGTATTTGATCGGGCTGGGATCGCCCGCTTTGGCCGGAACGGGATTGTTGGCCGGCGGCGTTTCCACCTTGGGCGGCGCGCAGGCGAAGGCTTGGGCGGTCCAGGCGGCCATTTGCCGGTCCCAATCCCGCGCTCCGGGAAGATCGATGATGCTGAGGGTCCCTTGATAGAGCGCGGCGATGTACTCCCGGGCCTGGGTTTTTGGAATATTCGACTTGGCAGTGACGCCTTTCCCGTTGGCCACGACCAGGCGCTTCCCATCGGGTGTGACGCGCACCGAAGTCGGATACCATCCCACCGGAATGAACCCGCATGAAGCGCTTTTGCCAGGATGGCTGACGTCAAAAACCGCGATCGCGTTGACGTTGGCGTTGGCGACGAACAGCTTCTTTTCGTCCGGCGAAAGCGCGAGGCTGTTGGGGGTCGAGCCGGGAGGAGAATCAGGATAAAGGGCGGCCCAAATCGTCTCCAACGTCTTGCCCGCGGCCGTATCAAAGACAGTAACGGTGTTGCGGTTGGCATTTGCCACATAGAGAAGCTTGCCGGAGCGAGTCAATGCCATTTCGCACGGATGGTCCTCGGCCGGCCAGCGGGCGATGCCGCGGCCCGAGGCCAGATCAATCACGCTGACAGAGTGCTGCGCCCACAGGCTGGCGTAAAGACGCTGCTGTTTTTCGTCCAGGCAGCAGGCATACGGAAAAGTGTCGTCGGAGTCGTGGCCGTAGAAGCCCATCTCGGTGCGGAGATCGTCCATCAGCCCGCGAAGGGCAAACGAAAAGAGGGAACCTTTGCCCGCACCGAGTCCTGTCAAAGGAATGACCGCCTCCATGGCCGCACGGGCGGGCCGGCTGCTCAGATTGATGTCCGTCACCTCCGGCTTCGGCCCCAAGGCGACTTCCGCGACGCTGTCGCCCAGGACATCGGCCACATATAGCCGCTTTTGCGCGCGGTCCACGGCCAGGCCGCAGGGCACGCCGCGCAGGGTTTTGTCATGCACTTGGATTTCCGTGCCGTTGCTCAGTTGGCCGTTGAGAAAGGCGAACCGATGGACGGTTTCGTCCCCGCCGCCGCTGGCGTAGAGGACGCTGCCGTCGCGCGAAAAAACTAAGCCATAAAAGGTCTGGTGCATTGGCACGCGGCAGGTGATGGCGCCGGAATTCAAATCGGCCACCACGACTTCATGGGGCGTGTACCCGGCGTGAAGGACGGCCGCGTAACGGCCTTTCGGCTCAATGGCAATGTTGACCGGAAAACAGTTGCCCAATTCAATCTGGCGCCCGGCCGGGCGGATGGACCATTGATTATGCAACAGGACCGAGCCGTCGGATTGCGGGCCGGGCCATTTGACGGCGTCTTGCGCCTGCGTCCGCGCCGCCGCCATGAGCAGGCAAAGCGAAATCAGAAGCGCGCGCACTTAGTCAAGAAGAAATCACCAGATTTGCGCGCGCAATTCGGGCGCCCGCCACATCGGATCCCCGGGCTTGATGTTGAAGGCATCGAAAAAAGGCTGGAAGTTCACCAGCGGCCCGACGGCCCGGAAACGCCCTGGGGAATGAGGATCGACCGTCACCAGCCGCTTCGCTTCGGCGTCGCGAATGTTGGTGCGCCAGATCTGCGCGAAGGAAATGAAAAACCGCTGTTCGGGCGTGAAGCCGCCAATCGTTTTTCGTTTTGACGGATCGGCGGCCAGTTTGCGCTCCATCGCGTCATAGGCGATGGTTACTCCGCCCAGGTCGGCCAGGTTTTCACCGAGGGTGAGCTTGCCGTTGACATGCAAGCCGGGAAGCGTCTCGAAGGCGCCGTATTCGTCAACAACTTTTTGCGCGCGCGCGTCGAATTCCTTCCCATCGGCTTCAGTCCACCATTCGTTCAAGTTGCCATCGGCGTCGTATTTTCGGCCTTCGTCGTCGTAGCCGTGGGTGATTTCATGGCCGATGACCACGCCAATGCCGCCATAGTTGACAGCGTCATCCATGCTGACATCGAAGAAGGGCGGCTGCAAGATGCCGGCCGGAAAAGCAATTTCGTTTTGCACCGGGTTGAAATAGGCGTTGACCGTGGGCGGCGTCATGTCCCATTCGGTTCGGTCCACCTTCTGCCCGACGCGCGCGAGTTCACGATGCTCCTCGAAGGCGGCCGCGCGGCGGATGTTGCCCAGATAATCATCGCGCGTGATTTTGACGGAGGAGTAATCGCGAAATTTGTCCGGGTATCCGATTTTTTGGGTGAAGCGGGCGAATTTGGCGAGGGCCTTGGCGCGGGTTTCATCGGACATCCAACTCACTTTCTCCAGGTGATCTCGGAAGACGGCTTTAAGATTGTTGACCAGGTCGTTCATGCGCGCCTTGGCTTCGGGCGGGAAGCATTTTTCCACGTAAAGCTGCCCAACGGCCTCGCCGATCTGGCGGTCCAGAGTGTGAAAAGCGCGCTTCCAACGCGGCTCCTGCTCCTGCTGGCCGCTGAGAACTTTGCCGAAAAAGTTGAAGTCCTCCGCCTCAGCGTCGCGGCACAAATAAGGCGCGGCCCCGTGAAGGACGTGCCAGCGCAAATAGACTTTCCAATCCGAGAGCGGGCGCGAAGTGATCAACGTGTTGACAGCATCCAGGAATTCTGGCTGGCCGACGATCGCGTAAGGCACATCCGGCACAGAACGTTCGTCGAAATAAACCTGCCAGGGGATGGCCGGGTTTTTGGCCAGCAGTTCGGCCTTGGTCATTTTGTTGTAGTTTTTGTTCGGGTCGCGCAATTCCACGCGCGTGCGGCTGGCCTTGGCGAGGCTGGTTTCAACGTCGAGCACAATATCAGCCTCATGGGCCGCCTGATCACCGCTCTCCCCCAGCAGGGTGAGCATCCTGGCCGCGTGTTCGCGGTAGGCCGCGCGCTGGGTGGCAAAGGAGTCTTTCAGATAATAATCGCGATCAGGCAGCGAAAGGCCGCCCTGGTCCAATCCGAACGCGTAAATGGAGCTGTCCCGCGCGTCCGGGCCTACGTTCGCGCGGAAAATTGCGCCCAGGCCTTCTTGGTGGAACCGGGCCAGCAGGCGAAAAAGATCATCCGTGGATTTGAGGCGGTCAATGCTTTTGAGGTCCGCGGCGATGGGTTTGAAGCGAAGTTTTTCAAGCCGGTTGGTATTCATCGCGGAAGCGTAGAAATCGCCCGCCTCGCGCAACGGCGTGCCTTTGGAGGCGTGCGCGGCGGCGGCATCTTCGAGCAACTGGTGGATCAAGAAGGAATTGCGCTCCGCCAATTGGGTGAAGCTGGCCCAGCGCGCCTTGTCGGCGGGCACGGGATTGTCTTTGACCCATTGCCCTTCGGCAAACTCATAAAAATCGGCGGCCGGGCTGGCACTCTTGTCCATGTAAGACGTGGAGAAGGCCGGGACGGGCGGTTCCGGGCCAACAGGCGCCAGCGGCTCGGCTGAAACGGCCGCGGCACCGACAACGATGGTTCCGGTCAAAGCCCGCTTTGTGAAATTAAAGAAGTTCATAATATGGCAACAGTTCGCGCAAGATAGAGCATTCCTGTTCGCAAGTCACCCGCTAAAATCGGGTGGCGTTTTTCCGTAAAATACCGTGATTTACCTTGTTTTTGCGTGTTTCACCCCGCATCCCGAACCGGCAGACTTGTTTTTCCCTTAAGACATGATGATGTCATGCCCGCACTATAACACGCTTTTTCAATAAAATCCCAATTTCTGAAAGATTTCAGAGAACGGAATGAATCTTAATAGGCTGCCTAATTATGGCGCGATCAGTTCGTAGAATTGGTTGCCGGAGCCGGTCCGAGACAGGGGCCAGGCAATCTTCAGCTAGGCGGCTGGGCCGAAGTGCGGGCCCCATTGGGCGGCCAGAGGGCGGCCTTTTTCGCGCAACGAGGCCAGCTCGCTTTCCGTCAATGGGCGGAAGCGCCTGGCCCATTCGACGCTTTGCCGCGCCTCCTCCGGGCCGTAAAAACCGATCACCGCGGCCGCCACGCCCTCAATGCCCGCGCTGTAGCGGAAGGCGTTTTCCAGAAGCGGGCCTTCGATCTTGGCGGGGCCGCGCTCGGCGTATCCGGCGCTCCCTTTGGCGTGCCCGCCATAGACTTTCATGGCCAGGATGCCGCAGCCGTGCCGCCGGGCCACCGGCAAAATCTGCTCCTCGAAATGGTATTGGTGAAAATCAGCGAAATTAAGCGCAACCATGACGACATCGATTTCGCCGCTGTCAATCACCGGCGCGAAACGGGGCACGCGGTTGTGGCCGGTCACTCCCGCGAAACGCGCCAGGCCCTTTTCCTTCATCTTCCTGACAAATTCCAGCGGGCCGCCCGGCGCCAGCACGGTTTCCGGCATCCGGTCGCCGATGCTGTGGATGTGCAGCAAATCGACGTGGGTGGTTTTAAGCCGCCGCAGGGTGTCCTCAAACTGCTCTTGCATTTGGCGCGCTGATTCGCGCGGGTCATCGCTTTCGGGCAGGGCTTTTGCCGCCAGAAAAATTTTATCGCGCCAGCGCGGCAGCAGCGCGCTCAAATAGTTTTCCGCCTCGCCGTAATTGTGGGCCGTGTCCACGTAATTGATGCCGGCATCCAGCGCCGCCTCAAACACCTCATCCGCCCGCGCCTGGCCGGGTTTGCTGTAACCAACCGGAGCCGTGCCCAGCCCGACAATGGTGACGCGTTCGCCGGTGCGGCCCAGCACGCGCATCGGGATGCCCGCGGAATTTTTGCCCGCGTCCTCATTAAGGGCGCTCAGGACCGATGGGGACGAAACGGCCGCCGCCCCCGCCCAAGCGCTCACGTTGCGTAAAAATGTCCTGCGATTCACGCCGGAATAGACGCATTCGACAGCGCGCTCATTCAGCAAAAGCTCGCCTTCCGCGCCCGGTTGCAATTTATTGTCCGACAATGGATGCGGCTGAAAAATCCTGGCTGGAATTGCTGACGCGGTACTTTGGTTTCTCGTCGTTTCGCCCGCTGCAACGCGAGATCATTGGCGAAACGATGTCCGGCAAGGATGTCTTCGCGCTGCTGCCGACAGGCGGGGGAAAGTCGCTTTGTTTTCAATTGCCGGCCTTGCTCCGGCCTGGCTTGACGCTGGTCGTCTCGCCGCTGATCGCACTGATGAAGGACCAGGTCGATGCCCTGCAAGCGGCCGGCATCAGCGCCACGTTTCTCAATTCCACGCTGCAAATCGGGGCCTCGCGCCAGCGCCTGCGCGGTTTGCACGAACATCAATTCCGCCTTCTTTACGCCGCGCCGGAACGGCTCATGCTTCCGGGATTCCTGGATGATTTGCGAAAGTGGAACGTCAATTTAATCGCGGTCGATGAGGCGCACTGCATCAGCGAATGGGGCCATGATTTTCGGCCTGAGTACCGCCAGATTGCGAGCCTGCGCGGCCATTTCCCGAACGTGCCGATGATGGCTTTGACCGCCACCGCGACGGAGCGGGTGCGGGCGGACATTGTCGAACTGCTGCAATTGCGCGCGCCGCAATGTTTCGTGGCCAGCTTCAACCGGCCCAATCTCACCTACCGCGTGCTGGCCAAGAACAAACCATCCGCCCAGGTGATGGCGTTTTTGCGCGCGCGGCCGCGCGAGAGCGGCATCATTTATTGCCAGAGCCGCAAAGGCACGGAGGCGCTGGCCATGCTGCTGGCCAGCAATGGCATCCCCGCCAAGCCGTACCACGCCGGCCTGCCGGCCAGGGAACGCGATGAAAACCAGGAGCTTTTCCTGCGCGACGAAGCGCGGGTCATCTGCGCGACAATTGCCTTCGGCATGGGCATCAACAAGCCGAACGTCCGCTTCGTCCTTCATCACGACCTGCCCAAAAATATCGAAGGCTATTACCAGGAAACCGGGCGAGCCGGGCGGGATGGTTTGCCGGGCGAATGCGTGCTTCTGTTCAGCGCGGGCGACGTGGTCAAACAACAGCGGTTTATCGACGAGAAAAGCCCGGAGGAACAATTGCTGGCCCGCGAACAATTGCGGCTGGTCGTCCATTACGCCGAATCCGGCGGCTGCCGGCGGGCCGAGTTGCTGCGCTATTTCGGGGAGACTTTTCCCTCGGACAATTGCGGCGGCTGCGACAATTGCCTCTCCCCGCGCGCGAAGTTCGACGGCACTCTGGCCGCGCAAAAATTGCTCTCGTGCGTCTATCGCATCCGCGAACGAAGCCGGTTCACCACCGGGCTGAATCATATCGCCGAGGTGCTGACGGGAGCGGAAACGGAGAAAATCCGCAATTGGGGGCACGACCAGCTTTCCACTTATGGCATCGGGCGCGAGCGCGGGCGGGCGGAATGGCAGGCCATCGGGCGCGAATTGATCCGCCTGGGTTTTCTGGCGCAGGCGCCGGGAAAATTCAGCACGCTCGACTTGACTGCCGAGGGCTTGAGCGCGTTGCGCGAACGCAGGAAAATCGTATTGACCACGCCGATGTCCGCGCCGCCCGCCGCGCCGGAAAAAATGCCGCGCGCCGGGGCCATCAGTTGCGATGAAGAGTTGTTCGAGCGGCTGAGGCGGCTGCGCAAGACGCTGGCGGACGAGCGGTTCGTGCCGGCTTACATCATTTTTTCCGACGTGGCGCTGCGCCAGATGGCCCGGTATTATCCATCCACGCGCGAAGAGTTTTCTCGCATCAGCGGCGTGGGGGAGAAGAAACTCCAGGAATTCGGGGAGTTCTTTACGCGGGAAATCGCGGAGCATTTGCAAACGCACCCGCGCCAGATTTTCGCGGAAGACTCGTTCCAGGCGCCGCGGCCGCGTTATTAAACACAACGTTTTGAATAATTGGGCATGCTCAATTATTCAAGACGTTGTGTTTAGCCGCGGCGATGGCGCAAAATGCCCGCCGCACCCGCGCCGGCCAGCAGCAAAGTGAACGTATTCGCAGCATCGGGAGCGACAGCCGGCGTGCGGGGGTCCGTCCAGGTTCCCGGGATGTTGTGCCCGATGATCAGCGGAAGGTCGCCGTCGTTCACGGCCGGCCACAAGACAAACTCGTCGGACAAGCTGTTGGGTGTAATGAAGTCCAGGAAGCCCTGCGGGTAGACAAAACTAAAGGCCGCAAATGTGCCGGCAAAACCATCCGAACTGGTGGATGTGATGGTGGGATTAAGGATCGCGCCCGGCGCGCTCAGGATGTCATTGTGAGACCCGGCGGAAAAAGCGGAGTCCAAGCCAAAGCCAATGTCGGAGCCAATGGACGGAACAGACGTAAAATCAATGATGTCCCACGCCACCACGCTGTTATCAAACTCGTTGACGGTGAAGGTGCTGCCATTGAGGACAGTTGGCTGCCCTGGATCTGCCGTGAAACTAAACGACACGAAACTATCCGCGCGAGCGGCCATGTCCCATGCGACAAGGCACCCAGTGGCAACGATCACTGCAGCCGATTTCATAAAAACTCAATCTCTAATATGTCAAGCCGCGGCAAATTTGCAAGCGCTAATATTTTTATTATTGCTTGGGCGAGTTGCACTTGGGCCGCGCCACGCCATGTTTTTTCGAAAACGGGCTTGCCAGAATATTCTTTGTTTGCCAGTCAATGGAACATGAATAGTCCAAAAATTTTGCGTAATCCGGCGCTGGTTCGCCGGAAATTATTCAGCGCGGCCCGAGCCGCCATGAAACACGCCTACGCGCCGTATTCCAATTTTCACGTCGGCGCGGCGATATTGCTGGGCGACGGGCGGATTTTCAGCGGCTGCAACGTGGAGAACGCCTCCTACGGGCTGACCATTTGCGCGGAACGCAACGCCGTCTTCACGGCAGTCGCGGCCAGCGCGCGGAAGCCGGAAATCATGGCCGTGGCGGTGGTCAATCGGCGTGGCATGCCATGTTCGCCCTGCGGGGCGTGCCGGCAGGTGCTGGCGGAGTTTGGCCCGCGCGCGGCGGTTTGGTATTCGGGGGCCGGCGGCGTCATCCAGCGTTCCATGCAGGAATTGCTGGTGGATGGCTTCAGTTTGTGCCCCAATGACGCGGACCGCGGCTGAAACCGATGCGTCCCGTTGACCTGATTCGCAAAAAACGTGAAGGCGGAGAACATTCCGCCAAGGAGATTTCGTCGCTGGTTGAGGCCTTCACGCGCGGCGCCGCGCCCGATTACCAGATGTCCGCCTGGATGATGGCCGTGCTGTGGCGCGGATTGTCCAGCGCGGAAACGGCCGCCCTGACCGATGCCATGATGCGTTCGGGCAGCGTCATGGACCTCAGCGAATTGCCGGGCGCGAAGGTGGACAAGCATTCCACCGGGGGCGTCGGCGACAAGACTTCGCTCATTCTCACGCCCATCGCGGCGGCGGGCGGATTGATCGTGCCGATGATTAGCGGGCGCGGACTTGGGCACACGGGCGGCACCTTGGACAAGCTGGAATCCATTCCCGGTTTCAACGTGAATCTTGCGCCGGGCGAATTCCTGCGCGTGCTCAGAGCCGCGGGATGCGTCATGGCCGGGCAGACGGCCGAGCTTGTGCCGGCAGACAAAAAAATGTACGCCTTGCGGGATGTCACCGCGACGGTCGAGAGCGCTCCGCTGATTTGCGCCAGCATCATGAGCAAGAAGCTGGCGGAAGGCATCGATGCGCTGGTGCTGGATGTCAAAACCGGTTCGGGCGCGTTTATGAGGCGGCAGGAGGACGCCGAGCATCTGGCCCAAATGATGGTCGATACCGGGCAGCGCATGGGCAAAAAAATGGCCGCGCTCATCACGGACATGGACCAACCCCTGGGCCGCGCCGTGGGAAACAGCCTTGAAGCCGCTGAGTGCCAGGAGATTCTCGGCGGCGCGCGCGATCCCTTGAGCGAAGACCTGCGGGCGGTCTCGCTGGAGCTGTGCGCCTGGATGTTTTTTCTGGGCGGGCGCGCCGGGAGCGTGGAGGAGGGGCGGAAATTGGCCGGAGAAATTGTTGACTCCGGCGCGGCGCTGGCAAAATTCAAGGAACTTTGCCGCCAGCAAGGCGCGGCGGAATCGTGGCGCCTGCCCGCCGCGAAATTCACGGCCTCTTTCACGGCGGCGGCGGGCGGATTTATCGAACGCATTTACTGCGAGCAAGTGGGAATGGCCAGCCTGGTCCTCGGCGGCGGGCGGAGCAAACAGGACGACGTGATTGATCACGCTGTCGGACTCGAATTGCGCAAAAAACTTGGCAGCGCCGTGCAGGCGGGCGAACCAATTGCCATCGTCCATTACAACGATCCGGCCCGGCTGCCGGAGGCGATGAAACTCCTGGGCGAGGCGTATCAAATCGGCCCGCGCCCCCCGGCGGCGGAGCGCGTTTTAGTCAAGAAGATTATATCCCCATGCAACAATTTACCGGCATCTTAGGCATCGCGGCCATTCTCGCCGCCTGCTGGGCGTTTTCCACCAACCGCAAAGCGATCAAGTGGCCCATTGTGGCCTGGGGCATCGGCCTCCAATTGCTGTTCGCGCTGATTGTGCTCCGGTGCGACTGGGGCCAAAAAGCCATGTCGGCCGCGGGTGGCGCTGTCAATAAACTTCTCAGCTATGCCACCGATGGCGCGACGTTTGTCTTCGGGCCGCTGGCCGATCCCGCCGGCAAAGATGGGTTCGTTTTCGCCTTCGCCATTCTGCCAACCATCATTTTTATGGCGTCGTTTTTTGCCGTCCTCTACCATTTTGGCGTCATGCAAATCATCATCCGGGGCGCGGCCTGGCTGATGACGCGGATCATGGGCGTGAGCGGAGCGGAATCGCTCGACGTGGCGGCCAGCATATTCATGGGGCAAACTGAAGCTCCGCTGACCATCCGCCCCTTCCTGGACCGCCTGACCCGCTCGGAAATGATGACCGTCATGACCGCCGGAATGGCGCACGTCAGCGGCGGCATCATGGCCGCTTACATCGCGCAGGGCGTCGAAGCCAAACACATTTTAGGCGCGGTCATTATGACGGCGCCCGGCACGTTGCTGATCGCCAAGACGCTGGTGCCTGAAACCGAAACGACCGCCAGCGGCAACCGCGTCGATCTGGCCGAAGCGGACGAATCCAAGCGCGGCAACCTGCTGGGCGCCATCGCCCACGGAACGAGCGACGGATTAAATCTGGCCATCAATGTCGCCGCCATGCTGATTGCGTTCCTGGCCCTGATCGCGCTCTTGAACGGCATCATGGCCTGGACGCATGGGTACGTCCCCTGGTTTCCCGGCAAGCTGGAGACGGTGCTCGGCTGGCTCTTCGCGCCGGTCGCGTGGATGATCGGCATCCCGTGGAAGGACGCCTCGCACATTGGTTCGCTTTTGGGCATCCGCATGGTGGGCAATGAGCTGATCGCGTTCGGGCAACTCGGCCAATGGAAGGCGCAATTGGATGCCCGCTCCGTAACCATTGCGACGTTCGCATTGTGCGGGTTTGCGAACTTGAGCTCTATCGGGATTCAAATCGGCGGCATCGGCGCGCTGGCGCCTGCGCGCAAGGACGATCTGGCCCGGCTGGGATTCCGCGCGATGCTGGCCGGCACAATGGCAAATCTGATCTCGGCGGCCATTGTGGGACTGATGATTTAGCGGGGTTGGCCAGGGCCGGGCCGGGCTTGAACAAAAGCCGGATGGCGCGAGACGTTATTGCGCGGCGGCGGATGTCTTGCCGTAACCGGGCATGGCCGACCCGTCGTCGTTCAATTTGCCGCAGGCCCACAATAATCCGCGCGTGACCATGTCAAGATACGCGGGATCCTCCACGGTCTTGTTGGCGTGCCCCAGCGTCGTGCCGAAAACGCGCGCTTTGCCGTAGGTATTGATCCAGACGCAGGTCGTGTCCAAGCCGTTGGTCAGGGGAACCGTTTTGGCCAGGGGGATGCAGTTGGGCCACAATTTTTTCATGCGATACAATTCATCCGGGGCCGGGTCGTGCCAGACGGCCGGGAAGCCTTTCATGATCGGGTTTTCGGGCTTGATGTTGTCCACGTCAAACTTCCGCGCCGCGTCGTGAAAATAAGAACTCACGCCCAGCAATTTGCGCCATTCATCGGTCGAAGACCGGCGGTAGCTGTGAATCGCGCAATGAATCACGACGGCGGGCAGCCCATCGTAATGCGCCTTGGCGATGTGCTCGATGAATTCGGCATTGGTCTGGTCGCCGAAACATTCGTCATGCACCACCACGTCGTAGCCTTTGGACCAATCGGGCTTTTCATAAATGCTCATTTGGTGGTCCTTGGCCACGCCGCCCCTGGAACTGCCGCCCTCAAACAAAATGTCCCACGTGACGTTGGCGCGGGCGCTGATGCCTTCTGTCAATAATGTTTTCTGCGCCTCATAATCGTGGCAGCAGCCGCCGCAGATCAAAAGAGCGTGAATGGGTTCGGCCGCGCGCGCGGAAACGCCGCCAGCCAGCCACAGGAGCGAAAGCGCCGCCATCGTAGAGAATTTCATAGATTAGATGTCGCAGATTCTAACAGCCTCGCTCAGCGATGCAACTTTATCCCGCAAGGGGACGAATTCCTGGCCAACATAGCCCTGGTAGCCGGTTTCCACGATGGCTTTCATCACGCCGGGATAATGTATCTCCTGCGAATCATCAATCTCATTTCGGCCCGGATTGCCGGCCGTGTGGTAGTGGGCGATATACGGGTGATACTGGCGGATGCGCGTGATGAGATCCCCGTGCATGATCTGGACGTGATAGATGTCAAACAAAAGCTTGACGCGCTCGGAGCCGACCACTTTGCAAATCTCGACCGCGTGGTCGAAGTTGTCGCAGAAATAGTCCGGGTGGCCTTTCATGTCGATATTCACGCGGGAGTTGAGCATCTCCAGGCAGAGGGTGACGTTTTTCTGTTCCGCGAAGCCTGCGATTTTCTTCAATCCTTCCACCATGTTTTTGGTGGCATCCTCGGTCGTCAATCCGCGCCGAAATCCTGAAAAAGTGATGACCTTTGTGAAGCCAGCCGCAGCAGTTTGGCCGATGCGCGTTCGGAGCATTTCGATACAAGCGCCGTGTTCATCTTTTTGCGCGAAGCCCGTGCGCCAGCCGTGGCTGGGAGCAATGGCGCAGGCCAAATCGCGCTTGGCCAGTTCCGGCCAAAACTCCGGCGCGACCAATTCCACCGAAGCCATGCCCAGGCTGGAGGCGGCCCCTGCCAGTTCGGACGGCGTCATGGGATTGAAACACCACAAGACGACCGATTGCTGGACGCGGCCGTTGCGAATCTTGTAAAGGTCTCCTTGTTTCTCGCCATCTGCCGAGGCACGCGCCGCAATTCCGCTGGCCGACAAAGCAACGGCCCCTGCGGCCAATCGTTTAAAGGCCCCACGCCGGCTCATGCCGGGCAACTCAGTATCGTGCATAACATCAGTTTGTCCTTAGACGCCCATGTTGAACAGATATTTAACAATTCGGCGGCAACGCGGGCGGGACTTCGCCGCTTTCAGGAACGGGCGGGAACACGCCAATCACGGCCAGCGCCTCCATGAACTCGCCTGCTTTCATTGGCGTAGTCAAAAAAGAGCGCGCTCCGAGGGTGTAGGCTTGGCGCGCCACGGGCACATCGCCGGAGCCGGTCAGCACGACGGCCGGGATGGTGTTGTGCGGCGGATGATTGGCCAGCCAGGCGAGCACCTCGAACCCATGCATGCCTGGCATCATCAAATCCAGAACGATCAAAACGGGATACGGATACTCCGCGCGGTCGCAAAAACCGTGCTCACCCGTGAGGTAAGAAATCAACTCCTCGCCGGACCGCAAACCGACGGCGCGAAGTTGCGGGCAGGCGGCCGCGATCACGGCCCGGGCGTGAGAAATGGCGTCCGAATCGTCATCAACGATCAGAACAACTCCTTGCCTTGGGCCTCCCGATATTTCTGCGCGTTGCGCGGACGTGCCCATCGTCCAGCCATTAGACCCGGTTCTGCCGGGCAATTCAATAGGCGAAAACCCCAAAGATAAGTCAGTTTTTCCCGGAAGGTTGCGAAAATGAAACGGAGTCCGAATGTTGAGCGCATTCGGACTCCGCCTTACCCGCACACGCGGGTTCGTGAGACCGCCAGCATTGTGCCAAGGCAGGCGCCCCGAAGAAATGGGTAGAAATACGGATTTTTGAGCTGCTCTATTGCGCGCTCGCCCGCACAGGGTTGACGTAGGCAGAAACGGGGCTTTCGTGTCCCTTCGCATCCACCGCTTTGACCCCCAGCACGATTTGGTCGATTGGCGTGTCGCGCAATGTGTACTCGCGGACAGGCCCGGCCCAAATCTCTTTCTCCCAATCCGGCGCGGTCGTGGAGCGAATGACGATCATATATCCCGCAACCTCCGACCCATCGTCTGGCTCAGTCCATTTGAGCGCCGCATCATAACCGGCTCCGCGGCTCAAACCTGGCCGGCCGTTCGCAGTGGTCACAGGGGGCGCGGGCGCCAGGGCCATGAGCGAGGCGGCGGCGGCATTGACGCGCGCCACCCGCGTGGCATAGGGCGGGGACGCATTGGCGAACGTGTCTGAAGCGGAATGTTGGTGCGAATAGTTTTCGTTTGGCGTGGTGAACCGCACTCCGGCATAACCGGCCTGGTTAAACGGGATGTGATCCCCGCCGCGGCCAAAACGGTCGTAGCGAAATACCATTTCCGCGTTCATGCCGGGACAATATTGGGCCGCCGCCGCGTGGACGAAACGAGCGACTTGGCGCGAGGCGGAATCGTTTGGATCTTCGGAGAAGACCAGCACCCGGTTTGTGTCGCTGGCGCCATTTCCGGCCGCGGCCGTGCCGATGATGTCGTTGTTCAGAATGGCTTCGATGCCCTGGCCTGCGCGCTTGAGGCGGCGCGCCAGTTCGTGGGAGCCGTAAAGCCCCTGCTCCTCGCCCGCGAACGCGGCGAACACAAGCGTCGCGCCGAACTCGTATTGACTCATCACCCGCGCGCATTCCATGGCGCAGGCGGTTCCGCTGGCATCATCGCTCACGCCCGGTGCGGGCAATTCCGCCGCCTCAGCCGGGGGCAGGCCGGCGGCATCCTTGAAATTGATGCTGTCGTAATGGCCGGAGATGATAATCCACCGGTTGCTGGCGCCGGGAGCGGCGCCAGGGAGGATGGCCAGGATGTTGCGCAATTCCGTCTCTTTGTAGAGGCGGTTGGTTTTGGCCATCGTGAAGGTGTCAAAACTAACTTGCAGCCGCGGGCTGTAACTCTTGAACTGGTCGAAAATCCATTGCCGCGCCGCGCCGGCGCCGCGATGAGCCTGGGAGGGATCGGAGGCGGTATTGCGGGTCTCGAAATTGCCCAACTGCCGCATGATGTCTGAGACGCGCTGTTCGGAAATTTCCGAGACGATCTTTTGCACGAGCGGGTCCGGTTTCTGGGGCGGCTGCGCCCGCGCGCCGTCAAATCCGCACGCCAGCACGGCCACGAACGCCAGCAAAGCGCGGGCGCGCCACAAGGATTTCGCAGGAGGCATCATGGCTCGCAATCTACATCTAAAGGCGTAGCTCTTTCTACACCTTTCTTTGAGACCGCTTTTACTTGAATGTTGAGGCCGGCGGAGCTAATCTTGTTCCCAACGCACCGATGAGAAAAGACCTGTCCAGCCAATCGCGGAAGACCCGCAAGCACACAACCGGATTCACCTTGATTGAGTTGTTGGTGGTCATTGCCATCATTGCGATTCTGGCTTCGCTGTTGCTTCCCGCCCTGGCCACCGCCAAGCGGCAGGCCAGCATGTCCAAGTGCATTTCCAATATGCGGCAGCTCGGAGTGGGCTTTTCGCTTTTCACAGGCGACAATACGGAAACCTATCCGGCTGCCGCGTGTGACGGCGCGGACAACTCCCAATTCACTTGGGACACCTCCATCCACTCTTACATCGGCGGGAACCCTCATCTCGGAACGAGCGCCTTGGATTCAGGCGCAGTGGACCAGACTCTCACGCCTCCCATCCTGCGGTGCCCGCTGGACATCGGCCCGGATACTTATTGGGATGCGGGATCGTCCATCGGGCGCAGGACCTACGCCATGAACGCCATCAGTCCCAATAATTGGTCCGCCACTCTCGGCACGCCTTTGCCCAAGCCGACGGACGGCGTGGGCATCTATTGGACGGCCACGACCACGACCACCACGGCGCCCGGTTACAAGGTTTCAGTAGTCGTGGCTCCCGCCGGGACGATCAATCTGGTGGAACAACCCGCCGGCGACAACGTCTGCGGGAATGTCTGGCCATCCTTCAGCATCGCTCCGAACAACTCAGGCTCAGGCCAGGGGCTGGGCGAGTGTTTTCAAATTGATGTCAACGATCCGAACAACCAGGGGCTGGCGCTCTATAAACTGCAAGGGCTGCATTTTAACTATCTCTTCTTTGACAATCACGTCTCCACGCTCACCATGCAGCAGACCGTCGGAGCGGGCACGACCAACAACCCCCAAGGCATGTGGACGCTCAGTCCGAATGATTGACCTCAGAGCGTGTTTTGAAACCCGCTCTCAGTAAGTCGGGACGTTGCGGTCGATTTCGTCCGACCACGCGTTGATGCCGCCCTTGACGCTCTTGACGTATTTGAATCCCTGTTCGCGTAAAAATTCCAGCGCCCGCATGGAGCGCACGCCGCTCTTGCAGTGGATGTAAATCTGCTGGTTCGGATTCAGCTCGGTAAATTTCTGGCGCAGCGTGCTCAGCGGAAATAACGGCACCCCTTTGACGCGCGCGATTTCATATTCGTCAGGCTCCCGCACGTCGATCACGCCGATGCCAAGGGCCGGATTGTCCAGAGCCTTTTTCATGTCCTGCACCGTGACTTCGTCGGAATTGCCCGCCGGGGTCGCAGGCTCCGGAGCAATGCCGCAGAACATCTGGTAGTCAATCAACTCTTTGATGGTGGGATTCTCGCCGCAAATGGGGCACTGCGGATCGCGCCGCAGGCGGACCTCGCTGAACTTCATTTTCAGGGCATCGAAGATCAGCAGGCGGCCGGCCAGCGAACTGCCTTTGCCCAGCGCCAATTTCAAAATCTCCGTCGCTTGAATGGCGCCCACAATGCCCGGCAGCACGCCCAGCACGCCGCCCTCCGCGCAACTCGGCACCATGCCGGGCGGCGGCGGTTCGGGATAAAGGCAGCGATAACAAGGGCCATTGAGGTGCGGCGCGAACACGCTGGCCTGCCCGTCGAAACGGAAAATCGACCCATAGACATTGGGCTTCTTGAGCAGGACGCAGGCGTCGTTGGTCAGGTAGCGCGTGGGGAAATTGTCGGTGCCATCCACCACCACGTCGTACGGCGCCAGAATATCCATCGCGTTTTCGCTGGTCAGGCGGGTGTTGTAAAGCGCCACTTCGACGTTTGGATTAATGCGCTCGATGGTGTCCTTGGCCGATTGAGCCTTGGAGCGCCCGACGTCGGCCGTGCCGTGGATGATCTGGCGCTGGAGGTTGGAGAAATCGACGATGTCGAAATCGACGATGCCGATCTTGCCGATGCCCGCCGCCGCCAAGTACATGGCGATGGGCGAACCGAGGCCGCCCGCCCCGATGCAGAGGACGCTTGTCGAGCAGATTTTCTTCTGCCCGGCCAGGCCCACTTCCGGCAAAATCAAGTGCCGCGAATAACGGCGAATTTCATCATTGTCCAGTTGCATAGCAGCTTCGACGGCCCAGAGTAAGGGAGACGGCGGATAAATCAAATTAGAATTGCAATGGCATGGCCAGATGAGTGAATAATCCCGTCAGGATGATGACATTCGACCCCAAGACAACTGCCGCCTGGCTGCGTAAAGAAACCGCGCTGCGCCCCACGCTGGGCATGGTGCTGGGCAGCGGTTTTCAACAGGCGCTGACGGAACTGGAGGTCGCGTGCGACTTCGCCTACGGACAGTTGCCGGGCTTTCCCAAAGTGGGCGTGACCGGCCATGCGGGGCGGCTGGTGCTGGGCGCCTTCGACGGCGTCCCGGTGCTGGCGCTCAAAGGGCGCGGGCACTATTACGAAGGGCTGGAAATGGACCGCATCACGTTTCCCGTGCGCGTCCTGGCGGAATTCGGCATCAACACGATTTTATTGACAAACGCGGCGGGAGCGGTCAACCGGCTTTATCGTTCCGGCGATTTCATGGCCCTGGCCGATCACATCAATTTCATGGGAGGCAATCCGTTGCGCGGGCCTTCGCTGCCAGGGCTTCCGCGCTTCGTGGATTTGACACGCGTGTACGACCGGCGCTTGATCGAACTGGCGGGCAAGGCGGCCAAGAGAAGCAAAATGCGGCTGCACACCGGCGTTTACATGGCGGTGGATGGGCCAAATTACGAGACGCCCGCGGAAATCCGGGCCTTTCGGCGCCTGGGCGCCGACGCCATCGGCATGAGCACCGTGCCGGAAGCCATCGTGGCGCGGCAATGCGGCCTGGCGGTGGCGGGCATTTCCTGCATTACCAATAAAGCCGGAGGCGACGAAAAGGCCGGCATCCTCGTGCATCAAGACGTGCTGGCCATGGGTGAAAGCAAAAAGGCGGAAATGGCCCGCTTCTTGAAGACGTTTTCCCTGCTCCACGCCCACCTGCGGCGGTAGGCAAGATCAAGGATTCAAATTCATGGAGCCGGTCGCGTTGGCGCTCACGAAAAAGCCAAAGGCGCTGTCCTGGGATTGAAGCACCACGCCTTTGATCGTGGCGGCCAAGCGGGTTTCCGGGTCGAGAAAAGTGCCGCTGATGACGCCGGTGGATGGCGCGACGGACAGAACCAGCTTCGAGACGCCGGGGCTGTTGGTGGCGAGCTTGCCGGAGTTCAATAGCGTCAATCCGCAGGACAAATTCGCGCCCAATCCGCCTCCGCTTAGCGTCAAGACGAGGTTGGTCGAGTTCAGCGCTGGAACTTTGGCTGAGCCGGGCTTGAAGGCGGAACCGGCGATGGCCAGCGCATTGGTGAATCCGGATGGATAAAGCTTGCCGCTGGGGCCGACCCGGAACCAATGGGCCTCTCCGCTAAAAAAGCCGGCGTTGGTGACGGTGACCCAGCCTGAAAGCGAACCTAGCTTCCCGTAAAGCGGAACATAAATAGGCCACTCGCCAGCCTTGGAGATGCCGACCGCTGGGGCGGTGACGAGCGTGTTGTCCGCCAGCGCGCCGCTCCACGACGCCATGCCGGCAGGACTGAGTGTGACCGCCCCATAACCATCACCGCCTGGGTTGAAGCTGCCGTCACTGAAGTTTTCGAACGTCATGGTGTATTTCCCCGCGTTCGGAAACACATTGCCGGGGCCGAAGACGGCGCGGCCCGCCCGCAATGGAGCCGCCCAGGAGGCGCTGGAAACCGTGCCGGTAATTTCCTCGGTATTGTTGGCCGTCAAGTCGAGATTCATATTGACGCTGAGCGGCCCGGAGGCCGCCCGCGCGGCGCCCTCGACGGAAAACGCGCCCGTGAAGCTGTAGGAATTTCCGGCGTTGCGGATGCTCCCGCTGAAGGCGCCGAGAGAACCGAGCGTCAACTGCAAATAGCCGGAACTGGCAAACCGCCCCGGAGTTTCCGCGAATAGGCCATAATAAGTCCCCGTCAAATTCGCGAACGGATTCGCGACCAGCACCAAGCCCGCCACGGAGCTTGTGGTCGCGCCGAAGGCATTGGAGGCGACCAACGCATAACTGCCCGCGCTGCTGGCGGCAAGGCTGGCCAGGGTGAGATTGGTAGTGATTGCTCCCGGAATTTTCACGCCGTTTTTCTCCCAAAAATAATGCAGCGGCGGCGTGCCGTACGCTCCGGAGGAAAACGCCACTTTTTCCTTCAGAAATCCAATCACGCTGGAGGGTTGGGGATTGATGATTGGCTTCAACGCGACCGTCACCAAAATCGCCGCGCTGGCCGGGCTGTTGACGCCGCCGGAAAACTGCGTGGCTGTCAATAAATTCGCGCCGCCGCTCAATTTGACGGCCAGGCTGAACGCGCCGGAGTTGCTTGCGGCAATCGTGCCCAGAAGGCTGGCGCCGTTGTCATACACAGAAACTGGAGCGCCCGCAATGCCCGTGCCTTTGACAATCAGGGACGCGTTGTTGGTCAGCAATCCGCTGCCAGGCGAAAGAATGGCCGGCGCCGGCACGCTGACGACCGTGACAGAGACAGCCGCGCTGGGGAAACTGGCCAGGCCGCCGCTGGTTTCCGTCCCGGTCAACTGATAGCCGCCGGGTGAGAGGTCAATCGTTCCTGAATAAAGGCCGGAAGCGTCGTTGGTAAACGCGGCCGCGAGCGCGCCATTGGCGAAGATGTCGACAATGGCTCCCGCCAAGCCGCTTCCGCTGACCGACACAGACGGGCCGGACGCAGCCGCCGCTCGCACCGAGGGCGGGGCCGGCAGGAAATAATTGGTGACCGGCGCGCTGGCCTTGGCTGTGCCGTTTTCTGTCAATACCAAAACATTTGCGCCCCCGGCCAGCGTGACTTGCGCGGCGACTTGTCCGGAAGAGTCCGCCGCCAGCGTTTCAATTGAAACGCCATTATCATAGAGCGTCAGGATCGCATTGGCCGCCGCCGTGCCGCCAATGGTGACGATGGGCGTGGTTGATTGGAACTCGCCGCCCGGGGAAAGAATCTTCGGCGCGGCGCTGGCCGCGGAGACGCAGCAGGCCCAATTCGTTTGCACAATCGCGATATTGTCAATCCACCAACCGCCGACGCCGACCAGGGTTTCGTTGATGCAATCCGTGCCGGCGGCCCATTGCAATTGGATGGTTTGCCCCTGAGCGGATGGAGGCAGGTTGACGACCGTATTCAGGAAACCATCGGAAGCGCCGCTCCAAGTGTTCAGGCCGGTCAGCGGGCCTTCGCAGTCCACGTCTTCATTCGAGATGACTTGCACATAGCTGCCATCGAGAAAGCTGCCGCCCGCGTCCAAAATGTCCTGAAAACCGCCGCCGCCGATGCTTATTCGCAGCACGCCGCCGTCATACATATTCTCAAGGTTGAAGTTTCCTTGAAAGGTGAGCTGGCAAGGGCCGTTGGGGAGCGTGATGAAAGGAGATGTCAAATATACTTCGTCGATGGAGTCCGAATCCGGGCAATAAACGGAGTGCGGCGCGCTGTAGGTTTTGGCGCTCACAGTGGTCCACTTCACGCCGGCGCGGGCGGTGTCGCTGGTGGTCCAGCCATTGGGCAGGCTGGGCGGCGTCACCTGGTCAAAATCCTCGGAGAAGTTCGTGATCGTCACAAGCTCGCCAAGCTGGAAATTATAGGTGACCGTCCCCAGGTTCACCGGCCCGTCCTGCAATTGCAAAACCGCCGTTATCGCATCCCCGCACGCGCCCCGGGCCTGGAATGAATACGAGGCCGTGCCGGTCGCGCCAGGAGCCAGCGCGCCATACGATTGCGGGCCGGATGGCAGCGCGATGCCGTTGCCGGCGAGCAAGCTGGCCGTCAAATTAGTCGTGCTGGCGGCGCCCGCGTTTTGAATCGGCAAATTCACCGTGACGACCTCGCCCGGATTGATGGTCCCGTTGGTGGGAACGCACATTTCGTGCGTCAACACCGCCGCTCCCGCCGCCAAAACCGGGGCCGGGCCGGCATTATAGACGACAAGGGCAAAGTCCTGGTTGACCACGCCGGCCGCGCCGGGAACGCCCAGCGAGTTGATGCTGGCGGCCGTGATTGTGACCGTGAAGCCGCCGGAAATTCCGGCGGGCAGAAAGACGCTTTCGACGTTGTCATAGGGATCCGCCGTGCCGCCGGAAATGGAATACGCGCCGTTAAAAACGTTGCCAAAATAGGTTCGCCCGCCCACGCGGACTGTCAAGTCGAGGTCGTTGTTGTAGGACGCGCCAGTCGTGCTGCCGGGGGCGTCTGTCCAGGCGATGGTCACGCGGAAGGGTTTGCTTGAATCGGCGATGAAGCCGTTGAAGACGCGCGCCTGGCCGGTGGCTGTGAACATGTCTCCGGCCGCTTCGTCGCGCAGGAGGCGCGGGACGCCGTCGAGGGCCATCCCTAAATTCATTTCGCCCATCCCCTGTTCGGGCGACCAGAGATTGTCGTTCGCCAAAGCGCCCGTCATGTAGCGGGTGGCATTGATCAGCCAGGCCTTGGTCAGGGCGGGACTGGGCGGCGTCCAACTTTGGTTGATAAAATATTGGCGCAGCAACGCGCACCCGCCCGAAACGCAAGGGGTCGAATGGCTGGTGCCCGAGGAGGCCGTGTAAAATTGCTGCCCGGTGTCGGGAAAGAAAAAGCTTTTGTCCGAGCCGCCATCGACTTCGATCGTATTCGTCGTGTTGTCCCTGAAACACAGCAGCGCCGTTCCATCAGGCCCTGGATTGGCCGCTTGCGGAGCTCCTCCGCTCACGTGCGTGCCGGGCGCGACTAGATCGGGCTTTTGCCGCCCATCGGTGCATGGCCCCACCGAGGAAAAATCGGCGATGGCGTTGGCGTCATCGGATTGGTCGTCCGTCACGCCGCCGAAATCGGAGCCGCCAGCGGCCCCCCCAAACTTCTGCACGTTTTCGGCGGCGCCGACGACGAGGACGTTCTTGCCCGTGGCGGGCGGGTTGATGGTGCTGGAACCGAACTGGCCTTCGTTGCCGGCCGCGAATACAATGATCATTTCCTGGTTGCCGGCGGCGGGGAACTTCGAGCCGGCCGGCTGGGCGTCGCGCACGAGGGCGTCGTATTCCTGGCTGTCGAGATTGTAATTGCCATCTTCTTCCGGATCGCCCCAACTGTTGTTGCTGACGCGCGCGCCGTCCTCGTAAGCCTGGGACATCAAGTCTTCGTAAGACGGGCTGGTCCAATTCGTTGGATCGAAGAGAACCGAGGAACCCAGGGACACATACGGACAGACGCCCAGCCCGTAATGAAAACCCGATGAATCCGCAAACGGGAACCCGCTCTTGTTATCGAATCCGCCCACGATGTGGGCGTTGATGTTGCCGTGGCCGTCGCAACCAGCCAGCGTGCTGCCCGGATTAGGGGCGCCTTCCAGCCGATTGTAAACCACCCGGCTGTTGGTGCTTGCGATGATGCCGCCTTTGTAGAGGCCGAAGTGATTCGGCAGCGTCGTTCCGTTGTCGATGCCGCCATCCGAAATATCGACGCAGAAAGAGCCGAACTGGGACTGATTAAACCCGCGGCTTTGCAACCACGCCAGATACCCAGGGCCGCTCGGCATATTGCCCGAAAGATTTCCCGCCACAATCTGGTCCTGGCGTTCGCACAAAAGGCGCGGCGTGGCGTAGGGCTGGATCGAAACCACATCGGGACGCGCGGCGATTTCGGACAGATGAGCCGGATTCACGCGCACCACGATATCCACGTAAGTGAGGACGCTCCGCTGGCGGCTGATGGGCGCCAGTTTGAATTGGTCGATGAGTTTTAGCGTTTCGGCATTGGCGGCGTCATCGGCCATCAATTGGATGGCGAACTGGTCCGTCTTGGCTGGCACGGACTTGCCGGACGGCTGGATTTTATATTCGTCCGCATACGCGCCCTCCCATTGAAAACGCGGCGCGGCGGCGGCCTGCGCTTGCACCCGCGCCAAGGCGGCGGAGTCGCCATAGACCAGGTACGTATTTTGCGGGATGTAACTGGCAATTTGCGCCCCAGCGTCAAGAAGAGCCTGCCGCCACTCTGGCTGGACGGGGCCGGCAAATTGAACCAAGTGCAGCCGTTTGCCGGCGAATGCGCCCAGGGGTTTGCGCAGCGACCTGGCTTTGGCGGAGGTTGTATCCAAGCGGCTGGCGTTGAGATGGATGATGTTGTAATCATCGCGCAATTGGCCTTGTTCCGCCGGAAGATTGGTCATCGAATCCGGCGCGTCAAAAAGCTGGAAGCCGCCATAATCGGCGATCAGCCGCGCGCCCGATGCGGCCAATGTTTGGCCCAGCGCGCGGTCCGTCACCTGCACTTTGTGGCGCCCAGCCGCCTGGCCCCAAAGCATCGGGGCCACCCCAAAAAACATAAGCACGACTGTCCCGGCAAAAACGCGATTTTTCATCTCCTGTAAAACTTCAAGTTGCCGAAGTACATCGGCAGGATAACCGCGCAACTGTGCCACAATTCGCCTCCGTGGCGAGGCAAAATTGATTCAGGAAAAAGGATTGGGGCTAAATCGCGATGTTCCCCACACCGTCGCGCGGAAAGATTGCAAGGAGAAGGAAATCAGGACAAGCACCGCCGGAAAGTTGCGACCCCTAAAACCGCCATCTCCAGCAAGAAAAACGTGCCGCCGACGTCGGGGACAGCCTGAGCAGGCTGCAAACCCACGTTATCGAGGAGAGTATCATATTGGGGCTGGCCCAGGAAGGCCAAGGTGTTGTTTCCAGCGTTGAGAGTCAGCGCCAGCGACCGTGGCGTCCAGTCCGGGCCGCCCACGCCATTCGGAGTCGCCTCGATATTTCCGTTAAGCAAGACCTGGTAATTATAAGCGAATCCATAAGCGTCGTTGTCGAACCATGTCAGCGTATAGAGTCCGGCCCTCGGTACATTAACCACTTGCGTCAGAGCGGCAGCGTAAAGGTCGGTGCCAATGTCGTCATACTGGATGCCGTCTTCGGCGGCAGGCCACTCCAGGCCGGCAAACGAAAACGGGGCGGCGCCAGCAGGCACTTGGAAAATATCAGCGCCGCCGGTCCATCCGGTTGGCGAATTGAGTGGCGACGGAGCAACGTAAACATAGACGCCAGCCCCAGGCTCAACGGGCGCTTCAAAACTGCCGTTTTGAATGAGATTGCGGGCCTCCGCTCCGGCCCCCGCCACAAGCCAAACGGCAACCACAAGATTCGACAAGGCGCGGTTCATTTTCTGTGTAATCATGATATTTAGAGTTGTGCAAGTCGTCAGCTAAAACAATGCCAACCCAGCCAATCAAATCTCACCTTGGAATAAGCGCTTCCAAGTGCTTGGCGCGCAAGCCGGTGGCTTGACGAACAGCCATCACCAACAATCATCATTTTATATCATCGGCGGTTATAGTGTAAGCTAATCCGGCAGCCGCATCTCGAATAGAGGGATGGGGCACGTTGTAATATGTTTGAAATCAATATGTTATATTCAAAGCTGTAATCCGCCGAGATCTGTAATAGATTCCGACGGACGGAAAGGGTTGTTCGCAATTCCGCTCATCGTATATACGCAGCCTGCCCGGGCCAGACCGTCTTCAGGATTGCGGATAGGGACCTCGTTTCAGGCCCAGGTCTTTTTCATACGCGCCCAGGGGCTTGGCGGCCGCGGAGGTCGTGACGGATTTCAGCTCGCCTTGCAGAGTGGCCAGGCGGGTCGTGGCGCGAGTCGCGGCGGCCGATTTCGGAAAGCGCTCGACGATCCGGCGCAGCGCGTTTTGAGCGGATGGCAGGTCGCTGCCGTGGCGAATGTGCAGGGTGGCAAGCAGTTCCAGCCAGTGCGCGGCTTGCTTGGGCGTGGCATTGCGGAGAGCGGCCAATTGTTCGAGTTGATCGACGGCCAAATCCAGCCGGGCCAATTCCTCGGCATAAAGCAGGGCCAGCTTCTCGCGGGCCTCGGTGTCATTGGGATGTTTCTCCAATTGGCGGACATACTCGGCGGCCCGGCCGGCCGCGTCCGCTTCCGAAACTGGCTCGGCCAGCGCGGCTGGGCGCAGGCCTTTCTCGCGGGAGGGAACTTTGAAGACGGCGTGTTCGCGAAACTCGCGCGCTTCGGCGGCGCCCTCCAAATGGGCGATGCGCTGCTGGGCGGAAAGGGCAATAGGCGAGCCGGGAAACATCTCAATGAGCCGCTCAAACGAGCGCCGGGCGGCGGCGGCATCGCGTCCGAGATTCATTTGCCAATCGGCCAGCGCTTGCAGGGCGCCGGCGGCTTTGCCGGCGGGCAGGCCGGATTGATCCAACAGTTGATTGAGGGTTTCCGTGGCGGCGGGAAGATCATGCAAGTCTTCGGCCTGAATGGCGGCCAGCCTCATCATGCCCTCGGCGTCTCCGGGGAATTTTTCCAATTGCGCCCGCACCGCCGCGGCCGCTTCCTGGTAAAGGCCCTTGCGGCGATTAGCCTCGGCGATGAAATAAAACGGCTTTTCCTCGGCTTCACCGCCGCCGCCCTCGAAGGATTCGGTGATTGGCTTGAGGATGAGGCCGGTCAAACTGGGCAGCCAAATGAAGGCCAGCAAGACGGAGGGAAGAATGTAAAGAAGAGCATATTTGATATCATGGAGCGACGCGATGGCGAAGTACATGAGAAAAAGGACAAGGCTGCAAGCCCATTTGATGATAAGGGTGCGCCGGTCCGCGCTGTTGCGCAGGCTGCGGTAACATAGAAAAGCCCCCACCACACCCAGAAACGCCACCCCGAACCATTTTTCGGATGGGCTGGACTCGGACCCGGCCGCAACCAGGGACAGCATCATTTGTCCCCAATATCAAATTGCAATTCAGTATGCGAGCGTTTTCTGTAGTCGCGAATATCCATGTTTTCCAGGCGCCAATGGCCGTGAACCCTTTTGAAACTGCTGCCGTGCAGGGAAAATTGTTTGACCTTGTGCCCCGCGGCATCGTAGGCGGCGGCCATGATCGGCGCATTGCTCTCCTTGTCAATATACGATTCAATCCGCGTGATGAATTTGGACGACGGCTCGCGGCTGTCGAGAACGTAGCATGGCTGGCCCAGGTACATCTGGCCTTTCAATTTAAGCTGCTCCGGCCAATGGGCGAAATCCAAGCCCAGGTCCGCCGCCGAAAAATCCGACCCGCCCAGCGGCGTGGCCTCGGCTTCCTCCGGCGAAAGCGGCGCGGTCGCGGGCAGCGAGGCGGATGGCGATGAGGCGCGCGCGAAAAGATATTTGTTGGGAGCGTTGGGGGTGTGAACAACAACCAGCCGCTCAGCGCCCGCATCGGCGGTGGCGGACGTGTCGTAATATGTTTCCCAGGAATCGCCGTGAACGGTAATGCCGCATACGACTGGCACCGTCCGGGCCGGCTGGCCCGAGGCCGTGATGATGAGCTTGCCGTGGATGGTGTTGGTGTCTTCGGGAATGGAATTGCAGAGTTGCCCGGCCAGGGCCGGGCCGGTGGCTGGCTCCTGGGCGGCGGTCGCCTCCGCCAAGGCGAAGCTGCTGGCCAGGCCCAAAATGGCCAACGCGAGACGCATTACTTGGATGACAGCGCGATGGGAAACATCTGGGCGATATTCTCCACGAAATGCGCCTTCAATTTCCGCCGCGCTTCCGTCGGGACTTCCAGCCAGTCGTTGCGATTGGAGCCGGGCAGGATGAGATGTTTCAACCCGGAGCGCGCCGCCGCCAAAACTTTTTCCTTGATGCCGCCGACGCGCAGGACACGGCCGCGCAGGCTGATCTCGCCGGTCATGGCAATATCCGAGCGGACTTTGCGCTGCGTCATCAACGAAGCCAGGGCCGCGACGATGGTCAGGCCGGCGCTGGGGCCGTCTTTGGGCGTCGCTCCGGCGGGCACGTGGACATGGATATCCCGCTTGTCGTAGTCGCTTAGGTCGATGTTCAAGGTCGCGGCGCGATTGCGCAGGAAGCTCAACGCCGTTTGCGCGCTTTCCTTCATGACCTCCCCCAGCGAGCCGGTCAGGATCAAACCGCCTTTGCCCGGCATCCGGGTGGCTTCGACAAAAAGAATTTCCCCGCCAACGGGCGTCCAAGCCAGGCCGATGGCAATGCCGTATTCGTCAATGCGTTCGGCGGTCTCCGAGGTGTATTGGGCCGGGCCGAGATAATCAGACAGCATGGCCGGGGTGATTACCAGCGGCAGGCGCGAATGGCGGCCGACAATTTTGCGGGCGGCCTTGCGGGTCAGGGCGGCGATTTCCCGCTCAAGCTGGCGAACGCCGGCTTCGCGCGTGTAATCCTGGATAAGCTGGCGAAAGGTAGCTTCCGGAAAGCGCACCAGCTTGTTCTTCAAGCCGTGCTCTTCCAATTGGCGGGGCGCCAAATGCCGCCGCGCGATCTCCACTTTTTCCGCCGCCGTGTAACTGGGCAGTTCAATGACTTCCAGGCGGTCGCGCAACGCGGGATGGATGGGGTCCAGCCAGTTGGCCGTTGTCAAAAATAAAACTCGCGACAAATCGTACGGGATGTCCAGGTAATGGTCCACGAATGTGCTGTTTTGCGAGGGATCCAGCACCTCCAGCAACGCGGAGGCAGGGTCGCCCCGGAAATCCGATCCGACCTTGTCCAATTCATCCAGCAGAATGACCGGGTTGCTGGATTCGACCCGGCGCAAACTTTGAATGATGCGGCCCGGTAGTGCGCCAACATAGGTGCGGCGATGGCCGCGGATTTCGGCTTCATCGCGCATGCCGCCCAGTGAGATGCGGGCGAACTTGCGGCCCAAGGCCTCGGCCACGCTTTTGCCCAGCGAGGTTTTGCCGACGCCGGGCGGGCCGACCAGGCAGAGGATCGGGCCTTTAAGCTGCTGCTTGAGTTTGATGACGGCCAAAAACTCCAAAAGGCGGTCTTTGACTTTGCGCAGGCCGAAATGCTGTTCATCCAGCAACCGGCTGGCGCCGGCCAGGTCCAGCTTATCCACCGTAAATTTTGACCACGGCAGCGTGATGAGCCAATCCAGATAATTGCGCGTCATCGTGTACTCGGCCACCGCGGGCGGCATTTGCTGCAGGCGTTCCAATTCCTTGAGGGCGATTTTCTTCGGCTCCTCCGGCAGGTTGTTTTGCTCGATCTGTTCGCGCAAATCCTTGGCCTCGGCCGTGCCGGGATCGACTTCTCCCAATTCGCGCTGGATGGCGCGGATTTGCTCGCGCAGGAAGAAATCGCGCTGGTTCTTGGACATCGAGGTGACGACCTCGTTCTGGATTTTGGAGCCGAGCTTGACGACTTCGAGTTCGCGGCTCAAAAGGGGCAGCAAGCGCGTCAGGCGGTCTTTGACGCCCGGCGTTTCCAGCAGGCGCTGGCGCTCTTCCAGGCTGAGATTCAAATTGGCCGCGATAAGGTCCGCCAGCTTGGCCGGCTCCTCGGTGTTCAAGGCGGCGATTTTGACCTGCTCGGCCAAGGTGGGGGAGAGTTTGATGATCTCTTGAAATTCGCGCTCGGCCGTCCGCGTCAGTGCTGTCAATTCTAAAGACTCGTCGGCCACGTCCTTGAGCTTCTCGATGTGGGCAATCAGGTAGGGCGTTTGCGCGGTGTAATCCAGGACGCGAAAGCGGCGCAATCCTTCCACGGCCACGCGCACGGTGCCATCGGGAAACTTGAGCATCTTGAGCACGCGCCCGGCGCAGCCAAAGGGGTAGAGGTCTCCCGGAACCGGGTTTTCAATTTCCGGCGTGCGTTGCAAAACAAGTCCCAGAAAACGGTCGCCGGCCACGACGTCATCAATGAGGCGGATGCTCTGGGCCGTCTCGACCAGCAGATGAGTGACGGTGCCCGGGAAAATAACAATGTCCGACAAGCCCAGGATCGGAAGCGATTCCGGGAGGGACTTGGACCAAATCTTGGTGCCCGAGGGGTCCGGGGCGCTGCCGGCGCCAAGAATGTTGATAAATTCAGTTTCCGGTGTCGTCATGCGCTGCGCCGCTCATTGGCGCGATGAGACAAAGGGAAAATCGACGCGCAGAAAGCCGTTTTGGTAGGCCGCCTTGCCGCGCGAGACATCGCAATCTTCGGGAAGATCAATAATGGTTTCAAAAGCGCCATAGTCGATTTCCATCACTTGGAATTTGCATTGGGCCGCGCGGCAGCCGTCGGGCCGCTGGCCGCTGATGCGAAGGCTGTTGCCTTCCACGGTCAATTCCAGGTTTTCCCGTTGCATGCCAGCCAGCTCGACTTTTATGACCAGGCCGGTATCGCAGAGATAGACATCGGTGTTGGGGGACCAGTGAGCTTCGTGGTGGCTTGTTTTAGCCAGGCTTTGCTTGGCAAAATGCACGGTGGAACTTATTTTATACATGGCACAGGGGAAGTGTAGTTAATGGTGATGGATCAAGCAAGGACATGTGCGTGAGGTGCTGAGGTGCGTGTTAGTTCTGTTTGACAATTATTTTCGCGCGCCCGGTCTTGCGCGCGCTGAAAACAATGGAGGTTCTTGCTCCCGCGGCGTGGGAATTTGAACAACCGCAATGAGTGTCGCGCTGGAAACTGAACTTGCGCCGGCGTAATTTAGCTTTCAGAAATAGGCCCGCCGTAGCCGCGACGACACTCAAGGCCGCAATTTTCTGCCAATCCATAGTTGCTAAGATACCTCTTTGTGAACTTCGCGCAACTGGATGTTTTTTTGATTCTAATTTTTCCCCGGCTGGCGCCCCATTGCGGAAGCGTTCTGCGACGACGATCTGATCACGGCAGGCGGCTCCGCCACCTTCTTGAGTTTGGAAATTCCGAATGCTGCAACGCGGCTCAAATCATTGGCCGGGCCGGCTGGCGAGGGTGGGATTTGGATTGGCGACGACGACTGTCAAGCGCATCAGCTTCAAATCCGCGGCGTTCAAATTGGTGCCGAGGAGGGTGATTCTTTCATCGGCGTTGGGGGCCAGGGCGGTTCCAGTTTTGGAGGCCGTGCCCACTTTAAATCCTTTGGCATCGCAGACAGCCACTTCAATGATCGGCGTAATTTCCTTCGGGCCGGTATTTGTCACATAAATTGTTCCCCTGACGCCGCTGATGGTCCCAATCAGCGCCAATTTGGATGCGGCCAGGCCGTCATCGATTTTGGCGGAAATGACGGCAGGCTTCGCTGGTTGCGCGGCGGCGATGTGCGGGCGCGCGGCGGGAACTGCGGCGGGCTGGCTCGGATCATCGACCAAGCCGGGATTGCGATTGACGCTGGTCGGGGCCAGGCGCTTGTTGGGGTCTTTGAGGATGGGATGAAGTATCTGCATCGGCGATGTGCCGACCTGAGCCTTGGCCGCAATGGCGCAAGCCAGGGCGACCGTTAAAACCGCCATGAAAGGCATTCGCATAGTCCTCGCTTTCGTTTGATTTCAACTAGCATAGGCCAGCTCCCGCAAACCGCCAAGAGCAAATTCCGCGGCCGCCGCGCCAGGCGCAACTGGCAAACTGTCATAGGACAGTGTGACACTTCAGCGGATTCCGGCATTTCCAGTTTCACGCTTCCAAAATTTCATTTCTCTCTCCGGCCTCGGTTGGATAGAATGGCCGCCATGCACCTTTTCTCGAATGGTTTGCGTGCCGCGGCGGCTTCAGCAATTGCAATTTTGGCGGCGCTGTTGTGCGGCGGCGCCGCGCGGGCGCAGGAAAGCAAGCCCCTCTACCTCGATACAAGCAAATCCTTCGAGGCGCGCACGCGTGATCTGATTTCCCGCCTGACCCTTGAGGAAAAAGCCACCCTCCTCGACCACGAAGGCCCTGAGGTGGAACGCTTCTCCATTAAGTCCGACAAATGGAACCAATGCCTTCACGGCGTTTGCTGGGACCGCCCCACCACCATGTTCCCAGTTTCAATCGCCATTGCGGCAACCTGGGATCCCACGCGGGTGCATGAAGTTGCCAGCGTCATTTCCGATGAAGCGCGCGCGATTTATAATCTTTGGCATCAGCAACCGGATGTCTCCGCGCAGCACAAAGGGCTGATTTACCGCGCTCCCGTCATCAATATCAGCCGCAATCCTTACTGGGGCCGCATCGACGAATGTTATGGCGAAGACCCGTTTCTCACGAGCAGCATTGGCGTGGCCTATGTTCGCGGATTGCAGGGAGATGACCCGAAATACCTGAAATTGGCCGCCACGCTGAAACATTACGCCGTCAACAACGTCGAGAAAGACCGCCAGCAGCTTTCCGCCAAGGTCAGCGAACGGATGCTCTATGAGTATTGGCTGCCGCATTTCCGCGCGTGCGTCGTCGAAGGGCACGCCCAATCGATCATGGCCTCCTACAATGCCATCAACGGCGTGCCCAACAACATCAATCACTTGTTATTGACAGACATTCTCAAGCATCAATGGGGGTTCGAGGGTTTCGTGGTGTCGGACCTCGGCGGCGTCAATACAATGGTGAACGGCCACATGAAAGGGCGGACGAGTTACGAGGACGCGGTCGCCGAATCGCTCAAGGCTGGGTGCGATTTTTCCGACCAGGAATTCAGGAAATACATTCCGGCCGCCGTGCGCCAGGGCCTCCTTCCCGAAGAGCGGCTGGACGACGCGGTCTATCGCCTGCTGCGCGTGCGCATGCGCCTCGGAGAATTCGACCCGCAGTCCATGGTTCCTTTCAGCCGCATTTCGCCCGAAGTCATTTGCAGCCCCGAACATCGCGCGCTGGCGCTGAACATGGCCCGCGAGTCTATCGTGCTGCTGAAAAATCAGGGCCAATTGCTCCCCCTCGACAAAACCAAATTGAAGCGCCTCGCCATCATTGGCCCGCACGCCGATTTGTTCACGCCGGGCGCCTACAGCGGAAAGGCCGAACGGCCTGTCAATCCGCTGCAAGGTTTCAAGAATCGCGCCGCGCCCGGCACGGAAATCCTTTACGCCAAAGGCTGCGACATCGCCCCGCGGTCAAGCAGAAGAAGCGGCCCTCCGCCGGATGAAACAGCGCTGATCAAGGCCGCCGCCGACGCCGCCCGCCAGGCCGACGCGGCCATCGTTCTGATCGGCACGACCGAAGCCATTGAGACGGAGGGAAGAGACCGCGCGACGCTCGCGTTGCCGGGCCGCCAGGAAGAGTTGATCGAAGCGGTGCGCGCCGCCAATCCGAAGACCGTCGCCGTCTTGATGAACGCGGGGCCGCTGGCCGTTCCCTGGATCAAAGAGCACGTGCCCGCCATCCTCGAAGCGTGGTGGGATGGCGTTGAGGGCGGCGATGCCATCGCGGACGTAGTCTTCGGCGATTACAATCCGGCGGGCCGCCTGCCGCTGACGGTTTACGCGTCGGACAGCCAGGTGCCGCCGCAGAATGAATACGATATTACAAAAGGATTCACCTACATGTATGTCAAAGGCCAGCCGCTGTTCGCATTTGGCCGGGGATTGAGCTATACAAAATTCAAATACGGAAAGCTGAAACTATCCGCCCGCCGCATCACCTCGCACGACGAAATCACTGCGGCCATCGACATCACCAATACCGGCAAGCGCGAGGGGGATGAAGTCGTCCAGCTTTACATCCATGAGGTCAAGCCCGCCTTGACGCGCCCCGCCGAAGAACTGCGCGGATTTGAGAGAATCCATCTCGCGCCCGGCGAAACGCGAAAAGTCACGCTCACCGTGCCAGGCGAAAAACTGGCGTTCTACGACGAAAGCATTCACGCTTTCCGCGTCAACCCCGGCCCATTTGAAATCCGCGTCGGGGCCGCCTCCGACGACATCCGCGCCAAAGACGAATTTCAGGTGGCAGGGAATTTTTGATCAGGCATGTTGGGCATGACACTTATCGCATGTTTGCGATAACTATCAAAGCATGTTTTTCTTGAGTTCTGAAAGCAGTGGACAAGGCATCAATGCGCCGGCTGGAAGAGGCACTCCTGGATTTTTCCGTCTGGCGTGCGGTAGATTAGCGCGGAGATCGCTCCGTCATGCGTGGCCAGCCGGACGTCCGCCACTTCCATTCCGCCTCGCTCGCTTCGATCCTTGATCTCAGCGCCCCTGGCCGGGCCGAGTGTTTTGAACCGGGCGGAGGCTTCACGGATTTTATCGGCTGTCAAATATCTGCTGAACTCGTCCCCAAGCTCAGTGCGGTCGATGCTCCCTTTTCGCAGGCTGTCGTAAAAATTCAAGGCCGCGCGGCCAGCATCCGGCCCGGCGATGACGGGGATCCAAGGCGCGTCCGGCATGATGAGTTTGGCCAGGACCACCTTTAACTCGTTGACCGCGTCCCATTCCTCGCAATCGGAAAGGATGACCAAAGCCGAGCGCGCCGCCGGCACCGTGACGTTCCATGTTTGGAAGCCGCTCACGGCGCCCTCGTGATTGAGAACAATGGTGTGCGCAATATTCTGCACACCGATGCCGCAACCGTATTCGCGCTCCCGCCCGTCCGGCAGCCTGCGCGGCTCTGTCATCAAGGCGTAAGACTCCGCGTTCAGGACGCGGCCTCCGGTCAACGCCATGTCCCACTTGACCAAATCCAGCGCAGTGCAATTAAGCCCGGCCGCGCCATCGAGCCAGCCTTGGGCTTCGGGCCGGGCGCGTTTCTGGGGGCCGAGCGCGAAACGAGTGCAGCCTTCCGCCATGTCCCTGCCCGCGGGCGGGCCAAAGAAGGAATGGCCCATGCCCGCCGGCCGCAGGATGCGCTCCGTCATGAATTCGCCCAGCTTTTTCCCGCTCACCTTTTCCACGATGCGGCCAAGAATGACGAATCCGGTGTTGCTGTAAGACCATTTTGTCCCCGGCTCGAAATCCAGTTTGCCGCCCGCGTAGCGCTCGATCAAATCATCGGGTGAAATCGGGCTTTCCATTCGGCTGTCAACGAAATCCAGCGGATAATAATCGGGATAGCCGGAAACGTGATTCATCAAGTCCAGCAATGTGATGTCTTCCGCGCGGGTTAAATTCGGATAATAGCGGGCGACTTTGTCATGGACCGAAAGCTTGCCATCCTGCGCCAGGAGCAGGATGCAGGCGGCGGTGAATTGCTTCGTTACGGAACCAATGGAGAAAACGGTGTCGGTGGTGGCCAAGGCCCCGGTTTCCAAGGAACTTTGGCCGAACGCCCCGCTCCACACAACCGAACCGCCGCGCGCGATGGCCACGGACAGCCCGACGATTCCCCGCGCCCGCGCGTAATGAGAAATGTAATCCTCAACGGACGCGGGATCCAAAGACGCGGGCGGCGGCGGAACCCGGTTCTCGCAGAAAACCGCTGTGGCCGCCACGGTCCAACATAATATCGCCAGCGCCCATTTCATATTACTTTTGCCGGGCCGCGAGGCCGGCGCGCTGCTCATTCAGCGCGTCCACCGCTGCGCCATCGGTGGGCGGGACGTTTTGCAAAAGCTGGTCAATAATGGAAATGCGCTGCGTGATTTGCTGCGGCGTCAATGTGCTGCCGCCATCGAATGCCGAGAAATCCTGGTTGCCATTGGCCATGTGAAACGTCAAATAGCCGCCGGCGGCCGCGTTTTGCGGCGGACCGAGTTCCAGTTCCCGGCCACCCAGATAAGGCGCCATTTGGGAGAGAATGGAATCGGACAATTGCCCGCCTTTGGCCATATCCATCAGCGTGCTCAGCGCCTGCGGGTTCTGCGGCGCCAGTTCCGCCAGCGCCTGCGCGGCGGCGGCCGGGCTGCCAGGGATGGCTCCTTGCGTGATTTGGATCAGAGTGGGCACGCCCGCGCCATCGGGCATCGCAGCCAGCGCGATGGAGGAATAATAAGGCCACTTCTCGGCGTATTGGGCGAGGTCAGCGGAGACGCTGGCGCCGTTGGCGGCTTGGCTGGCCAGCGCCTGAAACAACGGCAGGACATTCGCGCCGCCCAATTGGTCCATCGCGCCCAAATTCAACTGCTGCCGCACTGCGTCAAGAATAGCCTGTGAATACTGCCCCGGCGATTGCCCATCCAGCGCCTTGGCCAGCGCGGGAACGTCTGTGGGATAAATCGAGCTTTGCAAAACTTGCAGCATGGCCTGGGTGGACTCCGGCCCGCCGATTTGCGCGAGGGCATCCAGCATGGCGGACCGAATGGAATTGTAGCCCAAGGCATTCGCGCCGCTGACTCCGGCATAGCTGGCGTCGAGATTCTGCGCCAGGAATTGCTGGATGGCCGGGACGGAGGAGGGGCCTTGGCTGACCAATTGCTGGAGGGCGGCTTTCCATTGTTCCGCTTGGCCGGGAGTGATCGGTCCGGCGCCCGCAAGGTTGGTTAAGGTGGACATCAACTGGATGGCATCCACCCGCGCGATCTGCGGCGCAGGGGCCACTGGGGGAACATACCGCCTCGGAGGCGGCGCGGCCGCGGCTTCGGGCCGGACGCTGGCCGCTTCCGAGGCGGCCGCGGCCGGGCGAGTTTGGGCAGGCGGGTGTTCCACTTCAGCGGCTGGCGCGGGCGCCGGTGGCGGCGTCGCGGGACTGGAATGAAAGGCCTTGAACGCGACGGCGCCCGCGATGATCAATACGGCCAGGATCAACACGGGCACAACGGGCGATTTTCTTGGAGGCGGCGGCTTGGGGGCCTTGTTCATTGAGGGCAAATGTTAATCGTCATGGGGGATGAAACAAGCCCGCAAATCCAAAGTTTCAATAAATCCACAGCATGGCGATGCCGCTTTCGACTGTTTTGACCGGGTCCCCGGACAGCGGCACCAAGCTTGGCGCGAGCGTGAGGCCCTTGACGCTGTGCAGGAGCTTGGCGGCCAGGCGCGATTTGACCGCGTAGTTGACATTTTGCGGCACTACGCCCGAAGCCTCCAGCATGGTCATGTCGTTCAACCGCGCCACCACGATGCCAACCACTTCCCCATGCGTGTCGCACAGCGGGCCGCCGGAATTGCCGGGCTGCACCGGGACGCTGATTTGATACTCCCTGGGGTCGTCCTCCATGCCGGCCAGGCTGCTGATCTTGCCGTCGGTGTACTTCGGCTCGACGCCTTGCAATTGGATGTTGGGAAAGCCGATGGTGAACACTTCCTGCCCCAGGCTGGCCGTATCTTTCTGGGAAATGGAGAGCGGCTCGAAATTGCCCCCATCAACTTTCAGCACCGCCAAATCGTTGGTCAAGTCGTCCGCCGCGATTTTGGCGCGAAAGACCTGGCCCTGGTAATGCACCTCAATTTTATCCGCGCCATCGACGACGTGATGGTTGGTCACCAGGTAGCCGTCTCTTGTCACAAAAAAGCCCGAACCAATGGCGTGCAGCCGGTGATGATTGGGCAGCGAATCAAAGGGATGGCTCCGCGCTTTCGGGGCCTCAGCCGTGGCCGTGAAGGCCAGCCCGTCCTTTAACATGGCCGCCGGAATGTCCTTGCGCGCGCAAGCGCGTCCCGCATCGTACCCGCGAATCGTCCGCTCGCCGGAGCGGCTGGTCACGCTCATCGGCCCGGTCGCTTTAGCAAAAACGGTAATGGTGTCGCCATCCGCGTAAACGGGCGGCAGATGGCGGATGGCAATGATCGTGGGATCGCGCTGCCCCGGCGAAAGCTCGGCCAGCGCGCCATCGGGAGTGACCGCCAAAATTTTCGCGCCAGCCAGCTTGTGCCAATCCGCCTGCGACTTGCGCAAATCATAAACCACGCCCTCGACTTCGCGGAAAAGCCCCGCTTCGACCGCCTGGTTGAATTCTGATTCCGCGCGTTGTTGCGCCGCGCTCTTGGCGGTGGCGAGTTTTTCGGGCGTGATGCCCCATGAATCCAGAAATGCCTTGGAAAGTTGTTCCGCCTTCACCGTCCCGCCGCCGTCCGGAAGAATCAGCGCGACTCGTCCGCCCGAGACAATATGCACATCCTGAATGTGGTCATAGAAGACGCCGTCCACGGTGGCGAAGGTCATTTTCTGCCCCGCCCAGCATGGCCAAGCCAGAGCGGCGGCGAGAAAAACGGCCAGCCATTTCATGCTCCACTATCCCACGAGACTACCGAGATTTCAATGCTTCTGGTTGAGGCAGCCTTGGCGCCACTCGTCCACCCGCCCGGCCAATCCGCGGTCTTTCAGATAAGAGGTATTGATTTGCGAGGGCATGATGATGGTAAGATCGGGATGCTTCTCATGGTCCAAAATGTTCGCCACATGAACCGCTGTGAGCGGGCTGAATTCACGGCAGCGATCCCGCCACGGAACGTGATGCAACGCCACCGCTTCCGTGATCGACTTGGGCAATCCCCAGATGCCCAGCACCGTCGCGCCCAACTCAGCATGGCCCACACCCGGCAAAACTTGCGCCTCGGCTTCCCACAAATTGCACTGCTGTTCGCGCGAAAGCCGCAGCACCTTGCCAAAAAGCCCCGCGTGATTGGCCGCAAAGAGCAGCTTTCCTATGTCGTGCAATAACCCCGCCACAAACGACTGCTCCGCGACCTCCGGCTCGGCCTTTTCCATTTCGGCGATGTGCCTGGCCATGCGGCCGGCTTCCACGGAATGCCGCCAAAGGTCCTCGATTGAAAAACGCACCAATTTCAAATGATCAAACGAGGAAAATGTATGCGCCAGCAGCACGACCGCCTTGGTTGTTTCCAATCCGATGTAGCTGATCGCTTCCACCGGATGGACGATGTTTAACTCCAATCCAAAAACGGCCGAGTTGGCCAGTTGCAAAACTTTGGCCGTGACGGCGGGGTCTTGCGCGATCAATTGCCCAATCTTTTCCAGCGAGCAATCCGGCGATTTCATCTCCTCGACGATTTGCGTGTAAGCCTTGAGCGGACTGGGCACCTGGCGCATTTGCGCGATAAGGCCTTGCACCGGTTCGCTGGGCAGCCACGTTTCCTGGGCGAAAGCCTCTTCCAGCACCTGGAAAAGAGTCTGCGCGCTGCACGGCTTCAAAACGTGATGATGCGCGTGCCCGATGCACTTCATGGTGCTTTCGACGTCGGCCAGGTCGGAAATGACGATGCGCAGCGCCTTGGGCTGGCGGCGCATGAAGGAATCCAGCACCTCGGTTCCGCTTTTGCCCTGGAGGTTCACATCGGCCACGACGGCCGCGATGGATTGCCGTTGGCACAGGGCCAGCGCCTCCTCCTCGTTGGCGGTATGTTGGACGGACCACGCGCAATCCGGTCCGGGTTCACGTGCTTGGAACTCGCGGCACAGCGCCTGGTCCTCACCCACAAATAAAATTCGCTTTTTCATGCCGTCAGTGCGGGTGAATTTTCGCTCTTTTTCGTGTCTATCCCCTAATCTTCATCGTCATCCCGGCGCAGTCCTTTAATCAAGGCGCGGCGGCTTGTTGCTCCCGCCCCGCCTTGCGCTTGGGCGCCCGTGCTGCCTATACTGCTTGCGTGAGTTTGCCGACGCAGGATTTAAACGTAAAACAGATCGTCCGCCTCTCGACGCCGCGCGCGTTGAAGGAGGCGATGCCTGTGCCGCGAGAGGCCGATGAAACGGTCATCCGCGGCCGCCAGGCGATCCGCGACATCCTCGCGCAAAAAGACCCGCGCCTTCTGGCCGTCGTGGGACCGTGCTCGATTCACGATGTCCAAGGCGCCCTCGACTATGCGACCCGCTTGTCGCGCCTGCGCCAGGAATTGGGCAGCCGCATGGAAATCGTCATGCGCGTTTATTTTGAAAAGCCTCGCACCACCATCGGCTGGAAGGGCCTCATTAACGATCCGCGCCTGGATAATTCGCATGACATCGAAGCCGGGCTGAAAACCGCCCGCCGCCTGTTGCTGGACATCGCCGCCATGGGAATGCCTGCCGCCACAGAGTTTTTGGACCCGGTCATTCCGCAATACATCGCGGAATTGGTCAGTTGGGCGGCCATTGGAGCGCGCACGACGGAGTCCCAGACTCATCGCGAAATGGCCAGCGGCTTGAGCATGCCGGTCGGTTTCAAGAATGCCACCGATGGCAGCTTGCAAATCGCCATCGACGCGATGGGCGCGGCCAAACATCCCCACAGCTTTATCGGCATCGACCAGGATGGTGTCACCAGCATCGTTCGGACGACCGGCAATTCAGCCGGGCACGTTGTTTTGCGCGGCGGGCGCTCGCGCGCCAATTACGACGCTGCCAGCATCGGCGAGGCCGAAGCGCAGTTGGCCCGGCACCAATTGCCGCGCGTTTTGATGGTCGATTGCAGCCATGCCAATTCCGGCAAACAGCCCGCGCGCCAGGATGACGTGTGGCGCAACGTGATCGAGCAGCGCGCCCAAGGGACGCGGTCGCTGATCGGGATGATGGTGGAAAGTTATTTGGAAGAGGGCGCGCAGCCGTTTCCCAAAAAACCTTCGGAACTCCGCTACGGGCTTTCCATCACCGACGGCTGCGCCGGCTGGGAAACGACCGAGCGCATGTTGCGGTGGGGATGCGAGAAGCTGGGCGCCTTATGACGCTGCGCTCCCTGGTGGCCCTGGCCAAGACTGAGAACGCCAGCGATCTGCACATCGAACCAGGGCTGGCGCCCGTCTTGCGCGTGCGCAGCCAGTTGCGCCCCATCGGCGAACCGGTCGCGCCGGCATTGTGCGTGGAATGGGCGCGCGAGATTATCGGCTCCGATGACTGGGCTTTTTTCCAAGAGCGGCGTTCTTTCGACCTTTCCAAAGTGATTGAGGGGCTTCGCTGCCGGCTCAACGTTTTTTACACATCGCGCGGTATTGGGATGGCCATTCGCCTGCTGCCAGCCTTTCAGCCGACGGTGGAAGCCTTGAATCTGCATCCCGACCTCAAGAAACTGGCCCAATTCCCGCACGGGCTGGTCCTCATCAGCGGGCCGACGGGTTGCGGAAAATCAACGACGCTGGCCGCGCTCATTCAGACGATTAATTTGAGCGAGGCGCGGCATATCGTGACCATCGAGAACCCGATCGAATTTACGTTCCGGCCCAATCGCTCCTTCATTCGGCAGCGCGAAGTCGGGCGGGACACGCCGAGTTTCGAGCAGGCATTGCTGGACAGCCTGCGCGAAGACCCAGACGTGTTAATGGTCGGGGAAATGCGGGAGCCGGATACAATGCGCCTGACGCTCAGCGCGGCCGAGACGGGGCACCTGGTGCTGGCCACCGTGCATTCCTCCAATTGCGCGGAAGCCCTGCAACGGGTCGTGGGCGCATTCCCGGCGGAGATTCAGAACAACGTCGCGGCGCAATTGGCCGATTGCCTCATTGGCGTGGTTTCACAAAGGCTGCAATTCCGCCCCGGCCTGAATATTTGCGTGCCCGAATGCGAAGTGCTCATATCCACCTTGCCCATCAAGAATTTCATTCGCAACCGCGACTTCTTCAAAATCGTCAACTCCATGGAGACCGGCGCGGAGTACGGCATGTGGACTTTCTCGCGCTACCGTTCCTGGCTTGAGAAACGAACCGCCTTCAATCTGGCCGCCCATGATGCCGAACCAGACGAAGCGCAGCCTGACATCCCTCCCCCCGCGACGCCCCGGCTGCCAGTTGCGCCGCCAGCGCAAGTGCCCGGCCGGCCTGCCGCCGCGCCAACCGCGAAGGCTGATCTTCCAAAGGCCAGCCGCATCGAAATCGAGCCGACCGAGTCCTTTGAGAAAATCCTCAAAAAGCAGCTTTGAAAAAAATCACTGGACAACCACCTGCCTGAAGCGTTACTTTTTTGGAAAAGAGCGTAATATGTTTAAGAAGATTTCTGTTTTGCTGCCCGTTGCAGTCGTGTCGTGCCTTGTTGCCGGTTGCGCGGGGCCGGAAGAAAAACTCGGTCGCGGAATGAACAACACGGTCGAATTTGCCCGCCTTGGCGAACTGCGCCGCTCCTTCGAGCAAGCCTCCATTTTCGGCGCCCCCGATAATGCCTATACCACCGGCATATTCCACGGCATTGGCCGAAGCTTGGAGCGGACTGGCGTGGGCCTCTACGAAGTCGTTACCTTTCCCATCCCCAACCATAAGCCCGGCGATTACGGCGCCGTTTTCCATCCAGCGGATCCGCTCTATCCGGACAGTTACAAGCCCAATTGGCTCTCCGACGCCATTACCAGTCCTGACACGAGCCTCGGTTTTGCTGGCGGAGACATCGCACCCATTATTCCTGGGAGCCGGTTCCACGTCTTCGACAACTAAACCGGAGCGGGCGAGCCTTGGCGGTCGTGGCGGAAACTCTGTTTCATGCTGGAGAAAGCGTCATGCTGCAAGGTCAATCTTCTGCTCAATATCCTCGGAAAGCGGGCGGACGGTTTCCACGAACTGGAAACGGTCATGCACCCGGTGCCGTTCCACGACCGGCTCGACTTTGAGCGAGCGGGCGCGGGCGTCCAGTTAAGCTGCAATGATCCCCGGCTTCCTGTCGGGCCGAAAAATCTCGTCGCGCAAGCCGCGCGCCTCTTTGCCCAAGCGGCCGGATTGGGAGCGAATGACGGCGTTCGCATCCACCTGCAAAAGAACATCCCCATTGCGGCTGGCTTGGGCGGGGGGAGTGGCAACGCGGCCGTCACACTGCTGGCGATGAATGAGCTTTTCGGCCAGCCTTTGCCTCAGGCCAAACTTCAGGAACTGGCGGCGTCTCTCGGATCGGACATCCCATTTTTCTTGCAAAACGGCCCAGCCTTGGCGACGGGCCGTGGAGAAATCATCGAGCCTTTGGCCGTCTTCCCAGCCATGCGCGGCATTTACTTTGTGCTGGTTCATCCCGGCTTTGGCATTTCTACCCCGTGGGCTTACCAGCAATTGGCCAAGTTTCCCGCCGCCATCAACGGCACGCCCGGGCGCGCCCGGCGGCTCATCGGCAGCCTGCAAGCCAGCGTGAAGGAGGCGGCGGGTGAATTCTATAATTCACTCGAAGCTCCCGCGTTGCGCAAGCATCCATTATTGGAGTTGTTCCAGGAGTTTTTCCGGGACAACGGCGCGCTTGCGTCGCTCATGTCTGGCAGCGGCTCGGCCACCTTCGCGCTCGCGCCATCGCGCCCGTCAGCGGAAACGATGCTGGAAAAGTTCAACGTCAAATTTGGCTCCGCCTGTTGGACAGCCATCGTCCCCGCTGCCTAAAATTGAAAACGGCATGGAACGTGCTATGTTATCCTTGCGTGACACCGACGAAGCGTCATCAGGTTGGAGGCAAGGAGATAGTTCAGATCGCTGGACTGCTGATCCTCATTGACTTGATATGCAAGCACGTTGGGCCTGGGGTTCATGGCCCGATAACGTTATCGACCGTCGGTATATTCGCAATTGGCCTTTTTTTTTGGCTTTGGCCCATGGCTTTGAAAGCCAGGGACTAATCCAATCCCAGTATCCGGCGGCCATCCGCGGTAATCATGGATTGGTGCCACGGCGGGTCCCACACGATCTCCACCTCGGCATCATCGACTCCGGGCAAAAAAAGCAGCTTTTGCCGCGCGTCAGCGGCGATGATCGTGCCCATCCCGCAACCGGGCGCCGTCAAAGTCATTTTGACTCTCACCCGGCTATTCCCGCTGGGGACAGGCTCAACCACCAAGTCATAGACCAGCCCTAGATCGACAATGTTGACAGGAATTTCCGGATCAAAACACGTTTTGAGCGTGTCCCACACCAGTTTTTCCTCCACCGGGCCGGCTGGGCCATCCGGCTTGCGGCAGACCTCCTCCATCAGGCTGGCGGAGGGCGCCATTCCGATGGCATCGGCATCCTTGGCGGCGATGCGGAACAGGCCGTCCGGAGTGCGCACGGTGTAATTGCCGCCCAGCGTCTGGGTGATGTCCACCTCCATTCCCGCCGGCAGCGTGACGGAGGCGCCGAGCGGGATTTGCACCGCTTCGCAATCGCGTTTCAATCTGATGGCCGAGTCATCCATGCTGTGGAAATCTGAATACAATCGTGCTGCGGAAAACCTCGCCCGGCTTGAGCGTCACAGGCGGAAAGGCCGGTTGATTCGGGGAATCGGGAAAATGCTGCGCTTCCAAACAGAAACCGGAACGCCGTCCATAAACGCGCCCGTCCTTGCCCTTGACCGCGCCGTTAAGAAAATTGCCCGTGTAAAGCTGCACGCCCGGCTCCGTCGTCAATACCTCCAACACCCGCCCCGTCCCCGGCTCGCGAACGCGCGCAACGACATCGAGGCGGCCCGTCGGATGATTCAGAACGAAATTGTGATCGTAGCCTTGGCCGCGTTTTAATTGCTCGTCGTCCTGTTCGATGCGCGCGCCAATGGCCATCGGCTGGCGAAAATCAAACGGCGTTCCTGCAACAGGCCGCAGTTCCCCGGTCGGAATCAACGTGGCATCGACGGGCGTGAATCGGTCCGCGTCGATTTGCACTTCGTGCCCTAAAACGTCTCCGCCGCCGGCCAGATTGAAGTAGGCATGCTGAGTCAAGTTAACAACGGTCGTTTTGTCGGTCGTCGCGGTAAAATCAAGGCGCAGGCCATGATCCTCGGTCAGTGAATAGGCCGCCTCGACGCTGAGATTGCCGGGGTAGCCTTCTTCGCCATCCTTGCTCAGGTAACTCAAAACGAGCCTTGCCCCCGTGCCAACGGGCGCGGCCTGCCAAACCGCTTTGTCAAAGCCTTTGCGGCCGCCATGCAGCGCATTGGGGCCGTTGTTCGCCGCCAGATTATATTTGACTCCATCGACCGTGAAAGCCGCTTGCGCGATGCGATTGGCATAACGCCCCACCAGCGCGCCCAAATACGGGCTGAGCGCCAGATAGCCAGCCAGATCGTCGCAACCCAGGACAACGTCATCGAGGCGGCCGTTGCGATCAGGCGTTTTGAGCGAGACAATGATGCCCCCATAGGTGCAAATCCGCGCTTCGATTCCGCCCGGCCGGCGCAGCGTAAAAAGCTCGACCGCCAAGCCATCCGGCGCGACTCCAAACGGCGCACGGGTGATAAGAGCAGCTTCCATGCGGCGATGTTAAAGACGCCCGCCCAACAAGTCAAAAGGCTAAATGCACCCCAGCCACGCGCGTCCCACAATTTAGCCTTTAGCCTTAAGGAGTTTCTTCGCTATGCTGGGGCTTGATGAATGTGACGGCGAAATTTCGGCTGGCGGCTTTGGGCGCGGCGGCCGGGTTGATGGGCGTCTTGATCGCGCTGGCCACCATTCTCTCCCAAAAACAATCCAGCGAATTGCGCGCCCAATTGAAAACCGTCGATTCCGAAAGCGCCGGCATCTCCGAGCATTTCAAGGATTCCCTGCGCGAAGTCAATACTATCCGCCTGCGTTACACGATGGACGGGACGCCGGCCTCCTGGCAACAATTCCTTGACGCCGGCCATGACCTGGATGCCTGGCTGGATTTGCAGGCGCCCAAACTGCGGACGACCCAGGAAAAAGACCTGCTTGGCGAAGTCAAAACCGCCTACGACAATTATCTGGCGGAGGCGCGCGAGGTCTATCGGCGCCAGCAGGCCAGCCGGACGCCCTCCAACGTGCTGGCCGATTTCAGCGGCGCGCGCTCGCAATCACAGCGGCTGTTCGATCTCGGCCAGTCCCTCGCGCTGGCCCACTACGAATCGCGCAATGAAGTCCTGGCGCGCGCCAACGCCACCCTGACCCAATTGCGCCAATCGGTGCTGGCCCTGGTCGCGCTGCTGTTTTTATTTGGCGTCGCGCTGGCGCTGCTGGCCTATCGCGACTTGATCGTGCCGTTGCGCGTGAAGCTGGTGGAAACACAGTCGCTGGTCGAACGCCACGAAAAACTGGCCTCCCTCGGCATGCTGGCCGCCGGCGTCGCGCACGAAATTCGCAATCCCCTGACCGCGATCAAAGCCGCTGTTTTCATCCAGCAAAAGAAGTTCCCGCCCGGCTCTCCAGAGGCGTCCGATGCGGCGTTGGTGCAGCGGGAAATCCTGCGCCTGGAGCGGATCGTAACCGATTTTCTCCAGTTCGCCCGGCCAGCCGAGCCGGAATTGGCCGCCATAACTTCCGACCAGCCGTTGAAGGAGGTGCAGTCTCTCCTGAGTCCAGGCCTGGCGAAAAACAATATCCGCCTTTTGCTTGAAGATTGCGCGCCGCTGCCTGTCAAAGCCGATGGTGAACAAATGAAACAGGTTTTGATCAACCTCGTGCAAAACGCCGCCGACAGCATCGGCCATGACGGCGCCATCACCTTGCGTTCGCGCCCGGATCGCAAACCGCTGGCCAAAGGAGAAACGGATGTCGTGATTCTGGAAGTGAGCGACACCGGATCAGGCATCCCTCCCGACGTGGAAAAGCGGCTGTTCGACCCTTTCTTCACCACCAAAGCCGAGGGAACGGGCCTGGGGCTTTCCATTGCCGCGTGCATCGTGCAAAAACATGGCGGCGCCCTGCAATACCAGACACAGGTCAACCGCGGCACCACCTTCGGCATCATCCTGCCCCGGGCCGCATGAGCGACGCCGCCAAAATCTTGTTGATAGAGGACGACCCGGGCATCATCGAGACGCTGCGCCGCCTGCTCTCGGAGGAAGGCCATGACGTGGCCGTCGAACGGCGCGGCGACGAAGGATTGGCGCGGGCTGGGCGGGACAATTTCAACCTCGTATTGACAGATTTGCGGCTGCCGGGCCTTTCGGGCCTGGAATTAGTGCGCCAATTGCACTCCGCCCAGCCGCGCCTGCCGATCATCCTCATGACCGCCTTTGGCACGACCGACACGGCCATCGAAGCGACCAAATGCGGCGCCTACGATTATTTGCTCAAGCCTTTCGACATTCCGCAATTGATCGAACTAGTGCGCAAAGCGGCCGACAGCAATCGGCTGATGACCGAGCCGGTCAGCCTCGGGGAGCCGGGCGCCAGGGACGCGCTCATCGGCCAAAGCGCCGCCATGCAGGCCATTTACAAGGAGATTGGCCGCATCGCCTCCAAGCCTGTCCCGGTTTTGATCCGCGGCGAAACGGGCACGGGCAAGGAATTGATCGCGCGCGCCATTTACCAGCACAGCGACCGGCCGGCCGCGCCGTTCGTGGCGGTCAATTGCGCCGCCATCCCGGAGACGTTGCTGGAGAGCGAATTGTTCGGGCACGAAAAGGGCGCGTTTACCGGGGCGCAAACCCGGCGCGTGGGCCGGTTCGAGCAGGCCCAGCGCGGCACGATTCTGCTCGATGAAATCGGCGACATGCCGTCCGGCACGCAGGTCAAACTGGTGCGGCTATTGCAGGACAAATGCCTGCAACGGGTCGGCGGCAAGGAGGAGATTCCGCTGGATGTCCGCGTGATCGCCGCGACGCATCGCGATTTGGAGTCAGCCATCGCGCGGAAGGAATTTCGCGAGGACCTTTATTACCGGCTCAACGTGGTGGCCATCACGCTGCCGCCCTTGCGCCAGCGCCGGGAGGACATCCCGAGCCTGGCCCGCTATTTCCTGCGCAGGCACGGGCCTTCGCTCGGCAACGCGGAGCCGTCCATTCAGCCGGAAGCGATGGATTTTCTGCAAGGCCAGCCATGGCCCGGCAATGTGCGCCAGCTTGAAAACATCATTCGCCAAGCCTTGCTGCTGGCGCAGAATTACACCGTCACTTGCGATCACGCGCGGGCCGCTTTGGAAAAATCGGCCGGCCCGGATTTTTCTCCCAAGCGCGCCTTTAGCGAATACGTGGATGAACTTCTGGCAGCCGCAAGGCGGGGCGAACTGGCTGATGCCCACGCCCGCGCGATTGGCGCGGCGGAGCGGGAATTATTCGCGCGAGCCATTGCCGAAGCCGGAGGCAATCAAGCGAAGGCGGCGCGCTGGCTGGGAGTCACCCGCGTGACCATGAAAGCCAAACTGGTGCAGTTTGGGTTGTTCGCGGGCCATGACTCCGAGCCAGCCTGAGCGGATGGGCCTCAGCCCATTTTCTTCCGCGCTTCGTCCGGCACCTTTATATTAGTCGCGCCGACGTCTTTGATTTCCACCGTGGTCGTGCGCTCGATGTCCATATCATCGCCATCGCGATTTTTCATGCTGCCGGAAACCTTGGTCACGAACTTGGTCAGCACGCCGTCTTTGACCCAGAACTTGACCGTGCCTTTGGCATTGGAGATCGGAGGCGGGCCGCCCTGGCCGCCGCGGCGTCCGCGCCCGAAGGTCATCAAGGCCTTGGCGCCTTCTTCCGTCAGGTCGCCGGAGTAGGCGTCTCCCTCTTTGGTCAGTTCCTTGGACTTGTCAAGAATATCCGCCGCCTGCGCGGCGGGGGCCTTGAAATCCTTCATCCGCATGGCCATGAAACGCTTGAAGTTGAATTGACCGCCGCCGTCATCCTTGGCCGCGTCATCCAGGGATTCCCAGCCGTCCTCGGTTTTGATGGCGCCTTTGCCCTCTTTGGCGAAGACTTCAATCGTGTTATCCTGCGTGGTGAAATCCTGCCAGACCAGGCCGTCTTTTTGCGTTTTGCCATGACTGGGGCCGGGGCTGAACTGCGGACTTTCCATCGTGCTCGTCCATGAGTAGCTGTCGGAATCCTTCAATTTTTGGGCGGCAGCCTTGACGTCATCCTTGTCCGCGGCCAGGAGCGGCCCGGCGGCCAGGAGAGCCGTCAAATATATAAGATATGATTTCATGCGGTTCCTTTTATTAGGCTTAGCCTAACTTGCTTTTCGCTTCATCCGGCACGGTGATTTTGGTCGAGCCGATGTCTTTGATTTCCGTCGTGGTCGTTCGGTCCACGTCGCGGTCATTGCCGCCGCGGGAGACGGTGCCCGACACTTTGACTTCGAATTTGGTAAGAACGCCGTCCTTGACCCAGATTTTGACTGAGCCTTTGGCGTTGGAAACTGTCGAAGCGTTGGCGCCGCCGCCGTTGCCGCCGCCGCCACCGCCTCGGCGTCCGCGTCCGCCAAATTGCAACAAGCTCTTGGCGCCTTCTTCCGTCAATTCGCCGGAGTAGGCGTCGCCAGACTTCGTGAGGTCCTTGGTTTTGGAGACGAGGTCCTGGACCTGCGCGGCTGGCGCTTTAAAATTGCGCAAGCGCATGGCCATAAACCGGCCTGGATTTCCGCCGCCGCCACCGCCACCGCCGCCGCCGCCGCCGGCATTGGCGCCAAGGTCTAGCGCTTCCCATCCGTCCTCGGTCTTGAGAGCGCCTTTGGTACCTTTGAAATAGACTTCGCTGGTGTTGTCACCCCGGGTCATATCCATCCAGGACATGCCGTCTTTTTGCGTTTTGCCGTGGCTGGGCGCGGCATTGTTTTGACCGCCCTCGGTCGTGATGGTCCAGCTATAACTGTCCGCATCGGATAGTTTTTGCGCGGCGCTCGAAACGTCATCCTTGTCAGCCGCCAAGAGCGAGGCGGCGGCCAGGAGGGTTGTGGAACATAATAGCAGAGCTTTCATAACGGTCCTTTTTTTAATGTTAGTGATGTATGTTATTAATCAGTTTTGGAGGGGCCATCGACAACATGCCCCAACTCACGCAGCCGTTGCAACTTGTAAATTAAGGCGCGGCGGCTGATGCCCAGGGCTTTGGCGGTGGCGGTGCGATTGAAATCATTTTTGCGCAATGCCTGCAACACGGCTTGCGTCTCCACTTCATCGAGTTTTATTGCGTCCGCCGAATCCAGGGCGGCGGGAGCCTGCGCGCTGGGGCGGATGCGGGGAGGAAGGTGATCGGGCACGATGAGGTCCCCGCGGCAGAGCAAGGCGGCGCGTTCCATCGCGTTGCGCAACTCGCGCACGTTGCCGGGCCATGAATAATTCTCCAGGCAATTGGCCACGGCGGAAGAAAGCCGCGCGCGCCCTTGCGTCAACCCGGCCAGCATGGAATGCGCCAGCGGCAGAATATCCTCCCGCCGCTCGCGCAACGGCGGCACGGTCAGTTCCATCACGTTCAGGCGGTAGAACAAATCCTCGCGAAAACGGCCGGCCTTGACCTCTTCCTCCAAGTGGCGGTTGGTCGCGGCAAGAATGCGGGTGTCGGCATGGATTTCCGAGTTGGAGCCGATGCGCTGGAAACTGCCGTTCTGGGCCACGCGCAACAGCTTCGCTTGCAGTTGCGGGGCCATGTCGGCGATTTCGTCCAGAAAAATGGTGCCGCCGTCGGCCAGTTCAAAACGCCCGATGCGCTGGGAGGTGGCGCCCGTAAATGCGCCCTTCTCATGGCCGAAAAGTTCGCTCTCCAGCAGCGTTTCGGGAATGGCGGCGCAATTGACTTTGACCAGGTTCCCCCGCGCCCGCGCGCTCCAACCGTGAATGACATCGGCCACAACTTCCTTGCCAGCCCCGCTTTCGCCGGTGATGAGCACGCGGCTTTCCGAGGCGGCCACCAGGGACACATCGCGAAAAAGAGACTGCATCAACGGGCTGGCCGCGACGATGTTCGGCGGCAACTGCTTCCCAGAGTCAAATTTCAGCGGAGCGCCCAAAGCCTGCCCGGTCGCGTGCCGCACCGAGGCCAGCAATTCGTCCAGGTCGATCGGTTTGGAAAGATAATTGACAGCGCCATCGCGCATGGCCCCGACGGCGTCGCGGACATCGGCATAAGCGGTCACCAGCAGGATGGGAAAAGAATGGCGCTCCTTCCGCGCCAGGCGCAGCGTGTCCAAGCCCGTCAATCCGGGCATGCGGACGTCGGAGATCATCATGTCGATCTTCTGTTCGCGCAGCACTTCCAGCGCGCGCTGGCCCGAGGCCACAGGCACGGTCTCAAACCCCTGGCTTGTCAGGAATGAATCCAGCAGGCTGCGCTGGCCGGCATCGTCATCGACAATCAAGAGCCGGGGCGAGCTGGAATCTGGAGAAGAGGCGGGCACGGTCGATCACTCCTTGACCTTTAACTTGACTCTCGAAATGCGGAAGAGCGCTCCCGCCGGTTCGTTGGCCAGGCATTGGATTTCCCATCCGTGAGCTTGCACGATTTGCTGCACGACCGAGAGTCCCAAGCCCGTTCCTTCCGAGTGCGTTGTAAAGTAAGGCTTGAAAATTTCGCCTTGATGCTCGGGCGGCACGCCGGGGCCGTTGTCGGAAATTTCGATGAACGCCTCTTCGTTGCTGCGCCGGCTGGCCCGGATGCGGATCACGCCCTTTTGCGGCGCGGCCTGGATGGCGTTGAGAACCAGGTTGAAAAGCGCCTGGCGCAAAAGCTGTTCGTCCGCCTCAATGACCACCGATTCGACCAATACCTCAAGCTGGATTTTTTTCTCCTCGATGTCGTAATTGAGCGCGCGGGCGACTTCGCTCGCCACGGCTCCGAGGTCGGTCGCGGCGCGGCGGACTTCGCGCGGGCGGGAGTAATTGATGAATTCGTTCAACTGCGCGGTCACGCGATCGGTTTCATTGATGATCTCGCGGGACTTGGAGGCAATCTCGGCCGGGACGCCATCCTGCTTGGCGACAAGCTGGGCCAGCCCGCGGATGATGTTGAGCGGATTGCGCGTTTCATGGGCCAGGCCGGCGGCGGCCAGGCTCAATTCCTGGAGATGCAGATTTTGTTCGCTCGCGCGCACGAGCCGCAATTGCAATTCGGAAGTCTGAATCATGCTCCGCCATCCCACCGCGTAACCGACCACCGCCAGCGTGCCGAGCAGCGCGATAATAACGCGCATCCAAAAATCGTTGCTCTCGTCTTGCAGCACTTTCTTGGTGGACATAACCACCACGAACGTATGCGCCCGCGTGCCCCCGATAATGTCGTTGTATTCCTTTTCCGTCATCCAATACGGGCGCTCCCGGGTAAAATCAAAACGCGGCGGCCGCTGGCGATTGGTGGTCGCGGCGGCCTCTGATGGCGCTGCGGGCGGGTTGTTGGAAGCCGCCGCGCGGCGGCTGCTGTTCATTTGCCTCAATTCCTGTTCAGGTATGACCAGTTCCGCTTCGATATTGGTCCCCAGATTGGTTCCCAAATCGACCGGATATTTCAAGATGGCTGTGCCGCCTCCCCAATAAACGGCCCCTTCAAAATCGTTGGGAGGCGGAAGAACGACCTGCTCGCCCGCCGAGGCCACGACTTCATCGTTCGTATTGAGCAGTTCGACGGCGCGCAGTTCGTTGGTATCGACCAGTGCGTTAAGCGCGCCTTCGAGGCGTTCACGGTTGATGATGCTGCCGGCGAACCGGCGCGCGCGCATGAGTTTGGCGCAAGTGCTCGTTCTGGCCCGGCCTTGTTCGAGCAGGTTATGGTGCAATTGATTGCGGACGCGGATGTGTTCCGACGCCTGCCAGCCAAGCAGCGCGCCCCAAATGGCCGCCAGCATTCCATAAACTGCCCAACTGCGCACGGTGATCATGCCGGAGATTAGCGTGGAACCGGCGGGTTGGCAACAGGCGGCACGGGTTGCGACTTGCCCGGGTCAAGGTACTGGTTCAGTTCCTTCTGGGTGAAAGCCTTCGGCGTCATGCGCGCCCGCCCGCGCTCGTCGGCGCTCATGCGGGCCAAATCTTCCGGCGTCCGCACCACGTAAGGTGTCAATAGAATAATCAATTCCTGTTTGACAGTCGATTTGACTTTGTGATGGAACAAGATCCCCAGTCCGGGAATATCTCCCAAGAGCGGTATCTTGCTGTCGGTGCTGGTCGTGTTGTTTTTCATCAACCCGCCGATCACCACCGTCTGGGCGTCCGGGGTGATTACAACCGTGTTGGCCGACTCGATGGCCACGGCCGGAGCCGTGATGGGTGTGCCGTTGGTGGTGAAAGAAATGGTTTGCGCCAAAGAGGGATCGATGGAGGAAATCTGCGGCGCGACGATCATTTCGACCATGCCATCGGAAGTGATGTTGGGAGTGACATTAAGGATGATGCCAATGGAGGTATAGGTGATTCCGTTTTCCTGGTTGCCCAGCGCGCCAAAATTCACGCTCGTGATCAGCGGCACGTTGTCGCCCACTTGAATGGTCGCCATTTGGTTATTGCGCGCCAGGATGGTGGGGCGGGAGAGGACATGCACATTCCCGACTTCCTCAATGGCGCGCAAAGTCGCGGAAAAATCGTCGCCCACGACGCTGTAAATGCCCGCCCCCGGCAGCGTGGTCGCGCCGGCCGTCGGCGAAATGCCTTGCCCGGCCAGGCCGAACAAGCTGGAAAACGTATTGGAGGTGCTGGCATTGATGTGCTTGGTCACGGTGCCTTCAATGCCGAAGTCGAAACCTTTGTTGTAATCCACTTCCAGGAAAACGACCTTGATCAACACCTGCGGCTTGGGCTTGGCCAGGCTGGCCACAACCTGGCGGATATAGGCGGTGGTCGCGGAGTCGGCGATGGAAATGACCTGGCCCGTATCCTTGTCAACATAAACATTGGCGGTTCCAACTTGTCCATTGCCCGGCCGCTCAATGGGAGCGGAGGTGGCCGCGCTGCTGGTTCCGCCGCCGCCGCCGCCGAAGCCGCCCCCGCCAAAACCGCCGCCGCCAGCGCCGCCGCCGCCGCGGCCCCCGCCGCCGCCAGCGCCGCCGCCGCCCGTGCGCTGGGCCAGGAGGGGAAGAGTCAGGCCGCACAGGGCCACAACGGCCCAGCGCGAGGCCAGAAGTTTGAATGATTGCATTGTCATAGTGTGCTGTTGGTTGAGCAAGTGATTTGGATTAGCGCAAGCCGCTGCCGGAACCGATGCCGCCACTTGAGCCGCCGGAGTTGGCGGATTGGGCGGTGGTGGTCTGGCTGTTGGCATTGCCGGTGTAACGGCTGGCCAGCGGCGTCTGGGTCTGCGTGGTGGATTGTGAGCTGCGGCCGCTGGTGCTTTGGAACAGGCCCGCCAGCGTTTCCTGCACTGTGGCTGGGTCGGCCCCGCCAAAATCTATCACCGAGACCTGTTGCACGCCCTGATCGCCCTCGTCCAAATCACGGATAACCCCGGCCAGTTGCTCCATCATGTCTTTGGAAGCCGTCACGATGACCGCCTGGATGCGCCGGTCCGGCACGGCCGTCACGGTCGTCTCCCGTTTCATGCGCGGGCTTTCCGCGCTCTCTCCCCCTCTTTGCTGTTGCATCCAGGGCGGCATGAACCGCATGCCCATGCTGCGGGAGCTTTGCTCGGTGCTCGTGGCGGATGGGAACAAGGTGGCAATCTCATCGGAGACTTCTCCCGGATCGGCGTGCTTGAGCTTGAACACGCGCATTTGCGTGACTTCGTCGCTTGGAACGTCGAGGTTGGTGATGACCTGGTAGATCATCTTCATGTAATCCGGCGGCGCGCTGGCCACGACAGCATTCAATTGTTCATCGGCGACAAAAACCGCGTGAGTCTGCACATTGTGGTCGCTGCTGCCCTGGTTGCCGCCGCCGCCGGCACCGCCGCCAAACATGCCTCCAAATCCTCCGAATCCGCCGCCACCACCACCGCCGCCGCGGCTGCGGAAGTTGTTGCGCGTGCTGGCGCGAGTCACTTCTGCGTCCGCGCTTTGAAAGACTTCCTTCAATTCGTCCGCGACCGCCTTGGCATCGGCGTACTTGAGCGCATAGACCTCGACATCCGACAAGGCCGTGCCGTCGAGGGAGTTGACAATCGCGTCGATGCGGCGGATGTCCTTCTGCTGGCCGGTCATAATGATCGAGTTGCCGGCTTCGTTGGCCGAGACGGTCGCGTTGCGCGGGAGCAATGAGTCAAGGTCTTTGAGCAATTGCGTCGCGTCCAGCGTGTGCAAGGGGAGGATTTCCGTCACGACTTGATCATTGACGGGAATGTCGGTAAAGCCGTTGGTGGCCACGTTGACCGGCGTTTGCGCGTAGGTCTTGGCCCGCTCGGCTTCCATGATGGTCAGCGTCCGCCCCTGGAGGATCACGGAATCGCCATTCTTGCCCAATTGGTCATCGAGCAGGGTGACGATGTCATTGGTGCCGACCGGCTGCTCGGCGACGACGGTCACCTTGCCTTGGAGGCTGACATCGGAAACGACGATGAGGCCCGCCTTGGCGCTGAGATACGTCAGCACCGTGCTCAACGGGACATCGTGGAAGTTCAGCACAATGCCGTTCGTCGGCACTGGCGTGGGAGCTTCGCCCTGCGCGGGCGCGGCGGCGTCGGCCGGAGCGGTGGCGGGCGGGGTGTTCGTTGTCTCATCAGCGGCGGTCAGCTTGGCGGCCGACAACATCGCCAATACAATGGCTGTCAGATATGGTGTTTTCATTTTTACTCCGATTCGCGTCGTTTTCTAAGTCTCTCCTCAACAGAATCCGTCGAGGAATTTGATTTTGATGCCGTCGCCGAGGCGGCGTTGGTATCCGCCGGAGGCGGCGGCGGGGCAATATAAGTGAGCATGGTCCAAGGCCCGTCGTCCTGGCGGCGCAAACTCGCGCTGTGATCGGCGGGCAGATTGAAAGTGTTGCTGGCGTTGGTCAGCGTAACCGTGTTGAGGGCAATGTCGGTTAGTTTAAAATCCGCCACTGAGTCCCCAACTTTGTATTCCTTGCCAGTGCTGACGCCATCGCCTTCAAAGAGCGCGATCGCTTTCCCGTTGTCGCTGGCAACGCCATCGGCGGAAATGGAGTAGGTGCGGTGAACAATCTCGATTGGGCGGCTTCCCGGAGTCCGGTAAACCCGGCTCTGGTCAAATATATTGTTGAGCGCGATCGCGTCGAATAGCGCCGTCTGCGCGTCGGAGGGCAGGTTTGTGGCCGACCCTCCCGTGTCCGGTTTGGGCGCGGGCGTGATCGTGGTTGGATCCGAATCGGTCAGAATCAAACCGCTCATGCTCAAGGCCAGCGCCAATTGCCGGCCGTCGTCGTCCTTGGAATTCAATTCAAACGACTCCACCTTGTCGGCCAGCGGGTCTTTGGCCATGGCCCGGAGAAAATCACTCACGCCGGTCAAGTTGCCCGTGATGTCCGACCGGCAATCGACGGTCGTGAAATTGCTGTCGCCTTCCTGAAACTGCGGGCGGAACGAGCCTTCGGTCACGCGGCCGGTGGTGACCCAGTGATCGAAGGCGCTGAACAACTGGCGCTCGGCCACGGTGGGGTTGTTGGCCAGCGCGTTGGCCCGCATGTCATCCCACTTGTTGCGGATGGTTTCCTCCCGCCGCACCAGCACGCCGCCGCTGTCGATGTTCTGTTTGAGCTTGGCGATCTCGGCGGAGCGGCTGTGCCAGCTATCAATCAATGGCGAAATCACCAGCAGGTTGAGCAGCCACAATCCGGCTACGACGCCGGTGGCCATCAAAAGGAGTTTTTCGCGGTTCTTAGTTTCCATTGTCGCCTCCTCCCTGCCATTGGAAAGTCAACGTGAATTGCACCGGCCGCTGGCCGCGCGTTTCGGGATGCACGTTGCTGATGCTATTGGTCTCGTTGCCCAATTTCTCGAAGACCTGGCCGAAGGCGTCGTTGTTCCGCGCCACGCCGGTCAAAGTGACCGCGCCCTGGTCGCGTACTTCGAGCGTTTTAAGGGAGACGGAGTTGTCCCTCGGAAACGTGCTGGCCAGCTTGGACCAGATGGCCACATCGCGTGAAGCCTGGTCGTAATAATCGCGAAACTGTTTAATTTCATCCTGCATGGCGTTTAGCTCGGCTACTTTGGGATGGAGTTTGGCCCACTGGCCCCGCAGCGTGGAAAGCTGCCATTGCTGCACCGCGAAGGCGATGACGACGCAGCCCACCACCGCTGCGGCGGCTTCGCCCATCCAGATCAGCCTGCGGGTGGACATCCCTTTGCTGAACCATTGCTGCCATGGCTGAACTTTGGGCGGCAGAAACTCCGGGATGGTGTCTCCCCCGCGCACCCAGGCGGCAGCCAGGGCAATGGCAGGCGAGGCGGCCAGGTCGGGCGGCAGCGCCCTGTCAAACTTGGCGTCGGAAGCTTTCTCGGACGCTTCCACTTTCAATCCCATGGCGGTCAGGCGCTCCGAAACATCATGGATGAATTGGCGCGTCATTTCGCCCTGGCCGATAATTCTAATTTTGCCGGCGCCTCCCGCCAAAGCATCGGGCAACTGGCCCAGCGTAATGCGTATCTCGCGCGAAATAAATTCCGGTGAAATGTGTTTGAGCGCGCCCTGCGCCTCGATGGCGCCATCGAGCGAGCGCAACGCCACGATGCCGCCGCCGCCGGTCACTTGCAGGTTCACGGCGCCGCTGCGCACCAAAAGAGTGATGACGCGCTGGGGTTCGGCCGCGGCGGGTTGCACGGCGGTGACGCCCAGGCCAAAAGTCATCGGTTTGAGCTTGGCCGCGCGCAGGACCCGCTCCATCGTGCTCAAATGGCTTCGCGGCACGGCCATCAAGGTGGCGTACTGCTCATTGGGCGCCGCCTGAAAAATGGAGTGGACAATGTAAAGCGATTCCTGGCCGGAGTGGAAACCGCGCTCGGCTTCCAATTGCAGAAAGCTGGCCCGGTCCGCCTCGGACAAATCCGGCACCTTGACTTGCATGGTCAGCAGCCAGCCCGGCGGCAGGCAGACCGCGCAGCGCCGTTCGCGAATGCCGGCTGTTTCCAGCGCGTTGCGGATTTCGCGCCCCACCAATTCGGGATCATCGGTCAGGGGCGACAGCGCCAGCGTGGTGGACACCATCTGGCGCACCTGGAGCGTGCCGTTGGAGCGCCGCAGGACGACGGCTTCCAGCCGGTTGCCATCCAGGGCCAGGCCCAGCACGGACGAGCTGCGTTTGGCTTTGAACAATTCGATCATTTTGTATTTTGAGCTAACAGTTGGTCATGCAGTTTTTTTCCCAAAGCCCATCCCAGATGCGTTAAATCCTGGCGATAGACAATCAGCGGCGTCCCGCTGCTGCAATCAAAAACGAACCGCACGCGCCGAAATCCGCGGTTGTTGTGCCCCACCGCGGCAATGTCCGCCGCAAATTGAAAGGAATATGCCGTCACATACGGGCCGGCCGCTTCGAGCGCGGCTTGGTTGTTCTCCATGGCCGTGACCAGCCACGAAATGGTGGGCGATTGCGGCGGATTGGACTGCCGGTAGGAAAGCACTTGCGGAGCCATGTTGCTGCCGATGCCGGGCACGCAGGCCAGCGCCGTCGCCGTGGCGGTGTTGATGTCAATCATGCCGGTCTGCGACGGGTTCACCAAGTACGGCTCGATTTCCTGAAATTGGCTCTGGGACATGCCGCTGCTGGCGCTGCGAATGTAGAAATCCAGCACGCTCGTCGGCGCCCCGGCCGCGGCAGCAGTAGCAGCCCCGCCTCTTCCACCTGCCGCGCCCCCGCCTCCGCCGCGTCCGCCGCCGGCTCCTCCGCCTCCGCCCGTGCCCGAAAACGCCGTCAGATACGACTTCAGGTCCGGGAAATTGCTGTTGACGAGTTGCGTCAGGCTATCCAGGTTCGTGACGACCACGCGGGTAATGCCATTCGTGCCGAGATTGGATTCATGGCTCCAAGTGGTGACATATTCAAACACGCCCGGGTCCAGGATGCCGTTCTGGTTGTCGCTGGGCGCCAGTTTCATGCCGTCGTTTTCGTTCGGGTCCAAGGCGCCGTTGAGGTTGGCGTCTTCGCCAAAAAGAATGTCCAGGTTCAATCCATAAACCAGGCGCAGTTCGTCGATGGTTTCGTAAGGCGCGTTCTTGCTCAGATACGGCGGCTGCAACGTGGAATACGTCTCCGATTTCGCGCCGCCGGTGCTGGGCGTGTTGGTGGGGGTGCGCCAGTCAAACATCGCGGCGGCCGTGTTGACCGTCATATTGGGCAGGTTTTGGAAATTGGAACCGGCCACGTAATTGAGGTTCACCTTGCCTGCCTCATCCACCAGGCCCCAAACCGGGGTTTCGGACTGGAGCGAAGTTTGCAGGTCGTTGGTGTCGCGCCCGATGATCCAGAATTTGGCGTTGCCGACCCGCACCGCTTCGGCCTTGAAGTTGCCCACGGCGGGAGTGGTCATCGAATTGATGCGGTTGGCCAGCACGTTGCTCACATAAAGCGCGGCCCCTTCGATGGCCTGATTGGCTTCCAGGCTGGCCGTCCGGTTGTCGGCTGCCTTCAATTGCAGCATCATGGAATGAGCGTAATACAGCGTAATGCTGACCAGCCCGAACGCGACCCACATCACAATGATCAACACCGAAGCCCGGCGCGAATTCTTGTTGGCAAGGCGCGTGTTCATTGGAGGCTCGACACGGGGTTGGTGCTTAAAAGCACGTCGATGGGCACGACCAATTCCAGCGGCTGGTTTCGAGCCAGCGTGCCCGGACCCTGGGCCATCTGAATCTGCACCTTGATCGCCTGCGGCAGGTTCGTTTGCTGGGTGGTGTCCCACACCTGTTCCCATTGCGTGCCGTCGTAATACGTAAAATTGAGCGACTGCACGCCTTCCAGCAACGTGTGCTGCTCATCGGGCTGCGCCGGTTGCGAGATGGGCAGCATATTGCGCGTGACGGCGCGAATCAGATCGCGGCCCGGCCCGCGATAGCCGTTGGTGGGCGTGGCCAGCAGGTAATCGACCTTTTGCATGCAGCCGAAAGGCGCCATGCCGTCCAACTCGCCGCCGGAGGTGTAGAAACTGGGGCCGATCTGGTTGGGCAAATTGTTGGTGGTATTATCCGTTTGCAGCGGGGCCAGGAAAGTGCTGTTGGTGTTGGTCGAACAAATCACATTAGCCAAGTCGTTTTGGATGACGTCCAGGGCTTGTTCGACTGGCAGAGTGGCTTGGATGGAATTGACGGTGCTGTTGCGCAAATGCAACGCCGCAAAAAACGTCCCGCTAATAGCTCCGACGAGAATGACCATGATCGAAACCGCCAGCAGCAATTCAATCAGCGTGAATGCGCGCCAGCCCCGGCAGGGCGAGGCTCCCGCCGAGCCGCTTCGCGAAAATGTAAGCGCTAGTTTCACGTTCGCTAATAAATTCCCGTATTGATAGTCCCCATCTGCTGCTGCCCCGGCAAAAGCGTGCTTAACTGCACGTCATAGTTCTTGCCGGAGGCCAGAAAACTCACGGTGACGGTGGCCAGGCTCATTTGGCTGAGAGTGTCCTCGGTCCAGCCTTGAGTCTTGACGTTCCAGCGATAGCTTACGCCGTGTTCCTGCGCGACGCCGGTCTGGCCGGCGCCGTGTGTTTGATAAGTCACCTTCATCTCATTGAGCACCTTGTTGCCGATGCGGGCGGCCACCATTTTGCGCTGGCCCACTTCCCCCGCCGTCGTGGCCACGCGCAGCCCTTGCATCGCCACCGGAATGACGATGGCCATCAACAGCAGCGCCGCCAGCACTTCGGCCAGCGTGAAACCGGCCTGGCGCCGGCGCTTAGCGGCGAAATTGTCCGGTTTGAATGTCATATTGCAAATGAGTTGGCGTCTCGGCGATGGAGACCTGTCCATCGGATTGGCGCATGTAAATGGTGGCCGGGCTGGCATCGCTGATAAATCCATCCGGCTGGAAGCGAATCCGGGCCACCGCGCCCATCTGGCCCTTGGCTTGCGACCAATAATTGGAGCGCACCAAAACCGAGGACGGCGCGGAAAACGAAATCTGGATGGTTGAGTCCACGTTGTAGGTCATAGACTTGGTCTGCGTCTCGCTGTAACCTGAGAGCGCCTCCAATCCATACGAACCGGCCTTGGGATTGATCCACAATTCAACCGGCACGCCTTCGGTGACCGCGCGGCTTTGCCCGTAACGTGTCAGCGCAAGAAATCGCAGCGCCTCGTTGTCAAGATTGCGCCCCCGGAAAAATCCTTTCAAGGAAGGGAACACCAGGCTGATCAAGATCACCATCAGCAACATGACCAGGACCAGTTCGATCAAAGTGAATCCAGATTGTTGGTGAACGCGCGTCATTTTAAAGATTGTCATCTCCAATTTCCGTAAATGGCGCCATCAGGCCCAGTCGCGTAAAGATCGTAGCCGGATGGATTGCGGCGGCCGGGGCATTGGTAAACGTAAGGACGCGCCCACGGATCCAGCGGAATTGCCTTTTCCATGTACGGACCGCGCCAATTCGTTGCACCGCTGGGCTTGACCATCAACGCTTGCAGTCCAGCTTGCCCTGAGGGAAAAGCGCCATTGTCCGTTTTGTAAGCGCCCAAAGCGCTGTCGAAGGTGGAAATCTGCATTTTGGCTGCGATGACGCGCGCGTCTTCTGACGGTTCCTCCATTCGGGGCAGCATCACGCCCGCAAGGACGGCCAGAATAGTCATGCCCAGAAGAAGTTCCCCAGCCTTCCTCAGCAGCTTTGCCGGAGAGGTCGTGGGACCGCTTGCAGTTGTCATGATATTCTCCACTTCTTGCGTGCCCTTTCGGCTTACCGCTTGGTATCCGTCCAGTTGCCGTAAACGGTGCCATCGGGACCCGTCGCGAAAAGGTCGTAGCCGGACGGGTTGTGGCGGCCGGGGCATTGATAAACGTACGGGTGCTGCCAGGGATCGAGCGGGATGTCTTTTTCCATGTACGGCCCGTGCCAATTCCCGGCATCGCGCGGCTTGACCATCAGCGACTGCAATCCGTTTTGACCATGAGGGTAACCGCCGTTGTCCACCTCGTAGGCGCCCAAAGCGGTGCCGAGGGTGGAAATCTGCGTTTTGGCCGCCGAGATGCGGGCTTCCTCGCCGCGTCCGGCCATCTTGGGCAGAACGATGCCGGCCAGAATGGCCAGAATGGTCATGACCAGCAGCAGTTCGACGAGCGTGAAGGCCTTTTGCAACAGGCGCCGCGCGGGCGTTTTGGCTGAGCGATAATTGATTCTCATAATTTGTTCCTTTCCTTTATTTAATGTAGTCTTGCATGGAGAAAATCGGGTAGATCATTCCAATAAAAATGGTTCCGATAAATGCGGCGATAAAAAAGAGCATCAACGGCTCCATGAACGCCACGGCTGTTTTCAAGTTCCGGTCCAGGTCCGCTTCCGTCACGATGGCGATGCGCACCAATTCCTGGTCCAGCTTGCCGCTTTCTTCGCCGACGGAAATCATTTCCAGCACCGAGCTGGGGAAAAGCCTTTTGCAATCAGAGAGGCTGGCCCCCAATTGCGCGCCTTCCTTGACCCGCTCAATGGAATTGGAGACCGCATCGACCAGGATTTGATTGCCGATGGAGCGCCGGGCGACGTTGAGGGCCTGCACCAGCGGCACGCCGGCGTTGAGCAGCGTGCCCAGCATCCGGCAAAACCGCGCCATCGCAAACTGGCTCAAAAGCGGCCCCAGCACCGGCACGCGGATAATGAACCCTTCCCACGCGCGCCGTCCACGCTCGGAAGTGATCCAATTGCGGACCATGAAGATGATGACCGCCAGGCCAATGCCGATGAATAACCCGTAAGACCGAATCCAATGGCTGATGCCAATGATGATGCGCGTCAAAAGCGGCAGTTCCCCGCCGATGCCGGCGAACATCGTTTGAAAGCGCGGAATGAAAAAGGTCATCAGCACGATTAACACACCAATGGCCAGCACCAGCAAAATGGCCGGATACAACAGCGCGGCCACGACCTTGGATTTGAGGTCTTTTTCCCGCGACTGGAAATCGGCAATCTGCGCCAGCACCAAATCCAGAAACCCGCCCGTCTCGCCCGCCGACACCATCGCCACATACACGCGCGGAAAAGTGTCCGGCATCGTGGCCATGGAATCCGCCAGCGAAACGCCATCAACAACTGAGTCGTAAATGCCTTTCCATTTGGCGGCGGCCGTCGGATTGCCCGATTCCTTGCACAAGATAACCAAGGCCCGGCTCAACGGCACTCCGGCCGCCAGCAAACTTGAGAGCAGCCGGGTAAAAGTCTCCAACATGCGCGGCGTGACGCGCTTGGATTGAAACTGAAGCTTGAAGCCGCCACTCGCGCCGGGCGCCGCGCTGGAGCCGTTTTTGTCCGGCCCCGGCCCGGCGGATTTTTCGGCCAGGCTGATGGGGCGCAGGCCCTTTTCTTCCATCTGGCGGAAGGCTTCCTGCCGGCCGCCGGCCTCCAATTGGCCCTCGGCGGATTTGCCGTCGGCTTGCAGCGCTTTGTATAGGAAGACGGGCATAAATGACTAGGCGACTTTGGCGTCTTTCGGGAGAATGAAGGCCGTTCCGTCCGTGGCCAGGCCATTCTTTTTTTCGCCCAAAGTTTGGTCTTTGGCCACGCGCATGACTTCTTCGGGCGTCGTGATGCCCATGCCGATCAGGCGCCAGCCGTCGTCGCTGAGGCTGCGCATCCCATCGCGCACGGCCGCCTCGCGGATTTCACCGCTGGAAGAACTCTTCAAAACCATTTGGCGGATTTCACTGGTGAGATCCATCCATTCGAAAATGCCGTGCCGGCCGTGATAGCCGGTATTGCGGCAAGCCTGGCAGCCCACGCCGCGATAAATTTTGACGTTGGAGGCGATGCCGACCAGTTCTTTGAGCGCGGCGGTCGTGGTGGAAGTGTCTTCCGTCTTGCATTCGGGGCACAACACGCGCACCAGCCGTTGCGCCAGCACCGCTTCCAGCGATGAGGCCACCAGGTAGGGCTCGACATTCATATCAACCAGCCGCGTCAAGGCGCCTGGGGCGTCATTGGTGTGGAGCGTGGAGAAAACCAAGTGGCCGGTCAGCGATGCCTGCACCGCGATCTGCGCGGTCTCCTGGTCGCGAATTTCGCCGATGAGAATCACGTCCGGATCATGGCGCAAAATCGAGCGCAGTCCGCGGGCGAAGGTCAGCCCCGCCTTTTCCGAAACCTGAATCTGGTTGACGCCCCGCATTTGATACTCGATGGGGTCTTCAATTGTGATGATCTTGCGGACGTCGTCGTTGATGGCCGCCAGCGCCGTGTAAAGGGTCGAAGTCTTGCCGCTGCCGGTCGGACCGGTGACAAGTATAATGCCGTGCGGCAGCTCCAGCACGTGATTGAATGATTTCAGCACGTGATCCGCCATGCCCAGTTGTTCCATGCCCAGCAGTGTCGCCTTTTGCCGCAGCAAGCGCATGACGACCGCTTCCCCGTGCAGCATCGGAATGATCGAAACGCGGATATCGACTTCGTTGTTGGCCAGCCGGATTTTGATGCGCCCGTCCTGCGGCAGGCGCTTCTCGGCGATGTTCAAATGGCTCAAAATTTTGACGCGCGAAACGATGGCCGGCTGAAAGCGCTTGATCTGCGCGGGCACCGGAATTTCCTGCAACACGCCGTCAATGCGGTAGCGAATGCGCAATTGGTCTTCAAATGGCTCCAGGTGAATATCCGAAGCGCGCAGGTCAATGGCATCGGACAGCACCTGGTTGACAAATTTGATGATGGAGGCGTCCTCGGCCGCATTTTCAAGATTGGAATCCTCCTCGCCGCTTTCATCCACCACTTGCAGCGGGGCCTCCTGCTCCAAAGAATTGATCGTATCCGCGCCGACGCCCAAACGGGTCTTCATTTCGCGCCGGATGGCTTCGGTCGGGGCCAGCACCGGCTTGATCTTGAGGCCGGTCAGAGTTTTGAGGGTGTCAAGGCCTTGGGTGGCAAAGAGGCGGCTGGTGGCCACTTCGACTACGCCGTTGACGCGCTGCAACGGGAGCAATTCCTCCTTGATGAGCACGCGCGCCGGAAAGAGCGAGAGCAGTTCGCGATCCAATTCAACATTTTCCAGAGTGATGTAGCCCAGGCCATATTCCTTGGCCAGCCATTGCAAAACCTCCTCCTCGGTGTGGAGGGCCTTCTGCTTGCCGGAATGGGTTTGCTGGCTGAGGATGGAGGCGTCGGTGGCGGACAATTGCCGGCCGGCGACCATTTGGTCGAGCAACTGCGCCCCCGAACTCTCTGTTTTTGGTGATTCGTTCATAACTGCTGCTTTTTTTCCTGTAGCGGTGTGATTGAAACACCGCTACAGAACAATAGACTCTATCTTCCAACAAATGTCACAGAACACCGCGCAATGTCGCGATCGCTTCCTGGCGGGGCGTCAGCACGCCGCGCAAATCTTCCTGGGCCGCAACCAATTTGGCCTGCTTGTCTTTTTGTTCATCCTGCACGGCCTTGAGCTTGGTTTTGATCTCCGCTGAGGGAGCTTTGTCATCCACGGCCTTCTGCAAGGCTTCAACTGCCGCGCTGGGCGTTCCAAACATGCCGCCGCCGCGCTGGCGCCGTTGCTGGCCGCCGTTGTCATTATTATTGGCGTTGTCATCCGCGTTGCCCCCGCCTCCGCGATTGCGCCGTCCGCCGCCGCGGCCAAAACCGCGCATCGTGCTGGCCATCACTTCGCCGCGGGCATCCATGACCTTGCTCAGTTTGGGTTCGACGGCGTTCCATTCCGCGTCATCTTTGATCTCCCATTGGTCGCGCATATCATCCATCATGCGCTGCTTGAACTGGGCCGGATCAAAGTTCCCGCGCCCTTGAGCCATGACTGTGTTGGAACTCAAAGCCAGGAGAGCCGCACAGCCGCCAGCTATCAAAGCCTTTTTTAATATATTCATACCGTTTATTTAAACTGCGTTTTTAGGTTAACCTTTTCGGCGGCGCTCAGTTGCGCTCCGAATTCTTTTGACGTCAGGGAATACATGAGCAACTAATGGGCCAACTTACTAAGTCGTTGATACGGAACAACTGCCACGGATAACCTCGCCCAAAACCCCCATTTGTCCGCGCAGATGTTGCTCAACGCTGCGCAAGAGTTGCGCGGTCATCGCATCTGCAGCCACACATCGACTCGCGGCGTTTCCCAATTGTAGGGCTTGTCCAAAATGTCCGGCAACCCGTCGCCATTCAGGTCGGCCACTCGCGCCTCATGAAAGCCGATGCCGATGGAGAAAATCGTCTTGCGGAAATTCCCCTGGCCATCGCCGTACAAAATCCACGCGGTGGCTTTTGGGTTGTCGGGATGGTCGCTGGACTCCGTCCATTTGGCCATTTCGGCCGCGAAAATGTCCAGGTGGCCGTCGCCATCGATGTCCGCCACTTGCAGGCTGTGGCCGTGGATCATGTCGCGCTCCAGCAAATCGCGCCCCACCCAATCGCGCGTGTTCTCCGGGTTGCCCGCGCATTCGTAAAAACGCAGCGGCCCAGCGCCGTCGCCGGGCGCGATGACGACCTGCGCGCATTTGCCCGGCTTGAATTTTCCGGCCGCAATCCGCCCGCCGATGGAACCGATCTGGATGGCGTCAAACTTCTTCCCGCCGCGATGTTTGAACCATAAATTGCCTGCCAGCAAATCGATTTTTCCATCTCCGTCGATATCGCACGCGGCCATCCCTTCGGCGTAACGGAAAGCGGTGTTGCGAGATTCTCCCGCTTCGCCCGAAAAGATTTTCGCCAGCGGCCAGGGGCCGGAATGGCGCGGGTCCGGCGGAATCTCGGCCAGGAAAATGGCTTTCGCGCCCTGGTTCCAAAACGCGATCTGAGGCCGGCCCGTCCCCAGAAAATCTCCCACCGCCTGGTCGTGATGTTGCGTTGCGCCGCCTTTTTTAATCACGTGTCGCTTCCACGAAACTTTCGGATCGAAATGCGGATGCGGATTTTCCCACCACCACACTTCATCACTCTGCCAATCGCCGCCGAAGATGATGTCAGGATGCCCATCGCCATCAACGTCGCACACCACGCCGCCCGCCTCGACCGTCAGGAAATTTGATTCAATGACATACCGGTCCCAACCGCGCCCCGCGCGCCGGTACCAAACCAAGGCGGGCGCCCTTTGCCGAAAGCTCAGGATAAACCCATTCGTGCCCTCGCCCGCCAGGTCGGCCACGAGCGCGCCCGTTTGTTCTGTGGATTGGCCCGGAACGGGCAAATCACCCCTCGCGCTGGAAAGATGCTGCCAGCGCGGTTCCGCCGCATGCAGGGAAACCACGCACGCCAAAACTCCGGCGCGGCAGAAGCCTCTCCCTGCCAAAGCCATTGGCCACCAACGTCTTGAGCCGGTAAGGCGAGGCTCCAGCCGAGCCAACCCCCAAAGCTTCACGGCTTCACCGCCCCCGGCAATGGCGCCCATCCCTCCACCTTGGCATGGTCGCGATTGGCCCATTTTTTCCACTCGCGCGGCTCCGCCAGCATTTTGATGAACAAACCGCCAACCACCGGCCGCGCGTGAAAGCCGGTGCTGTTGAGATTGGTCGTGACGTAGGAATCGGCCAGCGGCTGCCGCTTGGTTGTCTGATTCAAATAATCATAAATCGGCGAGATCAAAGCCTTGAAGTCCGAGTCCTTCTCCGCCAGCGTAGCACTCCAAACGGACCAATCGGTCTTGGTCAATTTGGTGCGCGAATCAAGCGGCAAGCCGTACGGCTCCAGTTTCTCTTTGTAAAACGCGACCTCCGTCCGCGCCACTTCCGGAGGGAAAACGTTCAAGCCCAAAATCCGATCCCAGGCCAGATTATATTTCTGGCTCCAGGTGCCCGGCTTGTCGAAGGCCAGCCGGGAATGGTCGCCGTCGTTCGCCGCCTGCAACCAATGCGCCGCGTCCGCTTTGGCCAATTGCGCGTATCTGGCGGCCGATTCCGAGTCCCCGCGCCGCTGGCACATGTCGCCGTAAGCGGCCAGGGCCAAAATCGCTTTGACAGACAGGTTGGCATTGTGCGCCAAGTGCCCCATGAAATCGTCCGTGCAAAGCTGATTTTCCGGGTCCAGCCCGTATTGCTCCAGGTATTTTGCCCATTGCGTCAATTGCGGCCACCACGGAGAAACGAACGCCGTGCTTCCCTCTTCCTGGCAGATGGCATCGCACAAAAGCAGCATGTTGCCGCTCTCCTCCACTGGCATGCCTTCGCCGCCGTCGTCGCGGCCGGGCGCGAACGGATACGTGCCCAGATCATGCGGCGCGTTCGGAAACTTCCAATGCCACGAGGCCGCGTAGCTGAGGATCGGCACCAGCGAGCTTTTGGCCAGCGACGGGCTGAGCAAAATCCAAACCGGGTCCATGGGATAGAAGACATCGACGGTGGCGATATCGCCATTGCTGGTGTTTTCCTTGGTGAAGAAGAGGGGATGGCCGCCGGAATCGGCCGCCAATCCGCACGCCGCCAGGCATTGGCGGTAGGCCAGCGCGCACATCCGCGCGTAACGAATGCCGCCCGCGCGCGTGAGGTCTTCCAACAACTCCCGGTCGAATTCCGCGCAACGCTTTTCAATGCGCGCGAAATCCTTGTCCGCCGCACGCAGAAGGGTCTCCGGCGTGGCTCCGTTGCGCCGCCAATAGGGACGCAGGTTCGTGCCAAAATACTTGATCGCGTAAATCTCGTCATACGCCACGATCACCTGGCGCGTGACGAGCTTGGATTTCACCGCTCCCAAATGAAAGAGAAACGCCAGCACCGGCTGTTGATCGGTCACCGGGCGGGGAAGGCGGCTGTCGTCCTGGCCCGGCACTTCGCCATCCCGGACAAACGATTCGAGCAGCGCGCCATTGCCCCCAATGACCGAATCGCATTGGCGCGACCGCGCGCAGGCATAGACGTATCCCCAATCAATCCGATGATTATCGCCGCTGGAGCCGAGCACGGGCTGTTCTTCGGTTCCCGCGCGAAGAACGGTCAGCCCGCCAGTGACTTTGGAAGCGAGATTGCCGGCCTTCTCCCGCCCGCACGCCACGATTTCGTCATTCTTATTGACGGCCAATTCCGAACTCGTGCTGTCATAAAGAGAAACGTCGTGCGCCGCCCCATCGGCCGATTGCACCGTCCATGTGATGTAGCTCAACGGCCAGGAGAGAACCTCCAAGTCGTCCGGCAGGGCCGCAGTCATGAACGTCATCGTGACGCGGACTTTGGCATTGGCGAACTGATAAATGCTGCGGGTAGGCGTCACTTCCAAACTGGTTTGCGGCATGGCAGGAACCGAGGACGGCTCGTCGCCCATCAGCCGGCTGGCTTCGCCGTCCACTCGAATGAGGCTGATCAGCGCATGCGGGCGATGCGTCCAATGGCGTGTCACGTCATCCGTCAGGTGATCCGCCTCCGACCAGACGCTCAAGTAAGGATCAAACGTGACCAACGGCACCGCCGGCGGTCGAAAAGCCGCTTCCTGGGCGCCGGCCAGGCTTCCGCCGAGGAGAAAAGCCGCCAATCCGCGCCATATCCAAGCCATAAAATTGCCGTTTTGTTGATACATGGCAAAAAGTGTGGCGCCCGCCGCGGCCCGAGTCCATGTTTTTTAAGTTATTCAACAACAGCCACTTGCAAAAACGACATCCAGAAAACAAGCCCGTTTTGCAGAAAAAGGGCATTCTCGTCCAAAGAAAATGCAGCTTTCGCAAAGCCTTTTTCACTTTTTTGCGGTTTTGACAATCGCAAACCGTTCGCGCACAGCCATTTGCAATGCGGCCATTTCTCCCAAAAAATCGCGCCTGAAAACCTATCGTAGGTTTTCGTGTTTCCGGCGCATCTGTCACGATTTCCGCGTGAAGATGGAAAATTGTTCGATAAACGACGCAGCTCCCGCGCTGCCGGCCGCGAGCCGGGAATGGCGCGGCGCTTCGCCCTACCGCAGGCAAATCACACCAAAACAGGGTCAAACAAGGCTCCACAAGCCGCTTCCGGAAAAACCCATACCGGGACGGCCGGCTGCCGCGAGACCCGCTTATTCCCAGCCGGCCGTTGCTCTCCCGAAGCCAAATCGAGGCAAAACAAGCCGGCACAAGCCAACTTTCGCCTTTGCAGGTTTTTTGCGATTGTTCCTTTTTGCAGCCAAATCCATTCAGGGCGTTGCGGCGCTCCCGCCCTCCCGCAGGCAAAAGGATTGGGGGCTTGCACCAAGATTGCGCTTAAATGCGATTGAATGCGGAAGAACACGCCATTTTGAAAAAAAAATCCGAACCTGTGTCATGCGCCCAAAATGTTTCCGGCCATTCCTTGCGCGCGCTCCAAATTCAGCCTCGCATTGTCAAGTATATTATAAAGCGCGGAACGGCTCAGCCAGCCCTCGGCGCGGCCGTGCTGGCGCGGGTGATTAAGGCGGCGGCCAGGCGCCGGGATTCAACCGGGTCGCGGCGCAGGAGCTTTTGCATCATTTCCATGGCGGCGGCGCCCAAGCGCATTTTGGGCTGGCGGACGGTTGTCAATGGCACGCGGAAATGTTCGCCCACCAGCGTGTTGCCAAAACCGCCGATGGACAGCTCCTCCGGAATGCGGATGCCCTGCGACAAAAAGACGTTGGCCGCGCCCATCGCGACCATGTCGTTGGTGGCTTGCAAGGCGGTCACGGAGACGGATTCGTTGAGCATTTGCAGGGCGGCTTTCTCGCCTTCCTCCATGCTGGCCCCAGCCACGAAAATGAGGCTGTCATCCGGCTCCATTTGCGCCTCGCGCAAGGCGCGCCGGTATCCCTCCAGCCGTTGCTGCGCCCACGGAGCGCCGGATGGGCCGCACAAAAAGGCGATCCTCTTATGACCCAGTTCCAACAAGTGCCGGGTCATTTGCGTGGCCCCCGCCACGTCATCGCTTTCCACGTTGGGAAAATGGGCGCAAAAAGAAGCGCGCTGGCCCATGATGATGGTGGGCGTCTGCCGCTGCCACAAAATCTCGTAGATCGGGGCCGCCGGCGCCAGGCGATAGACGGGGAAAACCAGCAAACCATCCACGTGGCGGGCCAGCAACCGGCGGATGCTGGCTTCCTCGCGCTCAACGTCGTTGAGCGTGTGGGCCAGGATCAAATCGTAGCCCCATTCGTGCGCGCCTTCTTCGATGGCCGTCAGCACGCGGGCAAAAATCGGATCGGATATGGTGGGAATGACCAAGCCAAGCAGGCGGGTCTTGCGATTGCGCAAGCCTTGGGCCATCGAATTGGGAACATAGCCCATCTGCCGCGCCAATTCTTTAACACGCGCCTTCGTTTGGGCGGCAACATCCTTGGCGTCGCGCATGGCCTTGGAAACCGTCATGACCGAGACGCCAGCGTGAGCCGCAATGTCTTTTAAACGAACCATATTAGACGGACGACCCGCGCCAGCGCAGCTTCTGGCGAACGGTGTCAAAGAACGAAGTTCCGCCCGGATGCAACAACCGCGCCGTGCGGCGGCAGCGCCGGATGGTCATGGTATCGCCAGCCGCCAGGCTCGCCTGGGTTTGGCCGTCGGCCGCGATGATGGTTTCCAGGCCTTTGCTCGACAGCCGCACTTCCACCACAGAATCGAGGCTGACGATGACCGTGCGATTGGACAAAGCGTGCGGGCAGATCGGAGTGATGGCCATAACATCCGAGTCAGGGCTGATGATGGGGCCGCCGGCGGAAAGCGAATAAGCGGTGGACCCGGTCGGCGTGCAGATAATCAGGCCGTCGCCGCGATAACACGTCAGCTCCTGTCCGTCGACCGAAACGTCCAATTCAATCAGCCGCGAAACCGCCCCGCGCGTGATGACCACGTCATTGAAGGCGGACATGCTGATCGTCCGGGTGCCGCAACGTCCAAACGCCTCGATGAGGGGCCGCGTTTCAATAACAAAATCCGCGCGCCAAAGATTCTCCAGGCCAGCCGCCAGGTCCTTGGCGGGAAGGGCCGTCAGGAAACCCAGGCGTCCCATGTTCACGCCCAGGATGGGAGTGGCCGCGCCGTTGATTTCCCGCACGACGCTCAACATGGTGCCGTCGCCTCCGAAAACCAGGAGCAGGTCGGATTGCCCGGCCAGGGCGGCCGCATCCTCGAAGGTTTGGCATCGCAGCCCGGCCATGAGCGCGGTCTGAGTTTCCGCCGCGACGGCCCGGCCGGCCGAAGCAATGCGTTCCGCCGCCTCGCGCACGACGGCGGCGCTGGAGGGTTTTTCAAAATTAGCCAGCAAGCCGATGCGGCGAAGTTGTTCAGGCTTTCGTTTCAAGCAAAACCAGAAATTCCTTGTTGCCAGCCGGCCCCAGCAAGGGCGAAGCAGTTTCACCCGCCCAGCGCAGGCCGGCGGTCTCCGTGGCGAATGTCTTCAATTCATTCAAAACTCGAGCATGAATAGCCGGATCGCGAATGACCCCTTTGCCTCGGCCGGCTTCGGCTTTGCCGGCTTCGAATTGGGGTTTCACCAAGGCCAGGATTTTACCGGAACGCGCCAGCAATGCAATGGCGGGCGGAAGAATTCTTTGCAGCGAGATGAACGAGCAGTCCGCCACGATCAGTCCCGCCCCCCCGAAGCCGGCCGGAAAATCCCGGGCGGACAGATAGCGCGCGTTGATTTCTTCCATGACGGTCACGCGGGAGTCCTGGCGCAGTTTCCAAGCCAATTGCCCGCGGCCGACGTCCACGGCATAGACCCGGGCCGCGCCGTGTTGGAGGAGGCAATCGGTGAAGCCGCCGGTGGAGGCTCCCAAATCAATGGCGGTGATCCCGTCCACATTGAGGGAGAAGCGGCGCAGGCCGTGTTCGAGCTTATGGCCGCCGCGGCTAACGTAGCGTTCCGGCGCGGCGAGCGTCAGCGGGGCATCGGATGGAACGAGGGCGCCCGGCTTGGGCGCGAGTTGCCCGCCGGCGCGAACGAGGCCGGCCAGGATGGCGCGCTTGGCCTGTTCGCGGCTGGGGCACAGGCCGCGTTCGACAAGGGCCTGGTCCAATCGCAGCTTTTGCGCGGCGGATTTCACAGGGTTTCTCTGTCAATTCTAATCATGATCTTAATCTTAATCTTAATCTTAATCTCTCTTGCGCGAAGAGGATTAAGATTGCGATTACGATTAGGATTAAGAACCCCAAAACGCCACCCTAAAAAACGGTCAGGCTGGCTTTTGGTAGATGCGGCGCTGGATGTCGCGGAATGTGTTCAGGAACATTTCGTTTTCCGCCAGGGTTTTTTGGATCAGTTCCGAGAGGATTTGCAGTTCGGAATAATTGATGACGCAATGCACGCTTTGAGTGAAGGCCTGCATCGTGTTCAACGTTTCCACGCCGGGGCCAACCAGGAAAAAGACGGCGTGGCGCCTCAGGCTCATCGACAGGCCTTGAATCGCGCGCAGGGTGGCATCGGAGCCGGCGAAATTTTCTTCGAGCACGACGACCAGATAATTCGTTTGATTGTAACGCGTGTCGAATTGCTCGACGCCGTCAACGCAATGGACTTTGTAGCCCAGTTCCGTCAGGGCCGACTTGAAAATGGCGGTGACCTCCGGCGTGCTGATGGCCAGCAAAGCCGGCTGGTCGCCGGGGCCTATGATGTCAAAGTCTTCCATGTCTCATTTCAATTTCAAGGCAGCCGGGAATGCGGGCATCGCGACCTTCGCGTGCTCTTTCATTTTCAGATCGGTGCCGGTGACGACTTCTCCGCGGGCCTTTTTGACTTTGTCGATGTTGCGCGAAACGACGCCGCGTTTGCTGCAATAGAGCAGGGCCATTTCCTCGGTGATGAGGTTTTGTTCGTAAGCCTCCACGCAGGCGGAGTCGAACGTGCGCCAGCCGAAAGTGTGATTGGCTTCAATGATCTCGTAGAAGCTCTTGCCCTCGCTCTCGCCGTGAATGATGGTTTCCTTGATGCGCAGATTGGAACCCATGATCTCCAGCAGGGCGTGGCGTCCGCCTCCCACGCGCGGAGCCAGTCGCTGGCTGATGACCCAGCGGACGGTGTCGGAAAGCCGGGTGCGGACCTGTTCCTGCTCCTCAATCTCGAACATGCCGAGGATGCGGTTGATGGTCTGGCCGGCGTCGATGGTGTGGAGCGTGCTCAGGACCAGGTGGCCCGTCTCGGCGGCGCTGAGGCCGATCTCGACGGTCTCGCGGTCGCGCATTTCGCCGACCAGCACGACCTTCGGGGCCTGGCGCAGGGCGGCGCGCAACCCAGAGGCAAAGTTGCTGAAATCGCTGCCCATTTCCCGCTGATTGAAGGTGGCCTTCTTGTGCCCATGCACGAATTCAACCGGGTCTTCCAGCGTGATAATGTGGACCGATTTGCTGGTGTTGATCTCGTTGAGCACCGCCGCCAGCGTGGTCGATTTGCCCGAACCGGTCGCGCCCGTAACCAGCACCAGGCCGGTCTTTTCCTTGGTAACCTGTTGGAAAATCTCAGGAAGCTTGAGCTGCGCCAGCGAGGGGATTTCCGTGTTGAGCTTGCGCAGGACAATCGAATACTTGCCGCGCTGGCTGAAAATATTGACGCGAAAACGCAACCTGTCCCCCACGCTATAGGACGCATCGCACGAACCGGTGCGGATCAGGTCCTCAGTCAAGCGCGGGTTGCCGTTGATGAGATTGAGCGCGATCATCTCGGTTTGATAGGCCGTCAGGTGATCGATGGGCGGGTTGCAGGCCACCGGCACCAATTCGCCGCTTTGCTCCACTTGCAAAGGCCGGTCCACGGTGAAGTTGAGGTCCGAAATATCCACGCGGCGGCGGATGGCCGTGTCAATTTGCCGGTCCAATCCCAGCATGGTCGTCAGGAGGTAATCAAGTTCGCTGCGGCGCATAAATGCAGATTCCAGCGGGCGTTACACTTCGTCTTCCTCGGGCGGGTGCGACAGAAATGGGCGGAATTTTTTCTTGTCCAGGCACTTGTCGTAAGCTTCATCGGAAGAGATGCGCTTCATCTTCAAGTGATCCATGATCGAATCGTCCAGCGGGGTGTTGCCGAATTTTTTGCCGACCTGGATCATGCCGGGGATTTGGTGCGTCTTGCCTTCGCGCACGAGGTTGGCCACGGCGGTGTTGAAAATGAGGATTTCCAGCGCGGCCACGCGGCCTTTGCGATCGACCCGCTTGAACAAATTCTGCGCGACCACTCCTTTGAGCGCCTCCGAAAGCGTGGCGCGGATTTTGTTTTGCTGGTCGCCGGGGAAAACGTCGATGATGCGGTCCACGGTCTTGGCCGCGCTGGCCGTGTGCAGTGTGCCGAAAACCAAGTGGCCCGTGCTGGCCGCGGTCAGGGCCAATTCAATCGTTTCAAGATCGCGCAATTCGCCGACCAGGACGATGTCCGGGTCTTCGCGCAAGGCTCCGCGCAGGGCGGAAGCAAACGACCGCGTGTGCAAGCCCACTTCGCGATGGTTGATCAGGCAGCTCTTGCTCTCATGCACGAATTCGATCGGGTCCTCGACCGTGATGATGTGGTCGCGCCGGTTTTTGTTGGCGTAATCGATAATGGCCGCCAGCGTGGTGGACTTGCCCGAACCTGTCGGCCCCGTCACGACCACCAATCCCTTGTGCAGCATGGCGAATTTCTTGAGCACCGACGGCAGGGGCGCGTCGAACTTTTCGAAATCCTCGAAGGACAGCACCTTGCTGGGAATTTGCCGGAAGACGGCCGCGATGCCGTACTTTTGCGTGAAGAAATTGGCGCGGAAGCGGGAGACGTTCGCGATCTCGTAGCCGAAATCGACATCGCCGGTTTCCTCAAACGTTTTGATCTTGTACTCAGGAGCGATCTCGTAGAGCATGATTTTGAGCTGATCGTCCTGCAGTGGAGGATAATCCACGCGGGTCAATTCGCCGTTGATTCGCAAAATGGGCGGATTGCCGGATGAAAGGTGAAGGTCCGAAGCCTTTTGCTCGAACATTAAATTGAAAAGGGCATCAATTCTGGCCATACATTACTAGTGTTGCTTGTCCCGGACGCAAACCGCGGCACACACCGCGCTCCCAGACTTATCGACAGATTTGAAGCATTCCTTGAATCAGAAACATTGCGCCCGGCGGCTGGCGGCTGTAATGTGGCTCCTTTATTAACGATTTTATATTATGTCACAACATCGAAGCCTGCGCGCGGCCAGCACCTCGGGAGCCAAGCGCAATGTCATGAAACGATTTGAACGCGTCGCCGTTTTGAAAAAGCGCGGCCAATGGAAAACGGGCGACCGCGTTACCGGCCTGCGCAAAACCAAGAACGAGCCTTGATAGGCGTCCGTGGTCCGTTTGCAAAAGTTCCTGGCTGAAGCCGGCGTCGCCTCCCGGCGCGCCAGCGAACGGATCGTCACGGCCGGCCGCGTCACAGTCAATGGCCAGGTCGTGTCCGAACTGGGGACCAAAGTCGAGCCGGCCCGGGACCGCGTGACGGTCGATGGGCGGCCGGTCAAAGCCAGGCGCAAGCTCTACATCGCCCTGAATAAACCGCCCGGCTACGTCTGCACGCGCTCCGACGACCACGCGCGCGACAAGATCGCCGACCTGCTGCCCAAGGAATGGACGGATTTGTTTTCCGTTGGGCGGCTGGATTGCCAGAGCGAAGGGTTGATTTTCCTGACCAATGACGGCGATTTTTGCTTGAAGTTGACCCATCCGCGGTATCGAATTACGCGGATTTACTTGGCCCGCGTGGAAGGCCGGGTCACGCCGGAAATGTTGCGCGCCGTCACGGCTGGCGTCCTGAGCGAGGGCGAAAAATTGCAAGCTCAGCGCGCGCGCCTGATTTCGGCCAATAATTCCACCAGCATCATGGAGTTGGCCTTAACCGAGGGCCGAAACCGGGAAGTGCGCCGGCTGGTGGCTTCGCAAGGGTTGACGGTGATCCGCTTGCAGCGCGTGCAAATTGGCCCGATCAAATTGGGCGAATTGCCCTCCGGGAAATGGCGGGCGTTGACAGAACCTGAGATTAAATCTTTACTTGGGAAGTTATGAAACTGAATGTTTGGATTCTATGCGCATTGGCGCCGCTGGCCGCGGTCGCGCTTCACGCGCAAGACACCTCGGCCACCTTGGAAACGGCCCCGGCGGCCCCGACCAGGAAAGCGCCAGGCGTCAAAAAGAAAGTCGTGCTCGATCCGCCCGTCCCGGCCATCGTCAAGAATGCCAACGTCAACGTGCGCGGCCGCGCCTCTTTCACCGGAGAAACTCTGGGCCATCTGCAAAAGGGCCAGACCGTGACCGTCTTGGAGCAAATCACCCTCAGCCGCGTGACCAAGGACGAGCCGGCCGAGTGGGCGCAAATCGCCATGCCTTCAGACATCCCAGTGTGGGTCGATGCCGATTTCATCAATGGCAAGGGCGATGACGTCAAAGCCCGGCGGGTCAATCTCCGCGGCGGGCCGGGAGAGAATTACAGCATCTTGGGACGCCTCGAACGCGGCGCGCCGGTTAAAGAGATCAAGCGGGAAAAGGGCTGGGTCGAGATCGAAGCTCCGACCAACGCTTATGCCTATGTCGCGGCGGCCTACTTGGATTTGCAACCCGCGCCCGCCCCCGCCCCGGTTGTGGTGACGGCCCCATCGCCTGTTCCCACGCCCGTTACGCCGCCGGATGCCCAAGGCAGTGCTGTCAATAATCCCGCGCCGCCAGTCACCGCCTCCAACACGCCGGCTTCCCCGGCGCCAGTTGTGTCCGCGCCCGCCGCTCCAGTGGCCGCCACTCCCGCCGCCCCGGCCGGTAACGACACGGATCGCGAATTGCAGGCTCTCCGCCAGGCTGAAACTAATGCCGCGGCCGGAGCGCCTGCCTCTCCCGCCGCCAACGAGCTTCTCACCCCAGCCCAACCGGAAACGCCCCGGGTCGTTACCCGCGAAGGCTTCGTACATCGCGCTTATAATATCCAGGCTCCGGCGGATTTTGAATTGCACGACGTCCAGAGCGGAAGGCTGATCGATTTCCTCCAACCCAAAAAAGGGCAAAAATTCAAAATCTTCGTTGGCACCCACGTCATCGTGACTGGGCCGGAGGGGGTCGATCCTCGCTGGCCGCGCGTCCCTTTGCTTCAGGTGGAAAGCGTCGATTTGGCTCCTTAGAGCTATCCTTAATGCCTGACGGCAATCTCATTGATGGCCGGGCGATCGCGGAGGGAATTCATCAGGAAACCGCCCGGCGCGCCGCCAAAGTCCGCGAGCGCGGAGTGGCGCCGCGCCTGGTTTTTATTCGCGTCGGCGAAGACCCTGCTTCGCGGGTTTATGTGGGCATGAAGGAAAAGGCCTGCGAACGATTGGGCATTCAATCGCGCACGAACGTCCTGCCCGCCAACACGAGTCAAGATGAACTGCTGGCTTTGCTGGCCGGACTCAATGGCGACGCAGCCGTCCACGGCATCCTGGTGCAGGCGCCGCTGCCCCGCCACATTTCGGAAACAGCCATCTACGGCGCGGTCGATCCCAACAAAGACGTGGATGGTTTTCATCCCGTCAACATGGGCAAACTTCTCTTGGGCGACACGACCGGCTTCCATCCCTGCACGCCGGCGGGAATTCATGAATTGCTCATCCGCTCCGGCGTGGAAATCGCGGGCGCGGAAGTGGTGGTTTTGGGGCGGGGAAACATCGTTGGCAAACCGATGGCCGCCATGCTGTTGCAGAAAGGCAAACACGCCGGCGCGACCGTCACGCTCTGCCATTCCCAAACGCGCGACATCGCCGCGCATTGCCGCCGGGCGGACATCCTGATTGCCGCGCTGGGCGCGGCCGAGTTCGTCAAAGCCCAAATGGTCAAACCGGGCGCCGTCGTCATTGATGTCGGAGTCACTCGCGTGCCGGATGCTTCCGCGCGCGGCGGATTGCGCACGGTGGGAGACGTAGATTTTGCGGGTGTTCAACGGATCGCGGGAAAAATCACGCCCAATCCGGGCGGCGTCGGCCCGATGACTATCGCACTGCTGATGCAAAATACCCTCCGCGCCGCCGAACGTGCGGCCGGCCTGGACGGTCAAACTTAAACATAGAATTCATCGCGCCATGATAAATCCATCAAGAATATTACCGGACCTGCAATGCTCCTTGTTGTGCGAGGACGTCCGCCAGGAGATGAGCGGCAGTGTCACCCTAGTGGGAGTCATCAACCATTTGCGGACACCGCAATTGCCTGTGACCGCTTTCAAACTGCTGCTGTTCAACCGCTGGACGGCCGGCTTTGGCGAATTCCGGGAAACGGTGCGGTTGATCGGCCCGGATCAGGCCACAGTAATCAAACAGGGCGACCTCAAGTTCGCTTTGCGGGATGTCACCCACAACGCCACCAACGTCTCATTCTGGGGCCAGATCAAGTTTGACGTCCCCGGCGCCTACACTTTTGAAATCATGGTCGATGATGTGATGAAACTGCGCTTTCCGATGGTCATTGAGCTTGTGCCGCCGCCAGGCGCGCCAGCCGAGGGCGGCGCCAAACGGGGGCCATGAACTCGGAAGCCCAGGGCGCGGATGCGCCTTCGGCCTGCCAGCCGTTCACGTTTGGCGGGGTGGCCGCTTTCGCGGGCGCGCGGCTGGGAAGATTGCTGGCGGTTGAGCTGGCTGTTGCCGTCATCGCCGCCGGGGCTGTCGTCTGGTTCCTGTACCGCGCCTATTGCCCGGTTATTTTGCAGGCCATCCAAAACATGCCGGAGACGGCGCGCGTGGCGAACGGCGCGTTGCAAGGCGTGCCCGACACCTTCGTTGCTGAGTCCCGGTTTCTGGCCATTGCCGCGCGGCCCGCGTCTGGCGGAGAGATCGGCCAGGATGCGGATCTGCAACTGCAATTGCGTCCGAACGACGTTTGCACCGGCTCGGTCTTCTGGCCGGATTGGGGCTGGGTATTTCCGTACGGACGCCATGCGTCCGTCAATCTGGCGCGCTCGAATTTGGAACCCTGGTGGAGCGCGTGGCAGCCAGTCCTTCTGGCAGGGGCGGGTGCGGCCACCGTGCTTTGGATGTTCCTGGTTTGGGGCGTGCTGGCGGCGATTTACATGGCTCCGGCGAAATTTGTGGCCTGGTTCGCAGATCGCGCTTTGCCATGGGGCGCCGCCTGGCGGATGGCTTCAGCCGCGTTGATGCCGGGCGCGGTCTTCATGGCCGCAGCCATCTTGCTCTATGGCTGGAGCGTCCTGGATTTGGTCGGATTGTCCTTCTGCTTCGCGGTCCACGTCATCATCAGTTGGATTTACGTGGCGGGCGGGGCCTGCAAAGTGGCACGGCTTTATCCCAATCAGTCCAATCGCAACCCATTCACAGCGTTGGATTTGCCCGGAGACAAACCCGCCGCACCTCCCACACAGGAATGACGGGTGGCGTTTTTGACGATGGCACGGGCTTTGCTAAATCACTCGCGTGAAACAGACAACGCCCGAAGGGGTTTGGAATTGAGAACCTGAAGCAAGTATGCCAATCAAAAACGGCGAGAGCGATACGGCGATTCTGCGCAATGCGAAGCGAAGGCAGCCCATTCGCATACGACAAAACAAGAACCTCAACGGGATGGCGCAATTGCGGGCCGAGAACGAGGCCTTGCGCAACCAAATCGTCAGCCTGCAAGTGCAGTGGGATATTTTGAAAACGACGCTCGGCGTGCTTTCGACGACTGTTTGCACTCAAGAGGCGGCCTGAGCGCCCCGGTCCGCGGCGGGCTTGGAGGCAAAACGGCCCAGGCGCAGCGCGTTGCCAATTACAATCAAATCCGAGAATCCCATCGCGGCGGCGCAGAGAATCGGGCTGAGAAAACCGAGGGCCGCCAGCGGCACGGCGGCGGCGTTGTAGAAAAAGGCCCAAAATATATTCTGCCGAATCGTGGCGAGGGTTGCCCGTGCCAAAGCCAGCGCTTCGGGCGCGGCCTCGATGCCGGAATTTAGCAAAATTATATCTGACGCTTCGCCCGCGATGTCGCTGGCCTGGCTTACGGCGATTCCCAAATCGGCCTGTTCCAGCGCGGGGGCGTCGTTGATGCCATCGCCGACGAACGCCACTTTCTCGCCCCGGGCCTGAAGCTGGCGCACCAAGTCGGCTTTCCCTTCAGGCGGGACTTGGGCGAAAATATTTTCCGGTGCGATGCCGGCTTCCGCGGCCGTGGCGTTCGCGGCCAGCGGTTGGTCGCCCGTAACCATGAAAACCTTCAGTCCGCGTTCTTCGAGTTGACGAACCACGCTCCGGGCGCTCGGCCTGACTTTGTCCTGGAGCGCGATGAAGGCGCGCAAATTCCCATCCACGGCCAAGCCGAGGATGGTTGAACCTTGCGCGGCCCACTTGTTGACAAATTCGGACGGCTCCGGCCACGCGACGCCGCGTTTCCGCAGCCACGCCAGCGAGCCGAGGCGCGCGACCGAACCGGATGCCAATGCCGCCTGCACGCCGCCGCCCGCGATCTCGCGCCAATCTTTGAGACCCGCGTCCTCAACGGCGCCGCGCTCTCCAAATTTCGCCACTGCTTGGCTGAATGGGTGTTTTGACCCGGAAGCCAGCGCCGCGGCCAGCGGCAGGTCATCGCCTTGGGTGTCCACGACGGCGGGTTTGCCTTCGGTCAAAGTGCCCGTCTTATCGGTTAGCAGGACGGTGATCGTTCCGGCTTTTTCCAAAGCAACGGCGTCTCGAATTAAAATACCGCGCCGGGCCGCCACGGTCGCCCCGGCCATCATCGCAACCGGCGTGGCGATCCCCAATGCGCACGGGCAAGCGACGATCAGGACGGCAATCGCGCTCAGAATGGCGGCCGCCAGGGGCGTCGTGAATGCGTGCGGCGCCCAGAGATAATGCCCAAGCAAATCGCTGAACTGGCGCGCCTGCCGGGGCGCCAAGCCCCACCAAAGGGCGGCCACCACCGCCACCAGCACGACCACCGGCACAAACACGCTGCTAACTTGATCCGCCAGCCGCTGAATTCGCGCGCGGCTGTTCCGCGCCCGTTCCACCGCCGCGCCGATGCGGGCCATGGCCGTGGACTCGCCCACGGCGGTGACCTCCACCACGGCCTGCCCGTTTAAATCGAGCGTCCCCGCGTAAATCAGGCTGCGCGTTTCTTTTTCCACGGGCGTCGATTCACCGGTCAGCATCGCTTCATCCATGCTGCATGGGCCGCTCACCAGATGGCCGTCGATAGGTGCGCGGTCTCCCGGCCGCAGCACGATTTTATCGCCAGGCCGCAATTCAGAAACCTGGATTTCGGCTTCGGAGCCATCGGCTTGGAGGCGCCGCGCGGTGGCTGGGGCCAGGCGAAAAAGCGCGCGCATGGAACTTTCGGCGTGTTCGCTGGCGCGTGCTTCCATCCAATGGCCAATGCTGATGAGCGTGATGATGGCCGCCGCCTCCATGAAATAGAGATGCGCGCCCTGCCCGGAAATCAACTCCCACACGCTGAACAAAAATGCGGTGGTGGAACCCAGCGCCACCAGCGTGTCCATGTTGGATCGGCCCGATTTGAGTTGCTGCCAGGCGCCTCGGTAGAATCTCGCGCCGCACACAGCCTGCACGGGCAGCGCCAGCGCGAATGCAAGCCAGTGGAACCATGTTTTCATGCCCAGCCCAAACACCCATTCGCCCGCCATCAAAGGAACCGTGCCGGCGAGACCGACGACGACATTAATACGCCAGCCAGCCATGGGGGCGGGCGGCCTCGCGGTTTCGGCATCCGCAGAGGCTGGCTGCGCGGCGTAACCGGCGGCGCGAACGGCCTCAGACAACGCGGGCAGGTTGGGCCGGGCGTCGGACCGCCAGCGCACCCGCGCCTTGCCGTCCGGCAAAGAGACATCGGCGCTGGCCACGCCCGCCACTTGTTGCAGGGCATCAGTGACCGAACGCGCACAGTGGGCGCAATTCATCCCGGAAATCACCAAGTCGCTGCGAGGCCCGGCTTGAATAGCAGACGCCATATGCCCAAACTACGCCCCAACGACGTGAGCAACAAGTATTACAAAACCGGCGCGGAAAGAGCGTCGCTGGTCGAGAGCCTGTTTGGTGTGCTCGCGCCGCGATATGACTTGATCAATGATCTGCAAAGCATGGGCCTCCACCGCCATTGGAAGAAACTGACGGCCAGAATGGCCGAAGTCAAACCGGGCCAAAACGCGCTGGATCTTTGCTGCGGAACGGGGGACATCGCGTTCGCATTGCAACGGGCCGGCGCGGAAGTTACCGGGTTGGACTTCAGCCCGGCTATGCTGGCGGTTGCTCAAAGGAGGGCGCAAAAGTGTCCCGCCCCGCCCAGCGCGCCGCCGCTGCGATTTATGACGGGCGACGTCATGGAGATTCCGTTTAAGGATGCTTCGTTCGACATTGTCACCATCGGGTATGGGCTGCGGAACTTGGCAAGCTGGGAGCGCGGCCTGGAAGAAATGGCACGGGTGGCGCGGCCCGGCGGACGGTTGTTGGCGCTTGATTTCGGCAAGCCGGAGGCTTGGCTTTGGCGGCGGCTGTTTTTCTTTTATCTAAGCACGGTGGTGCCGTTGCTGGGGAACATCTTGTGCCGCAATGCCGCCGCGCTTGCCTATATTCGTGAATCGCTGGAGGCTTATCCCGCCCAACGCGGGGTGGCTGAAAAGATGGCCTCACTTGGATGCCGCGATGTCAAAGTACGAAATCTGCTTGGCGGCGCCATGAGCATCCATTCGGCCGTGCGGGCGCAGTGAGCTTACCTGTCCGGGTCTTCTTTTTCGGCGCGGAGCTCAGCGACCAGCCAATAGGCCAAGGCCACGCCGAAGCAAATCGCCACGCCCACCGGCACTGAAATTTCCCCCCAAAAATTTAAATTCGAATCTGTCATAAACTCGATGTATAATATTGCCGTTATATGGGTTACGCAATGATAATTCTCGACGCTCGACATAAAGAAATTTTTGTCCTTGCGTGTTTTGCCAAAGGCCAGCAGACTTTCGCGCCCGATAATGATAAACGTGATCGAAATGGAACGAACGACACGGAATTGCCGCCAGTGCGGTGACGTTTTAATGATTATAAACCCCAAACTATCAATCTCTTGACTTCTACATTCTTTTTCTGGACCTCCATCGGCACCCTCACTGCGACTATTTACGCTTCAGTATTTGAATGGATCCTGCACAGGTTCCTCATGCACCGGCCGCTTGGATCGTTCACCTACCCCTATCGGAGCCACGCGCTGGTTCATCATCGAATTTTCAAGTCGGACCACACTTATCATCTGATCAACGAAAAAGACAAACTAACCATTCCCATGGCCTGGTGGAACGGCCCAGCGCTGGTCGCGATCTCGTCTTCGCCGTTTGTGCTGGGGTCACTTCTGGTCGGGAATTGGGGAATGCTGTGCGGCAGCGCGCTGGCGTGCGCGAGCTATTACGCCGTTTACGAATACATGCATTGGTGCATGCACCTGCCCAGAAAACGTCATGTGGAGCGCTCGGGGATTTTCTTCCGGCTCAACGGCCACCATTTGCTGCATCATCGTTACATGCACAAAAACTATAACGTCGTGCTGCCCCTGGCCGATTTGTGCTTCGGCACGCTGCTGCTTCGCTCCAAAGTCCATTTTAAACAGGCCAGCGGCCCGGCGGTCCCGAACGTCCAACCGAAGACGGCGAAAACAGGTTTGGCTGCGAAGGCTGCCTAGTCTTTTTCGCGGCCGGCCAGCCGGTAGATCGTCCAACTGCCGCCTTCATCCACTTGGGTGATGAAGGTTTCCGCGTCCCACAATGGCTTGCAACTGACACGCGGATTCTTCGACCAAACGTACGCGATCACAATGTCCCTGTTTTCCCGCGGAAGGTCCCGGACGCGCGCAATCACCTGCCGCGTGACCGGCGCTTCAAACGGCTCGTAGAAATAGAGCACGAGGTTTCCCGCAGGCGGCGCATATTTGACGGCGTCCTCATGCACAAGCTCGACCGCGCACCGGCGCAAGCCCGCCGGGTGGCGGGCCAAGTTCTGAGCGGCAATTTCGTGCAGTTCCCGCGCGAATTCCACTCCGATGACCTTCTTGAACGGATACCCCGCGGCCTTGAGCAGCACCAGCCCCTTGCCCGATCCGTAGTCAACAAACGTGCAGTCTTCATGCCGGACTGGGAGCCGTCCCAGGATTTCTTCCAGAATTGGAAAATTAGTGGCGCGATAATAGACGGCATCCCGGTAGTTGGGGCCGCGAATATCCAAGCCGTGCAGCTTGAGGTTTTCGGCGGTGTCAGTGCCGAATTGCCGGTCCAGCTCATTGGTTCTCGGCGGGCGGGCCGGGCCGAGCCGCTCGGCCAAAACCCCGCGCGCCGCGCGCAGCCCAAAACGCGCGGCCGCCCCAGCCCCATCCTCACGCCAAAGCCGGGCCGTTTCGCGAGCCAACGACGCAGCCACGCGCCTTCCACGCCCCCAGACATTGAGAAATCGTCTCAAGAAAATCGCCGCGATGATGCTATCTGAGATTTTGAAAATTCACAGCAAATTCACTTGGCGAAACCCGGCTAGGTTTGAGACGCTCACGGGCGTGGAAACGCAGGCGACACTTGGATTCGACATTGTTCGCGCGCCGCTGCCGGAACCGGAACCGCCGCCAGCCGCAACGTTGCTGGAACAACTAGCCCAATTCAAGGAATTCGGGAATGCCACCCGCGTGACGGCGACTGGCATAACACTGTTCAGCGGGGAAACGGTTTCCGTGCCTTTCTGCGTGAACGAATTTTGGACGGCCCGGCAGCGCGCCGCCAGCAGCCTGCACGAGGTTTCCTACCGCGCCTGTTTCAAGCCGCAATTGCCGCGCTTTTTCATCCAGCGCCTGACCGCCCACGGCGAAGCTGTTTATGATCCGTTTATGGGGCGCGGAACCACCGTTGTTGAGTCGGCTCTGATGGGGCGCCTGGCGTTCGGCTGTGACATCAACCCGTTGAGCGCCTGCCTGGCCCGTCCGCGGCTTGACCCCCCGTCCCTGGCCGAAGTGCAGGAGCGGCTGGCCACGCTCGATTGGCGCGATGCCGATGAGCCGCCGGAAGATTTGCTGGTTTTTTATCACCCGGAAACTTTGCGCGAAATCTGCGCGCTCAAGAAATACCTCCTGCGGCGCAAAGCGGAAAAGGCCCTGGACGCGGTCGATGGATGGATACAAATGGTCGCGCTAAACCGCCTAACCGGCCATTCTCCCGGATTTTTTTCCGTCTATACAATGCCACCCAACCAGGCCGTAACAGTGGCGGTGCAGCGGAAAATAAACGCCAAGCGCAATCAGACGCCGCCGCTCCGGAACGTGAGCGCGATCATCTGCAAAAAAACACGCCAATTGCTGGGCGATTGCGGAACCAGGGAGCGCGCGGTCCTGGCCCCCGCCGCCCGCGCCGCGATATTGTTGACGGCCAAAGCCAGCGCCACTCCGGAAATCCGCGATGGCTCAGTCTCGCTGGCCGTCACGTCGCCCCCGTTTCTGGACGTCGTCCAATACGCCAATGACAACTGGCTGCGCTGCTGGTTCATCGGGGTCGATTCCACCGCCGTCGCGTTGACAGTGCCCAAAAAACTGGAGGCGTGGGAGGCTGCGATGAGCGACGTGTTCCTGGAACTGGCCCGCGTCCTGCGCTCAGGCGGGCACGTGGCGTTTGAGGTGGGGGAAGTGCGGAGCGGGAAAATCCGGCTGGAGGAATCGGTCATTCGTTGCGGCGTCAAAGCGGGCCTGGAGCCGGTGCTCGTGCTCATCAACGACCAAAAATTCACCAAAACGGCTAATTGCTGGGGCGTCGATAACAACGTCAAGGGCACCAACACCAACCGGGTTGCGGTCTTCCGCAAAGCGTGACGGTTCACATCAAATTGACCGGATCAATGTCAATCGTCATATTGACACCATCGGGCAAAGCCAGCGCGGCGTCCATTTCCGCCAGCGCGGCGCCGAGCTTGGTGATGTGGCGGGAGCGCAACAGGATTTGATAGCGGTACATCGTCTCCGCGCGGGCCAGTGGAGCGGCGGCGGGGCCGGCGATGACCAAGTCACCGATGCCAGCGGTCCGCTTCTGGATTTCCTGTTTAACATGCGCGGCCGACAATTGGACTTTTTCCTCGTTGCGGCCTTTTAGCAGCAAGAGCGCCAGCCGGCTGAGGGGCGGATATTTGAGTTGCTGACGGAATTCGATTTCCTGCTCGTAAAATCCGGGCCAGTCGTGCCGCCGCGCGTATTGGATGGCCGGATGAAACGGCGTGAAGGCCTGCACGAAAACTTCGCCTTCCACATCGCCCCGCCCGGCGCGGCCGGCCACTTGCGTCAATAATTGAAAGGTGCGCTCGCCCGCGCGGAAATCCGGCACGTGCAGGCTTAGGTCGGCATAGATGATGCCCACCAGCGTGACATTGGGGAAATGCAGCCCTTTGGCGATCATTTGCGTGCCGACCAGGATGTCGGTCTTGCCGGTCCGAAAATCGCCCAGGATGCGCCGGTAGTCCTCCTTGCGCTTGAGGGCGTCGGAATCCATGCGCTGCACGCGGGCGCGCGGGAAGAGCTTGGCCAGCGTGGCTTCCACTTTTTCCGTGCCCATGCCGGCGAAACGGATGGCTGGATTGCGGCATTTTGGGTCCGGGCAAACGGCGGGCGCGGGCGCGTCGTGCGAGCAGATATGGCAGCGCAAACGGCCGGCCTGGCGGTGATACGTCAGCGCGAGGCTGCAATTGGGGCATTGGGCGACGTAGCCGCACAAGGGGCATTGCATCGAAGTGGCGAAACCGCGCCGGTTCAAAAACAGCAGCGTCTGCTCCTTGCGTTCCAGCCGCTGGTGAATGGCCTCCTTGAGGTCCGGCGAAAACATAGGCGCGCCCTTCTCCGCGCGGGCGGCCTGCCGCATGTCCACTACGCGCACGACTGGCAATTTCTTGTTGTCGGCCCGGTCGTGCATTTCCAGAAGGCGGTACTTGCCTTTATGCGTGTTGAAGCAGCTCTCCATTGAGGGCGTGGCGGAGCCGAGCACCACCACAGCTTCCTCCATGCGCCCGCGGACGACGGCCACGTCTCGCGCGTGATAGCGCGGCGCCTCCTCCTGTTTGTAAGAATTCTCGTGCTCCTCGTCCACGATGATCAGTCCCAGCGGGTCCACCGGCGCGAAAATGGCCGAGCGGGCGCCGATGACAATGCGGGCGCGCCCTTGGCGGATTTTGTGCCATTCATCATGCCGTTCGCCGTCCGAAAGATGGCTGTGCAAGACCGCCACGAGGGTCTGCGCGTTGCCCGCGCTGAAGCGCGCCTTGAATCTCTCGACGGTTTGCGGTGTCAATGAGATTTCCGGCACGAGCACAATCGCGCCGCGGCCCTGCCCAAGGGCGTGGGCAATCGCCTGCAAATAGACTTCCGTCTTGCCGCTGCCCGTGACGCCGTGAAGGAGGAAAACCGGCTTGGCGCCGTCCTGCCCGCACGCGCCGATGATTTCCGAAACGGCGTGTTGTTGCGCGGGATTCAAAGCCAGCGCCTGCGTGGGCAGGATCGTTTCGCGCTCATAGGGATCGCGCTCGGAGATGCGCGGCGCGATTTGGATCAAGCCTTTGTCTTCCAACCGGCGCACGGTCTGGGAGGTGGCGCCGGCCTGCCTCAGCAACTCCCGCAAGGGCATTTCCGCCCCGGCGCGGGCGATTTCCAGGATTTCGCGCTGCCTCTTGCTCAATTTGGGATCGCTCTCCGGCGGCGGCAGCGCGCGGATGAAGAGATGTTCGCGCCACCCTGCTTTTTCCTTGCGCACGGCGTCGGGCAGGACGCTTTTCAGGGCGGTCTCCGGCAGGCAGCAGTAGTATTGGCCAAGCCACCGCGCCAATTTCAGGATTTTGGGAGTGATTTGCGCCTGGCGCCCGATTGTTTTGACGATGGGCTTCAGTTGGGCATGAGGCGAAGTCTCCTGCAACGCCGTCACGCAGCCCAGCACGAGGCGGCGAGCAAATGGGACTTGCACGCGGCTGCCCACTTCGACGGCCCCTTCCAATTCTTCAGGGATGAGATAGTCGAATTCTTTGCCCAGGGCCAAATCGAGCGTCACGCGCGCAATCACGAAGTTAGAAAACCGCAATGAGACCGAATAAAAAAGTCAAAACGAAGCCGCCGGCCAAATGCCCAGCGCCGCCAATTGCTCCGAGGCTTTCGCATCCCAGCCGCGATTGGCCGCGGGCGAGGCGGGGCTGGGATGGAGAATCTGCCCGATGCCAATGGGCAGGCCCTCGGCCGCAATTTTCGCCCGCTCGGCCGCGAAAGCACCCACGCCAACGACCCATTTGGGCCGCATGATCTCCAAGACGCTCCGCAGATGCGCGCCGCAGGCCTGGGCCAGCAATTCCCGCTCTCGCGGACGAAGCTTGTCGGGCGTCAGATTGCTGCCGGTGTCAGAAAGGAATGCGAGCGGGCAATAATTGACAACGAAATGGCGCTCGAAAAATTTCTCCGGCGTCCCAAACCGCCGCGCGAACAACCCCCACAGTCGTTTGCCGCTCATCTCCGTCCGATTGCACTCAAATCCCAGCACCGGCCGCTTCGGGTGCTCCAGCGCGGGGCGGCCGATGGCCGCGCGAATGTTCATCCAATCGCGCACGGCGGAAATCTCCCCGAACGGCACGCCCGTCTGGGCCATGCCGAACGGCCCCGGATTCATGCCGAGGAAAATCACTTCCTTGGGGCCTGCGCCGAAGCGTTGCAGGTAAAGCTCGTGCGCCTTCCACGCATAGAGAAGGGGGTTATAGACGTGGGCCACAGGAGCTCCGAACCGGAGCTTGTCCGCCTGCGCCGCAAGCTCGCGGGCCGCCTCAACCAGAGAATGCATCATCTGCAGCAACGTAAACGCAAACCAGCCAGGCGCCAAGACCGGGGCGCTTCAGCCCTTTCGATGTTCCGTTCCCCCCGCGCCCGGCTTTCGCCAGCTATCCGGAACGAATGTCATGCCTGACGGTTGCCCGACGGGCGTCCGCTTTGGCGCGGTCGCCGGCACCGCCGTCTTGGCCTTGCAAGCGGGACACGGAATCTCCCGGCCGGCGTGTTTTTCATCGCATTCCAAATGTTGTCCGCAATGAGGACAGTTGAATTTGAGGTGGCTCATAAAGTCGTCGTACTTGCCAACGGTTGAATAAAGGCGCAAGCAACGGAATTGTCCAGCTTATTCCTCGGATTCCAGCGGCAATTCTTGACAGGATTGTTGGAGGTTGCGGATAGGGATATATTGTCACTGGGGGAGGCGCGAGCCGGAAATAGAGAGCTCGTGTTGGCCGCGCACGCACGGAATACGGGAGGAAACATCGACAGGGGCAGAGCCAAGCTCAATTACTGGCTCCTGCCCCTGTCTTGATTCAATGGCAGGCGGATGGTTCCTTGGCTCGCCTGCCCGAAGCTTAATCAATTAATGGCAAGTGAACGAGCCTGTGCTCGACCAGGAGCCGGTGTAATTGCTTCCGCCGCCGCCACAACCGCCGCCCTGGCAGGAGGACTTGCAATTCTCAGGCGTTCCGCACTGGTCGCCCGAGGGGTAGCCGCAGTAAACATTATGGCAGGGCTTCACATTGACAGAACCGCAATTGCCAAGGTTGCTGTTGTTATAGCAAGCGGCGCTCCACTGCCAATTGCAGTTGACGCCAGCCGTATCGCAGCAGAACACTCCCGTCCAGCAGACCGAGTGGCAATTGGCGAACTCGGATTGCCACGGGATGCCGCAGCCGGAGAGGAAGATTTGGTCGTCGCCGGCGCATGGGATGGTCGTATTCCAATTTGCGCCATTGAACTGGCAGCTTGAACTGGAGCAATTGGTGAACTTGACCTGGCAATCAGGCACCGGGAAGGTATAGACGTGCCCGTTGTTGCAGGAGAACGTCACAGTCGCGTTCTTGCAATAGACGGTGCAAGGCTTGCCCGGATTGCAGTTTAAATGGGCGTTGCACCAAACGTATCCGTTGCCCGGATTCTGGGAATTGAAGCTGCCGCAGATTTCATTGGTCACGCACTTCGTGGTGATGGCGGTAACCACGGTGGAGGTGTTGGTCGCGGATTTTCCGTTCGGACCGGTGCCGATGGCCGAAGCTGTGTTAGTCAGCATGCAGGTGGCGGAGCTGGCGGTGTAGTTGGAGCTAAACACGAAGCCCTGCCCGGGCGCCACGTTGTTCTGCGTGAAGATTGTGCCGCCAAGCAGCGGATCCACCACCTTCAGTGTTTCGCAGGTGTTGCCCGTGTTGGTCACGGCGAACGAATACGTAATGATTCCGCTGCACGGCATGCAGGACGGCGCGGTCTTGATCAATTGCACTCCCACCGTCGAGCCGATGTAGGCGAAATTGACAGTCGCGAGGTTTTGGCAGGCCGAGACGGTAACGTTGCTCAGGTTGCCGCTGCTGGACGGGTAGGTTTCCGTGTAGCCGCCGGGCGGTGTCACCACGACGGTGTAAGAACCGGCAGCAACACCGGTGAAGCTGTAATTGCCATTGGCGTCGGTGGTGTCCGTTTGGACCACGCTGCCCTGGCTGTTCTTCAAGGACACGTTCACATTGGCGAGGCCCTCGTTGTTGTTCAGGTTGCTATCGCCGCTGCAGGCCAGCACCACAGCGCCGGAAATGCTGGACGAATTGGTCTGCGCCACCGTGATCGCCTGGACGCAGGTGTTGCTGTTGCCGCAGGAATCAACCGCCATCCACGTGCGGCTAATGACATAGGTCGCATCGCAGCTTCCCGCGTTGATCGCGTCATGGTAGGTCAGCGTGGGATTCGGGCTGCAAACATCGCTGACGGCGGGCGTGCCGGTTTGTGCCGGGGTCGGGACATAAACGGAGCACAGATTGGCGCTGCACCAACTGCTAACCTGGCAGCCTTCAAAACACTGATTGAGATTGCTGCACAAGCCGCAGAGATATTGCACCGAGCATCCTTGCGGGCAGGCGCCGCCGCCCAAGGCCCTGTTGCAGGTGTTGAGGATGTCGCGCACTTTGTATCCGTTGCAAGGCGAAGCGGAATTGCAGAGCACGAGGTCGCCGCACTTGCCGACGTATCCAGGAGTGCAGCCGTAGTCGCCAAAGTCGCAGTTCAGCTTCAATGCCAGCACTTGCGCGCCGAAGCAGCCGGCGTTGCAGTAGGATGGGTTGGTGGAGCAATTATTGAGCACTCCGCAATTTCCATTCCAATTCAAGCAGTTTTGCGCGGCTGAACAAGAGGTGAAGGTCAGGCAGTTGCCGCTGTTGGTATTGCCAATCTTGACGCAGCCGTTGGGATAGACCTTGTTGAAACAGCCGTTCAGGATGCCATCCGGGTTGTTGCCGGCGCACGGCACGAAGCACTGATTATACTGATTCTGGTAATTGTTGTTGTTGTTGTTATTCCACGAGTTATACCAATTGCCGTATTGGTAGCCTGAACCGGACCAGCAACCCCACCAATTGGTCGGGCGATTGTTGTTCCAGTTCGTCCACCAAGTCGTGCATTGATTGGCGCTGGCGCCGCATGAACCCCACCAATTGGTGAATGATCCGTAGCATTGGGTGCTCGAATTGTTGTTCCCGCAATAATTCTGCCACCAATTGTTATTATAGCGGTAGCCGCCGTTGCAGGAACCGGACCAATCGCACGCATTAAACGTGCAGAACATCTGGCAGATGTTGGTCACAACCGTCGTGTCCGGCGGGCACGTTAAGAGGGGGCCGGTCAGATTTACCGTCCAAGTATAAACCACGCTGGCCGAGGTGGCATTGCCGCAGCCATCCGTCGCTTTGATCGTAAAGACGTTCGTGACATAGCAGCCGCTGTTCGTGAGAGTAGAAGTCACACTCAGGCTGGCGCCGATGCCGCAACTCGCGCTCGCGCTCATGCCATTGGTCACGCTGGTGACGCTCGGCAGGGTCGACGGGTTGCAACCCAGAGGGCCGCCATTCGGCGTTCCATAAATGACTGGCGGCGCGGTGTTCACGGTCCAGCTATAGACCACGTTGGTCGTCATGCAATTGCCGCAGCCATCAGTCGCCTTGATGGTAAACGTATTCGTCCGATAGCAGCCATTGGTTGTAAGCACGCTCGTGGGTGTCAATACGGCGGAGCCGCAAGCGTTGCTGGCGCTCATTCCACTGATGACGGTGCTCGTGGTCGGCAGATTCGTCGGGTTGCAGCCCAAGTAACCGCCTGCGGGGGTGCCCTTGATTACCGGCGACGTATTGTTCGCTGTCCAGCTATAGATTACTTTGATGGTCGTATAGTTGCCGCAGCCGTCGGTGGCTTTAATGGTGAACGTATTCGTCACAAAGCAGCCGTTGGTTGTGAGCACGCTGCTGGGGCTCAAAGTCGCGGAGCCGCAGGCGTTGCTCGCGCTCATGCCGTTGAGGATGGTGTTGGTCGCCGGCAAATTCGTCGGGTTGCAGCCAAGGTATCCGCCGACCGGCGTGCCGTTAATGACCGGCGGGGTGTTATTCGCCGTCCAGCTATAGATTACTTTGGTCGTTGTGCAGTTGCCGCAGCCGTCGGTGGCTTTAATGGTGAACGTATTGGTAACATAGCAGCCGTTGCTCGTAAGAACGCTGCTCGGGGTCAAAGTCGCGGAACCGCAGGAGTTGCTTGCGCTCATCCCGTTGAGGATGGTGTTGGTGCTCGGGAGGTTCGTCGGGTTGCAGCCCAAGTATCCGCCGACCGGCGTGCCCATTATTACCGGCGGGGTATTGTTCACGGTCCAGCTATACACAACGTTGGTCGAGGCCATGTTGTTGCAGCCGTCTTGCGCCGTAATCGTGAAAATGTTCGTCACGTAACAGCCATTGCTCACTACGAGCGGAGTCACGCTCAAGTTGGCGATGCCGCAAGCGTTGCTCGCGCTCATTCCGTTGAGGACGGAATTGGTCGTCGGCAGATTGGTCGGGTTGCAGCCTAAGTCTCCGCCGGTGGGAGTGCCTTGGATGACCGGCATCGTGTTGTTCACGGTCCAGCTATACACAACGTTGGTCGAGGCCATGTTGTTGCAGCCGTCTTGCGCCGTAATCATGAAAATGTTCGTCACGTAACAGCCATTGCTCACTACGAGCGG
>DASXZY010000019.1:0-16289 GCA_036501625.1 Verrucomicrobiia bacterium
CATGCGGGTGATGGCGTTGATTTCCTGGAGAATCTCTTGGCGGCGCTGTTCGGGTTTCATGCTCTATATCTATATCACTAGATATATAATGTCAAAAAAAACCAGAAAATCGTTCCTTTGAACTTTTTTGCAACGCACCCGACGGAAGGGCGGAACTCCGCGACGCCCTGAGATGCAGGTCGAAACGCTCGCGCTTGAGCGAAAGAGCTGGAAAGTTGGAGGGAAGCGGTTTGGGCGCATCCATGAGCTTGGTTTTGGCGGAAAATGCCTTGTGCTGGCTTGTTTGCCCATGTTGTCGGCGCGATTGGACGGACACGGTTTGGGGTGCGGTTGATTAGATTGTTTCCCGGAAATGCCTTGTTAAGGCTTGTTTTCCCATGTTCTGGTCCGATCGCACGGGCAGCTGCAATACATTTGGACGCCGGACGAAATCCTGCCACGCCCCTGAGAACATTTTGGCGGCAAAAAGGCCAAATTCGCGTGGGTCGGATCCCGTCCCGCAGCTTGTACGCGCCCTCATCTTCCGAACCGTTTATCATGTCCATGCGCGGAATTGTGTCATAACCGCCATAAAGACGAAAACCTACCGTAGGCTTTCAGGAGCGATTTTTTCACGGGACTGAACCCACGCAAACTATTTAAGGAGAATAGTTTATGATTCAACAATTCACTGGAAATCGAAAAACCGTTTGCGAAATGATCATTTTTCTTTGGCAGAACCCCTGGTTTTCTGCGAAAACGGCTGATTTTTCAAAATCGATTTATGCAAATGGCTATCGTTGTGGCATTTATACAATTCCCGCATTGCGAAATGCGGATAAGCTTCGCTGTAGACTACCGGGACCGGATAATCCAGTCACACTGGCAAACTGTCATAGGACAGTATGCCACTTTCAAAAGCGCCGGAAACCTGCGAGAGAGTGGCAGCGAGAAATGGCGGGCCGGGCCGCAACCGATTATTCGGCCAACTGCAAACTGTCATAGGACAGTGTGACACTTTCCTAAGGTTGCTGGAACCTGCGGCAGCATAGCATGGCCAGTGGAGGCTCATGACCGAAGAGCTGCTGCGGCATGCAAACTGTCATAGGACAGTATGACACTTCCGCAGAGTCGAGAGCCTTCCCGACGGCAGCGGCGAAAAAGTGCGCAAAAAGCCTCTCAATTTCCAAATCCTTAGAAATCCTTAAAATCCCGAAAAAAATCCGTTGCATCGGCACGCGCGGGCTGATACAAGTGCCTGCAATTAGCACAGTTCGCAGCCATCGCGCTCCTGAAGGGAGTGTCGTGGCTTGCGATGACTTGGAAACTAACACGCATACTACTTATGATACTGCTTCGCCGGTTCGATCGTGTGGCGGCGGCTTCGCTGCCGGTCTTTTCTTGCATGGCGGCCCTTTTCGCCGGGTTCGCGGCTCAAGCCCAGGATGTCTGGACCGGAGCCGATTTTGCGAATAGCACCAATTGGGCCGATGCTGCCAATTGGCAGGCTGGCGCCGCGCCGCTGCCCAATGATTCACTCGATTTCTCTGGAGGGCAGCCTGCCAACTTCAACAACTTCCCCGTTGGGACGCCGTTTTCCGGCATCACTTTTGATGGCGCGGCCAGCGTGTCGTTCAATCTCGACGGCGCGCCCATCATACTCTCCGGCGCGGCCACTGGAAATTCCACCGGCGTGGCCAATAACTCAAGCGAACCGCAAACAGTGAGCCTTGGATTGGGCTTGGATTGGGGCAATTACCAATTCTATAGCAGCGCCAGTTCGCCCGCGGTTCTGACTTACGCTCTGGGGGTTGGACTTGGCAGCGCTGCCTGGCTCGACGCCAATGTCTCGGACCCATCCATGAGCGTGGACCCGGCCACAGGGCTGATTAACAATGTGGAAGGAGCGGGCCTCTTCTTTGCCTTTGGAACGAACACACCCACTGGGCTGGCCACCCTCAGCGGCGCGAACGTCGTGGCCTACAACGGCTACACGCCGGCCGCCCCTGGCGCCATCGGCAACGGCAACAACATCAATTTGACCGCCGCCGGCTCCTCGGCCGCCTACACGGCCAACAACAATACCGTCAATACAATTTCAGCCGCGCAAACAGGCAACAGCGGCGGCACGGCCACCAGCACGGTGACGACGACCGGGACGCTGACGTTCGGCTCCATGGGCGGCGTCTATCTGCTCGGCAATACGCTGGGAAGCAAGGGCTGCCTGACTTTTGCCAACGGCGGCGTGATAACGGCGGGAGCGTCCACCAATGGCGCGACCCTCCTGTTCGCCGTCAACGGCAACAACGCCAACAACCAGCTCTCCGTCAATTGCGCCGTTCAAAACAATGCCAGCGGCGGGGCGGTCACTCTGATCAAGACCGGCCCCGGTTCGATGAACCTGGCCACCAGCACGAGCAACAATTATTCCGGTGGCACCTACATCAATCAGGGGCAGCTCCAATGGGGTTCGGCCTCCCAGCTTGGCAGCGGGCCGGTTTACATCGCGGCCGGCGCCAACGCCTATTACACAGGCGCCGGCACGGTTCCGAATGCGTTTTATCTCAGCCCCGGCCTCGGTTCGCCCACGGCCAACGCCGTCGCCAACGCGGGCGCGCTGAGTTATTCGGGCAACGGGCTGACGTTCGCGGGCGCGATCCATCTTCTGGGCGCTCCGGTGACCGTGGCGCCCGGCGACCGCATCAACAATAACTTCAGTTCAGGCGACACGATTACGTTCAGCGGCCAGATCACGGGCACGGGCACGCTGGATGTGTGGGGCTCTCACACGTGCAATTATTTGCTGGCGAATGCCAACACGAACACACCCAACGACTGGCAGGGCGGATTGATTTTGGAAGCGCACTCTGGCGTGGCGGCGAACACGTATTTCAAAATGGGGGCCAACAATCAAATCCCCAGCGGCCCCAACGCGGGCAATGTAACGCTGATCCCAGCCACCTCGGCCGTCTACGCGCGGCTGGACCTCAATGGATTCAACGCCACGATCAATGGTTTGATTTCGAGTTCGGGCGGATCGTTTGCCCAAGTCGGCGATTTCGGCAACGTCAATTCGACGCTGACCTTCGGAGCCAATGACGCCACGGCCTCATTTGCTGGCTCCACTTCCGACGGCGGCCCTGGCAAGGCGCTGAGCCTCGTCAAAATTGGCGCCGGGACGGAGACTTTCTCCGGAGCCCTGAGTCATTATGGCGCCACGATTGTCAGCAACGGCACCTTCGCGTTGCAAGGCACGATGCCAAACTCGACGCTTATCACGGTCGCGCCCGGCGCGATCCTGGACGCAAGCGCGACCCCCACCGGCGGCCTGTTAGTGGGCGCCAGCCAGACTTTGACGGGCACGGGATTGGTCGATGGCGCAACCACGCTCAACGGCAGCGCCGCAGCCATCATGGCCGTGAGCGGAATCGCCACCAATATTGGAACGCTGACGGATGACGCCGATGGCGGCGCCGTCACAATCAACGGCGGCAGCACCAACGTGTGGTACATCAATAACGACTCCGGCGCCGCTGGGTCCGCTTCCGGCTGGAGCCTGATCAGTATTACCAACGGCTCCCTCTCGCTCAACGCAAGCCCCAGCAGCCAGATTCACATCAAAGTTGTTTCGCTGACCGCCTCAGGTTCGCCTGGCAGCGCCGCCTTCAATCCGAATGTCAATCATAGCTGGTTGCTCGTGCAAACGCCCAGCGCCATCAGCGGCTTTTCCGGTTCGGGACAATTTGCCATCGACACATCGAGTTTCGCCAACAACCCAGGCGGCGCCTCTCAATTTAGCGTGACCACGAACGATTCCGGCGACAGCCTGATTTTGACTTTTACGAGCACGCCGGTCATTACATCTCCGCTGTCCAATCAAACCAACAATGCGGGCGGCACGGCGGTCTTTGCCGTTTCCGCGAGCGGGCCGGCGCCCATTACCTATGAATGGCTCCAGGGCGGCACGACGGCGCTCGTCTCGGGCCAAACCAGCGCGGGCGGCGCGCTGGTGACCATCACCACCAATGTCGCGGGCACTTCGAGCACGCTGACGCTGGCCGGCGTGGAGGATTTGGACGATGGCGCGATCAGCGTCCTCGTCACCAACGGCGCGGCCGGGACCGGCATCTCCACCGCCAATCTGGCGGTCATCGATCCGCCCGTCTCGCCGAGCATCGCGGAAACGGGCGCGCAAACGATCAATTCAGGCGGTGTGACTTATCTTGGCGCGACAACCTTGGGCGGGACGCAGCCGCTCAGTTACATCTGGAGTTTTAACGGGAGCGTCATCAGCGGGGCGACTGCCTCCAGCCTGGGCGTGCAGGTTTCGCCGGCAGCCGCGGGAAGCTACCAAGTGGTGATCAGCAACGCGGCCGGCAACGTGACCGCGGCGCCATTCGTGATCGGCACGCCCACCGCAGCGCCCGGCCAGCTCATTTATGAGCCATTCACATCCTACGGAATTATGAGCGGCCCCTCGGCCCCCTACACTTGGGCAGGCGTGACGAACCTTTTCAACCAAGCGACCGGCGAACCGGCTTACTGGCAGCACGAATCGGGCAGCCGCACCAGCCTGATCATCGACGAGAACCCATTCGCCACTTTCGTCAACAATAACGCTCCGGGCTATCCCTGGCCGGGATTGGCTGGCGACAGCACCCAGGCGGCTGATCACGACGTCAGTTCTTCATCGACGGACAATGACCAGTTATATTTCTGGAACCACGGCGCCAGCCCCGGACAATCGGTCTATTTTTCGTTCATTTTGAATTGCGACAGTCTGGGAGCGGCTAATGTCAGCGATTGCATCGCGGCGTTTTGCGATTCCTCCTCCAGCACATCGTTCAACCTCAAGTTGAGCACGCAAATTCAAACTGATGGAAGTTACTGGCTGGGCCTTTCCAAAGGGTCGGGAACCACTGGCAATCAAGGCGTCGATGCCAATACGCAGTGGGCCACGGGCTTCCAGGCGGACCAGGACATTTTCGTGGTTGGGTGTTACCAGGTTAACTCCGGCCTCGTGAGCAGCAACGATGACACCGTCGCGATGTGGTTCGACCCGACGAACACAACTTTCGGCACGACCAATGTGCCCGCGCCGAGCCTTGGCCCCTCCACTTTTGGCGTGGCCAATTCGGACATTCACGCTTTTGAAGTGCATGGCGTGCAATTGCCGGGCAACCGCTACTTCTCCGATTTGCGCATCGGCACGGCCTGGGCATCGGTCACGCCGATGTCCGCGCCGAATTTGACGCTGGCCAACGTGACGGCCATGCCTGGCGCCACCGCGACACTCGCCAGCCAGAACGCGGGCAATCCCGTTACGACTTACAAATGGTATTTCAACGGCACGAATGGAACGCCGCTCGCCGACGGCCCGAACCCAACCGGCGACGGCTCCACGATTTCCAATTCAGCCACAGGCGCTTTGACGATCATCGGGGTGACGGCGGCCGATTTGGGAACTTATACGGTAGTCGGGCAAAACAACGATCCGATTTCCGGCGCGGCGCTGACAGGCAGCGCTTCGGGCATGTTGAGCTTCCCGCGCCCGCCGTTGACGGTGGCGTATCAAACGCCCAATGTCATCGTGGCCTGGCCGACCAACTTTGCCGGGTTCGAGCTTGAGCAGACACCGAGCCTTGCCCCCGCCAGTTGGGCCATCGTAGCGCCGAACACCTACGTCGTGAGCGGAACCAATGAGACTGTCGCCGTAAATCCAAGCAGCGGCGGCAGCCAGTTTTTCCGCTTGATCGGGCCGTAGAACAAAATCTATTTGTCATCCGGGTTAAGGAATTTGAAGACGCAGCCGGCGGCGAGTCCTCCGGCGAGGTCGGCCACGAGATGAATCCAAATATCGGAAGCGCGCACCATGTGCATCAAAACGATGCCGACGGCGACGGCCGGATTGAACGCGCCGCCGGAAATATTCCCGACCGCGAATGCACCCGTCATGACCGTCATGCCGATGGCCAGGCCGTAAAATGAATTGCCCGCGGTGCCTTTGGCGGTGGCCGTGTTGACCACGACGTAGGCCAGCGCGAATGTAAAGAGGAATTCGGCCAGCAGCGCGGCCGGGATGTTTTGGATGCTCATCGGCTTCCCCTGCCCGGCCAGGAAGCCCGCCGCCAAGGCAGCCACGACGGCCGCGCCGATTTGCGCGATCCAATACGGAATCACGTCCTTCGCCGCGCACCGTCCGCGCACCCACACGGCCAAGGTGACGGCTGGATTGTAATGAGCGCCGGAAATGTGGCCGCCCGCAAAGACCATGACCATCAAGACGGCGCCAATGGCCAGCGGAGCAATCACGCCGGGCGATCCAGGAATGACGGTGCAGCCAACGGTCAGAACCAGAAAGAACGTGCCAATGAATTCCGCGATATATTTTTTCATAGTCAATGAGAAATTTTCCAAAGCTTAGGCCGCTAGCTGGTGACGCGCAGGAACCGCGGCGCTTTGCGGGCCTGGGCCATTTGCTCAAAGGCGAAGGCGAGGCCCAGTAATTTTGGCTCGCTCCACGCCCGGCCGAAAAAGGAAAGCCCCACCGGCAATCCCTCCACCTGGCCCATCGGCACCGTGATGTGCGGGTAGCCGGCCACGGCGGCGGGCGAAGTGCAGCCGCCCGTGTCGCGGTCTCCCCATACGAGGTCGGTGCGCTGGGCGGGACCGGTCGTGGGAGCGATCAGCGCATCCAATTGCAATTTGTCCATGATCGCGTCAATTCCTTCGGTGCGCGCAAAGCGATGGTTGTCGGCCAGAGCGTCAATATAAGATTGCTCCGTCAGCGGGCCTTTGGCTTGCGCCCTGATAAAAAGCTCCTGGCCGAACCACGGCATTTCGCGGTCCTTGTTTCGTTCGTTGAACGCTATGATCTCCTCCAGCGACCGCATCGGCGAGGAAGGGCCGAGCCACGCGAGGTATTTGTTCAAATCCGCCTTGAACTCGTAAAGCAAAACCGATTCTTCATGGTCGTTGAGATGACTGTGGCTCGGCAGGTCGGCCGGGTCCATGATGATCGCGCCGCGGCTTTTCATCGCGCTGATGGCGTCCTCCGCCAATCGGTCCACCGCGGACATTGTGCCAAAGTATCTGCGCGCCACGCCCAGGCGCGCTCCGCGCAAAGCTCCGGCATCCAGAGAGGCCGTGTAAGAGGGAGCGATTTTTCCCTCGGCATCGGCGGCGGCGGGGTCGTCTGTGTCGATGCCGGCCAGGCATCCAAGAAGAATCGCGGCATCCGTGACGGTGCGCGTCATTGGGCCGGCCGTGTCCTGGCTGTGCGCGATTGGGATAATGCCCGAACGGCTAAGCAATCCCAAAGTTGGTTTGATCCCGACCAATCCGTTGTAGGAGGAAGGCGAGGTGACGGAGCCATCGGTTTCCGTTCCAATCGCCACGGCGCACAAGCTGGCGGCGGCCGCGGCGCCGGAACCGGAACTGGAGCCGGATGGATTGCGGTCCAACGCGTAAGGATTGAGCGTCAGGCCGCCGCGCCCGCTCCAGGCGCTGGTGGAATGGCTGGAACGGAAATTGGCCCATTCGCTCAAGTTGGTTTTGCCCAAAACGACCGCGCCCGCCGCGCGCAATTGGCGCACCAGAAAAGCATCGGCCGGCGGCGCCGCTCCGACCAGCGCGAGAGAGCCGGCCGTCGTCATCATTTTGTCGCGCGTGGCGATGTTGTCCTTGATGAGCACGGGAATGCCGTGCAACGGTCCCCGCGGGCCGCGCGCTTTTCGTTCGCGGTCCAGGGCCTGGGCAATGGAGAGAGCGTCCTCGTTGATTTCGATGACGGAATTGAGCCTGGGGCCGCTTCGGTCCAGGGCGTGAATGCGCCCCAAATAATGGCGCGTGAGAGCCGCCGCCGTGAGGCGTCCCGCCTGCATGGCCGCGTGCAATTGGCCGATGGTCGCCTCATCCCATTCCGAGGGGCCGGTGTGTGGAAAAGGCCGGGCGTCCGAGCCGGCATCAGCCGCATTGGAAGAAACAGCCAGCGCCGCCGTGCTGCCCACCAGGCCGGCCTTCAGGAAATCACGCCGATTCATGCGCGCCAGCCTACCCTTGTCCGCGAATTTCGGCAAATGGAATAGGGTTCATTTTTAGGCGGGCTGGCAGCCAAAATTCCTTGGCAAAACCCGGGCATCTTGCGCGAATGGATCGACTTGGAGGAGGGCAGCCGGCGACGCTGGAGGCGCGCTGGGAGCGGCTTTAATGACTTGGCGCCATTTTTCGGCCATCCCAGGAAGGCCGATGGTGTCAAACGATTCGCAGCATTTGGAGGGCCAGCTTAGTTGTCAAAAAGGACGTGGCCATTAACCGGGTCGCCGCCATCCTTGGCGTTCGGGTAGCACCATAATTCGTTCCTGCCGGCCGCCAGCACTTCAATCTCCCACGCTTTGCCGCTGATGTAACTGGCTGAACCGTCCACATGCCCCATGGTTCCGCCCTGAGAATGCCGCATGGTGAGACCTTCAGAAGGCCAGCTCGAGCCGTCATTGAAATGCCAGGCCTGGCTCGCATCCTCCTCGAAAAACAGGCAGTCGCCGGGAAGCATTTGCAGTATCTTCACCGGTTCGCGATTTGAATAGTAACCCGAACGAAAACCGATGACCGCGCCATTCATAATGTAACTTGATAGCTGCTGACTCCGCTGCGTTATGGTTCCATCCGTGTCGGGAACACGCACGTTGACCCGATCGGCTGGGCAAAGCAGCGATTTGGATTGATGCAGGCAACTCCATAACAGCCCCGCCTTCCCATCGAAATTGGCGGGCGGCGTTCCGTCCGCAAGGGTGTAAAGCCAGCCGGGCCGGTTTGTGCCGCTGGGCAGCGCGCGGCCGTAATCCCAGTTTGGCCATGGAAGCAGTTGCTGGCTGCTGTCGGCGTAAAGCTGATTCGCGACGGTGATTTGGCGAAGGTTGTTCAGATCGACCGTCCTGGCGCCTTGATCTTTGGCCCCGCTCAACGCCGGCAACAGCAGCGACGCCAAAATCGCAATGATCGCAATGACCACCAGCATTTCGGTCAATGTGAACGCCCTTCCATTATGGTTGCGCTTCATTCGGCGAATTCCTGGACGCGGTTGTTATTGGCATCGGTCACGAATACTTTTGAGCCGGCCGCGTCTACCGCCACGCGCGAGGCGAAGTTGAATTGCCCCGGCTGTTTTCCTTTGCTGCCCCATTTTGTGATCAGGTCGCCGCACTCGGAATAGACCTTGATGCTGTTGCCGCTGACCACAAACACATGGCTATTCGCGTCCGTGGCGACATCATGATTGGCGCACTGCCAGCTTCCAATAAAGGCCCCGTCACAAAAATGGCAATCGCGATGGCGACAGCCGCGGCAAAAAAGAGCAACAATCGTTTTGGCCTCATCATCTTGCGCCCGAACTTTTCGGCACCATAAGTAATTCGGCCCGCATTATCAAATAGATTTCCGAGTTAACTCGGCGCCTTGAATTCCACCTTGAATATCAATTGCTTTACGCCGTCGCAGCCATATGATTTGTGCCATCCGTGAGACCTTTTTTGTATCTACTGCATGGTCTCGGCCAAGGAGCGAAACGCAGCGGCATCCCCAACAGGGGCCTGCCGCGCATCCGCGCCCTGGGGCCGTTGACACTCATTTTCCTGTTTGCCGCCGCGCGCCCCACCCTGGCCGCCTTGCCTCCGGGCTGGACCGATGCCAACATTGGATCGCCCACCTACGTCGGGTCGGCCTCCAGCGTCAATGGCGGGTGGACCGTGACCGGCGGCGGGTCGGACATCTTTAACTCCGCCGATCAATTTAATTTCGCGAGCGAAATCTTCAATTGCGACGGCTCGATCGTGGCCAAAGTCACCGCCGTGGCCAACTCCGATCCCAGCAGCGGCTGGTCCAAAGCCGGCGTGATGTTTCGCAATGACACCACCGCCGGGGCAGTCAACGCCTTGATGGCCGCCACCGCGGGCCAGGGCGTCACGTTTCAATCGCGCAACGCAGCCGGCGGCTCGTCTGTCAGCGCGACCATCGGCGGCATCAATCCGCCGGTCTGGGTCATGCTCAACCGCACAAGCGACCAGTACAGCGGCTTTTATAGTCTTGACGGAAGCAATTGGGTGCAGGTCGGCGCCGCCGCCACTCTCGAAATGGCCGGGCCGGCCCTGGCGGGATTGGCCGTGTCGGCGCACAATAACAACGCGTTGAATACCTCCGCCTTCACCAACGTCAGCGCCAGTTCGTCCGCGTTTGGCGTTTACCGGGAGTATTGGACCAACCTCAGCGCCAATGTGGGAAACTCGCTGGCGGCGCTGACCAACACGGCAGACAATCCCAACTGGCCCAGCAATCCCGTTGCTTCCTACACCCACGTTTTCACCAATTTTGAAACGGAGATCAACACGGGTGTCAACTACTTTGGCCAGCGCCTGCGCGCCTATGTCGTGCCGCCCGTGAGCGGACTTTATTCGTTTTGGATCGCCAGCGATGACACGTCGCAGCTTTACCTGAGCACGAACGAAAATCCGGCGGCCATGGCGCCGATTGCCTCTGTCGCTTCTTACACGGCCTCGGAGCAATGGACCGCTTTTGCAAGCCAGCAATCGTCTTTTGTCAGCCTGGTCGCGGGCTGCCGTTATTATTTGGAAGCCCGCATGCAACAGGGCGGTGGCGCCGAGAATCTTTCCGTGCGCTGGCAGTTGCCGAACGGCGTCCTCGAACAGCCGATGACGGCGATCAGCCCGGCCGGCACGCTGCTGATTCCCTGCACCGGCACGAACGCGCCGCCCGGCATTTATTCCCAATCCAGCAACATCACGGTGCTGGAAAATTACGGCGCGAATTTATCGGTGCTCTCCACCAATCAGGCGGCTGTGGGCTATCAATGGTATCAAAACGCCGGAGTCAAGATAACAGGCGCGACGCTGCCCGTTTACACTTTGGCCAATAGCCTGCTGGCGAATAACGGCCAGGTTTACACCTGTGTGATTACCAATAGCATCGGCTCGATCACCAGCGCGCCCATCACGCTCACGATACTGCGCGACACCAATGCGCCAATCGTCACCGGCGTTTTCAATATTGGGCTGTCTAATATCGAAATCACTTTTTCAAAAGCCATTGCTTTGACAAACGCCACCAACCTGGCCAATTACGCCTTCACCAATGGCCTGGTCATTCACGGCGCTTCGCTCGGCTCCAATAACCGAACCGTCACGCTTGCCAACGCGCCTCTGGCCATTGGAAGCAACTATAGCATCGTCATCAACAATATTTATGACAGGGACAGCACGCCCAACGTCATCGCCGCGAACACCCTGGCGGCTTTCACGGCCGCGCCTTTCGCGCCGCAGGATGTCGGCAGCCCGGCCATTCCCTCCACGGAAACCTACACCTCCAACGGAGTCAACATTGCTGGCGCGGGCTATGACATCGGAGGAACCAGTGATCAATTCAACCTGCAATACACGCTGCAATCCGGCAACTTTGATGTCTCGGTCTGCCTGGCTTCACTGGGCTTGTCCGATCTGTGGGCTGAGGCCGGCTTGATGGCCCGGGCCAGCTTGGATGGCGGCAGCCCGTTCGCGTCGGTCCTGGCCACTCCGGGCATGAATGGGGAATTTTTCTCCGACCGCGTCGCGACCAATGGCGCGGCGGCCACGGCGGGCAGTTTTTCTGTCAATTATCCGAATACCTGGCTGCGGCTGAGCCGCGCGGGCAACGTCTTCACGGGCTTCGGCAGTTACGATGGAACCAACTGGACGGCATTGGGCAGCGCGACGATTTCCATGCCGGCCCAGATTTACCTCGGCCTGGCCCTGGCCAGCCATAACACCAATCAAACAGCCGCGGCGGATTTTGTGAATTATGGGACCACGCCCGCCGGCGCTGTGGCAGCCTCGACGACCAACCCCAACGAACCGCTCGGCCCTTCCAGCCGCAAGACTGGGGTGGTCTTTTCCGAAATCATGTGGAAGCCCGCGCCGCGCAGCGATGGCAACAACCCGGAATTCTTGGAACTCTACAATTCCTGCCCGTTTTTCCAGGACATCAGCGGCTATCAAGTGACATGCGCGGACATGAATTTCACCTTCCCTCCCAACACTCTCATTCCCGGAGGCGCGTTCTTCGTCCTGGCCGCATCGCCGGCAAGCATCGCCAATGTCTATGGGCTTGCGTCCAATGTTTTCGGTTACACCGGCAGCCTCAAGCATTCCGAGACGCTCGAATTGCTGGACGAACAAAGCGATGTTCTGTTGACAGTGCCTTACACCGACACTTATCCGTGGCCGGTGGCGGCGAGCGGCACGGGCCATTCCATGGTCCTGGCCCATGCAACCTATGGCGAGGGCGATCCGCGCGCCTGGGCCATCAGCGACACCGTTGGAGGATCACCGGGGCAGATGGATGCGTTCACCCCAAGCCCATTGCGGAGCGTCGTCATCAATGAAATTCTGCCGCACACAGAGAATCCGGCTGTGCCGCAGTTTATCGAGCTTTACAATCACAGCGCCAATCACGTGAACATCGGCGGCTGCATTTTGACGGACGATCCCACGACGAATAAATTTGTCATTCCTCCCGGCACGACCATTGGGCCGGACGGCTATGTCTCTTTCGCGCAATCGCAATTCGGCTTCACCTTGAACGCCCTTGGCGAAACGCTTTACTTCATCAAGCCGGACGGCAGCCGGGTGCTGGACGCGGTGCAGTTCGGAGCGCAGGCGGATGGGGTTGCCTTCGGGCGCTGGCCTGATGGCGCCAATGATTTTTACGCGCTGGCCACGAACACTCCGGGCACGAACAACAGCCCCATCGTGATCGGCGACATCGTGATCAACGAATTGATGTACGATCCCATCAGCGGCGACGACGATCAATACATCGAGCTTTATAACAAGGGAACCAATACCGTCAATTTGGCCGGATGGGAATTTACGAGCGGCGTCACGTTCACCTTTCCGCCCAACACCATCATTGCCTCCAATGGCTATGTCGTAGTGGGCAAAAACACGGCCAACTTATTCGCCCATTACCCCAACCTCAACGCGGGCAATACGGTTGGTAATTACTCCGGCAAATTGTCGCATGACGGCGAACTGGTCGTCCTGTCGCAGCCCGAATCGCTCTACGGGACCAACACCATTTTCGTGGAAGAAGACGAAGTCACTTACGGCACTGGCGGGCGCTGGGGGCAATGGTCCGGCGGCGGCGGCAGCAGCCTGGAGTTAATCGATCCCCGCGCCAACCACCGCCTGGCCGCCAATTGGGCCGACAGCGACGAGACCCAAAAATCCTCATGGGTGGACATCGAGAATACGGGCGTCCTGGACAACGGCTCCAATTACGACGCCAGCATCGACTACGCGCAGATCGGTTTGCTGGACGCCGGCGAGTGCCTGGTGGACAACATTGAATTTGATTTCAACAATTCCAATTACGTTTCCAACGGCACGTTTGAAGGCGCGCTCGGTTTGGCGAATTGGTCCATGCAGGGCTGCATGTCACGCTCCAGCCTGGAAAACAGCGGCTATCAGAGCGGCTCTTCCCTTCACATTCGATGCAGCGATAAAATTTTCACGGGCGACAACTCCTGCTCGGTCGCGCTCAACACCAACAGGCTTCATGCGGGCCAGGCCGCGACGCTGCGATTCAAAGCCCGCTGGCTGCACGGCTGGCCGGAGCCTTTGCTCCGCGTGAACGGCAATTGGCTCGAAGCGACCGCGGCCATGCCCGTGCCGGCCGATCTCGGCTCGCCCGGCCTGCCCAACAGCCGTTACGCGACGAACGCCGGCCCAGGCCTTTACAATGTCACCCATTCCCCAACCGTGCCCGCCGCGAACCAGCCCGTGGTCGTGACCGCGCAGGCGCATGATCCCGACGGCGTCAAGAGCCTGACGCTTTATTACCGGTTAGACCCGTTCGCTGCTTACACTGCCGTGCCGATGAACGACGGCGGCACAAACGGCGACGCCATCGCGCATGACGGCGTGTTCAGCGCCACCATTCCCGGCCAGGGCGCGAATCAAATCGCGGCCTTTTACATTGCGGCAACGGACAGTTTAGGGGCGTCCACGCGCTTTCCGGCCTTGCTCAACAACAACAGCCCCGTGCCCGAATGCGCAGTCATGTTCGGCGACGGCAATCCCGGCGGCAGTTTCGGCGTGTATCACCTGTGGATTACGCAAACCAATGTGACGCGCTGGGGCAATTTATCCGACCTGAGCAACGAAGGCAACGACTGCACGTTCGTCAACGGAACGCGGGTCATATATAATATGCAGGGCCGCTTCGCTGGCAGCCCCTACCACCAGCAATTCGACCGGCCCAACGGCAGCCTGTGCCATTACAAATGGGAATTTAACGACGATGACAAATTCCTCGGCGCGACCGATTTCAACAAAATCCACCAGCCCGGCAACGGCCCCGGCGATGATGCCAGCCTGCAGCGCGAGGAACTGGCCAACAGCTTCCTGCGCTCGCTGGGCGTGCCGTGGCTCTACAAACGCCTGGTGGCCGTCTATGTCAACGGCAGCCGGCGCGGCACCTTGATGGAGGACACGCAGACGCCGGGCGGCGACGTTGTCAAAGAACATTTCCCGAATGACGACGGTGGCTTCCTCTTCAAGATGCAGCCCTGGTTCGAACTCCAGCCGCTGCCCACCGGCCCCACCATGTCCTTCAACAATAACGCCTGGTGCAACTTGATGCCTTACACCACCACTGGCGGTGTCAAAAAAACGGCCCGCTACCGTTACGATTTTGAAATCCGGCGCACGCCCGACTCGGACAACGACTTCAGCGATGTCTTTTCCCTGATCGACGCGGCCAATTCCTACGGCACGCCCAATTACGTGGCGAACATGGAGAACATCGCGGACATGGAAAATTGGATGCGTGTTTTCGCCGCCAACCATGCGGCGGGCAATTGGGATTCCTTCGGCGCCGAGAATGCCCAGAATCTTTATGGCTACATCGGCACGGAGAGCGTCAAGTATTCGCTGCTCATGTGGGATTTCAACATCGTCCTCGGCAACAGCGGTTCGTGGGGGCCGGGACAGAACCTCTTCACGGTCAACGGCCAGGACACCAACATGCCCAATATCTACAACACGCCCGTGTTCCAGCGCATGTACTGGCGCGCGTTGCAGGAATTGGTTGACGGGCCGTTGAACACCGGCAACAGCGGGCCGCTGCTCATGGCGAAATACAATGCTTTCATCGACAACGGCCTCGCCGTCGAGAATCCCGCGCAAAGCATCGAACCCTGGCTTTCCCAGGCCCAAACCTCCATCGCCGCGCAATTGGCCGCCGTCAATGCGCCGAACTTCTCTATCAAGTCGCCCTTCGCGATCAGCAACAATGCGGCCATCATCAGCGGCCAGGCGCCGGTCAATGTGGACGCGGTCTGGATCAATGGCATTCCTTACCCGCTGACCTGGACCACGCTGACCAACTGGACCATCACCGTGCCGCTCGCTCATGGAGCGAATATTCTCAGCGTTGCCGGCGTGGACCGTTCCGGCAACGCGGTGGCTGGCGCCAGCAATCAATTGACTGTCAATTATAGCGGCGCCGTCCCATCGCCGGCGGGCCAGGTGGCCATCAACGAAATCATGTGGAACCCGCCCGTGACGAACGCGCAATACGTCGAACTGTTTAACAACTCTACCAGCGTTGATTACGATTTGTCCGGCTGGCAATTGCAGGGCTTATCTTACACGTTCCCGGCCGGTTCTGTGCTGGCTCCGCGAGGCTTTCTCGTTTTGGCGCAGAACTCCGCCGCGTTCGCCGCCGCCTACGGGGCGACTAATCGAATATTTGACACATTCAGCGGCGCGCTCGCGTCCGGGCAGTTGCTTTCGCTGACAGAACCAAGCGGCGGCAGCAATGTGCCCGTCGCGCAGGCGCTCTTTGACGACGCCGCGCCCTGGCCGTCCAGCACCAGCGGCGTGTCGTTGCAATTGGTTGATTCGCATCAGGACAATTGGCGGGAGGGAAACTGGCGCACGGGAAGCCCCTCCTTCACGCCCGGCGCATCCAACAGCGTGGCGGCCAGTTTGCCGCCGTTTCCGGCGTTGTGGATTAATGAAGTGGAACCGGACAATTTGACGGGCATCACCAACAGCGCCGGGCAGCACGCGCCCTGGCTGGAGCTTTACAATCCCGGCTCCAACGCCGTCACGCTGACAAATCTGTATTTGACTGCCACTTATGCGAATCTAACGAATTGGGCGTTCCCGCCCGGAGCCGTGATCGCGCCCGGACAATTCCTGGTCATTTTCGCCGACGGCCAAACCAATCTCTCCACGCTGTCCCAATTGCACACCAGC
>DASXZY010000020.1:0-4430 GCA_036501625.1 Verrucomicrobiia bacterium
TCCTATTTACGGGCGCGTGAAATCCAGTGCATCCTATTCAATCACTTGCTGAAACCGGATGTTTCGGATTGCGATTTCATGCACCTCGCTCGTGCCTGGTGCATCACGGAAGATTCCATCCGCAACATGAGGATGATTCCCAGAATCAAGGGCGTCAACATGAGCGCCATCGCCTTGGAACGGCGGCTTCGCCGGTGGGAAGCGAAACAGCGCGTGCTGGCCGGTTAATGGGGCGGTCGTCTTTCGAGACGGTTACATGGCTTTCCAAACCGCCAAAATGGGGGGTCTGTAGCCGGTCTATATGCCGTCTAACGTCACTTTTGCTCCATAAAAGTTCCAAGTTCAGCGGGATTCGAGGCACCGACCAGAACACCGTAACTCATTTCAAATCAACGAGTGCAGTAAAATCGCGTACCGCTTGGCCGGGCTATAGGGCAGGCTTTCGCGGGCCTCGCGCTCGCGCGCAATAGCCACGTAAATGTAGCGGTCTGTCTGCCGCCACTCGACTCCGTAGTACGCCCTGAAGACCCGATGAAGCTCTGATTTCTCGAATCCGCAGAACCGCAGGAGGGCGGCGCTTTCAACGCGGTGTTCAATTTGCTGACGTGTGGCCTTGGTATAGCCCTTTTTTTGGCCAGGGCGGATGATTGGACGTTGCGGGGTTTGCGGGGTTTGTTTTGGAGTTTTGGCAAAACTCATATATTACGTACGCGCATTAGGGGTTTTGGGAAAAGTCCGTTTGAAACCCCGCAAACCCCGCGTCTGCTGCCTTGAACGTGAACACAGCCACGCCGTTGCGGTTCGTTTCCTTCCGGCAGGGCAAAACCTTTTGCAGGTGCGGCCATAAGGCGGACAGTCGCTTGCCAAGACGTTTCGCGGAAAGTTTGCCGTCCAGGTCTTTGTCGGCTGCAATGATGTGCGGCGCAAGTTCCGCCGCCGTGCCGGTGAAGGATTGCGCTCCGTTCAAGTGGGCCAGTAGAGCCGCGCCGATGGCATCATTCTCAAGACAGAATGCGGACTTGTCGGCCTCTGCCGTCCGCAAGGCTTGAACGGCTTCCTTTTCCCGGCCAAGCGCCCGCCCTATTTTGACGGCGAAATCTGCGAAGTCAGGATGTCTGGCGTTCAAGTTGGCCGCCGTCGGCCCACCATCGGCCAAAGCCTTTTGCAAGGTCGCCGCGATGTGGGAAAGCCCGGCGTCACGGTTCGCCAGGATTTCATCGGTCAACGCGGCATCGCTGGTTTCGTCGCCCCGGCGTTCCATGCGGACCACCAAAAGCCGGTCCGCCAATCCAGCGTCATTTCCGAAAGTCGGATTGGCGCTGGTGACGCCAAGCCAGGCGTTGGCCCGCAAAATCACGGTTTCGCTGTTGGTGTAGAGCTTTCGGCGCTGGCTGCATCCATCCGTGGCGGCGGCGGCCACAGCGTCGGCCAGCCAACGGCACTTACTGTCCGCGTTGTCCAGAATGAAAAGTCCGCCCTCGTTGACATTCGGCCAGGAATTTGGCTCAAGCTGTTCCTCCACTTTAGCGGCCCGAAATGGAATGCCGTACAACTCCGCAATCCCTTTGAGTGTGCGGGTCTTGCCGGAACCGATCTCCCCGATAGCGACCAACGACGGCTTGCTGCGTGGCATGGTTGCGAAGGAGTAGAACCAAAGGCGAAGCAGGTCTTTGCCGTGCGCCGCGCCGCAATGGACGTTGCGAAATAGGGCGCACGTCTCGAACGGGTCTTTCGGCGCTGTCAATCGCCAAGGAGCGAGCGTCCGGCCCGCCGCGAACAAAATCCCATCCGTGCCATTGTCCACCGCCTTGATCTCCCCAGCGGTGATTTTCACAACCGCCCCGTCGCCATTGCTCAGGTACAACGCCCCAGGTCGCGCGGCCCAGTAGGACTCAGGCAAGATGCCGGTTGTATGCGGGCCGGAGAGCGCGGCGGTTTCGACGGCACTCAGGACGTATTTGAAAAGGCCGGTTGCGCGATTGACGCGAAGCCAATCCGCGAGCCAGGCCGAAAAGCTGTCGCTGCGAATCCGTTCAAGCCACTTGCGGCTCGCGTCGAAAAACATGGCGGTATCGAAGTCGCGCAAATCGAGATGAAAGTAAAACTTTCCGACCAGTGCGAGCGCCTTGACGACGTGCGACGCAACCAAACTGTTTTTGACGCTTGCGGGTGTTTCCAAGTCCTGCATGGAATCCAGAATTTGTCCCCGAATCCAGGCGGTTACACCGTCGAAGTCGGCGGGACGGTCTTCAACTGCCGCCGGGCCAGGGTCGGCATTTGGCGGCGGCACATAAAGAGGCGCGGCTCGTGCCATTTCGTCCAAGTCGCAAGCCTGCCCGCCAGCGGCGAGATAGTCGGCAACATCCTTGACGGACTTGCCATTGATTTCAGGGCATTCGATCACTTTGACGGTTTTTGCCACGCCATGAAGGGCGATTGTCACCGCGCGGGCGTGTTTCTTGCCCGGCGCGTCCTTGTCGGCAATGACAATCACGTCCGCACCGCGCAAAGTGTCTGTGTAAGATGCCAACCACTTGCCAGCGCCGCCGGGATTGCAGGTCGCCGCAAAACCATATTCCACCATCGCCAGCACGTCCTTTTCGCCTTCGCAGACGAAAATTGGCATTCGGCGCCCCATTTCGACAGCAAGTTCCGGCAGGCGAAATAAAACCTTCTTGACGGCTTTCGTATCCCACCGCCAGCCATCATTGGCTGTTGGGTCTGGTCGCCGTTGACGGAAATCTTTTGGTTCAAAGCGAACGACTTCAAAAAGCAGCCTGCCGCTGGCATCGCGGTACGGGTAGGTCGCAACGATTTGCTTTGCGTGGCCGTTGCGCTCAGGCTTGTCGGCGAATAAGTCGGCCAACGTAATGCCAATGGCGGCGCAGACATTCTCTGGCGTGCATCCCGCGTGGCAGTGGAGCACAATCCGGCCATCAGCACCCGCAGCAACACTTAGACTCGGGTTGCGGTCATCGTGCGCCGGACAACGGGCAGTCCAGCCATCGCCGTTTTTAACGACGTGGTTGAGGCGCGAGAGTAAGTCCGCCGTGGTCATGGCCGGAACATCACTGCCCATTCGCGGCGAGCAGTTGGTTAAGGTCCGACTCCAGAAAACCGGCAGCACGGACGCGGCCCGGCAGGCGCACCCGTTTGAGTGTCCCTTCCTGGGCGAGACGGTCAACGCCGCGCACGCAGCAAGCGAGGCGGCGGGCAGCTTCGAGTCGTCGAATGACGCGCGGCGTGGTGTCGGGCGGCGGCACGACCTTGGGTTGTGACTCGCTTCCGGCGCGGAGTGCTACCATCATGCGCTTACGTTGCGCCGGGGGAATCGTCGGGCCTGTCTTGAGAACCGACTGAATGGCATCAGATGTACTCGGCAACATACGGTTACTTTCGTTTGTGGCGCACTTCGCGCCTTTTGCTGCCGTTACGATAGGGGCGTTTTTGCGGTGAGAGACGACTGTTCCGGTTAATGAACCGCAGTGACGTTTTTGGGAACCAGTGTTAGGAAAAACAGAACCAGGGTCAGTATTTGCGAACCCAAAAATCGGTTGACCGCTTCGCGCTTGCGCACGGGAGCTACTGTTGCCTCGCAACTTTCGTTAAAGGCTTCACTTTTCGGGGCTTCTTGGCGTTAGCCTCATGTTGTGAACCGGCGTGGCGTTGCTTCTCCCAAAATCTCTTGAATCGTAGGAAACGCAGGTCGCATAAATCTTGGAGGATGATCCGGTTGTTTTGGAGAGCGTCGGCGATGGCTTCCTGGGGTTGATTTTGCCATTCCTGAAACGTCGGCTCTTTACCGCTGCCAAGCTGAATCAACCGTCCCGCTTTTTCGAGGGCCTTTGTTTGCTCCGTTTCAAAGTTCCATTCAGCCTCCGTCATCTGAGGGCAGTTCTTTGCCTTTTCTTCTAAATGACGCTTCACGGCTGCCTTGAGCGCGGGCAAAGTCAGTTCGCTGCTTTTGCCGTACACGCCGGGCAGCAAAGGCAATTGCCCGGAGTCTTTCTTGTTACTGGCCACAATGTCCGCGAATTGGACTGGACTCAACGCTAACCGGACATCGTTGCCCGCCTGTTCCGTTCCTGTTTTCTTTTTTGGCAATTTTTCGATGTATCGTTCGGCAGCCATCAGCAATTCGTGGGCAACTTTGACGGCGGCAATCGGCGGCAACGTCGCCATATCCTTCCGCAGTAATGGGGCAGCTATTCCGGCAAGAGTATCTGGTTTTAAATTCTCGTCCCGAAATAATTCCTCCGGTTCGCGGAACTCATCACTGGCGAAGTCAACTAGTGTAGTGTCTCATAAACGACTGGAGTTATGCTCGCTTTTTCCTTGATTTCGGCAAGGTGCAGCCGGGTTTGATTTGCTCCAGGGTCTGGCGGCATTTTTTTAATTTCTCGACAATGGATTCCACAGTGGCCGTCCAG
>DASXZY010000021.1:0-12333 GCA_036501625.1 Verrucomicrobiia bacterium
CCTGCCCGGCAGAAAAATCACGCCCCAACAAATGGCCAGCATCAGTTTGAAACCGGGGCGCTTTCATGGCGAATGGAATTACGTCATCTACCCCAATCAAAACAGGAACTTGTAAATGTTATTTATTGACGCCGCCTAAGCGCCGGCGTTAGCCTGGGATACGCTGGCCCAGTTTAAAGTGGTGTTGGTCGCGCCAGGCAGGGGCGCGCCTCCGCAATACCATTGGAACACCGGGGCCGTGCCGGTGACTGTGGCCGAAAGCCCGGCCGCAGTCGTAGCCACGACGGCGAGGGATTGCGGCTGTTTTGAAATGACCGGCGGAATGACGATGGACAGAGCGGCGACGCGGCTGGTCACGCTGCCGCCCGGATTGGCCGCGACGACACTGTAACTGCCCGCGGAGGCCGTCACGATCTTGAGGGTGGAGGCCGTCGCGCCGGACAAGGGGAGGCTGCCGTTGAACCATTGGTAACTCGCGGCATCGCCGCTGGTGGCGACGCTGAACGTGACCGTCTGGCCCACGCCGGCTTTTACGGCCAGCGGCTGCGTGGTAATCGCGGGCGGCACCGGCACCCGCGCCTCAAGCTCGCCCGAGTAGGCGCTGACGAAGCCGTTGCTCGTGGAGCATTTGACGGCAAAGTAATAATTCGATCCCTGCTTGAGGCCCGGAATGGTGGCGCTGAGGTTAAATCCGGTGTTCACGTTCGACTTATAGACCCCGCTGGCGGTCCCATAATAAAGCTGGTAACCGGAGAGATGGAGATTGCCGTTGGGATCCCAACCCACGGTAACACTGCCAGTGGCGGCGGAAACGTTGGAGGCCGCGCCGAGACAGGCGGCCAATAATGCGGTGATAACAAAGGAGCGCGGAGTGCGGCCGGCGCGCCGATTAACTGAGTTCATATTCAATTTTCCAAAAATGCTCATTGCTTGCTTTTTGCGTGTCTCATTAACTGGCCGTATTGTCGGCGGGCGGCGGGAATTGCTCCACTAGGCGGTTCCGCGGCAGGACTGGAAAAACCCTTGGTATTCAAGGCTTCGGGGGCGCATTCTTGATCCTAATCTCAACCTTAATTCTTCCGAATGATTTGATTAGATTAAGATCGCGATTAGATTTGAGAGTGAGAGTGAAACGGAGAAACGAACCAAATCGCAGGCTCCCCAAAAGTAACGCGCTTTTCCATTGACAAGAAGCACGACCTGTGTCGTGATAACAAAACGGTGAAATCTGGCCAGACATCCATTACGAAAGGCACTCGACGGCCCGCGGCCCCAGCGGCGGCGGGCGGCAATTCGACCAAGTACGACGCGCACCATCACGTCCTGGCCAAAGCCTATGGTGCGCAGGCGGATTTGCGGCGCGAATTGTCGGACTCCAAAGCGGCGGTGGCGGAACGGTCGGAAATCCTGAAAATCTTCGCCGATTGCAACGACCCGCAACGGGCCTGGCTGCTGCTGGAGGATTATTTCGAGAAGCTTTCGCTCTCGCGCAAAGATTTTGGGGCCCAGGAATGGTGGCAGCGGCTGGTCTCTTCCCGCGGGCGCAAACGCCTGGAGGAAACGGCCATTCTTTTCATGCGCTTCAACCGGCCGGTGCCGACGGAATTGCAGGCGCACGCCAACCCGGAACGCCTGGCGGAAATTGAGCAGGCCGAAAAAGACCAGCGCATGGTGCAGCAATTGGAGCATTGGCTTTTCCCTTCCTCGCCGCCCGCGCTGGAGCCGCCCCGCGCGTCCATCCGCGTCGCGTGCGAGCCAAAGGCAGTGGGCGAATTCTCCTCGCTCTTCGGCCTGGAGGTTTCCTTTTTCATCTCCCGCCATCGGACGGGCGAGAAGGGCAAAACGGTGGCCGAGGTGGTCGATCTGACATCCCGCTCCGCGCACGAAAGAGAACTTTTTTCCTTTGAAGACTGGCAATTCATCCAGTGGCTTTCCGAAACGCACGCGGACCCGGAAGGATTGTGGGAAACACTTTTCCTGAGCGCGTCCGAATTGCTGCAATGGCTGGTGCGCTGGGGCGACAAGGGGCGGCTGCGCATGGGTCCCGCGGGGGAGCCGGTTGTCTTCAACGGGCACTTGGCGCATCTGCAGCCGCACTTGGAATCGGTCGAGAGCGAATTATTCTTTACTCATCAGTTGATCGTTCCTGGAGGCGGGCGCCACGCGTTGAGCGAAGTGCAATTCTTCGCCGGCCGCCCGGCCATCGCGGCAGTTGGGAACACATTTTACATGCTGCGCAGCGCGCCGCCGGACGAATTGCTCAATTCGTGGGCGCAGGAGAAATCGCTCCCGGTCAGCAAATTGAGCCATCGGCTTTTGACCAAATTGCGCAAGGCGCACTCGGTTTCCGACACGGTCTGGGAGCAATTGTGCGTCGTTCACCGCGCCCAGCCGCGATTCACTTTTGAATTGGTCGATGACACCGTGCGCCTGCGCCTGGCCGCCAAGAGCGTGGAGGACGGCAGCGCCTGGCGCTGGAACGGCCAGGAATGGGAGAGCGAAGAACACAAACTGGAGCTGTCCGGCAAACCGAAAATCCTGGACGACCCGCGCCTGGAGAAAGCGGTGCAGTGGCTGTGCCAACTGGATTGGTTCGCGCCAGAGCCGGGCTTGTGGGTGGGCGACGCGAGCGATAATTTCCTGGCTCAACTGGCCGCCGCCTGGCCCAGCCGGCCGGAAGAGGCAGAATTTCTGGGCAATCCGGCCTTCCACCGTTTATTCCTGGCGCCCCAACCACTGCGGCCCCGCCTGATTGTGCAAGGCAGCGGCATCGATTGGTTCTCGGTTTCGGCAGCGTGGGAGGCGGAGGGCCTCAAGTTGACGCCAGCGGACCTGCTCCGCCTGCAATCGGCCGCGGGCGGGTTCATCAAATTGCCCGACGCCGGCTGGATGCAATTGGACGCCGCCGCGGTGCAAGAGGCGCACGAAGCCATGGCCGACCTGGGCGTGGACGGCTTGATGGCCTCGCCGCAGCAATTGGGTTTGGAACAAGTGGCGCACTTGGACGAAGACGGGTTGAAGCGCCTGGGCGATTCGCCGGAGGCGGAGGCGTTGCGCAAACGCGTGGCGGAATTCAGCGGGATACCGGCGACAGCGCTGCCGGCATCCATCCAGGCGGAACTTCGCCCTTACCAGCAGGGCGGCTTTAATTTTTTGTGCCATTTAACGCGCCACAAGCTGGGCGGCATCCTGGCCGACGACATGGGCCTGGGCAAAACTCTTCAAACCCTGGCCTGGCTGGCCTGGCTCAAGGAAACCCAGCCCGACACCAAACCGGCCCTGGTCATATGCCCGGCCTCCGTCTTGCACAATTGGCAGCGTGAATCGCAACGGTTCACGCCGATGTTGAAAACGCTCGTGCTGGAGAGCGGCGCGGCCCGGCACAATTTGCGCCGCCGGATTCCCGAACACGATTTGATTGTCACCAATTACGCGCTGCTCCGGCGCGATTTGGAAGCGCTGCAACGGTTCTCCTTCCGCGCCGTGGTGCTTGATGAAGCCCAGTTCATCAAGAATCCCGACGCGCAAATCACCATTTCAGTCAAACAATTGCAGGCCGGGCAAAGGCTGGCCCTGACCGGCACGCCGCTGGAAAACCGCCTTCTGGACCTCTGGAGCATCGTCGATTTCATCCAGCCGGGGCATTTGGGCACGCAGGCGAAATTCCGCGAAAAATATGAGCCGCCCGCCGAGGAGAATGGCGACAACCAGCGCATCGCCCGCCGGCGGCTCTCGTCCAAACTGCGGCCCTTGCTGCTGCGCCGGCTCAAGACGGAAGTCGCCAAGGACCTCCCGCCGCGCATCGAGCAAAGGCGCGATTGCGAATTGGGCGAGGAGCAGAGGAAACTTTACCTGGCGGAGCTGCGCCGCAGCCGGGAGCAGGTCATGAGCACCGTGGCCGAGCGCGGCATCAAGAGCAGCACACTCCATGTGCTGGCCGCTCTGACCCGTTTGCGCCAGATTTGCTGCCACCCGAAACTGGTCGGCAACGACTCCGCCTCGGGCAAAACGGAGACGTTCTTTGAGTTGCTGGAGCCGCTGCTGGCCGAGAACCACAAGGTGCTTCTTTTCAGCCAGTTTGTCCAAATGCTCAGGATTTTGGAGAAGGAATGCGCCGCCCGGCAAATTCCAACCCACATCCTGACCGGCGAGACTAAAGACCGCCAGTCCACCACCCAGGCCTTCCACGACGATAACCGGGGCGCGGTCTTCCTGCTCAGTTTGCGCGCGGCCGGCACCGGTCTCAACCTGACCACCGCCAGCAACGTCGTTCTTTACGATCCCTGGTGGAATCCCGCCGTCGAAGCGCAGGCAATTGACCGCTCCCATCGCATCGGCCAGACCCTGACGGTCAACGCCTACCGGCTCATCGCGCCGGGCACGGTCGAGGAAAAAATCTGGGAATTGCAGCAGCGCAAAGCCAAGACCATCGCCGATGTGCTGGGCGAGCAAGGCTTCGCCCGCAACCTCTCGCGTTCCGACCTGGAATATCTCTTTGCGGAGGACTGACAAATCGGCCAGACTAAGGCCGTGATGACGCATCACCCACGAACGCGCGCCTGGCTGGCCTCAGCCATGTTGCTGTGCCTGGCCCTCCCCTGCCCCCCCGTCCGGGCCGATGCGTTGCAAAACGCCGCCCAGTTGCGTGACGCGGGCGATTTCAAAGGAGCCGAGCAGGCCCTGACGCAAGCGTTGTCAGCCCCCGGCCTGTCCGCGCCTGAACATAAGGAATTGGAGTTCCAGCGCGACGTCCTCAAACGCATCAAGCAGGATTATTCGCTGACCGAAGACCAGCTTTTCACGAAAGTGGCGTCGTCGCTCCGGGACGCGACCAGGGCGGAGTTCGATCATTGGGCGGCCGAAGGATGGTTCGACGGCCGGACCATCGACGGCCAGACCTACTATGTTGATACGAGCGTCAGTAATCTCTACTTTCGCCATCCCGAACTGAAAAGCCGCCGAATGGACGGCAAGGATGACACCGCCGAGCAAAAAGGGCGGCTGGAAATTTGCCGCGAAATCGAAGCGGCCGCGCGCAAGGAAGGAACGCCTTACGTGCTGCCCCACCAATTTCTCTGCACCATGACCGTCACGGCCTCGAAGGAAGCCGCGCCGGTGGGAGCCACGATTCGCGCCTGGCTGCCGATTCCGCGGGAGCTTCCCTGGCAGAACGGATTCAAACTGGACGGCAGTTCGCCCGCCGTTTTGAATCTGGCGCCGCCCGACAGCCCCATTCGCTCCGCTTACATGGAACAGCGGGCCGAAGCAGGGCGCGCGGCGAAATTCGAATTGACCTACAACTACACCGTTCGCGGCGTGTTCTTCGATCTCAAACCGGAAGCCGTCAAGCCGGCCGATTTGAGCAATCCCGCCCTCGCGAAATACACGGCGGAAGGCCCGCATGTCGTGTTTACCGAACAAATCAAAAAATTGGCGCGCGAGATCGCCGGTTCGGAGACCAATCCGATGCTCGAAGCGCGCGCTTTTTACGATTGGATCGGCGGGCGCGTTCTCTACAGTTTCGCGCGGGAGTATTCGACGCTGACGAACATCAGCGGCTATTGCGCCTCGCACGGCTACGGCGATTGCGGCCAGCAGGCGCTGCTATTCATTACTCTGTGCCGGTCGCGGGGCATTCCCGCCCGCTGGGAGACAGGCTGGGATACTTTTCCCGGCTTCAAAGATATCCACGACTGGACGGAGATTTATCTCGCGCCTTACGGCTGGGTGCCGGTGGACCCGTGGGCAGGCAATTACGCCGCGCGCTATTGCACGGCGCTGTCAAACGCGGAACGGCGCGAGTTGCACAATTTTTATTTCGGCGGCCTGGATTATTACCGCATGGCGGCCAACAGCGACCACAGCATCGAGCTGAATCCGCCCAAGAAAACCATGCGCTCGGACAACGTCGATTTTCAGCGCGGCGAATTGGAATGGGACGGCGGGAATATTTATTTTGACGATTACAAATACAAGCTGGAAGTCCGCGAATTGAAATGAAAGTCTCCTCTCAAAGAGCGCTGGAGTGCGCTTCAGCCGCCGCCCTCGCTGTTGGCCGCCTCATGCGGAAGGAAAAAACGGCGCGCAAGAAAATTAACGAAGAAACCCGCTATGACATCAAATTGGAACTGGATGTCCGGTGCCAGAAGCTGATCGAAAAGGCCCTGCTGGGGGCCTTCCCGCAATCTTCCGTCCTGGGTGAGGAAGGCGACGCGGGCGGCGCGGACGCCGCCTATCGCTGGGTGGTGGACCCGATCGATGGCACGGTCAATTTCGCCTACGGCATCCCGCATTCCTGCGTCTCCATAGCGTTGCAGGAGCGGCTGGAAAGCGGGGAATTCTCGACTGTGGCGGGCGTGGTGCATGATCCCTTTTGCGGCGAACTTTGGACGGCCGCGCGCGGGCGCCCGGCGCGCCTGAATGGCAAAGTGGTCCACGTGAGCCGCCGCAAGGAACTGGACCATGCCATCATTTCCATCGGCTTTTCCAAGACCCGGGAAAGCCTGCGCGAAAACCTGCCCGTCTTCAACGAACTGATCCAGCGCGTGCGCAAAATCCGCATGATGGGCGCGGCCGCGCTGGCGTTGGTGTATGTGGCCAGCGGGCGTTTCGATGCCTATATTGAATCCGGCATCTCGCTGTGGGACATCGCCGCCGGGGGGCTGATTTTGGAATGCGCGGGCGGTGAATTCTGGCATCACCCCATGCCGGGAACGAGCCAATACGCCATGATTGCCAACAACGGCCTGCTGCGCGCGAAACTGGAAAGCGCCGCCCGCCAGGCGCGCCGTCACATGTCGATCCCGTAAATCTTGATCTTGTTGTAGAGCGTCTGGCGCCCGATGCCCAGGCGCTTGGCCGTTTCGAGCTTGTTGCCGTTGGTGTCCTTGAGCATTTGCAGAATGGCGTTGCGCTCCATCGCTTCCATCAACGTCAAATCCGGGTTTGCCGTGGCGGCGGTCACGGTCGTGATGGAAAGATCGCGCTCGTCAATCTGGGCGCCTTCGCACATGAGGACGGCGCGCTGGATTTCGTTCTGCAATTGCCGGACGTTGCCCGGCCAGTCAAACGCCCGCAATGCCTCCGTCGCGACCGGCGTGAACCCGCCCAGATTCCGCCCCGCTTGCGCCCCGAAACGCTTCAGAAAAGCCGTCGCCAGCGGGATGATGTCCTCCCGCCGCTCGCGCAACGGCGGCAGATGCACCGAAATGGCGCTGATGCGGTAGTAAAGGTCTTCGCGCATTTTTCCCGCTTTGATGGCCTCCTCGGTCTGGCGGTTGGTGGCGGCGATGATGCGGCAATCGGTCTTGTAACTGGCGCGGCCGCCGACCGGGCGCACTTCCTTTTCTTGCAGGACGCGCAGCAATTTGCTCTGGGTGTCGATCGGCATTTCGGAGATTTCGTCCAGCAGCAGCGTGCCGCCCTCGGCCTGGCGGAAAAGGCCCTCGCGGTCCACGTTGGCGCCAGTGAACGCGCCCTTGACCGAGCCGAACAATTCGCTCTCAATCAACTCGCGCGGCAAGGCGGCGCAATTGATCTTAATGAGCGGCCCCTTGTTGCGCGGGCTTAAATTGTGGATCAAATCGGCTATCACTTCCTTGCCGGTGCCGCTCTCGCCTGTGATGAGTATGGAAACATCGCTGGGCGCGACGCGCTCGATGGTGCGCACGACGGCTTTCATGGCCGGGCTTTGGAAGATCGGCGAATGGCCGCCGCTCATGGTGTCCAGCGCCTTGCGCAGCGAGCTGGCTTCCTGATTGAGCCGGCGGTGCTCCAAAGCGCGTTCCACTGAGAGAAGCAGAATCTTCTGGTCGAACGGCTTGTTTTGGAAATGGTAGGCGCCACGCTTGGTCGCCTCGACGGCGACATCGAAGGTGGCATGGCCCGTCAACACGATGACTTCCGTGTCCGGCCATTGCTTCTTGATTTGCGGCAGCAATTCCAGCCCGTCGCCGTCCGGCAGCACCAAGTCCAGCAGGATGATGTCCGGCTGCGGCTCGGTGAAGGAGGAGAGCAATTGGGCGGCGGTGGCTTTAAGGGCCGGTTCATAGCCATTGCGCTGCAAGATCGTTCCGATCAAATCTCGCACGCCGTCCGTATCATCGACCACCATGACCTTAGCTTTCATAGGTTCTTTTTTGGCCTCCGCTCACAGGCCGCGACAAAACTGCTGAACAGTAGCAGGAAAACACCCTGCCTGTCAATCAGGCGCTCTGGGTGGAATTGCACCGAAAGCAGGAACGGCAGACGTTTCGGCTCCTTCAATTCCACCGCCTCGGCCACGCCGTCGGACGTTTCCGCCGTCACCCGCAAGGCCGGGGCCACCTTGCCAAGGGCCTGGTGATGGGTGCTGTTGACACCCAGGGTTTGCCGCCCGGTCACGCGCGCCAGGATCGATCCCGGCGCGATTTTGATCTCATGCACCGGCTCCATTTTGCGGTCCATTTGCCGATGGTTCAGCGCGCCGGGAATTTCCGCGGGAATATCGACGACCAAAGTCCCGCCCAGAGCCACGTTCAACATCTGGTGGCCGCGGCAGATCGCCATGAGCGGCCTCTTCCGCTCGAAAACACGGGCGATCAGGCCGGTTTCCCACTCGTCCCGCTCCGGCTCCAGCAGCCCCAGCGTTTTGGCCAGTTTGGGCGGCAGTTTTTTCGCGTAACGCTTGGGGTCGATGTCGTCCCCTCCTGTCAATAGCACGCCATCGCACCGCGCCACGCATTCCGCGATGATTGATTTGTCGGTTGTGGCCGGAAAAATTTGCGGCAGCCCGCCGGCGGCAATGACCGCCTCGGCATAGCGATTGGAAAGGCTGATGGAGGCATCGGCGAATTCCTCGCCTTTGCGGGCCGTGCTGGGGGCGATTAAAATGACGGGTCTTGGTTTCATTTCAAAAGGCCGCGCCGGGGAATCGCTCGGTGATCGTCTTGCGCAGCAACCCTTCCTCCTCCGGCCGCAAAAGCCGGCGGTTGATGCGGCGCCGCACGGAATCCAGCAGCGCGAGCCAGTCTTCCAGAGGCGGTTCCGGCACTTCTTCCCAGCGGTCAAAGCGTTTGCCGCGCTGGTGAAAAATCCAGCGCCGGCCCACGTGCTGGGCGTAACATTGCAGCGTCTCGCCTTCCGGCGTCTCGCGTTTCCAACTGACTTCAGCTTTTGGCATTATAATTCATCCGGCAAATCCACGCCGGCCACGGCCATGGCCGCGATCCCCTCTTCCCGGCCGATAAATCCCATCCGCTCGTTGGTCGTCGCTTTGACGCCGACTCTTTTGGGATGAATGCCCAGGGCCGCGGCGATGTTATGTTTCATCGCGGCCGCGTGCGGCATCAGCTTGGGCTGTTGCGCGATAATGGTGGCATCAATATTGACAATCCGCCCGTCGCGAAACTTGACCTGCCGGGCGGCCTCCTCCAAAAAAATTTTGCTGGCCGCGCCGCGCCAGCGCGGGTCGGTATTGGGGAAAAACTGGCCGATGTCGCTTTCGCCAATCGCGCCCAGGACGGCATCGCAAATGGCGTGCATAAGCGCGTCGGCGTCGGAATGCCCGTCCAGCCCTTTGCTGTGCGGAATTTCCACGCCTCCGAGCACCAATTTGCGCCCCTGCGCCAGCGGATGCACATCATATCCAATTCCCACGTGAATCATTGCGTGGAAGAATACATGACCTCCCGCCCCGCAACCAAGCATAGAGTTCGCGCCATTCTCTTAATCGCAATCCTAATCTTAATCTCTTTCGGATGAAGATTAGGATTACGATTGCGATTAAGATATAATATAGATGAACGATATGAAAACTTATCCGCTTTACCTCAATGGCGAATTCGTAACGACCGGCAAACACTTCGCCGTCAAGAATCCCGCCACCGCGGAAATCATCGGCCACATGTCCACGCTGGACCGGCCCCGGCTGGCGCAGGCCATTTCGGACGCTCACGCCGCCTTCGCGGGCTGGCGCGCTCTCACGGCCAAGGCTCGCGGCGAATACCTGCACGAAATCGGCCGCGAATTGGAGCGCCGCCGTGATGAGATCGCCCGCATCATGACCGAGGAAGCCGGCAAACCGCTGGCGCAAAGCTTGGGCGAGGTCGCCATGACGGTCGATCATCTGCACTGGTTCGCCGAGGAAGCCCGGCGCGGATACGGGCGCATCATTCCCCATCAAACCGACGGCAAACGCAATCTCGTCGTGAAAACGCCCATCGGCGTGGTCGGCGCCATCGGGCCGTGGAATTTTCCGCTCGTGCTGGGCGTGCGCAAGATCGCCGCCGCGCTGGCCGCCGGCTGCACCGCCCTTTTGAAGCCCGCCAGTTATACGCCCTTCTGCAACGTCGCCCTGGCCGAGGCTTGCCACGCCAGCGGACTGCCCAAAGGCGTCTTCCAGTTGGTCGCCGGTTCCGCTTCGGAGATTGCGGCCGAGTTCCTGGAAAATCCGCTCGTGCGCAAAATCAGTTTTACCGGCTCCACGGAAGTCGGGCGCAATTTGATCGCCGGCGCGGCCGCGCGCATCAAGCCGCTTTCGCTGGAGCTGGGCGGACTGAACGCGGTTCTTGTATTTGACGACGCCGATTTGGAAAAAGCCGTCGAGGGCGCGATGCTGGCGAAATTCCGCAATACCGGCCAGTCGTGCATCGCGGCCAATCGCATCTACGCGCAGCGCGGCATATACGAGGCCTTTGTCAATCGGCTGGCCGAGAAAACTCGCGCGCTCAAAGTCGGCAACGGATTGGAAAAGGACGTGCAAATCGGCGCGATGATTGACGAAAATGCTGTCAAGAAGGCCGAGGAGCATATCGCTGACGCCCAGCGCCGCGGCGCGCGCGTCTTGTGCGGCGGCAAACGCCTGCCCGGCCCCGGCCACTTTATGGAAGCGACGGTCCTGGCCGGCGTCCCGCGGGACAGCCTATGCATGCATGAAGAAACATTCGCGCCCGTCGCCGCCGTCACCCCCTTCGACACCGAAGCGGAAGCCATCGAGGCCGCCAACGCCGCGCCTTTCGGCCTGGCCGCCTACGCCTTCACGACAAACCTGGGCCGCGTCTTCCGCCTCATGGAACAAATCGAAGCCGGCATGCTCGCAATCAACGACGGCCTGCCGACGACGACCAACGCACCCTTCGGCGGAGTCAAACAAAGCGGCTGGGGCCGCGAACTCGGCAGCGAAGGCCTGGAAGCCTTCCTGGAAAGCAAACACGTTTCCATCGCGCTGTGAGGGATCATGGACATAGCGCGGCAAATTGTTTTTACGGCGGCTGCCGAAGAGTGATCCAGCGGTTCACCAGATTTCCCTGAGTCGCCACTAGCGCCGCAACGATCGCTTTAGCCAGCGCACCGATCTGGCCTGCCTTGAAGCGCTCCAAATCATAGAACAATACCCCGCCATGCGGACGGCCATCTGCCACCCGCAACGCGATCCAACCTGGGAGCGTGGCGCGGTCCTTGGAAACCAGCGCGCGACGCTCCTGCCAGCATGCCTCCAAAAGAACGTCGTCCGCGGCATTGATATAGGCGCCGTCTTGCCATGTGGAGACATGCTGTATATCCACCTGCGGGGAAAGACGCTTTGCGGCCCTTGCCACATCCGCCGGCACATGGGCATCCAGCAGCAATCTCGATCTCACACGCGGATGAACGAATGATTTGGCACCAATCGCTCCAGTTCCTCGCTTGATTGCCTGCCGGTCGCGCGGTCTGCGGCGATCTCCTCGGGAAAGGCTTGCGCGTAGGCCAAGGCCGCCTTCAACAAGAGGACCGGCAATCGGAGCAGCCGGGCGGCCTTATTGGCATTGCCCTCGCAGTCCTCCAAGGTTTCAACCGCCAGCCATACTGGCAGACGCACACCGCGGATGTAGGCCATCCGGCCAACGGGCGTTTGGCGCAATTCGACGCCGGGATGCTTGGTCGCGCGCACACCTTGCGTCACGAAATCAGCTCCCAGGGTGGCCGCGCTCGTCCCGAAACGCCTGGCTATTTGCTCCAGGTCCAGCTTCACTTCCTCCGCCACTCGCAACGAAATCGGTTTGGTCGCCATACAATGTGTACTTTGCCATTAGCGCCGCCGCAAGTCAATCGGGCAGCCGGAACGAAGCCCCCGCCCTCCGAGTCGGGAAATTTAGGAATGCGAAGATTGTTACTTGGGCGGCGCTTTTTTCACCTTCCCATCCGCAGGCACATTCGACGCAGCCAAAGCGGATTCTAGTGTAGTGTCTCATAAACGACTGGAGTTATGCTCGCTTTTTCCTTGATTTCGGCAAGGTGCAGCCGGGTTTGATTTGCTCCAGGGTCTGGCGGCATTTTTTTAATTTCTCGACAATGGATTCCACAGTGGCCGTCCAG
>DASXZY010000022.1:0-16907 GCA_036501625.1 Verrucomicrobiia bacterium
GTCCCTATGGCAAGCTGAAGCTGGAAATCGTGCGACGTGGCGATCAAGTCGAAGGCTTTAAAGTTCTTCCCAAACGCTGGATTGTGGAACGAACCTTCGGCTGGTTCTTCAAATCGCGGCGACTGTGCCGTGATTACGAAGTCCGCATTGATCATAGCGAAGCGATGCTGCGGATTTGCATGATCCGCATCATGGTTCGCCGCCTCGCCAAACCTATATGAATCCATTTTCCAAACACGCTCTAAGGAGAAAGGCATCACGTTTTTGCATAAGCCGTTCACAGGCCGTGTCCTGGCGGAAATCGCTCGGAAGTGTTTGGATGCAGATTAGCTCACCGGGATTTAAGCCAATGCTTCCCTCTTAGCGTCGGCCCAGCCTGCCGCATTGTGCCGACAGGAAATGGTGCGTGATACGTCCGCGAGGAGTTGAAGGCGATCAAATTTTCAGAAGCCGCTGCCCCTGCTCCACGCCTTCGGATGATGCTCATACACTTTCCGCATCCGAAAAGAGGGGTGTTCGTAAATCCACTCCGAAATCTCTTCCGGGTCCAGACGACGGGGGCGAGTCGCCTCATTCGGGTACATCGCCTTTTTGACCGCCAGAATGTAGCTCACCGAGTAGCCAAGCTGCTGGGCGATCTCGCCCGCCGTGCAATGGCGGCGGCGCTCACCCGGAGGCTGTCCGTTGCCCTCCACGCATCGTTGCGAGCGCGTGGCCGAGCTTCCCGCGCCATTACGACGGCCATTGGGTTCGACTTTGCTCGCGGGCCGGAAGAACTCCCGGTGGTCATTGAATCTATACTTGGAACCATTCATAACTGACTGTCTTTCCCGGCAAACCGGGCGTCGAAACGCTCGCGCCCATTGGGGCGGGAGTTTCCTCATGACTACATAGCGCATCCGCGGCAACGCGTTGTCCGCAATTGCGGGCAAAATGATCGCTGCGACGCATGGCTGGTTCATTCGAGGGCGCTGCGGAAACCTCTCCATGAGGGCGTTCCGGCTCGTTTTCTATCGCATCGCAAACCATACTCTGGAACTTGTCATGTTCTTTGGCTGATGATTGTAATGAAATCATTACAATCTTCTGCCTCGCACCGTTTCGCCATAAAACCAGCATGTGTTGATTCTGCCACCGATCTGTCATTCGGCGTGTGCCGCCGGTGGTACAACTTTCAGGAATTTTTATCACAGGCCGGGGAATCGGGTTGTTCAGAAGCCTGAACAACTTGAGCAGCGGTTTCAGCAATTATCGTTTTCACAGGCCAAGTCTGGTAAAACGGAGACGCCCAAAGTTGTGCGACACACACAGAATCACTCGCGCTGCCAGGAATGATAAGAATGAAAATCGAGGGACGTTTCAATTGGAGCGAAGCTGCTCCCGGCCTTTGTCCGTAAGGCAATACCTCTGCAAACGCCGCTGTGGCTTGTGCCGTCGCGGAGGAGTTGATTGACCGTATCCGTCCGACTAATCCACCTTGAAGGATGGGAACGAATGGCGCGGGTGGAACTGGGATTTACTTGGTCTGAGCGGTTGCCCAGTGGGTGGGGGTGAGTTCGACGACGCGCGTTATGGGCCAACCGGGTAGTTTGGGCGGGATGTCGCGAAGGTAAGTGCGCAGATCGATCTTCAAGCGGCGGCGGGTTTCTACTACCGATAAGATGGCGGCAACCTTAGGTCCGGCAATTTTGCTTCCAATATGCATCCAATTTTTCCGTCCCTAGAGCGACTGGTCTGATCCCGTTTTCGCAGATATTGTTGTCGATTTCTATTTGGCCATCTTCCAGAAAGAGCCTGAGCCGGTTCCATTGGTTGAGCGCGTAGTTGCAGGCGTCGCCCGCCGTGCTGCGGGGTAAAACCTGCTGGCGGATCTCCACGATCTTACGCTTGAGCTGCTCCATCAGGCCAACGCTCTTTTGGCGCCGCAACTCTAAGCGCGCGCCTGCATCCAGGTTCTGTTGCCGGGCTTGCTCTTCGATGGCATAGAGTTCGCCTATGGTTCCCAGCACGGCTAGTAGGTCGCCGTCTTCTCGATCCAGCTCGTGGGCTTGCCAGAACCGCCGACGCGCGTGAGCCTTATCAAGCGGACGTGATAAGGCCCATTGACGCCGGGGATTTCCTCCATCCCAGCCAATCCGCCAACCGCCGTCCTTTTTGATCACTGCTGTATAAGGACGATTCATGTTTCGCAGGCAATCTGCCGAAAGAGTAATGTCGCATGACGAGGACGAAATCAATGTGCAAACGGATTCCGGTCCGTGCCGCGAGATGTTTGACGCGGCACGGCTCCGGAGCGCAAGCCCGCTTGCATCGGCAGGGGTCTGGCACTATGCTCTCGCAGCCTCATGGCTATTCAATACAAAATTCTGCTGCTGGATGACGATGAGCATATCCTGGAACTATACCAGGAATTGCTCCGCGCCCTTCCCAGCCAGCCGGAGGTGCATGTCTCCAATTCCGGCGCGCGCGCCATCGCGCTGCTGGAGTCCGAGCCATTTTCCCTGCTCATCACCGATCTGCGCATGCCCAAAATGGATGGCTTGCAAGTGCTGGCCATCGTCCGCCGCAAGTATCCCCATTTGCGCATCATTGTCTTGACTGGCGTGCTGGATGAGGAATACCGCTCGCGGGCCTACGCGCTCGGCGTGGACATGTTTTGGCAAAAGCCGTCCAACTCCGACGAGTTCCAATTATTCAAGGATTGCATCGAGTCGCTCTTGGGCCGCGATGCCCATAGCGAGGGCGGCTTTCGCGGCATGCAGAGCAAGAGCCTGGTCGATTTGATTCAATTGGAATGCCTGTCGCAAAGCTCGGCCGTGCTGCACATCAGCCAGGGCGCCGTTTCGGGAAGAATCTGGGTGCAAAACGGGGATATTATTGACGCGGCCGCCGGCAGTTTCACGGGCGAGGACGCGTTCAAGGAAATCCTTTCCTGGAAGAGCGGCAATTTCGAGATCAAGCCCGCCGAGCCGGAACATCCGCGCGCCATTCACAATTCCGCCCAGGGATTGCTTCTGGATTCGGCGCAGGCGATGGATGAATGGCGCGGCCATCGCGCCGGCGCCGAGTCTCCAGCCGCCGGGGAAGCGGAGGGCGCGGGCGCGGTTAACACGCCGCTCGCGCCGTTGACAAAATTTGAAGGCGTCGAATTCCTCTTGACCATTCCGCCGGACGAGAAGGCCGCATGCGATTCCTGGGGGCTGGAAAACGCGCAGGACGCGGCCGCTTGGGCGCGGACCGCCCACCAGCAATTGCAAAAGCTGGGTGAAAAAATCGGGGCTGGATCGCTTGTGCAATTGACTGTTTTCGGCTGGCAGCGGAGTTGGGCTTTGGCCGGGCATGAGCAAAAGGGGTTGTTATGCGCGGGCTTCCGCCGGACGATGCCCAAGGACAAAGTTGAGCAGACGATGAAACACATTTTCACAAAATGGGTATCGTGAACAAATCCAAGGGCGGCGATGTGCGGCGCCTGCCGACGGGCGCCTTTACCGTCGATGCCCAGGGGCAGGTCATCAGCTCGACCGTCCCGCGGGCCGTTCCGGCGGAACTGGTCGAAGAGATCGGCCAGTGCGTGGTGGCGGTCTTCCAGGGAGCGCGCAAAGCGAACCTCTCTTTTTCGGAAATGGCCGCGCAATACGCGACCTTCAAGATTACCGCCCGCGAGATGCGCGGCGGCGCGATCATTTTTCTCTCGCCAAAGACCCCCCAACGGGTTTCATCTTCATAACCCGACGATTATGCACAACAAGAAACTTGACCAATTGATCGTGCAACTGGAGAACTATCTGGAATGCTGGAAGCAATTCAATTACTTCATCACGCTGGCCCGGAGCAAAAAATTCAGCGAGGAAGACGAGAACCAATTTCTCGAGGTCAAATCCATTTTGGTGCAGGAATTGGAACTCATCACCTCCGCTGTCGAATGCACGTCGCCCTCGCGCGAGGAAGTGCATGCGCTGATCAGTTCGGCCCCGTCCATCCGCTACTTGGGCGAAAATAACGAAGGCGTTTTGCGCGCGCTCGAAAACCATTGGCACAAAGTCTATGTCGGCTTTCAGGCCATCCTTGGGCAGCTCAAGGTCCAGCAGCGCGAGTTGGAAAACAAATCCGTCCTGTCCATGTTCAACAAAAAGAAATAGGCGCAACGAATCCGCGCCAAAAAATCCCCAATGACAGATCCAATTACCGCCGCCATCCTCGGCATCGTCGAAGGCATCACCGAATTTTTGCCCGTCTCCTCCACCGGGCACCTGCTCATTACTGAGCGGCTTTTATTTTCCGGCAAAGACCCCGCGTGGGTGGACGACATGTTCAACGTCGTCATCCAAACCGGAGCCGTGCTGGCTGTCATTCCGCTTTTTCACAAACGGTTCCACCAATTCATTTTCAATTGGAAGGACAAGGCCGTGATGAGCTATTTCCTGAAAATTGTCCTCGCATTTTTCATCACGGGCGCCGGCGGATTCATCATGGAAAAAAAGGGATTCAAGCTGCCTGAAGAGTTGACGCCGGTGGCCATCGCGCTGCTGGCGGGCGGCATTGCGTTTCTCGTCGTCGAGCGATTGCTCGTTTCCAGAACCGGCGGCGGTGATAAAACGCCAGAAGAAAGCGTGAGTGATGTCACATGGACGGTGGCTATCGCGGTCGGCATCGGGCAATTGATCGCGGCCGGTTTTCCGGGCGCCTCGCGTTCCGGCACGACGATTATTTTCGCCCTGTTGCTGGGGTTGGGCCGCCCGCTGGCAACCGAGTATTCCTTTCTGGTGAGCATCCCGACCATGCTGGCGGCAGGCGGCTACAAAATCTTCAAGGCGGTCCATCATCCCGAAGCCGGAGCGGCGCCGGAGAATTGGAGCATGGTCATTCTGGCGACAATCATCGCGGCCATCGTCTCATTCGTCGCGGTCAAGTGGCTGCTGCGTTATGTGCAGTCGCACACCTTCAACGCGTTTGGCATTTATCGCGTGCTGATCGGCGGCGGATTGCTGGCGGCGCTGGCGGCTCACGTTCTGTAATCGGATATTTTTTGAATTTTTTTTGGCGCGCGCGAGTCCATGAAAAGGGACGAACGTGTGATTCAAAAATCAACATTCCAATCGGACACGGCTTGCGGCTTCACTTTAATTGAACTGCTGGTCGTCATCGCGATAATTGCCATCCTGGCCGGCATGCTTCTGCCGGTTTTGGGCCGGGCCAAGGAGGATTCCGTGCGCGTCAAGTGCGTCAACAACGCCAAGCAAATCGGCCTCGCCATGCAAATGTACGGCGATGATAACAACGCGCTGCTGCCCATGGCGCACGGAGCGGTGCCGTGGGGTTCGGTCAATCCGCCGCCGTGGTCGGAGCCGCTGGCGCCTTATTATAACAACACGAACGTTCTTTGCTGCCCATCGATGTCCCAATTCTTTGCCAAATCGTCCTTTAACTATTTCATGGGGGCGCGCGCGGCCTATATCGCCGCGGGCGACCAGGTGGCCAGCGTTTCCTTCAAAAGCATCCTGCTGCCCTCGCAATACGTTTTGTCCGGCGACTGCAACTATCTATTTGACACTCAGGACGCCGATCCCGACAACTATTCGCAGGACACGCTGTTTGACCCGGCTTCCCAGCCCATTCAGGCGCACAACGGATGGCTGAACGTTTTGTTCGCGGACGAACACGCCACGGATTACCGCGCCTTCGCCACCAACGACATGACTTTTTCCTACGACCGCCGGGGCGTGCCCTGGGCGGACGTGACCGGACAGTAAGAGTCCGGGTGACAGAATCCCGTGGCAGCAGGCTCGGCCCTCTGCTACAGTTCCAACATGAACCTAAAAAGCCGAACCCTGGCGACCCTGATGCTGGGCGGGTGGAGCGCGATCTCCGCCTGGGCGGGCAATCCACAACCAATCCAATGGAATGCGTGGTCGCCGGCAGTCTTCGAGCAGGCCCGCCGCGAGCGCCGCTTCGTGCTGCTCGATCTCGAAGCCGTCTGGTGCCATTGGTGCCATGTCATGGACGAGACGACCTATGCGAATCCCGCTGTCATCGCGCTTGTCAAATCGAATTACATAGCTGTCCGCGCCGATCAGGATTCTCGGCCGGATTTGGCCAGCCGTTACGAGGACTATGGCTGGCCCGCAACGGTCGTCTTTAACGCGGAGAACGGCGAGATTGTCAAGCGGCAGGGTTACATTCCGCCGCCGGAAATGATCTCGATGCTTAAGGCGATCATCGCCGACCCCACGCCCGGCCCCTCGGTGCGGCCCGCGGCTCTCATTCATTTTCAGGACGGTTTGGGCCTGGCAAAGGAATTGCGCGCCGCTTTGGAGCAGAAGCTCCAGGATGGCTACGACACGCGCATGGCCTCGTGGGGCGAGGGCCAGAAATACATGAATTGGGACAATGTCGAATACTGCATGGCGCACGCGGGCCAGGGAAGGGGGCGCTATGAAACCATGGCGCGGGAAACGCTGGCCGCGCAAACGCAGTTGATTGATCCTGTCTGGGGCGGTGTTTATCAATACTCCACCGACGGCGATTGGAAGCATCCGCATTTTGAAAAGATCATGCAAATTCAGGCGGTCAATCTGCGCGACTACTCCCTGGCCTTCGCGTTGTGGCATGACCCTAAATGGCTGGAAGCCGCGCGGAACATCGATCGCTACCTCCAATCATTCTTGACAAGCTTGGAAGGCGCCTTTTACACGACGCAGGACGCCGACCTCATTCCCGGCCAGCATTCCGCTGGGTATTTCAAACTCAAGGACGCGGCCCGCCGCAAACTCGGCATTCCGCGGATTGACAAACATATTTACGCCCGCGAAAACGGCTGGGCCATCGAGGCGCTGGCCACTTTCGGCCGCGTCACGGGCGAAACGAATCAACTCGCGCGCGCCACCCGGGCGGCCGCGTGGGTGCTGGCCAATCGCTCGCTGCTGGGCGGCGGTTTCCGGCACGACGCCGAGGACGCAGCCGGGCCGTATCTGGGTGACACGCTCGCGATGGGCCGGGCTTTTCTGGCGTTATACGAGGCCACCGCGCAACGCACATGGCTGGAACAGGCGGAGGCGTCCGTTCAATTCGCGATCAAAACATTCGCGTCCCAGCCGGGATTCGCCACCGCCGCGGCCAACGCGCAAAGCGAATTTCCATCGAGGCCGGAGTACAGCGAAAACGTATCGATGGCCCGGCTGTGCAACCTGCTGTTTCATTACACGGGCAAGCATGAATATCGCGCGGCGGCGGAAAGTGCGCTGCGCTGGGCCGCCGCGCCGGAAATTGCCGGCCGGCGTTTTTCAGACGTGGGCGGCGTCCTGCTGGTTGATGAAGAATTGAACACCGAGCCGGTGCATCTAACCGTTGTCGGCAGCAAACAGGATGCCCAGGCGCAATCGCTTTGGCGGGCGGCGTTGGAAGGGCCAGGGTCGTATCGGCGCGTCGAATGGCTCGACCGTGCCGAAGGCCCGCTGCCGAATCCGGACGTGCCTTACCCAGCCTTTCCTTACGCGGCCGCCTTTGTCTGCACGCGGGACACGTGTTCCGCGCCGATTAAGAACGCGGACACGTTGCAAAAGCGGATTCGCGGCGTTTCGGAATAATCATCAGGCGGCCTGCTTTGTGACGGTGGGCGCTTCGCAGGGGCGATTGAGACACTCGCGCACGACTTGCAGAAGCATGGCGGGCCGGTACGGCTTGGCCAGGAAGTTGTGCGGCTTCACATCGGCCAGTTCCGTGCCGGAATGTCCCGCCGTGTAGCCGCTCGTGAAGATGACGCGCAAGCGCGGGTCCTCGACGCGCAGGCGGTCGGCCAGCTTGCGCCCTGTCAAACCGTCGGGCATGACGAGATCTGTCAATAGAAGCTGGATGTCGCATGGGCGTTTGGCCCATTTCTCCAAAGCCTCCGTGCCGGATCCGGCCGAAAGCACTTTGTAGCCGCCGCTTTCGAGAACCTGCACAACCAGCTCGCGCAAATCCGGTTCGTCATCGACCACCAAAATCGTTTCGCGCGCCGCGGGCCGCCGCGGCGGAGGAGGAGGAGCGGCGGCCGCAGGGACGGCCGGACGCGATTCGTTTGCGGCCGAAACGGGCAGGAAGACGTGGACGGCCGTGCCATGTTTGACCCTGCTTTGCACTTCCACCCAGCCGTCGTGTTGTTTGACAATGCCATAAACCGCGGCCAGCCCAAGTCCGCCTCCTTGCCCGTGGGGCTTGGTCGTAAAAAATGGCTCGAAGATGTGCGGCAATATCTCGGCCGGAATGCCCTCGCCATTGTCGCTCACCGTCAAACGCACAAAATCGCCCGGTCGCGCCTCGGCATTCAGGGAAGTCTCCGAAGGCCCGATGCGCACGGGCATCGCGATGATGCCAAGGATGCCGCCATTGGGCATGGCATCGCGCGCGTTGGAGGCCAAATTCATCAGCAGGGTTTCCAGCATCATTTCGTCCGCGTTGATCAAGGGCAGGCTGGGAGCCGTGTGCGCTTCCAGTTTGATTTTGGGCGTCAATGCTCCAGACATGGTTTCCGCGATGGCCGCCAGAGTGTCGCCTAGATGGACCGGCCGCCGGTCCGGAGTTTGCTGGCGGCAGAATGTGAGCAGGCGGCTGACCATGGCGGCGGCTTTTTCAGAAGCGTCGCAGATGTTTCGCAGCGGCTGGTAGTCGGGCGAACCGGGCGTCCGCGAAGCCAGCAGCAGACTCGCGTTGCCCTGCACGACTGTCAGGATGTTGTTGAAATCGTGCGCGACACCCGCGGCCAATTGCCCGGCCGCCTCCATTTTGTGCGACTGGCGCAACTGGCTTTGCAATCGGATATGCTCGGCGATTTCCTTTTTGAGCTGGTCGTTGGCGGTTTGAAGTTCACTGACGCGCTGGGCGGCCAGGCGGTCCGTTTCCTGGTTTGTCAAAGCATTCATAGTTGGGTTGTTGCGCCGCGAAGACAACCCGTGCGCGCCGTGCTTCAGTCCTTGCTGCAATAAAACAGGACAGGGCGGCCCTCCATGGCCACACTGCTTCCTCGGACTGTTGATAAATTTGGCTCCGCATTCCCGTCATGCGACACTTTGGTATCGGCGCCTTGCGCGGGAACTTGAGGGGGCAGGCTATGCGCCGCGCGGCTGCTTTTTAGTCATCTCCGTAGAGCTTGGGATCGGTGCGCCAATCTTTGTTCTTGTCATGCGCCATGGCCGTTACGCGCGGGCGCCGGCCGCGCAGCCGGAGCGATTCCAGGCCGCAGGCATAACCGCTGGAGGCCGCGTTTTTGCCGATGCATTCCAGGCGCAGGACGTATTCGCCCGGCTCCGGCCAGAAGTCCAGCAGATGGGATTCCTCGTTGACTATTTTGGCGCTGTAAAAGTCCAGCGGCTCGCGCAGTTTGACGCCGTTCAAGGAGGCCTGGTAGGAGCCAAAATCCGGGGCCTTGGTGGCGTTGATCAAAAGGCGCACAGGTTCCTTGTTGGTCACGGTGAAACGCATTTCCAGCCATGCGCCCTGTTGCGATTCTGGCTGGTAAAGCAGTTGCGGATCGTCGTAGAGATCGAGTTGCTGGGAGCGGGCCCGGCCGGGGCCATGAAACTGCGCGGCCGCGAAATTCGCGGCCGGAACGATGAGGCGTTCGAGGCTGGGCAGGCGCCGGGCGCGGGCATCGGGAGCGCGGCTGTCGAAGGCCGGCTCGCCTGTTTGATACCAAAAGGCGACGCTCGAATAATCGTCCTCGCGCTCGTTCCAACTCATGGACTTGTAATTCGGGTTTTCGTCGGGCGACATCCAGCCCCAATGTTCCATCGTGACCCTGATGCCTGTATTGAAGATGATTGGGTCGTTGATATGCCAGCGATAAGCTTCGGCATGGCTCCCGACGATCCCCCATTGATCGAAATAAGCGCAGCCATAGTAAGGCGTGTTGCACGGCCGCAAACCCCACGCCATCAGGAAATAATCCTCCGTGCCGGTGCCCCAAATCGAGGCCGTCTTTTCGCCGTCGATGTAAATTTTTTCATCTCCCTCCCCGAACCACGACGGGCTGCGCGTGCGCACAGCCAGAACGGTTCCGACGTAATGGCCCTTTCCCTTGGTGTCGAGAATCACATAATCCTTCCCGTGCTCGACCGGATATTCCTGGCGATATTGAGCGTAGAAGTAGGGCGTGTCCTTGGGCACGCTCTTCTTCTTGACCCAGTCGATGTTGTAATAGAGCAGGCTCAAGGGCTTGTCGCCTTGGTTTGTGATTTCGATGCGGGCCGATTTGCGAAACGGCATGGGCCAAAAACAATTGTAGGCCGAGCCATCCGTCACCACGACGGGCAGGCTGATGACTTCATGGCGCTGGCCGAAACAACTCGCAAAAAAATCCCCCACCGGCGCTTCGACTCCGGGCCGCGCGCGGCCATCCCAATAAATGCGCAGGAGCAAATCCTGGTGCGTGGCGGACCCATTCTTGGCCCAGTTCTGTTTTTCCGGCCCCAGGAACGTCATCCAGATATGATTGATGACACCGGGGCCTTCTTCGTCCAGGAGGACGTGAGTTTGGCCGGGACCGACGCGGAAATTGTCCCAATTGCTCATCTCGTTGGTGTCGCCGCGCGCCGGGTTTTTGGGAAAGAGCTTTTCCTCGCCCATGCGGCGGACTTCGCCTTCGCGCATGGTGGAAGTGGCGCGCATGGAACGGCCCTCCATCGCCTTATCCAGGCCATCCAGCGGGCCGCCTTCTGAGAGCTGGGCCGCAGCCAGGAACCAAAACCAAAGCACGGCGCCGGCGGGGCGAATGACGGGGGAACAATTTCTCATGCCCGCAAAAAACACGGAACAGCGCCGCCTGTCAATCATCATTGCTCTTGCGCGCATCGCGCCAGCGCCTCCTCGCGTTCGATCAGCGTTGGATGCGAATAGTAAAATCCGCTGTAAAACGGGTGCGGCGAGAGGTTGCTAAGGTTCTTCTCGTTGAGCTTCCGCAAGGCCGCAATCAAAGGCTGGTGTTGGCGCATCAGCCCAGCCGCGTAGGCGTCCGCCTCGTATTCATGGCGGCGGGAAAGCACATTAAAAACCGGCGAAAGCCAAAACGTGGCCACGCCGGACAGCATGAAAAAAATCAGGAACGCGGGCGCCATTTCGCCCGCGCTGAAACCAAAACCGCGCAGGAACCAATCTTCCTTCGCAAGCACGGCGAGCAGATAAAACGCCGCCATCCAGCCGCCGAGCGCCAGCATGAGGGTCTTGGGAATATGCCCCTTTTTGTAATGGCCGATTTCGTGCGCCAGCACCGATTCCAGTTCCGCCTGGTTCAGTTGCTTCACCAGCGTGTCAAAGAGAACAATTTTGCGGAAGCGGCCCAGGCCCGTGAAGAAGGCGTTGGAATGCAGCGAGCGCTTGCTGCCGTCCATCATCTGGATGTCGCGCGCGTGGAACCCGGCGCGGCGGCTCAAATCGAAGAGCGTATCGCGCAATTCGCCCGCGGGCAGCGGCGTGAACTTGTTGAACAACGGCAGAATCAGCACCGGCGCCAGCACCATCATGACCAATTGAAAGACCGCCAGGCAAACCCACGCCCAAACCCACCACATCGGCCCGAGCCATGCGGCCAGTTTGAGAATCAGCGCCAGCAACGGCAGGCCCAACGCCACCGCCAGCGCCATGCCTTTGAACCGGTCCATCCACCACGTGCCCGGCGTGCTCGTATTGAATCCAAACCGCGCTTCCAAATGAAACTGCCCGTGCCACTCCAGCGGCCAATCCACCACCGACAGCGCGATCCCCACCGCCAGCAAAAATGCCGCTCCCAACCAAGCCGGCCAGCCGCCGGTTCGCGCGAAAAAGTGATAAAACCACGGCAGCACGCCGCTGAAAAGCACTGCTGCCAGCAAGATCGCGCCCCATGTCATCTCGATCATTTCAAATCGGCTCTTGGCCAGCGTATAGGAAATCGACTTGCCATACGTTTCGCGGCTCATGATTTCGGCCAGGGCGGGCGGCGGCGCGGCGGCATGGCTTTGAACATATCTTTGGTTCAGCCATTCCAGCGCCATCTGCGCGGCCCACTTGGCGGCGATCAAAGCCCAGCAAATATGGAGGAACATCTGGCTCACGGAGCCGCTAGTGTACGAAACTAAGCGGATTTGAAACCCTTTTTTTCGCCCATTTGTCGGATTTTAACTGGCGGCGGTTGTATTATAGATGAAATGCAAGATAAGTCAGATGCCCAATTGCTGCGCGAGTACGCCGCCGAAAAATCCGAGGCGGCGTTTGGCGAAGTCGTCCGCCGCCATGCGGACATGGTGTATTCGGCGGCGTTGCGGCAGGTGCAATCGGCGGACGGCGCGAAGGAAATCGCCCAACGAGTGTTTATCGACCTTGCCCGCCGGGCGCGTTCGCTGGCAGCGCGAATGCGTGCGGATGACTCAGCGGCGGCCTGGCTTTACCGGGCGGCTCGCTACGCGGCCCTGAACCTGTTGCGCGAGGAACGCCGCCGCCACTCCCGCGAAATCCAAATTATGCAGGACACGCAACCTTCCTTCGAATCCACCCCAGATTGGAACAGCATGGCCCCTTTGCTTGACGAAGCGATGGCATCCCTCAACGAGCAGGAGCGCGCCGCCTTGCTCTTGCGCTTTTTCAAGAACCTGGATTTCCGCGCGGTCGGCGCGGCCCTGGGCATCAGCGATGACACCGCGCAAAAGCGAGTCGCCCGCGGCCTGGAGAAGTTGCGCGGCATCCTGGCCAGGCGCGGCGTGACCACGACTTCCGCGGCGCTTTCCTCCGCGCTCGCGGCCAACGCGGTGCAGGCGGCCCCGGCGGGAATGGCGGCGGCGTGGGCCGGCGCTTCGCTCGCCGGCGCCAAATTCGGCGGATCGTTAACCATGGCAACAATTATGAGCATGACAAAATTTCAAATGGGCCTCAGCGCCATCGTGGCGGGCGGCCTGGCCGTCACCGTGGCCATGCAACAGCAATCCGGCCGCAAAGCGCGCGAGGAGAATCAAGCGTTGCGGCAGCAAATCGCGGGATTTGCGGCTGCCAATCAGGCGCCTTCAAATCGCGTCCAGCAAACCGCCCCGCACCCGTCGCTGCCAGAGGATCAGTTCCGGGAACTTTTGCGGCTGCGCGGCGAAGTCGGAATGCTGCGCCAGCAAACGAACGCCGTCCCGAAATTGCAGGAGGAAAACCGCGCTCTTCAAGCCGAGGCCAAAACGGCGGAAGCCCGCGCGGCAACGGCCGACGCTTGGTACCAAGCCGTGAGCGCCAGAACCGTCAATGCCGCCAAGCTCATTGGTGTGGCCGCCCGCGTTTATGCCAACGACAACAATGGCGTGTATCCCACCAACTTTGCCGAAATGTCGAACGAACTGGCAAACTTTCCAACGAACATTCCGCTGGAGACTTTTGAAATGGTGAACATGGGCAAAGCGAGCCAGGAATGGCCGCAGGCTGTCTTTGCCAGGGAGCGAACCCCCCGGCCAGATTTATCGGGACGCTGGCATAAAATTTATCTTTTCTGCGACGGCAGCGCCCAAATCGGAAACTCAGACGATGGAAACTTTGACAACTGGGAGCAAAGCAACACGTTCCAGATTCCTCCGGCCGGGACGGCTGCCGCCGGCAATCCCTGAACATCCGCCGCTCAAAGCCACAAGTTGCCCGGGAACTTTTTTTGCAGCGCGGGCTTGATTTTGGGATAGGCGTTCGTTTTGAAAGCCGGCCAATTAAAAGTGGAGTCGAGCCGTTTGCCGTCGGGCGAGCAAAGCCATAATTTGACCGGCAATTTTCCCTCGCAAATGTGCGGATGCTCTTTCAATGCGAACGCTTCGTGCAGCTTGACCTGCGCTTCGGGAGAATTGACCTCGCCGTCTTCATCGCGCGGTTCGGCGGGGTAAAGCAGTTTGACTTTTTTCCCGCCGGGCCAGTCGATGCTCAACGGCGCGAGTTCGTCCAGCCACTCCAAACGTTCCTTGCCATAGAAGTCCGCGAAGGCGTCCCGCAACGGCGTGGCTTGCGCCTCCTTGGCCAGAGTCAAGCCGGCGAAGGCGCGGGCGAGAAAGGCGGTGATGAAAGGCTTGTCCGCCGGCGGAAGCTCCAATTCCGGCATAAGCGCGGAAACCAGATTGATGCGCGCCAGGTTTTGCTTCAGCTCGTGCGTGAAAAGCGGGAGCTCGAAATATGGCTTGGCGGCGGCCTCGGCCAGGCATCGGCCGGAAGCTTCGGGATCGATTTCCCGCTGGTGTTCGTGGTGGATCATCAGATCGTGAAACCGCACCAGCTTGATGGCGCTGACCCGTTTATGCGCCGGGTCGAAAAGATGCTCAATCCGCGCAGTCACTTGTTCGGGGAACATCTCTTCGATCCATTCCCGGCGCACGGCGGTGGCGAGGCCCAGCAAGGTCATATTGCCGGTGCGCCCGGAAACTTCGCGAATGCTCGCCGCCACGAATAACGGCGCGTTTTGCACAACACTTTCACGCATGAGCGTCCCCTCGCGCCGGTCCACGACGTCGCATTCGAGCGTGCCCTGGTCTCGCCGGCGGCAAAGCTGGTCAATAAATCCGGCGGCCAGGCAGCGGGGCAGGGCTTCCTGGTTTTGCGTCGGCTCGCCTTCGGGGGCGCGGGCGGAGCGCAAAATCTGGTCGAATGTTTGTTCGACTTGACGGGCGATTTGCGCGTGAACGCCGTAACGGCGGCAGCGATCCGTGTTGAAACCATTGTTGCGGGCAAATTGCCAGGCGCGCATCAACGTGTAGAAATCCGATTCGGCGCTGGCTTCAAAGAGCTCGCGCGCTTCGGCAATGTGTTTGTCGTCGCGGCCGAGGCGGACGAGCAAATCGCGCCCGCTGACCAGCGCGGCGCAGAGAGCGGCGGCGGGCACGCATTGCAGCCGGGACGCCTCCACCAACATGCGCGAGTAGCGCGGGTGCATCGGCAGCCGCAGCATCTCCCGGCCAATCGGAGTGATGTCCGGGCCGGCATCCGAACCGGGTGGGCGAATGGCTCCCAGCACGCGCAGCAATTGTTCGGCCCGCTCGACCGCCTGCGGGTCCGGCTTGTCCAGCCAATCGAAACTCGCGGCGTCGCGAATGCCAAAGGAGTGCAGCATCAAGACGACTTCCGCCAAATCGCTGCGCTGGATTTCCGGCGTGTTGCGTTCGGGTAGGTTGAGGTGCCCGCTTTCCGTCCAGAGGCGATGACAGACGCCTGGAGCCGTCCGTCCCGCCCGTCCGGCCCGTTGCGCTGCCGAGGCCCGGCTGATTGATTCGATGAACAGCGTGCCGATGCCCCGCTCCGGGTCGTATCGCGCGACGCGAGCCTGGCCGCCGTCAATGACGTGAATAATGCCGTCAATGGTGACGGATGTCTCGGCCACGTTTGTGGCGACGACCACTTTGCGAAGGCGATTGGCGGCGAAGGCCCGGTCTTGCTCCTCCGGCGGCAGTTCGCCGTGCAACGGGATGAGAGCCAGCGGTTCGCCGCACCCCGCCGCGCGGCAGGCGCCTATGGTGGCGTTGATTTCTCCCATGCCGGGCATGAAAATCAAAATGTCTCCCGGCTCCCCGGCGCGGACGATGTCCGCCACCGTATCGGCGGCCTGCTCGGAGACGGGCCGCTCGTCAAGCAATGGGATGTGCCTGATCTCCACCGGATACGTCTTTCCTTCCGAAACCAAAATCGGGCAGCCGCTCAAATAGGCCGCGACCGGTTCGGCGTCCAGCGTAGCGGACATCACGGCCATCCGAAGATCGGGGCGGCGGGTTTGCTGCAAACGATTGACCAGCGCCAGGGCAACGTCGCTCAACAGATTGCGCTCATGAAATTCATCGAACAGCACCGCGCCAATGCCGTCCAGGAGCGGATTGTCTTGCAGCCATCGCAACAGGATGCCCTCGGTCACGAAGCAGATGCGCGTGCCAAGGCTGGTGTAGTCTTCAAAACGAATCTGATAGCCGACTTCCTGGCCCATCGGCGAATTCCGCTCCCAGGCGACGCGCGCCGCGACCGTCCGCGCGGCCACGCGGCGCGGTTGCAGAATAACAATCCGCCCGGCGATAAAGCCGCTGTCCAGAAGCATTTGCGGAACCTGCGTTGTTTTGCCCGAACCAGTCGGAGCGACCAAAACCAGGCGCGGATTGACGCGCAGGGATTGGATGATGGACTCGTGAATCTGCCAGATCGGAAGCGAAGTTTGCACGCAGCCGGAACGCGGCGGGTTTAGTGAAGCAAAAGCAGCGCCGCCAGCATCGCCGCCGAAAGCGCCAGCATCAATCCCGAAGGCATGAACTTCTTGCCCTTGGCAAAGCGCATTCCGAAGATCACGAGCAAAAGCCCCACCAGAATGTCCGCGATGTAGAAAGGTTTGATAATGCCCAAGGCGCACAATGCCAGCAGCGCGGCGAAAATGGAGGAAGTGATCAAGGAGATTTTGCTATTAGCCTTGATGAAGCCCATCAGCCCGCCCGCGAAAAGCAGCGCGATGTAAACCCACAAAATAATAATTGGCGTACTCATAACGACGGCGGAGGTTTAATCAACGCGGCGGCAAAGTCCAGCAATTCCGAGGGCCAGGCTCACTCGCCGCGCACGTCGCAATCCACGATCTCTCCGCCTTCGCAATGGATCGCAATCTCCAGCGGCCGGCAGCAGACCTCGCAGTCCACGATGAGCTGCTGCCGTGTCTGGGTTGCATCAACTTCCAGCGCGAAGGTTTGTCCACAAAATGGACATTGGATGTTTTCTGATTCTTGCATTTGCCTTAATAATGATTCACTCATATTGTAAATGCGTCAAATGATTCGGAGAGCGAACGAAAGGAGGTGTAAAAGTCTTTCTGTAAATTGGCTTTCTTCCATCCGCCTTGGCCCCTTTGGGCTGAGGCGGAGCGGAGGCGAGCGAAGCGAGCCGCAGCGCAGCCGAGGCCCAAAGGGGCCAAGCGGCGCCGCGCGAAAAAC
>DASXZY010000023.1:0-76066 GCA_036501625.1 Verrucomicrobiia bacterium
TCACGCCGCCATGGTCAAAAACCTCTGGCTATTGCGCCGGAGCGACCGTGAAGCCGCCAAAGCCCGCCTGGAAGAACAACAATACCGCCTTGGCCTCTACGAGGAATACGAAAATGGACGCAAGCGCCGCAAACAAGAAGCCCAGGACAACATGACCGAAGAAGAACGGCAGGAAAAAATCGATCGAATCCTCGGCATAGACTAACCCACACGCGGCCAATTACGGTGAATTACGGCCGTTTGCGGAAGAAAACAATGTGAAACTGAATTATCGATTCAGCCTCGCCATGCCACCCGGCCAAAAACGGCATGAACAATGAACGGATTCAATTCGTCTCAGAGACTAGGAATTTGCCCAAATTTAAGCGGAAAACGGCCTTGACACTGGGGCGGCAGGCTTTTAGATTTCGCGTTCTTTTAAGCGTACGCTTTGATTTTATATCATGAATAAAGGCAAAATTGTGCAGGTCATCGGGCCGGTCGTCGATATTGAGTTCCCCGATGCGCCGCCTAATATTTATAATGCCGTCACGGTGGACTTCGATGTCCCCGGCCACGGCAAAACCAAGCTCACTCTCGAAGTCCAGCAGCATCTGGGAGATAATTGGGTCCGCTCCGTCGCCATGTCCAGCACGGAGGGCCTCAAACGCGGCCTCGAAGTCACCGATACCGGCGCGCCCATTTCCATGCCCGTCGGCCCTGGCGTGATGGGGCGCGTTTTCGATGTCACCGGCAATCCCGTCGATGAACGCGGGCCGGTCGTGGCGGAGAAGTATTATCCGATCCATCGCGCGGCCCCGGCTTTGGTCGATCAATCGACCTCGCCGCAACTCCTGACCACCGGCATCAAAGTCATCGACCTGATCTGCCCGTTCCTCAAAGGCGGCAAAGTCGGCGCGTTCGGCGGCGCGGGCGTCGGCAAGACAGTCGTCATCATGGAGCTGATCAACAACATCGCCAAGCTGCACGGCGGGGTCTCCGTGTTCGCGGGCGTAGGCGAACGCACGCGCGAGGGCAACGATCTTTACCACGAAATGTCCGAGGCGGACGTCATCAAGCAGAAGAATCTGGGCGAGTCGAAGATTTCGCTGGTGTATGGGCAGATGAACGAACCACCCGGCGCGCGCTTGCGCGTGGCGTTGTCCGGCCTGGCCATTACGGAGTATTTCCGCGACGAGAAAAACCAGGACGTGCTGCTGTTCATCGACAACATCTTCCGGTTTTCGCAAGCCGGCTCGGAAGTGTCCGCCTTGCTGGGCCGCACGCCCAGCGCGGTCGGTTACCAGCCGACCCTCGCGGCCGAGATGGGTGATTTGCAGGAGCGCATCACTTCGACCAAAAAAGGCTCGATCACCTCCTTCCAAGCCGTCTATGTGCCGGCGGACGATTTGACCGACCCGGCTCCGGCCACGACCTTCGCGCACTTGGATGCGACGATCGTGCTGGAGCGGTCCATTGCCGAATTGGGCATTTTCCCGGCCGTCGATCCGCTGGCCTCCAATTCCCGCGCGCTGACGCCGGAAATTGTCAGCCAGGAACATTATGACGTGGCCCGCGGCGTGCAAAAAGTTTTGCAACGCTACAAGGACTTGCAGGACATCATCGCCATTCTCGGTTTGGATGAGCTTTCACCCGACGACAAGCAGACGGTCTCCCGCGCGCGCAAGATTCAACGTTTTCTGAGCCAGCCGTTTACCGTCGCGCAGGTCTTCACCGGGCGCGAAGGCAAGCAGGTGCCCGTGGCCGAAACGGTGCGCGGGTTCAAAGAAATTCTGGAAGGCAAGCACGACGACGTCCCCGAAGGCAACTTCTATATGAAGGGCGGGATCGACGAAATCAAAGAGGGCTAAATGCCAGACACACTCAAGCTGGAAATCGTCACGCCCGACGCCCAAACCTTCTCCGGCGACGTTGAAATGGTGACGCTGCCGGGGTCCGAGGGCGAAATGGGTGTCTTCCCGCACCACGTCCCGTTGATGACGCAACTCTCGCCCGGCGAGGTCGTGGCGCGCAAGGACGGCCAGGATATTTTTCTGGCCGTCGGAGAGGGCTTTGTGGAGATCACGGGCGATCACGTCTCCATTCTTACTGACATGGCCATCACGGCGGACGACATTGACGAAGCCAAAGCCGAGGAAGCACGCCACCGGGCGGAGGCGCGCCTGGCCGAGGGGCTTGACGCCGGAGAGAACGCTGCCGTGTGCGCCGCGCTGGCCAATGCCTTGGCCCAGATCAAAGTCAAGCGCCGCAACCCGCATCGGTAAGAGCGAGCGATGAATCGGATCGAGGAACGCTTTGCGCGGCTCAAACGGGATGGGGAAAAGGGATTCATCGTTTACATCGGCGCAGGCGATCCCAGCCTGGAAAAAACCCGGGAACTCGCGCTCGAATTCGATAAAATCGGCGTGGACATCCTGGAACTGGGCGTGCCGTTCAGCGATCCCCTGGCCGATGGGGTAGTCAATCAATTGTCCGCGCAACGCGGATTGCAATCGGGCACGACTCCCGCCAAGGTTTTGCAAACGGTGGCCGCCATCCGGCGGGAATCACAAATACCCATTGTCCTCTATATTTACTTCAACCTGATGCACCGGCACGGCCTGGAGGCGTTCACGCGCGACGCGGCCGCCGCCGGGGTGGATGGCCTGCTGGCCTTGGACCTGCCGCCGGAAGAATCCGGCAATTACGAGGCGCTCATGGCGAAAGCGGGCCTGTCCGCCATTTACCTGGTGGCGCCGACCACGCCGGAATCCCGCGTGGAACTGATTGTGCGGCGGGGGAGCGGCTTCGTCTATTACGTCTCGCGCGAAGGGGTTACCGGCATGCAGAAGAGCGTTTCCGATTCGATTGGCGAAATGACGGCGCGGATACGAGCGCACACGAATCTGCCGATTGCGGTCGGGTTCGGAATTTCGACGCCAGCCCAGGCCCGCGAAGTGGCGCGGAACGCCGACGCCGTGGTCGTGGGCAGCGCCATTGTCAATCAAATTGATAAGAACGGCCAGAGCGCCGATTTGCTGGAGAAAGTATCCCATTTCACCGCCGCGCTGGTCCAGGCGGCCAAGGAAAAAGTCCATTCATGAAAAAATCCGCCCAAAACGAGAACCGGTTCGTCGTCATCATGGCAGGAGGGCGGGGCGAGCGATTCTGGCCCGTCAGCCGCGAGAAAACGCCCAAGCAACTCGTGACGCTGCTGGGTGGCCGCTCCTTCTTGCAACAAGCGGTCGATCGCGTCCTTCCGCTGGTCCCGCTGAAGAACATTCTCATCATCACCAATGCCGTCCAGGCGCCGGAAGTCCGCCGGCAATTGCCCAAATTGCCCAAGGAAAACATCCTGGCCGAACCGGTCGGGCGAGACACCTGCGCGGCGGTGGCATTGGGCGCGGCGGTGGTCGGCGAGCGTTCCACCAGCGCCGTCATGGCTGTCCTGCCGGCCGATCATGTGATACCGGAGGAAAAGAAGTTTCAGCAGGTGCTGGGAGATTCGTTTGACTTAGCCGGGCGCGGGCAGGTCATTGTCACTATTGGCATAAAGCCGAGCGAACCAGCCACCGGTTATGGTTATATCCACGCAGGCCCCGAACTGCCCGCGCCGCAAGGAGCCAAGGGCTGCAAAACCGCTTTTTTCAAAGCCGAGAAGTTCGTGGAAAAGCCGAATCTCGACAAGGCGCTGGAATACTTGAATAGCGGCGCCTACCGGTGGAATGCCGGGATGTTTATCTGGTCGTTCGTGACCATTACGCAAGGGCTGGAAAAGCATCAACCGGAACTGGCCGCCGCCTGCCAGCGCTGGTTTAAAGCGGCTGGCGCCGGAAAACTGGCCAAGGTTTTGGCCAGGGAATACCCAGCCATCAAAAAGATTTCCATCGACTACGCTTTGATGGAGCACGCGCAAAATGTCGTGGTCGCGGACGGGTCCTTCGAGTGGGACGATTTGGGTTCGTGGACGGCGCTGGGACGGCACTTGAAGGCGGACGCGGAAGGCAACTGCGCGGCGGCGGACTTCATCCACGTAGATGCCGCTCGCAACATTATCTTCGACGCCAGAACGAAAAACCGGACGCCCATTGCGGTGGTGGGATTGCGCGACTCGATTTTGGTGCAGACCGATGACGCCGTTTTGCTGGCGCACAAGAGCCAGGCGCAGAAGGTCAAAGAACTGGTCAAGAAACTGGCGGAGGACGCCAAGTACAAACATTTGATGTAGCAACTCATTTGGTCGAATTTATTCCGCGCCGCAACGTCTGAGAAGACGGAGGAACCGGGTTTGAAGTGAGACGGCGTGGAAGCAATTCCACGCCGTCAATGGTTTCGGTCCACCAAGAACAGTTTGAACTTCCTTCCGCGCTGGCTTATAAGGAAAGCGTGTCCGACGGCGCCCATGACTCCGTGAATGCCAGCACCCGCTATTGCGCGGTCTTTGGGCATCCGGTCCGGCACTCGGCCTCGCCAGCCATGCAGAACGCCGGCCTGGCCGCCTTGGATCTAAACTGGCGCTACCTGGCTTTCGACGTTCATCCAGATCATTTGCGCCCGGCCATTGAAGGGGCGCGGCTGATGGGATTTATCGGGCTGAATTTGACCGTGCCGCACAAGCTGCTGGCTTTGGACATGGTGGATGTAGTGGACGGCCAGGCCAGGGTTTGGGGAGCGGTCAATACGATTGTTTTTGAGGCGCGCGACCCGGCCGGCCAATGGACGCCCGTCGGCAGCATGGATTCTTCCCCAGGACAGGAAACGCGCAGCCGCGGCTATAACACCGATGCCGACGCGATCGTGCAATCGTTGCAGGAGGAATTCGGGTTGGAAAACTTGTTTGGGGCGGCGGTGTTGATCTTGGGAGCGGGCGGCGCGGCGCGGGCGGCCGCGTTGCGCCTGGCGCGGGAAGGATTGGCTGCTCTTTATCTGGTGAACCGCACCAAAGAGCGCGCGGCCAAACTCGCCGCCGAGATCGCCCAGACCTGCCCCGGCACCTTGGCCGTGCAAGGCTACCCGCTCGAATCGGTGGATTTGGTCATCAACGCGACCTCGCTTGGGCTAAAGCCGCGCGACCCGCTGCCGATTGATCTTCAGTGGCTGCAAACGCACCGCCCAAAATTTGTGTATGACATGGTTTACCGCCCGATGGAAACCGAACTGCTGCGCGCGGCCCGGAAGGCCGGCTGCCGTGCCGCCAGCGGAGCGGGCATGCTGCTTCATCAGGGGACGCGCGCGCTGGAATTGTGGACCCGGCGCCCCGCGCCCGTCTCGGTCATGAGGACGGCGCTGGAAAAAAACCTGAACGGATAACCGCCATGTTCGACCCAAAAGTCTTCGCGCAGGTTCCGTTTCATTTTTGGACGGCGTGCTTTTTCGCGCTGGGATGCATCGTGGGCAGTTTCCTGAATGTTTGCATTTACCGGATGCCGCGTGACGAGAGCATCATCCATCCGCCGTCCCACTGTCCGAATTGCGGTTATTCCATTCCGTGGTACTTGAACATCCCGCTGGTGACGTGGCTTTGGCTGCACGGCCAATGCGCCAACTGCAAAAAGGAAATCTCCATGCGCTATTTCCTGGTGGAGGCGTTGACGGGCGTGATCTTCGCGCTGTGCTGGCTGTCCTTCGGGCGGCAATCGGCGGCGGTGGCGGTGGTGCAGTGCATCGTGCTGGCAGGGTTGATTGTGGCGACGTTCATTGATTTTGAGCACTTCATCATTCCAGATCAAATCACCCTGGGCGGCATGGTGGCGGGGCTGCTGCTGGCTTTCTTCGTGCCGCAATCGCATTGGAGCCTTCCCTACTTCCGCCCGTTGCGCACGCCCGAGCTGGCCATGCGCGACAGCGTGGCCGGCATGGTCGTAGGAGCGGGAGTGGTTTACGCGATCCTGCGCTTTGGCAAGCTGCTGTTCGGGCGTTACAAAATCGAATTGACGCCTGGCACGACCATTCTTTTCACCGAGACGGGCATCCTTTTGCCGGGCCAGGAATTGCCTTTCGACGAACTGTTTTACCGCCCTGGCGACGTGGTGCGAATCGAGGCCGAGCAGGTCGAAATGATCGACCGTTGTTACAAGAAGGTTGAACTGCGGCTTCAGCCCAGGCAACTGCGCGTCGGGCAGGACACGTTTGACCCGGAGAAAGTGCAGCATTTGGAAGCGAAGGCCGACTTCGTGGTGCTGCCGCGCGAGGCGATGGGTTTGGGAGACGTCAAATTTATGGGAGCCATCGGGGCCTTTTTAGGATGGCCGGCGGTGCTGTTTTCGCTGGCGCTAAGTTCCATCATTGGCGCCATTGTCGGGGTAATATTGATTGTCATGCATAAGCGCGATTGGTCCGCCCGAATGCCCTACGGGCCGTATATCGCGGCCGCCGCGGTGATTTGGATCTTCGGCGGATACCACTGGCTCAAGCTTCTGCTTCAGTAGCGGAACAAAATAAAATACTGCGAGGCGGCCGATGGCGTGATCGTGACGGAAATCGTCTGCCGGTCCGGTGAAACAGCCGATGTGTTGGTGGCAGTCTGCCAGATGCTGTTGTAAATCTCCAAGGGATACGCATCTTCCAGCAACAAGCGGTTCAGATGCAGCAGCGCCGTTCCCTGCGGATTTTGCGCCAGCAGATTTTTAGTCCAGCGCGACAGCGGCACGCCCGACAATCGCGAACTGGTATAAAACGGGCCGAGGGCCATGATGCGGCTGATCTCGCCCGCCAAATCCTGTTGCAGGTGCGGGTCGGGCGGATTGCCGACATGGTCGTAATTGATAATCTCGTTTGAAACCGCCGGGGAAATCAGCCCGCTAATGTAGGTGGAAAGCCCGTCGGACGGCGCTCGCATTTTTTCTTCCAAAGCGCCCAAGTCCAGAATGTCCGCCGGGGCCAGATTGGTGTCGCCGGGAGTCACGCCGGCCGGGTTCACGGAGGAACTGGTCTTGAGGAAAAACCCGGCGGCCAGCGATGGCCAGGAAATGACCAATTGGCTGCCTTGCCAGGCAATCCGCGCGACTGGGTTCGTAATGACCGCGCCTGCCAGCGGCGCCGAATCTCCTGGCCGCACCGCCCAACCGGTGAATCCCGGAGTCGTGTAGAACATGCCGCCGGTCGCCTGCAATCCGGTGCTGAAGTCGAAGTACCAATCGTGATTCGGAAATGGCGGATAACTGCCGGCCGACCAATAAATGCTGCGGACATTCGTGAAGGGGCCCACATTGGTTCGCGCGATTGAATTGAAGGCGCCATTGGTTTGGTACGATCCATTATTGCCCAGCGTGGAATAAAAGAGGTTCGGCAATGCGGTCGCGGTGCTGTTCGCGTAAAGGGTTCCGGGCCGGGTCACATTATAGCTTTCGTCGGCTGAGCCGTCGTAAATGGGATTGGCGGGATGATTCCAATTCGCGGCCGAGCCATTGATGGGGCCGCACGGCGGAAGCTGCCAGTCGTTGTAGCCCTGATAAACGAGCCAATTCACCCAGTTCGAAGCCTGGAAACAGTTCATGTAACCGCCCACGTCCTGGTAGCCCATCGTTTGCGCGTAATTGGCGTCCCGCAGCCAGGTCACATTGAGAACCGAGTCATAAATTAGCCCGCCGCCGCGGTCCATCAGAGCGCCGCGAGCCGGCAAAAGCGCTCCCCAAGTTAGAGTCAATAACAGAATTCGCAGTCTGGTCAGTTTCACGTTGACGCCAACCTTAGCACAGAACGGCCGTGCAAACAAATTTCACAGCCGGGGCCGCGCCTCCGAATTCGCGTCCAACGGTTCGAGGTTCTTTACAAAATCTTGAAACGGCCGGCCGCGCCGAACCGCCAGCGGGCACCGTGCGACCGCGCGGGCCGGATTTCCCTGGACCAAGGTCTCCGGCGGCACAGAGGAGGAAACGACCGATCCAGCCGCCACGACCGCGCCATCGCCAATGGTGACATTGGGCAGGATCAAAGAGCCTGGGCCGATCCAGACTTCCTTGCCTATCTCGACGGAAAACTCCCGGTGGTCCAGCGCCATCTTTTCCACTCCAAGAAAGTGGCCGATGATCGTCACGCGCATGCCAATGGCGGAGTGGCTTCCAATGGACACGAGCCACGGATAGGAAGTCTCAATGATCGTGTCGTAGCCAATCAGCACATCCTCACCCAAACGCACGCCGCGCCAGCGGTGCAAAGTTGTCCGCGTGGCCGCAGGCGCCAGGCGGGCCACCAACTGAAAGATGCGATTGATCACCCCTTGGACAAGCCCTTCGTGGCCGACATCGAATTTCTTCCGCAGGCGGCCGCTAAGCCCTCCTTCCGAAGGGGGTGCTTCCGGCTTCGGCAGTTCAACGGGCCGCGCCGGAGCAGGCGGCGCCACTGGTTGGGCCTTCCGAGCGTCAATGACCGCGCTCAATTCCCGGATGGTCGGATGCTGGAAAACGGCGGCGACCGATAGTTTGACAGCGAATCGCTCTTTGATTTTTGCCGCCAGCCGCACGGCGATCAGGGAATGGCCGCCTACATGGAACAGATTGTCGTCCAAACGCGGATTCTCGATGCCTAGAAGTTCCGACCAAACGGCGGTTAATTCTTTTTGGGCCGGCGTTTGCGGAGCGCCGTCCAGGCTGGCGGCCGCGGGCCGGTCTGGCTCGGGCTTTGGCAGAGCGCGCCGGTCGATCTTGCCACTGCCGGTCAGGGGCCAGCCTTGGACTGGGATGAAAGCGGAAGGCACCATGTAATCAGGCAGAATTTGCCCGAGCCGGCCGTTCCATTCTCCGCTGGTGACGATGTTGCCGTCCACCGGAATATAATAAGCCACCAAGCGCTTGTCGCCGGGAGCGTCCTCCCGCGCGAGCACGACGGCTTCTTTGACCTCTGGATGCTTGCGAATGGCTGTTTCGATCTCGCCCAATTCCACCCGGTAGCCGCGGATTTTGACCTGGTGATCGACACGGCCAATGAATTCCAGGGTCCGATCAGCCCGATAACGGACCAGGTCCCCCGTCTTGTAAAGCCGTGCGCCTTTGGCGTCGCTAAATGGGTGCGGAAGAAAGGCTTTTTTCGTCAGTTCCGGCCGGCCCAAATAGCCGCGCGCCAAACCGTCGCCGCCAATATGCAATTCGCCAGCCACGCCAATCGGCGCCAATTGGCTGTTCGGTTGCAAAACCAGAAGCTCCGTGTTCGCGATGGGCTTGCCGATGGAAATGGCTTGAGCGGAGACGACTTGGGAGACGGCGGACCAGATGGTCGTCTCGGTTGGGCCGTACATGTTCCATAGGCAGCCGCAACGGGGCAGCAATTGCGCCGCCAATTCCGCCGGAAGAGCCTCGCCGCCAACCAGCAGTTTGAGACTGGGGCTGCCTGGCCATCCTGAATCCAAAAGCAGGCGCCATGTCGCGGGCGTCGCTTGAATCACGGTGGCTTTGCATTCCTTAATCAGTTCCGCCAGCCGTTCCGGGTCAACGGCCTCCTCGCGCCTGGCGATAACCACGCGGGCGCCAACGGAGAGAGGCAGCAACAATTCCAAAGCCGCGATGTCAAATGAAAGAGTGGTCAGCGCGAGCAGAATATCCTGGCTGGAGAGGCCAGGCTCAAGGGCCATCGAACAAAGAAAATTGACGACCGCGCGATGGATGATCTGCACGCCCTTGGGCTGGCCAGTGGAACCGGAAGTGAAGATGACATAAGCAAGGTTGTCCGGCGAAGGACGCGCGGCCGGCGAAGCCGCGGACCGGGCCCGCGAGCCAGCGAGGCGAACCAGCGCCAGATCGCCCGCATTGGGGGAAACGTCCTGAACGCGCTGGGCGTCGAATTGCAATTTTGACAGAACTCGTTCCTGAGTGCAGAGCAATCCAACGCCTGCGTCCGCCAGAATGAAATCGAGCCGCGATCGAGGATGGGACGGGTCCAGCGGAATATAAGCGCCACCCGCTTTGAGGATGCCCAAAAGCCCGACGAGCATTTCCACGGAGCGTTCGACGCAAAGCCCGACCAGCGAGTCCGGCCCGACTCCGGCAGATCGCAAGCTGGCGGCGAGATTATCGGCTTGCGCGTTAAGCTGGGCGTAGGTCAGGGATTGGCTTCCGCACGCGACTGCGACGGCCTGGGGCGTTTTAGCGGCCTGCGCCTCAAAAATCTCATGCACGCACTTGTCGCGTGGATAATCCGCCGCGGCGCCGTTCCATTTGACGAGCAATTGGTGGCGCTCCGGTTCGGTCAGCAGGGGCAGCCGGGAAAGGGCCGTGGCAGGATCCGACACGATGCCCTGGAGCAAAGTTTCAAAGTGCCCGGCCATGCGGACGATGGTCGTTTGATCGAAGAGGTCGGTGTTGTACTTCAGCACGCCAAAAAGAGAAGCGCGTCCCTCGATCATTTCGAGCGTCACATCAAATTGTCCCTCCTGTTGCGGCAGCGGCATGGCGCCCAGCGACAACCCGCCCCATTGGACGCGCTGGCCCGTTTCGCCCGCCACCCACAATTCAATGACATCCTGAAACCGCTGCGGCTTTTGAAAATTGAACAGGACTTGAAAAATGGGGGACCGGCTGGGGTCGCGGTCCACGCGCAGTTGATCCACCAAGAGGGGAAACGGATAGTTCTGATGGGCGATGGCGTCCAGCGCAAGCTCGCTGGTCTTGGCCAGGAAGCCGCGAAAGCTGGGATCGCCCGCGCTGGAGGAGCGCAGGACGACGGTGTTGATGAAGTCCCCCATGACGTCCGCGAATTCGCGCTGAGTCCGGCCCGAAGTTGGCGAGCCAAGAATAATTTCCTCCTGGCCCGAATAACGGTGCAAGAGAACTTCAAAGGCCGCCAGCAGGACTGTGTAAAGCGTGGCGCCTTCGGCTGAGGCGAACGATTTGAGTTTCGCGGTCAGGGCCGGGCTGAGTTGAAAATTAACGGAAGAGCCGTTGAAGGTTTGGATGGCAGGGCGCGGCCGGTCCGTCGGCAAATTGAGGACGGGCAATTCGCCAGCCAGCCGGTTTTTCCAAAAGTCGCGCAATTCTTCGCCTTCAGGCCCGGCCAGCATATCAAGCTGCCAGCGAACAAAATCGGGATAGCCGGCCGCTAAAGCGGGCAAAGCCCCGTTGGAGCCGGGCTTGGTTTCCGCGTGATAAAGGGCGCCCAATTCCTCGAGGAGCAGCCAGAGCGACCAGGCATCGCACACCAAGTGATGGACTGCAATGGAAAGAACGTGGTCATCCTCCGCGCAAGTAAATAAGTGGGCGCGCAGGAGCGGGCCTTTCTCCAAGTCAAACGGGCGCTGATAGGACTTGGCGACCTCGACCATCAATTCCTTCTGTGCCATCCCGGCCGCTTTGGCCGTCTCGAAACTCGGCGGCAGGCGTTTATGAAGCTCTTGCACGGGAGCGCCGTTGCTCTGCGGAAACGTAGCGCGAAGGCCGACATGCCGGGCCGCCAAACTCTCCAGCGCGCGCCGCATCGCCGCCACATCAACTGGCGAATGAATGCGCGCGGCGAATCCAACATTGTAAGCCGGGCTGGCGGGCGCGAGCTGGTGCAGGAACCAGAGCGCCAACTGGCCGGTGGAAAGCGGGCACAACGTCGAATGTTCGGCCCGCTCCCGTTGGAGCGATATGACCTCGGCTTTGTTCTCTTTAAGGCGGCCGAGCGTTTCAGCCGTCAGCAAATCCTTCGCTCCGCGGTAACGCAAGCGGCCGTCTTCCACCCAAAGCTCCGCTCCTTTGGCTTCCAATTCCTCAATGAAACGTCGCAAGCTCATAGCTCGCCTGAAACGATCTCCTGGTTGCGGCGGGGGGCCGTTTTGGAAAACTCCGTGTCAATCAGCGCGGCCAAACTGTCCGCACTGGCATTCTGCAGGATTTTTACCATCGGGACATCCACAGACAAGTCTTTTCCGATCTGAGAGCGGAGTTCAAGGGCCATTAAGGAATCAACACCCATTCTATTGAAATGCGCGGAGGGAGCCACCCGGTCCGGGCTTAATCTGAGAACCCCGGCCACCAACTTTTGCAGGTAGGAAGCGAGGGCTGGCAGGCGGTCCCCGTTGCTGGCTTGCCGGATTTGTTCGAGGATATCCTGGCGCGCGGCAGGCGGCTGCGGAGGCTTCATTGCGGGCGCCAATTCGCTGAAAAAGGAGGGCTGGCGGCCGCCTGCGAATTGAGCCAGGTATTTATTCCAATTGACAGGGCAGAACATGACCTGGGCGGCGCCATTCGCGGCCAATTCGCCCATGGCTTGCAATCCTTGCGCGATGGCGATTTGGCCGATTCCAATGGTTGCCATGCCGAGTTTGTCCTGCTCATCCATGCGTGCGGCCATCCCAGCCTCGGCCCACGGGCCCCAATTGACGCTCAACGCGGGAAGGCCCGCGGCCCGGCGGCGATGCGCGAGGGCATCCATGAAGGCATTGGCGGCGGCGTAAGGCCCCAGCCGCGCTGAGCCGAGCACGGAGGAAATGGAGGAGAACATGACAAAAAAATCCAGCGGCCGGCCCTGCGTCAGAAGATGGAGGTTCCACGCGCCATCAACTTTCGGCGCCATCACGCGCAGGCACCGCTCCCAGGTTTGCTCGCGCAACGGCGCCTCGTCGATCACTCCGGCGGCGTGAATGATTCCGCGCAACGGAGGCATGGATTGATCCACGCGAGCCAGCAACGCGGCCATGTCCTCCTGTTTGGCGGCGTCCGCTCTTGCTGTCAATATATTCGCGCCGGCCTCTTTGAACTGCTGGAGTGCTTTCTGGGCTTCGACCGAGGGTTCGCCGCGCGCGGCCAGGACCAAATTCTTCGCACCCTTCTCAATCATCCAGCCGGCCAGTTTCAGTCCCATCGCGCCGAGGCCGCCGGTGACCAGATAGGTGGACTGCGGGTCGAACGAAATGGCGCCAGTCCCGCGAGGATGCCTCTTGAGACGGGAGACATGGCGTGTTCCGCCGCGCCAGGCGATTTCCTCTTCTCCATCAGGCGCCAAAAGCTCCTTGGATAGAGCGTTGATTTCATCCGCTGGCACGCCCGGGTCAAGATCAATTCGGACACAGCCGAATTCGGGATGCTCGCGGCTGAGCACGCGGCCCAATCCCCACAACGTCGCGGGATGAAGCGGCGCCTCGGCCGGCTCGCCGCCAGTGGATTGGGCGCCCCTTGTCACAATAAACATTCGGGGAGATTCGCCCGTCTTTGCGCGCAGAAAAGCTTGCGCCGAATGAAGGATTCCGGCGCATCCCAGCGCCTCCGAGCACCAAAGTTGAACCACGCCGCGCCACGGCAAACCGGTTTCCGCGAGCAGACGGTCGAAGTGTGCCGGTTGTGCCGGGTCAAGTTGAATTTCGCTCCCAGGCAAACGCTCATAACCGCCACCGGGCACAACCACAACAGGCTGCCGATCCTGCTCTTTGAGGCGCGCCGCCAGGTGGCGGCCCAGCTTCGGGTCGTCCGTCATGATGAGCCACCGGCCGGCATCCGAGGTTGTCTCCGCGGCCGCGCGCGGCTTGGGCGTCCACCCGATTTCGTAAAGGCAATCCTTCCAATCCGCCTGAAGGCCGCGCAGCACAGCTTCGCGAGGCGCCCGTTTAAAAGAGAATCCGGTGACTTCAAAGATCAAGCTGCCGTTGTCATCGAACACTCGCAATTCGCCGGCAAGAATCTCCCGGTCTCCGTTCTCGATCGGACGCAGTTTGGCATGGCACCACGCGCTTTGGCCGGTTTGCTGCCAGACGCGGAGTTTTTCCAAACCGATGGGCAGATAAACGTCCTGTTTGGCGGCTTCAGGAAAGCAGAGCATGAAAACCTGGAAAGACGCATCCAGCAGCACCGGATGAAGCAGGAATTCTCGCGCTTCGGACTCAATCAGCGCGGGCAGGCGCACGCGGCCAAAAGTTTCCCCCGGCCTTTCCCACAGATGTTCAATCCCCTGAAAGCACGGGCCGTATTCGATTCCGCGAACTTCCTTAAACTGCCGGTAGGCGGACTCCACGGAAAGCTCCTGGCCAAACTCCGCGCGCATTCGGGCCAGATCGGTTGTAGGAGGCAGCGCGGCGGGCGCTTCGGCGGAGATTTTGGCGGAAGCGTGCAAAAGCCAGGGAGCATCCTCGTCCGTGTCGTCGCTGGCGGCCCGGCTGTTGACTTGAAAGTCAAATCCTCCGGAATGATTCGGGGTGAGGATTGCATGGGCGAGCGTTCCTTGCTCGGCCAGGACCATGGCCTGGCCGATGGCCATATCCGTCAATAGCAAATCGCCGGACTTGAGAGCCGCCTTGCCCGTCGCAAAGGCCATGCCAATGTAATACGCGGCTGGCAGAACAGAATGATCGAAGACGCGATGGTCATTCAGCAGCGCGGGGTTTTCCGGCGAAAGCCACGATTCGAAAACCATTTCCTTAATCGCGAGCGGCTGCCTGCGGCCGAGCAAGCGATTGCCCGGCGCGGCACTGGAGCGGGCGGAACGATTCCGCTTGGGCAAGTCAATCCAAAAGCGTTTCCGCTCAAACGGGCTGGTTGGCAGCGGCGCCTTGCGGCCGGCGGATTCCTGGTTGAAGGCTTTCCAGTCCACGCTCGCGCCGCAGACGTAAAGCGCGCCTAGGCTCTCGAGCATCTGGCGGCCTTCCGGCTGGCCGGGGCGCAGGCTGGCCAGCCACGTGGCGGCGTGCTCCGGCAAGCAACGTCGGCCCATATCCAAGAGGGTCGGCTTCGGCCCGGCCTCGAGAAAGACATCGCATCCGGCCCGGCGAAGGGCTTCCATTCCGCCCGCAAACCGGACGGGTTCAAGAACATGTCCCACCCAATAATCTGGCGTAGAAACTTCCGGCCCCGCCACTGCCGCCGAGACGTTGGAGACCATTTCGATTCGCGGCGCGCTGTAACGGACGGAGTGCGCCACCTTCTCAAACTCCGCCAGCATGGGACGCATCAGCGGAGAATGGAAAGCATGGGAAACATTGAGCGGAATCGATTTGACACCCGCCGTTTCGAGACTGGCCACGATGGAGCGAACATCCGCGCTCTTGCCGGAGATGACGAGATTGGACGGGCCGTTGTAAGTGGCAATCGACACGGTGGCGGCGAACGGCGCGACCGCTGGCGCCACGACGGATTCAAGCGCCAGGACGGCCGCCATGCTGCCATCGCGAGGCAGCGCCTGCATCAGGCGGCCGCGAGCAGCGATCAACTTCAAACCATCCTCCAATGAAAACACCCCGGCCATGCACGCGGCCGTGTACTCTCCGACACTGTGGCCGAGCACGGCGCTCGGCTGGATGCCCCAGGACATCCACAATTGGGCCAAGGCATATTCGAGCGCGAAGAGGCACGGCTGAGTGAAGGCCGTCTCATCAATCGGGGAGATGGCCAGCCCCTTGGGATAGAGAACATCGAGCAAGGGTTTGCTGAGATGGCCGCGCAACAATTCGGCGCATTGCACAAGGGCCGCGCGGAAGACAGGTTCGGTCTGGAACAGCGTGCGGCCCATGCCGGCATATTGGGAACCCTGGCCTGTAAAGAGGAATGCGATTTTGGGTTTGCGAGCGGAGGCCGGGTTTTGCGGCGCGAAGGCTTCCAGGCGCTCGCGCAATTCATCCCACGATTCCGCCACGATGGCCATCCGATGCTCAAAGTGCGCACGGCCCAATTGAGAAGCACGGCAAACGTCAGCCAGCGGTTCCCCGGAATAACCCATGCACTCACGCGCCAACTGTTGAAGAGCCTGTTCGCGTCGGGCGGAAAGCGTCAACAAATAATGTTTCCTCCCCGGCGCGGCGGGCGGCTGGGAGCGAGGCGGGGCTTCGGAAAGAATGACGTGGGCGTTGGTTCCGCTAAAGCCAAACGAACTGACTCCAGCCAGGCGCGGATGGCGCGGCCATTCCATTCCATCTTTGGGAACGATGGCGGGGATCGCGTCCAGGGCCAGCAGCGGGTTGGGCTTTTTAAAATGCAAATGCGGCGGGATGAATTTGTTCTGGAAGGACAAAACCACCTTCATCAGGCCAGCCAGCCCGGCGGCGGCCTCAGTGTGGCCGATTTGAGTCTTGACTGAACCGATGACCAGAGGATGGCTCGGGTCGCGTCCTTCCGCGTAGGCGGCTTCCAATCCCTTCACTTCCACCGGGTCGCCCAAAGCGGTGCCCGTTCCGTGCGTTTCGACGTAGGACACTTCGCTGGCGGAGACTCGCGCGGCGGCCAGCGCTTTCTTGATGACAGCGGTTTGGGCCAGGGCGTTGGGCGCGGTCAGGCCGTTGCTGGCGCCGTCCTGATTGACAGCCGTCCCGCGCACGACAGCCAGGATGTTGTCTCCATCCGCCTGCGCTTGCGAAAGGCGCTTGAGGATGACCACCGCGCAGCCTTCGCTGCGGACATAGCCGTCGGCCGAGGCGTCGAAGGTCTTGCAGCGCCCATCCGGGGCCATCATGCGAGCCTGAGAAAAACCGATGCTCAACTCCGGGGTCAGGAGCAGATTGACGCCGCCGACGATGGCCAATTCGCTTTCGCCGTTGCGCAGGCTCTGGCAGGCCAAATGAAGGGCGACCAGCGAGGAAGAACACGCAGTATCCAGAGTGACGGCGGGGCCTTGCAGCCCAAAAAAATAAGCCAGGCGGCCGGCGGCGACGGAAGCGGAATTGCCGGTGCCGAAGTAGGCGTCGAAATCCGTTTCCGCGCCCGATTTAATTTGCAACAACTCGTAATCGTGGGTGAAGACTCCGATGAACACGCCCGTCTGCGTGCCCGCCAGTGAATCTGGAGCGATGCCCGCCCTTTCCAGCGCGGTCCACGTCTCCTCAAGCAGAATCCTTTGCTGCGGATCCATGGACTTGGCTTCGCGGGGAGAAACGCGGAATAATTCGGAGTCGAATTGGTCCACATTGTCAAGAAAGCCGCCAAATTTGTTGCCAATTTTGCCGCGCTGACGCTTGCCGCCGTCAAAGTATTGGCGCGCATCCCAGCGGTCTTTGGGAACCTCGACAATCGCATCCTTGCCGCCGCGCAAAAGCGACCAGTACTGCTCCGGGTTGGTCACGCCGCCGGGAAAACGGCAGGCCATGCCGACGATGGCTGCGGGATCGGGTGAAAGGTCTTTGGGCGGTTCCGCCTTCTGCGGCGCCTGGCTCATGACCGGCTCTTCTAAAGGCGAAGCGTCCGCCGCCGCTGGCTGGGGCGCGCCCCGCAAATAACCGGCCAGCGCCTCCGGGGAGCCGTATTGGAAAAAGAGCGTTGAATCCAATTCCAAACCTGTCCGCCGGCTCAACATCCTTCGCAAGTCCAGCAAATCCACAGAGGTTAAGCCCATATCCATCAGGGACATTTTCCACGCAAAGGCCGCTTGGCGAGCTTCACCGAGCACTGCCAGGACGCACTCCTGGACAATCGGTTCTGGGTCTATGATCGCCGTTTCGGCGGGAGAATTGGATTGGCGCGTGCGGTTGTGCAAGTCATAAGAGACGAGGATTCCGTGCCCTTTGTTCCCAATATCCTCGGGACGATAGCCTGGCACGGGGCCTTCGACACGGGCGCCGTGGGATTCGTGGAAGCGGAGGATGGGATCGAGAATGAGTCCGGCGCCATCGCGACGATGGAGGTATTCCTCGATGCTCAGGGACGGATGAAGAACGTAGTCCTTGCACAATGAGACCGCGACCGCGCGCTTGATGCCGCGCCGGAGCGCGCTGTATTGCAGCATGAATTCGAGCAATTGATCGCCAAGCCCCAAATGCTGCGCTTCGGGGAGAACGTTGATCGTGATAAATTGGGCGATGGCGCCGCCCGGTGTGTGCAGGGAATGAACTCCGCGAAAATGGGCGCCGTAGAGCGGGGCGGTGTCGTTGATTCTTTGGGAATACATGCTGCCAACAACTTTCCCATCCATGACCAGCGCCAACTGGCCTTCCGCGAACCGCTCGATTCTTTGGCGAAGCTCATCCGCGCTGGCCCTGAGCGGCTCGGCCCAGCACGCCTGTTCGAGGTCAAGCAAAGCGGGCAAATCCGCGAGGCGCGCCTGGCGAATGCGGTAGGGGCGGCTCTCGAACCAATTCAATGTCGCGTCCGGGTATTTGCGAAAGTATTGGGGCTTCGGAAAGAGGCCGGCTTGGGACATCGCGAGCAGAAATTCATCGGCCGAAGGAAGGCCAGGTCCGTGGCCCTGCAAGACAACCAGCCCATGCCGGCGGACCGACGGAGGATACACGGCAGGCGGATCCGCCCACGGCCTCTCCAGGGAAGAATAAACACAGAGCGCGTCCTCGCTGCCATCGGCATCCTCCCCGATCGTGGCGCCGTCAATCATTCCTTCCAAAAAACGGCCCGCTTCGCCGCTCAAAGGAACAATGACACGGGGGCGCCGCCCGCCGGGGAAGCGGCTCAATCCGTGCGCAACCATATCGCACAGGCCGCCGCGCAAGACATGGCTTTGATCGGTTTTTGATTGGTTCATCTCTTGATCAACAAGTGCATCATGCTGTTCGGTTTCCCTCCCTCTCGCACCGAAACGAGAAGCGCGCGCAATTGAAGACCGAGCGAGCATATCACAACCGCCCGCGGGAAGCAAACTCGTGAATTTACGGCGGGCAAATGCTGTTTGACGGCGCCCGTCAAACGAGCCAACATGGCAATGGAAAAAAAGACATGAGACCCGAACAATGGCAGACGTTTAAGAAAGCCGCCCGGCTGGAAAAGCTGGACCAGGTGCCGATGGCGTTGATTGTTGATAGCCCGTGGATTCCCGGCTACCTGGGGCTTAACCACATGGATTATTTCCTGGACCCGGAACTGTGGTTTCGCTCCAACCTGAAAATTCATCAGGAGTTTCCAGAAGTCATTTTTGTGCCCTCTTGGTGGATGGAATACGGCATGGCGGCCGAGCCGTCGGTTCTCGGTTCCAAAATCAAATTCTGGCAGGATAACACGCCCAGCGAATATCATACCCTCTACCATATTGAGGACATCGAGAAGTTCCCCGAATACGAAGTGGAGGCGGACGCCTTCATGGGGATGACGCTCCATCGAATCCGCATGCACCGCCAGCGCATTTTGGACACGGGCGAGATTCTGCCGCTGGTCACCTCGCGCGGACCGATGTGCACTGCCGGATTTGTCCGCGGAACGACCGAATTCATGATTGACCTCGTGGAGAAGGGGGAATGGGCGCACAAACTTTTGGACCTTTGCACCCGGTTGATTATTGACTGGCTCAAAGCCCAGCAGAAGGCCATGGGCAGCACAGTCGAAGGCATTTTCCTCCTGGACGACATCGTCGGCTTTGTCAACGAAGAGCATTACCAGGAATTCGCGCATCCTTATTTGAAACGGATTTGCGACGCGTTCCCCAAGGATTGGGTTAAAATTTACCATAATGACGCTGACGTGGCCGCCTGCCTCGATCATTTGCCGGACTGCGGTTTTAACGTTTTGAATTGGGGCAAACAAACGGACATCGCCGAAGTCAAAGCCCGCGTCGGCGACCGGATGTGTTTGATGGGCAATGTCAACCCGCTGGAGGTCGGCGTTCGCGGCACGCCTGAGGAAGTGCGTGAAGCGACGCTGGACGTTTTGGAAAAGAGCGGCGGGGAGGGAATCATTCTGTCCGTCGGCGGCGGCACCAGCCCAGGGATGTCGAAGCAAAACATTGAAGCCATGCTCGCCGCGCTGGCGGAGTTTAACGGGAAGCGGTGCGCGCTGCCCGGAGCCTGAAAAATTATGCCTGATTACGCGTTGATGAACCAGTGCCTCTACGAAGGCAAAGCCAAGGAGGTCGAGCAGATGACCCAAGCCGCGCTGGCCGATAACCGGCCGGTCAAAGAAATTCTGACCGACGGATTGATCGCGGGCATGAGCGTGGTGGGGGAAGATTTCAAGCACAATGTTCTTTACGTGCCGGAGGTGCTCATCGCCGCCCGCGCCATGAAAGCCGGCATGGCCGTCCTCAAACCGCTCCTGACCGCGCGCGACTCCGGCGTCGAGCCCGCCGGCATCCTGGTCATGGGCACGGTGCGCGGGGATTTGCATGACATCGGCAAGAACCTGGTCTGCATGATGGCCGAAGGCGCGGGCTTCGCGGTGCATGACATCGGCGTGGATCAAAGCATCGAAAAATTTCTGGCCGCCGCCGAGCAATGCAAGCCGCACATCATCGGCATGAGCGCCCTGCTCACGACGACCATGACTTACATGAAGGTCGTCATCGACGGCTTTGAACAGCGCGGCCTGGGCCACATTAAAATGGCCATTGGCGGCGCGCCGATCAGCCAGATGTACGCCGACGAAATCGGGGCCGACGGCTATGGGGCGGACGCCTCCAGCGCGGTCGATTTATTTCTGCGTTTGACAGGAGCACAGTAGGAGCGGCGCATGGCTTTGTACCAAATACTTTACTGGCAGGACATCCCCTCGCAGGTCAAAGCGTGGGATGATTTCGATGAGGTCAAACTGGAAATGCCGCAGCGATTCACGGCGCGCGCGGATGAATCGGCCCAGCGGCAAGGCCTGACTCAGGCGGACGCCTACCTGGCGCAATGGAAATGGAGCGACGAACAGGAGCGCCCAGGCGAAGCCGCCCAAGTGGCCGAGGCCGTCCGCCGGGAATTGGAAGCGAAGTTCCCGTAACGGCCCACGCGCCGGTTATTCCACGAAGATTTCCGCGTCCGTGATTTGCATGTTGACGCCGGCGGCTTTGGCGGCTTCGGCCAGCGCGGCGGAGAGCATGACGACAGGATCGCGGCTGACCTTGATCCGGCGCATGAGGCCCTCGCCTTTTTTGGTTCCGACGACCAGCATGATTTTAAGCCCCTTGCGTTTGCAGCCGACGCGCGTGCCGTCGGGCAGCTTGGTGTTCATCGGTTTGATGAAAGCGTCGATGTAATGCACGCCCACGCCGGATTTGTCGGCGAAGGCGGGCGGAAGTTTCTCTTTCGCGGCGGCGTTGATGTCACAGAGTTTCGTCATAAATACTATTGGTTGCCTCCTTCTCTCGCCGCGTCAATGCGTAATGCAGCACTTCAAGCACCATGCCCCACTTGTGCAAGCGGCGCGCGGAGTCGCAATAACAGCCGGAGGGGCTGCAGGCGCGCTCCCACGCCAGCACGTCGTTAAGAGGCCGGCCGAGGAGCGGCTTTTCTTCGGCGATGGCACGCATGAGGCCGGCGGGATTGGCCAGGTACTCGCACTGGCTGGTATGGCCGGTGTCTCCGGGCGCGGGCACGCACGCGGCTTCGATAATGCGGCAGCCTTGCTCCGGCGCGGTGAGCTTGATGTGGTAATCGAACTCAAGCGGGCGGCCGAGATTGGAACAGGTCGTGCCCTCGTAACGGAACCGCGCCTCGATTGCACCGTCATGCAGAATTTTCAACTGGAGCCGTTCCTCAGACCACTTGCGCAGCGCGCGCGCGTTGACGGAATAATGGGCGTCGTGGTTTAGGCCCGAAGCCGGAGGGGCTTTCGGCCCGGCGGATTGGAGCTGGCGCACGTCTTCAATTTGCGGGAGGAAATGGACATAGGGTTTGCGCCGGTAAGGGCAGCCCGGCAGCGCGCAATTTTCGCACGGCACCAGGTTTTGGTATTGACGCACTCTGTCGAGGTGCCGTGTCAAACCGAAAACGGCCAGGAGCGATTTTTTGGGGCGCAACATGCCGGTTTCCATGACCTCGAGGCTGCCGGCAGAGGCAGAATCGCCGCGGCGCCGCAGCACGTTCCATAACGGAAGTTGCTCCGCGACGTCCCAGCCCGAATAGCCGGGGCTGTAATGGGGAAGGACGGCCTCGCCTCGGAGGTCGGCCCAGGCGCACAGGCGGCCGCCGGCGGCGGTGATCAAATGTTCCACCACGGCCGAGCCGTACATCTCCAGGAAAAAGTATTCGTCCGGCTTGCCTTCCTCCCACAATTGGCGCGTCTTTTCCTCGCACTCCGGCCCGGCGCTGACGGCGGCCAACACAGCCGTGTGCGCGCCAGCGGCTGCGAACTGATTGTGCAAATGCTTGGAAGAAAAAACGGAGCCTTCGAGGATGAGGCGCTCCCCTTGCAATTCCAGGCTCCCGCATTGCCGCGCGTAAACCCAGGGCCGCCCGTTTTGGGCGTACCATTGGCGGCACCAGCCGGCCAGTTCGCGGGCGCGGCCTTCGAGGACGTGATGGGGTGGATACCCCAGGAGGCGCGCGTATTCCGGCTCCCGCACATTGCTCTCCGGCTGCCTGTCAATCAATTCAAGCATGCTGGGCGGGCAGGTCTTGCACCGGATTAAACTGGCAGCCTTCGACGAAGAAGTCAAAAAAATCCGGGTGCGTTTCCAGGCGGCAATGCGTTACATGCTTGACAAGATTTTCCAATTCCTCGCGCCGTGCTCGCGAAAGCAAAGCCGCGCACGCGCCCTCAATGGAAGCGTTTCCGATTTGCGTTATCTTATTGCTGTCAATATTAGGGATCAACCCGATTCGCTTGGCCGATTCCACGTTGAGATGCCGCCCGAAGCCTCCGGCCAGATAGAAGACATCGACTTGCTCGAAGGAAATTCCGTAGTTCTGGAAAATGACGTGCAGGCCGGCCACGTTCGCGCCTTTGGCCTGCGCCAGTTCGTTGATATCGCTCTCGGCGAAAGTGATCGGCTCCTCGCTATCGACATCCAGCGTGACGCGCGGGCCGACGTCCTCCAAGCGGCCGAGCGAATTCATGCGGCCGGTGCGGAGCAATTCGCTCATCAAATCGACCAGGCCCGAACCGCACACGCCTTCGGCCCGGCCGCCGCCGATGACTTGCGCGCGCATCGAGCCGTCATCGGCAATTTCGATTTTCTCAATCGCTCCTGGCAAGCCCGGCATGCCGCAGGAGATTTTTCCGCCTTCAAAAGCCGGGCCGGCCGGGCAGGAGGCGGCCAGAATTTTGCCGCGATGACCCAAAATCAATTCGGTGTTGGTGCCGATGTCCATGACCGCCACGACACGGTCTTCATGGGCCAAGTCCACGGCCAGCATGCAGGCGGCGGCATCGGCCCCGACGTGCCCGCTGATGATCGGCAGGCCATGCACGCGGGCTTTGGGATGCAGCGGCAAGCCCAATCGCCCGGCCGGGGCGCTCAGGCTGGTCGTGGCGCGAAGTCCCTGGGCCATCTCCAGCTCGGTGATGGACCGGTACGGATTCTGCCCGATGGAATAAACGTCAAGACGAAAGAAAAGATCGCGCATGGTGGAATTGGCCGCCACGACCATCTCGTAAATGGAACGCGGGTCCGCGGGAAATTCCTCAATCGCGTGCGTGATGTAGCCGGCCAGCGTCCGTTGCAGGAGGCGGGTGCCGTCTTCGGTGTCATATTGGATGCGCGCCATGATGTCCGAGCCGCCGAAACGCTGCGGGTTTTCAAAGGCGGCATCGGCCACGACTTCGCCGGTTTCCAGATTGAGCAGGCGCAGGACGACGGTGGTCGTGCCCAAATCCATGGCCAGCCCGTGCAGAGGGCCGTTCGTGCGGTCGATTTCCACGCCATCCAAAAGGACGCGCTCACCGTCGCGAGTGACGGCGGGGTCCAAATTTAATGTTTGACGGCGACCCGGCCAGTGAAGGGCGTGGCGTTCGATGCGCATTTCGCCGCGGCGCATGGTGTGGCAGCGAATCAGGCCGGAATCGGCGGCGACGCGGGCGCGGCAGGAGAGGCGAAAATTCTCGCGCAAATGAGTTTCTTCCGGCGATTTGGGCGTGAGCAATTCCATGCCGGCGGAAATTTCCATCAGGCATTCCTTGCACTTGCCTTGTTTGCGGCAGGAAGTGGGGACCTTGACGCCCAGCGCCTCGGCGCACTCAAAAAGGGAGGCCTCCGGCGGGGCCTCGCATTGGCGGCCATTCAAATGTAATTCGACGGCCATGTTCAGAATTCAAATTTCAAGTGCGACAGTATAATAGGATGCCACCGGCGGTTCAACCACGCCTTCGCCATGCTTTGGCGCCGCGATAACAAGGAGGTTTTCCTAAAAAACAGCGCAATCCACCGTAATTGACCGTGTTTCAGCGCCCCTTGGCACAGCTACCGCAACCTTTTTGGGGCGGGGGCATTAAATAGGGCTTTCGGCGCTCGCCCTTCCCGAGGGGAGGCGCGCTTTCGATTTTTTGAACAATATTTCACGTTCATGTGGAAATTATGACAGAAACGCCAAAGACACGAAAACCTACCGTAGTGTTTTTGGCATGTTTTTTTTGGCAGTGCGGGCGCGGTGGACATTCCTAGCGGACAACGAGTTGTGAAACCCAAATCCATGAAAAAGCGAAAAATGGTTTGCGAAATGGTCATTTTTCTTCGCGAAAACTCCTGATTTTCTGCAAAAAATGCCTCTTTTTTGGAGGCAGAATTTGCAAACTATTGATGTTAAATCGGTTATCTCTGGAGGTCAGAATTCTTTAGTTGGTTCATCCAATAGGTGAACTGGTCGTTGCAGGGGTCGAGTTCGTGGCAGGTTTCCAGGAGCAGAACGGCGTCATGGACCCGCCGCGGATTTTCGTTAAGCAAAAGATCCATAAAATGGAAGACCGCCTCGGGACTGTACGGACAGAAGGCAAAGGCTTGTTTGAAAGCAAATTCGGCCTCCTTGTCAGTGCGCGCCCGTTCGATCGGATTGCTGGAATTGGCCGCGCGTGACCGCCACTGATAGATGCTAGAGCCAATCGAACTGCGCGCTTTTGAAAATGTCTTTTGCGCTTCCTGGTCATCCACAAAGCCTCGGTTGCCGGTGAAAGCATGCAAATCGCGGCCGCGATCTCGAAGCCCATCGCGGCGACGATCAGGAGCTGGTGGCCGGTCACAGAGAGGCCAAAAAGATAAGCCGCCCAATAAATGCAGCGGCGCTGATTCGCCGCATAAACCCAGCGCAGGATGAAAGCCAGTGTCAATACAAGGAGCAGCATGCTCAACGCGCAAGTCTGCACAATCACGGCCTGGCTCCATACAACGCCATTGAAGCCCAGCGAAATGCCCGCGACAAATCCAGCGACGCCGCCAATTGCTTCTTGCTGCCTTGGCTCGATATTTTTCAGGCTGGCCACACCGCCGATGATGAGGTTGCTGGCGCGCGACACCATCATCGCAACCAGGCCGCACGCCAAGGCCGCCTCCAGCGCCGAGGCCAGTGCGGCGCGGCCGGCGATGGTCGAGACGGGAACAAGTTTTATGAACAGCCACGTTAACACGGTCCATACCGGATGGCCCGGCGGATTTGGGACGGCGGCCCATCTTGCGGCCGCGGCTAGTTCTCCAGAGTCGGCAAGCGTTACATCCGGCGAAAGTGTCAGCAGGCAGCCAATGAAGATCAGCAGCGATGAGACCGCGAACGTCCAGTAATCCACGGCGCGATACAACGGCGGAATGGGTGGATCGCCTGGTTCGGGGAACGATTCCATTTCGGCTGCGGTTGTATTCGCCATCAATTCACAGACACCACCTGGGGCAAATTTGTATGACTGCAAATATGTTCGTTAACCCTCTTGCCAGCGGTGTTCGGCACGCGTAATAGTGTCCGCATGAACCATTTGATGACGCGGCGCCAAGCCGTTAGAACCGCTGCCGTGCTGGCCGCCGGCGCTTGGACGGGATCCGCCTTCAAGGCCCAGGCGGCCAGGCACAGCTTTCAACTCGGACTGGCTACCGTTTCCATTTCCAATACGCCGGTGGAGACCGTGATCGAGGATGTCAAGAAACTCGGGCTGAAGAATGTCTCGTTGTACAGCACGCATTGCCCGTGGGTCAAAGGCTCGCCGGAAGAATGCCGCGCGGCCGCGCAAAAGTTCAAAGATGCCGGCCTGGCTGTGACGGGCAGCGGCGTAATCGCTTTGCCGAATAACGAGGAGGCGGTCCGCCACGCCTTCGAGAATTGCAAGGCCGCAGGGCTGCCGACCATGATTTGCGCGCCGGCCCATGACGCGTTTCCGCTGGTCGAGAAATATGTCAAGCAATACGGCATGAAGTTGGCCGTCCACAACCACGGGCCCGGGGACAAATCATATCCCTCCCCTTACGACGCCTGGAAGGCCGTCCAGCCTTTCGATGAGCGCATCGGGTTGTGCATTGACGTCGGCCACGCTTACCGCGCTGGCGCGGACCCGGTCGAGGCGATCTTGAAATGCCATTCGCGCCTGTATGACGTGCATTTAAAGGATTCGCTGGCCGAGCCGGGGGCGGTCAAAGATATTCCCGTGGAAGTTGGGCGCGGCCATCTGGATATCAAGGGCATTTTGGGGGCGCTGACGGAAGTCAAGTATTCGCGCGTCGTGGCGTTTGAATACGAAAAGCACGACAAGGACCCGATGCCGGGAATGGAGGAGTCCGTCGCGTTCGTGCGGAAGATTCTGGCGTAGTCCGCATGAAATTTTTCCTGGCTTGGCTGGCGTCGTGGTTTGCCGTCAGCGCCGGCGCGCTTTCGTTTCACACGGAGGCCAATGTCATGGTGGAAATGACATTGCAGGCCGGGCGCTCTTACTCCGACCCGTTTAACCAAGTGCGATTGGACGCGGTCTTTACCGACCCGGAAGGGCATGAGTCGCGCGTGCCGGCGTTCTGGGACGGCGGCGATATTTGGAAAGCGCGTTACGCCTCGCCGCTCATCGGCCTGCACCATTTTCGCACCGAATGTTCGCCGGCGGATGACAGCGGCCTGAACGGCGCCACCGGCGATGTGCGCATCGATCCTTACACGGGTGATAATCCTCTTTACAAGCACGGCCCTTTGCGCGTGGCGTCGGACCGTCGGCATCTTGAATATCTGGACGGCCAGCCGTTTTTCTGGCTGGGAGACACTTGGTGGATGGGGCTGTCGCACCGCCTGCACTATCCGGATGAATTCCAACAGTTGACAGCCGACCGCAAGGCCAAGGGATTCAATGTCATTCAAATCGTGGCCGGCCTTTACCCGGATATGTTTCCCTTTGATCCGCGCGGCGCGAACGAAGCCGGCTTTCCCTGGGAAACGAATTACGCACGCATCCGGCCGGAATATTTCGACGCGGCGGACCAGCGGCTGGGCTGGCTGGTGAGCCAGGGATTCACGCCGTGCATCGTAGGCGCGTGGGGATATTTCATGCCGTGGATGGGCGTGGAAAAAATGGAGGCTCATTGGCGCTACCTGATTGCGCGTTACGGAGCGTGGCCGGTGGTCTGGTGCGCGGCGGGCGAAGCCAATCTGCCTTGGTACCTGGCCAAAGGATTTCCGTACGACGACCGCCAGCAGGTGCATGATTGGACGAAGGTGCTGCGTTACATCCGCGCAACCGATCCGTGGCATCGCCTGCTGACCATCCATCCGACGGGCATCGGCCCGCTGACCTCGCGGCACGCCACGGATGATCCGAACCTGCTCGATTTCGACATGCTGCAAACGCCGCACGGGCGGCAGGAAGCCGTGCCGGTGACGATCAAAACCGTCCGCGATTCCCGCGCGGCCGAGCCGGCCATGCCGGTGATCGACGGGGAGGCGAGCTACGAAATGCTCAGCGACAGCCTGCCGACGGAATGGACGCGCCGGATGTTTTGGCTTTGCATGATGAATGGCGCGGCCGGCCACACTTACGGCGCCAACGGGATATGGCAATGCAATCGCCCCGGCGATCCGCACGGCAAATCCCCGCACGGCGGCACCTACGGCGTCATCCCGTGGAACGATGCGATGCGGCTGCCTGGCTCGCAACAAGTCGGTTTTGGGAAACGATTTTTCGAGCAATTTCGCTGGCAGGATTTCGAGCCGCATCCTGAATGGGCTGCATTCGCGCCTTCGCCGCTCAGGAGCGCCTCCTGGATTTGGCATCCTGGCGGCAACCCGGCTGTGAATGCCCCGGCGGAGACGTGCTGCTTTCGGCGCGCGTTGGTCTTGCCGGCGGACAAGGTTGTGACACGCGCATCCTGGCGCATTTCGGCTGACGATCAATTTGTCGCGCGCATCAACGGGCAGGAAGCAGGCCGTGGAGAGGATTGGCATGTCCCGCGAACATTCAATGACTTGGGACCGATGTTGAAGGCCGGCGCCAATGAGTTGGCCATTATGGCTGTCAACAAACCCGCGCCATCGGCCAACCCGGCGGGATTGATTGCCGCGCTGAGAATTGAATTCGCGGATGGCGGGGTTTCGAATATTGACACCGATGTTTCATGGCTTTGCGCGAAGAGCGAGACGGGAACTTGGACTAACGCGATGATCGCCGCCCGCTATGGTGAAGGGCCGTGGGGCGCCATTGACGGGCGTGATGAGATTCCGGGCGGCCCGCAATCCATCGGCACGCCAAGAGAGCGCCTCATCTATATCCCGCGCCCCGAACCGGTCGAGGTTCGAGATCTGGACACGCAGATGATCATCATTGCCAAATGGTTCGACCCCGTCACAGGCTCCACGGCGCCCCTGAGAAGCGGCCATGCTGACGCAAAGGGACGATGGACCTGCCCGCCGCCAACAGGCCTTACCCACGACTGGGTTTTGATTTTGGAAACGAACTTGCGCTTTTGACTAATTAATCGCAGCCTATTCGTTTATGAACTCATTGTTTGCAGTATTCGGAATGGGGGGCGGCGAAGTTGTTTTCGTGATGGTGGCGGCGCTGGTTCTGTTTGGGGCCAATAAAATTCCCCAATTTGCCAAAGGCCTCGGCCAGGGCATTAAGGAATTCAAGAAGGCCTCCAAAGAGACCATGAACGATATCCATTCATCTGGCGGCGGCACGGCTGCCTGAGGCGGCATTTTTGAGGCTTTACTAAATGCGGGCGGTGGCTTACATTTAAGGGCAGTCAATGATTTGCATGAATACAATGTTCGCAGTGTTTGGGATGGGCGGCGGCGAGATCATATTTGTTATGGCCGTCGCGCTGGTTCTTTTTGGGGCTAATAAGATTCCGCAGTTTGCCAAAGGCCTCGGCCAAGCCATCCGGGAATTCAAGAAGGCCTCGTCGGATGTTTCCAGTGAGATTCACAATGCCATGAATCAGGATCCGGTTCCTCCTTCCACGCCCGCTGTCCGGCCGCAAATTGCCCAGGAATCCACCGCTCCCGCCGCTACCGTTCCGAAATCCTAATCGCTCCTTTCGCTTTTAGGCAACCATGGCGGAAGGCGACGAAGACATTCGACCCGAAGACCTGGAGGTCGAGGGCGGCGCCATAAAGTCCTTTCTCGAACATCTCGAAGACCTCCGCTGGATGCTGATCAAAAGCGCGGCCGCGCTTTTCGCCGGCATGCTGCTTTGCCTGTTCGCCACCCGCCAAATCATGGCCATCATCAAGTGGCCGGTGAACAGGGCGGCGCAACGGCACGTCATGCTGGTGCCGGAACCGACCAACCAAGTCGTGACCGTCGAATTCGCCGGGGTGGTTTCCAAAACGTTTACCGCAAGCTCAAACAAACTCGGCGCCATTGATCTGGGCACCAACAGGTATGTCACCGTAAAAATGGAGCCAGTCGTTGTGGGGACCAACGCGGTCGTTACATGGAGCGTCATTACCAACGCGGAGGCGCCGGAAATGTCGGCGCTGAAGCTGGCGTTTCTGGGGGCGGCGGACCCGTTTTTGTTCGCGATTCACGCGGCCTTTTTCGGAGGATTCATTCTCGCCTCGCCATTCATATTTTACTTTGTGGGGCAATTTGTCATGCCGGCGTTGAAGATCCGGGAGAAAAAATACTTCATGCGGGCGTTTTTTTTCGGGACGGTCCTATTTTTGACAGGCGCGTCATTCGCTTATTTTGTGGTGGCGCCCACGGCGGTGAAATTCGCGGTTGTTTACGCGGAATGGATGGGCGGGGACGTTCCCTTCTTAAATACAGTGGATTGGTCCAGTTTTCTTTTCAAATTCATGCTGGGAATGGGCGCGGGCTTTGAACTGCCGGTGGTTCTGCTGGCGCTGGTCAAGATCGGGGTTCTCAATTACAAAAAACTGACGGCCATGCGACGCTACATGATCGTCGGCAATTTGGTCCTGGGCGCGCTTCTCACGACGCCGGAGGTCTTCACGCAAGTGGTCATGGCCATCGCGTTGCAAATCCTTTTTGAAATCGCAGTGTGGGTGGCTTGGTACTGGGAATTCCAGGCAAAACGCCGCGAGAAGGCCGGGTAGCGAGGCTTCTGCCGAGCCATTCCGCGGACGCAGCCCCTGGCTCGGCTGGAGCCTCGCCCCACCGGGTCACGGAGACGCCAATCGGTAAAACGCGGCGGTGGCGAGCGGAGCGGGGGTGAAGGGCGATGTGGCGTTGGCCACGCTGGTCCAGGCGGAAGGCGCGAGATTGGTGGCGGATTCCAGGTGGCACACGATGCCGGCGGGCCATGTCAATGATAATTTCCCGCCTTCGATTCCGGCGGCGAGCTGCAGCGGGGCGGTCAAGTGGTAGAGGCGCACGTAATCGACCAGCATTTGGCCTGGAAATGTGGAGGCGTTGATGGCGGCGGCGGAGGGGTTGCCGATGTAATTGCCGCCTACCGCCAAGTTCATGATGATGAAAAAGGGCTGGTTGAACGGCGTGGGATAAGCGCCTGCCGAGTCGGACCAATTGGCCTGCGTTTGATACGGCACCCCGTCCACGTAAAAACTGATGGCGTTGGTGGCCCATTCCAGAACGTATTGGTGGAAGTTGGTCACGCTGCCGCCGCCGGGGAAGGTGTAAATCTGGGTTTCATCGCTGCCGGAATGAAGGCTGCCCTGCACTTTGGACGGTGTGCTCCCGTTGTTTTCCACGACATCAATTTCCCCGCAGCTTGGCCAGCCGGCGCTTCCGATGTTATTGCCGAGCATCCATAAGGCGGGCCAAAAGCCGGTGCCAGCGGGCAGGCTGGCGCGGAACTCGAAGCGCCCATAAGTGGCGCTGTAAAGGCCCTCGGTTTTCATGCGCGCGGAGGTGTAGTTGTAGCTGCCAACGGATTGTTGCAGCGCGACGATGTGCAGGCAACCGTTGGAAACGTAGGCGTTGCGCGCGGAATTTGTGTAGTACTCCAATTCGTTATTGCCCCAGCCGTTGTTGTTGCCGAGATCGAAGTTCCAGACGCTCCGGTTGATGGAGGCGCCGTTGAATTCGTCGCTCCAGACGATGTTCCAATCGCCTTGCGGCCCGCCGGATGTTTGCGTGAGATTGAAGTCATCGAAATAAACCGAGCCCGCGCTGTTATGGGCGTCGCCCTGGAAGGTGATCTGGCAGCGGACGAAACTGGCGCCGGGCGGCGCGACCAGCGAGGTGGCATGATTGGTCACGACGAGCGCGCTTGGATCGTATTGATTGGTAATGGGAAGGTCGATCCAGGCGTTGGTGGGAAAAGTGCGGCTGGCGATGGCGTTGGTCGTGATAACGGCCGAGCGGTAGAGGGCGAGAACATTGGCGTGAATGTCCCGAAAGGTGACCTCCAGCCAGGCGGCGTTTTGGCCAGCCAGGGCGTCTGAAGCCAGCGTATAAGCCCAGCCATCGGCGGCATAAACAGCGCCGGCGCCGGAAAGGCTGTCCTGGTACACGCCGCTAAGATTGACGGCGCCGTTGAACCATTGATAGACCTTCAGGTAATTGGTTCCAGAGTGCGCGGCGGAGGCCGAAGTTTCGACATAGACATTATTGCCGTCGGAAATCCAAGGAGCCGGGGCCTTGCCGAACTCGAAGCCCGCATTGGCCAAAACATTACTCGCGCGGGCGGACCCGCCAAAGGCGAGAAGAATAATCCCAACCGCTAATGCCTGCGCCTTCCTCAAAACGAACACACTTCCTTACGGCTGTCCCTGAAAGCCCTGGACGCCCGCAAGCCCGCTGCTGCGGCTTTGGAGCCACCAGAGATCATTGGTGCTGCCAGTGGGAGCAATCCTCACGTAACCGGGATTGCCTGGAGTCGGAATCTGCGGAGGCCCCCATTTTGAAAGGACGGTAGGATCCCTCCATCTCTTGATGAGTTCGTGGCCATCCGTGAAACTAAGGCCGCAGGCATTGTTGTGGTAGGAAGCCGGGCAGTCAATCCACTCGGTGTTATCGCCAGGCCCATCGGAGCAAATAAAGGAGGCGTCGTTGATGCTAAAAGGATTTTCATCAATCAAACACCAAGTTTGAGCTGGGCCGAGCTGGCGCAGATCGCCTTCCTTGTAATAGGAAACCACGCTATCGTCATAAGGCGCAACCGGGCTAAGCCAAGTGTTCATTGAGTAACTGCGAACATGAGGATAGCTGCTCCCGAAGCTAATCACTGTCTGGCGGTCGGCGGGGCAATGGTAAACCAATGGATTCTTAATATAAGGATAGATCAAACCGGCTTTGATCCAATTGAAGCCGATATTCACCGCGGCACCCAGCGGGCTTAACTGGGTCCCGTCATCTTGCCGTCCAGGACACCATTGGGCCTTGGCGCCGCCCGGCAGCGCGGCGGGATCGGTTGGGCTGGCCGGCTCGCTGCCTTCATCGCCGTTTGGGGCCAGAAACGTTCGGTTGTCGGCGGAATACATGATCCAGCCGTCCGTCATTTGCCTCAAGTTGCTCAAGCACTGCGTGCCTTGCGCCTGGGCCTTGGCCTTGGTCAAGGCCGGCAGCAAGAGCGACGCCAGAATGGCAATGATGGCAATAACGACCAGAAGCTCGATCAAGGTGAAACCGCCGGGAGGACGGGTTTTCCGCCTCTCCCTTTGTTCGTTGACAACGTTCGCGTTCATGTTCGTTCCGGCGTGGATTTCGCGCGGTTCGTTTTACTGCACGGATACCGAGTAGTAACCCTGCGAACCAGACAGCGTTTCATTAACACTCGCGGCCGAACCTGTGCCGGTAATGGGCGAGCCAATTGGCGCCCAGACGGCGTTGAGGTTGGGCTTGTAGAGAACGTTGTAAGTGTGGCTCAGTTGTGTGGGGAAGGACAGATTGAGCTGGCCCGCCACCAATGACGGGGTCACTCTGAATTGCGGCGGAGCCGGCACCAGCATGAAGAACTCCAAGTTGAGGTTGTTGCCGCTCGTGACCCGGAATGTGGCCTGGCCGCCGAGAGAAGCAATGACTTTGTTGCCATTGGTGTCGAGCAGCGGAATCCAATGCCAGGATTGGTAGCCGGAGGCGTTCGGGTCCGCGAAGGTGCCCATCCTGAGCAGAGTCTGGCTGGCGGTGCCCACGCCGCTGGTCACCATGTCCATGTCCGTGCCGCTGTAGGCCGAACCTCCCGCCAGGCGGCCCCAGATGTAGTAATCATTGGTCGGATAATGGCGAGTGTAATTGAGCCAATACCCGGCGGCATAGTAACCGATGTTGATTGGGCCGATGTTGGGATCATTATACAACTTCTGGGCGGCGACGAATTTGGGCCGCACATAGTCGGAGGCGGGCTGGCTGCCGACGCCGTCGTTGCGGTACACTTCCGAGCCGGGGGCCGATTGGCCGCTGTTGCCAAAGTTAATGTCCACCTGCTGCTGGGCGATAGCCACCTGGATCAAATCCATCGGATAGCCGAAGTAACTGTTGGTGGCAAACTGGCCGGTCTGAGGCCCATCGCAAGTTGGCACCGGATTGTCAATAAACGAGCCGCCGAGGCCGCCAGGGCCGTTTGTGGTGAAGTCGTAATCGACGGCCTCCCATTGATAATCATTGACGTCAAAGGTATCGAAGCTCAGGGGCAGGGAGGAGGAAAGCCCGGCCGTGTTCGAGACGGTGATGAAGGCGGTATAGACCGTGCTGAGTTGAAGCGGATAGCTGGCCGTCCAAACGCCGCCATTATTCACGAGGTGGAAGTTGGGGCTGGAACTGACGTTGACGCCATTCAATACGAGGCTGATGCCGCTGCTGGCGATGTTGGAGCCGTTGGCGGGGCCAACCGTGAACGAGAGCGAGTTGGTCGCTTCGAACGGATGCGCGCCATCTGGATAGAAGAACGCGAAGGACGGCGTCAAGACGGGCGCCTTCGGCATCAGGATCAGGTAGTCCAGGTTGGGATTGGCAATTTCGGTCACACGCAAGGTCTGGGGACCGGCTGGGATGGTGATGGACTGGAGGTTTCCGTATTGGTCCGTCAAAGGAACATATTCATAGCCAGCCCAGCTATTCTCGGCGAAGCTGGACGTGCCGAAATATCCGGCGAAGTTGGTGACCTGAGTTTGTGAGGCGGGGTCGCCATCAATCTGGTAGAGGGAAGCCTGCGGGCCGCTGCCCGAAGTGCCGAGGCAGAGATAAACATCATAAGTGCCGGCCGGGGCTGAACCGCTCGGGCCGTAGGTCCTGGTGTAGTTGAACCAATCGGCGGTGCTGGCATAGTCAATGCAAAGCTCCACGGCCTCCGCTGAGGCGAAGTTCGTGCCATACTTTTGCTCGTTGATCGTGACGGAATTTGCCACCTGAATGACCGCTTCATCGCTGTTCCGGTAAGGCGCCCGCGTGGACTGGTTGCCAGTATTTTTATGCTCGTCCACTTCCTCGACTCCCACTTGGCCGGCGTCGACAAATACTCCTCCGTTGGCCGCTGTGTCCGTGAATCCGCCGCCGCTGTAGTTGAAGTCCGTCGCTTCAATAACCAAGGAAGGAGTGATGGTGTCGAAGCTTTCAGTACCCGAAACAATGTTGCCCCGATTGTCCGTCGCAAGGATGGTGATTGTATAAACCGTATTCGACGTCAGCGGGCAGTTAATCACCGCCGTGCTGGTGCCGAGGCCGGACGTGTCGGCGTTGATGTTATTGGTTGCTTTGTTTGTAATGGTGGTGCCGAACGCATTGGCAGTGATGATGGCTTGCACGTTGGTAATCGTGCCGCCTGTGGAGATGGCGGTGCCCTCCAGAGTTGTGTTCGTGCAGAGAGTCAGGTTGTTCAGGTTGGCCAGAGACAGGCTCGGAGGCAGGGAGCCGTTCACGAGGTCCAATTCGCAATCGTCGAAATAGATGGAGCCGCCGCCGTAGTTATATTCGTCATACAAGGCATTGAACCGCACCGAAGCCGTCCCGGCCGGGGCCGTCATGATGCCGGAAGACCCGGTGCTGCCCACCACGACGCCCGTGTTCAAACCATTGACCACTTGCATTTGGTTGGTCGTCGCCAGAAAGACCCAAGTGTCCAACGGGAAGGTGTTGGGACCGCCACAACTCATATTGGTGACCATGAACGATTGATAAGCGGAGATCAAATTGCCGCCGACGTCCAGGAAATCCACTTCGTAGTAAAAGCTATCGTTGGCGGCGATCAGGTCTTCGTGCGGAGAATAAGTCCAGCCGCCCGCAGCCCAAGTTCCCAGCGGGGTCGCCGAGACTTGCTGTTTATAGGAAGAGACAAACTCCGATGCGCTCAAAAAGCTGCCGTAGATTTTGGCAACGTTATTGCCGCTGTGGGTGACGATTTGCTCAGCCGGATTATCGGCCGGACATTCACCGGCGTTGTAATAGGTGGGGCCGGGTGTCACCGTGATGCCGTTGCCGCCCTGGTTGCCAACCTCAGCCCAAGGGCCTGGTGTCGTGAAGTCTTCGAAGCCGGGGTCCGCGAGCTGGTTGCCCTGGCCGTAGGAAACGGCCGCCACGCTGGAGGGCGCGGTCGAGCCGTTGGCATTTATTCCCACCACTTCGTAATAATAAAACTGGGTGCCAGATACCGCGTTTGAATCCGTGAAGCTTGTGCCGGTGATGCCCGTGGCAACGACCGAGTAAGGGCCGCCGGGACTGGTGGCGCGCAAGACGGTGTAGCCATTCACATCGGTGTCAGACCAAGTCAGGGTAATTCCGCCATCGGCCAGGGTTCCAACCACATTGAGGGGCGCAGAAGGCACACTGGCCTCGGCCGAATTGGCGGAGGTGGTTTGGTCGCCGTTGGCGTTCACGGCCGAGACAACATAGTAATATGTCGTATTTGGAGAAAGGGGCGTTGAATCCGCAAAACTGGGAGAGGTCAAACCGCTCAAGACTGGCGCGTAAGGGCCGCCACTGGTGGTGGAACGGGAAACATTATAGGTGGCTGCGCCGGGCAACGCGTTCCATGTCAGGACGGCTGCGTTGTTGGAAATCGAACCGGTGACATTGGTCGGAGCGAGGGAGGACCAGCGGATGTCTTCCACGAAATTCGCGCTGGCGGCGTTGGTGTAAAAGCGGAAGTCGTTGATCCAACCATCGAAGGAACGGGCGAGATTTTGGCGGTTGCCAATGTAGAGGACGCTGCCGCCGGCATTGTTGAGAGTGACGGTCGCGCCCGCGAGCGCCTGGGAGCCAGCCACCGCGGCCGCCGAGCCATCGGTGCCGGAATAAATGGTGGCCGTCGAGCCGTCATAAGTGATGGCGTAAAATTGCCATTGATTGGTCGGAACGAACGGAGTTGCCAGCACGGGCGCGGCAATGGTGGCAGTGTTGATGGTGCCTTCAATTTGGTTCCATTGTTGGAAATAGAGGCCGATGCTGTTGGCCGCGCCTTTGTCCGTGATGCCATTGGCGCCAAGGGTAAAGATGCGCGCGCCAAGGGTGGAATTGCCGCCTGTATTGGGCACTTGCGCGTTCGGGTTGAACCAAATCGTGGCCGTAAAACTGCCGACGGCGCCGAAATTGAGCGCGGTGTTGGTCACGGCCACCAGAGGCCCGATGCCCGCTTGCGCGCCTTCGCCCGCGCCGGCCGTGAAGTCGCCGGGATTGGAAAGGTTCAGCGCGACTCCCAAGGCCGAGACGCCGCTGCCCTGCGCGCCGTGGAAATTAGCCGGCTGGCCGTTGGAGGCGATCATTTGGAGGGCGACATTGGCCCCGCCCGTGCTGGTGTCACTGGCGCTTGTGGTGGAGGAGTTGGTGTCGGTGAAAGGAATCCTGAGCAGGAGTGTGGGTGATTGCGCCCGCGCCGGCGTGCTCAGAACAAACGCCAACCCGGCTGCGGCGGCCGCCTGAAATGAACGGACAAGGAAACGAAAGGAGTTGGGGCATTTCATATTTTTAGGGTGTTCTTGTGACATATTCGGTCATTGCGGTTTGATTAGGCAGCAAACGCCCGGTCCCTGGGGAAGGCACGTCATTTGAGCTTGAGATTCGTTGCCACTCATGTTTTCGCTTTTACGCTGATGTTGACCATTAAACGGCAATGAAGGAAAAGAGGCATCCCTCTTTAGAGGGATGTGATTTTGGGAGCGTGATTTCGACGGCTGGCAGCCGCCTTGACATTGATGGCCCGCAGCCAGAGGAATGGCCTCTGGACACGCTCCAAGCTTGAACGATGAAATAGGAATGGATTTTTCATAAGGTTAAGTCCACCCTTGGCGCGCCTAATGCGACATTTGCGCCGCAATATCGAAATGCTGTTCGGTGTCGGAACCGCGCAGGTGAAAAATCTAACAGATGGAGATTCAATATGAGAAAGCTCAGGATCATCGAACACATCTCCCTGGACGGCGTGATCCAGGCGCCCGGCGGACGGAACGAAGGCGGCGACGACTACGCGCATGGCGGATGGACGGCGCCGTTTCGAAGCCCCGCCGGGAGGGAGGCCGTCGCCGAGGCACAGGGCAGCAGCTTCGATCTGCTGCTTGGGCGCCGCACCTACGATATTTTCGCCGGTTACTGGCCAAAGGCCGAAAAGAGTCCGATAGCGAACGGCCTGAACGCCGCGACGAAGTACGTCGCGACCCACAGGCCGGAGAGCCTGGGTTGGGGTCCGGCCGGGGACTTGGGCGCGGACATCATGGAGGGTATTCGCTGCGTCAAGTCAAAGGACGGCCCTGACCTGATCGTTTGGGGAAGCTCGACACTGACGCCGGCGCTGCTCGAACAGGGACTAGCCGACGAGATCCTGCTGATCGTCTATCCGGTCCTGCTGGGCCGGGGCAAACGCCTCTTTTCGGACAGCGCCGATCCGCGCGAACTCACTCTCGCGAGCACGAAGGTCTTGTCCTCGGGCGTGCTCATGAACACTTATCGGCACATTGGATCACTGTCAGCAAAACTATCAGTGTAAAACCGCTCCAGCAGTGTACATGTGATTTTCCTGTTTAGCGGGGCCAAATAGGAAACGAAAAACAAACGCCAGAGCCAGTTATGGACGCCGGCTGCTTCCGTTCGTTTCGTCAAGAGCTAATGGATTTTCACCGGAGAGACTTCGTTCCGCCCATCACCATCCCCGATTTCGGGGATTTCGTGGAGGATTCTCTCCTCATAGAATGAGGCTTCAGCTTTTTGTCCGCGAACTAAATTGAAGGGCGGCGCTTGTGTTTGCAATGAACCGAATATATTTGATTGCGAGGTCTCTATTGCGCTCCGGCTTTTCGAGCCGGCATTTTGCCGGACTTGCATTTGCCTTGGCGGCCTTCGCCTGGGTGGCTGCGGCGTATGCAGATGACGGAATTCCTTACGTTCCTTTCGAGGGCAATGCGGCGGTTTGGCATGACGGATTCGCCCGCTACGATTTTGTCATGGACGATCAGACGCTGGCTGTCACACCTTCGGAGCCAGTTCAGGGCCAAGGCTTCGGCATTAAAGATCCAGTTCTGGGAACACATCGCTGTGTCGTTATCGTTCCGAAAACGCCGGCGAACGGGAATCCGTGGTCGTGGAGGGGTTGTTACTGGGATCATCAACCGCAAACGGAAGTTGAACTGCTCAGGCGCGGCTTTCACATCGCGTACATTTCGGCCAGCGCCACGCTCCGGCCGGGCAAGCAATGGGATGCCTGGTACGCGTTTCTGACGGCACAGCACGGGCTGTCCAAGAAGCCAGCTTTTGTGGGAATGAGCCGGGGCGGCGAATTCGCCTACACGTGGGCCGTTGGGCATCCGGACGAAGTCGCCTGCATTTATGCGGATAATCCCGGCGCGAATGAAGAGGTCCTGACCAAGGTGGGGCTGCTAGCCAGCCGCGACGTGCCACTGCTGCACGTTTGCGGAAGCATCGATCCGCTGCTGGGAAAATTTTCGACCGCGATTGAGAATATCTATCATCAATTTGGCGGAAATATTTCGGTCATGATTAAGGACGGGTACGGCCATCACCCGCACAGTTTGCGCGACCCGGCGCCGATCGCGGATTTCATCGAACATAGCGCCAGACAAACAAAGCCCGAACCCCCGGCCTGCGTGGGAAGCAAATTCTCCAGAACATCTTTTTACAGCGCAGAGAACTTTTATCGCGAGTTTCCGAAGGAGGGCACATGGATCACCTGCCGCGGGCCGCAATTTACCAACAGCTACAATCGTTATGCGTTCCAACTTGATGGCGTCGAAGGCGCCGTTACAGTCATTGAGCCGAAAGCCGCCGCTGCCGGGAAGCCCTGGGTCTATCGCGCCGATTTTGTTGGCCAGGACGCCACTGTTGATCTGGCTCTTCTCGCGGAAGGCTTTCACATCGTGACGGGGCCAGTTCCTTACAATGCGGATGAGCCGCATCCGAAAGACTGGGATGCCGTTTACCATCATCTTCTCAATCACGGTTTTTCCGTGAAACCCGCGATGGAAGCCAATGGCGGCGCGGCGGTGGCGGCCTACGTTTGGGCCATTGCGAATCCTGACAAAGTGGCCTGCATTTTCGGCCAAAATCCGCTTTTGATTGGCGGCCGCGAGAAACCCCTCAGCGATTTATCGGCGCTGGCCAGGGCGAAGGTTCCGATCTTGCACGTTTGCGGCAGCAGAGATCCACTGCTGGCAGGCAACGCCCGCCTGCTTGAGGAACGATACAAGAACCGTGGCGGCCAAATAAAAGTCATCGTGGAACCGAATGCGGGCCATTACCCGATGGGTCCGTTGGACCCGGCGCCCGCAGTCGAATTTGTCACCCGTTCCAGCGGTTTAAGCCAAAAGTAACGAACGCCCAAATCTTAACCACTCGAACATGAAAACAATAACTTATCTCGCTGCTCTTCTTGCGTTCGGCGCCTTTCAGGCTTTCGCTGACGGCCAGAATGGAGAGACCGGCCGGCTTTTCGCGGGAACAGCCAAGATCAGCATTACGCCCGCCGCGACGGATGAACCGATTCACGATCCCGTCTTCGCGCGCAGCCTGGTGTTGCAGGTCAACCATCAACGGCTGGCGTTTGTTTCGCTGGACTTGGCCATCTTCACGAGCGACAGGGTGGAAAAGGCGTGCAAAGAAGAATACGATGTGGACAAAGTTTTCCTTTGCGCCTCGCACAATCATACGGCCCCAAGCAAACCCGGCAAAGATGACGCATCCCGCAACCTCAAAGCTTTCTTCGAGAATCAAACTATCGCGGTCGTCGGTTCGGCGGTCAGCAACATGTTTCCGGCTCGGATCAGCGCCGGACGCAAACGGTTTCCCCAGTTAGGTTTCAAGCGGCTCGTCGTGCGCGAAGATGGACACTCCCGCGAATCCTGGATGGGCGACGACCACTATCGCGCCATCAACCCGGATCGCATTCCTTTTGGCCCCGTTGATGACGAAGTGGGCGTGATTCGCGTGGACGATACCAATGGAAACCCGCGAGCGATCATCATGAATTATGCCTGCCACGCTGACGTCGTCTGTTTGAGCTACGCCATCTCCGCCGATTTTCCAGGAGCGGCGACATCGCTCGTGGAAGGAGCCTTTAGCAATCAGGTGAACTGCCTTTTCGTCAATGGCGCCGCGGGAAATGTGGCGCCGCTCTTTACGGTGCCGCGGCGCGACGGACCCGGCGATCCGTTTAAAACCGATTACACGCCTATGGATCGCATGGGCGAGCTTCTGGCTTATCAAACGATTGGCGTGGCCAGATCATTGCATTCCGCGGACGGCGACACGACGATCAAGTACCGCGATGCCGGCCTTGAATTCACGGGCCGCTTTGACAAAGCGATGCATCTCGATGTGCGTCTGACAACGGTGATGATTAACAACGATGTTGTGATCGCGTCGAATCCGGGTGAATTGTTCGCGGAGCTGGGCCTTGATTGGAAAGCGAAGATGCAGGCGGAAGCGGCCAATCCGTTCTATTTTGGTTACACATGGACGGCGGGCCAGTGGCCGGGTTACGTCCCGAGCATCAAAGGCGCGGCGCTGGGAGGATTTGGCGCTGACCAGGACCGCAAAATGATAGAACCAGGCGCCGGCGAAGCTATCTTCAACAAGCATCTTGAAAACTATTACTGGCTCACAGGCCTCATGCGCGACAAGCCCGGTCCGTCGGGTTTCCAGCGCGGCGCCAGATGGATCGTCGTCCCCGTGCCAGATAAATTTGAAGGCGAATGGCCAAAGACTGACTGAACCGCGCCTTCGGGTTGGGAGGTTGCGTCTGCTTCGGCAACCAGAACCGTTCTGGCGGGATTTTTCACGGAACTAAGCTTAATGCCAGTTAAGCCGGGGCGAATCGTGGCAACGTGGCCAACCATCCGAATAACATTGTCAACTCCGTTAAATGCGCAACTCGAAAAATCCAGAATGGGCTGGTCGTGAAAGCTCTGCCGCGCGTATTGCCACGGAGGAATAGCATTGCTCGAAGCAAAACTGGGGTAAAAGGCATCTGCCGGACCAGCAAACAATTTGTCTTGCGGTGATGAGCCGTTCAAACCGACATAGCTTTTCATGAACGCCTTATAGGCTGAGTAAAGAGTCACAATGTTAGTTGCGGCCGCCGCCGATCCGGCCGAAGGCGAGCCGTTCCAACTGTGAGCTTTCTCGGACTCTCGGCGGGCGCAAGATTGTCAAAGCTGCGAACCCGCCGCGCCTGGCTTTGCGCCGATATCTTGACCCGCTGTTCCGGCCCCGGCGGCGCCAACGGCAAATGCGCCGCCGGCAGCGGCGGCGCCCGCGGCGGCCGGCACCAAGATTCCATCGCTGGCAATGATGGCAATGATGATCGCGGCGAGGAGCGCCTCAAGGGTCAGTACTTTCAAGTAACAATCCAGGTCGGCTTCCACGCAGACTTCGTAGAGAAGCAATCCATTGGCAGCGCGCCGAGGCGCCAATGTGACCACAGGCAACCCGCAGGCGAGGGCAGGCAGCACGACGGCTCCGCCCGTGACGGCGGCGATGGCCGCGATTAAGGCGGGGCCGCCCAAGGGCAATGGGATGGACGGATTCGGCGAATACGACGATCCGCGCGCATAAGGCAAAGAGTTAAAGCTCATGAATGCGTCGATGGCGGCCAACTTCCCGCGGCCGGCGGCGCGGCCATCGGGCGAATCCGGCTTTACATCGTAAAACTCAGGAGCTGCGGCCGGGCGGGTGTCAAGAATATCCGGCACCAGCACGCCTCCCGCCAGCGAAATTTGCACGGCCAGCAAAGTTTTGTTCAGGCTCGGATGATGAGCCGCCAAAAAGGCGATGTAAGCAAGCGGCCCTATCGGATTGTCGAAAAACACGTCGCCGAAAGGTGTCCCGCCTTTCTGGGCCAGGTAATCAGCGTCAATAACACTTTCGGCAATCGTGCCGAAGACGGACGCGGTCATGAAATCGACCACGAAACTGGGGGCAATGCAGCCCTTTCTGGTCAGGCGCCGCAACATGGGCGGCGTTTCACGCACCGCCGTGCCAGTCCTTGCCATTCGTCTCACGGCAGCGCCGCCCAATTGCTCCGCTTCGGTTTCGGCCGCATTGCTTTCCGAACCGATTTGCAGGGTTTCCGGCAGGGACCCATTCCGCGGTTGTTGAAGCGTGTGAACCAGTTCGTGGGCCATCACGCCCATCCGTTCCTTTGAACTTGGCGGGAGCGAACCGGAATCCAAAACCACATCCTGCCCGACGGTGTAAGCGAAGGCGTTGACGGCGCGCGCCGACTCCGCTGCCCGCGTGTCCGCGTGAACTCGCACCCTGCTGAAATCGTGCCCAAAGCGCGGCTCCATGAACGCGCGCGTTCCGGCATCCAGCGGATGTCCTGGTGAACGCAACACTTCGTGAACAATCGGCGGGGCAGTCGAGTTATTTCCCGCGCCAAGCCCGCTGGTTTTGCGCTGCAACTTCTTCTTCCGGCACTCCTCGCATTCGCCCCCCGATCCGGAGCTGCCGCAGGAGCAGGCGCGCTGAAGCGACAGTTCAGGCATCCGCATGACCTGCCCATCAGCAGGATGGATGGGGATTCGGCTGAAATCGTGCCCAACGCGAGGCGAGGCAGCCGCGCCCGCCAAAGGGAACATGGAACGCGCTGGATGATTTGGCGCCGGAACTGATTTTGGCCTGTCAAAGCTGGGGGGCTTTTGCTTTTGCCCGTGAGCCTGATGTTGCGCAAAGGTTTGCATGGCTGCATCCTCCGTTCGGCTTGCGCACGAACGCCGGAACAAAAGAAACTAAACCAGCCGGAGCGCGGAATGTCAAGCGTGGAGTGAAGATTCGGCAACGACGGGCTTGACGGCGGGGGCGGGCGGGCGGATACTTTTGCAACTGTCTGTGAATCAGTCGTTGGCAAAATTGATGGTGGCGGTGTGCGACCGGGTGGTTTTCATCAAGGTCATCGGGCGGGCGGATTTTAACCTCAGCGTCGATTTAAAGAAATTGTTCAGCGAACTCTGGGCGCACGGCTTCCGGCGTTTTGTTCTCGAAACCGGACAGTGCCAGATGATGGACAGCACATTTTTTGGGACACTTTCCGACTTTGCCTTAAAATCATCCGCTGCCGGCGGCCCGCAGGCGTTTCCTTTGGAGATCATCAATCCCGGCGCGCGCATTATCGAAACGATGGAAACGCTCGGCATCGCCCACCTTTTTAAGATCACCCTTTGCCCCGATGTCCCGGCGGTTGATTTCCAGCCGCATCAGGCCGGCGACAAATCGAAGGCTGAAGTGGCGCGAAATTGCTGGGAAGCTCATATGACGCTGATGGGCCTCAAGGCGGAAAACATCGAGAGATTCAAAGACGTGGCCCAATTCATGGCCGAAGACCTCAAGCGCCTCGAATCCGCCGAGCAAAAGAAGCCCGGCCCCGCGCGGGAATAATTTTCCTCTCCCAGCCTCCCTGTCAGCGCCCGGACGCGGCAAATTGTGCCCAACCCGCGGATCGGGGCGTCGCTGTCTTCAAAATTCTCAAATACGTTTAGCTCCTAAAACCAAGGGTTTTCCCAGCTAAAGGGGTCCGTCCCCAAACATGGCAATGGTCTTGCTAATGGTCTCCCGTCCGTAACGTCTTATGAAATCATTACTGTTGGTCGGTGGAGCATTGGGGTGGGTTTTGGGCATGGGAGCCAGCTACAGCCGGGGCAATGCCTGGCCAGCCTGCCTGTGGCACGGCTGCCTGGCGGCCTATTTGAGCGCGCTGCTGATGCGCTGGTGGGGCCGTTCGTGGCGCCAGAGCCTTGCGCAATCCCTCCAGGAACGTGAGCAATCCGAATCCGCCATCACGCCAACAGTGACCATCCCGAAAGTGTCCAGAACATGAGCGCGACTTTTTGCGAAATAGAATCTACTCCGTCCATAGCCGAGCAACGACGCTCGACCCAACAAGAGTTGTGGCGGCTTTACTCCCGCGGCGGCCCCGGCAGTTCGATGGAAAACAGCCTGGTGGAAGAATATCTCCCGCTGGTCAAAACCGTCATCGGCCGGCTGGCCATGACCCTGCCCTCGCACGTCAACAGTGACGATCTTTACAGCGCGGGGCTGGTCGGCCTGCTCAACGCGATGCGCCGCTTCAATCCAGAAAACGGCACCTCCTTTGAAACGTATGCGCGCGTGCGCATCCGCGGCGCGGTGTTCGATGAACTCCGCCGGCTGGATTGGGTGCCGCGCTCGATTCACGAAAAGGCCAAGAAGATGGAGAAGACGATGCAGGAAGTGATGCAGCGCACCGGGACCGTTCCGACCAACGCGCAAATGGCCAAGGCCATGAAGCTTTCCCTTGATGATTACCAGGAATTGCTGGAGCAAGTCCGCCCCGCCACCTATATCTGCCTTGATTCCGTCACGGGCAACGACGGCAATGGCGGCTCGGTCTATGACGTCATCCCCGATGACACCCAAACCAATCCCGAGCAATGGGCTTCGGTGCGGGAAATGACCGGGCTGATCCAGGAAGTTCTTCCGCGCTTGCCGGAGATGCAGCGCAAGGTGCTGGCGCTTTATTATTTTGAAGATTTGCGCCTGCGGGAAATCGCCGAGGCTTTCGGAGTGACGGAATCGCGCATCTGCCAGATTCACGCCCAGGCGATCCTGGCCGTCCGCTCGCTGTTGAAGAGAGAAGACCCGGAATTTTTCCACGACCCTTTGTGAGCCTCGCATGATTGTCATTGTAGGAACACTTATCGTCATCGCGTCCGTCGTCGGGGGGTTCAAAATGGGCGGCGGCAACACGATGGCGTTGATTCACGTCTCGGAGCTGATCATGATTGGCGGGGCGGCGTTTGGGGCGCTGGTGCTGATGTCCCCGAAGAAAGTCCTGATCGATCTTTTCAAGCAGGCCCTCGGGACATTGAAAGGCTCGCCCTATTCAAAGAAAGCCTACGACGAATTGTTCAAGGCCCTTTACGAATTGTTCATGCTCGGCCGCCGCGGCGGCATGGTCGCTCTGGAGGAACACATTATGGCGCCCAATGCCAGCCCCATTTTCAGCAAGTACCCAAACTTCCAGAAGAACAAGCACGCCATGGAATTCCTGTGCAATGGCCTGCGGCCGATCATCGACGGCAAGATCAAGCCGGACCATTTGAAACTGCTGCTGGACATCGAATTGCACGCCATGGAGCAGGAGCACGAGCGGCCCATCGAAGTGTTGACCAAAGCGGCCGACGCCATGCCCGGATTTGGCATCGTGGCGGCGGTGCTCGGCATTGTCATCACGATGGCGTCCATTGCCGGCCCGATTGAGAAAATCGGTGAAAAGGTGGCGGCCGCGCTGGTGGGAACGTTCCTTGGAATTTTCATTTCCTACGGCTTCATGAATCCCCTGGCGGTCAACATGGAATTCATCAGCATCGCCGAGATCGCCTTTGTCCGCTGCATTGCCGCTTCGGTCACCAGCTTTGCCAGCGGCATGTCGCCCATTATGGCCATTGAAGTGGCGCGGCGCGGTTTATCCAGCGAAGTCAAACCGAGCGCGGAAGGGTTGGAAGAAATGCTCAAAGGGATCAGCCAGGCCCCGGCCAAATAGAATCGCGTGAGCGACAAAAAACATCACGGCGGCGCATGGAAGGTGGCCTACGCGGATTTCACCACCGCCATGATGGCACTATTTATCGTGCTATGGCTGACCAGCCAGGACCAGCGCATCAAGGACGCCGTCGAACGCGCTTTTCGCAATCCATTTTCTTCCGTCACCAAAGAATCCACCGGCATCATCAAGAACGACGAGATTCAAGCCGTCAAATCGTCTTCCGGGAACTTCGATTCCTCCTCGGTCATGGAATTGAATATGTTGCGGCGGCTGAACCAGGACCTGACCAAAACGCTCGAATCAGGGGACGAAGGCGAAAGCTCAGTCAAATTGGAAATGACGCCCGAAGGCCTGCTCATCAATGTATTTGACCGCTCGCGAAAGCCAATCTTCGAGGCGCAGAGCATCCGTTTTACTCCCTATGGCGAGTGGGTTTTCTCAACATTGGCCTGGGAAGTCGCGCGCTATCACGACTTTTCCATCGAACTCTCCGGGCACACTGAAAGCGGCAATTCCCCAATCCGGCCCGACTACGGCGATTGGGAAATTTCCACGGACCGCGCCAACGCGGTGCGCCGCAAATTGGTGGAACACGGCGTCAACAGCGCCCAGATTATCAAAGTCGCCGGATTCGGCGACACCGCGCCCATGCGGGAATACGACCCGACCAACGAGGTCAACCGCCGGGTGTCCGTTCTGCTAAATGTCCAATCCAACAAGAAGGCTTGACCACTCCCATGTCCGACAAATTTGTTCCTCTCATGGCGTCGCCGGTTTTGACCGGAGAAACCGCCCAGCCGAAAGCGCCCAAAGCCGAAGCGAAGCCGCTCTTTGAGCCGTTGCCCGCGGGCGGCTGCGCGGAACCGGCGGCCAAGGATTGCGGGCGGCCGGCGGTGACGTTGCAACGGCAGGGTGAAGTGGTATCCGGCATCCGCATCGAATGCGGGTGCGGACAGGTCATTGAATTAGCCTGCGCTTACTAGCGCCTATTGGCAGAATAGAAGATCACAAGCCCAAGAGCCGGCCAAAAACGCCCTGTCGCAAACAGGCGGTTGAAGCTGCCTTGAGATTCACGAACATCCATCAGGTCTGAGGGGGCAAGCATTCCCAGCTTGCTCCGGCTCCGCCATGGATGAGGCGGAGCCGGATGGGAAAAGTCCTTAATGGCGCGAGAACTGACGGCGTCCGCCGCCACTGCCGCCACCACCGCCGCCGCCACCACCCCCGCGACGTCCGCCGCCACCGCCGCCGCCGCCGTGGTCTTCACGAGGGCGGGCTTCGTTGACAGTCAAGGCCCGGCCTTGGATTTCCTTGCCGGCGAGGGCCGAGATGGCCGCTTGCGCCGCTTCCGGGGAGCCCATGGTGACAAAAGCGAAGCCCCGTGAACGTCCGCTCATGCGATCGGTGATAAGGTTGACCTCTGAAACTGGCCCGTGCTGGGCGAAGAGGTCCTGGAGATCATTCTCCGTTGTGTCGAAGGAAAGATTTCCTACGTACAATTTCGTATTCATGTTTATCTGACAGATTTAGACGCGCTTCCTCTTTCCCGGAACTGTTCCCGAATGCCGGGTTTCAAATCATCACTGAACCGAGTTCACCTGAAGATTTACCATGTTGGAAATTAGACAACACAATCTAAAGCTGCCTGCAACATGCCTTTTTGCACGAATAATGCAAGTCCTATTTAGGCCGCCTCAAGAAAGGGCCCCGGAGAGGACGCGCAGGAAATTGCCGTGCGCGAAATTGGCCGAGTCTTCCGCGCTCCATCCCCGCGCGGCCAGCAACTCGCCCAAACGGCCCAGGTCGGCGATGGTGTCCAAATCGCACGGCGCCTGGTCGCGGCCGAAACCGCCGTCCAAGTCGGAGCCGATGCCGGTGTGGCGGGTGTTGCCCGCGATCTGGCAGATGTGATCGATGTGCTCGACGACCTTCTCAAGACGCAAGCCGCGCTCCTGGGAATTCGTTTGGCCCTGCACCCAATCGGGCATGATCATCCAGCCGTCCAGGGCCGCGCCAATGACGGCGTCGCGCTCGATAAGGGCGCGAATCTGGTCGTCGGGCAATTGGCGTTGATTGGGAACGAGGGCCCGGCAGTTGTGGTGGCTGGCCCAAACCGAGCCGCTAAAAAGTTCCAATGATTCCCAGAAACAAGCGTCGCTCAAATGCGTGACATCCAGGATCATGCCCAGGCGTTCCATCTCCTTGAGCAATTCGCGCCCTGGCGGCGGCAGGCCGCCGGTGGAGCTGGTGCCTTGGGCATAACGGCCGGGGCCATAATGCGCCGGGCCGACGGCGCGCAATCCCTGGCTGTGCGCGCGCTCCAAATGGCCAATCGTCACGAGCGAGTCGGCACCCTCCAAACTCAATACGCAGCCGATCACGGAGGTCTCATTGTCCTGCCAAAGAGCGGCGTGCTTGAGCAAATCCGCGCGGGAGACAATCATTTTTATTTCGCCAGCCTCTTCCAAAGCGCGATACCAGGCCAGTTGGCCCTGAGTCATGGCCCACGCCTGGGCCGGCGATTGCCAGGTGGCGACGGGATTGTGGCCTTCGTTGCGATTGGTGCGCGCCAATTGAGTCACCACGGCCAGGCCGACGCGCCCCCGGCGCATCTCCGGCAGGCAGACGGCGCCGCGCCCGCGTCCAGCTTTGTCCCGCAGGCCAGCCTCGGACGCGCGCAGTTCGGCGATGGGCCGCGTAAGGTCGCGATTCCACTCCAGGGCGTTCAGAGCGAGATCAAGGTGGGCATCGAGGATGAAGGGATGGCTCGGCTGGAGCCTCGCCCGGCCTGGGTCTTCAGGGTTTCGATTCATTCGAATTACGAAACAACAAGGCTGACCGCCCACGTCAGCGCCAAGCCAACCAACCCGATGATCGTTTCGCACACCGACCACGTGCGGAACGTTTGGGCGACCGTCAAATTCAAGCAATCCTTGACGATCCAAAATCCGCCGTCGTTCAAATGCGACAGAAAGAGCGAGCCGCAGCCAATCGCAATGACAACCAATTCCTTATTGACACCCGGATGGGCCAATAAGACCGGCGCCATCAGGGCCGAAGCCGCCGTGATCGAGACCGTCGCGGAACCGGTGGCCACGCGGATGAACGCCGAAACCAGCCATCCGTAAAGCAAGGGCGACAAATGCGCGGCGGAAGCCAGCGAACCCATCGCGCCGGCCGCCTTGCTGGTGAGCAGGACGTGGGCGAATCCGCCGCCGCCGCCGACAATGAGAAGGGTCATGCCAACCGATGCGACCGCGTCTTCCGTGAATTTCAACAATTGCGAGGCGTTAAATCCGCAATCCACTCCCAGTGACCAATGGGCAAAAAGCACCGCGATAAAGAGCGCCACGGAAGGGTTGCCGATAAAATCGGCGCATTGGCGCAAGCGTCCCTCACCCAAGGTCAAATCCGCCAGCGTTGCCACGAGCATCAAGGCGACTGGGAGCACGATGGAAAAAAAGGTCAGGCCGAAACCGGGGCGATGGGTGCCGGGATGGAGCGGAGGCGCGGCGATGGTGTTGGCGGAAAGCGCCATGCGTTTTTCCGCCAGGCGGGCGAAGAGAGGCCCGGCAACGATTGCCACGGGAATGCCCAGCCCAAATCCCCATAACAGGACCAGGCCTCGATTGGCATGCAGGGCGTTGATGGCCATGATCGGCCCTGGATGCGGCGGCATCAAGCCATGCATCACAGAGAGGCAGGAGAGCATCGGCAGCGCGAGATGAAGAAAAGGCCGCCCGGTCTCGCGTGTCAAGGTGTGCAGAATCGGCGCCAGGAGAATGAGGCCGACGGCGAACCAAGTCGTAAGGCCGATGGTCAGCGAAAGAGCCATGATGCACCAACCGATCCGGCGCGGCCCGAAGAAGCGCGCGAATTCCTTGGCCAGCACTTCCGCCCCATGTGATTCCGCCAGCAATTTGCCGAGGATGGTGCCCAGGCAGATCACGGCCGCGACTCCGCCCAAGGTGGCGCCAAGCCCGTCTTGAAAGTCCGCGACCACGCTTTTCATCGGCTGTCCCGCGCCGATTCCCACCAACAATCCGGCCGAGAAAAGCGCCAGGAACGCATTGAGCCGCGCCCACGAAACCAAGCCGACGAGCAAGGCCACGCCGACTAGCGCCAAGGCGATGAGCTGCCAATCCCGAGGCGTCATATGGTGATTTTTCTCACGCGCGCGTCGATGCGGCTTTGGCCAGCGACCTGGCCGTGATCGATCAGCACGGCCTCGGCGTGCAGAGCGACAGTCGGGCAAACATGCCAAGGCACTCCCGCCAGCGCCGCGCCGACTGGGAAGCGCGAGGCGGCGGCAGTTTCCACGACCAAATGCTCTTCGCTGTGCGTCACGAATTGGGCATCAGGCAAATCAGGGAAAACCACGCGCGGATGCGGCATTTCCGAAGCGACCGCTTTGTGGCCCAAGTCCAGGCACAGGCGATGGCCGCCCGGCTTGCTTACGACCCGTGTCAAGAGCACCGCGGCGGGCTGAAAATTCAGGTCATGCAATTTGTTCGCGTAAGAAGCATCCCACAGCACGACGGTGCCGGGGCTGCATTGAACATTTTCGCGTTTGGCGTGGATGGGAAACGTCGGCGTTCCGCCGGCCACCACGAGCGGCACGCGCAGGCCCAAAGCCAGCAATTCATCCCGCAACGCCGCTACCGGCGCGAACGCCTCCGCGCACGCTGCCGCACGTTCTACTGGATCGCTCTGGCTCAAATGGCCATCGTAGGCATGCAATCCTCCCGCGCCCAACGAGCGCGAAGCTGCCAGCTTCTTGTAAAGTTCCACCGCGGCCGGGCCGGGCGGAATCCCGGTGCGATGCTGGCCAAGATCGAGGTCCACCAGCACATTGATACGCACGCCGGCCGCCCGCGCGGCGGACTCCAGAGCCTCGACAGCGCCGGGGTCATCGACGATGGTGGAAAATGTTGTGCCGGGGAATTTCACTTGCAACGCCAGCAGGCGCTCGACATTGGGCCCGACCATCTGAAACGCGATGAGCACGTCCGGCGCTCCGGCCTGGGCGCACATCTCGGCCTCCGCGATGGTGGCGCATTTGAAAGAGTTGATGCCGAGCGCGATTTGCCGCTGAACGAGCCAGCCCAACTTGTGAGTCTTGACGTGCGGCCGAAGGCGCGCGGGAGACCCGGCGATAGCCAGCATGGTTTGGAGATTCCGCTCGATTGGCTCCAGGCCCAGCAGCAGGCAGGGCGACGGGACAGCCGGCAAATCCGCCGCGCGCGCCCATGCAATATCCAAGGTCATGTGCGCCGATGTTACGAGCGCCTGAGGGCGGATTCAAGTTTTTGCATTGAAACGAATCCGCGCCGCGCGGACAATGCGCGCATGAACTTGACGGAAGTCCAGGCGCCGCCCGCGCCGCCAGCCGCCCCCCCAGCGGCGGGCGCGTCGCAAAGGCTCATGTCCCTGGACGCTCTGCGGGGGTTCGACATGTTCTGGATTATCGGCGCCGATTCTCTGGTGTATGCGCTCCATCGCATGGCGGACGCGGGCGGGCGCGCGGGAACTGGATTCTCGATCACGGGATTCCTGGCGGACCAATTGGAACATGCCGAGTGGGCCGGGTTTCATTTTTACGATTTGATTTTTCCGCTGTTCGTCTTCATGGCAGGCATCTCGGTTGTTTTCTCGCTGGGCAAGATCATCCGGCAGGAAGGCCGGGCGGCGGCGGTCAAACGAATCTTTCGCCGGTCCATTCTGCTTTTTCTGATCGCGCTGTTCTATTCCGGCGGATTGACCAATCCGTGGCCGGACATGCGTTTGATGGGCGTCCTCAATCGCATTGCTCTCTGTTACTTTTTCGCGGGATTGCTGTATTGCTTCTGCAATCTGCGCGGGCTGATCGCGGCGGCCGTGGCGCTGCTGGCGGTCTATTGGGCGCTGCTGACGTTTGTGCCAATTCGCAACATCCAGTTGCAGAAGACAACCTTGCAGGAAACCGCCCGCCAGCGCGGCGTGCCGCTGGACCCCAAGGCGCTCTTTTACGCGACAACCGACCGCGTGACCGGCCATTACGAACCGGGGCTGAATCTGGCCAACCACATTGATTTCCAATATCTGCCCGGACGCCTCTACGACACTTACTTCGACCCTGAAGGCATCCTCAGCACCATGCCGGCCATCGTGACATGCCTGCTGGGCGTTTTCGCCGGATTGCTCGTGCTGAACCCGTCGTTCAATGATCAGCAGAAGGTGATTTTTTTGCTGGCGGGCGGGCTGATGCTGGCGGCGTTGGGCTGGGCCTGGAGCGCGCAATTTCCCGTCATTAAGAAAATCTGGACTTCCTCGTATGTCCTGGTGGCGGGCGGTTATAGCGCGTGCCTGCTGGGATTGTTTTACTGGATTGTCGATGTCGCGAAATGGCGCTGGTGGTGCCAGCCGTTCGTGTGGATGGGCACCAACTCGATCACAATCTATCTGGCGAAGAATATTCTCGGCGGGTTTGGCGCCATCAGCAAGCGGCTGGCGGGAGGAAACGTCCACGAATTCCTCGACGCGCGTCTGCAAGGCAGCGGCGACCTGGCGCTGGCGATCATCGGATTGGCGGCGGCCTTTTGGTTCACGCATTTTCTTTACCGCCGGAAAGTTTTCCTGCGGTTGTGATTTGAATGGGCCTGCTCCGCAAAATCTCGCATCTCCTTGCCGCGCTGGTTAACAACGCATCCGATTTCAAACGCCGCTGGAACGAGCCGTCGCCGCCGCCGACCGCCGAGAATGGCTTGCAGGGCCGCTGGCAAGGCGAATGGATCAGCGAAGCCAACGGCCATCACGGCGCATTGCGCTGCCTGTTGGCGCGCGGCGCGTCCGGCGATTACAAAGCGACCTTTCACGCCGTGTATGCTTCGATCCTGCGGGTCTGTTACACGGTGCCATTGCATGGCGAGTGGAGCGGCGGCAAAATCAAACTTGAAGGCGAGGCGGACCTGGGATCGTTGGCAGGTGGAATCTACCATTACGAAGGCGAGGCGGGTGAACAGGAGTTAGTGTGCGCCTATCGTTGCAAATACGACCGCGGAACTTTCCGCCTAAAGCCGGCGGTAAACTAGAAAGAGCGCGCCCCCATCGCGTTTGATGGAGGCCAATTGAAAGCGCGCCGCGCCGGATAATTGTTCCACTCCCGCGCCATCGGCCAGCGTAGGAGCGTCGCGGCCGCCGAAGATCAGCGGGCACAAGGTCAGGTTCACCTCGTCCACCAATTCCGCTTTAAAAAGCGCCCCGTTGACCTCGCCGCCGCCTTCGCACAGCAGGCGGTTCACCTTCCATTTTTTTCGCAGCCAGCGGAAAGCCTCCTCGAAATCAATCTCCGCATGTCCGCAAATTTTAACCTCATCGGCGGCGGTTTTAAGCCGCCGCGCGCCGCGCTCGGTTGTCAAAATAATGATCGGCGAGAACCGATGCCGGAAAATTTCCGCCCGCGGATTGATCGTGCCCGCGCCGCTGACAATGATTCGCAAATTGTACTCCGCCAGCCCGCGCGCGAGGCGCATCTTGCGGAATTTGGCAGGACCGGGACCCATGTTGACGCGGTCCAAATCAACCGTGCGCGCGCCGGCCATGACGGCGTCGGCGGTGGCGCGCAATTCGAGCAAACGCCGGCGGTCGCGGGGCCCGCCGAACGGTTCGAAGCGGCGGGTGGCGGGCGCGATTTTGCCGTCGGCGGTAATCGCGGCGTTGAGAAAAACAAAGGGCAGGCCGCGCCGGTTCATCGCGGAACCGGATCGACTCCCCCGGCCCAGGGCGGCGGATTTTTCAAATGATAAAGCATCTCGCCGGCTTTGGGCGCCAGCAGCACGCCTTCATCCTCGCGGTTGGCGAAATCCTCTTTGCGGATGCTCTTGGGATCGCGGTAGCCGAGATTGATTTTCCGGCAAACATCCTCCGGGATGCCGGTGGCCAGCACGACGCGCGCGCGCGGCGTTTCGACGCCATTCTCGTAAGTTCCAAGCCCGTAAACGTGGGCGCTGTGGGCAATCACGCCCCAGGGGTGATGTTTGAATTGGTCCCATTGCTTGAGAAAATAATCGCGGCAATGGTAGCCGGTTTCCATCAGGGTCTTGCCGTGGCTAACGCACACCTCGGTGATGTGCGGCGCGTAAATAATAAGTTCGCCGCCATCGGCCAAAACGGGTTCGAGCTTGTACATGCACTTGCCGCCGGTCCAAAGTTCGTCATACATGGGCGGGCAGCAGGAGAGGATCTTCTTGAACGGGCGCTCTTTGTAAGTAATGTGCAAGCGGCGGGAAAGTTCGCTGGCGGCATCCCAGGCCGATTCGGGCGTCCCCGCGTAAAGGCCGGCCAGGCCGTGTTCTCCCGTGACGAGGCAGAAGCAAAGCTTGGGGAGGGAAACCATCGCGCCCGCGCGATCCACCACGCGGCGGACGGGCGTCCATTTGTTGCCGATGATCATCGGATTGGTCACGACCGCGCCGAGCCAGTGGAAGAAATTCAAAATGCGCGGCCCGCCCACGCCGGGAAAAAGATATTTGTTGCCGCCGGAAAACCCAACGACTTCGTGCGGAAAAACCGGCCCGATAATCACGATTTGATCGTACTCAAACACGAGGCGGTTGATCTGCACGGGCACGTCCATCGCAAAAAGCCCGCCGGTCAACTGGCTGATCTCCGAAGATGGGATGGAACCCAGTTCGCGCAAGCCCTCCGGGTTGTCCCAGCAGTGGTTGAGCAATGCGACTTTGCGATAAGCGCCCGCGCGTTCTTCGCCCGTGATTTCCAATCGCTGGCACATGGCCGCTTCGCTCATCGGCTGATGCGTGCCCAGCGCGATCATGACGTCGATCTTATCCGCCACGCCGCCGACGTGCGCGTGAAACGCCTTGAAAACCAATCCGATGGGCGCCGTCCGGGTGCCATCCGGCACGATGACTAAAACGCGCTTCCGGCGGAACGTCTCCAACCGACAGGCAGCGGCAACCGCGTCAGCCACCTGAGCCGCGCCAACCTGGCCGTTGGGCGGTTCGCATTTGGCCAGCAGAGCTTGGGAACTTTTGGCGTTCATAACGGGAAAAGCATAACATTTCTGGATTGCGGAAACAATTGCCGTTTCATTTAACGTGGTTGATGGTCCAGGCGGCCGTGCTCGAATCAAGGGCGCGGGCTTGCTGTTCCAATTTGTTCGCCAATGCATCCTGGCCGCGATGGCGGGCCACCACAGAGCGAACGGCAAGGGCCATCGCGCTGGGGCCGGAGCCAGGCAGTTCTTGGAACTCGTCCAAGGCAACGCTGGCGGCATTGAACTGGCCCAAATGGATTAGATCGAAGGCCAGGCCGAAGAAGGCGCTTTTGCTGGGAGGATGGCATGAGATGGCGCGGCGGTAGGCGGCCATTGCTTCGTTTGTGCGATTCAGGCCGTCCAGAGCGACGCCGTAATTGTTCCATACGGCGGCGTCTTCGGCGTCCATATTCAAAGTCCGCTCAAACTCCTGGCGGGCGTCCTCAAGCCGATTCAAAGCGAGCAAAACATTGCCGCGATGATGAAGGGAGGTGACGTCGCCGGGGTCCAGTTCGAGGCTGTGATCGATGTCGCGCAAAGCTTCCTGGTAATGCCCTTTTTCGTACCACGCGATGGACCGGAAAAGATAATCGCGAGCGAATGAGGGAAGCTTGGCCCCGAACCAATTGGGCAGCGAAAGGAGCGCCATCAACGCCGCCGATACCGCCAGGCCTGCCGCCCAGCGGCGACGTGCCAACGCCAGCAACGCTCCGCCGCTGATCGCTGCCATGACCGGCCAGAGCGGGTAGCGGTATCGGTCACATATAAAAAAGGCCGCGTCGCCTGCCGCGTAAAGAAAGAGGTAAACGAGCAGGACGAAGAGCGCTTCGCGGCTGCCCCATTTGAAAGCCGCCCAAATCCCGGCCGGAGCCAGCATGAGCAGCACGACCCAACGCACCGGCAGCACACGCAACGCCACAAATTCCGTTTGCAGAAAGGCGAAGGCCTTATTGTTCGGCACTTCAGCGTTCCAGAGCATGAGCCAGCATTTCTTGGCCATCAATTTGCACCAGGCGGCCGGGGCGGCTTTGATTTCGGCGGCCGTCCGCTGCGTCCAGTAGTGGGAAATGGCCATTGGATCGGTGTCCGGCTGGCGGCCTGCCGCGCGCATCGCCGATTCGTATTCCTCGCGCGCCCAAATCTCGACCGAGTCCTCGTAGCGGTCGCCATAATTGATGCGGCGATTCAGTTCCGGCACCATGCCGTCCGCGCCGCGCCGGTTGCCCAGGTAAAGATTCACCCCGCCCGCCGAGGGGATGACCTGAAAATGGTCCGATTGCAGCTTGTTGACAAATCCCCACGGAATTCCCATGCAGAGTCCTCCCAGCAACGCCAGCAACGGCAAGAGCGCCGAGCGTTGATGGGAATGCCACCAGCGCCAGCCCGCCAAAAGCGGATACACCGCCATGAACGCGAGAATATTCGCCCTCGCCTGCGCCGTCAGCGCTGTCAACGCGCCGCAGGCCAGCCAGAGCCAGGCGCCGTTGCGTTCTTCCGCGCGGAGAATCAGCCATAGCCCGGCGCAAATCAAAAACACGTAGCTCGATTCAATCAACAACTCCCCCTCGAAATAGAGCGGCACCGGCGCCAGCATGTACAATACGCCTCCCGCAAATCCGCCCAGCCGATGCCGCAAAAGCCGCGCCCCGATCAGCGCCACGAAAACGCCTGTCAATACTCCCAGCAAATGTTGTGTGATGATTGCCAGCTCGACCCCGAAAGAACCGCCGATTTTATACAAAGCCGCCAGAAACATCGGATAGAGCAGCGGCCTAAGGCCATGAAGCTGGCGCAGGTCCTCGCCGGCGAGGAGCATCCGCGCCGCCATGTCGTAGTACTTCTGATCGAGCGTCAGGACGCCGAAGGACGGGCTGCGCGCGTGTTCGATCAGGAAGCAAGTCCGCACGATCAGCCCCAGTAAAAAGAGGCCCGCCAGCAGGCGTTTGAAAACCCCGGCCGAAACATCCGGGACCCTGGCCGCGCTGGTTGGATTGGCTGAATTCATCGACAACTATGGGCCAGCCTTCGCGCGCTTCATGGCCCAGGCCGCTTCGTCCGCATCCAGGGCGCGGGCCTGTTTTTCCAGCGCATCCGCTGCCGGGACTTGTCCGCGCAACCGCGCCACCACGGAGCGGACAGCCAGCACGGCCGCGCCTGGTTTTCCCTCCAGCCTTTCAAGTTGGTCCAGGGCGGCCGCGGCGGCGTCAAGCCGGCCCGCGCGCACATTCCCAAAGGACAGGCCGAGAAAGGCGTTCTGGCTCGGCGGATGGCATTCTGTGGCCTTGCGAAATGCCTCCATCGCCTGATTGGTGAGGCCCAGTCCTTCCAGCGCGACTCCGTAGTTATTCCACAGGCCGCCATCTTCGGCGCTGATTTTCAAGGTGCGCTCATAGTCTTGCCGGGCATCCTCCAGCCGGTTCAACGCCAGCAAAACGTTGCCGCGATGATGCAGCGAGGTCATGTCGCCAGGATTCAGCGCGAGGCTGCGATCAATGTCGCTCAATGCCTCCGGGAAATGGCCTTTTTCATACCAGGCGATCGAACGCAGGCGGTAATCGAGGGCGAAGGATGGCAGTTTGGCCCCGAACCAATCTGGCAATGAAACCGCGGCCATCAAAACCGCCCCCGCCGCGAGGCCAAGCGCCCAGCGCCATCGCCACAGCGCCAGCAATCCGCCGCCGCTGATGGACGCCAAGACCGGCCAGAGCGGATAACGAAATCGGTCACATATAAAGAAGGCGGCCGTTCCCGCAAAGTACAAGCCGAGATAAACGAGAAGAACAAAAAGCGTTTCGCGGTCGCCCCATTTGCAGGCCGCCCAAATTCCAGCGGGCGCCAGCATGAGCAGCACCACCCAGCGCACCGGCAGCGCGCGCAACGCCACAAACTCCGTTTGCAGAAAGGCGAAGGCTTTGTTGTTCGGCACTTCGGCGTTCCAGAGCATCAGCCAGCATTTCCTGGCCATCAATTTGAGCCAGGCGGCCGGGGCGTCTTTGATTTCGCCGAGCGTCCGCTGCGTCCAGTAATGCGAGACGGCCATTGGGTTGGCGCTGGGCTGGCGGCCTTCCATCCGCATGGCTCCCTCGTATTGCTGGCGCGCCCACACATCCACCGGGTCCTCGAAGCGTTCGTCATAGTTGACGTAGCGATCCAATTCCAGCGTCATCCCATCCGCCCCGCGCCGGTTGCCCAAGTAAAGATTCACGCCGCCCGCCGAGGGAATGACTTGAAAGTGGTCCGATTGCATCTTGTTGACAAACCCCCAGGGAATTCCCATGCAAATTCCTCCCAGCAAACCCAGCAACGGCAGCATTGCCGCCGGCTGCCGCGCGCGCCACCAGCGCCAGCCCGCCAGAAGCGGATACACCGCCATGAACACCAGAATATTCGCCCGCGCCTGGGCCGTCAGCGCCGTCAACGCGCCGCAGGCCAGCCAAAGCCACACGCTGTCCTTTTCTTCCGCGCGGAGAATCAGCCAAAGCCCGGCGCAAATCAGAAACACGTAACTGGATTCAATCAACAACTCCCCCTCGAAGTAGAGCGGCACCGGCGCCAGCATGTACAAGACGCCCCCCGCCACTCCACCCAGCCGATGCCGGAACAATCGCGCCCCGATCAGCGCCACCAAAACGCCTGTCAATACTCCCAGCAAATGCTGCGCGGTCACCGCCAATTCGATCCCGAATGAACCGCCGATTTTGTACAAGGCCGCCAGAAATATCGGGTAGAGCAGGGGCCTCATTCCGTGAAGGCGGTGGAGGTCTTCGCCGGCCAGGAGCATTCTGGCGGCCGTGTCGTAATACTTTTGATCCAGCGTCGGCACGCCGAAGGAGGGGCTTCGCGCGTGTTCAACCAGAAAGAAGACGCGCACGATCAGGCCCAGCAAAAAGAGGCCCAGCAAACAACGTTTGAAAACCTCGCCCGAAACATCCGGGACACCTGCCGTGTTTGTGGGATTCGTCAACGTCATTGACTTATCGGCACATACTGAGAATTCATAACCCCCGCGTCAAGACTCCGGGAGCCAAAGTCTTTGACGCCAACCGCGCCGCGCCGCTACCTTTGCCGCATGTTTTTGGTTCGTTTAGGGCTGGTTCTATTGCTGTTCCTGCCATTTCCGGCGCGCGCGAATACCAACCTCTTCCGCCTGGCCACGTTTAACATTGAAAATTACCTCGAAGCGCCGGCCGGAACCCGCCACGCCAAATCTCCCGCCGCCCAAGCCAAGGTGCGCGATTGCATTCTGGCCATGCGCCCGGATGTGATCGCGCTGGAGGAAATGGGCGCGACCAACGCCTTGCTGGACTTGCAGTCAAACCTGGCCGCCAAAGGATTGAGCCTGCCGTTCTGGGACGAAATCACCGCGAATGACACCAATATCCATCTCGCCGTCCTAAGCCGATTCCCCATCGCCGCCCGGCGGCCGCATACGAACGAAAACTTTGTGCTCGACGGGCGCCGCGTCAAAGTCAGCCGGGGTTTTGACGAATTGGACATCCAGGTCAACGCCCATTACACATTCACGCTGATTGCCGCGCATTTGAAATCGCGCCGCCCTTCCGCGGTGGCCGACGAAGAGGAATGGCGCTACGAGGAGGCGGCCGCCTTGCGCCGGGTCATTGATGCCCGCTGCGCGGCCGACCCGGAGCAAAATCTGGCGGTCGTCGGAGATTTCAACGACTCGCCGGATTCGAAGCCAGTGCGCGCCATCGTGGGCCGCGGGGCCGCGCGATTGTTTGACACGCATCCCGCCGAACGCAATGGCGATGACGAAGCCTCGCGCCGCGTCATGTGGACCCATTACTACGAGAAGGACGACACTTATTCCCGCATCGATTATATCCTGCTGGGGCGCGGCATGAGAGCGCGCTGGCTCCAAGATGAGACCTACGTCCTGAGCACGCCGGATTGGGGGCTGGCCTCCGATCATCGTCCGTTGGCGGCGGGCTTTTCCGTGCCGGATCCGTAAGGCTTTTGCGCTTGCCGCCCGCTTCGTTTTCCCTAGACTCAAATCGCGATACAACTTCTATGAAACTGACTAACCTCCTCGTTCTGGCCGCGTGTTTTTCCGGCATTTCAGCCAATGCGCAAATCACGCCCGGATTCGAGCCTGGCAACCTCATCGTGCTGCGCGTAGGCAATGGAACGGCCGCGCCGGCCAGTTCGGGCGATCCGGTGTTCCTGGATGAATTCACACCCCTCGGCGTTTTGACCAACACGGTCGCGGTTCCCACCAATGGCCCTGCGGCGCTCATCATCGGATCGGCCACTTCGGAAGGCGCCATCAGCCTCTCGGCCAATAGCAATTATGTCGTGATGGTGGGATACAATACTAATTTTCCTTACACCAGCTCCTTGGCCAGTTCCACCTCGGCGGCGGTTCCGCGCGGCATCGCCACCATTGATTTCAATGGGAATTATAATTTCATCACCAATACGAAGACGGCCTTCAGCGGAAATAACATACGCAGCGGCGTCTCGGATGGATCGAATAATTTTTGGGCCGCGGGCGCGGTCAGCGGCACGGTCTATATGGGAGCGGCCGCGCCGTTTGCGTTCGTCCAGACCAGCGACGCCAACAGTGAAGTCGTGAACATTTTCAACGGCAACCTTTGCTTTTCCTCGCAAAAAACCACGCCCATCGGCGTCTATGCTTTCACAGGCGCGCCCGTCACGACCAACACCTCGGCGGCGCTGCTTTTTTCCACTGGCGCTGGTTCCAGCCTCTACGGATTTGCCATCAGTCCTGACAACACTGTCGCTTACGTGGCGGCTGATCGCGCGACGACATCCGGCGGCGGCATCCTTAAGTACACCAACAACGGAGCGTGGGGCCTGGCTTACACGTTCGGCACCGGTGCGGGTTCGACGGCCGGAGCGCGCGGCGTGACGGTGCAATTCGGACAGCCGAATGTCATCTACGCCACCACCGCCGATGCGACGGCCAACCGGCTCATCACCATCACCGACACTGACGCGAGCGCCGCCGTGACCGTGCTGGCCGCGGCGGGCGCGAACGAAGTTTTTCGCGGAGTTCAATTTACGCCGCAAGGCAGCGCGCCGAGTGTCAATACTCCGTTGCAATCGCAAACCGCCAACCAGGGGCAAAGCGCGACTTTCACCGTTGGCGCAAGCGGGAGCGGCACGCTGTATTATCTGTGGGAATCCAATTCCGTGCCTCTGACCGGCTGGGAAACCAACGACACCATCACCCTCGACACGACCACGAATGAAGCGACGGGAAGCTTTCCAGTGGAGGTCTTGATTAGCAATTCCTGGGGCACAAGTTCTTCGAGCACTACGCTGACCATCAATCCTTCGAACGTCCCGCCGGCGGCGCCCATCATCCTTGAGCCGCCGTCCAGCGAGGAAGTCAATGCCAGCAGCAACGCGAGTTTTGCGGTCGTCGCCACCGGGCCGTCGCTGACGTATCAATGGCAGTGGAACAACACCAATTTGACCAATGGAGATTTTATCAGCGGCGCAACCACGCCCGACTTGACGCTCTCCAATGTGTTCGGGGCCAGCGACGGCTCCTACACGGTGATCATCAGCAATGGGGGCGGTTACAAGATATCAGCGCCTGCCACTCTCGCTGTGGCCGACCCGTGGATAAGTTCGCAACCGGCGGGGCGCACTTTTCTGGCGGGAACCACGATTGAGTTGCCGGCCATCGCCATCGGCACGGCGGTGAATTACCAATGGACTTTCGACGGCGCGAATATTCCGGGCGCGACCAGCGGCATCTTCGCGCCAAGCAATGCGGTGGCGGCCCAAACCGGCAATTACGCGGTGATCGCTTCGGGGCCTTACGGAATGGTCACTAGCGCCACGGCGATGGTGATAGTCGCGCCGCCTCAAACCGCGTTGTTCCCGTCCAACTTGGTGGTTTTGCGTTTGGGCGATGGCAGCCAGGCCCTCATCAATTCGGGCAACACGCTCTTCCTTGATCAATATGTTTCCAACGGCAGTTACGTCAGCACGATGGCCCTGCCCGACAGCGGGCCGTCCGCGCTTTTGATCAGCGGCGTGGCGTCTTCCGAGGGTTTCATGACGCTGTCAGGCGACAGCCGTTTGCTGGCGGTCGCGGGATATAATACGAATCGCGGGGCGTTGAGCGGCTCGCTTTCTTCTTCAGCCTCGACCAATGTGCCGCGCGCGATTGGCACGATTGACGGCACGGGCCAATATGCGCTGGCCGCCTCCACCACCAACCAATACAGCGGCGGCAATCTGCGCGCTGGCGCGACGGACGGAAACGGCAATTTCTGGGGGGCCGGTTCGGCCGGCGGAACCTGGTATTTCGGCAATACCGCGCCGGCCGGGCAGGTGCAGAGCAGCGTCAACAATACGCGCGTCATCAATGTGGCCAATGGCAGCCTGCTCTTTTCCACCCAAAGCGGAACCAGCGGCCTTTACTCCCTGGGCGGCCTCCCGCTGGCCGCGGCAACGGCCAACCTGATTTTCGCGACCGGCAAATCGTCCAGCCCGGAAGATTTCGCGATCAATTCGGCCTCCAATCTGGTTTACGTGGCGGATGATTCCCCGGCCGGCGGCATCCAACGCTGGCAATTTATCGACGGAGTGTGGACCAACGTTTACACGCTGGGCAGCAGCGCGCGCAGTTTGGCCGTTGATTTCAGCGGAGCGAATCCCGTCATCTTCGCGGTCACGGCGGAGACTGCCACCAACCGCCTCATCGCCATCACCGACGCGGGGGCCGGCTCGGCCGCCGTGACACTGGCGCCGTGCCCCGCCGGCGAATTGTTCCGCGCGGTAAAATTTGGCCCGGAGTTGAATCCCTTCCCCGCGCCAGCGTTGAGCGCCGCGCCGCTGGCGGGCGGGCAATTCAGCGTCAGCCTCGCCGGCGTGCCGGGATATACGTATGTGCTGGAATCCTCCGCCGATTTGCTCAACTGGCAGCCGCTGCAAACCAACATCGCGCCTTTCACCTTGACGTTCACCAACGCGCCCGGCAGCGCGCAGAAATATTTCCGGGCCGCCTATTTTCCGTGAGCGCCGCGTTGACGCCGATGATGGCGCAGTATCGCCGCATCAAAGGCGAGCTGCCGCGCGACGCCCTGCTGCTATTCCGGCTGGGCGATTTTTATGAAATGTTTTTCGAGGATGCCAAAACCGGCTCGCAATTGCTCAATGTCGCGCTGACCAAGCGCGGCGATATTCCGATGTGCGGCATCCCATTTCACGCCGCCAACGGTTACATCGCGCGCATTCTCAAGGCGGGCCGCAAAGTCGCCATTTGCGATCAAATGGAGGAAGCGCGCCCCGGGCAATTGGTCAAGCGCGAGGTGACGCAAATTCTCAGCCCGGGCACGCATTTCGACGAGCGTTTGCTGGCAGCGGAACGGAACAACTTCCTGGCCGCTCTTTATCCGTGCGGTTCCGTTTTCGGCCTGGCCCTGGCGGATTTGACGACCGGCGATTTCAAGGCGACCGAGGTGGAGGGCGAGGCGGCCTTGCGCGCGGAGTTGGAACGGCTGCGCCCGGCCGAAATCATTTATCCATCGTCGGCGGAAAAATGGGCGGAGCCGGCCCGCCACCGCGGCGCGGTGCTCAACGCGTATGAGGACTGGACCTTCGGGCCGGAAACGGCGGAGTTCACGGTGCGCGAACATTTCAACGTGGCTTCGCTCGACGGATTCGGATTAAAAGACCGGCCAGCGGCCATCGGCGCGGCCGGGGCGGTTCTCCATTACTTGACACAACATCTGCGGCGTGACGCCGCCTCGCTGACCCGTCTCTCGTTTTATCTCCGCTCCGATTTCATGGCGCTGGATTCCATCTCGCTCAAGAATTTGGAAATCCTGGAGCCGCTTCACGCCGGTTCGCCGCGCCAAGCCTGTCTTTACGGCGCGCTCAATCGCACGGTGACTCCGATGGGAGCGCGGCGGTTGCGGGATTGGCTCAGCCAGCCGCTGGCCGCGGAGGGGCCGATCGAGCGGCGGCGTCATGCGGTCTGGCTTTGGTCAGTCCAATCCGCCGCGCTGGATGATTTCCGCCAGCACCTGGGCGAAGTGCGCGACCTGGAACGCACGCTCGGGCGCCTCAGCGCCGGCTCTGGCAATGGGCGCGATTTGGCGGCCTTGCGCGGCGCGCTGGAGAAAATTCCCGCGCTCAAGAAAATCGTGGCGGAATTGCGGCCGCCGCGCGAACCGCTTGAGCTGCCGGTCATCAAGGAGGAACCGCCGCCGCCGAGCTTGCTGGACGAATTGGCGGAGCAACTCTGTGAAGCGCCGGATTTAGTAGAGTTGACTGCCCGCGCCCTGGTCGATGAACCGCCGATGGCGCTTAAGGAAGGCGGCCTGATCCGCGACGGATTTGACGCCAGCCTGGATGAATTTCGCCGCGCCACGCGCGAGGGGAAAAACTGGATCGCCCAGCTTCAGCAGGATGAAATCGCGCGCACGGGCATCGGCTCGCTCAAGGTGCGGTTCAACTCTGTTTTCGGATATTACATTGAGGTCACCAAGTCAAATTTGGACAAAGCGCCGGCGCATTACATCCGCAAACAGACCGTGGCCGGCGGCGAACGCTTCATCACGCCGGAGTTGAAGGAGATGGAGGGAAAAATTTTGGGCGCCGAGGAACGCGCCGTCAAACTGGAGTACGAACTGTTCCAAAAAGTGCGCGAACAGGTGCTGGAGCAATTGCCGCGCTTGCAGCAAACGGCGGCCGCGCTCGCGCAATTGGACGTGCTGGCTTGCTTCGCCCAAACCGCGCGGCTGCACGATTATTGCCGGCCGGAAACCGGGGCTGATGGCATGATCGAGATTCGCGACGGCCGCCATCCGGTGCTCGAACAAATGATGGCCGGCGAACGCTTCGTCCCCAACGACGCCTCCCTGAACCAAGCCAGCCGCCAGTTGATGCTCATCACCGGCCCCAACATGGCGGGCAAGAGCACGTTCATCCGGCAGGTCGCGCTTATTACGCTGCTGGCCCATGCGGGTTCCTTTGTTCCGGCGGCGGCCGCGCGCATCGGATTGATCGACCGCATTTTTACCCGCATCGGCGCGAGCGACGACCTGGCTCGCGGGCAATCGACCTTCATGGTGGAGATGACTGAGACGGCGAACATTCTCAACAACGCCACCGCGCGCAGTTTGGTTATACTTGACGAAATCGGGCGCGGCACGAGCACATTCGACGGCCTGAGCCTGGCGTGGTCCATCGTGGAGCACTTGCACAATGTGGCGGGGGCCAAGACGCTGTTCGCGACTCATTACCATGAATTGACGGAACTGGCGGCGCGGCTGGCGCGGGTCGCAAATTTCAATGTCGCCGTGCGCGAGTCGAACGACCGGATCGTTTTTCTCCGCAAAATCGTGGAAGGCGCGACGGACAAGAGCTACGGCATCCAGGTCGCGCGGCTGGCCGGCGTGCCCAAGTCGGTCATCGACCGCGCCAAGGAAATCCTTTCCAATCTCGAGGAGTCCGAGCTGACGCCGGAGGGCAAAGTGCGCCAGCCGCGCCGACGGCCGGAATTGGAAAAGCTCAAGAAGCTCGCGCCGCCGCCGCAATTGGATCTGTTCGGGTGAATCGGCTCTTCCATGTCCTGGCAGCGCTGTGCGCGCTCGCTTCCACGGCGCAGGCCGGCCACAAAATTCAGACGAGCGATCCCGCCGAGGCGCGCGCGATCCTGGCCGCGGGCGGGCGCCTGATTGCCGATTACGGCGGGTTCAAGCTTTTCGACGCCGCCCAAACCAACGGCATGCAAACGCGGGACAGCTACAACTTTATTCTGCTCAACGCCGCGCGGCTCGACACGTCGCGGCCGGAGGCTCAGGCCCTGCGCCGGCCAGTGGCGAACTTCGCGGGCAAGCGCCTGCATCTGGTGCAGTTTGCCGGGCCGGTTAGGCCGGAGTGGCGCGGCGTTCTGTTGGATATGGGCGTGCGCATCGTCAATTATATTCCGCACAATGCCTACCTTATTTACGGCGACGCTGCCGCGCTGGCCCGCGTCCAAGCGTGGGCCGCCGGCGGGCCTGTGCAATGGGACGGCCCTTACGATGATTCCTGGAAGGGCCCGCGCACGGGCGGGACGAATCTGTTCGCCCTGCAGTTGGTCGATGACGCCGAGGCTAACGCGGGCACGCTCGCGTTGCTGAAGCCAGCCGCGCCGCCGCGCCATGTGCTGGACTTCGTCAACGTCGCGGCTCGATTGACGCCGGCGGAATTAAAACGGCTGGCCGCGCGGCCCGACGTCATTTCGATCCAGCCCTGGCGCGCGGCCCGCAAACTGGACGAGCGGCAGGACCAGATTGTGGCGGGGAACATTTCCGGCAGTGCGCCGGTGGGACCGGGTTATTTGGCCTGGCTGGCGGCAAAAGGATTTGCGCAGGCGCAGTTTGACACTTCGGGATTTATTGTTGATGTGGCGGACAGTGGCATCGATAACGGAACGACGGCCCCGAACCATTTTGGATTTTACAGCGAAGGCTCCACCAACGCCGCGAGCCGCGTCGATTACGTGCGCCTGGTGGGCACGCCCAATTATGGCAGCACGTCGAATGGCTGCGACGGGCACGGCGCCATCAACGCGCACATCGCGGCAGGGTATGATGGCGGCGCGGGATTTCCGTTCGTGGACGGTTCTGGCTATCATTACGGGCTGGGAGTGTGCCCGTTCGCGCACCTCGGATCGTCGGTGGTTTTCGATCCGAACGATTGGACCAATCCCGATTTCACGCAACTGGAATCCGAAGCCTACGAAAGCGGCGCGCGCATTGAAAATGACAGTTGGGGATTCAACGACCCTGGCGGCAGCTATGGCATTGCCTCCCAGGAATTCGATGCGCTCGTGCGCGACGCCCAGCCGGCCAGTTCGGATTTCCCAACGCCTGGCAATCAGGAGATGGTCATTGTTTTCGCCGACGGAGATTCCGGGCCGGGGGCGCAGACAGTGCTCGAACCGGGCACGGCCAAAAACGTGATTGACGTTGGGGGGGCGGACAATGTGCAGCCATTCAACGGGGCCGATGGCTGCAACGCGGGCGACAACGAGGCGGAAAGCGCCAATGAACTCGCCTCCGTGTCCTCGCGCGGCCCGTGCGCGGACGGGCGCCACAAGCCGGACCTGGTAGCCCCATGCACGCACATCACTGGCGGCGTGGCCCAGGCGCCGGACCCCGGCCCGCTGGGGACGGCGGACCTGTGTTACAACGGCTCCGGCATTTGCGGCGGGGTGGGCAGCATTTTTTATCCGCCCGGCCAGCAGTTTTATACGGCTTCCTCCGGCACGAGCCATTCAGCCCCTTGCGTGGCCGGAGGCTGCGCCCTTTTGAGGCAATACTTTATCAACCACTCGTTCCTGCCGCCCTCGCCGGCCATGACCAAGGCCTGCTTGATGAATTGCGCTCGCTACCTGACAGGTTCGACGGCCAACGACACGCTTTGGTCCAACGGGCAAGGCATGGGCGAATTGAATCTGGGCGCGGCCTTCGACGGCGCGCCGCGCATTTTGCGAGACGAGATGCCGGGTGACACTTTCACCGCCAGCGGCCAGGCGCGCGTGTTCACCGGGTTCGTCGCGCAAACCAATTTGCCCTTTCGCGTGACAGTTGCCTGGACCGATGCGCCGGGCAGCACCACAGGCTCGGCCGCCAACAACGATCTCGACTTGACGGTGGCGGCCGGCGGCATCACGTATCTCGGCAACGTGTTCAGCGGGGCGTGGTCGGTCCCGGGCGGCTCGGCGGACGAGTTGAACAACGTGGAAAGCGTCTTTCTGCCAGCGGGAACGCCGGGCGCGTTCACGATCACCGTCGCGGCCGCGAGCATCAATTCCATCGGCGTGCCCAATGGCAGCAACGGATTGACGCAGGATTTCGCGCTGGTCGTGGATAACGGCGTCGGGGCCGGGCTGCCGGTTGTGGCAGCGGCGGGCGCGGCGCTGGCGGCTGAGAATTGCCTGCCAGCCAATGGCGCCATCGATCCCGACGAAACTGTGACCGTCAATTTCGCGCTGCAAAACAGCGGGACAGTCAATACAAGCAATCTTGCCGCCACGTTGCAGAGCGGCGGCGGCATCACGCCTCTGAGCGGGCCCGCCGTTTACGAAGCGTTGTCGGCGGGAGGCGCTCCGGTTTCCCGGCCATTCACGTTCACGGCCAGCGGAGTCTGCGGAGGCACGATCACTGCCGCGCTTCAGTTGCAGGACGGCGCGACAAATCTTGGCTCCGCCGAGTTCACTTTCCAACTCGGACAATTCATTCCGGCGAACGCGCTGGCGCAGAGTTTCGACGGAGTGACCGCGCCGGCTTTGCCGTCCGATTGGACATCGTCGGCCGAAGGCGGGCAGAACTTGTGGATCACGTCGAGCAACTTGGCCGGCACGCCGCCCAATTCCGCCTTCGCGGAGGCCAGTGCCAGCGCGGGTGTGGCCGACCTCTATTCGCCGGTGTTCTCGATCGCCACGGCCGCCGCGCGGCTCACATTTCAAAGCGATTACGACCTGGAGTTCAATCCCTATTCGCCGGCGGAGGCTTTTGACGGCGCGGCGCTGGAGGCGCGGATTGGAACCAATGCGTTCACGGATATTCTGGCGGCGGGAGGCAGCTTCGCGAATAATGGATACAACAAGACCATCGCGCCTTCCGGCTCCGACGACAATCCGCTGCCGGGGCGCGCGTGCTGGAGCGGCAGCAGCGGAGGATTCGTCACGACAGTTGTCAATCTGCCCGCCGCGGCGTCCGGGCAGAGCGTCCAGTTGCGATGGCGCTGCGCGACGGATACCGCCAACTCTTACGCCTCGGTGGGATGGTGGATCGACGCCGTCTCGATCACCGATGGCGGAAGTTACATTTGCTGCGGCGGGCCGCTGGACCCGCTCATCCTCAATCCGCACCTCGACGGGACGAATTTTGTCTTCTCGTTTCAAACGCAAAACGGCCAATCTTATATGGTACAATTCGCCGGCCAGCTTGGCGGCCCTTGGGCCGGCCTGCAAATGCTCGCGGGCGACGGCTCCATTCATGCCGTGACCAACAGCCTTGGCTCGGCGCAGGGTTACTATAGGCTGCGCGGCTTTTAGCGGCCCCCCATCAGGCAGGCGATGAGGTCCCAGATTTCGTTCTCACTCAGCGAGTCGGCCAGGCCCTCCGGCATCGGGGAGACTTGGGAGGGGCGGCGCGTGAGGATTTGATCGCGAGGAATTTCCACGGTGGTTCTTTGAATGAGGTCCGTCATGAAAACCATCCGCTGCCCGTCCTCCTTGACCACGCGGCCGGTCAAAACGTCGCCGTCACGGAGTGTCAATACCATGTTCTGATACTGGCCCGGCACAACCTTGGAAGGTTCCAGGATGGATTCCAAAATATCGCGCGCGGTCAGGCGGCTGGCGACGGCGGCCAGATCCGGCCCCACGAAACCGCCGCGCCCGGCGAAGCGATGGCACACGGCGCACCCCGCATAGTCGAAGACGGCCCGGCCTTGCACGCGGGAGCGCCGCCGCTGGAGCCAGGTTAGGTCCCGCTCCAGGTCCGCCATGCGCCAATTCTTGACAAACTTGCGCGCCCGCATCTTGCCCGCTTTGGCAGCCGGTTTCGGAATGAACGCCGCCATGGCCTGGCGCTCGCGCGCGCTCATGGCGGCGGTGAACTCATCGCGGAATTCCTCCAGAAAAAGCTCCGTGCTGGGTCCAATCTCGTAATCGAGGCCGAGGTCATGGAATGATTGCACAACTTCCGCGCGATGCGGCAATTGGCCGCGGTCTTTTTGGAACCAACGCAAATACTGCTCGCGCAAGATGGGCGTCCAGCCGTTGGTGATGTCGCGCAGGCGCATGAGATACTCGGTTTGGTCTTCCTCGGTCGGCGCGCCGTTTAGCAAGGCGACGGATTTCGCCACGGCATCCGGCGCGTGCAAGTAGAGCAGCAACTGGCAAAGTTCCTCATTGAGGTTTTCCGCCTTCGAAGGGAAAAGAGGGTCGAGTGTTTGTATGACACGCTGGGCCAGGCCTTCTGGAGGCCGCCCCTGCCGGATGAAACTCACTTCCGTGACGCGCAACTTCAACAATTGCTGCTCCAGCGACAGGCGGGAAAATGGAAATTTCTCCAGCGCGTCGAACAATCCGGCCTGCGTGTCCGGGCCGCCGCATCGCGCCAGAGCGAGCAAGGCGGTCAGGCCGCCCTCGGTGTTGGTTTCAGACAGGGCGCGGTCTTTCCACGAGGAAACGTCCTGGAATTCCAGCGCGACGCGCGCGGCGTATCGAGTCCAGCGGTCGGGGCTGTTCAAGCTGGGCCAGGCAAGATCAAGAGCGCGGGGATCTCGATGGCCGTCGAACGATTCCAATTGCCGGCGCAAACGGCGGGCCGCGGCGCTGGCTTCATCGCTGGCCGCGGCCGGTTCCGGCGGCGGATCTCCGGAATAGGTTAAGCGGTAAAGGCCGGATTCCGCTTCGCGACCGCCCGTGATGAAATAAAGGCTGCCATCCTCGCCAAACTCGAGCGAGGTCATCGGCAGCGGCTTGCCTCGCAATACCGTTTCAACGGTGGCCTGATAGCTGGCGCCGCGGGGAATCAAATGAACGGCGAGCAGGCGCCCGTAGGCCCAATCCTGCACGAAGAGCGCGTCGCGCCACGGCGGAGGGAACGCGCAATTGGCGGGCGCAAATTTGATGCCGGACGGCGCTCCGAGGCCGATGTCCCGCGTGGGCGGGAGCGTGTCCTCATCGTAACTGGGCAGCTTGCCGGTGCCCTGGCGATAGCCGCAGTCGCCGCCGCGCACCCAATGCGTGATGCGGCAGGGCCGGTACCAGGCCATGCCGACTTCCCATTCCATGTCATTGTCCGCGCCGAACAACTCGCCATCGCGGTTGAAGTCAATGGCGTAGGTATTCCGGCCGCCCTCGGCGAAAAGCTCGCAGTTCGATCCGTCAAGGTCCATGCGCAAGACATACCCGCCGAGGGGTCTCCATTGCGCGGCCATTTCGTGCGGATCGTTTTCGCGCGGCAGCAACTGGTCATCCCTTACGTTGCGCGTGGGCGAAGCGGGCGAGATATCGGCCGGCACTTCTGTGCTGTCGCCCGCGACCATGTAGAGCTTGCCGTCCGGCCCCAGAGCCAATTGATGCGACCCGTGGTCATACGTCACGAACTTCATCGGGCGAAGGAACTCTGGCGGCCCGAACGATTCGCCCAGAGCGGACGCGCGATAAAGCCCGACTCCGCGCGGCCCGGCGCAGTCAAGAAAAAGGCTGTTTGACACGAAGAGCAAACCCATGGCGTCCGTGCAGGGCAGGCCGAGCCGCTCGACCCGCCGCAATTTCCCGCCCGCGACGGTCATCCGCAAGAGCGGCCCGCGGGCGGGCGAAATAATGAAGCGTCCTTGCGGATCGCGGACCATGGAAATCCAGGAGCCTTCATTGGTGGCCGCTGAATGCAGCAGCTCAACCTTGAAACCGGGAAGCGCGCGAATGCTTTCGGTTATGGTCGCCTCGGGAGTTTGGTTCAGCTCCTGCCGCACGCGGATATTAAATGTGATCTGAAACGCGGCCAGCGCCAGCGCGACTGTCAATAAAGAAATCCACAGCAGCCGCCAGGGATTTGGACGCTTCATCCCGATGGCCGCTCCTACCTTTTGAACGCGGCGTAATTGCGTTTGCCGCCGGACTCAAGGTAGGCGATCAAATCCCATATCTCGTCTTCCGTCATGGAATTAACCAGCCCTTCGGGCATCGGCGAGATTTTGGAGGCGCGGCGGGAAACGACGTCGGACTTGGGCATTTCGACTTTGTTGGGCCGCATGGGGTCGGTCATCATCACCAGCTTCTGGTCATCCTCCTGCAGCAGCCGGCCGGAGAGGGTGTCGCCATTCTTCAATGTCAATACTATATCTTGATATTGCTCCGATATGACCTTGGACGGCAGCAGAATCGACTCCAGGATGTCGCGCGAAGTCAGCCGGCTGGCCACGGCCGCCAGTTCAGGACCAACCGAGCCGCCGCTGTTGCCGAAACGATGGCACAAAACGCACTGAGCGCCGGTGAACGCGGCCCGGCCTTTTCTGAAGGAGCGGCTGGTTTTGGCCTTGGCGAGGCCCGGCAGCAAATCTTCCATGCGCCAGTCTTTGACAAACTTGCGATCGGGCGCGAGCTGTTGCGTAACGTTGGTTTCCTTGGGCAGGAACTCCGCAAGCTGCTGGCGTTCGTCATCGGTCAGCGTCTCAATGGCGTCGTTGCGGAAATTATCCATAAACGGCTGGAAGCTGGCGCCGTCAGTGTAGTCGCGGTCCACGTCTTTAAAATACTGAAGCATTTCCGGCGGATGCTGGAGCTGGCTGCGATCTTTTTTGAACCAGGTCAAGTAATCCCTGCGCAAAGGGATCGTCCAGCCATTGGTGATGTCGCGCAGGCGCATGACGTAATACGTTTGCTCCTCCTGAGTCGGAGCCTTGTCAAGCAACGCCACCGTTTTGGGGACGGCATCGGGTGCGTTGAGATAAAGGAGAAGTTGGGAAAGCTCGCGATTGAACTCTTGGGTGGATGCAGGATAAAGCGGGTCGAGTTTTTCGATGGCCATTTGAGCCAAATCGGCCTCCGGCCGGCCTTGGCGCGAGAAGCTGACCTCGAGGACGCGGAGCTTGAGCAACTGCTCTTCCTCGCTGAGGCTGGCGAGAGGGAATTTTTTCAGGGCCAGCAGCAAATCGCGCTGGGTTTCCTTGCCGCCGCAACGCGCCAACGCGAGCAGCGCCGTCAGGCCCGCGTGCGGGCCGGTCTCGGCCAGGGCGCGGTCTTTCCACCACACGACATCCTGGGATTCCAGCGCGCGGCGGGCGGTGTAACGAATCCAGCGGTCATCGCTTCCCAGGGAAGACCAGACGGCATCGACGATGCGCGGATCGTGCTCGCTGATGAAACGCTCCAAATCATGCCGCAGCCGGCGGGCCGTCCTGGCCTGCGCGGCGGCGGCTTTTTCCTCGGCGGTGAGGCGGGGGTCTTTGACGCGCGGCCCGTCGTAAGTGAGCCGGTAGAGGCCGGATTCCGTCCCGCGGCCGCCGGTGATGAAATAGAGAGCGCCATCATGGCCGAATTCCAGCGCGGTCATGTTCAAGGGAACGCCGCGCAAGACGGTCTCGAAAGTGGCATCATAGGTCGCGCCGTTCGGCGTGAAATGGACGGCGAAAAGACGGCCATAAGCCCAATCCTCCATGAAACAAGCATCGCGGTATTCTTTGGGAAACTTGCTGTCGGTGGCGAACATGACGCCGGTCGGCGAGCCAAGGCCGACATTGACGGCGGCAGGCAGCGTGTCCTCGTAATATGGGGGAAATTTCCCGCTGCCCTCGCGGAATCCGAAATCGGCTCCAGCCACCCAATGGTTGACACGGGTGGGCCGATACCAAGCCATGCCCCAGTCCCATTCCATGTCACTGTCGAAGCCGATCAATTCGCCATCCGGGTTGAAGGCGATATCGTAAGTGTTGCGCGTGCCGGCGGCGAACAATTGGCAATTGCCGCCGTTTTCATCCATGCGAAGAACAAATCCGCCGGGCGGACGCAGCCCGGCGCCGAAGCCCCGGCCATCCTCCGCCCGCGGCAGCAATTGGTCGTCGGCGAAATGGCTGTGCGGCGAATCGGTCAGAATGTCGGAGGGCACCTTGGTGAAATTGCCGCTGACCACGTAAAGTTTGTGGTCCGGCCCTTTGACAATCGAGTGCGAACCGTGTTCGCCGCCGGCGCTCATGGGGCGGATGAACTCCGGCTCCGCAAAGCCCTCGCCGCGGGCGCGCAGGCGGTAAAGCCCCCAGCCCTTTGGCCCGCTGCCGTCGAGGAAAAGGCAGCCATCCGTGTAGAGCAAGCCCATGGCCGAACCCACGGGCGAGTCGATGCGGTCTATTTTTGACAAGTGTCCGCGGGAGAGTGTCAAGCGCAGCAGCTTGCCGTCGCCTTGCGGTGAAATGATAAGACGGCCTTTGGCGTCGATGGTCATGCAAACCCATGAGCCTTCAAAAGGCGTGGCGGAATGGAGCAATTGGACATGAAAGCCCGGCTCGACCTTGATGGATTCGGCGGTGGTCGCCTGGGGCGCGGTGAAAATCTGCCCCCACGGCTGGTCGCCCAAGGCCGCCACGCGGGACGCGCGCTTCCAATCGTCATCGTTGAAATCAACCTTGGTCCAATTGGAGACTTCCTGGCGGGAAACAAACCAGGTGGTATCGGTCACGACGGATTTGATTGTGCGCAAGCCGGCTTGTTGCGAGCGCTTGGAGCCATCGCTGGAGCTGGGGACGGTCATGTCCAAGCGCGCGACAAGGCCGGCGTAGGATTCCTGGTTCTGGACGCGGGCGGCGATGACATTCTCGCCGACGATGATGTTCTTGGAGACATCAACATAGGAGGGCGATTTCCAATCCTTGACGGAGGCGACCTTTTTGCCGTTGACGTAAACGTCCACGCTGTCGTCGCCCGAAGCTGTCAGCATGGATTGCACGGGCTGCTGCTGCACGGTGAACGTTTTGCGGAAAAAGCGGACTTCCTTTTCCTTGGAGACGTTATCGGCTGAGGACCAAATCCAGAGCGGTGTTTGGCTGCGGGCGGCGCCTGCCAGGAGCAGGGCCAGCCCAGCGAGCGCCCGCCAGCGCCCGCATCGAGAGAGTTGCATCATGTTTTGCAAAATAAATTGTTAGGCCGTGCCGGCAGTATAGTGTTCGAGGGTTTGTTTGGCAATCATCAGTCCGGCGTCTTCCAAGAGCGGCCCGCCGGGATGGTTGCGAAAGACCGGGTCGTGCCATCCTTCGATGTTCAAATCCGAATCATAACCGGCGCGCAACAGGGCGTGGATGATCTCCGCCCAATTGGCCTGGCCGAGGCCGGGGAAGCGATGCTCCGCCACACCCGGATGGCAAACGCCGTAAGCCTCCAGCAGCGAACGGTTGATGAAGGCGTCCTTGGCGTGAACATGGAAAATGCGCGAGCCAAATTTGTGAATGGTCCCGACCGGCTCGATGAACTGGCAGAGCAAATGGCTGGGGTCCCATTCCAGGCCGATGTTCGGGCAGGAAGTGGCGTTGAAAAGGCGCTCCCATTGCGCGGGCTGGCTCAAGGTGTTGTAGTGCATGGACGGCAGATGCCACGGGCCTTGAGGACAATTCTCGAAAGCGATGCGCACGTTGCGCTGGGCCGCCTGGCGCGCCAGCGGTTCCCAGAAGGCGAGCAATTGCGGGAAGAAATTTTCAAACGGCTTGTAAACAGGATTTCCGCCGCGCGCGTTGGTTTCAAGCTCGATGACCGCGCCCGCGAAACCGGAGACGGTCCTGATGCCCATGAACGCCGCCACTTCGATAGCGCGCTGAAAGACGGATCTGGCCCATTCGGTTTGTTTGGGATCGAGCGGATTCTGGTAAAGGGCCCCGATAGCCGAGATGCGCACGCCGCGGCTTTGGGCCTCTCCGGCGAATTTTTCGGCGAAGGATTTCCAATTGGCATGAGCCGGGCCAGCCGGAGATTCGGCAAAGCGCATCCATTGAGCGGACCGGAAGCCGAGTTTGCTCAGCCAGTCCAATTCATCAGGTCCGCTGCTTAAAACACCAACGCGCATGGAAGGAAGCTGCCGGAAAGCCTGGTAAATGAAGAGAGAAATTTTTGAAAATGGATTTTTATATCGTAATTTACCGTAATTGACCGCGTTTCGGCTTGGTTGCGACTAGTCGATGCCGAGGATTCGATTGATTTTCTCCTGTCTTTCTTCTTCGGTCATATTGTCCTGGGCTTCTTGTTTGCGGCGCTTGCGTCCATTTTCGTATTCCTCGTAGAGGCCAAGGCGGTATTGTTGCTCTTCCAGGCGGGCTTTGGCGGCTTCACGGTCGCTGCGGCGCAATAGCCAGAGGTTTTTGACCATGGCGGCGTGAATGGCCGCTTTTTTCGGGCCGTAAGGGACATTATCCAGGCGGGTGAGTTCCACGGCCATTTGCAGCACGAGGAATGAGGAAAGGCGGTTCGCGATGCCTGGCTCGGCCGCGGCCTTGGGGTCGGCGTCGGCGCTGGTTTCCACAAGGTCGCCAAAACGTTCCAATACCATCTGCTCCTGCTCCCACGCGATGTAACCGCCAGTTTTCCAGCGGGAAAGATTCACTTCCGAGATGGCCTGCCCGTTAAAGTCCTTTTGCAGAATGGCCTGGACCTCCGGCAGCGTGTTGAGCCATTCCACGAGTTCGACGCCAGGACGGCCGTCTTGCAGGCGTTGGTTGAGTTCGGTGCGAAGGGCCAGCGGCAGCCGCGCGATTTTTCCG
>DASXZY010000024.1:0-79779 GCA_036501625.1 Verrucomicrobiia bacterium
AGTGACCGGCTATTTGACACCCTTCAACGTGTATTTCCCAGCCGTTACGAACGACACCGGCGGCGTGGCGGTGGACGGGACGTCCCCGGCCAACCAGATCAATCTGGCGGCCACCAACCAGCCCATTTCGGGATGGGTTCCCGGGGCGGCGCTGTGGCTGGTTTGGGAAATGGCCGACGCCACGGGCAAGGCGCAGGGCTTGGCCATCGACAATTTGAGCTTCGCGGCCACGGCTTTGGGCACGCCGACCAACACGCCGGTGTTGAGCGCGCAAGGTTCGGCGGGCAGCGCGCTGGTGATCGCGTGGCCGGCGCCGTCGCCCGGCTATCAACTCTATTCCACGACTAATCTGGCGCCGCCGATTTTGTGGAGCCTGGTGACCAACCCAGCCATTCAGAGCAACGGAACCAATTATCTGAGCATCCCGCCCACCAACGGCGCCGCGCAATTCTTCAAGCTCATCGCGCAGTAAAGACTATTTCAATTTGAACGTCTTTTGCAGGCCGTTGCAAGCCAGCACGACATTGGAGCGCTCAATGGAAATCACCTGCACCCCGTTGATGCGTTCGCCGACGTCGAGGGTCTGGCCGTTGATCAGCGCGACGGAATGCCCGGCGTGATAAACAATCCCCTGGATTCTAATTGAATCGAAGGCCGATGCGTCCGTTGCCGGTTTGGGCTTTTCCCCCGCCGCTGCCTGCGCCGAAGCCGGGGCCGTTGATGTTTTCGCGGCGACCGCGGCGGAAGCCACTTTGTGTCCAATCGGCAGCAGGCCGCGCCAATACGCGACCGCCGCAGCGGCGATGACCGCGGCCACCGCCACCAACGCGAAATTGCGCCCAGATCGCGAAGCGGAGGCGCGAGCCACGGCCGCGGAACTGGAGCAGTCAGCGGCTTCGCCTTCAGTCACCTCGTCATGTTTGGGAGAGGCGGCCATGAATTTGCGCCAGGCGTCGGTCTTGGCGGGCAGGTCGAGCGTGGCCAGATATTCAGCGTCCAATTTTGGCACCGGCACGCCCTGAAGCTGGCCGGATTCCTCGTAGGCGAGGACGTTGGCGACATGCACGGCGGTCAGGACGGAAAATTCCACGGCGCCGGTCGAGCCCGGCGTATCGTGGAGCGCGGTGGACTCCAGCAGCGGCAGCGGCATGCCCCACAAACCCAGCAAATAGGCGCCGACCTGATTCATGGTCACGCCCAGCAATTTCATCTCCGCCTCCCGCAACGAACATTGGATGTTGCGGGCGGTATCGACGACCACCGAATACTCGTTGCACAAATTGGTCGCCAGGACGATTTGCCCGATGTTGTGCAGCAAACCGGCCGTGTAAGCCTCGCTGGCCATGCGCTCGCTGCCGATGCAGCGCAACACAATGTTGCCCGCCAGTTTGGCCACTCGAAAACTGTGCCGCCAAAGCTGGTCCAGCGAAAGGCTGGCTTCCGTTTTCGCTTCGGATTGGGCGAACAATTGCAGGCAGAGCACGATGGATTTGATCGCCTCCACGCCGAGCATCGAAACGGCATCGTTCGGGCTGGTGATTTTTTCGGCCAAGCCGCAGGCGGGCGAGTTGACCATTTGCAGCAAACGCGCCGTCAGGGCCGGATCGCGGGCGATGACATCGGCAATGGAATCGACGCTGGCATTGGGAGACTCGGCCTTTTTGAGGACTTCAAAGTAACTGGACGGCAAGCCGGGCAGCCTTCCCAGGCGCGGCACAAACGAACGCAATTTGTCGTTCGAGAGCCATGCGTCGAGAGCCAGGCTGCGCTCGATGATGGAGGTTAGCTCGCGCGGTTTCCACGGTTTGGAAATGAATTGGTTGGCGGCGCCCATGCAGTGAACCATCAATTCCCGGTCCCCTGCCTCGCCGATCGCGAAGCGCAACATGCACGGCTGCTTGGCGGCAGCGTGCTGCAAAAGATCCGTGTCGCGAATCCCATTCTCGCTCAAGCTCGCCAGCAGGGCGTCAAAGGGTGTGTCCGCCAGCGTGGCTAGCGTCGTGGCGGCGTCGGGAATAAAGGCGCAGTCCCACGCGCCGCTCAAGGCCGACAGCGCGGGCCGCAGCGCGGCCGCTTCTTCCTCCGTGAACCCGGCAAAGCAAATTTGTTTCTTCATTTGGTCTCGTTTGCGAACGGCGCCCGGCTGGGGCCGTCCCGCTCTGTCATCGTCAATTTCGGGAAAAACCTGAGCCCGGGCGTTGCCATTTTTTAGGGCGCGGCGCATAAAATCGCTGTGTCTAATGCGATTAAACCGCGTATGATTTCCGCCTCGACATTGACATGAATCATTTTTTGCCTCTTGGGAAGTATTCATTCGGAATGGGAGATCGATTCGCGCGCCAGGGCCAGGCCCAGTTGCAAGCCTGCATCCAGGCCGCGCGCCAGGGCGTGGACATCGTCCCTGTTTGGAACAAATCCAATCGCGAACACGCCACCATCGGCTCCGAACCCGCCCAAAGCCGCACGGCCGCCGATGCCGCTGTCAAGGCGCTGGGCTGGAACAAACCCTATTTCCTGGATGCCGATCATATCCGCCTCGAAACGGTCGGGCGCTTTCTGTCATGTTCCGACTTTTTCACTATCGACGTGGCGGATTGGATCGGCCAGCCGCCGCCGCCGGAAAACACGCGGCAATTCCTATCCCGCCACCCTGAATTATCCCAAGGGCAGTTTGCCGCGGAACCGGCCGTGTTGGAAAAGATCGCCGGCCATTACCTGCTGGCCGCGATGGAAGCCGGGAAAGTTTACCGCCATATCGCCGCCGCCAAAGGGGCCGCCCTCTTCGCGACCGAAGTCTCGATGGACGAAACCGACAAGCCGCAAACGCCGGTGGAATTGCGGGTCATCCTGGCGGCCTTGGGCGATGAGGCCATTCCGCTTCAAACCGTCGCGCCGAAATTTACAGGCCGCTTTAACAAAGGAGTCGATTACGCGGGCGACATCCATCAATTCGAGAAGGAGTTTAACGAAAACCTGGCCGTGATCGCGCTGGCGGTGCAGCAGTACGGATTCCCGGCCAGCCTCAAATTGAGCGTTCATTCCGGCAGCGACAAATTTTCCATTTACGCGCCAATCCGCCGCGCCTTGCGCCAAAGCGGAGCGGGCGTCCACGTCAAGACAGCAGGCACGACTTGGCTGGAGGAAGTCATCGGACTGGCCTCGGCCGGCGGCAGCGGGCTGGAAATTGCCAAGGAAATTTACGCGGGCGCGCTGGAACACATTGACGAACTGCGAGCCCCTTACGCGGCCGTGCTGGATATTGACCGCCAGCGCCTGCCTTCCGCCGCCGAAGCGCGGCGCTGGGACAGCGGGCAATTTGCCAGCGCCGTGCGCCACGACCAACAGAATCCGGCTTACAATCCGAGCGTCCGGCAGCTTCTGCATGTCGGATATAAGATTGCGGCCCGCATGGGAACGCGCTATTTAAAGGCGCTGGAACAAGACGAAGCGTCCGTGGCGGCCGGCGTGACAGAGAACCTCTACGAGCGCCACGTCAAGCCGCTCTTTCTGGCCCAGGATTGAAATGAAATTCATGGACGAAAATTTCCTGCTGCGCGGCCGCGCGGCGCAACGGCTTTACCGCCAGTTCGCCCAGCCTCAGCCCATTTTCGATTACCACTGCCATCTTCCTCCCAAAGACATCGCCGGCGACCGCCAATTCCACAACCTCTTCGAGATTTGGCTGGAAGGCGATCATTACAAGTGGCGCGCCATGCGGGCCAATGGCGTGGCGGAAAAGTTCTGCACGGGCGCGGCGGAGCCGTTTGAAAAATTCCGCGCCTGGGCCGCGACAGTGCCGCACACGCTGCGCAATCCGCTTTACCATTGGACGCATCTGGAACTCAAACGCTACTTCGGCATCAACGAATTGCTGGACGAGGCGAGCGCGGCCCGAATTTGGAAGAAGGCCAACGAACAATTGGCCCGCCCTGAATTCAGCGCGCGCGGCATCCTGAAGAAATTCAAGGTCACCCACCTTTGCACGACCGACGATCCCGCCGATGATTTGTCGCATCATAAAAAGATCGCGGCCGATGGCGTGACAACGCGCGTGTGCCCGGCATTTCGGCCGGACAAGGCGCTGGCGGTCCATCAACCGCCCGCGTTCAACGCCTGGGTGGCCCGGCTCGAACAAGCGGCCGGCGCGGAGATCGGAAGCCTGGGCGATTTCGTGGCCGCCCTGAAACGGCGGCATGATTATTTCCACGGGCAAGGCTGCCGCCTCTCCGATCACGGGCTGAACCAATGCCCGGCCCGTCCCTGCGCGGACAAAACGGCCGCCGCCATTTTCGCGCGCGCGCGCCGCGGCCGCGAGGTTTCGCCGGAGGAACACGAGCAGTTCGCCACCTGCATGATGCTGCACTTTGGGCGATGGGACGCGGAGCGCGGATGGGTCAAACAGTTGCACTTGGGCGCGCTGCGCAACAACAACACCCGGCTCCTGGAGCAAATCGGCCCCGACACCGGCTTTGATTGCATTGGGGATTTTCCCCAAGCGCAAGCCCTGGCGCGCTACCTGGATTTGCTGGAGCGCGAGAGCCGCCTGCCCAAGCTCATCGTCTATAACAATAATCCTGTTGACAACTACGCCTTCGCGGCGGTCATCGGCAGTTTTCAAGACGGCTCCCTGCCCGGCAGGATGCAATTCGGCTCCGGCTGGTGGTTTTTGGATCAGAAGGAGGGCATCCAATGGCAGCTTAACGCCCTCTCCAATCTCGGCCTGCTTTCGCGCTTTGTCGGCATGATCACCGACTCGCGGTCCTTCATGTCCTACCCCCGCCACGAGTATTTTCGCCGCGTCCTGTGCAATCTCATCGGCCAGGAAATGGAAAGCGGCGAGCTGCCCAACGACGAAAACCTGCTCGGCACGATGATTAGCAATGTATGCTACAATAATGCCCGGCAATACCTGTCGCTGCCGGAAGTTTCCGCTGCCACCCACGCCAGCCATGGAAAGAGGCGGCGGGGCACTCCGGCCAAATAGGAGTCAGGTCATTGCGGGCAATCCATCTTGCCCGGCCGGCGCGTCGCTACCGCACCCGGAGCCATTCTTTGAACGCGAGCAGTTCGTCCTGATGCTTTAAAAAGGCGCGGTGGACGACCTCGGCGTCGTCGGCATAGCCGTGGTCGCGGCTGTCAGGCTCGAGATCGTTGACGACCAGGAAATAATCCGTGGCTTGCAGGATGTCCACCATCGCCAGCATCGACATTTTGCCGTAGCGGCGGGACCCAAACGCAAACAACAACTCCTGCAAAAGTTGGATTTCCTCGGATAATTTCGGGTACTGCTTCGCATCGACCGGGCTGCCGTTGAGCTTGGCCTGGAGCGTTTCTGCCGGCAACAGGGGGTTGTCCCAGTACTCGGTCATTTGAATGTCCCTGAGGCCATTAACGACTGGCGCTTTGCGTATGATTTTTGTCATCGTCAATCCTTTCTGACGCTATCTGCCCTTTATTAAGCGGACTCTTGCCTTTATTGGCAATCCTCGATTTCACCAGTTTTTACAAGACGCTTCTGATTTTTTTCGCGCTTTGACCTGGCCCGTGAAAAGTTTGCTGCTGGAAACGGCGAGCCAAAATAGTTGTCATCTGGCAGGACTGGATTAAGCTTCCGGTGTATGTCATACGGTTCTGCCATGGGAGAATTTGACGACGGCGCAAACCCACAGCCAGCGCCCGGCTTTGGGGGCATTCCACCGCGGCCGCCCAAGAAAACGGCGCGGGGCTTGATGGACGAGCCTAAATGGCGAGGTCCGATCCTTGATGATATCGAAAGGCGGCTGGCCAGATATCCTGAAGCTCGCGTTAAGCGCGATTTTTCCTCGATAAGCTGTTTGCCGTCATATCCTGATGGATTTGCGGTCACTCTCCGTGTCGCGCGGAATCAGGGGAGAGAGAGTTACTCTATATTTTACAAAGATTCGCACGTAGAAACGACTCTTCGCAAGGCGGCGGTCATCGAATTTGGTTTTGGCTTGTCGAATGGGTGCCGGGTGAAGGAATATTTAAGAGGAGCAAAAGCGTATCGCGGTTCCGTCGAAATTTGGGATTCCTGCGAACGGCAATGGAGGCCAGATCGGGAGTTCATTCCATGGTCCAGCGCCCTGTGGCAATTCTGGCGAAAGCCGGCCATTCGGTATCTTCAAAACCGGCTGATTGATCTGAACAGCGAGGATTTGCGCGCGGCTGCCTAATCACCTCCTTCCTAACTGCATCGTCCAGGCTGAGCCACGCGCTGCCCGCTCGCTTCGTTCACGCCCGCCCTGCAACAATTGTATCGCCGTTTCCGCGGTGCCGCTCTATGTTGGGCTGGCATGAAGGCGCTTGTTAAACGAAATCGCGAACCGGGGCTTTGGCTGGAAGACGTGCCGGAACCTCAAATGGGGGTCAACGACGTGCTCATCCGGGTCCAAAAAACCGGCATCTGCGGCACGGACCTTCACATCTATAACTGGGACGCCTGGGCCCAGCGCACCATTCCCGTCCCGATGGTCGTCGGTCATGAGTTCGTCGGCGAAGTCGTCCAGATCGGGGCCAACGTCGCGGATTTCAAGCCCGGCGACATCGTCAGCGCCGAAGGGCACGTCGTGTGCGGGCGATGCCGCAATTGCCTGGCCGGCCGGCGGCATTTGTGCGCCGATACGAAGGGCATTGGCGTCAATCGCCCCGGCGCCTTCGCGGAATTGATTTCCGTCCCAATGACCAATGTCTGGTATCACCGCCCCAACATCGACCGCGAGGTGGCCTCCATTTTCGACCCGTTCGGCAATGCCGTCCACACGGCGCTTTCCTTTGATGTTCTGGGCGAGGACGTTTTGATTACTGGCGCGGGGCCGATTGGCATCATGGCCGCGGCCGTCGTCAAACACGCCGGCGCCCGCTATGTCGTCGTGACCGATGTGAACGATTACCGGCTGGACTTGGCCAAGCGCATGGGCGCGACCGTCGCCTTAAACGTCTCCAAACACAAGCTGCGCGACACCCAGCACGAACTCGGCATGAAGGAAGGCTTCGATGTTGGCCTGGAAATGTCCGGCAACCCGGCCGCCTTTCGTGATCTGATCGCCAACATGGCGCACGGCGGGAAAATCGCCATGCTGGGCATCCCTTCGGAACCGATCGCCATCGAGTGGAACACGGTCGTCTTCAACATGCTGACCATCAAGGGCATTTACGGGCGCGAGATGTATGAAACGTGGTATAAAATGTCCGTCATGCTGGAGAGCGGCCTGGACATCAAGCCCGTCATCACTCATCGCTTCCATTATGCTGACTTCGAGCAAGGCTTCGCCGCGATGAAATCCGGCCAATCGGGAAAGGTCGTGCTGGATTGGAGCAAATAGCAGAATCGTCGAACGGCACATCACGAGGAGGGGTCAAAAGCGGGAGTTGATGAAAGCGCCCCAAATAGGAATTGACCCGGCCCGCCGGGGTGACTTCACTATAAGATTTTATGACTGAACCATCGTTGGCTAATCAACCCCGCCCCGTGTCCGCCCCTGCTCCATCCGCCGCCGCCCTTTCGCGGGATGATGTTTTGGCCATTGACGATTTGCGGAATACTTACAAGGGCCTTCGGGCCGAGCTGGCCAAAGTGATTATCGGGCAGGACATCGTCATTGAACGGCTGCTCATCTGCATTCTGGCGCGCGGCCACGGGCTGCTGATGGGTGTGCCGGGCTTGGCCAAGACGACCATCGTCAATTCCCTGGCTCAAGCCATGTCGCTCGGCTTCAACCGCATCCAATTTACCCCGGATTTGATGCCGTCGGACATTACCGGCACGGACATTTTGCAGGAGACCGACCAACCCGGCCGCCGCGCCTTCGTGTTCGTCAAGGGGCCGCTCTTTGCCAACATCGTCCTGGCCGATGAAATCAACCGCACGCCTCCCAAAACGCAATCCGCCTTGCTCGAAGCCATGCAGGAGCATCGGGTGACAGTGGCTGGCCGATTTTTCCCGCTGCCCGCGCCCTTTTTCGTTCTGGCCACGCAGAATCCCATCGAGCAGGAAGGAACCTACCCGCTGCCGGAGGCGCAACTGGACCGGTTCATGTTTTTCATCCACGTCGATTATCCCACGGGCGATGAAGAGCGCCGGATTGCCCGCGAAACGACCGGCGCGGCTCCGGCGCAATTGTCCAAAATGATCGACGGCGAGAAAATCATCGGCTTCCAGGAAGTCGTGCAGCGTGTGCCGGTGCCGGATCATATTTACGACATGGCGGTCGATTTGGTGCGGCGCACGCGGCCGCGTTCGGAACAGGCGCCGGACTGGATCAGGAAATGGGTCACCTGGGGCGCAGGCCCGCGCGCGGTGCAATACCTCATTCGCGGGGCAAAGGCGCGCGCCGTCCTGCACGGCAGCTACCTGGTGCGCAAAGAAGATTTGGAATCGGTCGCGGGGCCGGTGCTGACCCATCGCATCCTGACCAATTTCCAGGCCCAATCGGAAGGCGTCAGCAGTTTGGAGATCATCACCCGGCTCCTGGCGGAAATGGGAGAAGCCAAACGTGGCTGAACCCGTCGCATGGCTGGATTCGCAAGTGCTCAACCGCTTGATGCACTTGACGCTGATGTCGCGCACGCCCATGGAAGGTTCGGTGGCCGGCCTGCACAAAAGCCCGCATCGCGGTTCCAGCGTCGAATTCGCCGAATACCGCAACTATGTTCCGGGCGACGACATCCGGCGCCTCGATTGGCGAGTCTTCGCGCGCACCGACCGTTTTTTTCTCAAAGAGTATGAGGCGGAGACCAATCTGCGCTGTTACTTCGTCCTCGACGCCAGCGGCTCGATGAAATTCGGCCAGGCTCCCGGCGGCAAGCTCGCTTACGCCAAGCGCATGATCGCCACGCTGGCCTACATCGCCGCGCATCAGGGCGATGCGTCCGGCCTGTTCTGCGCCACTGGCAAATCGTCCGTCGAAATTCCGCCGCGCCGCAATCCGGCCCACCTGCGAGTTCTATTTGACGCGCTGGATAAAACCGAGGCCAAGGGCGAGACTGGCCTGATCGCCGCGTTGCACGGCGTGGCCGAAAAAGTGCGGCGCCGGGCCATGGTTGTGGTGGTGTCGGACTTTTTTTGCGACCTGGATGAACTGCTCAATGCCTTCCAGCATTTGCGTTTTCAAAAGCATGACTTGGCGGTTTTCCAATTGCTGGACCGCGCGGAATTGGATTTCCAATTCGACCGCCCCGTGCGCTTTGTTGATTTGGAAAGTTCCATGAGCGTCGTGACGGAGCCTTCGATCATCCGCGACGAATACCTGCGGCAATTGCGAATGTTCCTGGAAGGATTGCGCGGCGGCTGCAATGAATTTGGCGTCGATTACCGCCAGGTGGTGACAGACCAGGATTACGAACGGGTGCTGGCGGATTTTCTGGTCGAGCGGGTCCGCCTGGCCGCCGCTTCTCCGTAATGGCGCGAACGTCCAACTTGATGGTTCGCCGCCGATGACTTTTCTCCAACCATTCGTTCTGCTGGGATTGCCGCTGGTGCTGGCGCCGATCATCATCCACCTGCTCAACCGGCTCCGCCATCGCCCCAGGCCCTGGGCGGCCATGCGGTTCCTGCTCTCGGCCACGCGCAGCTCGGCCAGCCACACCAAGCTGCGCCAATTCCTGATTCTCCTTTTCCGCGTGCTGGCCGTGGCGATGCTGCTGCTGTTCCTGGCGCGCCCTCTCGCGGGCGGCTGGCTGGGCTGGGCCCTCTCGCCCGCGCCGGACGCCATTATTCTGCTGCTGGACCGCTCCGCCAGCATGGAGACCCAGGCCGGCGGGACGACCAAGCGCGAATTGGCGCTCCAGCTCCTGGGCCAGGCGGCCCGCCAATATGAGCAGACGACGCACCTTATTCTCATTGACAGCGCCACGCGCACCCCGCAGGAAATTTCCAAGGCCGGCAGCCTCGCCAATCTCTCCCTGACCAGCGCGACAGACACCGCCGCCGATGTCCCCGCCATGCTGCGTTCCGCCTTTGACTGGCTGGTGGAAAATCGCGCGGGCACGGCGGAAATTTGGATTGCCTCCGACAACCAGCGGAGCAATTGGCGGCCGGACGATGCGCGCTGGAAAAGCATCATGGCCCAGATCAACGGCTTGTCGCAAAAGGTCCGTTTCCGGCTGCTGGCCCTCAATGAGGCGCCGGAAGCCAACGCTTCCATCGCGATCAAAGACCTTTCCCGCCGCGCGCTGGGCGCCAAGGGCGAGCTGCAAGTTGTGATTGACATCCAGCGCACCCGCGCGGGCAGCGCCAAAGTGCCGGTCGTCATGACCCTCGACGGCCAGCGCACGGAGACCGAAGCCGATTGCGAGGGGCAAAGCTTCCGCTGGCGGCGCAAGATTGATTTGGGCGCGCGGCGCGAAGGCGGCTGGGGCGGATTCTCCCTGCCGGCCGATTCCAACGCGCGCGACAATACCGCCTGGTTTGTCTATGGCGCGGACACGCCGTTGCGGGCCACCGTGGCCGGAACCGAGCGGAGCGTGGCGCGGGATTTGCAATTGGCTGCCGCTTCCCACAAGGCCGAGCCGGCCCAGGTCATCGCGCCGGAGGAGATTGGCCGCGCGGCGCTCAACGACTGCTCGCTCCTAATCTGGCAGGCTCCCCTGCCGCAAGGAGCCGAGGCGGACCGCCTGCAATCCTTCGCCAACGAGGGCGGTGTCGTGGTCTTTTTTCCGCCGGGCGAGGCCAGCCCGCGCCAATTCGCCGGGCTGGGTTGGGGCGACCCGCAAAATTCCGAGTCGCCGGACGGCTACCGCATCGTGCGCTGGAATGAGGACGAAGGCCCGCTGGCCAAGAGCGATGAACATTTGAGTTTGCCGCTGGCGCAGACCACGTTCGCGCGCCGCCAGGCCATCACCGGCCAAAAAAATGTGCTCGCCGCCTTCGAGGATGGGTCAGCCTTTTTGGTGCGGCAGGACATTGGCAAGGGCGAAGTTTATTTTTGCTCATCTCTGCCGAAGGACGATTGGTCCAGCCTCGGCGAAGGCCCCGTGCTGGTGCCCATGTTGCAGCGCATGCTCCAGGCCGGCGGCCGCCGTTTGCAACAGGCCTCATCGGTCGCTTGCGGCGAGTTGGAGGCGGCAGATGCGGCCCGCCAATGGGTTTCAGTTGACTCGGCGCGGCCGAAGGACATCCGTTTCGAAGCCGGCATTTATCGCAGCGGCGAACGCCTGCTGGCGGTCAACCGGCCGCCCGCTGAAGATGACCCCGACGTGCTTGACACCGATGAGGCTCGCAAGCTGTTCGCTCCCCTTCCCGTTCAACTGCTCCAGGAGCAGCATTTTGACGCCGGGCAGTTGCAGGGCGAAATTTGGCGCGTGTTTGTTTTCGCGATGCTGCTGTTTCTGATCGGCGAAGGAATTTTGATCCTGCCCGCGCCGCGGCCGAAGGAGCAACTCGCATGAGGCATCTTTCGCTGGCCGCGCCGCTTTCGGTGATTGTCCTGGGCGTGTTGTTTTGGGCGGCGGCCGGGTGGCTTTGTTACGCCAATTGGCGCCGCGCCGCGCACCGGCGCACCGCCGCCCGCCTCGAGGCTCTGCGGTTTTTATTGGTGACTTTGCTCGCGGCCACGCTTCTGCGCCCGGAATATGTCGAAACTCTGGAGCGGACCGCCGCCCCGGAAATCGCCATTCTTGCCGATGCCTCCGGCAGCATGAAGACGCGCGACGTGAGCCTCACCAATGGCGTCGGCACGCGCCAGGATTGGCTGGCCGCGCAATTGGCGCGCAAATTCTGGCAGCCGCTGCAATCGAGGGCTAAAGTTTCCGTGGAGCCGTTTGGCGCGCCCTCAACCAATCAGGAAGCGATCAATGGAACCGATTTGAACCAGGCTCTGGAAAACACGCTCCATCGCTACCGCAATCTCAAGGCCGTCCTGCTGTTGACAGATGGCGATTGGAACCAGGGCCAGTCTCCGCTGGCCGCCGCCACGCAATACCGCGAGCAAAACATCCCGGTCTTCGCTGTCCCGGTCGGCCGCGCAACTCCCGTGCCGGACTTGGCGCTGGAAAGCGTCTCCGCGCCGTCTTACGGCCTTCTGGGCGAGGAAATTGCCGTCTCCTTCAAAGTGACGAGCCATCTGCCGCGCGAAGTCAAGACGACCGTTACGGTCTCCGATAATTTCGGCGAATCCGCCAAGAAAGACATCACGATTCCCGCCCAGGGTGAAGTGGAGGATTCCGTGCTGTGGTCGCCGCGCCAAGTGGGGGCTGTCAATGGCACAGTTAAACTGCCGGTCGAGGCGGACGAGGCCATCGCGGAGAACAACGAGCGTGAATTTCGGATGACGGTGCGCGTGGAAAAACTGAAGGTGCTGGTGGTCGATTCGCTGCCGCGCTGGGAGTATCGCTATCTGCGCAACGCCCTGGCCCGCGATCCGGGCGTCGAAGTAAGCTGTTTGCTCTGGCTGCCAGGCCTCGGCCCCGGCGGCGGGCGCGATTACATTTCCGCTTTTCCCGACACCAAAGAGGCGCTGGCGCCCTACGACGTGGTTTTTCTTGGCGACGTGGGAATGGGCGACGGCGAATTGACGGAGCAGGACGCCGAGTTGCTGAAGGGGCTGGTTGAGCAGCAAGGCAGCGGCCTGGTCTTTGTCCCCGGCCGGCGCGGTCGCGAGGCCACGCTGCTGAACAGCCCGCTTAAGGATTTGTATCCTGTCGAATTGGACTCCTCCAAGCCCGGCGGCGTCGGCCTGGAAAATGAATCGCAATTGATGCTCACCAGCACGGGCAAGCGCCATTGGCTGACGCGCTTCGATTCCGACGAGGATAAAAACGACGAGTTGTGGAAGCAGTTGCCGGGATTTTTCTGGTCAGCCTCCGTGGAAAAAAGCCGGCCCGGCTCGGAAGTGCTGGCCGTGCATGGCGCGCTCCGCAATCAATGGGGGCGCATGCCGCTGCTGGTGACGCGCCCGGCCGGCAGTGGCAAGGTTTTGTTTTTGGGCACCGACAGCGCATGGCGATGGCGCCGCGGGGTCGAGGACAAATTTCACTACCGCTTTTGGGGCCAGGTCGTCCGCTGGATGGCCCATCAGCGGCACCTCTCGGAAAAAGACGGCATCCGTTTGAGCTACAGCCCCGAATCTCCCGAGGCCGGCGACACTGTTTTTCTGCAAGCCACTGTGCTGGACCAGTCTGGATTTCCTGTTGACAAAGGGCCGGTCACGGGAAAACTGGCTTCGCCCAGCGGGCGCGCCGAGCGGCTTGATTTCAGCCAGATTGAAGGCGGCTGGGGCGTCTTCAAATCCAGCTTCATCGCGCAAGAAGCCGGCCGCTACAAATTGGAAGCAGACTCCGCGCCTTACAACCGCCATCTGTCAACGGAACTGCTGGTTTCCCGCCCGTTAATCGAAAAGGAAGGCCAGCCCGTCAACGCGCAAATCCTGGAAGAACTCGCCTCGCTGACACGCGGTCAAAGCCTTCCGATGGCGGACCTGGACAAGATCGTCGATAAAATCGCGCTGCTGCCGGAGCCGAAGCCCGTGGAACGCCGCATCCGCGTCTGGAGCGAGCCAGCCTGGGGCGCCGCGATCTTTGTATTATTGACAATCTACTGGGCCGGAAGAAAATGGGCCGGCTTGGTGTAGCCAAAAAGCACAGAATTCTTTTTGCGAATTTTGCGCCTTTTTTGCGGCAATAAATTCCCGCTATTGCTGCGGGTAAACGAGGAGGCGGTCATGCACCAGCACGATCAAATCGGCTTTGTGGTCGCCGGTCACGTCCGCCACGACCGCTTCGCGCGGCTCAGGTGAATCGTTGCGCCGTGAACGGAACGTCCGCTCCTCAAAAACCTGCCACCGATTGGCCGGCACAAGCTTGTGCGGCTTTTCATAGGTGACGAGATCCAGATAATTCTTGGCCGTCTCCAAAAAGACCAGGTCCTTGCGACCGTCGTTGTTCAAATCGCCGGCGATCACATCGGTCAGGTGGCCGTCCTTGATGGGTGTTTCGTAACTGTCCAGTTCCTCAAGCTGCCAAACCTTGCCGCTGGTCGCCAGCGTGCCGACGGCGTTGACACCGATCAAAGCCACGCTGTTGGCCTTGGCGGAACCCAGTCCCACCGCGCGCAGCGAATTGAACTCCGTGTAAGGCAGCGGCAGGTTGCGCACGACCGTCCACACGCCGGCCTTGTTTCGTTCGCTCAAGGTCAATTCCTTCCGTTCCGCATCAAGCATAAAAATGGAATCGACGGCATTGGTCCCGTTCCGCAGCGCGGCCGCCCCCACGATGCGCGAATCGCGGGACGCGCCGTTGATTTGTTCCTTCACGAAAAAATTCCACGCCGGCTTGCCGTTGGTGGCCCGGTCATTTTCCGGCTTCAACACCACCGCCCGCACGAAATTCTTCTGCGCCAGCAGCAATTCCGGCTTGCCGTCGCCATCGACATCCAGGGTGCTCAGCCACGGCTCGTCCGTGCTTCCGCCGGGAGGCAGCACGTCCGCCTCCTCAAAGGCGAGGTTGTCCGGCTTTTGAATCAGCACCTTGATTTTTTCGTAGGGAATCAATAGGACCAAATCCGCCAGGCCATCCTGGTTGGCGTCGAGCATGGTCATGGAGGAAGGAGCCGATTTGAAATCATCACTCAATTTTTGCGTGTGCGATGTTCCATCCGCCTGGCGTGTAACCAGCACGCGGTTGGTGTCCAAATCGAGGACGACGGCCAAGGAGGGCTTGGCGCCGGGTTGCAACGGCCCGACGGCCATCGCCAACGGCTTGCCGTCAAGAGGAATAACAGTCGGAAACGCGATTCCGCCTTTCGCGTCCAATTTGGTCACGCCCACTTTGTGCTCGTCGCTGCTGAGCAGAAAAATATTGGGCCGGCCATTTCCGTCCCAGTTGCCCACGGCCAGTTCGCTCACGCCGACGAAGGTCGGAAAAGTTTTGGGCGCTGCCAGCGTGCCATCGCGCCGTTGCAGATAAAGGCTCAATTGCCCGCTGTCCGGTTCCGCCACCAGCAGGTCCGGCAGTCCGTCGCCATTGACATCCGCCCACAATACGCCGCGGTGCGCGCGCGTGGTCCGATTCAGGGGCTGCACTTGGAATTGGCCGGTCTTGAAATCACCCGACAGCGGCTCGGCCGGCTTTTGCAAAAAGTGCGAAACCGCCGCCCGCCCGGAGCTGGCCGCGATGGTCACGAGTTCCGTCTTGTGGTTGCCCTCCAAATCGTCCGCCAGATACGAGCGGATGGCGGGCAGCGTAAAGTATATTTCTGGCCCCAATTCCCCCTGGTCGTTCTGCAAGCGGAAGCGGATCGGGCTTGGGCTGTCCCAATTGATCAGCATCAGGTCGTCGCGCCCGTCGCCATTGATGTCCAGCGCCTGCACCGCGCGGACGTCTCCGGAAAACGGAATTTTCTGCGGCTCCGCCAGCGTGTGATCGGGATTTTGGGCCAGGAAGTAAATATTGTTGTCACCCAGCAGCGCCAAGTCCGTAAGTTTGTCGCCGTTGAGGTCGCCGGCCGACAAGGCGTTGACCGCCAATTGGCCGTCGTCAATGGGAAATCGTTTCGGCGCGCTCCAGCCGTTGCTGCCTTCGTTGTATTGGACGACCAATTCCTTTGGCTCCCCGTAATAGGCCAGGTCGGGCTTGCCATCGCCGTTCAAGTCCGCCACCACCAGTGAGGAAATCCTTTTTTCCGACGAAATGGAGTCGATGCGAAACCGGGCGTCCGGCGGCAAATCGTTGATTTCCTTTTTTCCAACGATGCGCGACGAATTGGAATTGGTCTTGCCGGTTTGGTTATAGAGCAAATTGATCTTGGAGCGCACATTGTTGACGACAATGAGGTCGGTCAAACCGTCTCCGTTGAGGTCGGCCGCGTGCAACAGGCTGATCTGGGGATCGATGGGAAAAATCTCCGGCCCGGCAAACCCGAATGACGCCTCTTTGTCCCCGGCCCGGACGGACGCGGCGAGCAGGCCGCACAGCATCGTTGACGCGATGAAACGAAACTTCAACATATCGAGAACCTGCCATCGGCGCACGCCCCGCGCCAGCTTTATCAGCTTGCGGCGGCCGCTATTTCCTGACGGCGCCGCCCTCGGCGTTGACACCGGCCCACCGGCAAATCTCCTTGTGCGTTTGCGGCCCGTAATGGCGGGGGATGCAGTTGGCGTACAAAGTCCCCTCCCGGATAGCCTTGATGACTGCTTTCTTAGTCATGGGAATATTCAGCCTGGCCAGGCAGTCGGCCGTCCTTCGAGTCAATCCATTCGACAGAAAGATCGATTTCATGGGAACAAAATAGGCAAAGCTTCTCGAAAGAAAAGCAAGAACCCGTTTATTCCAAAAAACGCTCTTCGCGTAAACTGCTAAGTGACAATCAAATCAAAGAGATCACATCCGCGGCAAGGTGAAGGAGAAAGTCGTTGCTGTCCAGCTTTGTCATAATTCACTGGCGATTGCGCTCCGCCTGCGGCGCTTCTCCGGCCCAGTTGTCCCACGCCGCGCGCGAGATTTTTGCGATGACCGATTCGCGCGCGACTTCATCCGCCACGGAATCGGAAACGAACACCGCGATAGCCACATTGAGCGTCCCTGTCGAATTTTCCCACGGATTTCTGAGCGCGATATATTCCTCGTTCTTGGACAACGGTTTGTTTCGTTGGGTTTTTCATTCATTGTCAACCCGATCTCTGTCCGTCAATTCGAGGCGCCCTCAGGTTCTAAATATTTTTGATTAAAGAACTTGCGCCGGGAATGATTTGGTTTCAAAATAAACCCGCAAGAAAAATGGTGAAGGCGATCACGAGCGATTACATTATATTTTCCAAATGCCTGGCGCGGCAGGAATTCCCGGTTTCCACCGGCGCCGGGGCCGCGAAGTTCGTCCGCCGCAATCATTTTTTCCGTTTTCCTGATTTTCCCAATTTGGCCGTGAGGGCCTCTCAATTGGGGGACGGCAAAGAGACCGACTGCGAGACTAGCCACCCTGTGCGCCAAACTAACCCCGCACTCTTTGCCGCACCCCATGCTTTTCCCGCGAGTTCCAGGGCTGGCTCTCGCGCACGCCCGCGCGCCTCCAGAAACTCATCGTCCTGACGCGCCCCATGAAGGCCGGGCTGATGAGGCTGCTTGATCGGACTGCCATGTGCATGGCCGCCGCGCGCGTGCCATTGCCGGATGGATCAAGCCCGCACCTGATTGAGGCGCGGCAGTTGCTCGAACGGCCGGATTTTATGCCGGCGGAGGCTGGCGCGGCCCAGGTCAAATTCTCCGGCAATATTCGGTTTCAATTTGAATCGCCCTGCCCCAGCGCCTTCGCGGAAAACAATGTCGTGCATGGGCGGTTCTATCATTGCAGCGGCAACTGGCAGCGAAGGCCGTGTGTCGTGATGCTGCACGGATGGAATGATGTCATCGACCACAGCATTCGGTTTCCGTTGGCCGCCCGGCAGTTCAATCGCCACGGCATCAACGCGGCCACACTGGAATTGCCCTACCACTTTCAACGCCGCCCGCGGCAACTCGGCGCGTGGGGCAATTTTTTGTGCCCGGACCTATTGCGGATGGTCGAGGCGGCCCGGCAGGCGGTCGCGGAATCGCGGGCATTCGCGCAATGGCTGCGGCAGGAAGGCTGTCCGGCCGTCGGTCTTGTTGGCGTTTCGCTGGGCGGGTGGCTGGCGGGACTGGCCGTGAGTCACGATGCCCGCTTTGCTTGCGCTGTCCTGATGGAGCCGGCCGCGCGTTTGGATGCGCTGGTGGAAAGTGCCGTCTTTTGCCGCGGCATCCGCCTGGCGCTGGGCGGACAGCCGCTGCCCGCCATGAACTTGAATCTCACGAGCGTCCGACCGGTCATTTCCAAGGAAAACATTCTGATCATCGAGTCGATTTACGATTTGTTCGTGCCGGCCGAAATTACCGAGGAATTATGGCGGGCCTGGGGCCAGCCCGAAATCTGGCGGTTGAGCCACAGCCACATCAGCATTCTCATGGCTCCGGGTTTGTACGCCCGCATTATCCGCTGGATGGCGCCGCGACTGGCCGCCCCCGCGAAATAAACGCGCTGCCGCCAAGGTAAAATCGCAACGGCAAACCCGCCGCTTTCGTGATGCCGATCCGGGTCGAGACGGCCATCGGCCCGCGCTGGCGCCGGAACCGCGCGGCGCTGGGATTGCGGGCGATGAAAAGCGGCGAGGAAGCATCGCATAAATCGGCGCCGTCAAGCGTGCGGTCAATGGCCAGGGCCGAACAAAGTTTGCCCGGCCCGTTCGTCAATGCAATTGGCGACGGGGCCTGCCGGTTTTGGCACATCGCATCCAGGCCCACTTCGGCTTCCACAGCGCGGATCAATACGGCCTCAGCACGGCCGGCGGGCAGGCAAACGGCGTTGACGCAAAAGTGAAATCCGTAGATGAAATAAACATACGCATGGCCGGGCGGGCCAAACATGACGCGATTGCGCGCCGTCTCTCCGCCGAAGCTGTGCGCGGCCGCGTCGCCCGCGATGTAGGCCTCCACTTCAACAATAGGGCCGCCGCACGGGCCGGAAGGCAAATTGCGAATGAGCCAATGACCGAGCAGGCGCGGCGCGACCACCGCGGCCGATGGCCGGAAAAAGGAGCGCGGCAATGGAGTCATGCCAAATTCATCTGTTGCCAAAGACGACTCGTCTTGTATAGTGAATCCCGACTGGAACGCAAGAATCTATGGAACCTCAAGCTGATATCGGACTGATTGGGCTGGCTGTGATGGGCCAAAATCTTATTCTCAACATGAACGACCGCGGTTTTACCGTGGCGGTGTTCAATCGCACCGTGGCCAAGGTGGATGAGTTCCTCGGCCGGGAAGCCAAAGGCACGAAGGTCATTGGCGCGCATTCCATGACGGAATTGGCCGCGATGCTTAAACGGCCGCGCCGGGTCATGTTCATGGTCAAGGCCGGCCAGGCCGTCGATGCGTTGATTGAGGAAATCCTGCCATATTTGGAGAAGGGCGATATTATCATTGACGGCGGCAATTCAAATTTCGAGGACACCAACCGCCGTGTCAAATACTTGGAGGGCAAGGGGCTGCTGTTCGTCGGTTCCGGCGTTTCGGGCGGCGAGGAAGGCGCGCGCCACGGGCCATCGCTCATGCCGGGCGGTTCCAAGGAGGCTTGGCCGCATATCAAAGATATTTTCCAGGCCATCGCGGCCAAAGTGGACGACGGCACGCCCTGCTGCGATTGGGTGGGCGAAGGCGGGGCCGGCCATTACGTCAAGATGGTGCATAACGGCATCGAGTACGGCGACATGGAATTGATCTGCGAAGCCTACCAATTGATGAAGGATGGCCTGGGCATGACGCCGGCGGAAATGCAGCAGGAATTCGTAAATTGGAATAAGACGGAGCTGGATTCCTACCTCATTGAAATCACTTCGCACGTGCTGGCTTACAAGGACACCGACGGCCAGGCGCTGGTGGATAAAATTCTTGACGCCGCCGGCCAAAAGGGCACCGGCAAGTGGACCGTCATCAATTCAACGGAGCTGGCCATGCCAGTGACGCTCATCGCGGAGGCGGTTTATTGCCGCTGCGTCTCGGCATTGAAGGAGGAGCGCGTGGCTGCCGCGAAAAAATTGAAAGGGCCGCGGCCCAAAATTTCCGGCGACCGCGCGGCAATCGTCGAGGGTATTCGCCAGGCGCTTTACGCTTCCAAGATCATTTCCTACGCGCAAGGCTATATGCTGATGCGGGCAGCGGCGGCCCAATATGGATGGAACCTGAATTACGGCGGCGTCGCCCTGATGTGGCGCGGCGGGTGCATTATCCGCAGCCGTTTCCTGGGCAAAATCAAGGAGGCCTACGATAAAAGCCCGAAGCTGACCAATTTGTTGCTGGATAATTTCTTCCGCGGCGAAATCAAGAAATGCCAGCGCGGCTGGCGTTCGACGGTCGCGACCGCCGCGCGCAAGGGCATTCCGGCGCCGGCGTTTTCCACGGCCTTGAACTTTTATGACAGCTACCGTTGCGCGCGTTTGCCGGCTAATTTGCTGCAGGCGCAGCGGGATTATTTCGGGGCCCACACTTACGAACGCATCGACCAGCCGCGCGGCACGTTTTTCCACACGAATTGGACCGGGCATGGAGGAGTTACGGCTTCCACCAGTTATACGGTGTAACGAGCAGGGCGTGGACAAACGGGCAGTTTTTTGCGGATGGCTGGTCTTGTTGGCAAGTTCAGGCCAGCCGCGCGGGACTGGAGTTTCAAAACGGGGGTTGCACCGCGCCCCAAAACCACACGGCAACGCCCAAGATGAACCAGAAGCCAATCCAGCGAAACGCCGTGCGCCACCTTCGCTTTTTCGCCTGCTCTAATTGGCTAATCATGCCAGCCAGCTAAAAGCGCTATTCGCTCTTGGCCGTTGCCGTCGTGCTGGCCGATTCGGCTGGCGGCGGGATGTCGCTCGCCAACAGGACACGGTGGCCGCCTCCAACGTAAATTTGCCCGTCGTCACCCGAGCGCAAGGTTGGGCGCGACTCGGCGTACTCGTGGGATTGGCGCGCGAGCATGTTGCCATTCACGTCAAGAACCAGGTAGGTGAAGATGCGGGCGTCAGTTTGAACCAGGACATGCAGCCGGTTGGAGCCGTCGATCTGCGCTTGAGGGCGGCCGAAATCCACGATGCGCGCGAGCGGGAAAACGCGCAGAGTCTGCCCGCCGTCGTCTGTCAATCGAAAATACAGCTTGACCTCGTCCAGATAAGAAACCTTCAACAATGTGTAATGCCGCACGTCCGGGGCCTGGTTGGTCACGCCGGACGGCAGCCGCACGCCCACGGCGACATTGGCAAAATCTGGCAGCGGCACGCCGGTGGAAATCATAAACGTGACCGGTTTGCAGGGAATGGCCTGCTTCCATTGAGGCACGGTGATGCTGGCGCCCATGCTGTAAAGGCCCTGGTGGCGGAAGCCAAAATAAGGCGTGGGGTTGAATTCCAAGGTGATGGATTGGCCGGAAAGGAGCGTAAACGGATGTTTGACAGGCATCTCTCCCAACCGGGGCACGATGGTCTCATGCTCGCCCGCGATGGCGAAAGTGATCCATTGATCGCTGTCTCCCAGGGAAAGCCGCTGGCCGGAGCGATTGACGATCCGCAATTTCACGTGCAAATCCTCATCGGGCAGAAATTGGTCCTGGTCGAGCCGCAACTCCGCGGTAATCCCGGCGTGTTGCGCGCGCGCGACATGGACGGCAGCGCCCAAAAGAACCAGCAGAATGGCAATTTTCCTCATGCCCCGCATTGTAAGCCGCACCCGGCCGTTTTCAAGCGCGAAACGCTCAAAACGAGGCCATTGACCCGTGGGGCTGCACGCTTCGCGTGTTGACGAAAACGTCGGCTCTGGAATTGTCATTCGCGAAATCTCCGAGTTAATCGAGCGCGCCGAGTTCATCATATGCGACCTCACGCTTGAACGCCCCAATGTTTATTACGAACTCGGCGACGCTCATGGTGCAGGCAATGAGGGGGGACATTTTACTCATTGCCAAAGAAGGCGCTGCATTGCATTTCGACATCGCACCGCTTCGCGTTCAACCTTGCCAATCGACCGAGAATTTGCGCTCCATAGTTTCTTCGAGCCTCAAAGAGATGATGAGATTGACCAGACGATGAACGGGACGTTTTATCGTGATCAATTAATTGGGATCAGGAACGCGCTGGCGTGCATCTCTGACTCAATGCGGTTCGGCGTTGAGGGCGGTGCGGACGGCTTCGTTTAGACTGGCGGAGAAGCGGCGGACGGTTCTTTGGATGGTTCCGACGGAGGTGTAGGTGAAACGGCCGGCGGGGTAGCCTTCCAAAACCACGTAATCGAAGGGCTTGGGCTTGGTTTTTGGCTTTTTGGGGAGGTCTGTCAAATAGACGAGGCCGACGCAGACGCAATCTGGCTCGTTTTTTTCGACCAGATTGGGCGCGCGCTCGGCGGCGACCGTTCCGGGCAGCAGCCAGGATGCGTCGAGCGGATGCCGCATTAAGTTGGTGTAGCCGCTGTCCACGACAAGACCCTCCGGCAGCACTTTGAGAATCTTGCCGCAGATGATGCGGCGGCCCTGGATGCAATTGGTGCGCACCGTTTCCACGTGGCGGGCAAAATCATCCTGCGCCTGGACGGAAATCGCGGCCAGCAAGGCGCACAAGAGCGCGGTTCGAAGGGCGCTCATGGCACTTGCAGGACGCGGTAGAAGCGGGCCGGGCCGGGGCCGTTCGTGTCCGTCAAGATGAATGGCGAGCTTGCCGGCGTGTTGGTGCTGACCGAGGCCCATTGCGCCAGATTCGTGCTGGCTTGCAGCACGTAATTGGAGCCGGGCGGGCCGGCGAAGGACATTTGGAACACGCCGTTGGTGAATCCGCCGGAGGGCAGGAAGAAAATCCCCGGCAGGACCGTGAATCGGCCCGAGGCGGCGACGCTGTTCGTGTAGCCCGCCGTCCAGGCGTTGATGTTGACAGTCGCGCTGTTGGTCAAATGGATCGGCCCGGTGTAAAACGCGGAATTGGTCGTGGGCAGCGAACCGTCCAGCGTGTAATAGAGCGCGCTGTTGGCCACGGTGTCCTGCGCCACAACGTTGACAAATCCGGTGAAGGTCCCGCCGACGGGCGCCAGCGAGGGCGGCGGCAGGGCGGGCGTGCCGCCGAGGCTGTTGATCCACGCGGCCATGACGGCGACGGCATTTGTGTCAATCAGATTTCTCGCCAGCGTTGGCATTTTGATGGCCGGGTCCACCGTGTTCATGCGGTCATAGAGGACCGAGCGCCAGACATCCGACGGCGCCACCACTTTGGCATGGTCGCAGCCGAGAGAGAAAGCGGCTGTAGTATTGACTATGTTCTGATTGGCCAGGGGCGTATCGTAGCGGGCATCGAAGGTGATGCCCGTGCCGCCCGGCTGGTGGCATTGGGCGCAATTGGCGTCCAAATACGAACGCGCTCGTTGCACGAGCGGCGCGCTGGCATTGGTGACGCTGGCCAATTGCTCGAAGCCGGCGATGGCCGCTTCGTCGAAGGACGGATTAAAGAGGCCCAGTCGATTCAGCGTGCGAAGCTGGTTGTCGGCCACGCCGGTGGCAGGATAGAAGTTGGTCCCGTTAAGCTGGCGCGAGTTGACGCCCAATACGTAACCGGTGACACGAGTGTGGCATGTCAAACAATCGGCGGGACTTGGATAATACCAGTTTTGCGTGACGACGCCGGTGGCATTGGTGACGAGAATCGGCTCGGCCAGGCTGCCGGTGAGAAGGTCGGCGTCGCTGTTGTCGGGACGCCATTTGTAAGTCACGCCATAGACCATGCCATTGGTATCGCGCACGAGAAGGCGGGTTTCCAGGCGGCGCGGAGGCACGCTCGCGTTGGTTTCATTGACAACCAAGTCGAAATTCTTGACAAAAACGGTGCCAGACGGAAACGACCATTGACCCGTCGAAGCAAAGCCAATCTGGGCGGAAGGCAGGACAGGCGCGCCGGAATAAGGCAGGGCCAGGTAACGGCTCTTTTGGGCGCCATCGGACCATAACGGCGTGTTGGGCGCGTAAGGAATCAACCCGCTCGACGGAATGCGGTTGGAGGTATCGAGATACGCGCCGGTTTGCGAGAGCAGCGCGGGGATGGCGCCGAGGGATGAACCGGGCATGCCGCCGTTCAAAAACGGCCCCGGCGGAGCATTGGCGGTGAGGCCGTAGGGAAGGCCGCTCGCGGGGTTGACCGTGATGACAACGGGAGCGGAAACGCCAGTCAGGCCGCTGCCGTCGGTGGCACTTGCGGTGAGCGTGTAACTGCCGGCGGGCCAGCCGGTGGCGGTCAGAGCGTAAGGGGCATTGCTAAGGGTCGCGAGCAATGTGCCATTGGTATAGAAGCTCACGTAACTGATAGGATTGAAAATGGCGTCCGCGTCGGCGCTTAGCGAGACGGATGCGGCTGCGGTGTAAGTCGCGCCGCCGAGGGCTGTCAACACAACGCTGGGCGGCGGATTGGTGGCGGGGTAAAGCTGGGTTTGCGGTATAATGGCGTTAGGGGTGGATGGGCTGCTCCAATAAAGCTGGGCCGCGGCGCCGCCGGATTTATTGTAGAAGTCCATTTCGATGTTGCAGCGCTGCTGGGCGTTGAGCGCGATGCTGTTGCTCCATCCAGCGAGGGATTGATTGACCCACTTGTCGATGAGCAATTGGCCGTTCACATACAGGCGCACGCCGCTGTCGGTGAAAGTCGAGAACGTGTAACGTTCGCTGTATTCCGGCTGAATCGAGCCAATCCAGCGGACGGCGAAATTTGTCAAGCCGATCGACGGAGCGGGCGGAGTTGCCGTCCAATTAAAATTCACGACGGCATCGGTGCGGACGAGCGCAGGAGTGAGCGAAAAGGACGAATTCGTGAAAGCGATGCTGGTGACGTTCGACCAATAGGAGCCTTGCAATCCCGCGCCCGTGCCGACGGCTGAGCTATCGACAAACCCGGCGCTGGCGGCGCCGCTGCTGACCGCGCCCGGCTGGGCCGCGATGGCTTGCACGCTGGCGCTGGTTGTCAAGATGAACGGACCGGAATAGACGAGTGAGTTGGTGTTCGGCGTGGTTCCATCAAGCGTGTAGTAGATCGTGGAATTGGGCGTGGCGTCCGAAAGCGTGACCGTCACGGAATTAGTAAACAAACCGCCGGACGGCGAAATGATGGGCGTGGCGAGGAAGAGGCTGTTGCCATAGATCGAGACGGAGTATTGCGAGGGCACGATGACCTTGCCGTTGATCACAATGGGCGTGGTCATTTTGATCGCTCCGCCGGCATTGTCGCGGGCCTGGTTCTGGGTGCTGTTGTAAAGTTCCTGGGCCAGATTGGTGGCGTTGTAGGCGTGCAGAATCACCGCGCCGGCAGTGGTGGAACCATCCGACTGAAGAGTCCATGCGATGGCGTTGTTGGTGCCGTTGGCGGAAATCACGGGCGTGCCGCCGAGCGCGCTGAAAGTCGTGCCCGCTCTTGAAGTCGGCATGGCTGTTATGACCGCGTTGCTGATGTAAAACGCCTTCATCACATCGCCGGAGCCTTGGTAGTAAATGTGGTAGTTGAAATAAGCGGGCGTGCTCCAGGCGCCGGTGATGGCTCCGGGAACTTCCTGCACGATCTGGCTGTCATTGCCGGCGTGAAAGCGGCCCATGTTATCGCGATCCACCAAATGAAGAATGCCTAGCTTGCCGGAGCCGACCATGAGATGCGGATGGGCCGCGCTGCCGACGGCATCCGGGAGCAGAATCGTCCCGCCTGAGCCTAAGTCCAGGTCTTCCGAGGCCAAAGTGGCCTGATTGTAGGGAGCAAAATAATCCGCCACAGCCAAACCGTTGCTGGTGGATAGCTTGACGAAGCTATCGCCGTAGTCGCCGCCATTGGTATTGGCGCTGAAACTGCCGTTAGCGACCGCGAAGTAAAGATTATTGCTCGCATCCGCGCAAAGCCCGTTGCCGCCCATCCACAAAGCGCCCTCGCCGGCGTTGACGCCGAAGGTTGCCACCGCAGCATTGGGCGTGGTGTTGAACGCATAGCTGGCGGATTGCGCGAGGTTGGCGGCGTTGAAACCGAGGACCCAGCCGTGATACGGATCGGAATCGGCGTAACTGCCATAAGCGGCGAATAACATTCCGCCGGCCAGGGTCATGCCGGGGCGCTGGTTCTCATTGACAGGGTCGAAGCGGACAATGCCGTTGGCGTTCTGCACGCCCTTGCCAGGAACGGAGTTAGTCACGGCGACCGGGCTGTAGGGTTGTTCCGTGCCATTGGTGATATTCAGGGCGTGGATGGATTGGTAATAATTCGTGCTGGTGTGGGTGGCGATGCGGGTATGGACATTGACGTAAAGCGTGCCGGACACGGGGTCGATAACAGGCGTGCCGGTAATTCCGACGACTGGAACAATGTCGCCGTAATAGGTTCCCTGGTAACGCGTGCCAAATTCGCCAGTATAGCTTCCAACAGAAGTTCCAAGATTGGTTTGCCATAGCAATCCGCTGTTCGTTCCCGCGTTGCTGTCGGCATCAAAGGCATAGACGGTGTTGTTCTCCGACGCCACGAAAACAACGTTGCGCGTCCCCTGCCCAGGAATGGCCACGCCAGAGACATACAGCGGCTGCGCGGTAATATAACCGTCGGTTGAATAAGTAATCAAGCGGCCGAACGTCGAAACGTTCACATTGGCCGGAGTCAGGATAACTTCATTGGTGTTGGCGCCGTCGCGGGCATTGTCCATGTGATAAGTCAAGACACTTAGTGCGGATGAGTTGGGCGGCAGAACTGTCAGCACGGCGGGCAAACTGTTCGACGCCCCAAGGGAATTGGATGCCACCACGGTGTAACTTCCCGCTTCGCCTAATTGCAATGAGGCCAGCGTCAGCGTGCTGGCGGTGGCATTGGGAATGTTGACGCCGTTGCGCTGCCATTGCAATTGAATCGGCGCGGTGCCAATCACGGAAACGGTGAAGGTGGCGAATCCGCCGACGTAATTGGTGGAAAACGCGGGCGACGGCTGCGCGGCAAAAACCGGCAGGCTGGGCGGAAGAATGGTGATCGCGAGCGGCGGGCTGGCGTTCGTGGCGGAAGCGGTGTAAGCAATGTAATCATAGCTTCCGGAATTTGTGACGGCCGCGTCCGCCAGGACATACGCGGCCTGCGTGGCGCCCGGGATATTGGTTCCGTTAAGCTGCCACTGATATTGAAAAGCAGGCGCGCCGGCCACCACGGCGTTAAGCGTCAGGGCGGTGCCGGCGAAAACGGTGCTGGACGGTGAGGCAGTCGGAACCAACGCATAGGCGGAGAGCGTGGCGGACCAGGCGCCTGCCTGATACGCGGCGAGGTCCGAAGGCGTCAGGGCGAAATTGGCGATGAGCAGGTCTTCCATCCAGCCTTTGAAATTGACGTCGGCCGTCGTTTTGCCCACAACGAAGCCAGAATTTTGCACGTTGGGCAGAGCGCCGGGGACGCGTGACCCGACATTGACGCCGTCCACGTACATGATTTCGTTGGTGCCGTCCCAAGTCACGGCGAGGGCGTGCCAGTTGCCATCCATCGGATTGACAGCGAGGCCGTTGGCGATAAAATCGTTCGAGTACCAGTAATCGTCAACGCTGTTGGCCCCGTTCAGGCGAAAGTTGTTGCCCTCGCTGGTATTGTTGACACCCCAGCCAACGAAGCCGCCATTGTTCGGGCAGCCGGCATCGACTTTTTCCCAGACCGCAATCGTGCAAGAATTCGCGCCCGTGGGAACGCCAAGGGGAAAGGCGCCCGAAAGCATGGTCATGGCGCTGTTTCCATTGAGATACAGCGATCCGCCAAACATTCCCGTGCTGCTGTAAACCGGCGCGCCGCTGCCGGTCGTGAGCGCGTTGCCTGAGCCGCTGCTGTCCAAGCCCAAATTGGCAGAATTGTTGAATTGCCAGTAAGCGACCGTGCCGTTGTTCGCACCGCCGCTGGGCACAGTCACGGTAATGCTCACGCTGCTCCGAGTCAGGCTGCCCAGCGTGGCGCTGATGGTGGCGCTTCCAGGGCCGACGGCGGTCACGACGCCATTGCTATCGACTGTCAGGACGTTTGCATTGCCTGACGCCCAGGCAACGAGGCTTGGAAGCAGCGGCACGCTGGACAATTGCAGGAAATTCCCGGTCACGCTGGCCTGCTGCGGCTGGCCCGCCAGCATATTATTGGTGGCCACTATAACGGTGAGCGAAGTCGGCGTGGTATTGCTGATGACGAGATTGGGGCCGCCAGCTAATGTCAGCGCCTGATACAACGGCGTGACCGGGCCGTTCCAGATGCGCAATTCGTCCACGCTGCCATCGAAGACGGGGTCGGCATATTGGTCGCGGCCGAGCCAGTTGTCATAGGTGTTGCCCAGGCTGGCAGGGGTAATGGTGAGATTGCTATTGACAGACATCAGAGCGCCGTTGAGATAAAGTGCGGCCGTGTTATTGGAAACATCGTAAGTCAGGACAGCGTATTGTTCGGCGTTGAGAGGCATGGGGCCGTTGGGGTAAATCACGTCCTGCTCGGAAAGCAGTTTAAACGCGCCGCGATAATCATCAGCTCCACTAGTGGGAATGAGGCCGAGGTAATTGGTTTCGCCAGGCTCGCTTGGCCCGGAGGCGCTGCCGCCAAAACACCACACTTCCGCCCAAGGCTGGCCGGCGTTGTCGGTGACCCAGGTTTCAACGGTGATTGAATTGAGGTTGGTCATGATGCCAGGAGGCAATGCGACATAGGGACAGGTGTCGTCCGTGCAGACAAAGCCCGCGCCTGGAATTACGACGTTGCCACTGCCATCCAGGTAAGCGCCGTTGATGTTGGCGCCGTTCGCGCCTCCCACGGAATCGTTGAAGTCGGTGTTGAAGGACCATCGGTGAACCAGCTTCGGCCCAGTCGGGGGCGCGGGAACCGTGATGACCGCGCCCGTGCCGGTCACACCCGCGAACGAGGCGCTGACAGCGGCTGAGCCAGGACCCACCGCGGTGATAATGCCGGTGTTATTTACAGTGAGAACATTGGTATTCGCGCTGGTCCAGTTGGTGACAGTCAATTGCACATTGGCGAGTTGCGGGAAACTGACAGTGGCGGAGGCCTGCTGGGAAAGGCCGTTGGTCATGGTGGTATTGGTGACGGAGATGTTGACCGACGACGGCGTAAGATTCGTGACCACGACATTCGGGCCGGCGATGGCGCCGAGAGTGATGTAAAGCGGCGAAACTGCGGCGTTCCAAATGCGCAATTCGTCGATGACGCCCGCGAACATCGGGTCGCCGCCGAATTCATCGCGGCCAATCCAGTTGTTGAAGGTATTGCCGTAATTGGCCGGGGCGCGGTTGGTCGGGATGCTGGCGGTGGCCACCTGAACGCCGTTGAGATAGAGCGTGCCAGTCGTGTTCGCGGCCGAGTAAGTCACTACGGTGTATTCTTCGACATTCAACGGCAACGGCCCCGCGGCATCGACGACATCGATTTCATTGTTGCCGGGTGTCAAGTTAAAGGCAGCCCTGAAATCGCCCTCGCCGCTGTGCGGGATGAGCGAAATGTAGGAGGTGCCGCCCGTCGGTTTTTGGCCGGCCCCGGCGGCGCTATCTCCGAAACACCATGCCTCCGCCCAGACGGAGCCGGCGTGATCGGTGACCCAGGCTTCCACCGTGATCGAGGCGTCGTTGGAAACGATGCCATTGGGCAGGGTCACGTAGCCCGATGGATTCGCGGAGGTGCCGCCGCCGGGAAGATTGAGGGCGTTGTTGCTGATGGAGGCGTTGCCAGCAAGCGTGCCGTTGGCGCCGGCGATGGAATCCGAAGCGTCGCTCGTGAAGCTGTAGCGGTGCTCAAGAGTTTGCGCCTGGCCCATGCGGGGGCTGAAGACCAGCGCGAGAGCGATGAATTGAATGGAGAAGGCCCGGCCCCATGCAGGCCGAGATTTGTCAGTTTTCATAAATGGTTGCCGTCAATGGCCGCTCAATCGGGCGGATTTTGTCGTGGCAGGTTCGCACAGGAGGGCGAGATCAATGAACTGGCCGCCCACGGTTTGGTGAGTATGCACGGCTAAAAGATTGCGGCCTTTTCGGCAGGCCTTCCGCAACGTCTCTGTGATGTCAAATCCTTCGTAGGCGGTGTTATATCCGCTGCCCCGCCAGATCAATTGCCCGTTCACGTAGATTTCCGTGTCTTCATCGTAAAAGATCACCAGCGCGGCATTTTGGATGCGTTCGCCGCCAGCCTCGAATGGCTGCCGCAGCCAGATATCATCGCTGGTCCAAGGCGTGCGCACGCCGGGGAGCGCGTGGCCGAACGGCGCCAGGCCGCTGTCCCAAAGGCTGTCGTCCGCGCCGGCTTTCATCCAATCGGTGTTCGGGGCGGTGGTGGTAAAACGATACGGTTTGGCCTGCTCTCCATCGGCGGCGGCTCCGACGAGGACTTGCCATTGATGGCCATTTGGCGGCGGCGTGATTGCGGCCGTTGGGCCGGAGGTTTCATACGCGGCTGGGCGGGCGGTGAAATCATGAAGGCGGTGGAGATCGAATTTGGGGCGGCGGTCATAATAATACAATCCGTTATGCTCCTGCTCGACATCGGTCAACTGCGTGTAACAAAAACCGAACAGATTGGGATTGCCGAGCAAGGCTGCCATAAGGCCGCCGTAACGGGCGTAAAACTCCTCTTCGGTTTTGGGGCCGTTGCCGTAGCCCCAGCCGCCTTCGGTGGCCCAGCCGATGCCGCCAAATTCGCTGACCATGAACGGAATGCCGCGATCAGCCTGTTTGGCGGCCGCGTTATAGCGAGCAGGAATTTTCTCAGCGGCGCTGTGGTTGAAAAAGTCCTGCCAGCGCTGTTTAAACGCGGCAGGGTCCTGATTGTAATCGTGGTCATCGAGCACGAGAGGCTGCGCGATGGTGTGCGTCCAGCCGCTGCTTTCAATGAGCGGGCGTGTTGGGTCGAGAGCTTTGGTTTGCTGCCAGACGATTTGTTGCAACTCGCCGGCGGCCCCGGGAGTTTCGTTAAAGGGACACCAGCCGATGATAGCGGGATGATTGCGGTCGCGCAGGACTTCCTCTTTCCATTCGTTGGTGTAATTGGCGTAATCCTCCCGCGCATAGTTGAAGCCCCAGTTGGGAAATTCGCCCCAGACCAGGTAGCCTAGCTTGTCGGCCCAGTAAAGATAACGCGGCTCAAAAACCTTTTGGTGCAGGCGCGCGCCGTTGAAACCGGCCGCCATCGATCTCTCGATGTCGTTCTTGAGTTCGGCATCGGAAGGAGCCGTCCATTCGCCGTCCGGATAAAAGCCCTGGTCGAGAATCAGGCGCTGGAAAATGCGCTGGCCGTTGATGAGAATGGAGCGGCCCGCAATGGAGACATTGCGCAAGCCGAAGTAGCTGGACATTTCATCGACGGTGCCCGGTCCGCGGGTGATGGAAAATTTGAGATCGTAGAGGAACGGCGAACTTGGCGCCCACAAATGTTTCTGGCTCAAGTGGAGCGTCAAATGCAATTTTCCGACGGCGGCCGGGCAGGAATCAGCTCCGACGCTTTGGCCATTGGCAAAGGCTTCGGCCTTGAGGGCCAGGCCCGGCTCCGGTTTGTTGACAACGGCCTCGATTTCCACGAGGGAATCGGCGGGATCGGTCACGATGGAATAATTCTCCAGGTAGGACGACCCAACGGCCTCGAGCCAAACGGGCTGCCAAATTCCGGTTGTCCGCGTGTAAACGCAACCCTGGCTGACGTCGTGGGTTTGCTTGCCGGTTGGTTCCTTGCCGCTGGCAACATCATGAAAAACATTCACGACCAGCTCGTTTTCTCCGGCGCGCAGAAGCGGGGTGACATCGAAATCAAACGGCACGCTGCCGCCGGAGTGGGAGCCGGCCGATTGGCCATTGACCCAGACCCGCGCCTGATAATCCACCGCGCCAAAATGCAGCAGCACGCGCTTGCCTTGCATGGCGGGCGGGACTTCAAACATGCGCCGGTACCAGGTGTGCTTCATGAAGCCGTAATGGCCCACGCCGGAAAGTTTGCTCTCCGGGCAAAATGGCACGGTGATGGCGGAGGCGAGGTTCTTGCCGGAAATCAGGCCGCGCGTCTCGCCGTCGTTTTGGCCGTCAATTTCAAATTGCCACTGGCCATCGAGAGTGGCCCAGTTTGGGCGGAAGGCATCGGGACGGGGATGCTCAGGGCGCGGGACTTCAGCGCTCAGCGAGGCGGCCAAGGCGAACAGTGAAAGGATAGCGGCGGCGGCAATGGGCCGGGGTCGGAGGACGTAATTCATCGGTCAGCAGGCCGCGCTTCTTGAACTCAATAGGACGGGTCCAGTTGATTGGCGAAGTTCGGGGCCAATGGGGGCCAAGTCGATTCGGTGTGAGGCTTGTTGTCATTGTTCCAGCGCGGCCGCCAACTGGAAAAGGGCGAAGGATCGACCATTTTGTTTCGATTGGCTATTTCGGAATGGCCATCGCAAAACGCGACATTACAGTTGTAGTTGTGACGGTTGGAGGGCAACTGCCCGCTGAAGCCGCTGGCTGCATTGTCCTGCGTATCGGTCGGATCCAAGTTTGCTTCCCATGAGCCTCCGGTTTCATTGACAGGGAGGGCGCGGGTATCGGCCATGGCAATCATTTGAGCCGGAGCCCTGACCCCCGTGTCCTTGAGCGGACCATAATTATATCCACCAGAGGTGTCCCCACCCAAACCCAGAGCATTCGCTGGATTTTGCAGGCCACCGGTGCCATTCTGGCCCAAGCCCCAATCGTTGTAACCGATGGAAAAGCGGCTGTTGGGAGTGACTACGAACGGGTCATAGACGCCGAACATATTATTTCCCCCAAGGGTTTTGTTCGCATTGGTATCCCATGCGGAATCGGGGGGTGCGGATGGACAGAAATAGGCCTTTCGATTATTGGCGTTCGGGAAAATGCGCTGCATCCAAATGTAGCTATTGTTGTTCGCATCGTAGTCTCCAGGGTAGGCCTTGTTGTCAACAGCATACAATTGGATGCCGATGCTAAGCTGCCGCATGTTGTTCATGCAGGAAGTTTGTTTGGATTGCGCTTTGGCACGGGCCAAGGCGGGCAACAACAGGGCCGCCAGAATGGCGATGATGGCGATCACAACCAGCAACTCGATTAATGTAAACGCTCCTTTTCTGACGTTCGAAACCATTTTGTTCTTAATGGAATTCATAATACTACGATTTGCTTGTTTCGTCAAAAGGCTGAGACGGCAGCGCGGCCGGGAGCCGAAGCCCCGGGCCGCGCGTGCGCTGTAGAATCAATGCCCATGCGGCATCGCGTCCTTATTCCTGAACCTTGTAGAACTCGGACGTATTGGTCGCCGGCACCGTGTAAGGCGAGACGGCTGTGGTGTTCGTCGTCCAAGGGCCAAGCAGGCTTGGGGCCTGCAAGAGCGAGCCAGACGCCCAGGTCAGAGTGATGCTCTTGCCTGATTGCGCGATGCCCAGAATCGGCTGGGTTGCAAAGAGGGCCGAGATGTCCGCGGCGGACAGGGCCTTGTTGAAGATGGCCGCGTGAGCGATGTAGGCATTGAGCAGCCGTTGCGTTCCGTAATCAGGCGCTCCGGCAATCCAAACGTCCAGCGCGTCGCCGGTCGGAGTCTGTCCAATGGAGTCGTTTGCCACTTGGACGCCATCCACATACAGGATGCCATTCTGGCTGCCCAGAATTCCACTGTAGGTATAGACGATGAAGTGCCAGGCGCCATCGACGATGGAAGTGGGATCCGTAGCGTCAGGCGAACCAAGGTTGCCGTCGTTGCCGCCGGGCTGGCCGGAGCCGTTGACGCTGATGCGCCAGGATGGGTCGCCGTGGCCAATCAAGCCCGCGAAGTTCGGGTAGGATTGCACTGAAGCCCAAGCCATGACGGTAATGGCGCCCGTGATGTTGAACGGCCCTTCTGGAATATCCACGTAGGCAGTCGTGCCATCAAACAACGCGGAGGCGCTGGAGCCGCCGAACGCGGCGTTTGGCACGCCCGGCTGGCCAAGGGCGACATTGCCGACGTAGGTTCCATTATCGCCGCCAGCGAGGTCGAAGGCAGTGGCGCCGCTGGCTTCGTTCAAGGGCCAGTATCCAAGCGGGCCAAGAGCCAGGAGGCTCGTCTGGTAGGGCGTGGCAGCGACGACCGTCAGCACGGTTGGCGAACTCGTGGCCGTGCCAGAGGAATTGCTGATGATGACGGTGTAGCTGCCGGAATTGCCAGCTTGGACGTTTGGCATGGTCAACGTGGAGGCAGTAGCTCCGCTGATCGGAGTCACGCTATTATTGAAATACCACGAATAGGTCAACGGAGGAGCGCCCGCGCCGGACACGCTCACATTAAACGTCTGGCCAGCCAGCAGTTCCACGGAAGCCGGAGGCTCGCCCGTAACAGTCGGCGTGCCCACGATGTTGATCGAGGCGCTCGTCCCCACAGTGCCATTGACAGTGGCGCTCACAGTGGCGCTGCCGGCGCCGACAGCGGTGATCAATCCGCTGGCGTTGACGGTGAAGACATTCGGGTTGCTGCTGCTCCAGGTGGTGACGGAACTGTTGAGCGGAATAACGGCGCTTCCGGTCTGGGCGAACGTTCCTGTGACCGTGGCCGATTCCGATTGCCCAACGCTCAGGCTGGAATTTGAAACCGTGACAGTGACCGTGCTTGGCGACACGTTGGTGAGCAAGTTTGTCGGGCCAAGGATGTTGTCGAGCGCGACTTGAAGCGGTGTAATGACACCGTTATAAATGCGCACCTCGTAGATGGTGCCGCCGAACTGCGCGTCGCCATACACGTCATTGCCGAACGAATTCCCGGTCGTGCCGGCTGCTCCTCCGTAGGTGCCTGGGGAATAGGTAGTATCGGGCAACGCGACTGAGGAATTCACGATGCCGTTGGAATAAAGAATGCCTTGCAGGGCGTTGTTGTCGTAACTGACAGCGATGTAAGCTTCAGTGCCGGTCCCAAGGTAAGTCGGGGCCATGATATCGACTTCGTTGCCGTGAGGCGTGAAGGCAACGCGCATGTTGCCGGGGCCGGGGCTGTCCTGAATCAACGCGAAGTTGAGAGCGCCGCTGGAACCGAAGTCCCAGATTTCCGCCCACGTATTGACTGAGCTTGGAAGCACCCAGCATTCGACAGAGACTGAAGTGTCGCCCGCGACGATGCCGTTCGGCAGCGCGACATAGCCAGAAACACCATTGCCGCCGCCAGGGTTGCCCGGAAGGATGAGGCCGTTACTGATCGCGGCCGGCTGGACGCCGCTGCTGCCCGGCAAGAGGGTGCCATTCCAAGCGGGACCGCCCACGGAATCAGAGGCATCGCTGACAAAGCTGTAACGATGCTGGAGAATCGAGCTCTGAACTTGCACGTTAACCGGCCCGCCGGTTTTCATTCCGAGGAAGTTTGACACCACGACGGTATAAGCTCCGGTGTTCGTCAGCGAAAGAGAGGCAAAACTCAGTGTGCTGTTTGTCGCGCCAGGAATCGGCACGCCATTGTCATCCCACTGATAACTCAACTGGCCGCCAATAGCTGTGACGGAGAGAGTAAGCGGTTCCGTAACCACGGCAGGCCCGGCCGAAGGTTGCTGAGTGATGCTGGGCGGCGAGACTGAGATCGTGATGGTACCGCTGGTCACGACGACTCCGTCCACAGTGGCGCTGATCGCCGCGTTGCCGACGGTGATGCCTGTGATCAAACCGCTGCTATTGACCGTCGCGGCGTTGGTGTTGCTGCTGGTCCAATTGGTCGCGCCGCCGGTGACGGCAACGCCGGACGCATCCGCGAAGTTTCCAACGATAACGCCTTGCTCGGTTTGAGTGCCCTCAATGCTGTTGGAGGGGAAGGTCAAGGTCAGGCTCGATGGCGTGAGATTAGAGACAACCTTGCCGGGACCGGCTGCGGCGCTCACCGCCGTGTACAAGGCGGAAACAGCGCCGTTCCAGATGCGGAACTCATAAACCGTGCCGTTGAACTGCTGGTCGCCATAGACGTCGTTGCCAATCATGTTGCTAACCGTACCAGTCGCGCCTCCAATGTTGCCGGGAGCGTAAGCGGTGCTTGGCATAACCGTCGTGGCATCCAAGGCGCCGTTGGTGTAAAGGCTGCCCGTCAACGTGGAGTTGTTGTAGGACAAACAAACATATTGCTCGGCGTTGGTCGGGAACAAACTGGCTGTGGTCAAGTCATGTTCGCCGCCGTTGGGCGTGAAAGCCACGGACATATCGTGGTTGTTGTTGGCCGGATACGGGATCAACGCAAAGTTTTGATTGCCGTTGTTGCCGAAGTCCCAAAGTTCCGCCCAAACATCCGGCACATTCTCCGTCGCCCATATTTCAACCGAGAGCGAACTGGTGCCAAGCAGAATTCCGGCGGGAAGCGACAAGTAACCTGAGTAACCATTGCCGCCAACGGTATTGCCAGGAAGGAACAAACCGTTGCTGATGCCGGCAGCAAGCCCGGTGGCGCCAGTCGGGGCGACAAGCGTTCCATTGGCGCCGCCGATGGAATCGGTGGCATCGGTGGCAAAGCTGTAGCGGTGCGCGAGGAAGAGCGGAACAACGGTGATGCCGGCGCTGGTGGCCTGGACGCCGGCGACAGTGGCGCTGATCGTTGCCGTGCCCGGTCCGACCGCGGTGATCAAACCGCTGGCGTTGACCTTGAGAATATTGGTGTTGCTGCTGAGCCAATTGGTGGCATCGGAGGTGGCCAGCAATTCACTCGAACCGGATGCAGCAAGGGTCACATTGATGACGCCCTGCTGAGTTCCGGTGGCGACCATGCTGTTGGTTGTTGTCAGGCTCGCGCTGGCGGGTGTCAGGTTCGTGACCAGGACGCTGGAGCCAGCGATAGCCTGGGCGCCGATATAACGTTGTGAAACGACGCCGTTCCAGATGCGAAATTCATAGATGGTGCCGCCGAATTGAGGGTCGCCAAATACGTCGTTTCCCAACGTGTTTTCAGTCGTTCCGCCCACGCCGCCGTAGCCGCCGGGGGAATAGCCCGTATTCGGCAGAACGACCGTGCCATCCAAGATTGCGTTGGTATAAAGATCGGCCACCAAGGTGCTGTTATTGTAGGTGACCGCGACATAGATGGGCGTCGCCGAAACAGGCAAATCACCATTGGGCGCGAGAATATCAACTTCATTTCCGTGGGGAGTGAAGGCCACGCGCATTTGGCCGGCCGAGCCGGGGCTATCCTGAATCAGCGCAAAATTGAGCGAGCCGCTGGTGCCGAAGTCCCAGATTTCCGCCCACGTGTTGACGGAACTTGGGGCCACCCAGCATTCCACCGTGACGTTGCTGTCGCCGGAAACAATTCCGTTGGGCAAGGCAACATAGCCTGAAATGCCGTTGCCGCCGCCCGCATTTCCCGGCAGGAAGAGACCGTTGTTGATGGAGGCCGGCGGGCCGCTTTTTGGGGCGACGATCGTGCCATTGGCGCCGCCCACGGAATCGGAAGCGTCAATGGCGAAGCTGTAGCGGTGCGTGAGAGTTTGCGCCGAGAGGAGGCCGGGCAAAATGAGGAAAGCCAGCATTGAGGCGATGCGGCCCAAGCCAAGCCGTCCCAAGGGGGTCTTCACATTATGTTTCACATTTCGTTTCATATTTCGTTCTTTTGCTTAGTATCTGGGACTCGCCCGAAACTCGCCAGGCGAAGCCGGTTTTTTTACGGCATCCATCGATGCGAACCACCGCGTCTTGTGACGCCAAAGCCTCCATTAGACGCCTGTGCGGCGCTTAACGGGTTTGTGCTTTGAACTTGCTCATTTGTATCAGGACGCGCGGAGGATGTCATGTGGCATGAAATGGCCACATCGCGGCGGAAGGAATTTAAGGAGGGAAACAAAAAGCCCCTTCCAGTTTCCCGGAAGGGGCCGCGAATAAAACTTATGTCAATTAGAATTTGTAGATCACGTTGGCCGCGACCATGAGCTCATTCCTCTTGTTCGGGAGGCCATCGTTGGCATCGGAACCGCCGAAGGGCGTTGAGCTGTCCATGGCATGATCCCAGCGGACTTCAAGCCGGGTGATGACGTTGTCCCACAAGTCGTATTGGACGGTGCCGGTCACCGCCAGGACTTTGTTGAAGGGGCCGCCCGTGCCAGGCGCCAGCGTCGTGGAATCATCAGGATTGGTTATGGTATAGCCGTAGGGTACCTTGCCATTGGCGGCGTACTCCAACGCCGTCAAACCAGGGCCGTTGGCGTATTCGACGCGTCCGTTAAGATGCAGCTTGTCGATCTTGTAGGTTATGTAGCCGGCGATCGTATTGATGTATTCGGCACTTAACGTTCCCCCATCCGGAGAGCCAATATCAACGCCGTGGATATAATCCCAAGCCGCGCCCACACTGAGGTCTTTGACGGGTGTATTGATGGTGCCGCCCACGTAGATTTCCTCACGGTCCTGGCCGGTGCCTCCAGATCCGGGAACGCCCACGCCAGTAACAACGCCAGAGCCATTGCCACCGCCATGATTGCCCGCGCCGTAGTCGAATCCCGCGACCAACGTGGAGCCTTTCAAGGAGCCCCAGCTATCCGGCGCGGTCAAGGTCACCAAAGATACAAAAGATTTTTTGCTTTCGATGACCGGAGCGCCAGGGTCAGAACGATCGTTCACGCCCAAGGTGTTGACCGTATCCGCCACGCCGCCTTGGACTTTGAGAGATGATCCAAAGGAGTAGGTGGCCAACAAACCGGTATGTTCGGTGGGTTCGAAGGAGTAGCCGTACGAACGGGTAAAGTTCGGGTTGGCGTAGGCATCGCTGACTTCGTAGCCGAGCAGGTTATCCCAGCGGCCAATTTGCCAATCTAGGCCATTGCCGATAGGCATCTTCATCTCAACGTAAGCCTGGCGAATCGGGTAGGCGCCGCTGTCAATAGCCATGGCGTCCGGGCCGTAGCTCAGTTCGACAACGTAGCCGGCCGCCCAAGCGGTCTCGTCTTCGGCGCGAGCGATTTTGACGTCAGCGGCATCGACATTGAAGCCGTCATGCTTGCTCGACGTGTTGAATGCGTAAGGCGCCGGGTTGGCATTGCCTGTGCCCGGGTTCCAAATGGCCGACGTGTCCACGTAACCACTGATTGTGGTTGCGGACAGGGCGGTCTGAAGCGGAATCACCTGCGGGGCGGGGGCCGCATTTTGGGCCACCACCGCGGGCGACAGGCTGACCAACCCTGCGGCGGCCAACGCTATAGTCCATTTTTCAATTTTCATGTTCCTCCTGCGATGTATGTGTTTACGTTTAATACGTTATTGTTCAGGTTTTTGGGAACGAAACCAGTTCGCCCCCATACACCAAAAACGGTGCATTGGAGCCGGACAATATGGAATTTACCAACATTTGACAATAAGTTTTTTTCAGAATTGACACATTTTTGCACGGTGCATGCGCAAATATCTTATGGAAAACGTCTTATGCGATATTAAAATTTCGCCAAGAAATCGCGGTTTTGCAGCCTTGGAAAGACAGCAATCATACAACTGGCAGTAGGTTGGGCGCCAATGCTCCCCTGCCCCTTGGGCATTAGAAGACGGTGGGAATCCCTTCCTGCAAAATCCGCAAATGATGGCTCAAACCCTTCCCTTCAGCCAATTCCTTAAGCCATCGCGGCGGTTCGTCAATATCTTCAAAGGACAGTTTAAAAGTGCCATAATGCATCGGCACAAACCATTTGGCCGCCAGATCGTCAAAGGCCTTGATGGCTTCGTCCGGCCCCATATGGACCTTGCGAAATGTGTCTGGATAATATGCGCCAATGGGCAGCATGGCGATTTCCGGAGGGCAAACCCGGCCGATTTCTTTGAAACCGGAGAAATAGGCGCTGTCACCCGCATGATAAAGCCGCCGGCCCTGATGTTCAATGATGAAGCCTCCATAACCCCGGTGGTGGTCCCGCAAAACTCGCGCACCCCAATGCTTGGAGGGCGTCAACGTGATCTTCCAGTCCCCATGCGCGAAGCTTTCCCACCATTGGAGTTCGATGATTCGTTCAAAGCCAAGATCGGCGGCCAAGTCTCCCATGCCCCAGGGCAAAACTGCGATTTTGGGAGAAGGCAGCCGCCGCAGTGTTGGCCGGTGAAAATGATCGAAATGCGCATGGGTCAACAGCACCAAGTCAATCGGCGGCAGGTCCTCAATCTTCAAGCCGGACCGGCGGAGGCGCTTGATGATGAGCAGCCAGTTGGCGAAATTGGGGTCGATCAGGATGTTTAAATCCGTGAATTGCGCCAGGAACGACGCGTGGCCAATCCAAGTCAAAGCTACCTGGCTGCGGGCAAGCTTGGGAAATTTGGGCGGAAGATGCTCGCCGGTGCGGCGGGTCATTAGGGCCTTCCAAACCATTTCGTGGAAGAATGTGCGCGGATTAAAGTGCTTGCTCGGAGTCAGGTCCTTGAAGGAACGCGGCAGCGGCTGGCGGCGTTTGGGGGTTTTAGGCCGGTCAACCCAGGAGATTTTGCCTTTGCGCATATATTTACCTTCAGACGCTCGGGTGGGCATTCGGTTCAAAAACACGCAACTCGCTCGAAGCTCGCACGACTTCGCGCATTTCCGCGAGGGATTGCAATTCGCCTGCCGCGCGAGCCTGCGAGAGGACATTGCCCAGTACGGTTGTCTCGACCGGCCCGGCCACCACCCGCCGCTGGCAGCGGTTGGCCGCCAGTTGATTGAGCAGCGGATTGCGCGAACCGCCGCCAACCACGTGGATGACATCGATCCGGTTGCCGGCCAATTGCTCCAAGCCGGCCAAGACAACGCCGTATTTGGCGGCAAGGCTTTCCAACGCGCACCGCACCACGGCGCCTTCGTCCGACGGAACCGGCTGGTTGGATTCGCGGCAGGCGGATTGGATGGCGGCAGACATGTCCGGCGGCAGGGCGAAGCGGGGGTCATCCGGGTCAATAATCGCGTGGGGGCCGGGGGCCGATTCCGCCAAGGCTGCCAGTTGGGCGTAATCGAGATTCTTTCCGCGCATCTCGAAGGACTTTTTGCATTGTTGCACGAGCCATAAACCGGTGATGTTTTTGAGCACGCGAAACGTGCTGTCAATGCCGCCTTCGTTGGTAAAGTTCAGTTTCAAGACTTGATCGGTCAGGATGGCGTTGGCGGTTTCGATGCCCATCAACGACCACGTCCCGGAACTGATGTAGGCCCAATCGCTCCGGCCCGTGTTCGCCGTCGGGATGGCGGCGACGGCGGAGGCGGTGTCGTGGGTGGGCGGAGCGATGACTTTGACTGGCCCCAAGCCGGTTCGCTGCGAAACCGACCGCCGCAACCGCCCTAATTCAGCGCCCGGCGGCACGATTTTCGGGAAAATGTGGCTGGGCAGCCCGAATTTTTCGAGCATTCCCCTGGACCAGTCGCGCGTGATGGGGTTCAAGCACTGGCTGGTAGTGGCGTCGGTGAATTCAGCCACGCGCGACCCGCACAGGCACCAATGGAAGAAGTCGGGCATCATTAACAGGCAATCCGCGGCCGCCAGCAGTTCGGGATGCGATTGTTGGAGAGCAAGCAATTGATAGAGGGTGTTGATCTCCATGAACTGCAAACCCGTCTGCGCGAAAATCTCCGCCCGCGGAATTTGTTTGAAGGCGCGCTCGAACATGCCGTTGACCCGCGCATCCCGGTAATGATAAGGCTGCCCCAGCATCTCGCCATGTTTGGTCAGCAGGACGAAATCCACCCCCCAGGCATCGACTCCGACCGAGACGATGGAGCCGCCAAAACGCTGGGCCGCGAGCGCGAGGCCATTTTGGATTTCGCTCCACAGCCGCAGCACATCCCAGCGGAGCGTTTCGCCCACATGGACGGGCTGGTTGGGGAAGCGGTGCAATTCCTCGATGCGCATGTCCTTGCCGTCCCAAAGACCGGCCATGACCCGGCCGCTTTCCGCGCCAAGATCGATTCCGAGATAGACTTGTACACTCATGGGCGGCTCAGATGATGGTAATGCCGGCGAAAAAAATCAAAATATTCATACAAAATCCTTGGACCGGGTGTCCAATGGTTGAAATGAGAGGCAAAACGGAGTTATAAAGGCCACCGTGTGAACGCATCGGAACGCAATGCTCCTTGGTGCCAGCCGCTTTACGAAGCGAAAGCGGCCGGACTGGTCCTTTACGGACGCGCGCTGGGTTTGAGCCACGGCGAGGCGGAAGATGTCGTTCAGGAGACGTTCATGGCTCTTTTGCAATTGCCGCGCCAGCCCGATGAGCCGGAACATTATTGCCTGCGCGCGTTTCGCAATCGCGCCTTGAACCACCATCGCAGCCTGTGGCGGCGCCTGGCCCGCGAGTGGGAATCGATCCGCTGGTTCGAGCGCGGCCCGGCGAATGACAAGGCCGAAGCCGACGCCATGCAGCGGCTGGCCGAATTGCCGGAGGCGCAGCGCGAAGTCATCGTATTGAAGATTTGGCACTGCCTTACTTTTGAGGCGATTGGGAAATTATTGGACGTGTCCCCAAACACCGCCGCCGGGCGTTACCGGTACGGCATCAACAAATTGAGAGCCTGCTTGAAAGGAGCCGATTATGGACGAGATGAACCCATTGGAGAAGCAATTGCAATCCTGGACGCCTCGCCGCCCTTCGCCTAAGATCGCCCGGCGTCTGTTTGGCCCGGCGGAAAAACTGTCGGCGCGCGCGACGCGTCATGCCGCGGCGTGGCACTGGCTTTCGCCGGTGGCCGCCTGCGCCTTAACGATGCTGGTGGCCGTTCATACGTCCAATCGCCCGCCGGGGCATTCGGCCCAAGGTTTCAGCGCCACGTCATTCGCCTCGTTTATGGTCAACGCCGCTGCCTCGCCGTCCAACTTGGCGATGGTTTCGCTCAGCAAAATGGACGAAAACCTGGAATTCAACATCTGGTCCTGCGCGGCCCGGCATGTGGCCGTCCCCGCCCGCGCAGAAATCCCCCTGACCCGGCAAATTTGGAGCATTATTCCGACGAATCGGTAAAGGGCTGGACCAGCACTTGTCATTGTTCATGTACCGACCGAGAATTGCTTTTTGCGGCGATTTTGTTTGTCATCTGGCGCCATCATCACGTTCGCGGCGAACATTTCTGGACAGAACATCGTACTCACCAGCGGCGGATTCACGATGTCGAATGACGTGACCATTGACGGTTCCGCGCTGTCAAATCAGATTGTGATCAATGGCAATCACAGCACGCGGATATTCAACATTATGGGCGGCGCCAATGTGCTGGCATTGACACATTGCACGTTTTCCGGAAACCAGGCGGGTTTCGTGGGAGCTGGCGTAGGCGGCGCTGTCGATAATTACCTTTCGACGGCGTTTGTGACCAACAGCCTTCTTGCTGGGAATACTGAGTCCGGCAGTCCCGATGACATTTATAATTGGGCATCCAGCACTGTGACCATTGGAGCAACGAACCTGGCGCCGGGTCTGTTGAACGAAGGCGCCAATAACGGGTCGGGCGCAGTCATTGGCGGCGCGCCGATGCTCGCCGCGCTGGGCAATTATGGCGGCTGGCCAGCACAAATCTGGCCGTACCCGGAATGCCTGGACCAGCATCGGCGTGGCCATTGAGAATCCAATCGGCTCCGGCCAGTTTGAGTTTAGCGATCCGGCCGGCGCCAGCTTCCCGCAGCGCTATTACGAAACGCGCCCACCATAAGCGGCGGTTTTAAGAGTGAACGCGCGAGTTGCGGCAATCTTCGGCGTGCTTTTGGCGGCCGCGTCATTCAGCGGATATCGCGGGATGGCGCAAACGACCAACTTCCTGCCGCTTCTTCCTCCGCCATTTGAGACGACGAATATCGTGCCGCTTTCGCCCGCGGAACAACTTGGCAAAGACCTTTTTTTGATGCCACGCTTTCCAATCCGGAAGGTTATTCTTGCGCGACCTGCCACATTCCTCAAACGGGTTTTACCGTGGGCGCGAACCCAAACCCGGCTCCGAACGGGACGACATTTTTCAACGAAACGCCCGGCGATATTCCGCTGTTCCGCGGATTGTTCAAAGCTGCCAGCCTGCGCAACGTCGATTTGCGCCCGGACCCGTCCTTTGTGAAGTCCTACATGCACAATGGAGTTTTCAAGAGCCTGGAGGAGGTGGTGCATTTCTACAACAAACGGAATATCGCGACAAACGCGGCGGGCGATGAGGCCTCGTTCGAGTTGTTTCAAGGGGCGCCACCCGGCTATACCGAGATTTTTCCGCCGCCTGAATCGATGGATAATGTGCAAAACATTTACGGTTTTACGCCGGACGAAGCAGCCGCCGGATATTCGACTGGACGGCTCGACACCCGGAGACGACTTGGCCAGCGTTGATATCACCGGCCTGCTGCCGGGTGTTTACACTGGGGCGATTACTTACATGGATGATAATGGGAAAAAGAATCGGGTGGTCATTCCGGTTAGGCTGACGATCAAGCCGTTGCCGCCGCCTCCTCCACTTACCGGCACTTGGAGCGGTTCCTGGACCGAGAGCGGACCGTTCGGCGATGAAATCGACAGCGGCCTGACGTGGAAACTCACGCAGTCAGGCAGCAGAGTCAGCGGTTCTTACACTCAATACATTACTTACTCCGACTTCGGCAACGGCGGGGAAACGGTGACCGGGACGCTTCTTCGAGGCGTTTTGAACGGCCGCACATTGACCATTTCCACGGACGGCGGATCTGTTTTTTCGGCCCAGGTCAGCGCCGACGGCCAATCCATGAGCGGGTCGGGAGGCGACGATTTATTTGGCGGCCCATTTTCTCTTCAAAAGCAGTAATTCGGAGCAACCGCAAAATAAGCTGGGCGCCAAATCGCCCAAAAATTTTCGACTTTCCTTCCCTGCTCTCGTATTTTGCGAGCTGAATGAATGTCATTTCGCATGGGGAGGCGGGGTTTGAGGAGGCGCTTCGGCGCATGCTGGCGCCGTCCAGCTTGTTCGATCCGGCCATTGAGGAGCAAACCAGCGCCATTATTGACACGGTGCGGACGCGCGGGGACGCGGGCGTGGCGGAATTGACGGAGCGCTTCAATGGGCCGCGACTGGCCCCGGGACAATTCGCCATAACCCAGGCGGAATTGATGGCGGCTTCCCTGCGGGCGGACGCGGCTTTGCGCGCGGCCATCGCGGATACAACGCGGAACGTCGAGGCCTTCGCCAAGCGTTCACTTCGCAAAAACTGGTCTATGCGCAACAGCCACGGCGCCGGGATCGGCGAGAAATTTGACCCGTTCCTTCGCGTCGGCATTTACATCCCCGGGGGCGCGGCTCCGCTGGTTTCAACGGCGCTGATGACCATCCCGCTGGCGCGCGTGGCGGGCTGCCGCGAGATTGTCGTTTGCACGCCGTGCGGGCGCGACGGCCAGGTCAACCCGGCCCTCCTGCATGCCGCGCGCGGAGCGGGCGCCACGGAGATTTACCGCATCGGCGGCGCGCAGGCTATCGCAGCCATGGCCCTGGGGACGGAAACGATTGGCAAGGTCAATAAAATTTTCGGGCCGGGCAACGCCTATGTCGTCGCGGCCAAGCGGCTTTTGTTCGGGCACGCCGCGATGGATTTGCTGCCGGGGCCGAGCGAAGTTCTGGTGCTGGCCGATGACACGGCCGACGCCGCCTGCATCGCGGCGGACTTGCTGGCGCAGGCCGAACACGGTTCCGGCCACGAGCGCGCCTGGCTGCTGGCAACTTCGGATAAAATTCTGCGTGCGACCCAAAAGGAAATCGGCCGGCAATTGCCCAAGCGCGCGCGTCGGGAATTCATTGAACGCGCCCTGGCGCGAAACGGCTGGCTGGTGCGGGTGGCGAACCTGGAACAGGGCATCGAACTGGCCAATCAACTCGCCCCGGAACATTTGGAAGTCATGTGCCGCCAAGCCGCGCGTGTCGCGGAGCGAGTGGTCACGGCGGGCGCCATTTTCGTAGGACGCAATTCTCCGACGGTGTTAGGCGATTACGCGGCCGGGCCAAGCCACGTACTGCCGGCCGGCGGCGCGGGCGGGTCGTTTGCCGGACTGACGGCCGACCAATTTCAACGCCGGACCAGTATTGTAGAATATAAAAGGCCCGCGCTCAAAAAAGCGCTTCGCACCGTGCGAAAATTCGCGGAAATGGAAGGGCTTGACGCCCACGGGTGGTCGGCTGAAATTCGCCTTAAACTTAAACGTTGAAAGCTCTCAGCTCAGGCCAGCAGTTCCCTGGCATGAGTCTGGATTTCGTTTTCGATGCGGCTCTTGAAGGGATACGCGGCCCACGGCAGGTCCAATTCGACCAGCACCTGTGACGCCTGAACGTCAAGCTTGCCGGTGACGGAAAAACCCATCGCGTCAAAGCTGAAGGCATCGACGGAGCCATTCCAGGATTCCGCCACGTTGGTGACTTGGCCGGCGAATTTAGCGCGGGCATCTGCGATTAAGGTCGCGAGGCGTTTCTTGGCCTCGTCCTGGCCCAATTGATGCGGGACGGCCATATTGATTTTCGGCATAGGCGGACAATAACAGGCGGACGGCGGCTTGGCGAGGATTCGGTTAGTGGATGCGAGAGCTTGTGCGCTGGGTGATCCAAATCAAATCCTTGTTGTTGGGCGAGGCCACCCCGTGGGGGATAAATTGGTTGCCGATCGGCACGCCAATGGTCGTGCGCGGGTCCACCCAGGTGTGCGTTTCGACATGGCTGTCGGCAAAGACAACGACGCCGCGTTTGCGGTGCATGTCGGACGGGAAATGAATGAACGTCTCTGCCGTCATGTCCACGCCGAAACCAGGCGTGCAAATGCTGGCAGGATTGACATCCATGAACACGAAGCGATTGGCGGGCGAATCAGCCGTGAGTTGGGCGGATTTCAGGTAAGCGCGATAGTTAGGAGTTTGCTTAAGCGGTTGAATGAGGTAGGAGTTGGCGGCCGTGCCAGAAACGCCCACGTAACTGTTCATGGAATAGCTGCGCAATTCGAGCACTTTCTTCCCGCCGTTTTCCGAGACGACCCACGAGGAAAGATCGGCGGGACATTTGTAAATTTTGAAGGAAGGCTCATTGCCGGCCATCAGCGCGTAAGTGGGCCCGATCAGATAAGCTGAATTGGTCAGCGTTTGCGGGTCGCCGTGATTGCCCCCGTAAACCCACAGATGGGCAGAGGTGGAGATAGGGCTGGTGTCACCGCCATTGAGCGCCAAAAGCTCGCGGTTGTCGCCGGTGTACATGGCCCAGGCGGCGATCAATTCCCGCTGGTTGCTGATGCATTGGGTGCGCCATGCTTCTGTCTTCGCGGCCGACAAGCCCGGCAGCAAGAGCGCGGCGAGAATGGCGATGATGGCGACGACCACGAGCAACTCGATGAGCGTGAAAGCGGGCGCCGCCGCCGACCAGGCAGGCCGTACGCGGTTTGGGGAAAGCGCACGCATAGATTTCTGCTGATCTTGCCGTGAACCGCCGCGATTGCAATCAAAAAGATGCGCGTGCCGGCGAGTTGACATATTCGTCGGGTCTGGTAAAAAAGAAGCAGATTCGTCCTTTGCGCGCCGTGGGCCAGGAGGCATCGGCGCGCTTGATCGGGGGCGGTCTATCAAAGCAGAAAGCAGGCAACACAAATGAAAACAATTCAAAACTGCGCGAGGAAATTTTCTCTCTCCACGGCGGCCGCGGCCGCGCTTTGGCTGGCCGCGCCCGGCGCCGAGGCGCAAACTCCGCCGGCCATCGCCCCACTGCCCGCCTCCGCCGCCGTCGCGCCGGGCAGCACGGTCAATTTTACGATTGCGGTCACGGGCACGGGACCGCTCTTCTACCAGTGGCGGTTCAACGGCTCCAACATTCCCAGCGTCATTACGACTGTCGCGGGAGACGGCCCCGATGGCAACACCGGCTCTTTTGCCGGGGATTTAGGCCAGGCCACCAACGCCTTCTTGAATGTTCCTGTCGGCGTGGCAGTGGATTCCTCCAACCGGCTTTACATCGCGGACACGGGCAATTCGCGCATCCGCCGGGTGGCCACAAATGGCATCATCACAACTTTCGCGGGCAATGGCACCAACAGTTTTAGCGGAGATGGCAAGCAGGCGACAAACGCCGGCTTCAACTTGCCTCAAGGCGTTTGCGTGGACAGCAATGGCAATGTGTTTATTACTGACACGGGCAATAACCGAATCCGGAAGATCGCTCTCACTGGCATCATTTCCACGATCGCGGGCGGGGGAACGAACGGCACGACCAATGGCGCCGCCACCAACGCGACTCTGAACGCCCCCGCCGCCACCGCCGTGGATGCCGCGGGCAATTTGTTTATCGCGGACAGCGGGAATAACCGCATCCGCAAAGTCGCGACCAACGGCGTCATTACAACCGTCGTCGGCGGCGGCAGTTCCAACGTGGTTAGCGGCCTCATGGCAACCAACGCCAATATTAGCGATCCAAACGGAATCGCGGTGGACCGGTTCGGCAACTTATATGTTTGCTGCGAAAGCCAGGGGCTGGGCAGCGGCCCATTTGTCGTGGGCACGAATGGCGTTATCACCCTGCTGGCACCGGCGCCGGTCTTTGGCGAGGGGTATTTTGTGACTCCATGGGGCGTGGCCTTGGATGCGCGCGGCAATTTGTTCGTGGGAAACGCAGGCGCCAATGTCGTTGTCACAACGAATCCCCTGCAACCCTTGGCCGGGGACGCCGTCTTTGCCAGCGGAAGCTGGCTCCCCGCGGCGGGCGGATTTTCGGGCGATGGCGGCCCTGCCAATCAGGCCGCGCTCGATTCGCCGCGAGGGGTAACGGCGGATATTGCTGGCAATGTTTTTATTGCCGATGAACTTAACAATCGCATCCGCAAGGTGGTGGCGTTAGGCCCCCTTCTTTCGCTGACTAACGTTACTTCCGCCAATGCGGGCAATTATGACGTCATCATCTCCAGCCCGTTCGGCAGCAGCACCAGCAGCGTGGTGGCGCTCTCAGTCGGAACCCCGCCCGGCGTGCCCGGCCTGAGCGGTAACCAGGCGATCATCCTCGGCAGCAACGGCACGCTTAACGCGACGGCTGCCGGCACGGGGCCATTTGAGTTTCAATGGCGATTGAACGGAATCAACCTGCCGGTGACCATCAACACCGTGGCTGGCAATGGCACCGCCAGCGAATTCGGCGACGGCGGGCCGGCCATCAGCGCCGAGTTATACGCCGGTGCTGTGGCCGCGGATGCGTTCGGGAATTTCTTCATCGCCGATTCCGCTAACGATCGCGTTCGTGAAGTCAATTCCAATGGCATTATCCGCACCGCCGCCGGCAACGGGACGCCCGGCTTTTCCGGTGACGGCGGCTTTGCCACCAATGCCGGGCTTTATAATCCGTCGGCGCTCGCGGTGGATGGTTCGGGCAATTTGTACATCGCGGATGAGGCCAACAACCGCATTCGCGAAGTTCGTCCCAGCGGGATTATCACGACTGTGGCTGGCACGGGACAGAGCGGATTTTCCGGCGACGGCGGGGCCGCCACCAATGCCGACTTATCCGATCCAACCGGCGTCGCGGTGGACCCGTCCGGCAACATTTACATCGCTGACCGGCTCAACAACCGCATCCGCGAAGTCGGGACCAATGGCGTCATCATGACGGTGGCCGGCAACGGAACGAGTTCCTATAGCGGCGACGGCGGCGCGGCCGCCAATGCCAGCCTCTCCAATCCGGAAGCAGTCGCGGCGGACGCCCTGGGCAACATATTTATCGCTGACAGCGGGAACAAGCGCATCCGCAGAATATCGGTCAACGGCGTTATCGTGACCGTCGCGGGGAATGGAGACGCCGGTTACTTCGGCGACGGCGGCCCTGCCACGAGTGCGTTCATTGAATCTCCGGCCAGCGTGGCGGTGGACGGTTTTGGAAACATTTTCATCGCGGACGGAACCCAACACGTCCGCGAGGTCAATGCCGCCGGGATTATTTCGACGGTGGCGGGCAATGCGGGCTTGGGCTTTTCCGGAGACGGCGGGCCGGCCACCAACTCGATGTTGAGTGAAACGTATGGCGTGGCCGCGGACCCGGCCGGAAACCTGTTCATCGCTGACACGGGCAACAGCCGCGTCCGCGAAATCACCGGCGCTGGCCCGGCCTTGTTGCTGACTGATTTCAATACCAATCAAGCGGGCAATTACGATGTGATTGTCTCCAATCCGTTTGGCAGCGTGACCAGCGCGGTGACGATGGTGACCGTTCAACTTCCGCCGCCCCCCGCGCTCCCGGCGCTTGGGGTCAGCTTGTCCAACGGAATCGTCGTGATTCAATTCAGCGGAACAGCCGGTTCCAATTATGTGCTGTTCGCCACCGGTGACCTTACGCCGCCCGCCGCATGGCAGCCCGTGGGCACCAATGCCGCGGGACCTAGCGGCAGTGGAACGTTTCTTGAAATCCCTGTGGCGCCCGTCCAATTCTACCGCCTCGGCCTGCCGTCGAATTAATCATTCAAGACGCGGGCGGGCGGGGCTTTCTTGAACGCCACTTCGCGGAGGTAAATTGGCTCCAGCTTTTCGCCGGGCACAAAGTCGCGGCGCCCGGCGGCCAGCCGGCCCAAGATGGCGGCGTCGGGATGCAGGTTCCGCGCAGAGGGAAACCACTTCGGCGCTTCCGGGCCGAGAATGCGCTCGCCCCGGCCCGCCATGGATTCGATCTCCGCGAAGGGCGCCAAGCGCAGCGGCTCCAATTCGCGCCATACGCCGGGGGCGATTTCATAACGGCCCAGATAAAATTCGTTCCGTTGCGCGTCAACAATGATATTGACCTGCCCGCAATTCTTCTCCCGCTCCGCCGCGGCCGCCAGGCATTCGACGCTGCTCAGGCCGAGCACGTGGACGCCGCGCCCCAATTGCCAGCCTTGGGCCAGCGCGATCGCGACGCGAATGCCGGTGTAGGAACCCGGCCCCAGGCCAACGGCGATGGTCCCGATCTCCTCCCGCTCGCGACTGGCCTGGCGCAAGGCTTCCTCGATCAGGCCGAAGGCGCCGCGCGCGCCCGTTTCAGCCGCCCGGCCAAGCAACTCGCCGTCCGCGTTCAACACAGCGGCGCTGTGCTGTTCGGAGGAAAATTCAACCGCCAAAATCGTCATATATAATTTCTCGCTCTGTCTCGCCGATGGATTTGATCTCAACCCGCCGGAACTTCGCGCCGCGCCCGCCCTTCCACGGGCCGCCTTCCAGCCAGCGTTCGATCCACTCTACCACGGCGACGCCATCCGGGTTTTCCAAGTACGGCGCCAGGCCCGCCGCAATGATGTCGCCGGCCGCGGACAGCCGGTACAGGTCCAAATGGAACATGGGACAGCGCCCGTCCCGATATTCATGCACCAGCGCGAACGTCGGCGAAAGGACGCGCGCGGAGACACCCAAGCCCCGCGCCAGGGCGGCTGCCAAACACGTCTTGCCCGCGCCGAGGCCGCCGCTGAGTCCGAAGACCGAGCCGGGCCGGGCCTCGCGCCCCCACGCTTCGCCGAGGGCCGCGGTTTCCGCGGGGCTATGCGAAGTGAACGTAGCCATGCGTCTCCAGAAGCCGAACGCCCGTTTTGTCCCGCAGTTTCAAACCAGGCTCGCTCGTGATGCGCCCTATGCAACTGAGCTTGAGCGCGGGAAATTGCCTTTTCCATGCGTCAAGCAAAGAGACGGCCTGGCCGCTGGCGGCGCAGAAGAGCAGTTCAAAATCCTCGCCATCGGACAACGCGGCCGCCAGCGGCGGTTTGGCGGACGAGCTGGCGCGGGCCTGCAACTTGGCCTGGCGGCTGACCGGAACGGCGCGCGCCAGCAATTCCGCGCCGGCCTTGCTCATGCGCAAAATGTGCCGCAAGTCCCCCGCCAGTCCGTCGCTCACGTCAATCATAGCGTGAATGGGAAAATTTTCGGCCAGCCATTGAGCCTCGGCCAGGCGCGGCTCGAATTCGAGGTGCCGGCCCGCCAGCGAGCCGCCCAATTCGCCCGTCACAAAAATCGCGTCGCCCGCCTGCGCGCCGCCGCGCCGGATGCACTTTTCCCGCGCGACGTCGCCGACAATCGAGATCGAGAGCAGGAGCCGTTCGGGGTTGCGGGTCGTCTCGCCGCCGGCAATGGCCACGTCATGCCGTTGCGCCAAGCTGCACATGCCGGAGTAGATGCGCTCGATGAAATCGGCGGAAAAGTTGTCCGGCAGCGCCAGCGTCACGAGCGCGGCCAGCGGCCGGCCGGCCATCGCCGCAATGTCACTTAAACAGCGTCCGAGCGCCTTGTGTCCGATTTGCTCGGGCGCGGCCTGCGCGGTGAAATGGATGCCTTCCACAACGGCGTCGGTTTTGAACAGGAGGTAGCGGCCGATTTGGCCGCATTCGAGCACCGCGCAATCGTCCCCTGCCCCGGCCACCACGGAAGCGTTGGAAGGCAGGGAGCGGGCCAGGCGCGCAATGAGTTCGAATTCGTTCATGCCTAATGCAGCGCGTGGAGCGCGTGGATAATCTGGTTCTGGAAGATGAGCACAAAAAAATTGGTGGCATTGAACAGGCTGTGAGCCGCGATGGGCGCGAGCAGGTTTCCCATGCATTCGTAAAGATAAATCAACAGCGCGGAGAAAACGAGCAACGGAACAAACGTGGCGGCGTTCCAGTGCGCCAGCGCGAAGAGGATCGAAGTCACCCAAAACGCCGCCGCCGGATGGCCCGTCCGCCGGATGGCCGGGTAAAGAATCCCGCGAAAGAAAAGTTCCTCCACCGCTGGCGCCAGCGCCAGGGCGAGCATGCCCATGAAAGCCGTTTCCAGCGCGGTCATGCCCGGCTGCTGCAATTGCTGCACCATCGGCTGCTCCTGCGATTCCATATGCGCGAGCTTCATCAATTGGTCCGAGACGTTCTGCAATTCCCACGCCACCGGCACAAAAAGGATTCCCAACAAAATCCCAAATCCGAGCGCCGTGAAGGGTTTTCGATGCAGCCCAAACGCGTCCTTCCAGCCGATGTGGCACCGGCGCAGGAACCAGCCGATCCAAGCCAGCGCGGGAAATTCCAGAAAGGAAGCGCTGATGACGATCTGCCAAAAATCACTCTGCGCCTTGGGCCAGCCTGTCATAAAATGGTTTGCCATCCCGGCCACAATTGTCCCCAGGCACAATGTGGCCATGATGCCCAAAAGCAGGCGCGCGGCCGCTTCCAGGTTCCAGGGCTTCTCCGCCAATTCCACCCCGATCCACCGCATAAGATCAGCCCTGCGCTCCCTTCTCTGCCGGAAGGAACAGGAACGTGCCGGCGGCGGAGCTTTGGCTCAGCGATTGCCAGTCGTGGATGTTCAGCGCCACGCGATGGCCGCGCGGAAATACGTTGCCGAAATCGTCCTCCACTCGCGCGAGCGGGCCGAGGTACACGGCCTGGCGCGAGGCTGCGGCAGGCCGGTGGCCGGGCTTGCGGCCCGTCAATAATATCTCCCGCATCTTCACGCCGCCCACGTCGAAATAGGACTCGGCGGACAACTTCTCAAAACGAACCTGGACAAAACCGGCGCGGCTCATGGCTCCCGGCGGCTCCGTCTCCACGGGGACATGCTCGACCTTGGCGGCGGGGCCGGGAAGATTCAGCGGCGCGCCATTGAAGGGCCGGTCACCCGCCAAGCCGTGCAAGGCTACTTGGCCGCCCGGGCGCAGCACCCGGTAAACCTCGGCCAGCATCCCATCCAATCCGGCGGCAGCGGCGGCGAGATTGGCCGTTCCCTCCAATGCCACTTCGTGCAGCCAATTGTCCTCGTGCGCGATGCGCCGCGGGAATGGGTCGGGCAGGTCATGCCGCCATGACAAACGCGGCGCGGCGGGCATGATAAACCGTTCCGCTCCTGACGCGGGCTTGGGCCGCTCATCCTTCTCTTCGTCAAGAATATAGATTTCCCACAGCGCCCCATCCGGGTCCGCCATCCAAAACTTGGTCTGGCACGAATGGCAGCACGCTACTCCCTCTTCGCGCTGAGTCTTGATGCCGGCCGATTCGAGCCGGCACTGGCACCGCACCAGCGCGGCGGAATCGGGGAGGCGCAGGCCAAGGTGGTTTAAGTTGCCGCCCGGACTGGCGCGGTTCGGCTGGAGGGAAAGCACCAGCGGAGGTTCCGGCATTTCAAACTTGGCGTAGTCGTCGAAGCTCCGGGCCGGCTCCACGCCGAGCAGGGTGCGATAGAAAGCAACCGAGCGCGCCAAGTCGGAGACGTTGAGGGAGACGTGAAATTTTATGGGAGCGGACATGGGTCAGCGAAAGAACGTATTGGTCTTGCCGTACTCAGCGTAGCGGTCCTTGAGCCAGCGGTGGAACTCCGCGTAATGCCGTTCCCGCTGCTCGCCGCCGTCGCTGGCCATGTTGTAGCTCAAATAGAGCAGGCGCCGCCATTGGTCCGAGAGATTCGCGCCGGACCGATGCGGCGTGAAACCGGTGAAGATGGCGATGTCGCCCGGTTGCATTTCCAGCATGACGCCTTTGGATGCATCCACCGAGCTGGCCGGCAATTCGTGATACATTCCGTCGCGCGGCGTGAGGCAGCCGTGTTGATGATAACCAGGAAAGACCTCGGTCGCGCCGTTGCCGGTCCCGGCCGGATCAATGGCCACGATGACCGTCGCGAAGCTGGCGGGAAACACTTTCCAGGAAATGTAATCCTGGTGAAGCGCGTAACCGGTCGCGCCCGGCGGTTTGAAGATCAGCTTGTCCTTGAATAAAAAGGCCTGCTCACCGTAAAGAGAGGCCATGGTGGAAAGAATTCTTGCGTCCCGCGCGACGCGCGCGAAGAGCGGGCTCAGGTCGGTGATGGGGTCGAAGCAATCGAAACGGCATTCGCCGGTCTTGGCGCAATTCTGCCAGCGGCATCGCAGATTGTCCTGGTCAATCAAATCCTGGCGCTGAAAAACGCGCGCCGCTTCCGCGTCCATCTCAGCCATTTCGGCGCGGCTGAACACTTCGCGCGCGATGACAAATCCATCCGCGTGATACTTTTCAGCCGTGCTTGGGTTTGAGGATATGGCCATGCGATAATTCGATTTTACTGGACGCCACTTTACGCGGCGGCAGGCGGAGTGGGAAGCAAGTTTTTGCGCAGGCTTGAAATCGAGGCCCAGGCGCAGCAGACTGGAGACGACTGCATTGAAAATTGACCTGAACATCCGGCCGGGTGATTTGTCGCGCAAGATCAGCCGATTGTGGGAGTTGTCCGCCCAAAAAATCCGCGCCGTTGAACGCGGCGCGAAGCCAGGCCAAGGATCGCCGGTGTTTACCGTGCGCGGCCGCTATACGGCGCGCGGCTGGACGGAGTGGACGCAAGGCTTTCAAATCGGAGCGGCCATTTTGCAATTCGACGCCACGGATGAACGCGAGTTTCTGGACCTGGGCCGGAGCCGGACAGTGCGGTTCATGGCGCCGCACGTCAGCCACGCGGGCGTGCATGATCACGGCTTCAACAACATCAGCACCTACGGCCATCTGCGGCGTTTGATGGCAGAAGGGCGCATCGCGGACAACGAATGGGAACGCCATTTTTACGAGCTGGCGCTCAAGTTGAGCGGAGCGACCCAGGCGCGGCGCTGGACCCCGCTGCCCGGCGGCGGCGGTTTCATTTATTCCTTCAACGGCCCGCATTCCCTGTTTGTTGACACCATCCGCTCGTTGCGCGCGCTGGGCGTGGCGCATCAACTGGGGCACGTTTTGATGGGCGAGAACGACCAGCAAATTTCCCTGCTCGAACGGCTTAAGGCCCACACCGCGGCCACCGCGACATTTTCCATTTATTATGGCGAAGGGCGCGACGCTTATGACGAGCGCGGGCGGGTCGCGCATGAAGCCATCTTCAACACCAACGACGGCCGTTTCCGCTGCCCCAATTCCCAGCAAGGTTGGTCGCCATTCAGCACGTGGACGCGCGGGCTGGCTTGGGCGATGTGCGGCTTCGCCGAGCAATTGGAATTCATGCGCGTCATCGGCGACGACGCCATCACGCCGCTCCTGCTCAAGGCGGCAAGGGCCGTGTGCGACTTCTACATCGAGCGCGCCGCGGCCGCCGACGGCATTCCGTATTGGGATGCCGGCGCGCCGGAACTGCATCGGCTCGGCGATTGGCAGGCGCGCCCGGCCGAGCCGTTCAACGCGCACGAACCGGTGGACAGTTCAGCGGCCGCCATCGCCGCGCAGGGGCTGCTGCGGCTGGGCGCCTATTTGAAGAACAAACGTTATTCCCAGGCGGGCCTGATGGTGTTGAATGCTCTTCTTGACGAACCGTATCTCAGCACTGATGCGCGCCATCAGGGCCTGATTCTCCACAGCGTTTATCACCGGCCCAACGGCTGGGATTGCATCCCGCGCGGACAAAAAGTCCCGTGCGGCGAATCGAGCATGTGGGGAGATTACCACGCGCGCGAAGCGGCGCTTTGGGTTCAACGCGCCGCCGCCGGGCGGCCCGCGCCGGTATTTTATTTATGACAAACGCAACAAAAAGAGTGGCGCTGGTCACGGGCGGCGCGCGCGGCATCGGCTTGGGCGTGTCGCGCGAATTGGCGCGGGCGCAATTCGACCTGGCCATCTGCGGCGTGCGCGAGGAATCCGCCGCCGCGCCCGCGCTGGCCGGGTTGCGCGAGTTGGGCGCGAATGTCTTTTACGCGCGGGCGGATGTCAGCGATGCTTCGGCACGCGCGAAATTGGTGGAGGGCATCCGGGAAAAATTTGGCCGCCTCCATGTCCTTGTCAATAATGCCGGCGTCGCGCCCAATGTTCGCGCCGATCTTCTCGACGCTACGGAAGAAAGTTTCGAACGCGTGCTCAAGATCAACCTGCAAGGACCGTACTTTTTGATGCAACAGTGCGCACGCTGGATGATCGAGCAGAAAAAAGCCCGGCCTGATTGGCGTGGCTGCATTGTCAATATTTCCTCCGTCTCGGCCGCGTTCGCCTCAGTCAACCGCGGAGAATATTGCATTTCCAAAGCGGGCTTGGCGATGGCCTCGAAATTATGGGCGTCGCGCCTGGGCGAGTTTGACATTCCTGTTTACGAAATCCGCCCCGGCGTCGTTCACACGGACATGACCGAGTGCGTGCAAGCCAAGTATGACAAGATGATCGCGGAGGGTTTGCTGCCGCAGTCCCGATGGGGTTCGGCCGAAGACGTCGGCAAAGCGGCCGCCCTGCTGGCACGCGGAGATTTGCCTTATTCTACGGGGCAGGTTCTAACCGTCGATGGCGGCCTGAGCGTGCCGCGGCTATAATTAATTTTGGCGCGCGGCCAAAGCCTTTTCGATGCTGGCGGAGAGAGCGTTGCCGCGGGCGTCGCGGCCTTCGGCGATAATCATTCCGGTATCGCCGTCGATCAGAAAGGGATGAGCGAGATCGCCTGGCACGGCCTTGATCCCGTCCGGCTTGTCCGGCGACAGTGCCAGGCGCGCGTAACGGAGACTGGCGGCATTGGTGACGCCCGAGGGCTGCCAGCTTAACTTGACCTCATCAGCGCCCGCGATGGAGGCGGCGGCGAATAATCCAAGCAAGCAGTATTGCTTCATGCCGGCCGCCCTCCGTTGATTTTTATTGACGCTTGGAGAGCGCCGACGCGATGGCTGGAGCGAGGGACTCGCCGCGAATGGAATCGCCCTCAGCCAAAATCATCCCAGTGTCGCCGTCGACGATGTAGGCGTGAGGGATGGATTCAATAGAGTACTGCCTTGCCACGGCCGCCTTCAAATACTGGCCATCGTAAACCTGGGGCCAAGCCATATGGCTGTCCTTGGTGAATTGGGCGAGTTTTTCGGAGGCGTTGGGCTGGTCCAGGCTAATGCCCAGAATGTCGAAACCCTTGGAGTGATATTTGTCATAGGCGGCGACGATACCAGGAATTTCCCTCCGGCACGGCCCGCACCAAGTCGCCCAAAAATCCAGCATCACGACTTTGCCCTTATAGTCCTGGGGAAAATGAACGGTCGTGCCTGCAGTCGTTTTCGCTTCAAAGGACAAGGCCTTCTTGCCGGCTGACAGGTCGTCCATCGGCTTGGTTTCATCCACCGTTTGCGTTGACTTTACGAATTGAAAACTTCCACCCGCCGCGGTGAGGCTGGCGACCTCATAAGTAGTTCCGCCAACGTTGAAGGGCTTCGCCACGTTAAATGATTCGCCGCGGTCGAATTTGCCGTTGTTGTTCAGGCCCAGGAACAGGTTGACGGCCGGTTTGTCCGTGTCTTTCGGCGGTCGGAAATCGCCGGTGGCGCCTTCATCAAGCAGCAGCGCATGGTAGGTTTTGCCGCCCAGCGAAGCGTTGCCGGCCAGGCCGTAGTCGCGATAGTAAAAGAGATTGTCCTTAAGGGCGGCGCGGCCCGCGTCATTCTTGTCAAAGCGATACATGACCAAATGGAGGTCCTTCTTGCCGGAGTCATACGGGACTTGCAGCTTGGCGCCGCCCATGTACGTGGTCAGCGTCGTTCCATCGCCGGCCTTTTGGGGGCGGCCCTGCCACTCGGCCGGCGGATCATCGGCCAAGTCGCCATTGGCGTTGGCATCCACGAACAGGCGCGACGGTTTGCCGTCCGGCTCGTCCAGGATCACAAAGAAAGCCGTGGGCGATTCCGCCGGGCCAAGCTGGAGCTTGCCGTAAAGCGGGGCCGACAGGCCGGCTGGCACGGCTTTGATGCCATCGGGCTTGGCCGACGACAAAGTCATTTTCATTGGCATGTAATAGCCGGCCGCTTTTCCCATGCCGGAAGACTGCCACTCCAGCTTCACGTTATCCGCGCCCATAACCAACGCGGCGCCGCACAGCAGGAAGGCAGGACACATTGCGAACAGGACGAATCGTTTCATAGCGTTGCAATTTGGCGGGCGTCCTGGGAAAAGTCAATTAAAGGTTTCGCATCCTACGGATAACTGAGGCGGTAAAAGCGCGCGGTGTTCAAGGGCGAATCCGAAAACATGGCAAAACCTAAATTTGCCGGCACGGTCACATGCCCGATGACGCTCCACTCTGAAGATGAAATATCCGACGCCGCTTCGAGCGAGTAGGTCCGGCCCGGCACGCCGGTGAAATTGAATTGCGCCGCGCCATTGGCCAATTGGATGCTGGTAAAGAATGCGGACGGCCCGGGCCGCAACAGCACGCCGCGCTGCGTCACCCGCGGCGCGTTGGCGTTGCGATACCAATAGACGCGAAAGTCGTAATGATCGCCGGATTGGGCATTGAAACTGAGCGCGAACGGCTGGAAAAGCACGTTGGGAAATTGGCCGCGCGCCAGATTTCGCGACGCGACGATCGCGCCCGAATCCAAATCGGCCACGGAAATGGTCGCAACGGTGGCGTTGTCGTAATTAAAGTTATCCACCTTCAGTTCAAAGATCGCGGAATAATCCCCGGCAGGAATATTGGCGGCGCCGGGACCGCGCGACAGATAGCCGGAGGCGGCGGCGCTGCGCGGATCTGCCTGCCACGAATTCAGCCCGTCCAATTGGCCGATGTCATGCGTGAGATTGGCCGCCGACCAATTGACCAGGCCGTCGATGGCAACATCCGTCGCGGTCAGGTCCGGTCCGCCCGAAGCGTTGTTGTAAAAGATGCGAAACTCCAGGGGGTCGCCCTGAATAGTGTTGGTGAAGAGCAGAACGAAGTCATGCGGGCTGTTGGTCTGGGTGAAAGCGTTCCAAGGCGCCGGGGCGCTGGCCAAAACGGTTTGGCCGTTGTCCTCCAGCACGCTGAGCATGGCCAGGCTTGCGGCTGAACTGCTGAGCGAATCGGCCGTGATTTGAAAATGCGCGGCGTGCAGGCCCGTTGGCAGATAGGCCGCGTGCGGACCAGCCAGCATGTAACCAGAAACGGAGGCATTGGTTGGCCCGCAAGTCCAGGCCAGCGCGCCCGTGCCGCGGCCAATGGAATGGCTGAAAGCCGGATTCCCGGCTCCTTTGATAAAGAGCAGATTGGTCGTGATCGGTTCGGCCAGGGCGGCCTCGGCCATCAAGGCCGAACTTTGCCGGCCCGCGTCAGCGGCATCGACCGGCCCGGCCCACGACATTCCAAGCTGGCTGAATGCATTGCGGTCGTTGAGCCATAAACCGTGCGCGGAAAAGTAGAGAAGCTCGTAAGACTCCTGATCGCGCGAAACGTCGTAAAAATAGGCAATGTAGCGGCTGCAAATGCCCTTGAACTCCGGCACGTCGCCCCCGCCGCAGGTCGGGTCGCACGGCGCGGCCTCGTTCATGACGTCGCCCGCGCTCAAATGAGCGGTGACGGCGTGAGCAATGGCCGCGGCCTCGTTTAAATAGGAAACGGTTCCGGTCGATTTATAGAGGTCCGTCAGCGCGCCGATGAGCACGCCCTGTTCGTAGGTGAAGGTGGAGCCACTGTTATTGGCGCAATTGGAATCCAAGCCGTCATTGACAAGGCTTTGCGGGTTGATCATTCCGCTTTGGTTGAACCAATTCCAGGCATTGGTGGCCCAATAAAAATAACTGGCCGCGCCGCCGTCGCCAGGCGTGCGCTGGTGCAGGCGGATGGCAGTCAAGATGAAGAGTTCGTTGACAATGCCGTTCTTGTAGGTTCCGTTGACGGTTTGAACCGCACCGCCGTCGCAGGAGGAGGCAACCCAGGCGTTGGTCATGGTGGCGAAAATGGTCTTGGCCATGTTCAAGAAGTTGGTGTTGCCAGTGAGATCGAAGGCGCGAATCCATGCATTGGCCCACCAGCCATCGTCGTCATAATAGCCATCCAGGAAATTGCCGCCATTGTTGAGGTTGAACGTGTTGCTCAACACGCCCAGGTATTGGAGTTGGTTGTCAGCGGCGGCGACGGTTTCCAAAGCTTCCATGCAATTGGCGGCGTTCCACCAGCCGGTCGTGTTGTAAAGGCCGCCGGTATTGTACCATTGCTGAAGAACGCTCGCGGCCATGGCGCTGTTGGTGTTGAAGTCGTCCCCGGTTAGCGCGAGCGTGGGGGAGCCTTGGCTCAAGGCGAAGAAGGCCGCGTTGCCGCCGGCGACCCACTTTAGTTGCACTCCGGTGACGGGCGAAGTCGTATTTTGCAACGGAACGTCCATCGAGTAGAGGCACGGATTGGCAGAGTTGATGGAATTCACCGTTCGGCCGCCAAGGTTCACGCGGCCATTGGCGAACCATGCGACGGGCGAGTAGGAAAACCAATCCGGCACGGTGATCGTGCCGATGTCGGACGACCCGGCGGCATGCTGAACGGCATAGTTGATCGTCGCCGCGCCATTGCCCGCGGCGCATAAAAAGGAAAGCCCTTTGGCGGCCGCGGGGCCGGATGGGGTGAGTGTGCCAGCGAGCGCGCTGGATGTGAGTAGAAGAGCATCATTGGCCGCGTAACTTCCCGGCAGGGTATAAGTGTGATCCGGCGCGGAAACGTTGGTGAAAGTCGAACCCGCCAGGGGAAGGCCGGTCGAGGGCGCGGCGCTATCGTAACCAACCTCGTACCATGTGTTCAGTGTGTTAGTGATGCCGGTGTCCATGGACGCCGTCGTGAATCCGCTCAATGATCCGGGATGGCCCGCGCCCGCTTCCACCACGACGTCTTCATTAAATCCGATGACTGCCAGCGGATTAAACATCCCCGCGCTGCTGCCGCTGACAGCCATGATGACCCCATGCCCGATACCGCTGGCGTAGGCGAAATCAATGCTGGTGACGGGGCTGACTGTATTGGCCAGTGTGATTTCCACCGAGTAAAGCCGCGGATCATTCCCATTGACGCTGCTGAACGTGAAGGCTTGAACATCGACCCGCCCGTTGGCCGTCCAAGCCGAATTGGTGCCGTTATTGTACCAATCAAGTATGCTCGAACTGCCCGTGTCGGACGCGCCGCTCTGATGGTGAACAACGTAAGTAAACACGCAGCCGTTGTGGCCCCCGGCTTCCAGGAAGGATAACTGGCTGCAGGCGGTGGCAGTTGTCAAAGCAAGCGTGGCGTTGGTCAACGTGGAATCAAGCAGGATGGCATCGTTGGCCTTATAGCTCGGCGCCATCGTATAACGGCGCGTCGGGGAGCTTTGGCTGGTGAAGGTCGATCCAGCCGTTGGCAAACCCGTCGTGGCCGCAGCCGTATCATAACCCTCCTCGTACCAACTGGTGCCGTTATTGCCGAGGCCGCTATCCATCGAGGCCGTCGTGCAGCCGCCCGGAAGGGCTGGACTTGGCGCCGTGTGTTCGACTACTACATCCTGGTTGAAGCTGGCGGAACTGAGCAAGACAGGCAAAAAACCAGCCCGAGACGCAGTGGCAGAGCAAAACGAGAGCGCGGCGCAAAGGCCCCATGCAACCAATCCTTGGCAATTCATGTGCGTTCATTTTAGGCCGAAACCCCTCCAAACTCAACATGCCGTATGAGACGCTAAAATACTTGCTCCGCGAGGCTTGACATTCACGGTCTGTTATGTCAGGAATTACCCTACAAACGTGAGAGGGGTTTACTCCATAGCAAAAGATTATCGGGTGACGATCCGGCGCCGGGCTGTTTTTACGTGAAACTTATCCCGGGGCGAAACCAAAGAATTTATCAAATATCATGAGAAAACGAGCGCTGCCAAGTGCGCATCCTATGACTGTTGGGCAGTCGGCCCAAATCCTGGCCCAAGGCACGGGGCCGGCTTTGGGGTTGCTCATGCGCGGCAGCACTTTGGCGCAGCTTCCACGCCTGCTGTTGGAGGGACTGGCCCCAGCGCGGCGGATGTTCATTCAGGGCTTTAACAACAGCGAACTGGCCACCATCGTCCGCGAACATACGCCCATCACTTTCGTTTGCTCCTACGCCCGTTCCGGCAATACCTGGATGCGCTACCTGCTCTCCGACATCCGCCTGCAAAATGAGGGCGTCCAAACCACCACCGATCTGCCGCAGCCCGCCCGGATCGTGCCAGACTATTATACCGACCTCGTCACGCCTCGCGCCGCGACGGAAGGTTACGGCTATCTGGTCAAGACGCACGATACGATCCCCTTGCTGCAGAAACGCATCGGCGGCGACCCCGGCATTCGCAAGTGCCGATTCCTTTATCTGTTCCGGCCGCCCGAAGATGTGCTGGTTTCCTTATTCCATATTTCATTGCGGGAGAAATACATTCACAGCAAGAGTGGGAACAATATTGACGCTTTCTGCCTGGAATTCCTATGGGCTTGGGAAGAACACGTGGCCGGCTATCTCGATGAACTGGACCAGGGGGTTCCCATTTACTTAGTCTGCTATGATGAGCTTTTGCGGGAGCCAGCCCCAATTTTGGAAGCCGTCCTGCGCTGGCTGGGTGTGCCGCACACGGCGGAGTCAGTTCACCGCGCGGAGTCCAACATGCGATTCGGCAAGCTTCAAGCCATGGAAGCCCGCGCGCTCAACGGCGGCAGCCGGCTCTTCCGGCGCGGGGTGGATGGCTCGGGGGTTTCGGAATTGAAGCCCGAAACGCTGGCTCAAATTCGCGCCAAGACCAAGGATTTGATGACGCGCGCCTACGACAGCTTGGCGCGCCAGAAAGCGAAGCACCCGGTGGAATTGAAGGCGCCGTCGAATCCTGCGGGGTTCGCGCCTGGGTCGGTTGGCAGGCAGGGTGAAACCGCCCCCGCAGCCAGCGCCAAATAGGCTGGATCGCCGGGGACACAAAACCATGCTATGAGCGCGGCTTCCGCGGCCTCTGGGCCGAAAAAGAAAATCGCCAATCGCTGGATCCTCCTTGGACTGCTGAGCGCGCTGCTGCTGGTGCTGTTTGCCAAAAGCCTGGACCCGCATCAGGTCCTATTTGCCAATGATGTTCCTCTGGGCGCCCGCAAAGCCGAAAGCAACTCTTTGCCGGGCCGCTTTACCGGCACATGGAGCGATCTTTCATGGCTGGGCGGGGCCGGTCCAGCCGCTTCCCCCAGCATTACAATGTTGTTGGCAACGGTTTTCCCGGCCGTGGCTTATTTGAAGATTTATGCGCCTTTCACGCTGTTGTTCCTGGGATTTTCGGCTTGGGTGTTCTTTCGCCAGTTGAAATTCAGCCCGGTTGTTTGTGTGCTGGGCGGCGTGGCGGCGGGGCTGAACAGCCATTTTCTATCCATTGCCTGCTGGGGCTTGGGCAACTGGAATCTTGCCGCCGGTTGCGCGTTCCTGGCGATGGGAGCGCTTTACGCCAAATCCATCCCCAAAGTTTGGGAGCGGGCTGTGCTGGCAGGCTTGGCCGTCGGAATGGGCGTGATGGAAGGATACGATGTCGGCGCCATCTTGAGCATTTACATCGGCGCTTTCATCCTCTTTCGCTTTTTCAACAATGACGATTCTACCGGCCAGCAAGTCGCCAACGCCCTCGTGGCAGAGACGCTGGTGGTGATATTCGCGGGCATCATCGCCTACCACACCATGCATACGCTGGTAACAACGGAAGTTGAAGGCGTCGCGTTGATGGGACAGGATGCCGAAACCAAGCTGTCCCGCTGGAGATCGGCCACGCAATGGAGCCTGCCCAAAGCGGAAACCCTTCAGATCATGGTCCCCGGCCTTTTTGGCTATCGCCTCAGCGGAAATATCAGCGAAACCGATCGCTCATCGGCCTATTGGGGGCGCATCGGCCAGGACCCTCGGATTGCACGCATCGGCAGCGACGATGCCATGGAACGCTCCAATGCCCTGACGGAATTCCATCTGCCCACCAACTTTCTTGCCAGCTTGGACACGCCCAACCGCGAGTCCCGCACGGACCCAATGATCGCGATCACCAAGAAGACCGGCATTTACTGGCGTTACAGCGGCTCCGGCGAAACTGCCGGCGTGATTGTCTCTCTCTTGGCGTTCTTCGGCCTGGCAAATATATTTCGCAAAGACGGCCTTTACACCAAATCTGATCGGCGGGCGATTTGTTTTTGGGGATTGGCCGCGCTATTCTCGCTTTTGGCCGCGTGGGGCCGCTACGGCTTTATTTATCAATTGCTTTACAAGATGCCCTACATGTCGACCATCCGCAATCCGATCAAGTTCATGCATCCGTTCCATATCGCGTGGCTTATCCTGGCGGGATACGGGATGGAAGCTCTTTATCGGCGGGCGGCGCGCACCGCGGCGGGAAATGCCAATGACATGGTCTTCGTGCAAATTACGAGGAAGTGGTCGAAAATGACTGGCATGGATCGCGGGTGGGCCATCTTCACAATGATCCTGGCTGGGGCGGCGGTGGCGGGAACCGTTCTCATGTTTGTCTGCCGTCCGCAATGGCTGCAATACCTGCGGGACCAATCGTTCACGCCGCTGGCAGCGATGAACATCAGCCATTACGGCCTTTTGATGTGCGTTGAGTTTTTGGTCTTTTTGATTGCGGGCATTGTGGTGATCGCAGCCGTCTTGAGCGGGGCTTGGACGGGCACTCGCTCCAAGATGGCTTGGGGCGCGCTGGGTCTTCTGATGGTTTGCGATATGGCCCGCGCGGATTATCCGTGGATTCACTATTACGATTACAACGAAAAATACGCCTTAAACCCGGTCACAGATTTTCTGCTTGAGAAACCTTGGGAGCACAGGGTCATCGGAAAGCTCGAACCCAGAGGACCGGGCAGCGGCATCACTCCGTACTTCGGCCAGCTTTATTTCTTCTGGCTGCAAAATGATTTCCCCTATCACAACATCCAAACTCTCGACTTCCCCCAGATGGCCCACATGCCGGATTTGGACCGGCTTTATCTCAAGGCCTTCGAGTTAAATGGCTCGGACATTTACAGCACGGACCTCCGGCCGGCGGTGCGATTGTGGGAATTGACCAATACGCGTTACATCCTGGGCACCGCCAATGCGGTCGAATTATTGAACGACCGCACCGGCTCGGGCACTTTTAAACTGGATGGCCTCTTCAACATGGTTCGCAAGCCCGACCTAACCAGCGTTGGCGATGCCGGAGACCTGACCGTTGTTCAATCCGGTACGAAAGGGGAATACGGCATCGTGGAGTACACGCGCGCCCTGCCTCGGGCCAAACTATTTTCGAACTGGCTCACGACCAATGACGATGACACGTTGAAAGTCTTGTCCGACCAGTCATTCGACCCGTGGAAGACCGTTCTGATCGCTCCCAAAACGCCTGTGGCGCAGGCGCAATCCGATTCCACCGCCGATCCGGGGACGGTATCCATCACCGATTACCATTCCAAGAACGTCCGCCTGCAGGCCGACGCGAAGACGGCGTCCATTCTGCTGCTCAACGACCGGTTCGGAGCGGACTGGCAGGTGCGCGTGGACGGAGCACGACAGCCAATGTTGCGGTGCAACTATATCATGCGCGGCGTCTATTTGACGCCCGGTCATCACGTCGTGGATTTTGCGTTCCGGCCGCCGCTGGGGAGCCTTTACGTTAGCGTCAGCGCGATCATCATTGGGGCTATCCTGGCGGGATTCCTGATTGCCACCCGCAAGCCCGAAGCGTCCGCGCCGGCCCCCATCGCTCCAGCACCCGTTCCCGCGCCCAAGCCGACGTCGGCACCTGCGCCGAAGCCGGTTTCGGCAGCGCCAGCCAAACAAAAACCGGGCGGCGCGAAAGCAAAAAAAGGTTAACGTGCCTGGCCGTTTGATGTAGCGTCCTAATCGTGAAAGCCCGATTCAAAACGGCCGCCATCCTAGCGCTGATTGGAATTCTCGCTTTTTACAGCCGCCACTACTGGCGCGAACATCGATTCGACGCCGCCATCGCCGAGGCGGCCAAGCGCAACCAGCTTAGGCCGGAGTTAATCCGGGCCATCATCTGGCGCGAAAGCAACTTCAACCCGAATGTCCGAGGGCGCGCGGGCGAATTGGGGCTGATGCAAATCCGCGAGCCAGCCGCTCTGGAATGGGCATCAGCGGAACACATCAAGGGCTTCGATCACGCGGCGTGCCTCAACCCGCTCACGAACGTGCTGGCGGGAACGTGGTACTTCAAAAGAGTTTTGCGGCACTACAACTTCGCCGACGACCCGCTGCCGTTTGGCTTGGCGGAGTACAACGCGGGCCGGGGCAACGTCCTTAAATGGCTGGCTGGCGGACGCCCGACCAATAGCGCGGAATTCGTGGAGCGGATCGGTTTTCCCGGAACGAAAGAATACGTGGAAACGATCATGCAACGCTACCAGCACTACCGCCGAATCAGTCCTTTGTAATCGCGCGCATGGCGGCTTCAAGCTGGGCGCGGAGTTGTTCGCTCTCGGCTTCGGTGGCCTCGCGCGGCACCCAGATTGCCGCGCCGTGGTAGCAATGGCACAGGGCGAACGGCAGGAGAATTTGGAATCGATCCCAGCTTTTGAGGCGGACTTTCCATCGGCTGAAATTGGAGATCGGAATGATCGGGCGTCCCGTCAATTGGGCCAGGTGGATGATGCCCTTCTGGATTTGGTAAACAGGGCCGCGCGGGCCGTCGGGCGGGATGACGAGATTGTAGCCGCGCTCCATCCATGTAGTCGCTTCCAATAAGGCTTGCGGGCCGCGCCGGCTGGTGGAACCGCGCACGGGCTGGACGCCAAAGCGTTCCACGACGCTGGCCACCAGGCTGCCATCCTTGCTGGCGCTGATCATTGCGGCCAGCCCCTGCCCCGGCCAGCGGGCTTGGGCGAAATCATTGTAACTGGCGAGGGCGGCCGGCAGGCGGTTGTGCCAGACGCAGAAAATGACCGGGCCTTTGATTTCGGATGAGCCGGTTTCGTCATGCCAGCGCAGCCGCCAGGTTTTAAAACTGATGCGGAGCAGCGTGGCCGCCGCGAAGGCCGCCAGCCGCCGGTGCCAGGGCATGGGCTGTGGCACGACCACGCCGGAGGCGGACGTTGTTTGGGCCATTATCCTCCTTTTTTCAGGCTGGCGCGCACCAGGTCTTCCAAACCCGCGTCTGGACCGAGAAGCGCCACCGTCGCACGAATCGTTTCGTGCGCGTCAGCCGGTTTGAAGCCCAGCGCGATGAGGGCCAACGCCGCGTCGTTGACCTTCTGCTCGCCAGCCGAGAGGGCGCGCTCGGCGCTTTGGGCTTCCAGCACGCCGCCGGGGCCGATTTTGTCTTTAAGCTCAATGATGATTCGTTCGGCGGTCTTTTTCCCCACGCCGGAAATCTGGGAAAGCATTTTAATATCCCCGCCGGCCACCGCCCCGCGAAAGGCCGTGACATTGATGCCGCTGAGGACGTTGAGCGCGATCTTGGGGCCGATGCCGCTGACGGTATTGATAAGGAGCCGGAAAAGCAGCCGTTCAGCGGAGGTCATGAAACCGTAGAGAACGTGAGCGTCTTCCCGCACGGCCAAATGCGTCAGCAACTTCACGGTTTGGCCGGGCGCGGGCAGTTTGTCGTATGACGAAAGGGGAATGAGCGCCTCGTAACCAACGCCGTTGACCTCCACCGTGACCTGGGTGGGAAGCGCCTCGATCAATTTGCCGTGCAGGTAGGTGATCACGGACCAGCCAGGATAGGTTTCAGCCGGGTGGCCAGGACATCTGGCGTCCGCCCAGCAGATGGCAATGCAAATGGGGCACGCTCTCCCCGCCCTCCGGCCCGTTGTTGATGACGAGCCGGTAGCCGGATTTGTCCAAGCCCAATTGCGCGGCGACGGCGGCCGCTTTGAGCAGCAGGTGGCCGAGCAATGGCTCATCCTGCGCCTGGGCTTCCGCAATGCGGGCGATGGGTTTCTTGGGCAGGATCAAGACATGGACGGGCGCCTTGGCGTCGATGTCCCGAATCGCCAGCACTTGGTCATCCTCAAAAACAATCGTGGCCTGAATCTGGCGGTCGATGATTTTCTGGAAGACCGTGCTGCTCATACCACCAGGAGCGCGCAGCCGCGACGGGCCGGATCGGTTTCCCAGCAGGAGCGAAGGAACTCGACGATATGGTCGTGCAGCTTTTGGCATCGGCCGCTCCAACGGCGGGCGCCTTGAAGCTGCTTTACGCAATCGCGCAGGTTGTGAAAACGCAGGACGGCTGGGGAACGGTCCAGGTTCCGTTTAAGTTCCTGGCGCAATTGCGGAAAGAACAAGAGTTCAAATCCTTCGCTGGCGGCGTTGCGGGCCAGTTCCGTCAAATTGAACTCCAGCACCTTCGGCGCTTCCGGCTGCGCCGCCGATTCGGATTGCGCGGTGGCCTGGACGCTCAAGCCAAAGCTGCGGAGAACCTTCTCCAAAGCCTGCGCGAATTCGCCGACGGAAACCGTAGTGCGGCGCAACTCGTGCTTGAAGTAATGCAGCACCGCCGCCGAAGCGTGGCGCACCATCTCCGGGTCCACCATTTCGGCGCCCTCGCCCAGCAGTTCAAAGGTAATCCATTCCGATGAGCAAGGGATTTGCTCATTATTGCCGGCTTGTAATATCAAACAATCAGTCTTGAGTTGAATCATGATTGGCCTCCAATCTTTTGACTTCGCGCACGAACTCGGTGGCTTCTTCAAAGCGCCTGTAAACACTGGCAAAGCGCACGTAGGCCACTTTGTCAATTTGGCGCAACCCTTCCATAACCCGTTCTCCGATGGCCATTCCGGGCACTTCGCGTTCATATTTGTCACTTATTTCGTCCATGATTGTCTCGACCAGTTCCTCAATGACTTTAGGGCTGATCGGACGTTTCTGGCAGGCCTTCTTGAGGCCCGACAGGAGTTTTTCCTTGGAGAATTCTTCCCGGCGACCGTCTCTCTTGACGACCATAAGCCCTTCATGCTCAATCTCTTCGTAAGTAGTAAAGCGATGGCTGCATTGCAAACACTCACGACGGCGGCGGATGGTCGATCCTTCGCGGGAGGCACGCGAATCGATGACCTTATCATCCTGATTGCCGCACTTTGGACATCGCATAGAATTCTCGTCAACCGCTACATAAGGTAGCCTGCGACTTAGATAACAACAAAGGGTTGTGGCGTCAAGCGGCTTTTTGCATTTTTCCGAGCGGCGCCCGCCGGGGCTTCAACAAAAAAATTCCAACGCGAAAAATCTTGAAGTATCGCGGGTTGCGCCGGTATTTCTACGCGGTTTGATTATGAAATATTCCATTTCACATCGCGCGGCTTCGCTCGCGCCTTCGCTGACCCTGGCCATTGACGCCAAGGCCAAGCAAATGCAGGCGGAGGGAATCGATGTCGTCGGCTTTGGCGCGGGCGAGCCGGATTTTGCCACACCGCCGCACATCGCGATGGCGGCCATCAAAGCGCTTTGCGACGGCTTTACCAAATATACCCCGGCCAGCGGCATCCAGGAATTGCGCCAGGCGGCGGCGAACAAATTCAAGCGCGACAACAACCTGGACTACAAGCCCTCGCAGATCATCATTTCCTGCGGCGGCAAGCACTCCTGCTGCAACGTCATTCTGGCGACGTGCAACGCGGGCGACGAAGTGATTATCCCGGCGCCTTATTGGGTGAGTTACCCGGAGATGGTCCGCCTGGCCGAAGCCAAACCGGTCGTCATCGAGACGAGCGACAAGACGGAGTTCAAGATCACGGCCCAGCAATTGCGCGAGGCCATCACGCCGCGCACGCGCCTGTTCATTCTCAATTCGCCGAGCAACCCGACCGGCTCCATTTACACCCGCGAGGAGATCAAGGCGCTGGGCGATGTTTGCGTGGAAAAAGGCGTGCTGATCATGAGCGACGAGATTTACGAAAAGCTCGTCTATGATGGAGCCGAGCACGCCAGCGTGGCGAGTTTTTCCCAGGCGCACTACGAGCATACGATCATTGTTCACGGGCTGGCCAAGGCATATTCCATGACAGGCTGGCGGATTGGTTTGACAGCCGCGCCGGAGCCGATCGCCAAGGCCATCGACGCCATCCAAAGCCACAGCACGAGCAATCCGACTTCGTTCGCGCAAAAGGGAGCAGTCGCGGCGTTGAACGGGCCGCAGGACCATTTGCCGCTTTGGCTGGCGGAGTTCGCCCGCCGGCGCGCGTATGCCTGGAAGCGCTTGAACGCCATGCCGGGCGTTACATGTGTCAACGCGAAAGGGGCCTTCTACCTTTTCCCGAACATTTCCGGGACGGGCCTGAACGCGATGGATTTTTGCGCGCAATTGCTCGCACAGCAGAAGGTGGCAGCCGTGCCGGGCAACGCTTTTGGAGCGCCTGATTATATCCGCATCAGCTATGCCACGAGCATGGAAACCATCGCCAAGGGGCTGGACCGGATGGAGGCCTTTCTCCGCGGCCGCGCATGAATTCGCGGCGGAAGATTTGGACCGCCCTGTCTCTTCTGCTGATTGTGGCTTTCGTGGCGTCGGTGCGGCTTCGTTTGCGCTCAATCCCGCTTGAGCGGGACGAAGGGGAATACGCCTACGCCGGGCAATTGATCCTCCAGGGAGTCCCGCCCTACCAATTGGTTTACAACATGAAGATGCCGGGCATCTACGCGGCCTACGCGTTGCTCATGGCGGTGTTTGGGCAAACTACAGAAGGCATTCGCGAAGGATTTATATTGGTCAACTGCGGGGCCATCGTGCTGATGTATTTCGTGGGCCGGCGTTTTCTTCCGACGGCGGGAGCGGTGGCCGCCTCCGCTGCCTACGCGCTCATGTCGCTGGCGCCGGGCGTGCAAGGATTCAACGCCCACGCCACGCACTTCGTAGTTGTGGCGGCGTTGGGGGCGATCCTGCTGCTGTTGCGCGCGCAAGAACGCGGGCGGCTGGCCGGCTATTTCTGGAGCGGGACACTTTTCGGCGCGGCCTTCCTGATGAAACAGCCGGGCGGGGCTTTTGCTTTTTTTGGGGCTTCCGTCATTGCGTGGGCGGCCTGGCGCCGGACGACGCATGATTGGCGCGCGGATGGCCGGCGGCTGGCGCTCTACGCGGCCGGGGTCGCGGCGCCCATTGTCTTGACGTGCCTGGTCATGTGGCTGGCGGGCGTGTGGGATAAATTCTGGTGGTGGACGGTGACCTACGCACGAACGCACGCGACAGCACTGGCCTGGAAGTACGGCAAGTTGAGGCTGGCCGATTTTTTCAAGCAGCTCTCCGGGGAGTCGGTCTTTTGGTGGCTGGCGCTGGCGGGATTGATTCCCGCGCTGGCGGTGAAGGGCCGCGCGGACGAGAAGTTCTTCTTCTTGTCGTTGCTGTTTTTTTCCATCGCGGCGGTTTGCCCCACGCTCAATTTCACGGCCCATTATTTCGTGCTCATGCTGCCAATCATCGCGCTGCTGGCGGCCCGGCTGTTTATCCCGGCAGCGGAATGGGTGGCGAGCCGGGCACCGGGGCCGGCGCGTTGCGCGCCGTGGATTGCGTTTGGATTGGCGTGCGGGTGGATGATCTGGTTCTACTTCGGCGCGTTCTTCCTGTGGACACCGGAAAACGTGGCGGACCGCCTGTATCACGTCAATAATTTCCAGGTTTATCCGGAGGTCGCGGATTACATCAAAAGCCACTCCGCGCCGGGGGCCACGCTGGCGGTGCTTGGCTCGGAGCCGGAGGTGCCGTTTCTCGCGCGCAGGCGCTCGGTCACGGGATACATTTACATGTACGACCTCGTGCAGGATCAGCCGTTTCGCGAGCGGATGGAGAAGGAAATGATAGGCGAGGTGGAGCATGGCCAGCCGGATTACATTGTCTTTGTCAGCATGACCACTTCGTGGCTGCCATTTCCCAAAAAGTATTTTGACGAAATACTCGACTGGCTGGAGCGTTACACCGACCGCGACTATGTGCCGTGCGGTGTGGTGACTTTTCAGCCCAATCAATACTTTTGGGGGGCGGACTGCCTGCGGTCGGTTCCGATTGGCCACCGCTTTGTGACGATTTTCCAGCGCAAGCCCGGCCTTCCAAAATCCGGGACATGATTTTATGAAACTTGGACTTGGCCTCTATCGGCATCAATTGGACGAGGAGCACTTCCGCTTCGCGCGCCAGTGCGGCTGCACGCATTTGGTGGTTCATTTGGTGGACTACTTCCGGTCTCCACGCGCCAACCGCCGCGGTGACCAACCCGTTGGCGATGACCAGGGCTGGGGCCTGGCTGGCAACCCCGGCCAAATTTGGACATACGAGGAACTGGCCGGCCTCAAGGAGTCCATCGAACGCGCCGGCCTCAAGCTGGAAGCCATCGAAAACTTCGACCCGGCCCACTGGCACGACGTTCTGCTTGACGGGCCGTTGAAGGCGCGCCAGTTGGAAAATCTCAAGACGATCATTCGCAACGCGGGCCGCGCGGGCATTCCGGTTTTTGGCTACAATTTTTCCATCGCCGGCGTGGCGGGCCGTGTCAAGGGAAACTTCGCGCGCGGCGGGGCGGAGAGCGTGGGCATGGATGGCCCGTTCGACAGGCCGATGCCGGCCGGCATGGCGTGGAACATGGTTTATGACGCCAAGGCCGCGGCCGGCGCAGTCCGGCCGGCCTCGCCGGAGGAACTTTGGACCCGGCTGCGGGATTTTCTGGACGCGCTCATTCCGGTGGCGGAGGAGGCGGGCGTCACGCTGGCGGCGCATCCCGATGACCCGCCCGCGCCAACCGTTCGCGGGCAGCCGCGCCTGGTTTATCAGCCGCGCCTGTATCAGAAGCTGCTCGACCTCAAGCCCAGCCCGCGCAACGCGCTGGAATTTTGCGTCGGCAGCCTGGCGGAGATGACCGAGGGCGATGTTTATGACGCGGTGGAAACCTACAGCAACCAGGGCAAGCTCGCCTACGTCCATTTGCGGAACGTTCACGGCAAGGCGCCGCATTACCGGGAAACATTTATCGACGATGGCGACGTGGACGTGCCGCGCGTCCTGCGCATCCTGAAGAAGAACAGTTTCGCGGGAGTCATCATACCCGATCACACGCCACAAATGGCGTGCGCGGCACCGTGGCACGCTGGCATGGCTTACGCCCTGGGCTACCTTCGCGCGGCCCTCCAAATGTTGGGCGAAGGCGGTCAAGAGAATTGCCCCTGACACGTGGCGCCGGCGGGATTCTCCGCGCCATCGCGGGGTTGGCGGCGGCGCAGGAAAAAGCCAATTGCGCCCAGGGCGGCCACGGCCAGGGCGGCGATTTGATAGCCGGAGAGCGGGCCGAGAATTCGCGGGGTGTCACGAAGAAATTCGTGCGCGAATCGGAAGATTCCATAAGCCATCAGGTAAAGATGAAAATGCTGGCCGGGCTGCCATTTGCGCCAGCGCAGCAGCAGAATCGCGCCCAGCATGAGGGCGTTGAAGAGCAATTCTACAAGGGCGGCGGGCCAGCGGGCGACACCGGCGGCATCGTTCATGGTGAACCAGGAGGGTTCGCACACGTTGCCGAGACAGCAGCCCTGCATGATGCATCCCACGCGGCCGAACATGATGCCGAGCGGCGCGATGACGGCGAACCAATCTCCGGTCGGTTCGCGGTAATGGGTCACGCGCTTGGCGGCTTCCACGCCGGCATAGCCGCCGAGCAGCGCGCCGGTGATGGATTTGCCAGTGGCCAGAACGAGCCAGCGATGGGCGTCGTGCCAATGAAGCCAGCCTTCGGCGGCGAGATAGACGATCTTCGCGCCGAGGAACGCGCCTCCGAGCGCCGAGATGTAAATAAGAACGAGGCGCCACACTCCTCGCAACGCGATGAATACTTTCCCCCAACGCCATGCATCATCGGGCACACTTTGCTGGCAGTGCGGGCAGTTCATGCGAGAAGCAAAGATGCTCCCGTGTTCGCATTCGATGCGAGCCGAAAATGGCGGCAAGATTTCATTGCAGCGGGGCCTATCATCAAACCCGCCAAGCGCGGCATTGAAAATAATGGCGGCCGCATCGGTTAAATCAATGGACTGAGGTGAATAATCATTTACACTTGGCCGTCCAGCGAAGAGGCTCTTGCGATCACGAATATGAACTTGAAATGGATTATCCTCGCCGTGCTCGGCGCGTCGATGGCGCGCGCCCAGCAGACCCCGGCCCCAGAACTCAAACCCGGCGACCACGTCGCCATCATCGGCGGCACGCTGGCCGACCGCTTCCAGCATTCCGGCTGGCTGGAAACTTGCCTCTACACTAAATATCCCGATTGCGACCTGGTGTTTCGCAACCTGGCCGTGCCCGCTGATGAAGTGGCCCTGCGCCATCGGCCCGCGGATTTTGGCTCCGCCGACGATTGGCTGACCAAGGTGAAGGCGGACGTGGTCTTCGCGTTCTTCGGATTCAACGAATCGTTCAAGGGACAGGCAGGCCTCGCAAAATTCAAGTCCGATCTGGACACGTTTTTGAAAACGACGCTGGCCAAAAATTACTCCGGCAAAGCGCCCGCGCGAGTCGTGCTTTTTTCGCCGATCGCCAACGAACGGACGCAGGATCCCAACTTCCCGGACCCGTCCGCCAATAACGCGAACATCCGCCTTTACACTGAAGCCATGGCCGAGGCGGCCCGGAACAACGGCGTGCCGTTTGTCGATTTGTTCGCACCGTCGCAGCGCATGTTCGCCGCCGCCGCCGCGGAGGGGCATTCGCTGACGATCAACGGATTGTATTTGACCGATGCGGGCGACAAGCTGCTGGCGCAGGCGATCGCGCCCTCCTTTGCCGGAGGCCGCGAGCTGGCGGCGCAAGGCGAAGTCAAAGGCCTGGACGAGGAGAAGCTCCGGGCGGCCGTCAACGAGAAAAACGCCCAGTGGGAAGCCCGCTATCGCACCATCGACGGCAACAATGTCTATGGCGGGCGTTCGGCCCTTGCTTACGCGCCCAAGGAGAACATGATCGAGAATCGCAAACCTCCCGAGCCTTACATTTCCAACTTCAAAGTCATGCAGCAGGAGATGGCCCAGCGCGATACCCTGACCGCCAACCGCGACCGCCGCGTCCAAGCCTTGGCCCGCGGGAGCGATTCCCAGATCGATGACAACAACTTGCCGCCAGTCGAAGCGGTGCCGACCGACTCCCCCGGCGCCAACGCGGACGGTTCCTATGTTTATCTTGAGGCGGAGGCGGCGATTGCCAAGATGAAGGTCCATTCGCATATGAAGGTGAATCTCTTCGCCAGCGAGGAGCAGTTTCCGGAATTGGTCAGCCCGGTGCAGATGGCTTGGGACACGCGTGGCCGGCTTTGGGTGGCGGCCTGGAAAAATTATCCCGAACGCACGCCGACCAGCAAAGAGGGCGACAGCCTGCTCATCCTGGAAGACACCAAGGGCGCGGGCAAGGCGGACAAGATCACGCATTTTATGGATGACTTGAACGCGCCGACCGGCTTCCAATTTTACAAAAACGGCGTGCTGCTAATGGAGGCGCCTGATTTATGGTACGTGCCGGAAATCGACAGCCGCGGCGGGCCGATTGAGCGAGTGCTGATGGGCATCGACTCCGCCGATTCGCACCACACGGCCAACTCGCTCTGCCTGGACCCGGGCGGCGCGATTTACCTGAGCGACGGCGTGTTCCATCGCACGCACGTTGAAACCGCGCTCGGCCCGGTGCGCAACAACGACGGCGCCATTTACCGTTTTGAGCCGCGCACGGGAAAGTTCGAGACCTACGTTTCCTACGGCTTTGCAAATCCGCATGGCCGCGTCTTCGATTATTGGGGCAACGACCTCATCACCGACGCCACCGGCAACAACAGCTATTTTGGGCCGGGTTTCAGCGGGCACATTGATTATCCGGCCAAGCACGAGCGGATGGAGGAATTTTGGGCCAGGCCGTCGCGCCCATGCGCGGGCACCGGGCAGATCAGCAGCCGGCAGTTTCCGCCGGAGTTGCAGGGAGATTTTCTTAACTGCAACGTCATCGGTTTCCAGGGCATCTACATGGTCAAGATGAGCCAGGATGGCTCCGGCCAGAAAGGCGAGATTCAGGAAAGCCTGGTCAGTTCCACGGACCCAAATTTCCGCCCGGTCGCGGTGAACATCGGCCCGGACGGCGCGATTTATTTCGCCGATTGGCACAAGCCGCTCATCGGCCACATGCAGCATCATTTGCGCGACCCGAACCGGGAGCACGACCATGGCCGCATTTACCGCATCACGTATGAAGGGCGTCCGTTGCTGGCCCAGCCGAAGATCGCCGGCCAGCCCATTCCCGCGCTGCTCGATTTATTGAAGGAGCCGGAAAATCGGACGCGCGAACTGGCCAAGATCGAGCTGGGCGGGCGCGATTCCTCCGAGGTGATCGCGGCTGTCAATAAATGGGTGGAAAACCTCGATCCCAAAGACTCCACGCGTGAGCACGATTTGACCGAGGCATTATGGGTTTGCCAATGGCACAATGTCGTCAATACGAATCTGTTGCTGCGGGTTCTCCGCTCTCCCCAGTGGGAGGCGCGCGCGGCCGCCGGGCGCGTGCTCTGCTATTGGCGCGACCGGGTGCCGGGCGCCCTGGCATTGTTCCAAAGCCTGGCCGATGACCCCAATCCGCGCGTTCGCCTGGAAGCCGTTCGCGACGCCAGCTTTTTTGCCACCGCCGACGCGGCCAATGTCGCGCTCGCCGTGCTGAAACATTCGACCGATTACTATATCAACTACACGCTGAAAGAAACCATGCGGCAGCTCAGGCCGTGGGTGCTCAAAGCCATCGCCGCCCATGAGCCAATCGCGGCGGACAATCCGGCCGGGCTTGATTACTTGATGAGCACAGTTGATACAGCGGAATTGCTCGGCCTCCCTGGCACCGTTCCCACGCTGACCGCGCTGGTCGAGCGGCAGGACGCCACCGATTCCGACCGCCTCAACGCCTTGAGCGAACTGGCCAAGAAGACCGGCGCGAGCCGCGTGTCGGAATTGGTGACTCTGTTTGGCCCGAAGCTGGGTAGCGATGAAGCGGCGCAGGCAGGTTTCGCGCATTTGTTGACATGGCAGGCGCGCGACCAATTGAAGCCCGAGCGCGAACGGCTGGCCAAGCTGGCCGCCACCGCCGAGGCCCCGGACGTGCGCGAAGCGGCCTGGGCCGCCACGGCCATCGCGGACAATTCGTTCGGGAAAATTTGGAAGGTGGCGGAGCAATCTCCCGCGGCCATGGCCGACGTGCTCAACGGCATTCCGTTCCTCAACGACGCGGACTTGCGCTCGCAGCCTTACGACCGCGTGCTGCCGCTGCTGAACGAGGCCTCGGCGCCGGATGAAATTCGCCGCGCGGCCATTCACGCGATCGCCGCGATGAACCGGAATCCGGTGGAGGTTTTTGCCGCGCTGTCCGGCCTGATTAGCCGGGGCGTCGAAGTGCCCGCGGCCGCGCAGGCTCTGCGCGTGCTTTCGCCCGCCGTCTGGCCGCGCGATCCGAAAGCCGCCGGGGCGGCCGCGCTCGGGTTGGCGGCCTGGGCCAAAACCGTTCCGGCGGGCGAGCGAACCAGTCAAGACTACATTGAAACCGTGCAATTGGCTGGAGACCTGGCCGCTTCCCTGCCAGCTCCGCCGTCTCCGGGTTTTCGGGAGGAATTGCGGACATTGCGGGTTCCGTTTTTTGTCATACGCACGGTCCGAGAACAAATGCGCTACGACACGCCGCGGCTGGTGGTCCAGGCCGGGAAGCCTTTCGAGATTCGCTTTGAAAACGTCGATTTCATGCCGCACAATTTGGTCATCGTGCGGCCGGGCGCGAGGGAACGCGTCGGCCTCGCATCCGCGAAGATGAAGCCGGATCAACTTGACAGCGAAGGCCGCGCCTTCATCCCGGAAAGCCCGGACATTCTGGCGGCGACGAGGCTGATCGAACCCCGCCAAAAGACTGCGCTCAAAATGACGGCGCCATCGGAAGTGGGTGACTATGAGTATTTTTGCACGTATCCTGGGCATTATATGATCATGTGGGGCCAGCTTATCGTGACCAGAGACGTGGATGCCTACCTCCAGGCTCATCCCCAACCCGCCCTGCCCTCCTCGACGGCCAAAATGCAAGGGAACGGGTACGAATAAACTATAATCCTTAAGGGCGCATCTCAGTTTTTAGACCAATTAGTGGAACGGTGAGGGAAGAGGAGCGACCAGCGGTCGTTGCGCCAGAACATTTCCAGGCAGAGCAGGGCTTCGTCGCCTTGTGGAGTCCAGTATTGGCCGGGGCATTTGAAGCGGCATTGGGTCTGGTGGCAGGTGGATTCAACGGCGCCGCTGCCGATGGGTTCGCCACGGCGGCGAGCTTGGCAGTAGTCCATGCGTTGACGGTGCCCGTTAAAATAATTGACTTCCTTGGTGAGGGCTTCACGGGAGCCGCCCTCGGGCAAGATAGAGAGCAATTCCTCCAAATGGGCGATGACTTTGACGCTGGACTCGTGCTTGAGTTGGCGGCGCAAGGGTTTGAGCCATTGCTCCAACTTGGCTTCGTCGGGGCCGAAGAGGGCGCGGCCGGCGGCGGCAAATGTTGGACGGCGTGATAGTAATCCAAGCGTTGGCGCGCGTCGGGAAAACGGTCGTCCGCCAGTCGCCAAATCCACACGGCGCCATCGGCGATGACCAAGGCTCCCGCCGCCTGCCCCAAACCGCGTCGCAGCGCTTCGGCGTGCAACTGCTCGCGCAAGCCATCGATGCCTTCGCGCGTGGCCACAAAGCCGCGCTCGCTGATGACGGGCCGTCCGCCCTCGGTCTGCCCGCGATGATCAAGCCGGAAGCAGGCGCCGGTGTAAACCCAATGCCACTTCTCCGGCTCTTGTCCGCGCCGGCGCAACTTCTCCGTCTGGCCCCAACCGTCCCGCTCGCGGATGTTCCAAGCGTCGATTTGGATAATCATTTGATAGGGTTCCAACACCCATTCCGGAGGCAGACCGGGAGTAACAGACCGGGCCTGCTCATCGAGCTTGCGGCGCAGGCGTTGGGCGCGCTGGCCCTGGCGTTTGGCTTCCCGATGCACCGTGGGGCGCGACATTTTACTCCGGTCAGATGCTCCAGCACCTGACTGGCCTCGGCCACTGGCATCTTGGCGGCCAAAAGCGCGGCCATCTCTTGCAAGCGTGGCCAACTGCGTCCGGTCTCTTCCAATCCCAGGAGGGCATCGGCGGGGAAACGCCATTTTTTGCACCGCTTGCAGTAGCCTCGGACCCGCTGGATGGTGACCGGCCCAAAGCGCGCCTGCACCGTGCGCGCATGTCCGGCGCTCAAGCGCGTGAGCTTCCGGCGACACAGAGGGCAGAGCGGCGGCGCTGCGTCCGCCTTCTTCTGGGCTGCTTTCTCCGTGGCCGCGCGAAAAAGCTCCCGGCTCTGTCCTTCCAATGCCAACTCAATGCCGCCTAAGTTGCCATCTTCGGCGGCGACAAAATCTCGCACGCTCTGCTCCAAACGGGCGACCAGGCTTTGCGCCTGCTCTGCCCACGACTCCGATTTTACTTCGGTGTGATGACCAACACATCGCTCAGGATGTTCGCATATCGCGCTCATCCCTGCCTTCTACACGACCCCTCCTAAAAAAGCGCTCCCAAAAATTGAGATGCGCCCATCCTTAATCCGGCAGTTGGATAGGCTTGGATTTGCTGTAAGTTCTTTATTTAATGCGGCATGAGTCTGCAAATCTCTCCGATTCCGGCTCACCCGCGGGGTGAGGGTTTTTCCGCGTTGGTTTTGTCCGCGGGGGATTCGCT